>CAWDNI010000055.1:0-73395 GCA_963803615.1 uncultured Acidobacteriaceae bacterium
TGAACAATTACTTTGTTCCTCTCACTGATCTGAAAATAAGCTGCTATGTTCTTGAAAATACGGTTCTCTTGATTTTCGGTTTCCCACATCTGACGCAAATGGCGCGTCAGATATGGGAAACCCAGGATTTGTTGTACTTTCAACAAAAACACGATGGCCCGGATTTTCATCTATGCATTAAGCCGTCGCGGAATCGAGGTTTTGCGGGGACCGGTATTGTCTGCCTAAGATAAACAATGCCAGAGTGCCCAAGAGGGGCATAAATGCAACCATGATAAATACGGGTTTATAGGAGACGTGGTCTACGAGCACTCCGGTTAGCAAGGGAAAGAGCAGGCCGCCCAGTCCGCCTGAGACGCCGGTAAGACCGGTAGCGCGGCCGATGGTGTGATCGGGAAACAAGTCGGTGATGGCGCCAAACATATTCGCCGACAGGAAGTTGTCCGCCATAACCGCGATACCTATCATGAATAATGCGGCGGCTGCGCTGTTCAGATAGGGCACCATCAGGCTGGTGATGCATAGCAGGCTGCTGCCGTACATGGTGATCTGGCGGACCCTATAGATGTTCAGGTTGCGCCGTTGCAGCCATCCAGCCGCCCATCCGCCAAGCACCCCGCCGGTATCTCCCAGAAAAAATGGGATCCAGGCAAGAAATCCAATCTGGGTGAGCGAAAGGTGACGGACACTGTAAAGGTAACTCGGTATCCAGTACCAATAGAACTGCATAACTGGACCGATCAGAAACCGGCACATCATGACGGCCCACGCGGAGGACTGCTTCAATAGCGAGCTCAATGGTGTTCTATAAGATAGGTTTGATTGCGGCGAGGAGTCATGGCGAGGATATAGCCACCACCACAGCGGTATCCAGATCAGGCCGAGGCACGCGGGGACGAGAAACGCCGCCCGAAACCCGTAGCGCTGCATTAGAAATACGATCAAGGGAGGCGCAACCGTAGCTCCAATCATGCTGCCGCTATTGAAGATGCCGATCGCGAGTGTCCGCTGTTCCTTGGAAAAGAAGCGGGATACGGCCTTCATCCCGCCGGAGTAGTTGCCGGCTTCTCCAGTTCCCATCCACAATCGGGTAATCCCAAGTTGCAATCCAGTCCGGGTGAAGACCTGAGAGCCTGTCGCCGCCGACCACCAGAGCACGGCGGCCGTTAGGCCGAGACGCGCTCCGATGCGGTCCATCAGCCATCCCATCGGAAACTCGCCGGACATCATCCCGAATTGCAAAGCCGCGACAATTTTCCCGTAAGCTTCATTGGAGAGATGGTAGGATGCCCGCAGTACCGGCGCCAGCACAGACAGCGTCTGACGATCGATAAAATTTACGACCGTAATGGCGAATATGAGGCCCAGGATGACCCAACGTCGCCGGGAATGGTGGGCGGAGACTGGATGAATCGTTTCCCCTTGGGTCGTAAGTCTGCTTCCCGGCAATCAGGCCTCCGAGATAGGTTGTGCTGCTCTGCGTGGGGTGCGATCAGCCTCTACACCTAACAAATTGTCATCACGACCGGCGCGAAGCGGAGAGATCTGCGGTTCGAGCATCGGCAATAGAAAGCCGAGTCTTTTCGCCACTACTTCACAGCTATCGCGAGCGCCTCGACTCAAGCTTGTCATACCAGGGTTGCGCCGCTTGCAGCACGCGATTCACATTCTGGATGTTTTCGGCGCCCTTTGTGTTCAGCCAATTCTCGAATGCCGCGGCTCCATCCTTCACGTAAACCGGTACTCCATCTTGCCAGGTCGCGCGTCCGCAGAGCACTCCATTGAAACTCACCGCGCACTCGACTGCGAACTCCAGGGTTTCAATGAACACTGGATTGCTCACTCCGGCGGACAGGTAAACGAACGGCAAATGTGTTGAAGAGGCAGCTTGCCGGAAGTATTCCATAGCTTGAGAACGCGTGTAAGCCCTCTCTCCCGTGAATGCGCGCGTCTCTTCCACAAATTGCATTTGCACGGGAGCTTCAACCTTAAGAACGTCCGCCCCGTATCTTTCCTGGCTGAATTCCTTCATTGAGCGGATTACGATTTCCGGCTTGCGCTTGGCATAGGCCAGTCCTTTCTCGTTCTCTCCATGGACGTCGTATCCGATGAACTCCAGGAACAACGGGATATCGTGCGCGCGGCACTCCGCTCCGATCCGTTCTACCCATGCGTGCTTCTGCTGGTTGATCCAGGTCTTCTCAAACGGCGTGTAGTACAGGAGAATTTTGACGCTGTCCGCGCCGGCCTCCTTCAGGCGAAGCACCGACCATCCTTCAGTCGCAGTGGGCAGCCGTTCGGGAGCGTTGACGCTATACCCCGCCTTTTCATATGCCAGGAGCAGCCCCTTACCATTGCGGTGCTTTGTGGCAGGCAGTCCATATTGCACATCGAGCAAAATGGAGGAGGCATACTTTGTTAGCGCTTCCGTGACCAGTTCCTTGAACTGCACCATCATGGAGTCGGGAGGTTCCTCTACCCCCATTTCCTTCGCCAACATCGCTTTCAATAGACCGCGTTGATCCATGGCTGCTGCTGCAATGACGCCGCGCTCATCCGACACGGCTTTTAATCCGGCGACTTTCCCAGGGGTCAGCTTGCTTGGCATAATTTGTTTCCCTAGTTGTTCCGATTGTTTACTGAGGCGTTTCCATACTCAAAGCAGTTCCCGCCGTATATTTAGGAGTTGCGGCACTGCGGAAAATCACACGAATTTGACTATAGGGACAAGGGAGGAGAGGTGTCAATCGATTGCAAATGATTAATCGCGGACGAATCCTCGCTCGTGTTACTGTGCTCATCTTATATATTGAACGACGCTGCCCGATTGACAATCGATAACAATAGATTGTAATGTGCAATCTGCGGGGCTCGGGAATTCGCAAGATGAGATCAGACAATTTGTTGATCGTGCAAGGCGGCGGTCCGACTCCAGTTCTGAATGCCACTCTCGCCAGCGTGGTGGACGAAGCCCGCCGGGGCGGCAGAATCGGACGAATCTTCGGTGCGAGATTTGGTATCGCCGGCTTTGTCAATGGAGAGGTCGTCGATCTGAGTGACTTGTCGCGCGAGGATCTGGACCAGCTTCGAATGAGTCCAGGCGCGGCCCTCGGGTCTTCGCGATCCAAGCCGTTGCCGGGCCACTTGGATCTCATGATGCAAACCTTGCGCAGTCTCGCCGTGTGCCAGGTGCTGTTTATCGGCGGGAATGGCACCATGCGGGGCGCTGAAACGGTCAGCCGCTTCTGTCGGGAAGCCAATTACGACGTTCAAGTCATAGGAGTTCCGAAAACCGTAGACAACGATATTGCCGTGACGGACCGTTGTCCTGGGTATGCCAGCGCCGCGCGCTATGTTGCACAAACCACTCGCGACCTGGGGATGGATATCTCTTCTCTCCCGCAACCTGTCTCGATCTTTGAAACCATGGGGAGAAATGTCGGGTGGCTGGCCGGAGCCTCGGTAGCCGCAAAGGCCGGCGAAGACGATGCTCCGCATCTTGTATACCTGCCCGAGCGTCCCTTCGATACAGAGAATTTTCTATCCGATCTCGATCGTATCGTCAGCAAATTGGGCTGGGCCGTGGTGGTTGTTTCGGAGGGTCTTCGCGACCAGGCCGGAGATATTGTCTATGAAACGGCCGATCCCTCACAGGCCGATGCCCTCCAACGCCCGTTGCCTGGGCGGCGTGGGACAGTTTTTGGCGGGAATCGTTGCGCGACGTTTGAAGTTTCGCTGCCGGACGGAAAAACCGGGCCTGATCGGCAGGTGTTCCATGCTCCACGCCTCAGCCCAAGACCTTGAGGATGCGGAGCTGGTAGGCCGCGGTGGCGTTCGCGCCCTTCTCGGCGGGCATACGGATGCGATGGTTTCTCTCCGCTCCTTGGATTTTGCGGATTCTGCCGGGAGCACTGGGTACGATTTAGTTCCTCTCATCGAGGTTGCAGGAAAGGACCGGGCTATCCCCGCAAGATGGCTTTCCGGCACAGCCACCTCCGTCAATGAAGGGTTTCTACATTACGTTCGCCCGCTGATAGGCGATTTGATGCAGTACCACTCGCCCTTCAGGTCCAGCCTGAAAACATCTGGAGTTTCCTAGCCATGCAGAAGCCCGTTGACCCTGAGGCCTCCCGCCACCTTGGAGTGCTGATTCTGGGGCGCAAGCGTCCCGGTTTTGATCAGGAATGGAATCAAATCATGTGCAGCCGCAGCCTTGCGGCATTAGAGCGACTCGGCTTTCACTGTACCGGCGCCGGTAGTCCAGTGGTCGATGATCAAACGCTGCACTCTACCCTGGAGCAGATTCATCAGGCCAGGTGTGAAGTCCTTCTGGTGCTGCAACCCTCCATCGGAAACGGCCAACTGGCACTGACAATCTCCCAGCACTGGCCCAATCCAGTGGTGCTGTGGGCCACTCCTGAACGGCCAGGGGATGGAAAAGTGAGCTCCTGCTCTCTGGTTGGCCAGCATCTGTGGGCCTCCGTCCTGCGCCAGGCGGGACATCTTTTTGAATTCGTTTATGGAGATGGAGAGGATGCCGCGGTCCGCGACGACCTGGCCCAGGCGATCGCACTCTGCCAGACCGTTCGCTCTCTGCGCCTGGCAAAAGTAGGTGTGGTCGGAACCCACGCGCCGGGATTTATCGACCTGGCAGCCGATCCGTTCCGGTTGCGCCGGGCCATCGGCATCCAGCTTCATCCGCTCAGCCTTCCACAATATATCGACCGCGTTCGCGCTATTCCCAGCGAAGCTGTGAGCGAAGATGTACAGAGGGTTCATGCGCTGGGACTGCGTCCCGTGAATGTTAGCGAAGATGCTCTGGATATTAATTCCCGCTGCTATCTCGCCATGCTCGGACTGATGCAGGAAGAAAGTTTGCAGGCGCTTGCCTTGCAGTGTTGGCCGGAGATCCCGAATATGCTGGGCCAGTGGCCTTACCTGGCGATCTCCCGGTTGAGTTCCGATGGTTATTCCGTCTCCATTGAAGGAGATGTCGACGGGTCGATCATGAGCCTGATGAGTTGTTGTCTGGGAATGGGACCGGGATTTTTGACCGACTGGCTCGAACACGATACATCTACAATCTTCTTTTGGCATCCCGGCATGGCGCCCTTGGACATGTGTTATGCGGCGGGGTGTGAAGACAGCCCCACGCTGGGCGCGCATTTTAATATCGTAAAGCCGTTGGTGGTTGACGGCCGGCTTCGGTCTGGGCAGACCATCACGGTTACACGGCTATGGAGTTGCGACAACGAGTATCACATGACCGCGTTTGAAGGGCGTTCCATCGAACCCCGGCGCAAAATCACGGGCAACAGCATGCTGGTCGAGGTTGCGGACCACGATGTCCCCAGACGTTTCGACGGATTGATTCATGCCGGCATGCCGCACCACGTCTCGCTTTATTTCGGAGACCATGCCGAGAGGCTTCGCCGGCTTGCCCGGCTTCTGCGCATTCGCTGGCACGAATAGGGTCCCTATTGAGAGCAGGTAGCCTGGAGCGGATTTGAAAGTACAAATATTCCAGGCGTAGGTGCATGAATGTATAAGTTGGAAAGATCTTATGATGGTGAGGCAAGCCGATGAAGACCCGCGTTGCACGGCATCACGTCCGTGAAGAAATTCAGCGCCGCATCCTTTCGGGTGAGAGCAAGCCTGGCGAACGATTAAGCCAGCAGAGCCTCGCCAAGGAACTTGGCGTGGCCCAGGGCGCGGTAAGAGAATCCCTGCTCGAGCTGCAGTGGCTGGGACTGGTTGAGTCCGTGGATCATCTGGGTGTATTCGTCGGCGATCTCGACGTAACCCGGATCTGCGAAGCCTATCGTATTAGAGAGGTTCTGGAAGGTCTGGCGGCGCGGCTCGCCTGCAATCATGCCGGGCGCGCAGACATCGCGCAATTGCGAGTGATGGCGGACAATGTGTTCAAACTGGCCCATCAAAATAAACCAGAAGAGATGGGATCGCTCGACCGGAACTTTCATTTCCATATCATTGAGTTATCCAGAAACGGCATATTGGTCCGGCTGGCCGAGACCTACCGGGTTTTGGGTATGACGGTCCGGGCTTCGCGTGAGCCCCAGACAATTCATGAAGAACACTTACAGATTATTGACGCCATCGAACATAACTCGGCCGATGAAGCGGAAAGAGTGGCCCGGCAACACGTGACCGGGGCACGGCAAATGATTGAGAACCAGGCAAAACAAGGTAAGTTCGTTCCCAAGTGGGTCAGTTGATCGATGGCAATAGGGTATAGGCGCTTTTGTTTAAGGAAGACTGGAGATTCAGGCGGGAATGAGTATCGAGCAGGATAAACCGTACAAACTCTACGTAAACGGTCAATGGATCACAACCGGGCAGGAGATGGAGATTGTGAATCCGGCCTGCGGAGAGGTGTTCGCGCGAATTTTTAGCATGAGCAGCGAGCACGTCAAAATGGCTTTAGATGCGGCGGAGGCCGCGTTTCCATCCTGGCGCGGACGGACGGCGAAAGAACGGGGAGCGCTGCTCAATCGCGTAGCCGACGGGTTGAAGAATCGCCGGGACGAGATTGCGCGCACTATAACGCTGGAAAATGGCAAGCCTTTGGCGCAGAGCAAGGGCGAGGTTGATATGTCGGAAGACCACCTGCGCTGGTTTGCCGAGGAGGCGCGCCACTCCTATGGCCGGACGATTCCTCACCAGGTACAAGGCAAGCGGCATCTGACCGTAAAGACTCCCATCGGTCCCGTGGGCGCCATTGCTCCCTGGAATTTTCCGCTTGTGCTTTCAGTCCGAAAGGTAGCTCCGGCGCTGGCCGCCGGTTGCCCCGTCATTCTTAAACCGGCATCGCAGACACCCTTGTGTGCGATTGCTCTTGCCGAATGCATGGAGTCGGCGGGTGTTCCGGGCGGTGTGTTCCAGTTGGCCGTCGGCAATGCACCCATGATCGCGGAGGCATTTCTAAGCAGCCCAATTTGCAGAAAGCTCAGCTTTACCGGCTCGACCAAAGTGGGCCAGGAGCTGATACGCGGCGCTGCCACGATGGTTAAGCCTCTCTCGCTGGAATTGGGCGGCCATGCGCCATTATTGGTCTTCGAGGACTGCGACCTGGATCGGGCGGTGAATGAAACCATCATCGCTAAGTTCCGCAATACGGGGCAGTCTTGCATCGCGGCCAATCGCATTTACGTGCAACGGCCGGTCTATGAGCAATTCATGGACAAATTCGTAAGCGAAGTAAAACGGCTGAAGACAGGTTCCGGTCTAGAGGAAGGCGTGAATGTAGGACCTATGATCAACCAGCAGGGCTTGGATGGCGCCTTGGCGCAGATTGAAGATGCGGTGCGGCATGGCGGAAGAATTCTGGCCGGCGGCAAGCGCCTGTCTGGAAGCAGTGGATACTTCCTTGAGCCTACGGTCATCGAAGGCATGGATGATGGCGCGCTGTGCATGATGGAGGAGACTTTCGCGCCGGTTGCGCCGGTAACCAGTTTCGATACAGAAGAAGAAGTCATCGCACGCGCCAATCGCTCCCCATACGGTCTGAGCGCCTATGCTATGACGCGCGACATAAGCCGGATGTTCCGCTTGGCCGAGGAGATCGAAGCCGGAACACTGGGGATCAACGATGGCGCGCCTGCCACCAGCCAAAGCCCTTTCGGCGGGGTGAAGCAAAGCGGCTGGGGTCGCGAATTGGGGTCCGAGGGCTTAGACGCGTTTTTGGAAACCAAGCATGTCTCCATCGGCGGTATCTGAAGTAACTCGAATCAACGAAAGAAGGCCATAAGGTATGATTCATTTTCTCGTGCACGATGAATCGGATAATGTCGGGGTGGCGGTTGTAGACCTTGCCGCCGGATCCGATTGCTCTGGGCGCAATCTGACTACTAACCGATCTCTACAGGCGAAGACGGCGGAGGAAATCCCGCTTGGCCACAAGCTCGCGCTCAAAGATTTTGCGGTTGGAGATACTGTGACGAAATATGGTTGTGTTATCGGCAAGGTTGTTCAATCGATCAAGACGGGCCAGCTTGTTCATGTTCATAATCTCAAGACAAAGAGGTGGGCATAACTATGAACATGCGCAAAATCTTTGGATATCGCCGCGAAAACGGACGAGTCGGCGTCCGTAATCACGTAGTTATTCTGCCGGTGGACGACATCTCCAATGCCGCATGTGAAGCTGTAGCGAACAATATCAAAGGAACAATGGCCTTGCCCCATGCGTATGGCAGGCTGCAGTTCGGCGAGGATCTGGATTTGTTCTTTCGCACCATGATCGGAACTGGAAGCAATCCCAACGTCGCGGCGGCCGTGGTGATCGGCATCGAGGAAGGCTGGACCCGGCGGATCGTGGATGGCATTGCCAAGACCGGAAAACCCGTCACAGGATTTTCGATAGAAGGCAAAGGAGATATCCGCACCATCGCGGAAGCCTCTTACCAGGCGAAAGACTATGTGCAGTGGGCGTCGGAGCTTCAGCGAAGCGAATGTGACTTACATGAGTTATATATCAGCGTCAAGTGCGGCGAATCTGACACAACCACTGGCCTTGCCAGTTGCCCGGCCGTAGGCAACGTAATCGATAAGCATTGCGAGACCGGAGGCATCGCCTCTTTTGGAGAGACCAGCGAGCTGACGGGCGCTGAACATATTGTCGCGGGGAAGGCGGCGAATGAAGCCGTAAGGAAAGAGTTCCTTGCCGTATTTCAGGACTATACAGACCTGGTCTTCAGCCAAAAGAAAGACGACTTATCCGAGTCTCAGCCGACGAAAGGCAATATCGCCGGGGGTCTGACGACCATTGAGGAAAAGGCTCTCGGTAACGTTGAAAAGCTCGGCAAACGGACCAAGTTTGTCGGCTGCTTAAAACCGGCCATGGCCCCTTCGAGCCCCGGGTTGTGGTTTATGGACACCTCCAGCGCGGCGGCGGAGGCAGTGACTCTGTGGGCGGCTTCGGGCGCCGTTGTTCATCTGTTCCCAACCGGACAGGGAAATGTGATTGGCAACCCGATCGAGCCCGTTATCAAGCTATCGGGCAATCCCAAGACCGTGGGCACCATGAAGGAACACATCGATTTGGATGTTTCCAGGATCCTGCAAGGCGAGATGACCATCGACCAGGCAGGAGATGCTTTGCTCGACGCTGTTGTACGCACCGCCAATGGCCGGCTGACCGCAGCCGAGGCCCTTGGCCATCGCGAGTTTGTACTAACCAAGCTCTACCGGAGCGCTTAAAAGGCCGCGGAAAACTCGGCCATCGTGTTTTTGTTGAAAGTACAACAAATCCTGGGTGCCCCATATCTGACGCGCTGTTTGCGTCAGATGTGGGAAACCAAAAATTAAGAGGGCTGTTTTTCAAGAACATAGCAGCCTATTTTCAGAGCAGAATACGAGTTCCTGGAAGTTATTAAACGCATCTGCGAGATACCAATGAATCGATGTTCCAAAGAACAGTTGCAGAGCGTAACCGCAAAATTGGCCAGTGCTGTTGGCGTCCCTTCGAAGGATGCCACGATTTTTGCAGAAGCCCTTGTAGACGCGGAGATGCAAGGTACATCCACGCATGGAATTTCCAGGCTGAATGTTTACTTACAGCGGATTCAAAAGGGGCTAATCGCGCCCGATGCGGAACTCAAAATCGATCGCCGGATGGGGAGCATTCTGGCCCTCGATGCCTGCAATGGCTTGGGACAAGTACAGGCTAGGAAGGCGCTCGACCTGCTGTTTCCTTTAGCCAGAACGAATGGGATTGCCGCCGCGACTATGCGTAATTCGCAGCATTTCGGCGCTTTGTCGTATTACTGCAACCTGGCCGCGGAACAGGGATTCATCCTTCTGGCCATGACCAACTGTGAGCCGGCGATGTCTCCGGAGGGCGGATGCCAGGCTTTTTTTGGCACAAACCCGATCGCAGCATCCTTTCCCACTGGCAAAGGGTTCACGGTTAAGATCGACCTATCGACATCGACGATAGCTCGTGGGAACATTATCGCGGCACAGAAAGAGAATTCGCCCATTCCCTTAGGGTGGGCGCTCAACCGCGCCGGCGAACCCACAACAGATGCTCAAGAGGCGCTGCTGGGCACAGTTCTTACCATGGCTGGACATAAGGGCTATGCTCTGGCGCTGATGGTGGAAATGTTCAGCGGGATATTATCAGGCGCGGCCATCGGCCCGGAGATTGGCTCCATGTACAAGGACTTGGATCGCAGGCAGAATGTCGGCCATTTTTTCTGCTTGCTTAACATCGCCGCCTTTATCGATCTCCAGGAATTTATAAAGCGTGTCGATCGAACCATCGATGATATTAAGGCTTGTAGAAAGCGTCCGGGCGTAGAAGAGATCTTCATTCCCGGCGAACGCTCCGCGAAAAACATGCATGTTAACCGTAAGCAGGGCATTTCTCTCTCTGATGGAACCTGGCGGGAGATCCAGCAATGGTGTGCCCGCTTGGACATCCCTTTCGACTGCGATGAGGCGGCAGCTAATCAATGAGCGATATCCTGATTACCGAGAGTATTCAAGGAACTGCCGTCGATGCTCTCAGTGCGCGATTCGACGTAGTAAGTCTGCCCGGTTTATGGAAAGACCCTGCCGCACTCGTAGCGCATATCAAGGATTTTCGGGCCCTCATTGTGCGGAACCAAACCCCTGTCAACTCCGTTCTGTTGTCGGCAGCGCCGGCGCTCGAGGTCATAGGACGGGCCGGAGTTGGTGTCGACAATATAGACGTCGAATATGCGAGCAAGGCCGGCATCCTCGTCACCTACACTCCAGACCAGAACGCAATCAGCGTTGCGGAAATTGCAATTGGGATGATGCTGTCTCTGGCCCGCTCGATTCCGTCCGCAAGCTATGACACGAGGAAGGGCCACTGGGAGCGCCAGCGATTTGTCGGGACCGAACTTTATGGAAAGACGTTGGGCATTATCGGCGCCGGTAAGATCGGCTATCTCACGGCCAAGCGGGCGCAGGCTTTTGGAATGAGGATTGCCGCCTACGATCCATTTTTAACCCAGGACAATATCCTGCTTGGTGAACTGAATGCTGACCTATTACAGCTGGACGAGTTACTTCTGCGCGCGGATGTCGTCTCCTGCCATCTCCCGGCAACACCGCAGAGCGTAGGTTTGCTGAATGCAGCCCGCTTCAAGAAGATGAAGCCGACGGCCTACTTCATCAATACAGCGCGAGGAGAAGTGGTTTGCGAAGCGGATCTGATCGAAGCTCTTAAGAGCGGAACGATTGCCGGCGCGGCACTGGACGTCCGTGCCACCGAGCCGCCTGAAAAAGGGGAACTTGAACTTCTTCCGAACGTAATTCTCACCCCTCATATTGCCGCCTTCACCCGGGAAGCACAGGAACGCGTAACCAGAGCCGTCTGTGAAGATGTTGCTCGAGTGCTGGAAGGAAAGCCTGCGCAAAACGCGGTGAATGGGAATGCCTTTAGCGGTAGCCGGCACGCTATTCTGAGTTGATAAGAGTGCATGATTTTCCGGGTATCTGATTTCTGGGCTGGTTTGGATTCCAGGCACCACCAGAACCATGCGTGCCCCATATCTCACCGCGTTCTTTGCGGGGAGATGTGGGATGGATGCGTGGGGCTAACGAAACCTCCGTCGTCTCTCTCCCCACTGGGCGCAAACGCCGCGGCATGAGATAGTGGGTCGCCGCATTCGCGTTTTCAATAGGATGCTTCATGATCGTTGCCGGTTTTGCGACCGAAAGGCGGTTTTTGGTCGGATAACAATCTATAGCTATCTATAACTATCGATTGACAGCGATTTTGCTGTGTGGTTATAATCCGCAACCGAAGACATTCCAGCTTAGAGCCGGTATCGATGACCAAACACCGGATTGGATCGCGGATGACAAGGCGGCAGGTTCTGCATGGGTTTGCGGCCGCCACAGCCGGGGCATTGCCGGGTTTCTCCCCTCTCTTGGGGAAAACCGTCGATAACCGGCGGGGCATCCAGTTTGGGGCGCAGACAAATGCCTGGGCTATCGACCCCAAGCGTTTCGACACCTTCCTCTCCGCACTCCGCCAGATACGCCAGGTTGGCTACGCTGGATTTGAGACCGGTTTTGCCAATCTCATGGACCGGTTCCAGTCCCCGGGAGAGACGCGGCGGCAGATCGAAGGTACGGGCCTCATCTTCTTCGGCATTCACGTTTACCTTCCGCATCTGCTCTATGACGCTTCTACCAACATCGCGCCGCCCTCCCTGTATAAAAAGATCGCCCCGGGCGGAGTGGCGTTGGGAGCGCGGCACCTGATCTTCAGTGGGGCCCCTGTGCAGAATGCCGAAGAACTGGAACACAAAATCGCTGGTTTGAACGCTGCCGGCAGATACAGCAAAAGCATCGGATTGCCCTTGGCGTACCACAATGAAACGGCACAGGAGTCTCAATCCGGCCTCGGTGAGTTGGAAGCGCTTTATGCCCGGACCGATCCCGAATGTGTTTCATTCTTGCTGGATTGCGGTCATGCCTACCAGGGCGGAGCAAACGTCCCGGCATTTTTGCGCAAACATCACGCGCGCATCGTTGGGCTTCATCTGCGCGATTACAAAAACGGCATACAAGTTCCGCTCGGCCAAGGCACATTTCCGCTCGCCGAAGTTGCGGCGACGCTGAAGCAACTCCATTGGAAGGGTTGGGTGCTGAACGAAGAAGAACGCCTGGATGGCTCAAAGCACGGGCTGGCTTACATAGAGCCGGCATACAAAGCAATGGAAGGAGCATTTTTCGCATGAACCGGCGGGAGTTTGTGTACTCGGGAACAGCGGCAACCGCGGTGTTAAGCGCCCGTTCTTATGCACGCATATTAGGGGCAAATGGCCGCGTGGGGCTTGGAGTCATCGGGCTCGGCAGGCGCGGAACGATCGTAAGTCGAGCGTTCCTTGAGGACCCGCGGGTCCAGATTGTTGCCGTATGTGACGTCTACGATGAGCAGACATCGAAGTTTCTGTCCCTGCTCCTTTCCAACGCTCCCCGCCCGCATATCTCGGTTGCATACCCCGAGCTGCTCGCCCGGAAAGATGTCGATGCGGTTCTGATATCCACGCCGGACCACCTGCACGTAACCATCGCCAAAGCTGCACTTGAAGCAGGTAAAGATGTCTATCTGGAGAAGCCAACCCTCCATCAATGGGACGAACGCGCGGCATTGCTCGATTGCGCGGCAAAGCACGAGAGAGTGCTCCAGTGTGGTATGCAGCAGCGGAGCGGCGCACACTACATACGGGCCAAGCAGGAGATTTTCGGCGGACAGAAGCTCGGAAAAGTGGTTTTTGCCCGCGCCGTCTGGCACGATTTTCCCTGGCAGTGCCGGCGGATTGTCAACCAACCCAAGCCGCCTGGATTGGACTGGGAACTCTTCCTCGGGCCGGCGCCGAAGGTTCCTTACGAAACCATCCGCTATAGCTCGTGGCGTTATTTTCCGGATTATGGCAAAGGCCTGCTCGCCGACATTATGACGCATTGGGTAGATGTGGCGCAGTGGATGCTTGACGACGCACATCCTGTCAGCGCGGCAGCTCTGGGAGGGATCTACCAGCTCCATGATGGCCGCATCAATCCGGATACTGTAAGCGCAATCGTTCAATATGACGGCTGGAACCTTAATTTTGAATCGTCCGTACTCCCCATCCGCAACGATCACCCTTCTGTCTTCTTTGAAGGAACAGAAGGAACGCTGGATCTGGCCCGCGATGGCTATACACTTACGCCCAACAAAGGGGACGCGACGCGCGTAGACTCGACGGAAAACCTGGAGCGCGCACATACCAGGAATTTTCTGGACGCGGTGACGATGGGAAGCAAAGTAAACGCACCTGTCCAGGCAGGCATCGAAGCGTCGCGCCCCGTACAGATGGCCCTTCGCTCTTATTGGTCGCATCGGATGGTGCTGGAGAAGGAACTGGCGTAAGCACACCCAGTCGGGAGTTTACGAAGTAGCGGGCAAGTATTGTAGAGCCATGTTGTTCGGGGGCTGATATTTTGGCAAAGCACGCGTATTCATGTTTAACGATTTCGGAAGACAACTCCGGAAAGAAGATAAGAGATAACTATTATGGTTATTACAGTGCGGAACCTAGCCGCCAGTGTCGTGGGAGTATTATTACTCTCATTTGCAGCATCACAGTCACATGCCCAGGCCATTGGAAGCATCCGGGGCACGGTCACGGATGCGAGCGGCGCAGTAATTACCGGCGCGTCGGTGACAGCTACCAATAGCTCCACCGGTTTGACCCGTACCGAGGTGACTAATCAGGACGGAATTTTCGTCTTTCCGGATTTGCCCATCGGAACTTACGCATTTGATATCAGCAAGTCCGGCTTTGAAACTCAGCATAGGGAAGGCACCGTCCTGCTCACCGGACAAAGCCTAAATCTGCAGATATCACTGGCTGTCGGGTCCTCCACGCAATCCGTAACGGTGACTTCACAAGCGCCATTGATCCAGACTGCGTCTTCCAGTATCCAGACCTCCGTGGATCAGAAGCAGATGCAGGACCTGCCGCTGAATGGCCGTAATCCATTGCAATTAACGACTTTGACTCCCGGCACAGTCCTCACCACTATCGGGACTGAATCAGGTCAGCAGGACAATAGCGGCCTCAGCGTGAATGGGTTGCGCACCACGCAAGACAATTACCAACTGGATGGCGCCATTTATACCGACCGTTTTTTTGACTCTGTTCCCATCCTGCCCAATCCGGATGCGCTCCAGGAGTTCACCATCCAGTCGTCGAATTACAGCGCGGAATATGCGGGTGCGGGAGCGCTGGTGCAGCTGTCCACGCGCTCCGGAACCAATAATCTTCACGGGTCTGCATATGAGTTTTTACGCAATACCGTGCTGAATTCCAAAAACTACTTTCAGCAAACAATACCCCCTTTCAAGCTGAATCAGTTTGGCGGAACAGTTGGCGGCCCGATCTTCAAGGACCGCACCTTCTTTTTCTTCGCCGCCGAGGATCTGCAGCAGCGCTCCTCCCCCAACCCTATCTCCATCACCGTTCCAACGGCAGCGGAATTGAATGGGGACTTTTCCGCCCTTCTTGCCCAAAAGATCGCTCTCTTCAATCCGGCCACCGGCGTTGCGTACCCAAACAATAAAATTCCCGTGCCCATCGATCCTTTGGCCGGGAAGCTTGCCCAAAAATACCTCGTGCCTCTTGCCTCCAACCCGACGACGGGCCTATTTAACTCGACCTCCAACTCGAACATCGACAGCACGCAATATCTTGCCAAGATCGATCACGTTGTCAACTCAAGCAATCACCTGAGCGGACGTTATTTTTACAACCAGGACAACTTCCAAAGACCCTTCAACGCGCCGCTGGGATTCTATGCGGCAAACTTGTTCCGGAATCAATCGGCAATTATTACCGATACCCAGGTTTTCAGCGCAACCTTCACTACTACATTTTCAGCCAGCGCCGGCCGCTTCGCGCGCACCCAGATTCCAGAAGCACCCGGACTGCAATCTTTGCAAGACCTTGGGCAAAACGTGCCCCTTGGCAGTCCTGGCGAATCCATCTTTCCCGGCATCCGCGCCAATATCTCCAACTTTGTCGATATCTTTTCCGGCGGGGCGCTCACCCAGGATTCCACATCGTTTGACTACAAGGCGTCCGCGGTAAAGGTTCTAAACGCGCATACCATAAGCTTTGGCGGTGAGTTCGAGCGGGACAGAATCGATATGGACGATTACTCCTACACGCCCGGCGACAATACCTTTAGCGGCGTACGGACCGCCGCGCCTGCAGGCGCCGCATTACCCGCTGGAACCACCACAAGCGGCTCAGCGCTGGCGGACTTTTATCTCGGATTGGACTCCCAATTTTTTCAGGACAATGGCCGTAAAGCCTACCTGCGTGAAAACAGGCCTTCCTTATATGTCCAGGACGACTGGAAGGTCAATAAGGAACTCACCATCAACGCTGGCCTGCGTTGGGATCCGTGGCTTCCACCGAACGATCTCAATGGAACGCTGGTAGGGTTTATTCCTGGGTTTCAATCGGCCATTGCACCGAATGCCCCGCTCGGCCTCATCTTCAATGGCGATAAAGGCCTGCAAGCCTCGGTCTACAAGAAGAACTGGAAGGACTTTGCTCCACGTATCGGTTTTGCCTGGGACGTTGCCGGCAACGGAAAAGAAGTGGTTCGAGGGGCCTATGGAATCTTCTATGGCTTCCCCGAGGGGCTGCTCTACCAAAGAACCGACGCCATGCAGCCTATCGATCTATATCTGAATATCCCGGCGCCTCCAGCCTGGGACAATATCTATGCAGGTTATCCCGGAGGAACTCCGTTCCCCCGCGGTCATATACCGCTAAACCAATTTGCAAATTACAAGTTTCTGCTGCCGATTGCCGGCGGAGTGCTCGACCCCAATTCCAAGGTGAACTACACCCAGAACTACAACCTTACATTCGAGCAGCAGTTAGGCGCTAAGACGGCCTTCTCGATCGCCTACGTGGGCAACCATGGCGTACATATCATGAGCTCGAGGCAATTCAACCCCGCGGTCTATATTCCCGGCCAGTGCGGGTCCCAAGCATGTTCCACGGTTGGGAACGAGAACTCCCGCAGGATCTATTCCGGACTGGGCGCGGTCGAGCTTGCTCAATCGTATGAATACGAGATGTTCAACGCGCTTCAGGTCAACGTAACCAGACGCCAGCAAAATGGACTAACGCTGCTTTCCAACCTCACCTGGTCAAAAAACATCGACAACAATTCGGCCGCAAACGAAGGCAACAATGGACCGCCCAACCCCTTCAATTTGCAGAGCGGCCGTGGGCCCGCGGATTTCGATCAAGCCATCCGCTACAACATGTCAGCCAATTATTTGACACCGCACTTCAATGTTCAAGGATGGAAAAATGCACTCGCCAACAACTGGCAGGGCAATGCGATCGTCATTCTACAAAGTGGCCTTCCATTCACCGTTGTCAGCGGCACTGACCGCTCCTTATCGGGCGTTAACAATGACTTTGCCGATCAGGTGGGTAATCCTGCCCGGCCCCCCGGGGTGAGCAAGGTCAAGGAGTACTTCAACACCGCCGCCTTCGTACCAGCCACGATCGGGACGTTTGGCGACGTAGGCCGCAACGGCCTGCGAGGTCCCCGCTATGCGGATATGGATCTTTCTGTCTTCAAGGATTTGTTTCGCATGGAGCGGATACAAGCCCAGTTTCAGGCGGAGGCATTCAATTCGTTGAACCATACGAACTTGAGTAACCCAACTAACTCGTCTAACAACCCGCCAACTGCGGCCATCTCTTCAGGAACCTATGGGCAGATCACCGGGACAGTTCCAGGAAACGCAGGCTCTCCGCGAGTCTTCCAGTTTGCTTTAAAGTTGACCTTCTGACGGATGGATGGGTCTAAATAATGTTTGCATCAAGATCACCGGTCCTATCCTGGCCACTGATGCGACCGGTGATAAGCTATAGCGTTTTCACAATTATCGTGTCCTGGTGAGAGTTGACTATGTGTGCAGGCGTTCTTTGATGGAACGCCTGGGTCGAGAGTAGTTTCTTGAGATACACCAATCGTGAAAACGCTATAAGGTAAGCTCGCGCGTCTCCAATGATTTCTACCGTCTCGCGAAACGGATACGGGCTATTGTTCAGACCATGGCTGCGTGACGGGAGTGAGAAAATCAAAGTCGCAGCCTTGATTGGCCTGCGTAACGCGTTCTCCATAGAGGGCGAGGTATCCGCGCTGGTTTTTCGGGATCGGGCGTTTCCATTCAGCCCGGCGGCGCTCGATTTCCGCTTGCGGCACGAGGAGGTCGAGCTTTCGATTTGGAATATCCAGTGCAATGGGATCTCCGTTACGGACCAGGGCAAGCGGGCCGCCTACGTAGCTTTCAGGCGATACGTGCAGGACACACGTGCCATATGAGGTGCCGCTCATGCGCGCGTCGGATATCCGCACCATATCCCGAATGCCGCGCCGCAACAGTTTTTTGGGAATCGGAAGCATTCCCCACTCCGGCATACCTGGACCGCCCTGCGGCCCGGCATTCTGGAGGACGAGAACAGAATTCTCATCTACGTTCAGGTCCTCGGCATCAATGCGCGCCTCCAAATCCCGAAAGTCCTCAAAAACTACGGCCGGGCCGGTATGCTGCCAAAAGCGCCGATCCGCCGCAACAGCCTTGATGACCGCTCCATCCGGGGCGAGACTTCCGTATAGAATCGCCATTCCTCCACTCTCCATCAGAGGTCTATCGCGTTCACGGATCACATCACTATTCACCACGCGCGCTCCTTCGAGATTCTGCCCCAGCGTTTTACCGGTCACGGTGCAGCAATCGAGATCGAGAAGGTCCTCGATTTCCGCCATCAACGCGCGTAATCCCCCGGCATAATAAAAATCTTCCATCAGGAACTCGCCAGAGGGACGGATGTTGGCCAGCACAGGCGCCTTGCGCGAGATTTCATCGAACAGAGAAAGCGGAATATCGATTCCGCGGCGCCGCGCTAAGGCGACTAGGTGAATGACGGCATTGGTCGAACCGCCGATGACCATATCGACGGTGATGGCGTTGCGGAAGGCCGAAGCTGTGAGGATATCTTCGGGCTTCAAATCCTCCCAAACCATTTCCACAATTCGCTCACCGCTCTCGCTGGCCAGCCGAACGTGATTGGAATCCACTGCGGGAATCGAAGATCCTCCAGGCAGAGTCATACCCATGGCTTCGGTCAACGCAGTCATGGTTGCAGCCGTTCCCATGGTCATGCAAAAGCCGGATGATCTGGCGATCCCGCTTTCGATGCCATTCCAATCCTCGTCGCTTACTCCGCCGGCGCAGCGCTCCGCCCAGTACTTCCAAAGATCGGTGCCGCTGCCGAGCGGCTGGCCTTTCCAATTGCCGCGCAGCATCGGACCCGCGGGCAGGAAGATCGCCGGCAGATTCATGCTGATCGCCCCCATGAGCAGGCCGGGAGTTGTCTTGTCGCAGCCGCCCATCAGAACCGCGCCGTCGATCGGCAGGCTGCGCAGCGCCTCCTCGGTATCCATTGCCAACAGATTCCGGTAGAGCATTGGGCTGGGCTTCATATATGTCTCGGTGATGGAGAAGGCCGGAATCTCCACCGGAAAGCCTCCCGCTTGCCACACCGCACGTTTGACAGCCTCCGCGCGTTCGCGCAAGTGAGCGTGGCACGGATTGATTTCGCTCCAGGTATTCACAATCGCAATCACCGGCTTACCGGTGAACTCTTCCCGCCGGTAGCCAAGCTGCAACATGCGGGAGCGATGGCTAAAGCCGCGCATGGTATCCGGACCGAACCAGCCATAGCTGCGTAAATCCTCAGGTTTCTTCTTGATTGTCATTTCACCGCCACTATCGAAGGATAACCGCAGATTTCAATCAATCATAGTTGATTGGAACCTGATCACAACTTGTCCCCATCTCAATTTGCTGCGCGGATTTCAGGGGGCTCAATGGTCATCGGGAAGCAAACAAGAATCATCGCCGAGATGCGGCGATTCCTGGGAAAGTTGATTCACGTTGGGTGTCTGTTGTCTTTACTTCATGCGGGCACAACATTCGCACAGTTTCTCGATCAGGGCGCGATTACGGGAATTGTCCAGGATCAATCCGGCGCCATCGTCCCTGGAGCGCAGGTCACGCTCCTAAGCACCGACACAGGTTTGGAATTGCACGCCAACACGAATGCCAGTGGCGTCTATTTTTTGGCGGGAACGGAACCATGTGCGCAGCCTTACATCGCGTTGGCGCAATTTACGGTATACCCATTTGGGTTGAGCATTGCTACGCACCTGTTAACTTGCTCCATTGCTCAGGGCAACCTCTCGAAGCCACGCTAGGATAGAGAGAGGTTTCCCAGACGTGCTAAGCCTATCGGTCTACATGGACCGTCAGGTCGCCGGGATCTTCTCCCTTCCGAATCTGTCGTAGTTGGAGATGTAAGAGCATGCCGCCGGGCGGCTCGTGGCCATTCTCGTCTTCGAAAGCCTCCTCCTTCTGCTCCTCTGCGATCCTGTGCCGTACCTGAGGCTGCACAATCGACTGGAAGCCGAGCAGCATTGCACCCATGACAAGCCCAGACATTGGGGAGATCACCAATTCGCGTCCCGTTTCCCGCGCCTTTCGGTCGCGTCGCCGATGGCACAGCATATACGCTGCTGCCGATATTACGAGCAGAGCAAAGAACCCAAAGAACCCATTGACCAGCCGTGCAAGAACCATCCGTTCCTCCAAGAAATAGGCGAGGAGACAAAGCGCATTTGCGCCTCTATGGGCTACCGTGCGCCTGAGAATCTCTGCGAGGATTAATTCTTGGAGGAGGGAGGGGGGCGCTGGAATAGATCTGAACGGCAGAGGACGGGAGCGGCGAATCGTCGGTCCAGACCAGTTGACGGCCAGAGGGAACGCGGTACCAGTATCAGGCCGAAAAAAAGGACCGGTAGGAGAACGAAGGCGGCTATTGGCGTGTTATGCGCAGGCGCGGGATGAAGCAATAGCACAACCAGACACAATGCCAAGCCGAGTACTGCCAAAACATGCCAGTTCAGCCTTCGATATTTGCGGTGCATATTAGATGAATCCAGCGACAACAGCCATTTCTTGTCCGAGGACAGTTTATCAGGTTACTTAGAGTCACTCCCTTTGTACAGGTTGGGTGTGCTAAGACCTGTGCATGCGTGGAATCGATCATCAGCGGGGACAACTGTTCCCGCTTACAATCTTCCGGATACGAAATCTGATAGTTATAAGCTCTGCTTGATCTGCTTCAGCTGCAATTTCTCACAAGAAAGACCAGGGCTAAAAGCCCGATTTTGTTTAGCCCAATTGCTTACGCGGGTTCGCCGCGGCGAACCCCGCTTTCCCGGCTAAAGCCGGGAACTACACCGGTGGAAGCCCTGGGCTTCAGCCCAGGGAGGCGGACCTTTTAGGTCCGCCGAAAGGGGCCAGTTAAATTAAGGGCTTTTAGCCCTGGTGCTGTGATGTTCGGATCACGTTATGTCACGCTTATGAGAAATCCCGGCTAGCCCATCAGTTTCCGCAAATAGTCGTAGCTGATTTGTATGCTCTCCATCGGAGGCCGCTCCGTTATGTCCTGTTCAACGAACATGTAGCGTACGTCTTGCTTTCTTGCCAGGGGAAGAATCGCCTTCCAATCCAGCGTCCCGCTGCCGACTTCCGTAAAGTGACGCGCCTGCGGGCCCACTTCCACCGAAGGCTGTGCGCCGGCTTTGCGGTCCTTCAAATGGAGCAAGGTGATGCGTTTGGAATAATTGCGCAGCATGGCCACCGGGTCCCGGCCCGCTTGGGCGACCCAGTAACAGTCCATCTGCCATTGCACCAGATGCGGGTCGGTGTTTTGCATCAAGATTTCAAAGCCGGTGGTTCCGCCATAGCTTTGGAACTCGGAATTATGGTTATGGAATGCGAACTGCATCTCCATATCTTTGGCCTTTTTTCCCCAGGCATTGTATTGATCGGCGGCGCGCTTGAACCCATCCTGCGAGTTGCCGATCGACTCCGGCACCGAGGAACATACCATGTATTCCACTCCCAGCGCTTTGGCATAATCGAACATGTCATCGAACCCCTTGTAACCGAAATGCCCGCTGGGGAAGGTCAGGCCGGAGTCCAAAACCGCCTGGCGCAAGTCCCGCGCGCTGATTTTGTACTCCGCCGCATAGCTCTCCACGGTGCGATAACCGATCTTGCGGATGGCCGCCAGCGTGCCGGACAGATCGGATTCCACCTGCTGACGCACGGTATAGAGTTGTAATCCCAAGGGAGGCCAGGGCCGTTCGGCAAAGCCCGCTGGTTCCAAGGCGGTCGTCGCAACTCCGGCCAGCGCGCCGGCCAAAAATTCTCTTCTGGTATGCATGGAAACTCCCTCTTTGCTTTCACGTTTCACTGTATTCCACGGATAAGTGGGCATCAGAATCCCAGGTCCCCAAATCGCAACCGGGGGCAATCGTATGGCCGTACATTCTCATTTCACGGCGCTACTTGTGACGCGGATCTGAGTAGCAAGCATACCGGCCAGGAGCATGCACCCGGAGAGAACCCATAAGCCCGTGTCGTAGCGTCCGGTGATCGTCTTCAGATAACCGAAGAGCCAAGGTCCAACGAATCCCCCCAGATTGCCTAAACAAATCAGTCCAACCGCGGTAGCGGCGGCCGACTTACCCAAGAGTGTGGTGGGCAAGGTCCAAAAAGCGGGAAGGTATGCCTGCGAAGTGAATCCCGCCAAGCAAAACATGCCCATCGTTAGCCAAACCCGGTCGCGAGCCAGAACGGCGAGACCTAACGAGATCCCGGTTGCCAGCACCGGCAGCGCTGTATGCAATCGAAGTTTGCCTGTGCGCTGCGCCCAGATGCCATTGATCAGAATGCCTACCGCGCTGCATGCATAAGGCAGGCCCGCGCCCAGAGTACGGATCGCAAGCGGCATGCTCTTCATGTTCTCGGTGATCGACGGCAGAAAAAAGATCAGCGCCTGATTGCCGGTCACAATTAGAAAAAAGACCGCGATCAACAGGAAGGTTTGCGGGTAGCGCAAAGCGTCGATAATGCGCACGCGGTGCGCGGAAATCTTGCGGATCTCGTCCGCTTTCAGCTCGCCCATCAACCACTGCTTTTCGTCGTCGGCAAGCCACTGGGCCTTCTGCGGACGGTCCGTGAGATACCAGAGCGTGACAAACCCCATCAGGACCGGAGGAAGCCCTTCCAGAATGAAGACCCAGCGCCAGCCGGAGAGGCCGGCCCAATGGATGTTCTCCAGAATCCAGCGCGAAAGCGGGATCCCGACAGCGACCGCGATCGGCTGCGTGATCATGAAATAGGCTTTGGCCCTGGCCCGGTCTTGGGGCCGATACCAGTGCGAAAGATAAACGATCACGCCGGGAAAAAAGCCCGCTTCAGCAATGCCAAGCAACAGCCGCAAGCCGTAGAACTGGGTGGCCGGGCGCACAGAGCCAAAAATCGTAGCGCCCAAGAATCCCATCAGCGCCGCGACCAAGCCCCAGGAAACCATGATGCGCGCAATCCATTTGCGGGCGCTCCATCGCTCCACAATCAGGCTCCCCGGAATATCGAGCAGCAGATATCCTAGAAAGAAAATCCCCGCGCCCAGGCCGATCACCGAATCGCTGAAACCCATGTCCACTTGCATCTGGAGCTTGGCAACCCCGAGGTTGGCGCGATCGAGATAAGCTAGCGAGTAGATGAACATCAGATAGGGAATCAGACGGCGCGTAACGCGTCTTCGCGTGCGGGAAGGCAACTCCCCATCAGCATCGGTGCTCATCTTCTCTTGGGTCCCCAGGTTTTTTTCGCGGATTTCGCCAGCCCTTAATATATGTTCAGACGACGGGTGTGAAAAGCAATGAGCTTAGACAAGAAGAGAACATTGAACATAGCGATGATAGGCCACGGGTTCATGGGACGGGCACACTCAAATGCCTTCATCCAGGTTAATCATTTTTTCGAGACACCCTTCCAGTTGAACTTAAGAGTTATCTGCGGGCGCGACCGGGCGAGCCTGGAGCCGATGGCCGCCCGCTGGGGATGGCAGGAGCTGGAGACGGATTGGCAGGCTATTATCGAACGGCCCGACATTGACATCATCGATATAGCGGCCCCAAATTACTTGCATTTCGATATCGCAGTAGCGGCTGCACGGGCAGGGAAAATTGTACTCTGTGAGAAACCATTGGCCGTTTCAGTTCAGCAGGCGGAAGAGATGACCCTGGCAGCACGGAAGGTACCCAATCTTGTCTGGTTCAATTATCGTCGCGTTCCCGCGGTCACTCTGGCCGAGCGCTTGATTGCTGAAGGCCGGCTGGGTGAGATATTTCAATATCGTGCGACATACTTACAAAGCTGGGGACCTGGAGCAGACGAACACAAATGGAGATTCCGCCTTTCGGATGCCGGATCGGGCGCCATGGGTGATCTCTTATCCCATTCTGTAGATCTGGCTCTTTTCCTCAACGGGACGATCGAATCATTGTCTGGAATTAAGCATACATTCGCTTCCAACAGAGAGGTTGACGATGCCGTTTTGGTTCTGGCCCGTTTTGCACAACGGCAGTCTTGGATCTTTTGAAGCGACGAGATACGCCATAGGCTATGACAACCGTAACAGCTTCGAGATACATGGCTCCTCGGGAATGATCCGGTTCGATCTGGAAAACTTGAATCATCTGCAATTCTTCGATAAATCGAGTCCGACTTACTTGCGAGGTATATCTGATGTTTCGGTGACTCACGTGGGACATCCCTACGTGGAGAACTTTTGGCCTCCCGGACACATTATCGGATACGAGCACACCTTCATTGCAACCTTGGCGGATTTTCTAGTGGCGCTTGCTGAAGGTAAGCCATTCCATCCCAATTTTGAGGATGCACTCGAAGTACAGCGAGTCCTCGAATGCGTTGAACAATCGTCTGGTCTTCGCACATGGGTGACCGTTCCGCGCGCAGCAAGCTCAAACGAGGGTTGAAGAGGCCGGGGAGAACTCGCGAAGAAGCTGGAGCACTGTCCCTCCGCGCTAAGAAGCTAGAACTAAAAACTGTGAATGCCATCGCTTTCCTTCAATTGATGCGCCAGGCAGGCAAAGTTTTCGAGTGGACTATAAATTGTGATAGATTCCCTGTGACTGCTGTTGAAACTTCACAGCTAGAGCGTTTTGGCGATTGGTGTATCAAGAAACTACTCTCGACACAGGCGTTCCATCAGAGAACGCCTGCGCCTAGCCAACTCTCACCAGGACACAGTAATTGTGAAAACGCTATAAAACCGGACAGCCGATCAGCCCCAGTCCTGATTTGTCACAATTTCGATAACCAATTCAACTGATCTGAACCTGGATGGGCAGCAGGTGATGAATCACATAGCCTTCGTAATTTCGATTATGTGTGGCTGGCTGGACGCTGTCTTGAGCATCACTGGCGCGCGCCATCAGTGTGCACGAGCCCGAGGTTTTTGGCACTTGCCAAACGTAATCCCAAAGCCGCCAGGCGTAGGGGCCTTGCCCTTCCGATAACTTGGCATCCTCCCAGGTTGTTCCACCGTCAGTTGTAATTTCAACTCGGGCGATCTCCGTCCCCGCACTCCAGGCCGCACCATGTACTCGATAATGCGAACCCCCGGGAATAACTTCACTCAATGCCGGCCGCGCGATCTGAGCTTTGACCGCAAGTGGACCGATCGGGACCCGCTCCGCCGGTTCGCCCTCGACCTCCGACCAATAGGCATAATCGATGGTCTGGAAGTAACCATGGAAAGCGCGAGGTGAAATCAAGATGCGGGTTAGCCATTTCACCGATGCCATGGCATACCACCCGGGAACGATGGCCCGTACAGGCGCTCCATGTGCCGGTTGGAGCGGCTCTCCATTCATGGAATACGCAAGCAGCACCTCAGGTTGTAGGGCCTTGGCCAACGGTATGCTTCGTGTATAACTAATGGGCTGCTCCGGTCTGATGTCCTTTGCCGGAACTCCCTGGTCGCACCCTTCCAGGATCACCTCGACCGCATTGAGCCCTATGCCGGCTCGCTCCAGCACAGTGGCCAGTGACACGCCCGTCCATTCAGCGCAGCCGACTGCGCCGAGGGCCCATTGCACTCCCTCCTGCTCAGGTGAGAGGAAGGCGCGGTTGTTACCGGCGCACTCCAGTAAAGCCGGCACCGTGGTTTTGGGCATCTGCTCCAGCTCGGCGTAAGAAAGAATCAGCGGCCGTGCCACGGCGCCTTCAATTCGTAGGCGCCAGTTGCCTGGGTCAATCGCGGGCACGGGGAAGTGGTTGCGAACATAAAAGCTTTCCTGCGGGGTAGTTTGGCCGTCCAGGGCCGAAAACGGAGACTCCAGATTGCTGGGCGCTGACTCGCGAAGGATAAGGCCAGGAGTGAGGAGCTGCGGCATAGAAACACGTTCCTATTTCCAGGATTGGATCGGCACGAGCGGCGGCTCCGGGCGGCGTCGAAAAGCGAATCTCCATTTGATGGATGCTTCGCTTTCGTCCCTGCAGTCTGACCTCCGCTGCTTGTCCTCAAGAATAATCTATTATTATCGATTGGAAAGGATTTATTTCCAGAAATCCCTTGCGCAACTCGCTGGAGTCGCAAGATTAGGCCTTTAGCGTGCCGCGTTCGCTGAACAGTCAACAGCTTCCTCAGCGTCGACGATCCCAATCTGATGCTTGAAACATGGAAGCCCGATGAGGATGGCGACGGCACGATCCTGCGCTTCCTCGACCTGGGCGGCGCCAAGCGAACCATCGACACCCAGTTGCCGCTCCTGAAGTTTCACCAGGTGTGGCAGACCGCTGCCACGAATTGGAGTCGACAGTGGGCGAGGTGATCTACAACCGATTCGGACGCCCGCTCACCTCAGACGAGTTGCGGCAGCGGTTGCCCGGCTGCGATGGGTTCATCGCGGGATTGGATCGCGTTGACGGCCCGGCGCTCGAATCGGCCGACAGGCTTAACTTAAAGTGATCGCGCGCTATGGCGTGGGCGTGGACAATGTGGACCTCAAGACGGCGGCGAAGAAGAAGATTGTGGTAACCAATACTCCGCACGCCAATTCCGTCTCCGTGGCAGAACTCACCATCGGCTTACTGCTCTGCCTGACGCGCTCCATTCCCGAGTCGTCGGCCTCCGTCCGTGACGGGAAGTGGCCGCGCCTGCAAGGCAAGGTGCTGGCAGGCAAGATCATTGGTCTGGTCGGATTTGGGTCTGTCGGGAAGGAAGTGGCTCGGCGGCTCCAGCCCTGGCAAGCGACAATGCTGGCCTTCGATCCTTTCGCGGATAAGAGCATGGCGCGATATTTGAATGTACGGCTGGTGGATTTGGAAGAGCTGATCCGGGAGGCAGATTTCGTACTCTTGCATGCGCCGCTCTTGGCCGGGACCCGGCACATGGTGGTTGCGGACTTCCTCTCGCGTATGAAACCGGGAGCCTGTATCGTTAACTCCGCCCGCGGAGCAACTGATCGATGAAAGGGCTCTGCTGGCGGCGCTGGACTCGGGCCAACTGGGGGGCGCCGCATTGGATGTCTATGCAGAGGAACCGCCGCCGGCGGACAGTCCGCTTCGGCGGCATCCGCGACTGATTGCGACGCCCCATTGTGGGGCCCATACCGAGGGCGAATGCAATGGTATGGGTTGGCAGTCCCTACGCGATTGCATCGCTGTTCTCCGCGGAGAAGACCCGCTCTATCCCGTACTCATTAAAGGAGCGCCGGCATGAAGCTTCCTCATTCGCAGGGACATGAGCGGATGTATTTCCTCGGCGTCAGCACGCGCCAGTCTTCCATCATGAAGGTCTTTCCCTTGTGGATGGAGGAACTGGGGAGGCCGGAAGTCTCCCTGGAAGGAATGGATTTCAAGCTGCACGACAGTCCTGAAAATTACCGCCGTGCTGTCGCTGAAATCAAGGATGATCCGGCATGCCTCGGGGTTGCGAAGCCGATACGATGGCGATGCTGACCAAACTTATCCTGCACCTGTCGCTGGACGTGCCCATCATGATGACCAATCTATATCCCTTCCTGTTGGGACAGGCGGCGCTCAAGCATGAGCGGATACCATCCTTTCCAGCCGTACCCGAACCGCAAAACTGTATTCTGGTAGCACATTGCGGATATCTCGGCGTGCTGCCGCAATCGTTCTCGACAGAATGGAACCTGAAGCCGAAGATACTGGCAATTGTGAACGATAACGCCACGGCAATTGACGCTCGCCTTCCGGAGGGACCCGTGACTCTGGCGAAACTCCATCCCAAGCTCGACACCATGAGCGTGGCCGAGGGCAATCTCGAGAGCTATGCCCAGTATCCGGGCTCTGACTGCAGGAACGGAGCGGTGATCCGCGTGAAGAACGGCCCCGCGCTGGTCGAGTCATTGGCCTCGCATCAGTACCTGCTTACTACGGGACACAACGAGTCCGATATCCGGACGCTCGGCAAGATCTTTGATTTCGCGGTGGAATCGCTGTAGGGGTAAAAGAACAGATGGGTTAGTTGGCATGGCGGCCTAAATACCCAGATTAGCTACCCAGGTTAGCTACCCAGGTTAGCTGCGCTAGCCTGGGGCGCCCAAACTGTACATAGTTACAAATTAATTCGTCGAGGATGAGAAGGTGAAAGTCGGAATTGACAGTTATTGCTACCATCGGTTTTTCGGAGAAGTCTATGCACAGCAATCCCAGCCGTCCAGATCGATGTCTCTCGAAGATTTCCTCGGCCGGGCGAAGGAACTCGAAGTGGATGGCGTTTCTTTGGAATCCTGCTTTTTCCCTCGTCTCGACTTTAGTTATCTGGCGAGCATCAAGAGCCTGCTCGATGCCTACGAATTGGATCGCGTATATGCCTGGGGACATCCGGATGGGCTCGAAGGTGGGTTGAACGAACAGGCCTTTGACGACATGGTGGCCAGCATTGAACGCGCCAAAGCGATTGGGGCGGATGTTATGCGGGTAGTTGGCAGCAGCCTCAGGTTTCGCAATCAAGCACATGAACCGCAGCTCGAGCGGCTCACTCGCATGCTCTCAGATGCGGCTAAGGTTGCGGGGAAATACGGGGTGCGGCTGGCGGTGGAAAACCACATCGATTTCACAGCAGAAGAAATGCTTCGCCTGATCACCGCGGTCGATTCTCCTTTTTTGGGGATCAACTTCGATACCGGGAATTTCGTGCGATTACTGGACGATCCGGTTAAGGGAATGGAGAAATTGGCAAAGCACGTCTACGCGACTCATATCAAGGACTTGAGGCCGCAAAAGGGCGTTGCGGCGAACGAGTGGTATTTCTTCTCCTGTACACCCGTCGGAGATGGCATTGTTGATAACTTGCAACTGGCAAAATTGCTTTCCCGAGCGGGATACCAGGGCTTTCTGGCGGTCGAAATCGATTTTCTCCATTCCGATTACCTGGGGGATGAGGATCGGGCGGTAGCGAAAAGTATTCAGGAACTGAAGAGAATCGCCGCTGCCGTGCAATTGGAAAACGCCGGAACCACGGCCTGATCGTTGTGAGGGCAACGCTGATGAAGAAATTGAATGTGGCCATCATCGGGGCCAAATTCATGGGCAAGGCGCACAGCGTCTCATGGTCACGGGTGCATCGCTTCTTCGACGTACCGTTTGAGCCGGTGCTGAAAGTCGCGTGTGGCCGCCCGGCCGGCGCGCTTCAGAGCTTTGCCGGCCGCTGGGGATGGGAATCGGTTTCGTACGATTGGAGGGAAACGGTAAATCGGCCGGATATCGATATTGTGGATATCGCCGCCCCGACTTACCTCCACCATGACATGGCCATCGAAGCCGCCAAAGCGGGGAAGCACGTGTTCTGTGAAAAGCCGATAGGCCTGAATCGTAAGCAGGCAGTCGAAATGTTTACGGCGGCCGAAAAGGCCGGGATTGTGCATTACCTGAACCACAATTACCGGAGGTGTCCCGCCGTAGCATTGGCAAAGCAACTTATCCAGGAGGGCCGGTTGGGCCGATTGTTCCATTGGCGCTCTGCTTACTTGCAAAGCTGGATCGTGGATCCGGAGTTCCCGCTGACCTGGCACTTGCGCCAGGAAACAGCCGGATCCGGACCGCATGCGGATCTGAATTCGCATCTGGTCGACTTGGCGCGATTCCTGGTGGGCGAGATTACTGAGGTAACCGCCATGACCGCGCGATTCGTCGAGGAACGGCCCCTAGCCACGGAAGGAAGCAGCGGAGCCTTCGAGGCCGGACGGTTGAAGGAAACTCGTGCGAAAGGATCTGTAACTGTCGAAGACGCGGCCTTCATGTTAACCCGGTTCGAAAACGGCGCATTGGGTTCCTTTGAAGCCACTCGCTTTGCTCCAGGCAGAAAGAACTACAACAGCTTCGAAATATATGGAAGCAAGGGAAGTATCGTATTCGACTTGGAGAGAATGAACGAGCTAAACTTCTTTTCCGCCGAGGACCCTGAGCACAGCCAAGGCTTTCGCACGATCCTGGTGACGGAGCCGGTTCATCCTTATCTGAATGCGTGGTGGCCGCCAGGCCACATCCTTGGGTACGACCATACCTTCACCAATGCTATGGCGGATTTTCTCAATGCCATCGGTTCCGGGATCAAGGCAGAGCCCAATTTCGCCGATGGCGTGAAGGAGATGGCGATCCTTGATGCAGCGCTGGAATCGGCGCAAACCGGACGAACTGTATCTGTTTTAGCCGAATGAGATTCCGGTCTGTTGAGCTACGCGCTGGATGTATTGTCTTCCCTCGTCGTACTCTTCCGACGTTGCCAGGTGCTCAAGCATCAGGGGCGCATTCGGAGAATAGGTGGCAATCGACTTCAAGTACGCTGCGTAGTCCAGGCCGCCGCGGCCAGGTATCGTTTCGGCGAAATGGACTCGATGCGCCCATATGTCCTTGGCGTGGCAGGATAGGACCCAGTTGCCGAGCTTCTTGAATATCTCGTTAGTAATTTGGCCGTTCTTGTAGTACTGTTCCGGCGTACTTATCAAATTGCATACGTCGACGTGAGCGCCAAACCTCGGACGGTCGATGGCGCGAATCAGCCGCAAATAATTCTCGGCTCCATCCGGAGGCGCCCAGGGCATCATTTCCAGGCTGAATTTGGCTCGCTTGGGCTTCACAGAATCCAAAATTTTCCGGCTATTCTCTACTGTGGCGTCGAAAAACTCCGCTGAATCATTTCGTGGATCCGGTCCATCCCATTGTTTCGGGTTCATCGAACCCGAAATGGTAACGCAATTACGAGCTCCTATTTCTTCGGCTAGAGCCATGCGGTCGATAACGTAAGCCAGATTCTCTTTTCGTGCCGCTTCATTCGAATCCATGATGTTCTTCCAGGCGCCGACTTCGGCGATGATGACATCCTCGGCCGCGAATGCCTTGGCGATGGCCGCAATCTTCTCGCGATCGTTCGTGGCCACAGGCGGAACATAGGCCGCTCGATACCCCAGGCGCCGATGCTCGCGCGCCAACTCGCCCGGGTCTTCCGACTTGAGAAAGATCGGGCCGCCCAGCCGCAGCCGGGCCGAGCTGGCGGCGAACCCAACCTTGCTGAGAGCCGCTGCGCCGGCCGCCGCGATCATGAAGCTGCGCCGCGAGATTTCCGCAGCCGCGTTTTCTTGGCAACCTTTCGTTTGCATGCTCAATCTGCGGCCACCTCCAAATGCAATTTATAGCACCTCCAAAATGTCGACTGTGCTCCTTTGTCTCAGACGCCTGGAAGAAAGCGCTTGACAATGGGAACTCCTGACGCTTACGGGGGGATGACACACTAAAGATTGTCATTTCCGTTGGTGGGCCGCAGGCGAAGCAGAGCCCGTTTGGGAGTGGCTTATGTGGAATACATTCCGGCAATCTCATAGTCTGTGATTTCCGGAATTACGAACTCAATCGCGTTTCCGTCCTGCTTGAATTGGATATCCCGTTCGGCGCGGAGCAGTTCTACACGCGAAACTCGTCTGCCTTCGGGCAGCGTCATGCGTATCCGCTGTTCTCCAATCGGATAAAACTGCCGTATCCATCCTTTGTGCATGTTGGGATTGGTGTAGTTCAGCAGATGCAGGGAAAAGCCGGCCTCGGTTTCCCAGGTGAAGCCCTCAATATCACCGGCGCCCTGCACTTGCACGGGAACGTCGCCATTCACCACCCAGCGAATACTGTTTTGCAGAAGCCGGCTTAAATCGGTATTGCCTGCTCGCCACATCGTACGTTCGATGTCGTCGGGGAAGTAAACCAGCCGGCTCTGGCCGGCTTGCTTCAACACGAGAGCGGGTTCATCCGTCTTGGGAATCGGAGGATAAGAGAGTTCCGGAGGATACGCGGGATAAGGCGGCACAACTGTGAGGATAGGATTTTCCACGCGGGTGATGGGGACGCGAAATTGCGCGCCGGGAATCCAGTCGGTGTTGGAAAATCCGTCGAGAATTTCGTGTTGGCGTTCGATGCGGGCAAGAAACCCGTTGCCATTGGAGGTTACGGGAACTCCCTGGCAATGAACTCCAAAAACGTCGGCCAGGCCAAAATCCTGACGCCGTTCATTGTGCTCCGTATACATGCTGGTCTCGAAGGAAGCAAGCAACGATCCTCCGGCATGCACAAAGTCGCGGAGTTGCTGGCATTGACGATCGCTTAGAAGCGCAATGTTGGGCAGGAGCAGAGCGCGGTATTTTTTCAGATTTTCGGCGCCCAGATCGTCTTCGTGAACAAAGTCGAAAAAGAAGCGGCCTTCGAGCAGCGCATAATAGAGGCCTTCGACGTATTGCGACGCGTTTCCCTGGCCCGGAGGATTGTAGAAAAGCTGTGTCCTCTGTCCCATCACCACAGCGATGTTCGCAATCGAACGCTTATTTACAAGGTGTCGGTCATGCCGGGCCAGCCAATCGAAGTACTTCCGCCCTGGTTCTTGCCATCGCCGGTCCGCTCCTAATCCGTCTTCGGCGCCGATGAAGTGATACCAGGGCACCATGCCGCTTGCCACAGTTTCATTCATCCACATCTGCGCTTCGGGAATCGATTTGGCGATATTCCGCCAACGCGGAGTACCCGTCGACCATGCCGCGGTCACATTGGTGCTGGTGCGTCCTTTCATGATCGCATTACACACTCGCCCTTGAAGCGTGCATCCCCAGATCGGTGCGCTATCTCCGCCTCGGCCCTGGTTATCGCAGTTGAACCACTTGCAGATTGCCCCTAGCTCGTTGAGATTGGGAGTCGACCGGATGGCGCCCCCGAGATTCGCGAAAAACAGATTATCCGCGCTCTTCTCCTTTGCAATCGAGTCATATAGTTTCCATAGATAGACAACCCGCTCATTGAACGCGTCCCAATAGGCAGGCGTTCCGGAAGCGGGCAACTGCTTGCACTGCATACAAGAGCAAACCGGGAGTTGTCCAAGAGGAGGCCAGGCATTGGTGAAGATTCCGTCCACGTCATATCGCGAGTTGACCTCGCGCATGATCGCCGGAATGTGTTCGGTAAAGTAAGTCGTGAACATACAGGTGCGATACAGCCTGGGATCTTCTGTATGTTTGACTGGATTTCCCTTGCTGTCGATCTCGAACCACTCAGGATGCGCTTGAACAGCATCGCCCCAGTTCAGATCGGGACTCATGCGTGCGATTACCCGCATGCCTCTCTTTTTCGCAGCCGCGCAACACTCGCCGAAGAAATCCCGATTGTTTAGGAATTTCGCATACCGGAAGAAGGGAATCGCGCTGGGATAAAAGGCCACTATTCCGGTGACGCTTACAAGTACCGCATCGGTCTTTAGGCTTGCCCAGTAGTCCGCCCATTCTTCCACATTCATCACGGCGGGGTCGTGTTCCGTCATATTGATCTGGCCGACCCGGCGGATCTTCTGGTGCCAGGGAAGACCGGATTGAACCTTAGAATCCATAGACTCCGCGCCGGAAGTTTCCACGACGAGCGGACTGGCTGCGGCAGCCGCCGAAAGAACCATAAAATCGCGTCGATTGATTGTCAAATCTATCCCTGTTTGCTTTGACTGCGGTGCGTTCCAATGGTTTGCACAAATAGGTCCGGCCTTACAGCCTAAGCTAGAAAATGATCCTGGCCGCAAGTTGGACGGTCCGCGGTATGTTGCTTTGTCCCTTGCTGCTGCGGATGAGCTCGCCGAACTGTGGCGATGTCGGATCCACTGTCGGATCGGAGCCAAAGATAGGATGATTGAACGCGTTCAATGCTTCGGCCCGTATTTGCAGATTGATATTTTCCCGGATCTGGGTGTTCTTGGCGAGCGTAATTTGAAATTCGTTTCCCCACCGGTCCCGAAGGTTCCCAAACTGCAGGGGCACGTTGCGGAGTGAAAATGCCGGTTGAACCTGAAAGGCCGGTGGGAGTCCGTTTACAGTATCGACGACGCTGCCGTTTGCCTCCACCAGTCCGCTATTGAACATACGATTCCAACTCGGGTTCGCCAGTACCGGATTGCCTATTACATATACGCCGGATGGAGCTGTCATGGGAGCTCCGGTTTGCCAGGTATAGACCATCATGGTTTGCCAGCCCCCTATCAGACGGCTCACTATGTTGTTGGTCTGGCCGAAAAACTGTTGCCCTCGCCCGAACGGCAACTCATAGATCGGTGCGAGCACCAGGCGATGAGTTCTATCCCAGGGCACTGCCGTGTCACTAGGCGTTGCATCCTGGGGATTGAGATAGCTGAGAGCTTGAATATTTTTCGAGAAGGTATAGGTTCCGGTCAGATCAAGCCCGTGCCAGGAATGTTGTACGACAGTGAGTTCAAGCGCGTTGTACCAAACCTTTCCGACGGGATAATCGTTTTCCGTGACGCTGGTGAATTCCGGATAGGGCAATAGCGACTGCTGCCGCGTAATCGTAGCGTTGTTTAGCGATGTGCCGGGGATTAAGCCTTGAAAGGGATTGGGAACCTGCGCATTCAGATAATTCGGATTGCCCCCCAGCGCGGTATTCCCCAGCGCGAGAATTTGCGCCGGCAGCGCATCCACATTCCTATTGTTGACCGGCTGGGCTACGCTTCTTGTCCCAGCGTAGGATGCATCGAGCGTGACCCGGCCGGGAAATTGTTGTTGAAAACCGAAAGAGAAACTTGAGACGCGCCCTATGCGGCCGCTCGGATCGGAATACGATGGGGCTCCTCCAAGCAGTGTTTTCAATCCTAATGCCGCTCCCTGAGGGACGGCAATGCCGCTGGGAAATGGATTCGAGATCACATTAGCCGCGGTTTGCCCGCCGTTCAGCGTGGATACAAAGGGCGTAACCTGGCTGAATCCATAATTGCTCGCCGTAGAGAATTGCGGAACGAAAAAGATTCCATAACCTCCGCGCAACACCGTCGTAGGAGTCAGACTGTATGCTGCCCCTACCCGAGGTTGAAAGTTATTCCAGTCGATATTGAACGGGGATCGGGAGGCGCCATTCTGGGCCACAAAGCCAAGGCCTCCATAAGCCTGATACCCGGGAAACTGCGCCTGATTGATCTGCGAGCTGATGGGATTAACTGAGCCGGAGAGAAACCCGCGGGTCAGCTCATTGTGCCGTTCAATCAGCGGCACCTGGAGATCCCAGCGCAGCCCGACGTTCACCGTGAGCTTGGGAGTGACCTTGATGTCGTCCTGTACCCATGGCGCGTAATACTTCCAGCTGTAGTCAGGGCTGGGCAAGGTGTCAACCTCGCCTGACGCGGCATCGCCGAGGAGGAGAGACGCGACGCCATTTCCACTTGAAGAATCCGCCGTCAGATAGTTACTCTGCGTAAATCCTTGATTGAATACGAATGTGCCTCCGCCGTAGGCTCCCTGAAAGGTCGAGAAGCGGGTCCAACGATAATCGAGTCCTGTTTTGATGGTGTTTCGGCCTCGTACCATGGTCAGCGTAGGCGCGAGGTTGATAGCTGTAGTCGGCGCCCACCATATGTTATTGGCCGAATTACCCAGCGTTTGATAACTGTTATTGCTGGTGCATGAAGAGGCTGTGGCGGAGAAGCAAATATAGGGAAAGCGTCGAGCCTCAGGAATCTGGTTGACAAGCGATTGCGGCCACCCTATCTCAGAAGAGTTGAAGCTGCCGTAGTCCTGTGGCTTATAGTTCTGCACCCATCGGGTCAGCGATGCGCGCAAATCTAAAATGGTGCTGGGATTGAGCACGGTGATTGAATCTACGACGAAATCGTCGTTAATTTTAGTTCCATATCTGTCATCGGCTGCGGGGCCGGGAATTTCATTGGTATTTTGGAACAGGAGCTGGTTGTTCCAGGCAAACCGGGCGTAGATCTTTTCCTTCTGGCTGAAGTTGTGATCGATGCGGGCGTCAAGATTGTAAAAGTGATACCAGGTGATATTGCTTGGCGGGAAGTAGTTGTTCTGCCAGGATACCGGACCTTGCAGATTGGTGTTGGGAAGGGGGAAAGAATGAGGCGAGTTTGGCCCCAACCGGGTCAATCCGATTGGCCGGAATCTTATTTCCGGGAAACGGTGAACGTACCCACTGGTTGCCTACGAGATGCCCGGTCAATGGATCGTAGATCGTTATCAGCTTACCGCTGCTGTTAAAAGTCTGGGAAAAATCGCCATTGCGTTGCGCCTGCGTCGGAACCGATATGACGGTGGAGAGGTTTATGTTCTGGAGATATCCCTCCCACGCAACAAAGAAGAACGTCCGATCTTTTCCGTTATAAAGCTTCGGAACGATTAAAGGCCCTCCAACGCTGGCGCCGAACTCGTCCAATTTCTGATTGCTTCGCGGAAGGTCGACGGCATTGTTGGTGTAAGTATTGGCATTCAGGAACGGCCGCTCCATGAACTCATAACCGGTACCGTGGAAGACGTTGGTGCCGTTCTTTGAGACGATGCTGATCACGCCCCCTCCGTTCCTGCCGTACTGGGCATCGTATGGGCTCGAGATCACCTTAAACTCTTCGACTGCATCCACTGGAGGTACGTAGGCAATGCTGTTCACTGCCTGGTAGATCATGTCGTTCGGTGCGCCGTCAAGCAGGTACTCGGTGCCGTTCGCGGCGCTCCCGTTGATGGACCAGGAGGAGTTTCCGGAATTTGAAAATGGCGTCAGATTGTAGCTCTGGCCGGTATTTGTTACCCCCGGCGCTATCTCAGCGAGCACAATAGGATTACGCGTCGTGATCGGCAGTTCGGAGAGACTCCTCTGGCTTATCACCATGCCTCGATCCGCTTTCTCCGTTTCCAGCAGCGGCGCGCCGCCGGCTACTGTCACTGTCTGCGATTGAGTCCCCAAAGGTAGCGTCAAATCGATCGTCGCATCCTGGCTTACGTTCAGTTGAATGCCATTGCGGACGACAGTCTGAAAGCCGCTCATCTCCGCCGTGAGCCTGTAATTGCCAGGATTCAGAAAAAAGAAGTGATACTGGCCTACGCCGTTCGATTGGGTGGAAGCGGTTGTACCCGTATCGACATCCTTCAAATGAAGGGTCACTCCGGGAATCGCCGCTTGGTTTTTGTCCGTTATGGTTCCGCTCAGGGTTGCCCTGGTCTCTTGAGCAAAGGCTGCGATAGACACCAGGGAAGTAAAAAACAATATCAGCTTCGCAACTAAGCTTAGACGGTTCACACGAGGCCTCTCCGAAACACTGGGGTGCTTGAGTTGGACAAAATTCCTGCCGGGTATCGGTCTTGTATCACGGGAGTGATAGCCGAATACTGATACGACCAGCTTTATATATGACCGAACGAAGGACTGTCAAGCGCCTCTACGGCCAAGCGTGTTTTAGCGCACTGAGATGGCAGAACTGGCGGCCGTAGCGCCGGTGTTCAAGTCGGAATCGCTCTAAAGCAATAGTATGGTCCGGTTATATAGACATGCGCTCTTTTACAGCCGTCCCGGGCAAAGGATGGCATGGGGAAGCTGCGGGTAGGGTGTGACATGTCAGTCTTTTCGTGCAACCGCAAAACTTACTCAATACAAAAAAGTAGCATTCAGGTGGTTTTTTAAGCCGACTTGCAATATTCTTGCTGGCATGAATAGGCGAACGTTTTTTGGACTTGCCGGCGCGGCCGCGGTTACCCCCGCGCTTGCTTTTGCGAATGACATTAAGAAGCAGATCAAGATCACTGGGTTACAAACGGATGTGTTACGGTTTCCTCCCGGCAAGATCTACTACGATGCGATTCACGAGTTTGGCGCGGCCGGTGGCGCGGTGGTTTTGCGCTTGCAAACCGACGCCGGAATTACCGGATGGGCGTCCAGCTCGTTTGGAACCATGGCTGGAGCGCCGGCAGTACTGGAACGCATTTTGCAAGAGGAGATCAAGCCGGTGTTAGTAGGGCAAGACCCCGCGTTTCCCAAGCGTTTGCGCTCGGATATGTGGGCGGCCTTGGAATACTCCGGGGTTCAAGGCGTAGCCCAATTTGCCATGTCGGCGGCGGAAATCGCCATTTGGGATATTTTGGGCAAGGCTGCGGGGATGCCTGTGTACAAGATGCTGGGCGCGTACGCGGAGAAGGTGCCGGTTTACTCGATGTGCGGTTGGTATTATCCCAATGACGACGACTTATCCCAATTTAAAGCGGCGGTGAATGCCGCATTCGAGGAGGGATTTCACGGGGCCAAGATCAAGGTTGCCCGTTTCTCGCTGGACGACGACGTGAAGCGGATCAAGACTGCTATGGAGATTGCAGGAAAAGACCGCCGGATCATGGTCGACGCCAATCAGAAGTTCGACGTTAGCGAGGCGGTCGTCCGCGGGAAAGTCTATCAGGATCTAGGCTGCTATTGGCTGGAAGAGCCGATCGTCCCCTATGACCACGCCGGCTACGCGCAAGTGGCGGAACAACTGGAGATCCGCATCGCATGTGGAGAAAATGAATATACCAAGTACGCTTTCGCGGATTTGATCTCCCGGCACGGAGTTGATGTTGTGCAGCCGGACGGCCGCAGGGCAGGCGGCGTTTCCGAATGGATGGAGATTGGAGCGATTGCCGATGCCGCCAAATTGCCCATCGCGAGTCATGGCGGCGGTCCTCCCGACCTGCAAATGCTCCTGGCTATGCCGAATGCGATTTATATGGAGTCGGGCAGCTTCAAAGGCCATTCATCGACTATCGAAACGCTTCGCATGGTAGATAGTGCCGTTCTGGCTCCCGAGATGCCCGGCATGGGAACCGAGCTGCGGCCTGATTATATTCAGAAGCACAAAGTTTAGAAGCTTTGGGAACCTACCTCACTGCTCTCCGGCTCATGCTCGGATCTGCCGGACCATCTGGACGAGCACCTTCCGTGTCTCCTGTGGGGTAGTTACCTCATGGAGGAAATTGATTCGAACGCCTTTTATTCCTTCCTTTGTCTTCAGTCGAAGAGAGAAGCCCAAACGGTCGACCGAGGTCATAGTGGCCTCGGTTGCTTCCAGCCCCGCATGGGCCCGAGCCAAAAGAATCATCGAATCGACGTGGTCAGCGTTCATGTGAGCGAGGATACCGGGTGCGGACCCGGCCAGTGGATCCGGGGCTGCATGTTTGTAATCTTCTACCGCGACCCATCCCATCACGCCAAAGCCGCCGACATAGTAGAGATCGACAGGCTCCAACCGGAAGAAACCGAAGTCGGAGAAATCTACCCAGTAGCGGCTATTTGCGTGGCGAGCAAGATAGATCTGTCGAACGGAAGCTACATCGTCCTCCGGCACAATGTTGGCATGGCCGATCAGCGTCGCTCGGGCAGATCCGAGCGGGTCGCCATCCGCAGTCTCCTGGCCGGCGAAGAGACTGCACCGGGGATCGGTCTTCAGGTTCTGCGTGTGCATGGCCATATCGCTGATGAGAAAAATAGGCCGGCCGGCAGAATCGAGCGCGAAAGGCATCAGAGAGCCGAAAGGGAATCCCGGATGCTTGCGCGACAGTGTCGAAAGCGTAGCAACCGAAGCCAAGGAGAGGAGAGTGCGGATACGCTCCGCATGGCTTGGTTCGGGCAGTTGCGGCATTGCCGGCCCGGTGGCCGCGTGCTGGCGTGGCGCGGAAGTTTGGTTCGACGACATAGTTTCCCCGGATTTAAACTCAGGTTCAGAACTTATGGTAGAGCATGACAAAATTCCGGTTTTATGCAAATCGCCGGGACGAGATGCGGAAGGACTGCAGTCCTCTGTATTCTGACCTGCATGGCTAACCTGGAGCGGCGAAGCCGCTTGCATCCCGCAACGCGCACCATGGCCTCCATTGGGATTGGGTCGATTGTTCTCTACGGGTCTCGCATCCTGTTCGACCTTTTCGGTCCGGTTCTTCCATATTCCATGCCGAAAGACCTGGGGTGTGCTCTCGATTCAGAGGAGTTTATTCAGTTTCTTAGCATTGTGACGGATGGCACGATTCGCCGTTCCCGTATCTGCCGGCTCAAAAACGGCAGCGAGTTTTACCCGGCACAATTGGCGGCAATCCGCCAGGCCAAACGCGCAATCAACCTGGAATTCTATGAGTTCAAAGAAGGACAGATTGCCCGTGAGATGCTGGCCGCACTCGCTGAGCGTGCTGAAGCTGGGATCGAGGTGCGCGTGATTGTGGATGCGCTGGGCAGCTTCGGCACCAGTTCATCGTACTTTGACCGGCTGCGAGCGGCAGGCGGCAAGATGCGCTGGTATCATCCCATCCGCTGGGATACGTGGCAGAGAGCCAACAATCGCACGCATCGCAAGCTGATGGTCATCGATGGAGAACGAGGGTTCTTGGGCGGCGCAGGTATAGCCGACCACTGGCTGCATGCGACTGCAAACGGTCCGGCGTGGCGGGATACCATGTTCTATCTCGAAGGCGAAGCAGCAGCCGGTTTGATCTCCGCTTTCAGTGAAAATTGGCTTGAAGCCGCCGGCGAAATCCTATCCGGTCCGGCACAGTTCGCTTTTCACTCCGTCCCCGAGGGCCCCAAGAGCTTTATCGTTTGCAGCACTCCCCATGGCGGAGGCACGCAGGCGCGTATTCTCTTCCAATCGCTGATCAGAAGCGCCCGCGATTCGATCCGTATCACTACACCCTATTTCCTGCCGGACAGAAGCGCCCGGTATGCGCTGATTGAGGCTGTCCGCAAGAAGGGCGTGAAGGTTGAGATTCTTACGGCTGGTCCTCATATCGACCATCCAATAGTAAGAAAAATGAGCCGTCACAGCAGCAGGCATCTGATACAAGCGGGTGCAGAGATTTTTGAGTACCAGCCGTCGATGATCCACGCCAAGTTGATGACGGTCGACGGGCAATGGACTGTGGCTGGATCGACTAACTTCGACCACCGTTCGTTCGCGCTGAATGACGAGGTCAATCTGGCCGTTCTCGATCGGGATCTGGCTGGGATTATCGAAGCCGATTTTTTTGAAGATTTGAAGCAGAGCCGTAGGCTTACCTTGAGTATGCTGCAAGAGCGCACGCTGTTAGGCGAAGGGGAGAGCCTGGTCGTTGAGGCGCTCAAGAGAGAGAGCTAAATTGGATTTCTCACAAGAGGCGGGTGAAAGCCCTGGACTTCAGTCCAGGGTAGCGGGTCTTCAGACCCGCGGGAATAGGGCTGGATCCAAGCAGACCGGGCTTTTAAGGCAGAAACAGGAAAGGTGTGGCTTCGATGAATTCCACAAAGTGGCCTTTTTCTTTGAAGAAAAAGGCCGTTGATGGGAGTGGCCTGGGATATATCCATCCTGTTTCTGCCTCAGCCCTGGTGTTCACCGGCTTCGGAGGTCCCTCTTACGTTGTCTTGGAAGTGCTCCCCGCCGGCTCAGAGTGTTTCTTGATACTTTTGCGAAACAAGATCCGCATATCCTCTTTCAACCTACGCGGCAGCGTCAATGCCACCAGGCATAAAGGCCTCGTTTGGAGATGGAAAGCTACTCGTGGGCCTGGAAGGCCCACTTCCCCGGACTAAAGTCCAGGGCTTCCACCCTTCCCCTTTTCCATGCATCGGGTGAGACATCCGCGCTAAAGCATTTTAGGTTTACTGTGAACTGGTTATACCGGCTATGAGCGGCCGTTCTTCGACGGAACGGCCGCGTCGGAGGCGGTTTTCTTGTCTATACCGAAACCTAAAATGCTCTAAGCCCCGAATTTTTTCACGTTGTCCAGCCGGGGATAGATTTTACATTTAAGACCGGGCACATACTTTACACTTTGGTCCGGTTTTTGTTTTTGGTTTTTTCATGTTCCCGTAGCCGTTACGCTGCTTGACTCGCGCTTATGAAGTGGCCTTTTTCTCGGTGAAAAAGGCCGCCGGCAGTCACGGCTCGGGTATATCCATCCTGTTTCTGCCATTGGCGCTTCTCCCGATATTCCGCAGTGACAAGAATTATTCGGTTCGTAGCGCCTGAAAGGGTTCTATCCTCGATGCGCGAATGGCGGGTAACGCGCACGCGAAAACGGCTGTAAACAGAAGGCTGCCAATCATAATGGCGAAAACTGCCGGATCGATGGGACTGGTTCCGTAGAGGATGGAGCGGATGAGCGCTCCTGCCGCCACTCCGGCCGCGAGGCCGAAGAGCAATCCTATAAATACCGGGCGCAGTCCATCGAGCAGTATCAGCCGCAGCACCTGCGACCTTTGCGCGCCGAGCGCGATACGGAGGCCTATCTCGGTAAGGCGCTGAGTCACAAGGTAGGAGAGCACCCCATAAAGGCCGATGGAGGCGAGCAGCAGAGACAGGGCTGCGAAGGATAGCACGAGAGTGGCGCTGAAGCTCTGGCTAGCAGTGTCCTTGCCCAGGATCTGCTGCATGGTGAGAATGTCGGAGACCGGCAAAGCAGGGTCGAGCGCTGCCACCTGCCGCTGGATAGGCACGGAGAGCGCGAGCGGGTCGCCCGCCGTGCGCACTACGATCGTCGCCGCGCTAGTTGGCCCCGGAATGCCGGCAAGGATAGGGAAGTACATCATGGGCTTGACCGGTTGAGTCACGCTCCAAAGGGTGTCGCCGACGACGCCGATGATTTCGTAACTCTCAGGTCTGCCGCTCCAAATGTTCGTAACATGCCGGCCCACTGGATTGTCGCCGGGGAAGAACTGGTCCGCGAATTTCTTGCTGACGACGATATAGTGATAGCGTGTCAGGCGCTCTTGATTGCTGAAGAAGCGGCCGCTGATCAAGGGTATCTGCATAGCGGTGAGGTAGCCGGGATCGACGGTGCGACTGAGGGCGTCGTTCTGCAACTGGAAGCTGTCGGATGGGCGCTCTGGAATAGTAAAGACGAAGTCGTTTTCATATCCGCCTCCAGGAGGGGTAGAGACCAGCGCTGCGGCACGTACTCCGGGCAGGCGGCGCAATCGCTCCAGAAGAGATTCGTGGAAGGCGATGACTTTGTCAGGCGTGTCGTACTGACTTTTCGGCAACCCGTATTTCATCGTAAGCACCTGATCCATCGCACAGCCAAGGTCGGAAGTGCGCAGATGGAGAAAGCTCTTGAAGAGCAAGCCGGCGGAGACAAGCAGGACGACCGTAAGGGCGATCTCTGCTGTGAGCAGCGCTTTGCGAAGTATGGCGCGGGACGCGCTGCCGCCTATGGACCGTGAGGACTCCTGCAATGCCGCAAAGACACCCTTGCCGGTCGAGGAGATAGCCGGGATCAGACCGGCAAGCAAGGCGGTGAGAAGAACGAGGCCGAAGGCGAACGCAAGTACGGAAGCATCTACGTGAATCGCTTCAGCGCGCGGAAGCTCGCGCCACCGGCTTGCCAGCCAGTGGGTCGCGAACAGCGAAAGCAGGACCCCAAATGCTCCTCCCGCGCTACAGATGAGCAGGCTCTCGGTCATTTGCTGGCGGATGAGAGTGAGCCGACGGCCACCCAGGGCGCCCCGTACTGCAACCTCTTTGCGTCGGGCTGCGCCACGGGCGACGAGCAGATTAGAAACGTTGAGGCAGGCGATCAGCAGCATGCACCCCACTGCACCAAGCAGAACGATCAGCGGCGTCTTCACGTCTTGCACGACATCGTCGAGCATAGGCCGATACCGGGCATCTTCCGCGACGGGCTTCGAGGGATTGGCAAGGTGAAGGCGGTATTGCAGCGCGCTCACCTCATTGGTCGCGGCTCCGGCGCTCACACCAGGCCTCAGCCGGGCGATGACATAGCTCTGATGCATGTCGTGCGTGTCGTACTGTTCTGGAGTAAATGTTGAAGCATACGGCACCCAGAGCTGAATCTGCGGATTGGGATAAGTGAACCACTCGGGAAGAACGCCGATCACGATGTAGGCGTTGCCATCAAGGCGAACCTGCTTGCCGATGATGGCGGCATTTCCGGCGAAGCGTCTCTGAAACAGGCTCCAGGTCAGCAAAACAACATGGCGGGAACCCGGCTTATCTTCCTCGGGGGCAAATGTGCGGCCGAGGGCCGGCTGGATGCCCAATAATGAAAAAAGATTCCAGGAGCCTCCCGCGGCCCGGACAACTTCCGGCAACTCTTCATGCTCGCCCGTGAGATCGAAACCATAGGGGCGCCACGCAGCCATATCTTGAAAGCCGTGCGTTTTCTGGCGCCAGTCGCGGAAATCCGCGGACGAGACGACATTGAATTCATTGCCAACCGTGCCGCCACGGAAGTGCTCGTAGACCATCACTAATTTCCCGGGATCGTTAAAAGGCAGCGGCTTGAGCAGCACCGCGCGCACGATAGTGAAGAGCGATGTAGTCGCGCCGATACCCAGGGTGATGACCAGAATAGCGATGAGTGAAAAGCCGGGCGACCGGACGAGGGTGCGCGCGCCGTATCGCACGTCGCGGGCAAAGTTTTCCAGCCAATTGAAAGCCCAATTGGACCGCGCCTGATCGCGAATAATTATTGGGTTGCCGAACGTACGCAGCGCCGCACGGCGCGCTTCGTCCGGAGGCAATCCATGGGCAATGTTTTCCGTGATCTGCTGCTCCAGGTGAAACTCCAATTCGTCATTGAGCCGCACAGCCGCGCTCCGACGGCAAAGCAACATCGATACGGCCATGCGGAATCGTTCAAGCCAGCGCATATGCCTCTCCTGTTTCGCTACACGCCCTCGACGACCAGATTGATGGCGGTTGAGAGCCGGTTCCAGCTCTGCTTCTCCCGTTCAAGCTGCGCGCGCCCCGGTGCAGTCAGAGAGTAGAACTTGGCCTGGCGGCCAGTTTCGGTTTCGCTCCACTTGGCGCGTATCCACCCCTGTTGTTCCAGCCGGTGAAGTGCGGGATACAACGAGCCTTGCTGCACTTGCAGGACCTCATTCGATATCTGCTGAATGCGTTTGGCGATGGCCCAGCCGTGCTTCGGTTCAAGGGAGATGGTTTTGAGTATGAGCAGGTCGAGCGTGCCCTGAACGAGATCGCTTGGTTTTCCCATACAATGATTATCTACACATCGTTTGTAGATAGTCAACAATTCGTGAACAGGAAACTTCTCATATATTTCCTGCTCTGAAAATAGGCTGCTATGTTCTTGAAAATACGGTCCTCTTAATTTGTGGTTTCCCACATCTGACGCAAACAGCGCGTCGGATATGGGAACCTAGGATTTGTTGTACTTTCAAGAAAAACACGATGGCCGGATTTTCATCCCCAGTGGTGGCCGGCAGGTCATGTGGTCTGCTCTGAAAATGACGCGGCTAGCTACCGATAAGGGGTAATCCCCTTGCCTTTCAGCTCAGCAAAGCTTGGCTTGCCGGGGCTCTCGATTAGGGCAAAAACAGGGTAGGCGTGGCTTCGATAGTTTCTATGAGGTGGCCTTTTTCTTGGATGAAAAGGCCGTCGGCAGTGGCGGCTTGGGTATATCTATCTTCCCTAAGATCCGGTTGAATTACGGATTACAAAATCAACTCAACTTGAGGGTGGATTACCGCGATATTCAACCTTTCCTTATCGGCTTCATTCCGGAACAGATGTGGATGCCAGAGTCTGTTGGATGCGATATCCGTCCCGCGTCCGCACGTGGAGTTTTTTCAACCTGTCGCCTACCAGCTTTACCCTTATAGTGCGCCAACCCTGGTTAGGATTGGGCTGAGGATAATAACTGAGGGTATAGAGGTGAGCCAAGTCATCCCGAATCGAGGCAAAGGCGCGTGCTTCGTCTCTCCAGGTCTTTGCAAAATAGGCTTTGCCGCCTGTTGCCTTGGTCATGCGCTCGAACACGGCGGTGGAGATCGGCTCTAACTGGGCCTCGCGCGTGCTGATCATGTAAATAACCGTTCCAGTCGACTGAGCTAACTCGGCAACATCCTCGGGCGGCACTACGCTGGCGTTGTCGGGGCCATTCGAGAAGACCACAACAACCTTTCTTCCCGTGCGCGGGGCGGCGTCCTTGATGGTCAACAGCAGGCAGTTATAGAGTGCCGCATCATCCCCGGCCACTGTAGTGCGCACGCCGCGCAAAACCTGGGACCGGTCGGCTGTGAGCGGGGCGGCGCGGGAAAGGTCGCGGCTGTAAGAATAGAAGGCCAGCTTGCTCGCGCTATCCAGCGAGCGAACGAAATCGGCTATTGCATCCTGCGCGAAGGCGAATCCGCGATACATGTAGTTGCTGGTATCGAAAAGAACGAAAACATTGGCGCCGGCTGTCAAGGTTCCTATTGTAGGAGGCGGATCGGGCGCCGCCGCCGCCCGGAATGAATTCACCGGTTGAGTGATCGGTTCCGCCGGAGTCTTGCCGGTCGTCCGAGCCGTCGGCGCGGGGGGAGCAGTCGCTGTTACGATACGGGCGGGCTCGTTGCCTTCTCCGAAAAACGCGGTCTTTTCAGCAATACGATCCTCGGTAATCGCGAAGTCCTCCGGACGCAGACCCGTAACGTAGTTTCCCTTCTGATCGGTTACCGCTACATCCAATTGCACCAAGTTCACATTCACGCGAATGTGCAACTCATCGTCCTGAGCCGCTGCTAAGCTTCCCGAGCCGGAGAAGAGACCCAGAAAAAACCAGGAGAGTAGAAGATACTTGATCGTCATAAAGTTCCTGTTAGAGCCCACCTTGTCTCGCCCCGGCCGGCTCGAGTGCTGAGATTGTCCCTAGCGCAGGTAAGTAGTGTCCGTCGTTATTGCCGGGACAATCTTCCCTTGTTGGAACTCCGCCCCTGTCTCTCGCATAGCGCGGAGCATTGCTTGCCGGTCCTCGAAGTCATTCGCGAAAATCTTTGCCACCATCACGTGGGTTAGTTGGGGAATCAGACGGTTGAGCATTACCGGTGAATAGCCCTTTTCATCCGCCAAGCGGGCCCAATACAGATTGCTTGAATCCCAGGATTCGGCGAACAGGCGGCTGGAATTGCCTCCGAAGGGAGGAAACGACTTTACACTTAGCAGCTCCGGTCCATAGTCCTGAGCCAAAATAGGATGAGGCACGCCGAAGTCCCTGGACAGGCGATCCCAGTTGACCTCTGTCGGATATTTCTGGCAGAGAGCGTCTAATTCGCGGCCTGCAGGTCCAGAAGCTGCTGCTTCCGCTGGATAATTCTTGCGAAATTGTGCAGTTAGATAGAATTTGTCTGCCGGGAGCATTGCGACAAGCGCCCCGGCTGTGTCTCCGGAAGTCAGGCCCTGTTCCACTCTTCCCAACTCTTGCGGGTCCATGCGATCGGAGAGGATTTTCATCACCTTAGCGCGAAGCTCTTGATTGCCTGCGGATTCTGTTACAAGTTCTTCTCCGGATTGTTGGTAAAGGGCTACCGCATGAAGCTCGTTCCGGCTGACGTTCCACCAGCGGGGAAGAATGGCGCTGACTAAGAGATCGGGAACGAGTGATTTCCATATCAAGGCCTGAACATTCTCCGGAGCGATAAAGTCCTGCTCTGCTGTGGCCAGCGCATAGGGCAAGTCCGCGAGCGAACCAGCTAGATAGGCGCCGCCGCCGGCCGGTGAACCTGCATTGAATAGTTGAGGCGCCTGCCAAGGTTGTTCATCGCCTACAAAAGTTTCTCCCGCGAAGTCATGGGACCGCACGAAGAGTGAGTTATGGTGCAGAATCTGCGAGCCTGGAGGCTCGTAGTAGGCATAGTTCAAGCCCACCAGGGTATCTCTCAAGAAGGGAACAAGTTGGCCGCGGGCATCTTCTAATTGGGCGCGCGAGCCCGGCCCGCTGATGACTTTGGTCAAATCCGTTCGCATCTGCAACTCGGTATGGCGGTTGTCATACACCCCGGGAGCCCATCGTGTCCTTTCCGAGTTGGTAAAGATCGGACGCGGCATCTCAAACTCCCGCAGTTGTGCGGCCAGCGGCATTAATTTAACGCCCGGCGCAGCTCCTTGCGCCATTCGATTCAGACCGCCGCCAAGCTCCGAGATGGTATCGAGAGAAACCAAGCGTTGGCTGTACAGAACAGCACGCATTCTATTGGCCAGTTCCAAATGTACCTTTAGTCCGTCGGGAGTCTGCTGCTGCGGCCCGGCGAGCAAGTCGACGATGTCATCCTGAGAAGCCTGCGGTTTACCCGTAGCCGCTTGCAAGACTGCTCCCAGCGAATTCTGGCCCGCGTCGAAGAGCTGCACTGACGAGGAGACCTTGGCAAACGGCTGAATAACTCCCTGCCAGGAATTATTGAGCTGACCGTCTGGAATCTCTCCCTGACGGGCAAGGATCTGCCAAATTCCGATGTTGGCCTGAAAGATTCCGAGGGTGTTCCCGCGCAGAATGCTGTTGTGAATACCGTCAATGGAGTCAGCCGTATCTACAAAGCGGGTGATGGATGCATCACTCAAATCAGGAAATTCTGAGAAGATGGGATACCAGCTACCGATGTCAGGGAACCTGCGGGCCAGCAGCAGAACGGTTTCCGGAGACATCTGCTTTCCGGCAGCCCTCCTGCTATCCAACTCAGAGAGTGTGAGGTAGGCCTGGAGCGGACCGGTATCGGTCTGCAGCCGGGAAAGCGCGAACATCGCCTCCATAAGCTGTTCCGGGCGATTCCAATGGTTATCGTGCTTACCCAATTCATGGACAATTTTGGAGCTGGATTTCTGGCGAAGGACCTCTTTCCAAACCTGCAGGTTTCCCGGGATGAGTGGCTCGCCGGCAGAGTCCCACCTGAGGCGGGTCACCAGAAGGAGAAGGGCTGGGGCCGGCCGCAATGACGATCCGGTGGCCCCGGAATGGGTATCTGGGGACCGAAAGGCGGCGTAGAGCTGCTTCAGCCGGGCAGGATCGGTGAAATGCGCCTGCTGGCTTTGATTAGCGCGTGAGAGAGCATCGAAATAGGCGCTTAACCAGCCGCCGTCTTTCTCAAGCAGGCGGCTAACGAATTCTGCCGGCGACCCAGGATTCGCTCCAGTCAATTCCTTCCAGCCCGCCTCGCCATCTGTTCCTCCGGGCACAGCCACCCGTCCCGACCGGATGCATATCTGGCTGCCGTAGAAATCAAGCGCGCCGGCTAAAGGAAGCAATCTTCGGAGCCCTGGAGATTTTTGTAAAGCAACAGCGGTATCGCCATCGATTTGAGCCATTCCCCAATAAAGACGAGCCAGGCTCGGTTCGTGCAAGAGAACCTCGGCTAAGCCTTGGCCATTCTCGCTCTTCACCATACTTAGGCTGATCCAATCGCTTTCCCCGAAGAGCACCGGAACGCGGGAGCTGCGATAGACATAGTTGAATGGAACATCTTTCTGCAGCGATTCTTCCAGGTCCATCAAAGGGAAGCCCGAATCGATGGTGAGAAACGCCCGTTCCGGCTCGGCAGTCGCCAACGATGCGTTTTTATTACCGCAACCTTCCCGCAGGCGATAACCCAGGATCTGAAGCAATGGGTCCTGCGCTGTCGCAGTTAGCGACACGAATCGTTTCCCCAGCGCCCGCGAGAGCCTGCAGCTCTCTTGCCTGATGGATGTAACGGTCGACGAGGAGCAGAAACTCAGTTTCCCTGCCGCTCTGGTATCCGAAGGTGTAGATGTTATGCGCAAAGAAGGCCATCACCTGATCCGGAGGGGTATGCTGGCTGATCCCCGCCATTCTCAGGAATGAGCGCAGAGGGCCAGGGATGATGGCAGTTTCGGTAGAGAAAGAGTTCGGCGTTTGCGGTTTTGAAAATGTCCTATTCGGCCCGTTGGGCGCGGCAGGAGCCGCATTGCCGGCATAAGCACAGGAACCGAAACACAGGCACAGAATACCTGCCAGGGTACGAGCTTGCGGACCAAGAGGAAACATCATCACGGGAAACCCCTTTGGACATCCGAGAGTTGTTGATGGCTCATTCCCGATCGAGCGAATGAGCCGGACCCTTATGCTGGACTTGGCCCGGAACTAACCGCGAAAACAACAAAACACAACCACGGTTGGCGGGGCGCAACGAATATCTCCCCGCGCAAGCGCTACATTCAATGGGACGGGACATAACCGCCCCAACCACATCGACGATAACTCTGCTGCTATTTGATTTCTCGGATACTCTGACTTAGCGGTCGAACTTTTCGCTTCTTTTCCCCTTACGCTTACATTGGTGTCGGCCAAGATAACCTATTCTCTAGTCATAAGCCAAGGGTTTTGCATACTTTTCATCCAGGAAATTTTCCCGCCAGATCTTCGGATCGTCTTGCACCCTCAATATCGATCGGGTGGCTGCGTTGACATCTTCCAGAAATTGAGCCAATTTGTCTTTGTTTCTAATCATTTAGGGGTAGGGATTCTAAAATTTCCGATACCGGCCTGAAACAACAGAGGATCGGAAGCTTACCATCGTGTCTAAGTTGTTTTCTCAATGGCTGGTTCTTTGATGGTGTAAACAATGATTCTCGCGATTCTTGCCGGGCCATTTGCCACACAGCGGCAGACGGGATTCTGCCCTAGACCTTTGGAGGCAAAGCTATAATCGCCGAATGAATTCTCCCAACCCTCGTATCTTGTGGTCCCTTATACGGTCCGTAGCCGCCGGAATATCCTTTGCAGTAGTGGTTCTCTCATTTACCCCATTCGGTTTGGCTCAGACATTGCCAACACGTGTACGCCGGGCTACTCCGGCGAAAGTGGTGGCGGAGCACATGTCCGCCTTCAGTGCCTGCGATTGGAAGCGCCTGATGGCTCAATTTCCCGACGACGTCGAGTTCTTCGCGCCCAATGGAGTGACGGTCCGCGGCCGCAAGGCCTTGGGTGAAATGTTTGCGAAAGTAGTAAAGCCTCCAAGCGAAGGAGGAACCTGCGGGCTGAAGATCACGGCTGAGCACACCTTCGTTGTCGGCGATGTAATCAACGTGCAGTGGCGGGCGGATGCTCCTTTTCTGGCTGAGCCTTACCGGGGAGCGGATGCTTACGAGACTAAGGACGGCCTGATGGCTGCTCAGGTGACCACCTTCGACGCCTCGGCGCTGAAGATGAAGCGTTGAGCGGCGATTTTTGAAATCCAGTCCCTTGCGGGACTGCCCAATCGCGGCAACTCGAGGACGCCCCCATCCCTCGCACGGCGTTCTTCGATGCGGCGATGGGATACCGCAATCTCCGTCAACGCCGCATCCTAAAACGAGAGGACTTCCATGGCCAACACTTCCACATCCAGCACTTCCATGCCCAATCAAGACCGGGTGCTGCGCCGGCAATTGGTCGAATTCCTACGCGGCGGGAGCGCACATGTAACTACCGTATCCGCCCTGGAGAACTTTCCCCCGGAGTTCTATGGGACAAAGCCGGATCAATCGCCGCACTCCGCTTGGGAGCTGCTCGAACACATGCGAATCGCTGTGCACGATCTGCTCGATTTTTCCACCAACCCCGAATACGTTGAACTGGACTGGCCGGAGGATTACTGGCCCGGCTCTGCCGCCCCTCCATCGGAGGAGGCGTGGCGCAAATCAGTCGAGGCGCTCAAGCAAGATATGAATGCCTTCGAACGTTTGGCTGGAGATCCGAACAGTAATCTGTATGCGGAGATTCCTTGGGGCAAAGATCGCCAGACCCTTCTCCACGAAATTTTGCTCGCAGGCGATCACACCAGCTATCACACGGGGGAGATTGTGTTGCTTCGCCGTATGCTCGGCGCATGGAAGGAATAACCGTGTCTGGTTAGGTTTGGCAACGTGCGGGCATAGACGGAATGCCCGCACCGAATGAGTTTCTTTTGCCTGGGTCGACTGATCGACTGTGAAAATGCCCTATCCGAAGAACCGGCTCAGCAGTTGTGCCGCGCTGTCGCGAATACGGCGGGAGAGAGGGGGGCCGAGAGCTTCTCCGCCTTTGCAATACTGGCAAATCGCGCTGCCGGCGCACTCTTCGCAATCGGAGCGATCCGAGTTCAGGTGGATGTTCTTTCCCGTTCCGAAGCATTTTGAACATTTTCCGCTGCCCGGATAATCGTCACAATGCTCGCATCTCTCAGGACGCCCAAACATACGGAAACCCGCTGCTCTCTCATTTCCAACTTACGGCCAGCTGCCAACGCAACTGGCGTTCAGCCGTTTTGCGCAGCACTCGCTCAAACTCCTCAATCTCCCGCATAACCGCGGAAGTCTCCGTGCCTAGAGCCGTGGGAGATGCCTTCAGATGATCGAGGAGAGTACAAATCGTAATCAGGCCGTCTTCCGGCGAGAACCACTGGGGCGGCGGCAGAGTCTTGGCCCATTCCGGATCGCCGGCTCCTTCCTCCAGAAGGAGCGCCATGGAATTTTCATCCGCTGAAAAAAATTCCAACAGCGGCTGAACTCCGATCCGCTGCGCCATCTTCTCCAGAGAATCTTCATTGCGCGCGAGCGCTCTCCCGTTGACGAAGATATCAAAACCCGGATCTTCGCCCTCCACCACGATGTACAAAGAGGCGGCCATCGCCTGCAGTTTACCGCAAGTTTCGTGCTCCCGTTACGGTGCAATCAGATTTGTTGTTGGGCCGGTTACACGAAGTCTCAACGCCATCGTTATCCTCGCATGCAAAATTACAAAGGGGCTGCGTTGCGGACGCAGCCCCTTTGTATGTTCGTCTTCTCCGCTTGTAAATCAGCGGCTGCCGCCACCTGGTCCGCGGCCGCCGCTTGGCCCACGGCCCCGGTTGCGGCCCCGGCGGCGGCGTTGTCCGCCGGCTCCTGGCTCCTGCTCCGGCGCTCTCCGGCCGGCGCGTCTCCGTTTGGCCTTCCGTCTGGGATCCATCCGCGCGATTGAAGTTTGGCTCCTCATCTCCTTCAGCAAATGGCGAGTTATCGTCGAAGTCGTCGCCGCCTTCGATGGTGATGGTGCTGGCATTGGAAAGGGGCTGCCGATCGGCTTCAGACCGCACCTGCGGGACGCGCGGTACATCTCCGTTGGCGGAATCGGAGGGCCGGCTTGCCCGGCCTGGCTCGGGAAGGCCCAGCTTTTCGCGCTGTTCCCTGAGCAGGGCCTTTCGCGAAAGCTTGATACGGTTACCCTCAATCCCCAACACCTTTACCAGAACCTGATCGCCTTCGCGTAATTCGTCCTTGACGTCCTTCACGCGATGCTCGGCGATCTCGCTGATGTGCAGCAATCCGTCGGTTCCGGGAAAGATCTCGACAAAAGCGCCGAACTCGGCCAGTCGAACTACTTTGCCTAAGTAGGTTTTGCCTGCTTCCGGCACCGCAGTCAAGTTGCTGATCATTTCCAGCGCTTTTCTCAGGCCATCTTCATCGCTCGATGCGACATTTACGCGCCCGGTGTCGTCGACGTCAATCTTGACTCCGGTGGCCTCGATGATGCCGCGAATGGTTTTGCCGCCCGGTCCAATCAGATCGCGGATCTTATCGGTAGGAATCTGCAGCGTGTGGATCTGCGGGGCAAAGCGGGACCGTTCAGCGCTCGCGCCGCTGAGCACGGAATCCATCTTGTCCAGCAGGAACAAGCGTCCGCGGCGCGCTTGCTCGAGCGCTTCGCGCATGATCTCCCCGGTGATGCCGCTTATTTTGATATCCATTTGGAGGGCAGTAATGCCTTCGCGCGTGCCCGCCACCTTGAAATCCATGTCGCCGTAATGGTCTTCGGCTCCGGCGATGTCGGTCAATATGGCGTATTGATCGCCTTCCTTCACCAAGCCCATGGCCACGCCGGCGACGGAGGCCTTCAACGGAATTCCCGCTTGCATCAACGCCAGGCTGGCGCCGCATACCGTCGCCATGGAAGACGATCCATTCGACTCCAAAATGTCGGAGACCACGCGCAGGGTATAGGGCGACTCATCTTCGCCGGGCAAAACCGCGGAGATGGCGCGCTCCGCTAATGCTCCATGGCCAATTTCACGCCGGCCCACGCCGGTCATGCGGCCTACCTCGCCGACCGAAAAGGGCGGGAAATTGTAATGCAGCATAAAGCGTTTCCGCTGCTCTCCCTGAAACGACTCAAGGCGTTGTTGGTCGTCCGTAGTCCCCAATGTGGCCGTGACTAGCGCCTGTGTCTCCCCTCGGGTGAACAGCGCCGAGCCATGGGTACGAGGAAGAACGCCGATTTCAATCGTAATTTCCCGGATTTCGTCGAAAGCGCGCCGGTCCGGCCGCACCCGGTCCCGAGTTACCTGGTCGCGGAAGATCTTCTCGCGCAAAGCCTCCAGGTACTTTGAAAGCTTCTTTTTCGCATCCGGGTCTTCCTCCGGAAGCTCCTTAGCCAACTCTTCTTTGATTTGCTTGATTAAGGATTGGCTCTCCGCCTTAGAGTGAGTCTTAGTATCCAGCGCGTCCTGCAAACGGGCTCCGGCCTTGCGTTCGAGAGCATCGAAATGTTGCTGGTCGAAATCCAAAGGGGGAACGGCTCTCTTCTGCTTACCGGCTTTGGATACCAGCTCGTCGATGGCCGCGCAAATCTTCCTGATTTCCTTATGGCCGAATTCGATCGCGTCGACGATCACGCTCTCACTGACGCCCTGAGCGCCGCTCTCGATCATTACAATGCCGTCTTTGGTAGCGACAACCGTGATGTTGAGCTTGCTTTCAAGCCTCTGGGCGTAAGTAGGATTGACTTGGAACTCGCCGTCGATCAGACCTACGCGCACTGCGCCAATCGGACCGCCGAAGGGAATATCGGAAAGCGCGAGCGCCGCGCCTGCCGCATTGATGCCGATGATATCGGGGTCATTCTCCTTATCCGCGGACATCACCAGGGCTATGACCTGAGTCTCGTTGCGGAAGGCCTCGGGGAACATGGGGCGGATGGGGCGGTCTATTTGCCGGGAGGTCAGGACTTCACGTTCGCTGGGCCGTCCCTCGCGCTTGATGAAGCCGCCGGGGATGCGGCCGCCCGCATAGGTATATTCGCGGTAATCGACGGTCAGGGGAAAGAAATCGAGCCCTTCTTTGGGCTCCGGGGCGGCTACTGCGGTGGCCAGGACGACGGTATCCCCTTGCGTGACTAACGCCGCGCCGGAGGCCTGCTTGGCCATGCGGCCGGTTTCAAAGGTCAGATGCTTGCCGCCGGCAAGCTCGACAGTGACTTCTTGTTTCATAAATTCCTCATTTCAATTTTGTATAAGGCCGAGTCTGCAAAGCAGGTGAGCTTCAAATCCCGGATGCGGAAATCCTAGATCCTGGATCCGGGAGTACGGCATATTCGTGAGATCAACGGAATGCCGCTCAACCGGCTGCCTCAGCGTGCCTCGGCTGTTACTTCCCGCGGGTTCTTGCGCCTCGGCCGTTTGCCTGACCCGGCGGATTTCGCTCCGCCCGGTAAAGTACTCAGCCGGCGCCAATCGCGCGCGGTACTGCTTAAGGAAAGAGCGCTCTGAAGAATTGTCCTGATAGTTTTCTGGGCAGCTCTGCGCTCGAGTACCGTGGAACGCCACGGCTTCGCGACACCCATCCGGGAAAGCTTGAAGGGTACTGCGGGATCCGGCTCCGGCAGCCGTCAACCCCGTCCAGTCTTTTGCCTTTGCGCGTGGATCCAAGTGGCTCGCTTGCTTATTTGCGGATGCCAAGCTTACCGATGACGTCGCGGTAGCGATCGGAATTGTTGGTCTTGAGATAGTCCAGCAGACGGCGGCGTTTGCTTACCAGCATCAACAGACCTCGCCGTGAGGCGTGATCTTTCTTGTGCAGTTTGAAGTGCTCAGTCAGTTCGCCGATGCGTTCGCTGAGAATCGCAATCTGCACTTCCGGGCTGCCCGTGTCGCTCTCATGGGCGCGGAAGCGCGTAATAACGTCGGATTTCTTTGCAGGTGCCAGCACAGCGGTGCGTTGCTCCTCTGTATCTTTATCTTTATCGAGTCCACTCTCTAAGTGTCTGTCCAAGCGTAACATGGCAGGCAATTTCGCGTCCATTGAGAGAAAGGGGGCGGCAAATTGATTAGGCAAATGCGAAGCCGTCAAGGCAATGCATAAATGGCCGAGTCGCCCAACCTTGCCAGCGGAGCCAGATTAGCCACCGTCGGACCCAATTCGCCCTCATCGCCGGTCTTGACCGCCAGATAGAGAGGAGATCCTGGGAATGCCGCGCGTGCCTGCCGCATCGCTTGTTGCAGCAGTTGCGGAGAGTCGATCCCCCGCACGATGTGCCGTCTGGAATAATAGACCGGCACCGAGAACTGTTCGGGCGAAAGCACCACGGCGTTAGGCGGCGCTTCTTGCCTGACGAGAGCGGAAAAATCGCGAAATTCCGGCTTCGTAAACCGCTCCTTGACATGAATCGCGGCTTGCACGGCGCCATGAAAGACCAACACCGGCAGCACTAGCGCCACAACCCAAGCCGCAGCGCGCCATTCCCGGCGATCGAGCAGCTTTCCCAATACGTCATCCAGGATAAGTCCGGCGGCAAAGGCCAGGAACGGTGCTGCGAGCACCAGAGTAAACCCGTGGATGCCCATGTACTGGCGCATGACCACAGCCCAAAAAATCCAGGGAAAACAGAGACCCCCGGCGACCAATAATCTTCTTTCATCGCGGCGCAGCGACGGGTGCAGCCAGAATGCCAGGAAGAGACATCCGGCCAAGAGAACGAAGGGGCTGAAATCCCTCAGCAAGTTGCTGATCTGGTTCACAAACGAAGTTAGGGCGGAAAACTGGACCTTGTAGCCCACTTGGTCGACGATTCCGTGCAGCCGAACTACCGCGGGCGCTTTGAACGGGAGGCCCATTCGATAGCCGATGGTGGCAATCTGATCGGTAAACAGAGCGGGGTAACTCAGGATGTAATCGGCTTGAACGGCCGCAAAACTCAGCAAGGCTGCCGCCAGGTAGCCCGCGGCCAATTTGACTTTGAAGCTATTGCGCGCATAGAGCGCCGCCAGCAACAAGCCGAGCGGCATAAAAATCGGGTCCCAGGAGGCAAGGACCATCAATGCCGCCGAGCTTACTCCTGCGGCCGCCCAAAGCTTATATCCCTTCCTCCGGTTCGATGCAAGAACATAGAACAGCACAGCGGCCACCGCGAACATCATGGCCATAGGCGGCTGCACGATTACCCGCCCGCCCTCGTAGATTGCAGCCGAAGTAAGAAAAAAGAATCCGGTCAACATTCCCACTCGCAAGCTGTATAGAGCTTTGCCCAGCAGCACCAGCAATGAGGCCGTAAGCAGGCTTACCAGCAACTCAACCACCCTGCCTGCCGCTTCCTTGTCTCCAAAAATGCGCATCGACCAGGAAATCACCAGCGGTACCAGCGGAGGCCAGTGAAGATAAACGTCGGGGTCCAGTCCCAACGGAGGATTGTTCTGCACCGGAACGAAGTGCGTACGCCAGGGGCCAAGCTCCAGAAAGGACCGGGCCTGTGTCATGCAATTGCTGCTGGCCCAGCCGTGAATATCGCCATCCAGCGTCATGTTCAGGATGCGGCTATACAGCAAGACGATCAGCAAAACAGCCAGAAAGAACCATGCGCATGCCACGCCGGAGAGGCGGCGGGAAGAATGTTGTGTTGCGATGACGTTTTGCTTGGGTGGCGCTTCGCTCCTGGGGGTCATCGGCTGGGGCAATCATAAGGGCGCGGCGGCGGAAAACCAAGCGCTCCGCGGGGATTGGCCGCGCCTCATTCCATCATTACTGCCCGCTCGCCGCCCGGGCGGTTTTTGCGCAGCAGGAAAGCAAGCGGCACCATCAGCACCGCTGCGAAGCCTAATACGAAATACACGTCGACATAGGCCAAAGCATGGGCCTGTCCTTGCAACTGGTTATAAATCTGCCCTTGTGCGAGCTGCAGAGAATTCGGTTTGCCCGCGCTGGTGTCGAAGATGCCGCGGAAAGCCTTGATCTGATCCTGATAGTTCGCATCTGCCGGCCCAAGGTATTTCGAGAGCTGATCCTGGCGCCATTGTCCGCGCTCGGTAACCAGGGCATTGGTGAGGGAGATCAGAATGCTTCCTCCGATGTTCCGGACAAAGTTAATCAAGCCGGCGACCTGGTTGTTTTTTTCCGGAGGGATCCCGAAATAGGCAGCCGTAGTCACAGAAATAAAGACCAGAGGAATCGCCATCACCTGGATGATGCGCAGCCATGAGGCGAAAGCGAAGCTGAGGAGCAGATTAAGATGGGTGGCCGTAAAGAAGTAAGAAAGCGCGAAAACGCCAAAACCCACTGCGATCAAATTACGCGCCGGAAAACGGCTCACCGCCTGGCCGGCCAGAGGCATCACCAGCAGCAGCGCCAAGCCGCCCCCGGAAAGCGAAAGACCTGCGACAGTCGCCGTATACCCCAATTGCTTCCTGCAAAAACTGGGGCTGCAGCACGGTGGTCGCGTTCAACAGGCCTCCGGTGAGAAGCATGAGAAATGCGCATGCGGCGAAGTTCCGCTGCTGGAAGAGCCGCAAATCCATCAATGGTTGTTTCGCGCGAAACTCCCAGACGATCAGGGCGATGAAGGAAACGATAAAAATGAGAGCGAAAGCAACGATGAAGTGCGACCCGAACCAATCTTTCTCCTCACCTTTATCAAGCGTGATTTGCAGCGTGCCCATGGCGATTATCAATAGCGACAAACCGACGTAATCGATGCGGAAGAAATTTCTCCGGTCCGGCTTGTTGTACGGAGGATCTTCGACCAGCCGTTGGGTCAGAAAGAGGGCCAGGATACCCACCGGAATGTTGATGTAGAAGATCCAGTGCCATGAATAGTTGTCGGTAATCCAGCCGCCTAATGTGGGTCCGATCGACGGAGCCAGGACAGCGACAATGCCATAGAGGGAAAAAGCAAGCCCTCGCTTGCTGGGCTCGAATGAGTCGGCCATGATTGCCTGCGCCATCGGTTGCAGGCCGCCGCCGCCCATCCCCTGAAAGACACGGAAAATCAAAAGCAGTGCCAGGGTGGGTGCTATTCCGCACAGAAAAGAACTCACCGTGAAGATCACGATGCAAAGCATGAAAAAGCGTTTGCGCCCAACCACGCTTGCCGCCCACGCGCCCATGGGCAGCACAATCGCATTCGCCACCAGGTAAGACGTCAGCACCCATGTGCTCTGATCGAAACTCGCGCCCAGGCTGCCCGCGATGTGAGGCAGGGCGACGTTCGCGATGGAAGTGTCCAGCACTTCCATGAACGCCGCCAGAGCTACACTGGCGGCGATCACCCACGGATTAGCTTTTGGCTTCCACGTTGCCATCGCATCGGGAGCCGGCAAATCCATGGTCGTACTTGCTGCCATCTCGTTCGTTGCTCCTTATGCGCGAGCGGAAAAAACGCAACCAGCATGAGGCCAACCCTTAGCGGCTAAACAGGCTGCGGAAAAACTTTGCTTTGTATCAGACCACATGACCTGCCGGCCACCACGACGGATGAAAATCCGGGCCACTGTGTTTTTGTTGAAAGTACAACAAATCCTGGGTGCCCCATATCTGACGCGCGGTTTGCGTCAGATGTGGGAAACCGCAAATTAAGAGGACCGTATTTTCAATCTAAAAACATCAGAAACCGAGCATGCCCCATCCTTCGCATGGCGCTGTGTACGGGGCTTCGCGAAGATAACGTGGGTTTTCCCTCTACGACTGAAGATTCGATCAGCCGCAGCCGCTCAGGGATGCTTTATTTATCGTGTTCGCGCCGGACCCCGTCCTATTTACGCCCGCTTGAAGCTTGACGAGACGGCCGCTTGATTGACGACATGTGACTTGAGAAAGTCGAGTGTCCGCGAGAATGCCAAGGTCGCAGCCTTTGCGTTGTAGCTGGCGCGTGCGTCGCAGTTGAATCCATGGCCTGCGCCTTCGTAGGTATAGATTTGCACTTCGGGATGAGTCTTTTGAATCTTTTCCACATCGGCCTGGGGGATATGGGTATCTTCTCGTCCGAAATGCAGCATGACTGGAACGCGCGGCTTTTCCTCGACAAATTTAGCAATTTGCCCGCCGTAATAGCCAACGGCGGCTGCCGGCTTCAGCCGGGTTGCGCTCAACCAAGCCAAGGTTCCGCCATAGCAGAAGCCGACAGTCATAGTTGCTTTCCCGGTCTTCTGCTGGACGTACCTCAATGCCGCATCCACATCTTTCAACGCATCTTCAAGGCTGAGCTTTTGCATGAGAGCCATCGCTTTTTTCATGTCCTCGCCCTCGTAGGACAGCTCTACATTCTTCTCAATCCGATCGAAGATTGCCGGAGCTACCGCGAAGAAGCCGTTGCGCGCGAACTTATCCGCCACCGACCGGATATGCGGGTTCACTCCGAAGACTTCCTGTATAACCACCAGACCTGCCAAAGGATCGCCCTCCGGCTTGGAAAGGTAGGCGCCCAGTTCGAAACCGTCGCTTGCTTGAAGCTTCACCGTTTCACCCATAGATCCTCCTAAAACCCGCTTATTTTCAGCCACACTTTGGCTTGGATGCATCGCGAGCCCATGCGGTGCAACGCCTCCGGAGCCATTTACCTTAGTTTGCTTGAGGTTATTGGGGAGTTGTGGAGGCGGATTTCTTTCCATAAATACGAACGGCATGGTCGACGATCGCATACAGGAGCTGATCGTGGTCCGCCTTTGCATGGGTCTTGATGTACACGCCGAACTCGTGGCCGACCTGCTCATTATCCGGCAGCGTCATACCACGTTTTTGTGCGGATAATTGGGCGAGCGCTTTGACAATGGCAAAAAAGCCTTGCTCGGTTCTTCCGCCGAGTTCCCACGCATCGCTCACGGAACAGGTGACTGCCTGGTCGATGGTCCAGGTTGGGGCTGGTTCGCCGGCTGAGGGAGCCTGGGTCGCGCTGGGAGGCCGGAGCGACGCCGCCGCCGGCAAAAGCGAACACAGGCGATGCGGCGGCAAAGCATAGAACGAGCGCGCAAATCTTGTTCATAGGGCCTCGTACAGCCGAATACATTAATTTAGCGGCGATAATTATTGCGGTCGCGGTTGTTCTGCGCTGCATTGCCCAAAACGGCGCCTATTCCTGCTCCCGCTGCGCCGGTGATCAGAGCTCCTTTAACCCCACCGCCGAAGACGGCGCCGAGCGCGGCTCCAGCCGCCCCGCCGATAACCGCGCCTTTTCCCGGTCCAATGCCACCCTGATTATTGCGGTAATTGCGTCGATTGCCATAATCGCCGCCACGGACTCCCTGATTCGCGCCGCTGTAGAAACGGCTTGTATTGTTACGGTTTTGATTCTGGTTCTGGCTCCGGCTCGGGGTGCGGTTGCCATTGCGGTTTTGCTGGGCGGCTGCGGGAAGGTTGCCGGGCCCGATGAGCAATCCCAGGGTAAGCAGCAATATGAGTAATCTTGACATCTTCCCCTCTTGAATACCCGCGGAGTGGACAGATTGATAGCCGACCCAACCCTGTGCAATCCTATCAGGGTCGTTTGTTTTCAGCCAATTGCGGGCTAAGGCCTGTTAACAGGCCCTAGTACATTGTCCCGGTCGTTAACTGGCGGCATCGACCTCGCATTGGTGAATGATCCTATCGACACTCTCGTTTTGGTCGATTTGACTGGGATCATTCAGATCGAGCGGTTCGGTTGTGCCGCCGCGCCGCGTCGCTACCACCTGGCTCATGACGCTCAAGGCGATTTCTTCAGGAGTTGCGGCGCCCAAGTCGAACCCTGCGGGTGCCCGGACCGTTGCGATCCTTTCCTCTTTAACACCTGCCGCTTGTAAATACTCGAATACCAGCTTGGCCCGCCGACGGCTGGCAATTAGAGCTACATACGCAGCGTTACCCTCAAGTGCCTTCTTTAGCCAGAGGTGGTCCCTCTTATGCTGGGTAGCGATTACCACAAAGCTCTTCGGTCCGATGGGAGTTTCGACGAGATCGAAATCCTCTGTGACCAGCCGCTCCGCTAGCGGAAACCCTTTGCGGTCCGCGGCGGGGTCGTTCACGGTTATGGTGAAGCCCATCAGATTTCCAAGCGTCGCGAGCGTCTCCGCGATACGGCCATGGCCGACGATGAGCAATTCCGGTTTGGGCAGAACGGGATTAATAAATACATTCATCTTTCCTCCGCAGGGCATCCCGACACCCAGTTCCTCATCGCTCATATCTATTGTTATTGTCCGCGGTCTCTCTGTCTCGATTGCCCTTAGCGCCTCACTGCGCACCGCGCTTTCGGCGCAGCCTCCTCCGACCCATCCGAGCAGGAGTTCGCCGAGCGAATTGATGATGGCTTGGGAGCCTTGCCGGGCCGACGAGGAGCCCTCAACCTGGACCACCGTGGCAATGGCAAAAGTCTGCCCTTGTAGAACCAGTTCGGCGGCTTGCTGATAGAGGTTGGAGAACATACTTGATAGGCTATGATAAGCCGTCGTCGCGCCACAGTTCAACGCGCGGTGTGTTTAGTCACGAGGGGCCGCACTTGTACAGCGAACAAATCCGCGACCACTATGCGCATCCGCGGAATGCCGGGGGTATACCTGAGCCTTCTGGTAGGGCGATGGTGAAGAGCCCAGTCGACAGTGATACCGTTCTCGTCACACTACGAATCGAGAATGACATTGTTCAAGACGCAAAATTCAAGTGCATGGGTTGCGCAGTAGCCATTGCTTGTTCCTCAATGGCCACTGAGATGGTTCTCGGCCGATCGGTGGAAGAGGCTTACCGGATCACGGAGCAAGAGGTCGCCGAGGCATTGGGCGGTATCCCCGAATATAAAATGCGCTGCAGCAATCTTGCGCCTGAAGCCATCCGCAGGGCCATTGACGACTGGAAGCAGCGCCGCGCCGGATAGCAGATTTGCACTCCATGTTGCGGCGATTCACGCCTTCTCCCCGGATAAATGACAAGAAGATCTTCATCCCCTTGGACGGGCCGAGAACTCATGTATGCTTACCATTTGACTTACAGTAACTCTGATAATGCTCGCGAATCGCACAGAAAGAGAATCGCCGCTTATATCGTTTTAACAATTACTGTGTCCTGGTGAGAATTGGCTATGGGCAGGCGTTCTTTGATGGAACGCTTCGTGGAGTGATGCTCGTTGGGATACACCGATTGTGAAAACGCTATGGGGTGAGAGACCACAGGTTCATGCGGAAACTTGCGTTGTTCGCTGTTGTATTGTTTGGAATCGCTCTGCCTTTTCCTGGTCTTGCGGCAAGCTCCTATCCAGCGCGTCTTGACGATCCCAAAGCCGTCTACTTGACTCCAGACAAGTTTCCCGTCCACGCCGACGGGAAGGCGGATGACAGTCTGGCGATTCAGGCGGCAATTGACAAGCTTCAGGAGACCGCGGGGGAGGGAATTGTCTTTATCCCGCAAGGCCGCTACCGCATCACGCGCACCATTTTTGTCTGGCCGGGAATCCGGGTTATCGGCTACGGAGCAAACCGTCCTGTATTTTTCTTAACGGACAATACTCCCGGATTTCAGCAGGGAATCGGATACATGGTTTTCTTCGCGGGCGGCCGGCCAGGAGGAGCCCATTCGGCAGCTATGAGAGCATTTCTCGGAGCCTACCACCCTATGCCGACGCCTCCTGGAACCGTTCCTCCAGTTGAAAATATCCCAGACGCCAATCCCGGCACGTTTTACTCCGCGATGAGCAACATCGATTTTGAGATAGGCGAGGGAAATCCGGCGGCCGTGGGAATTCGATTCCATGTAGCTCAACACGGCTATCTTTCCCATATGAATTTCGAAATTGGCTCAGGTTTGGCGGCTATTAACGATGTGGGGAATGAAGCCGAGGATCTCCATTTTCATGGCGGCCGATATGGCATTTTGACGCGCAAGCCTTCGCCGGCATGGCAATTTACGCTGCTCGACTCCACTTTCGATGGACAGCGGGAGGCGGCCATCCGCGAGAACGAGGCTGGACTTACCCTCTCGCACGACGAATTCAGGAATGTTCCTACCGCTATCTCGATCGATCCTGATTATTCCGACGAACTTTGGGTCAAAGATAGCCGCTTTGAGAACATCGGCGGTCCCGCCATAGTTATCTCCAACGAGAACAGCCGCATGACCGAGATCAACCTGGAGAACATCGTCTGCCGTGGTGTGCCGGCGTTTGCCCGATTCCGCGAGAGTGGCCGGCAAGTTGCCGGCTCCGGCGAGATATATATGGTCAAAGCCTTCTCGTATGGGCTCACGCTAGCCGGCCTTGGAGCGGCTGGAGAAATCAAGACCAGTTATCAAGCTTCTCCACTGCAAGTTATGCCGCCGCCTGAGCCGCCGGCGATTCGGCGATTGCCGCCTGCGGCGGATTGGGTCAATATTCATTCCCTCGGAGTTCTGGGAGATGGGACAACCGACGATACCGCCGCAATTCAGAAGGCTATCGATGAACATCGTGTCCTCTATGTTCCAAGCGGCCGCTATATGGTCCGCGACACTATTACGCTTCGTCCGGATTCCGTGCTCATTGGACTTGACCCCAGCACAACTCAGTTCGATCTGATTGAGTCCACCCCGGATTATCAAGGACCGGGTACTCCCAAACCATTGCTGAAAGCTCCGGCCGGGGGCGCCGATATCATGACCGGGATAGGACTCTATACCGGCGGTATCAATAGCCGCGCAGTCGCCGCAATGTGGATGTCAGGAAAAGATTCCCTGATGGATGACGTCCGTTTTCTAGGCGGCCACGGCACCAACCTTCCAAACGGAAGGCGTATGAATCCTTACAACAACACGCACACTGCCGACCCGGACATCCACCGTCGCTGGGATGCGCAGTATCCAAGCTTGTGGATTATGGGCGGCGGCGGCACCTTCGCCAATATCTGGACGCCGGATACCTTCGCTCAGGCCGGGCTGTATATCTCCGATACTTCAACCCCCGGTTATGTATATGAGCTGTCCTGCGAGCACCATGTGCGGAACGAAATCGTGCTGAATAAAGTTTCCAATTGGGAACTGGATGCGCTGCAGACCGAAGAGGAGAGCGGGGAGAGCGCGTACGCCTATTCGCTTGAAATCGCAGACTCGAAGAACATCACCATCGCAAACTATCATGGTTATCGGGTAACTCATAGTTACCAGCCTCTCCCTTATGCGGTCCGCCTCTCCAATTCGGAGGACATACGATTTCGCAATGTCCACGTGGACAGCAACAGCTCGATGGCGATGTGCGACGCTGAGGGAGTGTGCCGGCAAATCGTGCGGGCAAGCAAAGTCTCTTTCGAGAACTCAATTTTCGATCAGACTCGCCACCAGCAGATACGGGACCGCGAGTTCGCATGGCTGAATGTCCCGGGCAATCCTCCTCAATCCCGCCGGTCTTCTGATATGCGTGCTTCGGCTGTGAGTGCGCCGGCTGTGCTTACTCCCGGAGCAAAGGTGGAAGAACTGGCCGGAGGCTTCTTCAATATCTCCGGTGCGGCAGCGGATGCGGCCGGACAACTGTATTTCGTGGATGCCCATTTTCAGCGTATCTACAAGTGGTCGCCTGAGACCAGGAGTCCTATCATCGTCCGGGACAATCCTCTCGATCCTGTGAATCTTGCCTTCGATACCGCGGGAGATCTCATCGTGGTTTCTTCCGGCGGAAAAGGTGAGACTGTCTATTCCTTCCGCCCAGGCGCGCCGGAAACGCAAATAACACTACTGCAACCGGAACCCGCGGCAGACCGTCCGGGAATGGCCTCAATTCTTCCCGTGAGTTATTGGGTCAATGGAGATTTCACCAACACTCTTTCTCTCACGACCTACCGGTATGTTTCCCTGGAACAGATGTTCTCGAGCTTGGTCTCAAGCCGGAAACCTCATCAGTATGTTTCTCCGGATCGCACCGTTTTCATTCCAGCGGCGGATGTCTTCCTTCAAGGAGAGCCCTATTTTGGAACGAAGTGGTCTCATATACTGGATGCATTCGGTTTGGCGAAAGCCGTGCCCGGCCAACCGTTCTATGTAACGAATGAAGCCGATGAGAAGACTTATCGCGCCAAGGTGAATACGGACGGAACGCTGTCCGACCTTTCGTTATTCGCCAATAGGGGCGGAGAAAGCGTTGCGCAAGATAAGGCCGGAAATGTATATCTCGCGGCTGGGCAGGTTTATGTTTACAACCCGGCGGGAAAGTTGATCGATACGATCGACGTTCCCAAACGCCCTATCGATCTGGTCTTCGGTGGGAAAGATCACCGCACTCTATTCATTCTTACGCATTCGTCACTGTACGGGTTGCATATGCGCGTTCCCGGGTTCTAAATAGATTTGAGAATGGTTGGGATGCTGGGTGCGCCGGATATGGCACACCCCACATCCCGATAGCTCCACGTCAGCTCCACAGCGCATCATCCCGGGACTGCTGCTCGTTCCATTGCGGCGTAGGCTCGAAATAGCCGGTGCCAGGCTGCAGATGAGCTCTGACTACATCCTCGTTGAGAGTGACTCCCAGCCCGGGTTTATCCTGAACAGTGATAAAGCCTTTATTTACGATCGGCTTGTCTATTCCCTCGACCAGATCCTGCCACCAGGGCACGTCCAGCGAATGGTTTTCCAGCGCCAGGAAGTTTCTGGTTGCGGCTGCGCAGTGGACGTTCGCCATGCAGCTTACCGGAGTGCCGGCAAAATGCATTGCCATCGGAACTCCGTACTTGAACGCCATGTCTCCGATCCGGTGGGTTTCAAGGATGCCACCTGAAGTTGCCAGATCCGGATGGATCTTGCTCACCGCGTGGTTCGAGCATAGCTTTTCGAAGTCTTCGATCCGGTAGATGTCCTCGCCGGTGATAGTCGGCGTAGGCATCGAGTCGGTGATGTGCTTGAGCATGTCCGTGTAGTACCAGGGAATCACATCTTCCATCCAGGAGAGGTTGTACTTCTCGTAGGCTTTGCCCAGGCGGATGACGGAATTCACGCCGATATGTCCCAGATGGTCCATGGAGAGCGGGATTTCCATGCCAATTGCATCCCGGACGGCTGAAACATACTCGCACAGCCGGTCGATTCCCTTGTCTGTCACCTCGGTCGCCAGGAACGGATGTGGCTGATCGTGTAATTCCCATCTGGACTGATCAGCGGGCCGCGTAACGGTGTTAGGGATGCCGTCGAGCACGTTGATTCCAAGATCCATCTTGATCCAGGTAAGCCCCATTACTTCTTTGCGTTCTTTCGCGCGCACTCCGTACTCCTTCGGATCCATTGACTCCGTAGTGTCGGCATAGATCCTGACCTTGTCGCGCCACTTGCCGCCCAGCATTTGATAGACGGGCGTGTTGTAGACTTTCCCGGCGATATCCCAAAGAGCCATTTCAATTGCGACGACGCCGCCCGCCTGCCGCGCATCTCCGCCGAACTGCTGGATCTTTTGAAAGATGAAGTCGATGTTGAGCGGATTCTCGCCCAGAATGCGGTTCTTCAGAACCATGGCGTAATTGGGACCGGCTCCGTCTCGCACTTCACCAAGCCCATAAACCCCCTGATTGGTATCGATACGAATGATAGGGCAGGGGCTGGGACCGGGCTTGACTACGACGGCATAACGCAGGTCTGTGATTTTCAGCGTCGACGGGCTCGAATTTGTATTTACGTCTTTGAAATATGGCGTTGTGGCGGCACTCGCCGGTTTGCCGCTGAGCATTGAGCCGGCCAGCATGGCGGCTGAGCCTTTCAATACCCCGCGGCGATTGAATTTAAGGTCGTTCTCATTCGGCATTGTTTCCTCTCCTCTGCTCCGCAGCGCCATTTTCGTGGCGTCTCTGCGGGGCTCTGTTATGGCCCGGTTTCAACTCCACAGCGCGTCGTCTCCGGACTGTCTTTCGTTCCATTGTGGCGTGGGCTCGAAGTAGCCGGTGCCAGGCTTCAAATGGGCCTTGACCACATCTTCATTAAGGGTGACTCCCAGTCCGGGCTTATCGGGAACGGTTATAAAGCCCTTCTCTATGATCGGCTTATCTATTCCTTCAACCAGATCCTGCCACCAGGGCACATCCAGCGAATGGTTTTCGAGCGCCAGGAAGTTTCTGGTTGCGGCCGCGCAATGAACGTTGGCCATACAGCTTACCGGGGTGCCGGCAAAATGCATTGCCATCGGAACTCCGTACTTGAAGGCCATGTCTCCGATCCGGTGAGTTTGCATGATTCCTCCTGAGGTTGCGAGATCGGGATGAATCTTGCTCACTGCATGGTTCGAGCACAGTGTCTCGAAGTCTTCGATCCGGTAGATATCCTCGCCGGTGATGGTAGGCGTAGGCATCGAGTCGGTGATGTGCTTGAGCATGTCCGTGTAATACCAGGGAATTACATCTTCCATCCATGCGAGGTTGTACTTCTCGTAGGCCTTGCCTAGACGGATGACCGAATTCACGCCGATATGTCCCAGATGGTCCATGGAGAGCGGAATTTCCATGCCGATCGCATCCCGGACGGCTGCAACGTACTCGCACAGCCGGTCGATTCCTTTATCGGTCACTTCAGTCGCCATGAAGGGATGTGGCTGGCTACGCAATTCCCATCTGGACTGATCCGCGGGGCGCGTAACGGTGTTAGGTATGCCGTCGAGCACGTTAATTCCAAGATCCATCTTGATCCAGGTAAGGCCCATCACTTCCTTCCGCTCTTTGGCCCGCTGGCCGTATTGCTTCGGGTCCATCGACTCCGTGGTATCGGCATAGATCCTGATCTTGTCGCGCCACTTACCTCCCAGCATCTGATAAACGGGAATGTTGTATACCTTCCCCGCGATGTCCCAAAGAGCCATTTCGATTGCGACCACGCCGCCCGCCTGCCGTGAACCGCCGCCAAACTGCTGAATCTTCTGGAAAATGAAATCGATATTGAGCGGATTTTCCCCCAGGATGCGGTTCTTCAGGACCATGGCGTAATTGGGGCCCGCGATGTCCCGCACTTCGCCGAGCCCATAGACGCCCTGATTCGTATCAATGCGAATGATAGGGCAAGGGCTCGGACCCGGCTTCACCACGATGGCATAACGCAGGTCGGTGATCTTAAGGGTGGATGGACTTGAATTAGTATTCACATTTTGGAAATAGGGCGCCGGGGCGGCATCCGCCGCTTTACCGCCTAACATCGAGCCGGCCAGCACTGCGGCCGAACCCTTCAAAACACCGCGGCGATTCAACTTGAAGTCGTTCTCATTGGGCATGATTTCATCTCCTCTGTTTTGTTTCGTGATCTTTGTTTCGTGATTTTGGGGGCGCAGCTTTCATCCCGGCCATTCCCGGCGATAGCAGAAACAGGATGGATATATCCAAACCGCTACTGGTAAAACTTATCGAAGCTACACCTATCCTGTTTCTGAACTAACAATCCCGAAACGTAGTGTTGCCGCGGCGCGTTCGTACGGTTCCGCAAACGCGGCCCCGCCGGCAGCCATCCTTTGCAGAAATTCTCGACGGCGCTCCGGTCGAGAGGACAGATTTATTGTTAGGGCTGTACAGGATGCGGGAAAATCCGGCTTTGTATCAGGGCGCGACTTTAAGGCAGAAACAGGAAAGGTGTGGCTTCGATGAATTCCACAAAGTGGCCTTTTTCTTGAGGAAAAAGACCGTTGGCAGTAGCGGCTTGAGATATATCCATCCTGTTTCTGCCGTAGCCGTGCCGTAAGTGCTCGAAAATCTTCGAGGGCTTTACAGCCTGCGGAAAAACTCTGCTTTGTATCAGGTATGGCCTTTAGGCCGTACGTTCTATCGTTGAAAATTGATCCGGCTTTAGCTGCTGCGGGGATCTTTCTGTCCGTAGATGATATGGTCGCAGGGGCTAAAGCCCTGATTACCTTCCTGTTTACGGCACGACTGAAGTCGTGCCCTGATACAAAACTGTGCAATCTTTCTAGAGTTCCTATAACGCTATTTTCTTGATACCTCTCCGACGAGAGGCCTTTTTCCGCAGCCTGTTCAGCCCCTGACGAACTCGTCTCACTTATTTCCAGTTCTTCCGCAGCCTGCATTATCACATCGTGGTTAACCCTGATGACGCCCCGGAATTTCCTGGACATTGTTGACTTGTTAACGATACCAGAGTCGGAGACAAGAATGCTTCTTGGCGATGAGCGGAGGGCTTCCGCTCGTACCGTTCGCGGAGAAACCCGTCGATGATATTTATGGAAGGGATGGACGGCGCGATCGCAATTGAATTTGCCGGCTGGTGTTCGTCCGGCGAGATTCATCGTGTGCTCACGCGCCCGCCAAAGTCGATGGTCCCGAAGTTCACTTTCTGCCTTAAAAGACAATCTTTGCTGAAACCTGCATATCACGATTATCGAGGTTGGTGCCACTGATTACGCCCGCGGTGGAAGAGCCGATAGCTGAATTCGGGTTGAGGAAATTGGGATGGTTGAAGGCATTGAAGGAATCTCCGCGAAGCGCCAGGCTGACCGATTCTTTCAGCTTGATGGTCCGCTGCAGGGAAAGGTCGGCGTTGGCAATCCCGGGTCCGTACAGAACGCTGCGCGCTGAGTTGCCATAAGTGTTGAAGGGCGGGGCCACGAATGCAGCGGTATTAAACCAGGCCCACTGCTTCGGATTGGGAAGAGTGCCCTTGGCGATGCGGTTGGGCCAGCTAGGCGCACCGAAATTGACGCCGCTATTGAGCGTAACGGTGAATGGGTTGCCCGTGCCGACGGTTACAATGCCATCGACTTCCCAGCCGCCAAGCGCCCAGGCAGCCGGCCCGTGGGTTGCAAATGCCTTGCCGGCTCCAAAAGGCAGCTCATACGCTACGCTGGCTACAAAGCGGTGCTTTTGATCGAATCCTGAAGCCCCATATCCGCACTTCAGGCAAGTGACCGTCTGCGGATTCCCGGCAGAATAGCCGCCGCTGGCTGCCGAGCCGCCGTAATCTAATGACTTGCTATACGTGTAGGCAACCAAACCGGTCAGTCCGTAGCCATAGCGCTTGGTGAATTTGGCCTGAAAGCTGTTGTAGTTCGATGCGTTGATCTCGTCCTCTTGCACCCAGGTGGATATATTGTTCAGCGGTTGGATCAGCCGCCGGCTGGCCGTCGACGGGGCGCTGTTGACCCCCGGAGTGCCGGGCTCCACTTCATTCGGGTTGTAAGCGAAGGTGAGATGAATACTGTGGCTGCCTGCATAAGCGAGTTCAAGCAATCCGCTCGCGGTCAGTTGCCGCTCGATGTTGAGGTTCCACATCTGCATGTTGGGTGTCGGGTTACTCAATTGGTGGCTGATAATGGCCGGGGCCGCTGCGTTCAATAGCTTGGTATTGGTGGTGACGCTAGGCGGCACGGTTGTAACGCCCTGGGGAAAAGGATTGTTGATCGCGATCAGGCAGTTCGAACCGAGATTTCCCGAGGTGCACGGAGTCATGAACTGGGCAGTTGTCGGGTTTGGATTCTCGCTGAAAGTCTGCGATACCGTGTACGGAGGATTCTGGCCCAGCTCATCCGAAGCGGAGTAGGGAAGAGGGAAAAACGTGATACCGTAACCGCCGCGAATCACCGTCTTGCCAGTGCCTGAGACATCGTAGGCAAAGCCGAGCCGGGGACCTGCGTCGCCGTAACGTGTTTGCATTCCGGCATGGCGGTCAACGCCATTTTGCCCGGCATAGATAAAGCTCAATGTATTGAAGTTGAAATTGGCCAGACGGTTCTCGCGCTCCGTCTCCGGGGTGTAAACCTCATAGCGCAGACCAAGGTTGACCGTCAGCTTGGGCGAAGCCTTCCAGTCGTCCACCGCGTAGCCGGCCCACTCACCGTCGGTAACGAAATACGTTTCCTGCAGATAATTCCGGCTACCGGTAACCGGAAAGCCGATCAAGAGAGCAGCTAAGCCCGCACCCCCGGAAGCATCGACTGGGCTATCGGTAAAGGTGTCGTTGAAAGTGAACTGTCCGCGCGTGGTGGTGTTAGTGAATGGGGAGGCCATCTGCTTGATATAGCGAAATCCGAACTTGAGCTGATGTCTGCCTCTGGTCCAGGAGATGGCGTCCTCAACCTGAATATTAGTTTGGACCGGGTGTGCCGGCAGGAAAGCCGTCCCGCCTTGCAGACAGGTGAACTCCGCTCCGCACGAGCCGCCAATCTGAATGTTGGGCAGGCCGGTTGCGTATTGGGTGACGTTCACTCCCTGAATACCCAGCGAAGTAGCTGATTGGTGGCCAAAATCCGACTGAGTGGTAAAGGGATTGGTGCGCGCATAGCCGGCGCGGAACTCATTGACCAATCCAGCGTTGAAGATGTGAGTTTCGTTAAGTGCGAGACCCTGCGCGACGAGCGTCGTATCCTGCACGCCTGCTACCTGCGGTCCCAAATCAAACTGCTTTGCGGCGGAAGCGGGCGTCGCCAGGCAGCAGGTACCCTGCCCGCCCACCAGAGGATTGGGAGCGGTTTGGATGAACCGCTCATAGCTGAAGCGGCCGAACGCGGAGTCTTTGTCGCTTATACGATAATCGATCCGGCCATTGCCGCCGTTATCGTCGATGATCTGATTGGCCGCGGATGTGTAGTTGTTAAAGCTGCCGGCGCTGGTAGGGAGCGGATAGATGCTGGCTACATTCAGACCAACCTGAGATAAATATTGCGGCGGAATAACATTGGCTACGCCATTGTAGGAAAATTGCGGACGGCCAGCCACAAACGGATTGTAGATCTTAATCAACTTGCCGGTGGTGGCGTTGAGGTAATTGCTGAAGTCACCTGTGCGTTCGGCAGCCGTAGGAACGCTGTTCAGGTTCACGATTCCCTTGAGAGACCGTTGCCCGTAGTAGTCGCCGAAGAAGAACACCTTGTCCTTAATTATTGGGCCGCCCACCGCAGCGCCGAACTGATTGCGCCGGTATGCGGGCTGCTTCTGAAAGGGAAGAGCAGGGTTGCTCCCGTTCGGATTGAAGTAGTTGCGAGCGTCCATCCAGCTATTACGCAGGTAATCGAAAATCTCGCCGTGAAAGGCGTTGGAGCCGGAGCGGGTGGAAACGGAAACCACGCCACTGCCGCGGCCAAATTCCGCCGAATATGTTCCGGTAAGAACCTTGAATTCTGCGATAGATTCGACCGAGGGTTGGACCATGACAGTGTTGAAGGTCCACTCGTTGTCGTCGATGCCGTCCACCACCCAGGCGCTTGAATTGGCCTGACTGCCGAGCGCATTGAAATTGCTTGCCGCTCTCGGATTGAAAGAGCTTGAGCCGGAGAGGTTTTCGCCGGCTTGTCCGGGAGTTACGCCAGGAACCAGGTACACCAACTGCGCAAAGTCGCGCCCATTCAGCGGCAGGTCCTGCACCTGCGTCTTGCCGACCACCTCACCCATTTCCGCGCTGTCCAGGCGAATGAGCGGGGTCGATGCCGTTACCTGCACCGTGTCGCTGACCTGGCCGACTTCCATGACGACGTCGACACGCGCGTGCTGGTCGACGTCCAGCACCACGTTATTCGAGACGCTGCGCTTAAAACCGGTCTTTTCGACCGATACGGTGTATGTTCCAGGGATCAGGAAGGGCGCGTTGTAATCGCCGTTGGCGTCCGATTTGTACACGGATACCGTGCCTTTGGTGGTATCGGTGATGGTGACCGTCGCTTCCGGTACGATGGCGCCGGTCGAGTCATGAACAGTTCCCAGAATGGTTCCTGTGGTTACTTGTCCTAAGGCAGCGCAGGAAAGAATAAGGATTCCGAGTACAGACGCGGCAAATCCGGATAGTTTATTGAACATGAAAGATGCCTCCTCAAATTAAGTAACGGCTTCGGATAATTTGCCCACAGGTGTGCTGGCGGCTATGCTCCGAAGCTTTCGCCGAACGTATCTGGATTATCTATGAACGACGATAGTTCTTATACCCCTCGCAG
>CAWDNI010000056.1:0-139673 GCA_963803615.1 uncultured Acidobacteriaceae bacterium
GATCGAATATGCCAACACCTTATGATGCGGAGTTGCGCGAGTTTGAGGAAAACGGCTACGTCTTCATTCCGAACTTCTTGAACGAAGAGGAGACGGCGTTGCTTTTCGCGGCGGCCAAGACCGACACCAAGTTGATGGATAACGCATTCGATGTGGCTGACGCGCAAGGCGGCAAGAGCCGCCTGACGGGTTGGAGCCACGTAGGTGATGATGTTTATGGAATGGTAGCAGCAGCTCCGCGAGTCGTAGACCGTATGGAGGGTTTTCTGGGGGGCGAAGTCTACCATTACAACTCCAAGATGATGCTCAAGGAGCCTCGCGTCGGCGGCGCGTGGGAGTGGCACCAGGATTACGGTTATTGGTATCAAACGGGGTGCTTGTATCCATACATGGCGAGCTGCATGATCGCCCTCGATCGTGCAACGAAGGAGAACGGATGCCTGCAAATTCTAAAAGGTTCACACCATATGGGACGCATCGAACATGGACGATTCGGCGGCCAGACTGGCGCCGATCCGGAGAGAGTAGCCGCTGCGCTGGAGCGGCTTGAGCTAGTGTACTGCGAGATGGAGCCTGGGATGGCCTTGTTCTTCCATGCGAATCTCCTGCACATGTCGGCGCAGAACCGAAGCGAAAAACCGCGATGGTCGTTCATCTGCTCCTACAACGCGGCGCGGAACAACCCGTATAAAGATTCCCATAACCCGCGCTATACGCCGTTGAGGAAAGTGGACAACGGCGCCATTTTGCGTATGGGTCTGAAGATCAGCAGCCCAGAAAAGGTATTCGTCCGGCCGGAAGACGACAAGACGGCAGTGGGTGAGCGTGTCAAGGTATGATGCGAACGCGAACGTTATGGCTGGCGAATGTGGCCGTACTCTTTTGTGTTCTATGCACCGCATCGCTCCAATCCCAGAGGACTTGGCCAGAGCGATCGGGCCAGCTTATGGCGGCGCTTGAGAACGGCCGACCGTTTTCATTCATCGATGACGGTAAACCGTCAAAACAGTTCCTCGCATCGTGGCAGAAGTCGGAAACGGTTCATCCCCTTTCCGGCGGCCGCACTCTGAGGACCATCACCTACCGCGATCCGGCCACACATCTCGAAGTAAGCCGCGAGATCACTGTGTTTCCCGGAGGACATGCAATCGAGTGGGTGCTGAGATTGCGCAACGGTGGACGCCACGACAGCCCGATGCTGGAAAAGATCCTGCCATTGGATATTGATCTCCCCATCCCGGCAGGTGGTGTGGTGATATTTCATCACGCACATGGAAGCTCTAAGGGTGCTTCCGATTACGAGCCGGCGGACAAGGATCTTAGCCCAGGCACGACCGTTCAACTCGCGCACTACATCATGGAGAACGGCTTACACAAGGATGGTTACATCCCATTCTTCAACCTCCAATGGTCCAGCGGCGGTCTGGTGGGCGCGATTGGTTGGACTGGGCAGTGGATGGTGATTGCAGGGCGCTCCGCCGGCAGCGTGGCGCTGAAGAGTGGCCAAGAACTCACTCATCTCAGGTTGCACGCTGGTGAGAGCATCCGCACCCCCCGTATTTTATTGATTCAGTGGAGCGGAACCGATCGCTTGATAGGCCAGAACGCACTACGTCACTTGCTGCTTTCCTATTATGCGGCGCGGGTTGATGGCAAGTTGGTTATGCCACCTGTCGCGCATACCGGGGCATATGCTCTAATCTTCGACGGCATCGCAAAGAAAACCGGTCAGAACCCGCTCGACATTCTGCCCACGATCACACCTCGGGATCTAGGCACCGGCGGGGGACACGGATTTCCTGGTCCAGGCGACGCGTTGAATTTTGTCACAGAAAAGAACCAGCTCGAGCTGATTCACAATCTGCCTCCGATAGGGATCGAGGCCTATTGGTTAGACGCGGGGTGGATGGAAGGACTGTGGCCCGGGGGCCGAGGGAGTTGGGTGCCTAACAAAAATTTCCCTGATGGGCTGCGGCCGCTTGGCGAAGCCGCCCACCAGAAGGGTCTGAAATTCCTGTTATGGTTCGACCCGGAAGGTGTGAGCCCGGGAAGTGTGATCGCAAAGGAGCATCCGGAATGGGTTCTTCACCAGCCTCAGGAAGGCAAGTGGGGCGGTATTTTTCGATTTGGTGATCCCGCGGCGGAGAAATGGATGACCGATCTTCTGGCGAACCGGATTCAGAATTGGCAAGTGGACATATTTCGCATGGATCGCAACACGAACCCGCTCCCGTTTTGGAGGAATGCAGACACACCGGACCGTCAGGGTATGACGGAGATACGCCAGATCGAGGGCTTATATGCGATGTGGGATGCATTGTTACAGCGCTTTCCGCACTTGGTGATCGATAACGCCAACTGGCGCGAAACGGGACCGGATATCGAGGCGATGCACCGTACGGCCGGTTCGTTTTCACGCAGCGAGGTCACGGGAGCAGGGGTGCCGAATCCCATAGCGGACCAGGCCCAGACCGCCGAGTTGAGCATGTGGGTTCCATTCGATGCGCAAATCCTGAATGCAGTGGACCCTTACAATTTCCGCAGCACGGCCACGACCGGCGTTGCGATCGGACTCGACCTACAGTCGCCCTACATACCGATTGATGAGCTTCGCAAAGCAATCGCCGAACTCAAGATGCTTCGGCCTTACTGGCTGGGTGACTACTACCCGCTGACCCCTATCAATATCGAGCAGGACACATGGTGCGGGTGGCAGTTCAACCGGCCCGATCTCAACGCAGGCTTCGCCATGTTCTTCCGTCGTCCGAAAAGCGCTCGAGCCGATTATCAAGCCAAGTTGCAGGGCATCGATCTCAAGTCGTCATACCAAGTCAGTTTCGCAGAAACATATGATATACGCTCCAAGCGCGTAATGACCGGGAGTGAGCTGGCCAATCTGCATGTTGACATCAACCATGCTCCCGGGAGTCTTCTCGTACGTTATCGGAAGGCTGGAGCCGGTGGCCTGTAAAACTTTGGATTACACCCATTCCATCCGTAGAAAGCCACATAAACATAACAGAATGCAGGCACGATAAATGAGTAATGAACGCCGGCCCTGTCAGCAAGAGCACCTTGCATAACGGGGATCACTGCTGCGCCTACAGCGGCTGACATTAGAATCCCTGATGCTTTGCCGGTCAAGCTGCCTAAGCCCGCAATGCCAAGTGTGAAGACACTTGGAAACATAATTGAGTTAAAAATACCAACAAGCAGAATAGCCCACATAGCCACGCGGCCGTGGGCAGCAATGGAAGTGGTCACGAGAGATAGGGCAACGATTGCATTGATGCCTAGCAGCTTGCCGGTTTTTATTTTTCGTAATAAAGCTGACCCGACGAACCTTCCGGCCATAGAGCCGCCCCAATAGAGAGAAACAAAGCCGGATGCCGCCTTTGGCGTCATGCCGCCAATATCGGGCTGGCTAATATAACTCACCAGAAAGCTGCCAATCGAGATCTCCGCGCCGCAGTATAGAAACATAGCAGCAATGCCAAGCACCAGGTGGCGATAGCTCCATACGCTACGCACCTCGCCTGTGAGTTGAGAGATCTCTGATTCTTGACCACGCGGCAGCCTTTGGACAGCGACAATACATCCGAGGAAGAAAAGAGTGACGGCGATCCCTACATATGGAGCCTTGACATACGAAGCTTGCTGCACACGAAATGCATGTAACGCGCCGCCCGACAATTGACGCACTCCCTCCAGGGTTCTTGGATCACCGGCTCCCAAGATCAGAGCGCCACCGACCGATGGCGCAATCGTGGAACCAAGGGAGTTGAATGCTTGGGTTAGATTCAGCCGGCTGGATGCTGTTGGGGGCGGCCCGAGGAAGGAGATGTACGGATTTCCGGAAACCTGAAGTGCGGTTATGCCTCCCGCCAGTACCACCAAGGCGCCCATAAACAGCGCAAACGACGGCACACCAGCCGCCGGCACGAAAGCAAGCGCTCCAATAGCCATCATGAACAGCCCGAAGACCAGCGTCTTCTGGTACCCGATCCGTTCCACCAGCTTCCCAAACGGATAGGCGAAGATGAGAAACGAGGAAAAGAAGCTGAACTGCGTCAGCATCACCTCCGCATAGGTGAGATCAAAAATCAGCTTCAGGTGAGGGATCAGGATGTCATTCAGGGTAGCAAGGAAGCCGCACATAAAGAAAAGTGCGGTCATTAAGACCATGGCTGTCCTATTGTCATACGCCTGCACCACGCCAGTACGAGTGTCTTTGCCGGTTTGGGCGTGGAATACCATCGCGAGGAACCTGCTTCAGCAGCAACTCGAGCGCCAAGTGCTCATGATCCAGATTGAGATTCAGGACTCGTCGATAATGATACAGGCAGCCTGAAGAGCCAAGGACTCAGACGGATGCTTGGCCGGATCAACGAGAAGAGGACGAAGGGGTTGATTATTGTCAACATTTCTGTTAGCAGTATATATTGGCGACAGGCGTCGAGGATGGGCTTTTTCGACCATAAGGGTCGCAGCCATTTTGAAATCGAAAACCATCAATCATCGCTTTGGTCTGTTAACCAGGCGGGGTCGCGAGGTTCCATGAACGGCGTAGGGGTTTCAACACAAGCATCCAGCATCGCATCGCTTGAGCAACGAGCTGTGTCTTTGCGAAGGCATGTTCTGCGCATGGGAGAGCGCGTTGGCCAAGGCTATGTCGGCCAAGGCTTGGGCATTGCAGATCTCCTAGCTGTTCTATATTTCGGGGAGATGAAGTACGACGCGAACAATCTTGCGTGGTCCGACCGCGACCGCTTCCTGCTCTCAATCGGGCACTATTCGATCGGCTTGTATGCGGCCCTTGCAGAGGCTGGGGTAATCACCGTCGATGAGCTCGACACATACGGGGCGGATCAATCCAGGCTTGAGATGGCGGGTAGCGAAATTACCCCGGGGTTTGAAATGACCGGCGGCTCTCTGGGCCATGGCCTCGGACAAGCAGTCGGTATGGCGCTGGGCGTCCGTCTGGATCGGAGGCCTTCCCGCATCTTCAATCTACTCTCTGACGGCGAGTTGCAGGAGGGCGCAACCTGGGAGGCCGCAATGGCAGCCTCGCATCATCGACTTGACAATCTTTTCGCGTTTATCGATTGCAACAATCAACAAGCTGACGGTCCCCCCGCTCAGGTCCTTAACGTCGAGCCTGTTCACGCCAAGTGGGAGGCCTTTGGTTGGGATACTCAGCGCATCAACGGCAACGATGTAGGAGCGATCGTTAATGCTCTCGCGGCGGCGAAGAATGTCAGGGGTAAGCCGCATGCGATAGTGCTCGATACGCTGATGGGGAAAGGCGTACGCACTTTTGAACAGCGCGAGAAAAACCACTTCATTCGCGTCGAGCCCAATGAATGGCGAATCGCCCGCGAGCAGCTCGAGAAGGGTGCTCCGCCCTCAGGCAAGAGGACAGCATGAGTAGCATACAATCGACGGCGGCAAAGCTCCGGCCTGGTGTGACCGGCAACATTCTTAGCTCCGACATCTACGGAGCGGAGCAAACAGCTAGCGCGCCGTTTGGAGAGGCTCTCATTCGTGCGGCGGAGGCCAATCCGCGCATCGTCGGGCTCACCGCGGACCTCGGCAAGTACACTGATATCCATCTGTTCGCAAACCGATTCCCCGAACGGTTTTTCCAGGTCGGGATGGCGGAACAAAATCTAATCGGCGTAGCTGCCGGTTTGGCGCGCACCGGATTTATCCCCTTTGCCACTACCTACTGCGTGTTTGCCAGCAGACGGGCTTATGACTTCATCGCCATCGGGGCGGCATTGGGTCGCGCAAATGTGAAGATCATTGCCGGCCTGCCGGGTTTAACCACCGGATATGGTGGTACCCACCAGGGCATCGAAGATCTGGCGTTAATGCGCTCGATACCTAACCTGACCGTCATCGACCCATGTGACGCCACAGAATTGTCCCAGGTGATTCCGGCGGTTGCGGAGCATTCAGGGCCGGCCTATGTGCGCCTGTTACGCGGTCAAGTCCCTATTACCTTTGATCCCGCCACCTACCGCTTTGAATTGGGCAAAGCGAAATTGCTGTGCGAAGGCAGCGATGTGGCCATCATCAGCACGGGGCTAATGACAGCTCGAGCACTGAAGGCAGTCGCCGAGCTCAGCAGCAACGGGGTAAGCGCGGCGCTCCTTCACGTAAGCACTCTTAAGCCTTTTGACAGGGAAAGTGTCCTATCCCTATTGCGACGCGTACCACGAGTCGTGACGGCGGAAAACCATTTCATCACCGGGGGACTAGCCAGCGCGGTGGCCGACGCAGTTGTAGACGCCGGCATCGCGGTGCAGATACGCCGCGTCGGGATTCCGGATTGCTTCTGCGAAAGCGGCACGATCCCGTATTTGGTACAACGTTATCAAATGGATACTGCAAACATTACTTCCGCTGCTTCTGAATTGCTAGATAAATAATTAGATTAACCGCGTGGGCAGTTCTTGGCAGAAAGCATTTCATGAAGATTATATCTGTCGAAACGATTACAGTCGGCGCTGGTTGGAAGAACTGGCTATTCGTAAGAGTTCAAACCGATCGCGGCTTGCATGGCATCGGTGAAGGCACCCTTAATGGTTTTATTCGCACTACTGAGGCCGCCGTTCGCGAGCTGGAGCACCTCGTTATCGGTCAGGACCCGCGGAACGTAAATGCGTTAGCCAAGCGCTTGATGGAAAGCGTTTCACTGGATGGCGGACATATACACCGGACCGCCGTGGCCGCTATTGAGGTCGCCTGCTGGGATATCCTCGGCAAGTCATTGGGAGTTCCGATTTATCAGCTCCTCGGGGGAAAGATTCGGGAATCGATCCTCTGCTATGCCAATGGTTGGTACCGGACCGAGAGGTCGGCGGATGCTTTCGCACAGGCGGCAGACAAAGTCGTAGCCAAAGGATTTCATGCGTTGAAGCTCGATCCTTTCGGCACATCACGCGATTTTATCGAAGCCAGCGAGCTGCAACTTAGCTATGACATCGTAGCTGCGCTGCGCGCCCGCCATGGCAATGACCTGAAAATCCTTATCGATGTACACGCTCGGCTCACAGAGGCGGATGCTCTGCGGGCAGCGCAGAAGCTTGCCCCTCTCGATATCTATTGGTGGGAAGAGCCCACGACTCGCGAGCGTGAGCAACCTGCAAATTCCGTCGCCGCGCGCTGTCCCATCCGCGTCGCGACCGGGGAAATGTATGACACTATCGGCCAGTTCTATACACTCGCCTCGGGTGGTGGTGTCAATATCTTCCAACCTGAGCCCATGAGTCTGGGAGGCATCAGCAATACATTGGCAGTGGCAAATCTCGCATTGACGCATGGCAGCTTTATCGCGCCGCACCAGAGCGGCGGCCCGGTCGCAACTGCTGTCTGTTTGCAACTTGCCGCATGTGTACCTAATTTCCTGATCCAGGAGCATTTTGACCCATTTAATGAGCCTTGGACCAGGGATTTGGTCTCGTGGGTCCCAACGATCGATTCGGCCAATGGACATATAGACCTCCCTTCGGGCGTCGGCCTCGGAATTGATATCAATATGGAAGTTGCGCGGGAACATCCGTATGATCCGCACGCTTATCTCAACGTCAACAAACCTGGGTGGGAAAAGCGGCTGGGAGAAGACGGTTCGCGCCGCACTCAAGAGGTCACGACAGCCGAATAATCCACGGACAAGTCATGAGGATCTGCGCTCCTTACGTCCTTCGGTCCGCAAGCTTCATGGGATGAGTCACGGCACGCGAGTTATCTCGGCTTCTCGGGTTGTAAAGCTTTCTCCGGCAGTCTACGAGGAGTGGTGAATCAAATGAAAGAAGCACCAAGCCTGATGCAACGCATCGCTTCTAAAACAGTCGCCGAATCTCGGGTTTCGTGCTGGTGGTTGGGGGGATCGGGTTTTATTTTCAAGACGCATGCGGGTACAGTGATTTGCGTCGATCCATATCTATCAAACTGCGTGGAAGATCTCTTCGGTATGAAACGCGCGTTCGCAACTCCTATTGATCCCGGAGACTTTCGTGCTGACGCGATTATCTCGACGCATTGGCACGAGGATCACCTGGATCCCGGTTCGATTCCCATTATTGCCCGCAACAATCCCGATGCAAAGTTCATAATGCCTCCCAGTGCGATGGCTCGCGCAATGAGCTGGGGGCTGCGCCGTTCGCAAATTGTGAGCTTCACGCCAGGTGAACCTATCGTCTTGAAGGATGTGACCGTTCAAGCGATGCCTGCGCGCCACGAAGCTGGAGTTGCTGGTTGGGAGGTTCCCGACGCGGTCGGCGTTCTTCTCCAGATCGGCACGCTTAAGATCTATCACAGTGGCGATACGGAGTATGATGTCCGTTTGCGACGGCTCAAAGCCTACAAACCCGATGTGGCGATGCTTTGCATCAACGGCGTCGGAGGAAATATGGACGCGTATGAGGCCGCCTTGCTCGCCTGGCATTTAGGCGCGGCACAGGTGATTCCCATCCATCATCTGCTGTGGGCTAACAAGAACCCTAACCCAGATGAAACGCTTGATCCAATGCTCTTCGTTGACACATATGAGCGCCTGGGCGGTACAGGACATGCCGTGGTCCCGCAAGTCGGCGAGGTGATCGAATTCAAACAGTAACGGATGACTTGGCAGGAACACTCACACGAACGGAGGTGCGCGGATCTGCCAGGAACTCCGGCTTGAGCCGTGTGCCTAACCCGGGAATTGTTGGAAACGAGGCCTGGCCATCCTCAATCTCAACATTATTGGCGTAGACCAGGTTATACCATCCGCGATAAAAGCCGCGTACGCTTTCCAGAAGCATTGCATTGCTGCTGGATGCACAGATATGTAGATTGGCGAAAATCGTTACCAGGCCGGTGCAGTCGTGTGGCGCTATGGGCAGATGAAAAGTGTCAGCAAGGACAGCGATTTTTCGGCCTTCTGTTATTCCGCCAGTCCATATTAAATCCGGCATAATGACGTGTGCAGCGCGCGCTTCGAGCACCTGCCTATAGGCATATCTGGTGAATAGGCGCTCGCTCACACTCTGCGGAACACGAGTTTCATTTAGCAATCTGGACAGGTCAGTGACACTGTCCGGTTTCATCATGTCTTCCATCCAGAGTACATCGTAGGGCTCGAGGGCCTTACCTATGCGAATCGCGCAATTTAGATCCCAACGCGAATGACCCTCAATTATTATCTCCATATCTTTGCCGAGTGCATCTCGAATTGCTTTCACTATATTCAGGCCCGAGTCTAGGTCTCGCGCAGAAATGAACGAGCCCGATGGCCCCATTGCTGTATATCCGGCGGGACCACAAACCGCCGTTGACTTCAACTTGGGAGCAAAGCGGTCCCACGGCCATATTTTCATGGCCTTAATACCCTGCGACAGAAGGTCTCTGGAGAGTTCAGCGGGGCGGTTCAGGAAGGCTTCCCCGTCGTCATATACTTCGGTGTCAACGCACGTGTTGTAAACGGGAATGGTATCTCGTACGGCGCCGCCTAGCAGATTGTATATGGGCTGTCCACTTCTCTGTCCTAATACATCCCATAAAGCGATATCCAGGGCGGACAAGGCGCGCATCTCCGCCCCAGCATAGCCGAAAAAATTGCAGTAGCTAAACACCTGGTCCCAAATGCTCTCAATCTCGCCACCGGATCGGCCGAGAACGAATGCCGCAATTAAGTCGTGAATCACAGCCTCAACCGCGCTTGGCAAGTAAAATGTCTCTCCCAGGCCGATAAGCCCATCTTCTGAATGGACCTGCACCCAGAGAAGGTTTGGCAGAGCAGTATTACGAATTGTCTCTAACTTAACGATCCTCACCGTGCCTCACATTTGGCTTGCGGTTCCCTGGCGATCGTCAATCGAGTTCCAGGCCGCCTGAAATATTGAGGCGGTTTCCTGTCACATACGAGGCCGTTTGCGTTGCGAGCCACACTATGCCTTCAGCAACCTCCTCGGGCGTGGTCCGGCGCCGCAGAGGAATATCGATCGTTCGAGACTGTATGTAGGTCTTGAGATCAATCCCTGCGGCTGCGGCGTTTGATTCTTCCGTAACGCGCTGCATCGGCGTATCCATGCGTCCAGGGGCTACAGCATTCACTGTAATACCGTAGACACCGAGGTTTGCTGCAGCCGTGCGTGTAATATAGTCAACGGCCGCTTTCGAAGTGGCGTAAGAGGTATAGTTCGTCAACGTCATACGTGTACCGGGCGATGATACGTTTACTATTCTTCCTCCCCCGGACTCCTTCATGACACGGGCAGCAGCCTGAAGCAGAAAAAATAGAGCCTTCACATTTACCGCGAAAATCTTATCCCACTCACGCTCGGTAACATCCAAGAGCGCCTCGACTGAGGAGGCGCCCGCATTGTTGATCAATATATCAAGACGCCCAAGCTGGCTGATCGTCTTTTGAACGATACTTGTGGGCGCTCCGGACGATGTGATATCCGACGCAATAGTTGCACATTCGCCGCCTCCGCGACGCAACTCGTTGGCCGTTTCGTTCAACAATGCTTCGTTCATATCCACCAAAGCCACCGCAGCGCCGCGGGAAGCAAACGCCAGTGCCGTCGCCTTGCCGAGTCCCTGCGCAGCCCCGGTAATAAGAACGACCTGTCCCTTAAAAGGATGATCTGTGGTCATAGGCATTTTTTACCACGATCCAGGCATACGGATCGCTTTTGAGATTTCATGAAGCTTGTTCTTCCCTTTTAGTCTAAAGCCTGCGTTCACGCAAAAACCACAAGTCCACACTTGCGGGCGGCTCTTCGAAACTCCGATGACGTGCGTTTCGCGATGGCAAAAAGGGGTGTGGAGTCGATTTGCGACACACGAATGCTAGCAGTAGTCACATAGAACTGTCAACGATTTCGTATACAGTTCTGAGAACCATACTGTACCATGCTTGGGTGAGTTGGAAAGGTAGCATTGCCGTATTCTGAGCTTGCAACAGAAAAAACGATATGCTATGACGGATTGCTCTTAATAAGCATATTCGAGGAAGACTGTGACTACCTTAAAAGGACTATCCGAAAGTACCATCGCGATTTCGGGGGGATGCGGCGACATCGGTCAAGCGACTGCGCGTCGCCTTATACAAGAGGGTGCACATGTTATTCTTCTCGATCGTGCCCCCCGAGAGGCGCTTTCTCCTGACCTGCTAAATACTGAGGCTCTGGCGTATCTATATTGTGACGTGACTGACCGAGCCTCTGTCGAATTGGCGCTAAAGCAGATCATGGAAATGCGCGGCCGGCTCGACATCGCGATTGCAAATGCGGGTATGGTTGCGAACGAACGCTTTCTCCAGATCGATCCCGCAAATCTAAGGAAAACCATAGAAGTAAACTTTTTTGGAGCATTCAATCTTGCGCAACTGGCGGCGCGACTGATGGTGGAGCAATCTCCATCCTCACGCGGTATCCGAGGCAAGGTGCTATTTACTGGGAGTTGGGTACAAGACATGCCGTTTCCGGAAGGAACGTCCTACATCTCCAGCAAGGCCGCGCTCAAGATGATGGCTATGGTAATGGCTCAGGAGCTTGCTTCACAGGGTGTGCGTGTCAATCTTGTAGCTCCGGGTATTGTATACGCCGGATTGAGCAAGAAATTACATGATGCAGATCCGGCTTTTCGCACTCGCGTTGCTGCTGCTATACCTCTTAATGAGATGCAGACTGCGGAGTCGGTTGCAGACGCTTTTGCATTTCTCTGCAGCGGCGACTCTGATTACATGACAGGCTCATCGTTACTTGTAGATGGGGGGACGACGCTAGTCAAGAGGAGCTAGAATTCACGACGGTTAGCTATTAAGCTGGACGATCGGATTCCAGATGATCGGCTGGGGCCGGTTTGCACCGTTACGCCTTACAATGAAACGAATAGCGTCATCTACACGAACAGCAAGGTCATTCAAATGGTAAGCCGTCGGTGCACCGAAACGGGGAACATCCGCCCAACCCGATGCGGGCCAGATTTGCTTCGTATTGTGCTCAATTCTGACCGAGACAGGCGATTCTGAATCAGCGCTTGGGTCTTTTTGGATTTCACCTGATAAGTGAGCAGAGCAATTCGCCGAAACAGTGAAGGTTCTCGCAATCTCAGCCGCGGCAGATGGTTGCACCCATATCCTTCCAATGCGGCCGAGACCTGACCCTGCCCAAAATCCCTCATATCCTCCATTCTCCCAGACGAGCTCATCATAAATGCGCCCGTCGCTGGTTTGCTCATATTTCCAACCGTGGGCGCCTTGCGTTGGCCCGAACTCCCCGAGAGGCTGATGCGTCTCCGGATCCCCGGAGGCGGCGGTTGCAGCAACGAGAGAACTGCGGTTTCCATCCCCGTCAACAGTTCTGACCTCGTATTTAGCGGAAATGTCATGGCCCGCTTGTGAGTGATCGAAGAAAAATTCGCCCTTGGCAGACTTTCCAATGGCGGCCCCATTCCGCAGAACCTCGTAATACGAGATCCAATTGTCATCATGTCCTGGTGACCACGCAACTTCAATGCCCTGCGTTCCGAGGTTCGTGCCCACGCGCTTTGTCACCTTCGAAGGCGGCTCCGGGCTAGTCTTGTCTACTCCGGAGCCTGGGTAACCAGGCAGGTTCAGGAATATGAGTTCTCCGGGCTGTATCCTGGGAAGGCTGATGCCGTCCGTCATGAGTTGCTTACCAGATTCCCGTGAATATATCCCGGCATAGTACGTACGAACTTCGTACGTTGTGTCGGATTGAAGTCCGCGAGGAAAAACAATTACCGGCTTGTCCGGTCCAGGCTCCAAACGTATTGGAGACGCCAGCTTGGCATATTTGAAGCCAAGAGAATCAACAGCCGCCCGGTTCATATCTAGTGTGGCGGAGGCTACAACGGCTTTATCGTTGGCTCGTATGAGCATCAAGGAGTATACGCCTTGGTTATTTCCACTACGGCCCCCAGGATCATACTGGCCGAGCTCTGAGATGGTTAGCGGCTCTTCACCGATTTGAAATGCTATTCCAAAGTAATCTGAAGTCACTTGCCTAACCCTGCCGTGTTTACCAATCTGCGTGACATATGATTCCTCACCCTTATCACTCAGATAGCGAAAACTTAATGGCCCATAGCTCTCACCCGGAACGCCATAATACCGATACTCATTATCGATCGGATCTGCATAAATGCCCGTCTCCGCTGTTGCTACATTCGTTGTGAAAATTTCCGTCATTTGCCAGGGACCGCCTTCGTAGTGATCGCCAGACGTATTCGCTAACGGTTTGCTCACGAGGAAATACTCGGGCCCGCGCTTGGCGTGTTTTGTTATGATGATCCCGCGAGAGCCCTCTGCGTCCATGCGCTGGAAGTACCAGATCGGGTCATCGTTGGTTACGCGGGGACGGAAGACGTGGCTCCTGCGCCCTGCAACTCCCTTCGCAATCAGATAATGGTAGATCTCCCAGTCTTTGCGGATCGATTCTAAGTTGGCCCCATCCCCTGGATCGCGGTACCAAGTGGGACTCAGCGCCAAATGTATGCGGTCACTCGACGGGTTATAGTAAGTGTGATCGAAATCCGAAACGTTATGTAGTTTGTCTGGAGAAACCAACAGGGACGTGTAATATCCGCTATATGGCCCGACCCCGCCATCAGTATATTCACCTGACTCTGCTAATCGAGCAAGATCGTAGCTGATCCACCGCCCTCCGCCATCGCATGCATCTACACCGCTATTGGGATGGGCTGTTTTGAACTGCTCAAGCAAACTACGGAAGTTCTGATCTGCTGCCAACAACTCTGTGTCACTTGCACTGGCGGCAGGTGCGATGTCATATCGCCACTGGAAGTCCTGCCATTCGCCAATACCCTGATCCAATAGACCTCTCTGCCACGTCACCGTCTCTTTGATGGATTGCTCCAAGTATAGTTTATCGGGAATCAGCCAGTCCGGGTGCTTTTGACCGACCGCGCTTTCAGGGGTTGCAAGGAACGTCGGATACCAGAGCACCCAAAGCATCCCGTGTTTCTTGAGATAGTCCGTCGTCAATTTCCATTCAGGACCATTCCAGCTTCCCCACCGGTCATACCAGCCCGCATCATCCCATAGAAGGTCACCACCGCACTCCCGCAGCAGATCCGTGTAGCGCAAATCAAGCGAGAGACGCCTCCCCCAATTGTCTGCGCTGGGCGTCCCCCCGTCGCCCACCCAGGGACTGGGCCAATCCACTGCCCAACGGGTTTTCCCAAAATACTCCGCGGTTGTGAACTCCCAAAGGTATTGATACTGCCAGTCAAGAATCTGGTTGCCGATGTCGTCCAGATCACCGGAAAGCGCGGCGGCGAAAGCCTTTGGTGTATCAACATGCGCCCCAGGCTTGAGCCGGTCGTCATAACCCGCTACCTGGAGCGCGACACCGATTTGCTCCCCTGTTTTGCTACCCACCTGAAGCGACCAATGACCCATGTAGTCCCACCCTACGGCCAGGTTGTCTCCTGAAGAAGGGTCGCGCAGCATGACCAGCGGCAGGTAGGCGCTGTAATTCCCCCGCTGGACCCCTACGTCGGAATCGAATGTGCGATCGTAGGTCCGATTGACACGTTCAGTTTTCAATAACTGGCTGCCATTAAAATTGCCGCCTCCACTGAGATAATCAAGTTCAAGCCGCTCCGGCGCCCCTCCCAGTACGCGGGTATTCAGGAAGAACAAATCCTGAATTCTTACATCATGGTTCGATAAATTTTCGATTGTAAGCCACTCACGAACGATTGCGGTGTGTGGATAGATCACCCAGTGCTTCGTCACCCCGATCTGACTCGTTCTGACCTTGATATCGAGTTGGAGTTCTCCTTGTTCAAGTCGCCCGCTATGCTCGCTTACGAAAGTCCATTCCGGCATAGGTGAACTCACGTCAGCCCCATCAATCTTCAACCGGATCTCTTCCGGATCCGGGCCCACATCCCGGTACTCGCGACCGGACTGCTTATTCCTGAATGAGGTGAGCACGAGGCTACCATTGCGCAGAGTGACCTTCCGCTCTGCCTTCGATGTTCCCATGATCCATGTCATGCCCTGGCGCCGAACATAGGCTTCGTCTTGGTCTTGAGTCCCGCCCTTCCCCGTCGGCTTCCCTGCCTCGCGAACCTGTGCGTTGGCGACAAAAGCGGTTCTATTCAGAACAACCCCCGCCAGTGCCGTAGACGCGCAACCTTTCGTAAAATCGCGACGATTCATCATTCCTCCGCTTGACCGGCGTCTGCAGACAGGGCGTCAGGAGCCTCCGCCAAGGTGGAAAGTAGCGGAGCGATCCTCCTCCCTCTCCAGGGCTACTTGAAGGACTGGGCTCGGGTGTGACTGCCATCCGGTCTTACTGGTTCCGACCGTATGTTCGCCAGCGAACAGCCGTAAACCGACGAAGAAACTCTATGGATTTGATCCAATCTTGTCAACATGTCTGTCTACAAGACCGTTGGTCGCCCAATTTTATGGATTGGCCTTCGATAGCGGAGGGATCGCTTTGATGGAATGGGGCGTTCGCGGCCGTTCGGGATGGGGAAGACCTGCCCATCTCAGGGTTGCCCTAGCGACTTCCCGCCTCGGCTGGTCGGTTCGAACTATTGCCGGTTCGAGCAGGCGACGCGAAACCGTCGGCTGCTACTAAGAGCGGCGAAGGAAGTTTGGCCAAAATCTCTTCCTCCTTTTCCCGGAAGTATTGCTCGATTGAGCGCTCGACCTTAGATGTGGGTTCCGTAAGGACTTTTTCCAGGTACTGAGCATGCTCCTTGTAGCGCACGCTCATCGTGGTCTGAGTAGAATAAGCCCGAGCCAACATGAAAATGAATGGGTTCATGATGGTAATGAGCGTGTTTTCCAGAATCCCACGGTGGGAAAGCCGCCAGATTGTCTGATGGAAGTTCATATCGGCAGCATAAAATTCCTCTTCGTCGTTCTTCGCCGCAGCCGACTTTAGCTGCCGCAAAGCTTCGCGCAGCGTTTCTTCCATCTCGTCGGTAAGGTGTTCGCGCAAGTGCCGCACGCAGAGAGCCTCAAGCTTGCCTCGCATCTCGAAAACAACCTCGATCGATTCTCTGGAAATGTCTCGAATGAAGGTTCCGCGACGGGCGACCGTCACAACCAAGCCGTCGCGCTCGAGGCGCAAAAACGCCTCGCGAACGGGTCCGCGACTGCATTTCAGATATTGGGCGACATCTTCTTCGATGACTCGTTCCCGCGGCTTGAGGGTCCCACGGTAAATCGCCTGCCGAATGTATTCTTCAACTCTCTCGGTTGCAGTCAAACGACGCCGGGCGTTCTCTTGAGGCATGATAGGCCCTATTTTAGTCATACTTTGTTGACAAAGCCTAATCTGCGCACAAAAGAGCATCCATAGTTGAGGGCCCGAGGGCTTAGGAATGCATTTCTAAATCCCACGAGACGAGGGTTCGTGCAGCAGCTTTGGTAATGGCAGGAAAATCCCCTTGTTTGGCGGATTCTGCCCGTGATCCCCCGATTGGTGGCAGCTTTAAAATCCATATTTCAAAGAGATCCAGGGTTCCCCATGAGACTACACGCTGTTGGCAATGCGTCTATCCCTCGTTCCGATCCTCACCCTCGAACCGAGAGCGCAAGAACCGATCGCCCTATCGCAGCAGAGAAGCTGAAGACTGGGCCTGGATTCTAATCGCGCTCAAGCTGCTTGTGATTGCAATTCTGTTGCGTCGAAGCGTTCTCCTCTCCTCCATAGGATTAAAGCAATCGTTGCTATCTTGCGCGCCAGGGTTAGACGAGCCATCTCCGGCTGCATTCCCTTGGCGATCAGTCTCTCGTAATATTCCCGTAATGGACCGGGACGAACGCTGACGGTGGTGGCCGCTCCCTTGAAGATGTTCTTCAGCTCGTGATTGTGATGGAAATTCAGTCCGGTGATTTGCACCGGTTTCTTGCTGCGTTGGATCTGGCCCTTGACCACCTTGAGCAGCGCATTCTTGCGCGGATTGCAGACCACTACCTTGCTCACCTGGGACTGCAGCAAATCGTACAACCATGCCGATTGGGTCGTCTCTTCAAAGGTGATCTGCACGTCCCCCGTAATCCCTGCACCCATTCCAGAATCACTGCTCCATCGGCCGGCACAATACACTGGCTCACCTGCCGCCCCTCTTCGTTTAAGACCGCGATCGAAATACAATCCCGATGCACATCCATTCCCACGTACTTGGTGTTAACCTTCTTGGTATTCATCTGGGCGCTCCTTCGCTGTGGGCTTCTGGTTCTTTCCCAAGCAACCAAAGCTTACTCCTGACTGGGCGCCCTTTATTATGCGTGCCCATCCTCGCGAAGCAAGGGCGGGAGATCACGACGGCCCAACGGAAGGTGGCTCCAAAGGAATGATTTTCTCGGCTTTGTGGCCGGAGGTGGTTCCACCGTCTGCAACCCCCATTTGTTTCACCTGCAATCACGTATTGGCGCTGCAGCTGCATGGTACGAGCCAACTTGGGATCGGTTCCGACATACTGGTATCCGTCGTTTCTTATTGGAGTCCGTGTACCGGAGATAGTAGACTCCATCCTCCCGGCACATGGCTTTGCCGGCGATTTGGGCGTAAAACGGTTTGACCGCTCCATTCGCAGCTTGCAGTGCCGGATAGTAGTTGTCCCTGACTCTGAGCATGATCCTGACCGTCCGTCGGCGCATGGTAATCCTCCAAAGGGGAGTTCGAAGGTACACCACATCAATCGGTAACGCAAAAGTTAACGGCTGTTTTTCGCGCGCTAAGCCCTTTATCTAGAGTCTGCGGCGGAGGTTCCCACTCTCTCCGCCAGAAACAAATCCCTACCATCATTCCGCTAAGCTCGTTTGTACCAAACCGATTCGCCAAAGCCCGATACAGCAACCGTCGATAGCCTCGACACTTGAGTTCCCCTGAGGGAAGCGGGTTTCGTTCGGTTTTGATTTGTGTTGGGACCGGACGGAGGCAACTGGCTTGGTAAGCTGGCCCGCATTTCTCATGGCTGTAGGAAAGGGATCACACCGGCAGCTCTTCCTCTAGCAAGAGCAGGGGTTCTGCGGGAGGAAAGACAGGCAACCACGACGCTAAAATCCGGCATGGTTCTGAACCAAAGGGCGTGATCTCGAAACTGCCTCAGATTTACTCGCCGAAGATCCCTGTAAACCGTCTGATAGCCTTCAGGTGCCCGTTCAATCCTCTCAAGAGCTTCCGCTACTCTCTCGGTAAACCGCGCTCCTAGACCTGCCCTTTGTACTTCGAAGTATGAGGCCGCCGCATTGATCTCGCGCTGGGCGAGATTTAATACGATTACCGGCTTCAACGAGGCGACGCAGGCTGATATTTCTTGCGCAATTCCCGAATCACTTCGTCGGCCGGACGAGCGTCCTTAATGTCCTCGTCGAAGCTGGCAAGCCTCTCGTCGAGGATGCGCTTGGTTTCCTCATCAATTTCGGCTTCGGAGCCTGGACGTATTGGGGTCGCCATTCAGTCATTTTAGCCTTCACAGACACGCCGGACAAGGCTATTGTTCCCGGCGCAATGTCATTCAAATGCTATAGCCGAGAACTTACCGAGGGCCGCGATCCTACGCAGGAGTTAGCTGATCGAGTCGTGGCCGAGTTGGAGAAAGGCGTTAAACCGTAAGTCGAGGCCGATCTGGACGATTGACTAGCCGCCGATCCTAAGCCGGCTGGGCGCCTGTACGATCTACGAACCGGAACCACGCGACGGGGTGAACTGACGGTGGTCGCCGCGGCCGGTAAGCTCGCGCATGAGATCGACTTCGCGCTGGCGATAAGGCGTGTCGTCCTGCTTAAAAACTTCGTGAAACCAGATCGTTGGCTGCAGCTCCACATAGGGCCGCTTCCACGAGTCCCACGGCAGATATGTTTGTGTTTTACCCGCGACCAGACCCCAATTTATCGCGCCTACGTGGTATCGCTTTGCGACTGGAAGGCTCCCATCAAATGTTGACCCAGCGCCGCGCGCCATGTATTCGGTGCAGATGATGGGCCGGCCTTGCGCCTGGAGACTCTTGATCCGCGCCTCGAACTCCTCAGGCCATCCGTAGTCGTGAAAGGTGATAATGTCCGACTCACGCAACTGAATTTGTGTGGTTTGGCTTTCCTTCGCAGGATCGTCCCAGTTGCCGGTCCACACTCCGCTGGTCAAAGGCTGAATAGGATGCACGGAGCGCGCCCATGCGAATGCTTTTGGAAGCAGCGCATCAACACGCTGTACTTTCGCGGCAACATCCTCGACCTTGTCGCCACCCCGATTGTCCGGCTCGTTCCAGATATCCCACCCGAGAATGCGGTCATCCTTGGCGAAAGCGCCGACAATGCCCACCACGTAGCCTTTTAGCTGGGGCTCAACTGAGCGGTCCTGCAACCGGGCCTTACCGGGGCTCTGCACCCAGCCGGAATTATGAACACCGGGGATAGGCGGGTGCTGCGGACCGAGGTGTGGGTTTGACTCCCAACAAGAATCGAAAAGCACGAGCAAGGGTCTGATGTGGTGCTTGGCCGCAATGCCGATGAAGGAGTTGAGCCGCTGAGTGAAGCCCTGTGAGTCCTGCTGCCAAAGCTGGTCCTGCAGGAACACACGGATGGTGTTCATGCCTATGCTTTCCGCCATGCCCAGTTCCTTGTCAATCAAGGCTGGATCAAAAGTCGCTGCTTGGAACATCTCCAATTCGTTGATCGCGTCAGAGGGAATGAAGTCGGCTCCCACCAGCCATGGCTGCTGCGCGTACCAGCCGTTCGCCTTCTGCGCCGGCCAACGATCAGACGGGCCGCCCCGCGGCTGAACAGCGCAACCCGGTATCGCCGCAAGCAGTACAACGACTGTGAAGATAAATGCTGAGTGGAGCGGAGAGCGCCTGAAGATCATCGGCCTTGCTTATCCGCAGAACCCTTCCAATTAGCATTCCTGACAGTTACCATTCGTTTTGCCATCTCATCACTCTTTTCTTTATCCCCAAGTTCGGAATAAGCCCTTGCGAGCAGGAAATAGCCTTGCTCTGATCTGGGATTATCTTTGATAGCCAAGTTAAGTTCAGTCACTGCCTCGGGAAGGCGGTTCTGGCTGATGAGCATTCTTCCCATTTCTATCAGCGCCGGAGAATAATGGCCGTCAATCGACAAAGCCTTGACTAACGCCTCCTCGGCGCCGGCTTTATCTTGCTTCAACTGCAACGCAAGTGAAAGCTGATAGTAGGTACGCGGTTGATCGGGAGACAACTCTATCGCCAAGCGATATTCGGCGATTGCTTGATCCACCTTCTGCAACTTGAGCAGCGCATTCGCAAGCAGGAAATGGGCTTGATAAGAGTTCTGATCCAGTGAGATGGCGCGCTCCAGGTCGGCGCGGGCAGCGTCATAGAGTATTGAATCGTACTCGCTTTCCGCCAAAGTGATAAGAAATGCGGGCGATCCCGCGTACGCGTCTCTCTTCCGGCCAAGGAGGGTGACTACGTCCTTGAATCTACCTTGAAGCTGCATGGCGTTTGCCAGCAGCAGCAGAGAATGGACCGACGGGTAGGATTTGTACGCCGCCTGCGCCACAGCTTGTGCGGTGACGAGTTGGTGGCCGGCAATAAACACGATTACGGCCACCTCCATCTCCTGTATGGGGGTCGTCGCAGTCACATGGAAATGGCCCAGCGCCTGCCCGGCTTTGTCCACTTGCCCGCTGCCCAGATATTCGCGAGCAAGCGAAGCTGCGATACTGTTATTGGATAGCCAAACGGAATGGGCCCGCTGTAACGTTTGTTCAGCTTTGGGCAGATCGCCGCCCTCTTCGTAGGCGCCGGCCAGCAACAAATTAACCCGAGGGTCACAAAGCTGATCGGAAAGCGGCTTCAACCTATCAGCAGCCGCTTGATAGTTTGCTTGCTCCAGCAAAGCACTCGCTTCGCTGAGCGTAATCGCTGTTTCCTGTTCTGATGGGCACCTTTTCCCCGTCCCGGAACCAGCTTGAGGCAAAGCTTGGATACTATGCCGCTCCGCCGCCCCTGCCGCCAATGGACTGCCGGAGAGGCAGACGACAGCGGCGAGGGCGAAGACGAGCGCAAGTTTTCCCGATTGCCTCATAGGCAGATGGAATGACTGCCGCCTAAAAGGCAAATCGCAGACTGAGTTGAATTTCACGCGCCGGGTTGGCCGATTGAACATAGCCAAATTTGCTGTCATTCACCCCTGTATCTAATCCATAGAAATTGACGCGATTGAATGCATTGAACACGTCTGCCCTAAAGGTTAAACCATACCGCTCGGCGAAGAGCCAGGTTTTGTCCCCCGAAAGATCCCAATCGGCGCTCCCGGGATTGGAGACACTCTGCACGGAAGAGTCTCCCTGAACACCTACCGCGGTCACGGGGTGGACATTCTTGTGTATTAAAGTAAGGACCGAGCTTGCCGTTCTTGCCTAAGCCCCCATGCAGCGAGGAATTGTTGACGGGGCCAGTGACATTCGGTAATGCATTAACAAAGATTCCCAGAGACTGACTGCTGCCCAGTGTTGACCAGTAGCCAGAGTGGAGCGAGGCGATCGCCGCCACTCTCCAGCCCCCAAGCAAAGCGTTGGAAACCCCGCCGTTGTTTAGGAACGCCTTACCCCTTCCGAAAGGAAGTTCATAGATGGAGTTGGCAGCCACTACATGGTTCATGTCCTCCTGGCAATGACCCCGATCGAGGCGCATATCAAGGGGATGCCAGGAGAAGACATCCTGCCAGGGCCATCCCAGGCATTTGGAGAAGGTGTAGGAGCCGAGCAAGGAAAAGCCTGAACTATAGCGCTTCTCGGCGCGTAAGACTAAGCCGCTGTAGAAGGAACTGCCTGACATGGTATTTTCTTGGACACCATTCCAACCGGGAAGCGGATACGTTCCATCCGGATTCTCAGGGTCGATGTTTGGACGCTCTTCATAGTGATGCGCAGCGCTGCCCAGATAGGCCGCTTCAAAGACCCAGTCCTTCAAAGTGTGCGCGACGGAAAGATTCCATTCGTAGGTGTAAGGAGTCAGGCCGTTCGGCTGGATGAACGAAGCTGTCGGACCTCCGCCGGGCACGGTCGGGCCGAAGAGCTGATTAAGCCTATAGTTGAGCGGCTTGCCGACCGGAGCGTTGCCGTAGCTTTGAATCAGATAGTACTTGGTAGTATCGACTTCCACCTCGTACTGGTTGATGTTGGGCTGAAGGTAGAAGATTCCGAATCCACCCTTGATATCCGTGTTGTCCTTGGCAAACGGAGCCCAGTTGAAGCCTAACCGCGGCGAAAAGTTGGTGTAGACCGGCTTGACCATGGCCCTGTCGAGTCCGAGAACTTTGGTATCCGGATAAGAGAGATCCTGATTGGTCGCCACGTCAAAGCTTCCGACGTGATTCTGCAACTCGATCGGTTGTTTAACGTGCTCCCAGCGGCCGCCGGCATTCAGGGTCAGCCGGCTATTGACCTTAAAGCTATCGCTTACGTAATAGGATTGATACCACATCCTCAAATTCATGGTGGGATCGCCAATCGCGGTAGATGCGTTACTCGGAACTCCCAGGAGCAGATCGGCTACCGGAATCTCCTGTGTATGAACCATTGAAGGTGATGCCGGTTGCAGCCCAGTCCTCATACATGAAGATCGGCTGGTAGCGGATGTCCAGGCCCGTCGTTATCTGATGCCTGCCTTTCTGCCACTGGAGGGCTTCCGTCCACATGTTCATGCCTTCGCGAACGATGTCGGTTCCTTCTGTCGAGCCGGGATTGGCGTAATTGGTCACGGAGAAAGACGGCGGACCGTAAGAACCGGGCTGGTCAACTTCCCCAATCAACCCGAGCGGATTCGATTTGGTTTGATCGTAGCCGTCTGCACGCTGTTCACCGACCGCGGTGTGCGACCAACCGTAACGAACATTGTTGATGAGCACAGGCGAGAAAGAATGCGTCCATCCGATTGCCAGATTCTTCGGGTTTGACGGGTAGATGATCTCTCTCGATGGAGTAATATCCGTAACGCTGGTGGTTTGATTCTGGTTGGTAAATCGGGCGAAGACGCTGTCATTGTTTGAAATCGTGTAGTCCCAGCGGACGTTCTCCTGATCCCAATTGTCGGTTGTGACTGCAAGATAATGGTAGTTCTGGTTACTGGCGTAGCTACCGTTTGGCTCCGGGTAATAGGCCAATATCTTCTGAGCGGTAGCGTTGAACAAACTACTAGGAATCTGGTTACCTGGGAATGGCTGATATACGCCGTTCACGATGTTTAAGGGATTAACCAACTGCTTGCTATCGGCGCTGAAGTTACCCGCGCGCTGGGCAGCGCTGGGAACATTGGCGAACACGTTCAGGGGAGAGATCTGGCGGAAGCCCTCATAGTTGCCGAAAAAGAACATCTTGTTCTTCTTGATGGGACCGCCAAGGCTTGCCCCAAACTGGTTTTGGTGAAAGGGCGGCGGGGCGCCCTGGTCGAAGTAATTTCGAGCGTCGAAGTCGTTATTGCGAAGGTACTCATATAGAGCGCCATGGAACTGATTCGTGCCGGATCTGGTAACCACGCTGACGAACGCTCCACCGTCTCCATACGCGGCGGATGCTCCGGATTGTTCGACCTTGAACTCCTGAGTGAAATCAGGCGACGGAAGCAGTCCAGCGGCGCCATACCAGGCGTTGCGGGTTTCGATACCATCATAGAGATAGCTCACATCGTCTTCTCTCAAACCGCCAATTACGAGAGCCACCGTCTGCGTGCCCGTCCATTGAGAGGCTGGAGAACTCATTCCAGAAACCACCGGCGTGACGCCGGCTGAAAGTTGCGCTAACTGTAGAACGTCGCGGCCATTCAGAGGCATGTTGCCAATCTGCTGGTTTTCGATCACCTGTCCCTGGTTGGAGGTCTGGGTATCCAGCAGCAGAGCTTGCGCGGAGACGGAAACGCTCTGTGTGGTCTGGCCGACGGCCAAAGTGATGTTCTGTTGGAACTGTTGATCGACGAAAAGAGTGAATGGCTGTGTATTTTGGGTTTCAAATCCGGTCTTCGATGCCGTCAACGTATAGCGGCCAGGGGGAAGCTGGGTTATATGGTATGCTCCCAGGTTGTCGGTCGTCGCCGAATACGCCACGCCTGTGGCTGAATTGGTGACTGCGACACTGGCTCCAATCACGATTGCGCCGGTAGTGTCAGTCACTGTGCCGTTGACAGCGCTTGTGGTGCTCTGTGCATGAACAAACGCTGAACTCAAAAGGAGAACGGCCAATCCTAATGCGGCGATTACATTTGCCGCTTCTCCTTCGAACAGGCCCCGCAAAAATCTTGGTTCTGTCTCTCCCTGCCTCATGCGTTCCTCCTCCTAAAAATTGCCCAACGTGGTGCAGGCTCTGCGCTTCGCTGCCTTTCGGATGTATTGCAAACGGTTACATTGCGCAGCTTCTATAACGACGGAAAGTCTAAGCTCGCCCATTGCGAACAGACAATAGGACAAATGAACTGGGTGTTCGTAGTGCAGATGCACTATGTCTCATCTCTGACACCCTGAATGACGTCCCTTCCAGGTATGGCCTGATCTATTCGCAATGTTGCGTCATTCGTCGTGTTCATCCACCTGTTGCCGAAGACTCACCGCATAGAGTAGCTTTTTCCTAAAGATCGAGACTCCCGCGTCCTGGAGAATGCCGGTCAACGGTTGGTTCTGGTCACGATGCCCCCGAATTCAAGGGATGTAAGTTATATCTCCCGCCGCCGATTCCTGCAGCAGCTTGCGAGGGGCGCCTCCACTCTGGTATTCCCTCGAATGCCAGCGTGGTGTGCGCCCGCTTCCTCTACCTCCGGCGCCATTTTTAACGAAGTTTCCGCCGCCGCCAGCGGCATTGATTGGGTGCATACCGCCGGACGGTCGGCGATGAAATATCTGCCGGAAAGCAGCGGCGCCGGTTGCGCGTTTCTCGACTATGACAACGACGGCTGGATGGATATTTATTTAGTTAACAGCGGGAAATGCGATTTTTATACCCCACCGAAACCCCTGCGCAATGCGCTCTACCGGAACAATCGCGATGGCACGTTCACCGATATTACGGAGAAGGCCGGAGTGCCGGGCGGCGGCTATGGAATGGGAGTTGCCGTGGGTGACTACAATGGCGACGGACTGCCCGACATTTATGTAACGCAGTATGGGCGGAACATCCTGTACCGCAACAACGGGAACGGTACCTTCACCGATGTGACCGAAAAGGCCGGTGTCGGCCTCTCGGGCTGGAGTACGAGCGCTGTATGGTTCGATTACGACAACGACGGACGGCTGGATCTATTCGTCGGTCAATTCTGCGAATTCAACAAGACGCTGGGCTGCCCAGTCGATCCGGACGGTACGCGCCATTACTGCATTCCGCGGCCCTTCCATCCTCGCCCCAGTTGGCTCCTCCACAATAACGGCGACGGCACCTTCCGGGACGTGAGCAAAGAGACGGGAATCGCCAATTCACTGGGCAAGGCATGGGGCGCAGTGGCTGCCGATTTCGACAACGATGGCCGCATGGATTTGTTTGTGTCCAATGACACGGTGGGTAATTTTCTTTTCATGAACCGCGGCGGCAAATTTGAAGAGACCGGCCTGATGGCAAACGTTGCCTACAGTTCCGATGGATGGACGCGCTCCGGCATGGGTGTAGACGCCGCCGATTTTAACCAGGACGGTTGGATGGACATATTTGTAGCGAACATCAACGAAGAACTTTTTTCGCTTTATCGAAACAACCACGACGGAACGTTCGAAGATGTTGCAACGCCTTCGGGTATCGGCGAAGCTACACGCTGGATGAGCGGCTGGGGATTGAAGTTTTTCGACTATGACAACGATGGAAACCTTGACCTGATTCTGTCGAATGGATTCCCTGACGACCTGATCGATCGGGAATCGCATTACGTGAAATATAAGGAACCGCTGCTGCTGTTCCACGGAGATGGAACTAACTTTCGAAACGTAAGCGGGCAGGGAGGATCGGCATTCTCAAAGAGATTCGCTTCCCGCGGCCTTGCCACTGGAGACTTCAACAACGACGGCGCGGTCGATGTGCTCATCAACGTGAACGATGCCGCTCCAGTGCTGCTTAAGAACAATGGGGGAACTAAAAACCGCTGGCTGGGCATAAAGCTGATGGGGCGGAAGTGTAACCCGGACGCGATTGGGGCGCGTGTGACCTATCGGGCGGGAGAGATGATTCGCCATCGCATGAAAACAGGCGGCGGCAGTTTCCTTTCGGCACATGATCCCCGCCTGGTGCTTGGAACCGGACTCCACGAGAAGATCGACTGGATCGAGGTCACATGGCCACAACCGAGCGGCGCCGTAGAGCGATTTACGAATTTACCCATGAACCGCTACATCACTCTAGCCGAAGGCAGCGGTGAAGCGAACACGAAGTCCTGACTGTAAGTATCGCAATTGTGGAGACAAATGAGACGACGCGAGTTCTTGAGCGGGACGATTGTGACTGCGGGAGCGGCAGCTCTCGGCAAATGGCCCGAACGGGCGCGCGCCGCAGCCGGCGCTGACACATCCGGCGTGAAGCGCGTCCTTGTAACTTTCAAATGCCATCTGGACGTGGGCTTTACCGATACCCAGGCCAGTGTGATACGCAAGTATTTCCAGCAGTACTTTCCCCGAACGATTCAAACCGCCGCGGCCATGCGCGAGGCGGGCAAGGACCGCTATGTGTGGACGAGCGGCTCATGGCTGCTCTACGAATATCTGGAACAAGCTAACGCGCAAGAGCGCCGGCGAATGGAACAGGCCATTGCCGCGGGCGATTTTTCCTGGCATGCCCTCCCCTTCAATTGGCAGACCGAGATGCTCGACCGCTCCCTGATCGAAGGCTGCCTGGGATTATCCAAATCGCTCGACCGGCGATTTGGCCACAAGACTACGGGCGCCAAGATGGCGGATGTCCCATGTCACTCGCGTGGGATCATCAGCCCTCTGGCGGCCGGCGGGGTGACTCTGCTCGACATCGGGGTGAATCCGGGCAGCACCGCGCCCGAAGTCCCGAATGTTTTTCTGTGGAAGGATCCCGACGGCAGTTCCCTGCTTATGATTTACCACCACCACGCTTATGGCGGCGTGGTGCAGGTCCCTAACTCCGATCTGGCGATCGCGGTCGAGATGCGGGGAGATAACCGCGGACCTCACTCCGAAGATGAGATCAAAAAGATCTATACCGGTCTGCGGCAGCAATTCCCGAATGCAACCATTACCGCTGCCGATTTCAGTGCAGTTGCGGCAGCGGTAAATGCCTATCGCGATCATCTGCCGGTAGTTACTCAGGAGCTTGGAGATACATGGATCTACGGCGTACCCAGCGATCCCGTCAAGGTTGCCCGGTATCGTGAAGCCGCGCGGCTTAGGAAGGAATGGATCGAGCAGCAACATTTTGCCATTGGCGATGCAACGGATCGCAAGCTATTGGGCCGGCTTGCCCTGGCCCCGGAGCATACGTGGGGAACGGATACGAAGCGCTACATCGATTACGATCACTACAAGCCAAAGGACCTGGAACAAGTCCTCAACCAGCCGGCATACAAAACCATGGAGAGGAGTTGGCAAGAGAAGCGCGATGACATCGACGCCGCAGTTGCCACTCTGCCGGCTGCATTGCGCCGGGAAGCGGAAGACCGTTTAAGCGGATTGCACGCTGCCGCGCCTTCCCGGCAAGGGCTCCGCGCTCATTCGCCGGAAAAAGAATTCGATAGCACCCATTTCGTCCTGGCGCTTGACCGGAAAACCGGCGCCATTGCAAAGCTACAGGACAAGAAAACCGGGCGGGAGTGGGCTTCGCCGGAGCACCCGTTGGCGCTCTTTGTTTATCAGACGCTGTCGAAGTACGACTACGACGCCTTTATATCAAGCTACTGTGTCAGCAAACAATCGTGGACCGAGCAAGACTTCGGCAAACCGAAGATCGCGAATTTTGGAGCGGAATCGCGGGAATGGTATCCAGCCCTGGTAAATTGCTGGGCTGGTAAGGACAAGGGCGCCACACGAATTCTGGCTGAACTGAAGATTGAGGACTCAGCCGGCGAAAGCCAGGGCCGCGTGGCATGGCCCAACGACATGTATCTGGAGGTGATCCTGCCGGAGACCGACCCGGTGGCGCACATCAGGTTCTTGTCCTTCGGCAAAGTCGCCAATCGTATGCCGGAATCAATGTGGCTGACCTTTGCGCCCGATGCGCCTGAAGCGAAAGGTTGGATGCTTGAGAAAGTAGATCAGCAGGTATCTCCATTCGATGTTGTTCGCGGAGGCGGCCGCAGTATGCACGCCGTGACCAACTACTTGCGATATCAAGATGACCATGGATCATTCCAACTCACCACGTCGGATGCTCCCGTGGTAGCTGTGGGCAAAAGATCGCCGATCAACTTCTCCGCGGACCTTCCTAGCCTGGAACACGGCGTTCACATCAATCTTTTCAATAACGCCTGGGGAACGAACTATATTCAGTGGATTGGAGGAGACTGGGCTTACCGGTTCACTATCGCCACGAGCTAAGCCGGTGTGTTTCATTGCGGCTTGTTTCGCCAACCTATCTACCGGTGAAAAGCTTGAGGTCGATAGCGTCGCCCATAGCCTGGTATCCGGCATCCTTCGGGTGAAGGTGATCGCCGGAGTCGTCGCCGGGCAGCAGGCCGGCCGGGTGGGCTGGATCGCGCGTGGCTCTGTCAAAGTCGATTAGGCCATCGAACTGCGTCGTGGTTCGAATCCAATGGTTGACAGTTTGCCGTATCGCTTCGCCCGCAGGCGAGAAATATTGAGCGCGATTATATGGCGTCAGAGTTGCGCGAGCACGCTGGGGCCGACAAAGTCGCGGAGAACCTGATTGCCCCCTTATGCCTTCATTCAAGACGCCTAACTCAGCGGTTTCCTTGTTGCATGCGAACAGTTAATAAACTCTGGCTTTGTTGTGCTGCAAATGGCGCAAAAATACTGGGCTCCAGCCCTTGGGGGATACTTCTTCCGGTCCTTGAAAGAAATCGCCGCAGCGGCTAAGGCCGAGGTCATTGCCGGATGACGTAACCATCTCTTGCCAAGACATCGCCATTGACCGCCTTGGATTGATTGCCGTTCCATGTAATTTGGTAACTGGCATGTGGATCCACGCCGGAAAATCTGATAGTCACCAAGCGCGATGATGGAAATGTATCAAGATCAAATGAAATCGAACGATTGGTTACCTTCAAATTGCGCAATGAACAGGCGTTAAACCCGACGCCGTTTTTCTGCTGTAGATCAATGAATGCGTCTCCGAGCGCCGGATACATCATTTCAATAGAAGTCATACCGCTTCCCGCGCCCCAGTTAAACCCCGACAGTGCGCCTGGTTTGTCAAGATAGCCGGTGTGGGCCCAGTTCTCCCATGGCGCAACTGCAAAGGTAGAACGCGCCGCCGCTGCAGCTCGCTCCAGGTATTCCCCATTGCCCGTTGCCTTGTAGTAGTCCCACAGTAGCACGGCAGCATAGCTCTCGCGGTTGTCGCTCCACTCCGCATCGGTGTTCTGCGTGGTAAATCCGCCGATCATCTTAGGCGAGAATGCAGGGTTGTTCCATACCTGTTGAGTCAGCAACAAATAGTCCAATACCTCTTTCCCACGCTCCAGATACCGGCGATCTTTCGTTGCCTGGAATAGCGCAAGGTATGCTTTGGCCGCCTGAATGGTAGCCAGGTTGTTTTGCGGATATTGCGCTGTCCACTTGTCGTAGAAATCGAATGGCTTCCGCGCACAGGAGATGAAAGTCTCGAAATCGAACCAGCGTTGCCTGGGCAGCACTTCCCGATTTATAAAATCCATTGCACGCGACGCGGCATTCAGGTAGGTGTGATTCCCGGTTATTTCGGCAAGAGAGGCCAGCAGCAAGGCCGATGCCGCCGTTTCAGCATTGAACTCCCGAAACTCACCCGTCGGCTTGAGATCCTTGTCATACCAGGAGGGGATCACTCCGCTCGGGAGTTGCTCCTTGACCAGAAAGTCGCCATAAGGACGGACAAAAGCGAGGATCTCCTCCTTTCTGTTTGGGGTGATGTCCTCCGCCCACTTCAGCATCCAGTACGCGGTCCAGGACATATCGAACGCATGGTAATCTTCGGAGAAGCCGGCCCACCCATCGTCGCGAACCCAACGCCTGTCATTCAGCAGATAGATAGTTGGAAAAGCCCCGCCATGCTGAGGGCTTTTCAACGCAAGATTTAGAACGCTCTCGGCCTTGTTCTCAATCTCCTGATCGTTACTATGCCGGCCGTAGAGATACCAGCCGTATGCTGTACGCAATGTCTCCAACCATGCATTGAACCACGCATCGGGCGCCGGTTTACTCCATTGCCCCCAGGGATTTCTATTGCTGAGTAATGTTCCACAACGTTGGTTTGCGCAATCGAACCCACGATAGAGTTCATTGGCGTAGCGAATCCAAGTATCGCGCCGCCATTCGTCGAAGGTCACGAGTTCAGGGCGTAGCACGTTCTGCTGCAGATCGTCCGATCGGATAAACTCCTTATGTCCTTCATGTTGCCAGAGGCGGCGTACCACTGTCCGGTAACCAAGTTTGTCGGGTTGAATCAAAGCCACAATCGAATAGCTGTATTGAATCGTCTCGGCAACAACTGCATCTCCAACGGTGGTGTATGCGATGCCTCTGGGGCCTGCATCCGGGGAGGGCCGGAAATAACTATGCCCGTAAGGCTGAGAGGCCAGTGCTCCATAGGAGAGCCAGGGAAGCGCCTGTGACGTCACGTCGAGGTCAAGGGCCAGCGGCTCTACGAGACGATCGCTCAACTCAGGCATTAGAGCGGCGAACACCTTCCCTTGCTGGAGCATGACGGCCGGAGATTTGAATCCCCAGTTCGGGATGACGTCGTCAGCCTCGTTTTTAATGTTCTGGCTCCATACAAAGTCGACAGGTCCGGAAGACGGCGTGTCAGTGTTGCGCCTTCCGGGAGCAAAATCGTAGCGGTCCTCAACTGCGCGAATCTTTACGTCAGGTTCGGCGGCAAACTTTACTTCGACGGTCAAGACATCCGGCTCGGACGTGAGCAGGATTCTCTGTTCAAACGTGCCGACAGAACAATTTCCGTGCAGAGACAATCCACCTGATATTTGCGATACCCGATTGATCGAACAGGGATGAACCACGTCCGGCTTCCCTGCCGTGACGACTCGCGTCGCCGCATTCACCGATGAAAGCGCCGGCATCCAGGATTGCTGTTGTGAGCCCTGTTGTCTGACCGAGATCCGTTCACTTACCTCGGAGCTTCCACTGTTCACCTCCAGCCGCAACAAACCGTTTGGAGCCTGGAGAGTAGTGGCGCTGAGCCGGCAGGCTGAGAGCGTCAACGCTGAGACAAGTATCGCGGCGCGCGTATTCATCGATTGTTTCTAGAAAAGCAACTTGAGCGCAAACTGCAATTCACGAGGAGCGTTGACTTGGGATGAGATTGTCCCCGTCGTGCCGTCTCCGAGCGCGGTATCCGGCGGCCCAAACTGGGGATGATTGAAGATGTTGAATGCCTCGGCGCGAAACTGCAAGGTCATCCCTTCAAAAAGCGCGGTATTCTTGACTCCGGAAAGATCCAGATCCACCAACCCCGGTGAGCGCAGGGCTCCCAGGGTGCGCGGGGAACTTCCATAAGTAAATGCTCCCGGATTGCTGAAGTCGCCTGTGTTGAAGTACTGAGTTAACCGATTTTTGATGGGCGTGTTGGGAATCGGGTTTTTCCCGTTCCAATTTGCGCGCTGCGTTCCTCCGTTATTGTAGAGAGTGTTCGCCGACATAAAGACCTGTTGCGGAGTGCCGCTTAGCACCGTGCTAATGCCATTAAGCTGCCATCCTCCGATTAGATAATCGGCAAAGCGATTTTGATGGAACCATCTTCTATCTTTGCCGAAGGGAAGGTCGAGAATTCCGTTGATAGCCAGATAGTTGGGAGTATCGAACGTGGCCAGTGACCATTCCGCTCGGAGATTATCCCAATCCTGAGCTGAACCGCCGGCGAACGTTCCGCCCGGGAAACCAGTTCCGGTAGGCGCAACGTTGTCCAGTAGCTTAGACCACGTGTAAGAGCCAAGGATGCTGAAGCCGTTTGCAAAGCGCCGTTCCACCTTCAACTGCAGCGAATTGTAGGCGGACGCTCCATATAAGGAACCGTTTCCGAGAGTAACTCCTGTGAATTGCGGATAGGGGAGTAGGAGTTGGCTCTTTGCCACCGTAGGACCGCTCAGGCCGCCGACAGCGATCTTTCCATAGAATGGGTTAGCGACCTGGGCATTCAGTTGACTGCCGAGAGACAAATACTGGTCAGGTAATTGGTCCGCGTTGATAATCGCCATACAGGTGGACTCCATGGCTACCGGCATAGGCTATATCGACGAGCACTCTTCTGGGCAGGGTATGCTGAAGATCGAGGTTCCACTGCTCCGCATAAGAAGTGCGGCGGGTACGATCCATGGCTAAGACAGACTGGCCAAGGTCTGTCGCCAAACCAAGGCTGCTGCCTGTTGCAAAAGTGAAACCAGTGGGAAACGGGTTGCTCAGTCTGTTGAGCGGGTTGACGCCATTGAGGGTAGTAACCCATGTGGTGTTGCCGAGGAAGCCTGTGCTGGGAACGGCATTGCCGTTATAGCCGTTTCCGGTAACCGCGCCCATGAATATCCCAAAGCCCCCGCGAACCGCCGTCGAGTCAGTTACCTCATAAGCAAAGCCGAGACGCGGTTGTACGCCGGTCCTCTTGTCCGGATTGAACTGATAGCGAGAGAGGCCATTCGTGCCTGGGAACGCCAAGCCGCCCACCAGGTTTAGACCCGAAACCTGCAAGGGGGATGGTGAGGTTGGATCCCAGTCTGTAATTCTGTTGAAACGCTCGCTCCACGGGGTGTTATAGTCATACCTCTCTTCAGAGTGTGTGTTCCTAGCGCCTTGGTTAGATTCCCGAATTCATGGTAGACCTGATAGGCGTCGTTCAGTATTCCGATCCAGCACAATTGGCCTACTACGCCGCCCCACCCTATGTTCGGTATGCTCTCACTTGTGCTGAGGCCGCCGATAGTGGCCGTCGGGAAACACGGAATGGTAGTTTTGGCCAAGCTCGAGAAATAAGATGGAAAGCCCAGCTGAGTTACATCGAAGCCTTGTCCGCCCGGAAGCCTGGTTATGTGATACCGGACAAAGCTGGAATTGAGTTCCAGCACAACGCTCGGGCTTAAAACGGTGGTGTCGTCGATTGTCGCCTGCATCTGGCGCAAGGTGTCGTTCCCAAGAACCGGAGAGCTTACCTTGAAGTTGGCTCCCGTTCCAAAAACCGGCGGACGATCCTGGTGAGTAGTTGAGATAGAGTAGCGCCCGAAGAGTTTTGAGTTTGCCGGAAGATCCTGGTCAATCCGCGTCGAGAAGTCATCCTTGTCGATGGGAGAGCTTGCATTGGAGATGAAGTTATTTACTACTCCAGGCTGGTTGGGGAGAGGGATATAGTTCAGCAGGTTATTCGCAACGGGATCTATTCTACTGGCCGGTATGATGTTTCCAGGAAATTGCGTTCTGATATATTGCCCGGGAACTGCCGGATTGGGAATTGTAGAAAACGGGTCGTAGATGGGAAGGCCTCCAGAGAAATTGCCCGCCCGCTCCGCGGCAGTGGGTAACGTCCCTGTAGTTGTCACGGCCTGTGTCCACCGCAATCCTTCGTAGGAGAAGAAGAAGAAAGTTTTGTCACGACGTATGGGGCCGCCCACGGATACCCCAAATTGGTTGTAATGAAACGGGGCGCGGGACAAACCCGCATGGTTGGCGAAGAAATTATTCGCGTTCAGGCCAGTGCTGCGAAAGAACTCATATAAAGAACCATGAAAGCGGTTAGCGCCGGACTTGGTAATCACATTGATCACGCCGCCTGTAGTATTGGCAAATTCCGCGCTGTAATTATTTGTCTGGACCTTATATTGATCGACCATATCGATGCTTGGATAAAACCCCGGCCCGTTGAACCCGGGCTCAGTATTCGCTCCGCCATCGAGAAGAAAAATATTCGAATTAGGCCGGGAGCCGTTGATCGAAATGAATTGATCGTTATACTCGTCAACAGCCGTCTGCGTAAATCCCGCCGACGGCAGGACCCCAGGCACGAGAGCCGCGAAACTGTAGCTGTTGCGGCCATTCACAGGAAGATCAACGATGGTCTTGTTGCCGACGACCTCCCCTAAGGACGAAGTCTCCGTTTGTAATGCGGAGGGCTGGCTGGTCACGGTCACCTGTTGCGCGACTTGGCCGACCTGGAGCGTCGCGTTGATGGTGAGATCGTCGCCGACGTTCAGCTCGATATTCTCCTGCACAAACTGGCTGAAGCCCGGACTCTCAATGGTCAAGCGATAGGATGCCGGCGGCAAAAGCGTGAGCGAGTAGGCGCCGCTGGAGTTTGTTACAGTGCTCCTTAGTTCGCTCGTCTTGGTGTTTACCAGCCGGATGTTTGCGCCAGGTAATGGCATTGCCCCCTTTATCCGTAACTGTTCCTACCACGGATCCGGTGGCGGTTTGACCCAGGAGCGGTCGAGCGCGAAGAAAGCCTGGCAAAACAAGCAATAGCACGAGGCCGGCAATGAGATAGCCAGCCCGGTCGTTTCGATGAACCTTCTCCCCCATTAGAAGCGTCATTACCGTTCCTCCAAATTGTCTGTTCCGGAAATCTCTCCGCCACGACTCACCAGGCCCGATAATTTAAACGTTTATCCCTTGTTATAGACGATCTCTTGCCCAAATGAGGCTACCCATTGCACGAAACGGGTGTCAAGAGAGTTCCTCGATATTTCGATGATCTGAAGTTCACATGCGGGGCATAGCGACTCCACGACTTTGAACTCCGTATGGAAGCCGAATTGCTCTTGACCAGAAGCCATCGTGTTTGCGATCGCCAACGTTCACTTCCCTGCCGGTTCAACAGGTCCCGGCACAGTCCAGAGGGCCTCTAACTGTTTCCCTTTTGATGCTATCTTCCTATCTCCTCCAGCATAGGATTGGTTGATAACAGTTCAGGATGTACTCTCTGGATGAGTTCCTCCATGATCTGAACATTACGCACCTTTTGCCGGGCCAAGTCATCCAGGCTCGTTTCGCTGGTCCACGGCTTGCAGAGATCGGCTACGGATTTGCCCGGTTCCTGCTTCAGGTAGCAAGGCGCGCAGATCCGGCACATTTCCGGGACTTCCCAGACGCGGTACCAGCCCCCTTGCGAATCAAAGATCGAAATGTGGAGATCCATGGGGATATTGATGGTCTGGCGGATTGCGCCCAGCATGGGCAGAGTAAGGTCGGGCAACGGATTCCATGTGTCCGCTCCCAGATTCTCAATGACCTTCGCGCCGGCGGGGTTAGCGTGTCCGGTGAAAACAGACACTTTGAAAAAGGTGTCCTAAGGAATTTTCCCTTGCCGCCGCATCTCGACAAGCAGCATCAGCAGTCCCTCATCCCATACCAGGAATCCGCGAACTCCGGCTTCCATGGCTCGCATCATGTCCGCAATGGTATAGGAAAGATAATCCGAGCCGCGAACGCGGATCCCGCTGTAGGCGCCCTCCGGAGTTGAAGACATTCTCCCGATATCACCGGTTATTTATTATCATTCGAAGTCTTCATTTTTCCGCCAGTCTATCCCATTCGAGCAGGTATGCGCATGCCCGCATAAGATTGTGACCGGCTTCTCAACTGACCGATGCCCGATCCGTCCCCGGTTACAATTGCAACTTTGTCTTTGAGCCTCATCAATTGCTCCAAATGATCAAAACAAGATCGTTGCCAAAGCGATCGAATCGTTCCGCGGACAATCCCGGTCTCATTGCGTTTTTCGCAATTGCGTCTACCGTGTGGAATCCTGGCCGATTCAACGGGAGACGGCCGTGGCATTTCCAGGACCACCGACCGGTTGCAGCGCCGGCAGCCTTTGCTGGACCGGAGGAAGCGGAGGAAGCGGTTCGTGTGGTTCGGCCTGATACCAGTAGGCGACCGAATAGTAGTTGTCCGAGCGGGCGTTGGCATGCCCATGCTCGATCGTCGCTTTGAAGGACTGGCTAAATGGAATGGGTGAATCGAGATGAAAGCGATAGACGCTGGATCTGCTTCCAGCCAATTCGTCGCCTATCACCGGGGCGCCGTAGAGCGGGTACGAGAAAGGCTGCCCGCCAAAATCCCATGCGCCTAGAAAGTAGTCCTCCGTACCTGTTCCCGCGATGGATGGAGTCTTGGCGCCATCGATAAAGAACATATCATCGCCTTCTCCCCACCACATGTCCTGATTTTGTAATATGGACATAGTCACGCCTACATATTGTCCATGTCCTTTTGCTTCCATCCACACGTAGTTGCCTTCTCCATCTAAGTTCCTTTTGTCATTCACCAGCGGGTCTTGATTTGTCTTCCAGTTGCTGGTCCAGCCATGGTTGGGCTGCGCCTGGCGGTACTCCGCGTGGAAATACAGCGTATCAGAGGGGATCGGACGAGAGTAAGTGCGGTAATCGATATTGTAATAAAGGCTTCTGATCGGCTGCATGCCCTCATTGGTTATCGTAATACGCGCATGTCGGGCAAAAGGCATTGGAAAAAAGCAGTTCAATGCCTTCACGCTTCCCACGGACAGCATTTCCGAATGCCAGTCGTGGTAAGTACCAAGACCCAATCCAAAAAAGTCGCCCACGGGAGTCTCCACGCTGGGCGTGTTTTCCCCATCCCAATACATGCGCAGGACGATCCGCTTAAGGTGGTAAGACTCGTTATCGGCGATGGTGAACCAGATGTGGGAAATCATCCCAGGTCCGTCAACGTCCAATACGGCCAGGGTTGCCCCCGGCGCGACGCCGCGAAAGTCGGCATTGGCGCCGGTCGGGTCCGAACTCGAGGCCCGATGCGGCGTGTAAGTCTGTTGGCGCGTGATATCCGGTTGCCAACTCAGGTCTTGTGTAAACGCCGCCAACGCGGAACCGGCAGCGAGAAGAAGGAGAGCCGCAAGTCTCATCATGCCTATTGCCTCATCGTTTGAAGTAAATCATTCTCAGTCGATACCGAAGCGGTGTTGCATCTGTTCCAGAGATATGCCGCTCGTCTCCGGGTAATAGAACAGGACCAGGAAGAAATCGATTACCATCATCGCAGCAAAGAATATAAAGGGATACGCGCCGGAGGATTTCGCCATGATGGGGAATACCAAAGAGATGACTGCATTCGTCAGCCAATGCGAGGAACTCCCCAGGCTCTGCCCCTTTGCGCGCACCCGGTTGGGAAATACTTCGCTGATGTAAACCCAAACAACCGCGCCCTGCGATATTGCGAAAAAGGCGATGTAGAGCATGAGCAGCCAGACAAGCCAGCTCAGATGGCTTCTGGTAAGAAATAAAACCGAGATCATCGTCAGGCAGATCGCGAGACCTACCGTCCCAACCAACAGCAGCTTCTTACGCCCGAATTTGTCGATCACTGACATAGCTACCAGCGTGGCGACAAGATTGGTCGCTCCAACCGCAACGGCTTGCAGATCTCCGGAGATTTGCGTCGCGCCCGCGATTGCGAAGATGTCGTTCAGATAATAGAGGATGGCATTGATCCCTGAAAGCTGGCAGAACAAGCCCACGGTGATGGCGAGGAAGATCGGCCGCCGGTATTGCCTGGAGAAGAGCGGATCGGTAGACGCGGCCCGTTCCAGGTGAACGGAAGCGACAATCTCATCGAGTTCTTCTTTCGGTTGCGGAATACCCGTGAGACGCAGCACGCGCAGCGCTTCGTCGAGATTCGCCTGCGTGACCAGCCATCGCGGACTGCGCGGAATAAAGAAGAGCGTTATTAGAAAAAGAACCGCAGGAATCCCCGAGACGCCAAACATCCAGCGCCACTGGACGGCGCCAAGGTGCATGCTGCCGATTAGAAAGTTGGATAAGTAAGCGAGCAGAATACCCACTACCACATTAACCTGGAAGAATCCCACCAGTCTGCCGCGCCACTCGGGAGGCGCGATTTCGGCGATATACATCGGGCCCAGGACCGACGATCCGCCAATACCGAGACCCCCCACGAAGCGAAAAAAGATGAGGGCCGGCCAATTCCAGGCAAGCGCGCAGCCAATCGCCGAAATGACATACAAAACAGCCATGGCGCGAAGGCTATCGCGGCGTCCGAACCGTTGCCCGGGAATGCCGGCGCCCATGGCGCTGAGAACAGTGCCAATCAATGCGCTGGAGACGGTAATACCCAGCATTGCAGGGGAAAGATGATATTTAAGCGACAGAGCCTGAGTTGTGCCGGAAATAACGGCAGTATCAAATCCGAAGAGCAGCCCGCCCAGGGCAGCGACAATAGTGCTCTTGGCTACATGAGAGTTAATGGTCATCCAATCTCCAAAGCCGCGCGCCAACTGCTATTCCACGCAACGCGAAAAAATGTGCTCGAACAATCAGGTTTTTGTAAACGGAAAACCGCGTGGTATGCGGCGGCTCCGGTATACCAGCGTATTCACATTCATCTGTCGATATTCAGATCGAAATCGCCGGCTTGAAATGAAACATGCAGTGTTTGGCTGCCAGGATCCATTCGCCATCCCGCCTTTCCATTGCTGTTGTTCGTAGCGTTGATTTTGCTGAGCGGCTCTCCTGCAAGAATCACTTTACGCGGTGTGCGGAGCGCCGGCAGGACTATCTCGTAGCGCCGGGCCGCGGGAGAATGCTCTACATGTACGTCTATGCGCGAAGGCTCTTCGCCGGCTCGGGCCACCGTGCCATCATAAAGGGTGAAAGTATCCTGAACTGAACCAGAAGCCGCGAAGATCCGCCAGGTGAGATCGCTTGTAAGTGTCCGGTAGTTGGCGCCGGCCAAGTCGTCGGCCAGCGTTTCGGTATCGGGGTTGATAAGGGGAATGATGCCACCCGAACGCACAAGAATTGGGATATGGCCGAGCGGCGCGGGAACCGTCACCTGGCGTCCTCCTTCCAAGATCTTCCCAGTCCAATAATCTGTCCATGAGCCTTGAGGCAGATATAGCGAACGGCTCAGTGCTCCTTGCTCAAGGACCGGCGCGACGAGAATTTTGTCGCCGAGCATGTACTCCCCGCTTGAATTGTACGTTTTCGGATCGTTAGGGTACTCCAGCAAAGGATGGCGAATAATCGGCAGTCCTGTTTTCGCCGCTTCGTGGGCATAGGTATAGAAGTAAGGGAACAATGAGACGTGCAGCCTGGCATAACGGCGGAAGATATCGGTCGTATGCGGATCGTACCAGAGATTCACAGCGCCTTCCGGCATGTCCCACAAGTGATTACGCATGATCGGCGTCATAGCCCCAAATTCTACCCATCGGGTCCAAAGCTCTATAGAGTGGCCATTAGCCGCAATGTCCGGTCCCCAGACGGAGAATCCCGACAGTCCCGCCGTAATGCCCGCGTTTATTACTGAAGGAAGGCCGTAGTCCTCGGTCCAATCGGGAAATTGATCGCCTCCCCAAACAACGGGTGTGTAAGCTTGAGAACCCGCATAGCCGGAGCGATCGAATTCGACGGTATCCGGTTTGGCCTTGCGCGCAATCTCATAGGTGATTTTGTGATAGAAGAGCGGGTTGAGGTTCGCCATCGTACGGCCGGTGACACCGGCGGCGAAGCGATCGGTATCGTTCACCCATTCGCCATAATCTTCCATCCAACCATCGAAGTTGTCGTTTAGCAGGATTTCCCGAATCTTCTGCTCCCACCAATCCACGTTCGCGGGGCTGGTGAAATCGATATTACCGTCCGTGTAAGGTTCAAATCCCGGGCCGGTTGGCTGCCCGTGAGAGTTCAGCACGAACAGTCCGGTTCGCGTGCCCTTTTCGAACCATGGATTCGGCAGATTGTAAGGGTCGAGCACTGAGCGCAAGTAGGAATGAACATACGTCAGGACCTTAAATCCCATCTCATGAAGTTGATCAGTGAATTGTCTAGGATGGGGATAATAGCCGGTCCACCACAAAGGCCAACCCATGATGTCGCCTTTATCCATCACATCGAAAGTCCATATAGCGCTGGCGGGAATTCCGTTCTGCCTGAGCCTTCGCGCGTCCTCGATCACTTTTCTTGGACCCCGGTAGGAACAAATCCAAACTCCAAACGCCCAAGGAGGAGAAATCGGGGAGCGGCCCGTCAAGGATGTGTAGTCCTCGAGAATACCCTTTGGCTCGCCCACAAACAGATACACATCGGCTGAGGGATGATTCAGTTGAACCGAAAACATCTGCTGTTTTGCGCGTCCCAGATCGAACGTGCTGACCGCCGCCGTGTCCAGGTAAAGACCAATGCCACGCGGCGTAAAAAGAAACGGCACCGGAATATAGGTCCAGTTGTGACCTGGCCGGCCCAGGAGATCTTCGGGATGCAAAACTGTCTTCAAGCCGTCGAGCTTGACTTGACCAAATCGCTCGCCCAATCCAAAGAATGGCCCTCCGCCGGCGAAATTCAGCGACATACTACGAACATTGCCCGCACCTGGCGGTGCTCGGATGGATAAACGAATGATTGTTGGAGAGATGACGTTAATCTCCAGGACGGCAGGCGCAGCCGAACCTGCGGATTCAACCTGCATCCGCCAAAGATTTCCCTGCCGTTCGACATGCTGGACCATGGAGAGCCGCAGTACATCTGAGTTATCCGGAGCTTGCGTCCATAGAATTCCACTCTGCTCGACGGCTGAATCAGCTAACCGCCAGGTAAGGCCCGTCTGCTTGTTCGTCAGCGCCATTCCCCAGCGGCTCTTTGTAATCTCCAGACGCCAGGCGCTCGTCTCTAAACGGAGCATTGCCGCGGTTTCATCAGCCACAAGGCGGATAGGCCGCTGAGCCGTCGCAACGAGAGCGTCCGCCGCCATGCGGCTGGGACGGACCGGGTCATGGTGCAGTTCGTCAAGCATCGACGTGTACTCCGCGCTGGACGAAAATGGCTGCGTTTGGGCGATGAGGTTGGAAGAGAAGATGCTAGAGCAAAGCAAATACAACATCAGCAGAAGGATCTTGCGCGCTTCAGGGTCAAAGGCTGACCTCGAACATACGACGCCGGAATCCATGCGCCTCGTGAATTCCGGCAAATCGGGGTTTAGTTTCAAAACAGTTCGATACTCCTTGATAGCCTGGTCCTGCCGCTGCTCAGCGGAGAAAGCGTCCGCCATGATCTGATGCGCGATAGGAATGACATGCTGGAAAGCTGCTCGCGCCTTCTGTTCCGGATCATGCGCCTGCCGGTAAATTATCGCTCTATTATGGATTTAAACCTTTAAATCATTTATGTTCAGACCTCTTGAAGAGCCCCCGCTTCCAACCCTAACCGGCTTGGAAACTTCTCTTAACAAAAAGCGTCCTGAGTTGACCACGTAAACAGAATAGTTGTCAAGAATGTGGTTAACCGCCTCGGCCCTCCGAGGAGTCTGCCAAGCCCGTTTACCCGGTTATCCTACTTATCTCTTCGCTTTGGGCGCCTGTGTAGACTCGCGAATGATCAGTGTGGGTGAGATGCGCATTACCACAGGCTCATTGGTCAGCTTGCCTTCAATGCGATCGATCAGGATATTCGCCGCCCGCGTCCCCATCTCATAGCTCGGCTGCACCACCGCGGTGAGATGCGGATGAAAGGAGCGGTCAACTGCAAGATCGTCGAATGTCGCAACGGCGATATCGTCCGGACAGCGCAAGTCCATCTCTTCGAGCGCTCTCAACAGCCCCACCGTCATCACCCCGTTACAAACGAAAATGGCGGCCGGCTTCCTGCGTCTGCGCAGCAGTTCCATACCCGCGCGATAGCCGGATTCCTGGCGGAAGTCACCTTCGACGATCATTTCCCGGTCTATTTCGATGTCCGCTTCGCGAAGGGCTTCCTCATATCCACGAAGACGTTCGCGTCCGGTTTGCAGCTTCAGCGGGCCGGTAATGATCGCGACCCTTCGATAGCCGGCTTGGATCAGATGGCGCACGCACTCCCGTCCGCCGCGAACATTGTCCAGAAGCACGGCGTCTGTCCTGATTCCCTCCACCGCTCTGTCCAGGCACACGACAGAGATCCCAGCGTGAATCGTGCTGCGGATATGGCTGCTGTCTTTTCCCGGAGCGGAGGCCAATAGCATGCCGTCCACGCGGTACGAGCGCAGCGCGGAAACTATCCGGCGTTCCCGCCCGATCTGTTCATCGGTATTCGCCGTTACCAGGAAATAGCCCCGTTCAAACGCAGTATCTTCCGCGCCGCGGATGATCTCCGGAAAGAAGGGATTGGTAATGTCGGGTAGCACCATGCCCAGCATCCGAGTCTGCTTAACCTTCAGGCTGCGAGCTATTTCGTTGGGGTAATAGTCCAGCTCACGGATGGCATCGCGGACACGTTCCTCTAAATCAGGGCTTACGCGTTTGGTACGGCGGATGACGTTGGAAACCGTGGCGATCGATACTCCCGCGCGCTTGGCTACTTCCACGATCGTTGGCATGGGTTAGACTTGAGAATCTTTCTCCGTCTTAGCCTTTTTGCCCTTGGACGGTTATCTGGAAATGCCGCATAAGATCAAGACCGCATGATGAACGCCGGACCTTGCTACCCAAAATACACTATTCTTCAATTTAAAGGATTAACCATTCTCAACGGGAAATGGAAGCCTCGATCGACCCCCATCGGTGACGATCCGAGCAGTAAGCGCGGCCACCCAAAGCTGTTTCGTGAAAAGGATTTGTTCTACCGCATTCAGCAGAGCTCAGAAAAGTAGCTTTAGCCCGAATTGGATCAGGCGAGGGTTATCGTACTGTGAACTCACAGCACCGAAACCAGCGCTTCCTAAGCTTGTGTTGGCGCCGGCAAAAACGGGCGCATTGAAAAGGTTGAAGGTCTCATCTCTCCCGGGAGAGCGCGGGATAAGCGCGCTCGCCTCGACGGAAACGAACTAAAACAGCACCTTCAGAGCGAATTGGACCAGCCGAGGGTTATTTGCTTGTGGCCCTGAGATTTGGCCAAAGTTGGATGACGGAAAGCTGTTACTCGGCGGGCTGAACTGTGGATGGTTGAATAGGTTGAAGAACTCTGCTCGGAACTGGACTCCTAACTTCTCCGAGGGACCGAAGCTTGTGGTCTTGAACAGTGCGAAATCGAAGTTGGCTGGTCCTTGCGCCCGCAGCGACGGATCGACGCGCGGTTCGTTGCCAAAAGTATAAGGCGCCGGAGTGGAGAAACAGGCCGCATTGATCCATCCGGCGCCGCCGGCCAAGCCTGACTTGACCCTGGCGTCAGCACTGCCGGAGGTAGCCCTTCTGGCAGTTGAGTGCGACGTTGGGCCTCAAACCGGGGCCGAAGTTGCTCAGAAACGCATTCGATGAAGCGCTGATATTTATCGGGAAGCCTTTTTGCAATAAGGTGACTCCATCAACGCCCCATCCGGAAACGACCTTTTCCATCGGCACGCTCATGTTCGCGGCATACGGTTTGCCCGCCCCGAATGGCAGGTCAAGGACATAGCTGATGATCAGGCGTTGCGGGACATCTTGCGAGGATAGAGAGTACTCGCCAGCCAGATTGGTCCAATCCTGCACGACTCCGACTCCGCCGCCTTCTAGCCAGGAGGTGATCGTGTCCGTGTTACTCAGCAGCTTGGAATAGGTATAAGCGGCAAGAAGTGTTCCTCCGCCCCTGAACCGCCTTTGCATAGTAGCCTGCAAAGAATGATAGATGCTGGTGAAACTTCCTTGGCCTGCCAGGGACACGCCGCTGTATTGAGGATAGGGCCGCAGCAGTTGTCCTTCCTGCACGGTGGACGAGGAAAGCTGGCTGCCTGGACTAGCGACGGCGAAGTAGGGATTCGGGACCGTTTTTGCAATCGTGACGTTCTGGTTCGGGTTTGGCAGGCTAGGGTTATACTGCGCGGCCGCTTGGGCAAAATAACCGTCGCTCAGTTGATCGATCTGCTGCGAGTACTGGGGGAGGTGAGTTCCCTTCGAGCCTGCGTAGGCTACATCAACGAAGAACCCTCCGGGGAAATTGCGCTGCACATCGAGGTTCCACTGTTGCGTATAGCCATACTTGAAGTTCGGAGTAGCGATGGTGATTGACTGACCGAGCAGAGCCGCCTGGGCCTGCGAGCCGGGCGCGCCTCCCGGAAGAGCGCTACGGCCTGGAGGCGGGATGAAGTTAGGCCAAGGAGTCGTAATCGTATTGATTGGCGTGTTGGCAACAATATTTCCATGATAGAGGGTCTGAATCGAGTTGACGGGATCGTTAAGAGGATTCGTGGCCCAGTTAGAATCAATCGGGATCCAGAAGACTCCGTAACCGCCGCGCACCACTGTATTAGAATCGACGCTATAAGCAAACCCCACACGCGGAGCAAACATCTTGTGCAGCGCATTGATGTTATAGCGGCTGCCTCTGGTTGCGCTGTTTACAAGTTCCACTTGTCCCAGGTTCGTAGTACCGCTTGCGGTTGTTGCCGCGGCGTTCACGGCAGCAGGATCGAAATACGATTGCCGGTCGAAGCGCTCGGTCCAAGGCGACTGGTACTCATAGCGCAGACCCAGGTTCAGGGTCAACTTATTGGTCATGTGCAAGACGTCGCTTGCGTATCCCGCGTAGTAGACCTGTTTTCCGGCTACCAGGTTCGGAATCTGTGCCGCACCGAAGAAGTGATTGGTTATGTTGCTTGGATTTCTGGCCCAGCCCAGCAGAAAATCTGCAAAGGGTAGATTTGTATATGCGCCATCAAAGGCAAATGCGCCGCTGGCAGTGTTGGTCTGCGTGTAGTTATCGAGTGTGATTTCAAACTGCCCACCGAAGGTGAGTGTGTGACGTCCTCTTATCAACGTGATGGAAGGGGAGCTATTGTACTGCGTATCGTGATCGAAGATAGAGCTTTGACCTTGCGAGCATGTGATTGAATCCGCAATGCCGATAATGCAAGGGGTCGGTGGTGTTCTGAGGGCTGAGTTTACTTGAGTGTTGTATGCCGCCGGCCAGCCAATCTTGGTGAAATCAAACCCGGAGTTTTTTGGGGTGCGAACGTAGTTGAAGCGGCTGACGCTCACACTGAGGTTGCCGATCGTGTTGGGATTGATGACATGGTTATAGCCAAGAGCGAGAGCTTTGGAATTGAAAGTTTCCGTGCAACGGTCCAGGCAAAGTCCCGTTCCCAGGGGATCGGTAGGTAAGTTGAGCATGTTCCACCAGGTAAAGCGGCCGAAGAGGTGCTGATTCTGATGGATATTCTGATCGAGGCGGCCGATGTATTGATTTTGGTTGCCACCGGTACTGCTGTTGACGACGTAGTTATTGAGAGTCGCTCCATTAGTTGGGCTTGGATAGAGACTCAGCAAGGTGGCTGCGGTGGAGTTGATACGGCTAGCCGGAATCACGTTTCCCGGAAACGGCCTACCGCCGTATGAAGTGCAAGTTGCAGCGCCGTTGCAAGGGTCTACGATTTGCACACCCGTGCCTCCTGCTCCGGAGACCGCCGCCAGAGCCGCAAGGTTGCCGGTTCTTTCGGCCGCTGTGGGAACAGTGGTGGTGGTGGTTTGGGCGGTACGTAAACGAAAGCCCTCATATTGGAAAAAGAAGAAGGTTTTGTCGGTTATGATTCTGCCGCCGATATTGCCTCCGAATTGATTCTGTGTAAACGGCGGCTTGGGCAGTCCTGCGTTATTCGCAAACCAATCAGATGAGTTCAACACCTTGTTGCGGATGTATTCATAGGCTTCCCCATGCCAGGTATTGCTTCCGCTCTTGGTGCTCAGATTCAGGACGCCGCCGGCCAGCTTTCCCCACTCGGGTCCCAGATTGTTTGTTTGGACCTTGAATTCTCCGATGGAGTCCTGAACCGGGATCAGGACTGGGAGGTTAATGTAACCGATATTGAGCGGCTGCCCATCCAGGTATTCCGCACTCTGATTGGCGAAGGCTCCGCCAATCTGGAAGTTGCCCCAGGAGAAGGGATTTTGCCCCACTGGCGTAGCCGAGGCGCCACCCTGCAGCACGACGGAAGGCGCCACCTCCACCAGGCTGAAAACATTGCGGCCGTTGAGCGGAAGCTCATTCGCATTGCGTGTTTCCACTACCTGGCCGAGCGAGGATGTTTCCGGCTGCAGCAAAGGAGTCTGCCCCGTGACCTGAATGGTCTCGGTCGCCTGGCCCACAGGCATAGTGATATTCACCCGCGAGGTCTGTTGTACCAGCACAACGACATTTCCTTGGGTGACCTGCTTGAAACCCTGCTTGGATACATCTACTTTGTATTGGCCGGGCAAAAGATTCACGAACGAATAGAGGCCGGAATCGCCCGTGGTTTGGGTTTGTGCCTCTCCGGTTGCTGTGTTGGTCAGGGTGACTTGAGCTCCCGGGACAGCGGCTCCGCTCGCATCAGTTACAACCCCCTCAATAGCCCCGTAGGTTGACTGCGCGCGGGCAGTCAAGCAGCATGCGAGAAATAACCCAGCTGTGAGGATGGGAAACCAGAATCTTTGTGAAATCATTACGCCTCCTGAATTAGTACAAATCAACAGAATCTACCGGTCGACTTCGACAGAGACATCGGCGTATCTTCAGCCTGTTTTTTATAGGGTCATCAACCCAGGAAAACCTGCGATTGTGCAGATCTACCGGGGACGAAATCGAAGAAGGAAATGCAGGACAACATACATGAGACCCCAGCTTTTTTCGTGCAGGTTTCTAGTCGCATACTACTCGCGTTCGCCATCTCACCACAGGGATGTGACGATTGTCAATATGCAGTCTCTTCCAATGCAAGATGAGCCTAAAGGCTTCGACGAAGCCGGCGAAGGAACTCGGTCTGAGGGCGAGAAGCGACAGCAGGTCTACGGCTGGATCAAGGGAGGAATTGCAGTCCAGCTTCATTGCTGCGGCTGTTTTGTCTTCGCTTGAAGGGCAGCAAAAGTCTCCATTTCACGCTCCGCGTCCTTTACTCTTCCCTCTTTGCGGTAGAGCGCAGCCAGTCCAAAGTGCGTCTGAGCGGCAAGTTGAGTATTTTTTTCAATTGCCAACACTTGAATCCATGACCGTTCGGCTTTTGCGCTGTCGCCTTCGAGAGATGCTGCCTTGCCTAGCGCATAAAGTGTCTCGGGCATTTGCGGGCGCAAACGATCGGCAATCTCCAATTCCTGGCGAGCTTCGCGCAACTTGCCATTCTGCAACAGTGCGGTGCCCGAACGGAAGGCCGCTTCGGCATCTCCGGGGCGCAGCTTCGCCTCTGTGAGAAACTCGTCTTCCGCCTTCTCCCATTGCGAAGACGCAGCATATACCTCGCCCAAGGCAAGGTGAATTCCAGGCAGGTCGGGACGTTCGTGGATCGCGGCCAGGTATTCTCGTTCGGCTTCCTTCGCCTGGCTCAGCGCCCGGTAATTGTCGCCCAGGGATTCATGGCCGCGTGCCGAATTTGCATAGGATGAAAGTAAGGTGCTATTGATTTGCTGAGAAAAAAGGCCGCTCGCCCGGGCAAGATAGTAGAGCAGATCCGGATCGTTGGGACGCTTTACCAGGGCGGCTTCCAAATTTGTGATTGCGTCGGGTAGATCGCCGGTTTCCAGCTGCGCGATGCCCAATCCATCTTGCACATCTGCCGCCTGGAAGTGAGGAATCGCTTGAGCAGCATAGCCCTGCGACAAGAGCGCATAGCCAAGCAATTCATGAATGCGGGGCAGACTGGGATTTAATTCCAGGGCGCGCTTCAGAGGTTGAATGGCGGCGGCGTAGGTTCGTTTTTGCATATACGCCGCGCCCAGATCGTAGAACGCCGAAGCAAGTTGCGGATCCAACTCAGTGGCCCGTTTGAATTCAGCGATCGCTGTATCAAGTTGACCCTGCTGTTGCGCCGCTATCCCCGCCTGTTCGTGTTGGATTGGCTGCGGAGCTGCCGCCTGAAAGAAGAACAAAAGAAGGAGCGCAGAAATCATCATGGTTTCACCGGCTCGGTAACTTCCAGGAACTGGTCAGCGCGGACATCTTTCAGAACCTGGTGTTCGCGGGAAGGCCAGCTTATTTCAACGTTGGCTGTTTGCGCCGTTCCCAGGCCGAAGTGAACTCGCTTGTCATTGGCAGAAAGGTAGCTTCCTGCCGTAGTCGCATATTGCGTCTGTCCATTCACTTTTACCACCGCTCCCAGGCCGTCGCGATTGCTTCGCGTGCCGCGAAGAGAGAGCGTGAGCCAATGCTGGTTGCCGCCACGATTCCAAAAGAACAGAGGCCGGTCTCCCAGAACACCGACGACGGCATCGATCCAGCCATCATTATTAAGATCGCCAAAGGCTGCTCCCCTGCCGGCTACAGCAGTGGTCGTCCCGGGATCGCCACGCTCAAAGCGGCCTTGGTGATTTATAGCCAGCAAGGGCGGTTCGCGATAGTGCAAGGAAGGGTTCACTTGTTCCACATTGTCCATAACGTGGCTCTGGGCGACAAACAAGTCCTTCCAGCCGTCGTTATCGAGGTCCTCCAGCCGCATGCCCCATCCTGAACTGCCGGCGGATAGGACTCCCATACCTGTCTGCAGGCTTCGATAGCTGAATGCGCCGTTTCCATCATTGTGATAGACCGCGTAAACCTGTTTCGCCAGATCCGTGACGATCACATCCGGGCGTCCATCGTTGTCGTAGTCCCGGAAATCCACTCCCATGCCCGAGAACGGACTGCCGTCGTCGGCCAAGGCTACTCCCGCCTTGAGAGCACATTCGGTAAATGTACCGTTGCCATTATTGTGGAATAGGAACTGCGCCATTCCATCGTTGGCGACGAAGATGTCGGTGAACCCATCACCGTCGTAGTCGTTGAACGCCACACCTAAGGAGCGGCCTTTCTTGGCAGCGATACCTGAGGCCTGACTCACGTCTGTGAATGTGCCGTCTCCATTGTTGTGATACAGAATGTTGGTCGTGGCGGGAAAGTCTCCGGGAGGGCAATAGGTGTGGTAGTCGCCACCGCAAGCTTTGTTGTGCTTCGTGTCCCACTCCATGTAACGAGTGACAAAAAGATCGAGGCGGCCATCGTTATCGTAGTCGAAGAAACCGGCCGATGCAGACCAGCCGCCTGCGGCAACGCCGGCCTTTTCGGTTACGTCTGTAAAGGTACCGTTCCCGTTGTTGTGATAAAGGATGTTTTTGCCATAATTCGTAACGTACAGGTCCGGAAACCCGTCGTTGTCAAAATCTCCGACCGCAACACCCATGCCGTAGTTTCCGTCGCCCGCTCGCGCCAGCCCCGCTGCTTCTGTGACATCGGTAAAACTGCCGTCCGCATTCTGCCGGTACAAACGATTCCAATACTTGGGGTCGTTACGATCAAAACTCTCGGGCGTCCGCATGGGGCTGGTGAGTTTGCCGCTGTTCACCAGAAAAACATCCAGCAATCCGTCGTTGTTGTAATCGAGTAGCGCGACCCCGCCTCCCATGGTTGCAATCAGATATTTATCAGGTGTGGGGGAGTTCTGGTGCACGAAGTCCACACCTCGAGGCGAGTGCACGCTGAAAGCAGCCGTAACTGCTGCAACCACCATTGTCATCGAGACCAGCCGCAGAATCACAGAATCCTCGCGTCACTATGATTACACCGAAAGATTGGTCAACGCTTTCACGTCGTCTTCACTTAGGCGCGCGCCTGGCGCTGATCGGCAGAACTTGATTACTGCTTGTACGTCCATGCGCTTGACAGCGATGGCCGCGCCCACTACATTTTCAACGGCGGGAAGAGAGCGGTCTCTCAGCCATTTCCCGCAGAGAAACACAGATTAAAAACTGCGGACTGGGGACTAATCAAGCGTGAGTTCGAAAAATCAAAGGTGTTCGGGATATGAGGCCAAGGTTCGCAAGCTGGCCCGTCAGGCCGCATTCTCTCTGTTTGGGATTGCCCTGTTGAGCGGGGTTGCGCGCGCGCAAAACTGGTTATCCGGCCAGGACTCTCCGGTGCACGATTCCGACCGAATGACGCCGTTAAGCGGAAAAACCATCGCGATCGAGAACGCCGACGTGCGAGTGGCCTTCGATGCCGTCTCCGGGGCCCTGGTGGAGTTTGTGTCGAAGAAAACAGACTGGAAACTGCAGAAGTCGCCGGAGCTGGGAGAATCCTTTCGTCTCTTCGTGCCTACAGCGGATCGCTCTTATAATCCCGTTCTTGGCGCCCGGAACAAAGTCTCGTCCATCACCAAGGCGGCCGACGGGCGAAGCTTAACCATCGTGTGGGGGCCGCTCAAGAGCGAATATCGCGGCACCTTGAAGATCACACTGACAGGAAAGGTCTCGCTCAACGGTCCGGACGTGGCTTTTGATATGCAGGTGCGGAATGAATCAGGCTCCACCATCGCGAGCGTTGACTGGCCGGTGATTGGAGCGCTTCAGAGACCGAACGGCGTCTCCGCAATGAACCGCATGGTCCTTAGTTACGATTCGGGCCATGTGGAGCCGCTGTATCGGGATTTTCCTAACGATCGCGGATATTACGGTACGAACTATCCCATTCAAATGGACGGCGGACGTTACACCATGCTGCTGGCGGGAAGCCAGGGCCTCTACTTAGGCACGCACGACACCACCGGCAAAGAGGTGACCCGTTACACCTTCGAGCTCAAGCCGGGATACAGCGACTCCTTCGACAGCAAAGTGCCGGCGGCGAACGCGATCAGCGGACATCCGGTCCGGATTGTGGCCTCCTTGGAGCATTTTCCCTTTGTGCCCTCGGGCCAGACGATGGAGCTGGCCAGGATCGTGCTTAGTCCCTTTCAAGGCGACTGGCATCAGGGCGCCGACGTATACCGTAGATGGCGTGAAACCTGGTTCCACCGGCCGGTAACTCCGGCATGGGCTGAAGCGGTAAATTCCTGGCAGCAGATCCAGATCAACTCGGCGGAGGACGATCTACGGACGCCGTACCGGGATCTACCTCGCCGCGCTGCCCAGGCGGCCAAGTACGGGATCAACGCAATTCAACTTGTGGGATGGAACAACGGCGGACAGGATCGGGGAAATCCCTCGCATAACACGGACCCGCGCCTGGGAACCCATGACGAGCTCAAGGCAGCCATCGCCAAGATTCAGGCAATGGGCGTGCACGTGATCCTGTTCAACAAATATACCTGGGCGGATACCTCGACCGAGGCTTACAGGAATGGGCTCTCCGAGCATATGGCTCACGATCCGAACGGTGTGATCTATGTCTATCACGGATACCAGTACCAGACTCCTGAGCAACTGGCGGATATGAATACGCGGCGGCTGGCGGTGGCCTGCACGCCCGATCCCTTCTGGCAGAATCTTTCGGTGAGGGAGTTCCGCAAGAGCATCGACCTGGGAGCGAGCGGGATCCTCTATGACGAGGTGGGCGGCAGCTACGGCGGCGGCTACTGCTTCTTTCACAAGAATGGGCAACTGGTTGCCGAGTCGATAGCGGCGGGCGATTCGATGCTGGGCCAGAGATTCCAGGACGTCATCAAGAGCACGGTGGGGCAAAAGAACTTCCTCATGTCGGGTGAGGCGCCCTCCGATCTGTTGAGCCGCTACTACTCATTGGGATATTTCCGGATTTCTGCGGGCCATATACCGTTGGTGCGTTATACCGATCCATGGCTGCCCATGATGATCGCGGTAACCGGATTCGATGACCGGGAAATGATCAACGAAGCCCTTCGCTATCGATACATCCTCAGCTATGAGCCTTTCAACTTCAAAGGCAACCTCGATGATTTTCCGTTGACCCTGAAATATGGTTTACAAATGGATGCTTTGCGCCGGCGTTACCACGACTACGTATGGGATGGTGAGTTTCGCGACAACCAGGGCGCTGCCGTCCGTGTCGGCGATGCGGGCTATCCGGACTTCTCCGTCTTCCGGCGCGCCGATGGCAAGCGTGCTGTTGTGGTCATCAACGTATCGGCCGAACCGATGAGCGCCAAGGTTGTGTTGGATCATGGCGCCGGCTCGAATCTCGCTTGGGCAACTCCGGAGGAGCCCCAGTTGCACCCCTCCAACGGCACGGTCGAGGTGCCGGCTCGATCAGCCGGGATTCTCATGGAGCGTTAGAAGCTTGTTGAAAAATCGCGCCGAAGCACCAAGCGAGACGCCAGCGGACGTACGTAGCGCCGCTGCTGCATCACTGGAGAGTTCCTTCGTGGCGTTCATGGTGTCATTCTTTGGCTGTCTCTGGTGTTTTGCTGTTGGCTATCTATGGCTGACTATGATCGTCGAGGGACAACAGTAGGCGAGATTGCAGCCAGTCCTAACTTAGACATCACTGGCGCTGTTTGAGAATGCGCTGGATATTTCGCTTTCCGTGCATTACGGCGATGACCTGAAGCGGGGCCTTCTCTGGCCGATACACGATGACGTAGTTCGGATACCGGCTCAGCGTCCAGAAACGAAGCGGACGGGCTGTAAGGTCTGGGCGGGAATGGCCGCGCATGGGAGCTTCGGCAAGAAAGGCGCAAGCATCGAAGATGGCTTTTTCTACGCGATCCGCGGCGTCCTGGTTGTGGTCCGCGATGTAAGTCCAGATGTCGAAGATATCGGCTTTGGCAAGAGGAGTGAGAACATAAACGCTCATCGTTTATGCAAACGCCAATCGTCTTTCATCTCCTGAATTTCGCTGCGAACCTGTGCGCCGTCGATCAGTTCGCCGCGCTCGGCCTGTAGATAGCCTTTCTCGATGTGAGCCGATAATGCCTGGCGTTCCTCATCCGTCCAGCTTTCTTCGGCGTCCTGAGCTTCAAGGGCACGACGGAGCACGTCTTCGGCGTCCGTATAACCACCACTGGAAAGGCGCTTCTTGATAAGCGTTTCAAGGTCGGGGGGAACGTCTAATTGCATGGCGGTTCTCCGTTGAACGGGGCGGCACCCATGGCCTTTAGGGTAGGGGAAATCTCCGCGATGGGCAAGTCTGCTCGCGCGCTATGCCTTGCACGTGATAGCCAACTTGTGGCTGGTCGCTTTGCAATGCGTTGCAGGGTGTGGTGGATGGGATGCTGCCGCCTCTTTCAAGGCGCGCAATGTTGGTCTGTGCGGTAAAGATGTGCAACAGGCGAAGCCCATCCCGAGCGAGGGACTCAGTTGGAGCAACGGCGATCGAAGCAGAGAGATGCCCGTGCTTCAGGTCTACTGCTGCGCCTTGATTTGTTTCTTCGGCAGAAAGCTGGCCATTTCCTGAACATGCCTCTGCATCGCTTTCCGCGCACCGGCGGAATCGCGATTCTTGATCGCCAGCAATATCCGTTTATGTTGCGCGCAGGCCTTCTCCGGAACCCCTTCGATGGCGAGCGCCGACATAATCCACTGTTGCAGCAGATTGCGAATCAGGTTGAGGGCGTTCATAAGGATACTGTTGGAAGCGGCATCGCCAAGCGCAAGATGGAAACTGACGTCGGCTTCTACAAATTGTTGCGGGTCATCCTTGGTCTTTTCCATGCGATCGAGCTCGTCGCTCAATCGCTTTATGCTGGCAACTGTGGCCCGCTCCGCGGCCAGGCCGGCGAGTTCCACTTCAATCAGCATGCGAGCTTCCACCAGCTCGCGTGTATGCACTTCGGAGCTCCTGGTGATGGCCCAAAGCATAGGCCTTGAAAAAAACTCAGATCGCTTGCAGACGTAGGTTCCATCTCCCAGCCTGGTCTCGATCATTCCCATGATTTCCAGCGCCTTGAGCGCCTCGCGCAGCGAAGCTCGACCCACACCCAGCTTCTGGCAAAGCTCTCGCTCTGCTGGAATCCTCTCCCCTTCCCTCCATTGATCGCCGATCAGATGGCCCACCATTTTACGGCAGATATCGGCTGTGAGAGTCGTTCGCGTGACGGGAGTAAGAAAATCCGAACTGAGTTTTGTTTTCATTACCGGCAACATCCTCGACGTGCAGGCTGCGTATACACGTAGTCTGGGCTTTCGCACCTTTTGGAACTATTCGACACAGAGTACCGCATCCCCTTTCCTTCCATGGCAAATAAAACTTGTGCCTCGACCTATGCCAGAACTCCTCCCGGATGGCGGACAAAGACCTCAGGATCGTAAATGGAGGCGGCGATATCGGCGGTCTTGCGAATGCGCGCCCAGGTCGCATCCGCTTCCATCATGCTCTCCATTACTCCCAGGTAGCGCCCCCCTTCAAGATTGCCGTACTTGAAAAATGAATCCGTAAGGACAACGGTTCCACGATCTGTATCGATGCATACGGCCAAAGATGAGCGATGGTGGACGCCTGCCCAAAACGCGCGGATTCCAGGCACTATTTCTTCTTCATCGGCGAGCAGCCGCAGTTTCTCCCAGCCCTCGTTTTGCAGATAGCTGTTCGCGTCTGGAGGAACCCGCAGGTGGCGGGGAACATGCAGATGGTAGTAGGGCGCCTGGAAATCCTCGATCCATCCCCGCCTTGAAATGCAAATTGCCGCGTTGCGGAACATGGGAATGTTCGCCGTAGCATATGCCTGCAAAGGAGTCACAATGACAGTGGAAATCTCTTCGGGCGTCAGTCCTTGGGAAAGCAAAATATTTTGCGGTAGCTGACTCTCTGAGCGAACAATCTGCGCCTCAGGATATCCAAAGAAATTGAGCCACGCCTGGTTGATCAGGCTCAAGTCCTGCGGCGGCCCGGTATTGACGAGGATGTTTTGGCCGCCGCCGCGGATCAGATAGACAATTACATTCATCTGCTCGCGCTGTTGCCAGTTCTCCATCCAATAGACCTCCGGGCCGGGAACCCAGAAGGTCCCTGCATTGAAAGCCTGAACGGTGAACTTCATGCCGCCCCTCCCTCGGACGCAGTACCGTGAGCGATCCCGTGCTCAACGACATGCGCGCGAAACTTGCGCACGGCGTCGAGGAAAACGCCGATGTCGCTGCCCAGGCTGATGGCGCGAAAGCCCTTGCCGATCCAATGCGCCGCGGAATCCGGAGTAGGCGGAAGAAATCCTGGAGCAACACCGTGGCGCCGGCAAGCAGATATCAACGAATCCATGGCGGCGAGAAACCGCGGATGATCGAATTGCGCCGGAATGCCCATTGAAACAGTGAGATCGTAGTGCCCCAGCCAGGCAATATCGACTCCGGGCACGGAAACGATCTCATCCAGATTCTCGAATGCCTTTGCCGTCTCCAGCAGCAGGATGACAGAAATATCCTCATTCGCTTGGGCGAAGAAATCTGCTGTGCCGGCGCGATAGAGGTCATGAGCAATTCCGAGCGCAACCCCTCGCTGGCCCATAGGCGCATACTTGACGTGTCTTACCACTTCCTCCGCCTGGGCTTTCGATTCCACTCGCGGGACCATCACGCCCCGCGCTCCAAGATCCAGAACCCGGGACAACGGCGCATACCCGGCATCGGGAACGCGCGCAAATGGAACGATCTCGCTCCCGCGGCAGGATGCGATCATCTCGGCGAGCAAGCCGATATCGCAACGGCCGTGCTCCATATCGAAGATGACAAACTCTAAACCACATGCCGCCAGCATGGGACCGATGCCGGGTGTAAAGAGCTCCAGCACCATCTGGCCCAAAACAACCTCGCCCTGGCGCAAACGCTGCCGCAAGCTGTTCATCGGCCACCGTCCTTGGCTCCATGAAGCAGTCCATAGTGTTCAAGCTTGCGCAGAAACCCTGGACGGGTGAGCACTTTGGGATTGACCACATGCGCGGGCGCCTCTCCTCTGTAGATAGCCAATGCTCCCTGGCAATCGGCTCGGCCCATGTCGCGGAATAACTCTTCCGTCCACGCAATGGAGTGTGAGCTGACGATGACGTTGTCCATTGCCAGCAAGGGGGAATCCGGGCTGAGCGGTTCTCGCTCGAAGACGTCGAGCGCGGCCCCGCGGATTTTGCCTGTTCGCAAAGCCTCTATCAGCGCGGACTCATCTACAATGGGGCCGCGAGCGGTATTGATAAGCACTGCATTCGGCTTCATCAGCGCGAACTGCGCACTGCCAACCAACCCCCTTGTCTCAGGGGTAAGCGGGCAGTTGACCAGAATGTAATCTGAAGCCCCGAGTAGAGTCTCCATAGAGACAAGATCGACCCCAAGCTCCGCCGCCCTCTCGGCAGAAGCATAAGGATCGAAGGCGAGAAAGCGTTCGACGTCAAACGCCTTCAGAAGCCGGACCGCTTCCGCAGCGATGTTGCCGAGACCGATCGTGCCTACAGTGCGTTGCCGGGGTTCCCGGCCTAATTGATGCGTACTCTCCGCCCATCGGCCGGCGCGCACCAGCCGGTCCTTCAGAACAAGATTGTGCGAAAGCGCCAGCACAAAAAGCACGATGGATTCCGCAACCGGCCGGATCACACCGCCGGGTGTGATGAAGACGGCGATATCGCGCTCTGTGCAGGCATCCAGATCGACGTTGTCGTAGCCCACTCCGCAGCGGCCAATCGCGCATAATCGCGAGGCTTTTTTGAGAGACTGTGCCGTGATTCTGGGCTTGAGCGAGATCAATACATCGCATTCCGATAACTGCTCCGCCGAATATTCCGCCCGGTATTCGCGCAGAAATTCGTGAGTAACTCCGGGAACGCCTTCAAGCAACGGCAAACCTATATCCGGAAATACAAGCCGCCCTTGCTCATCACAAAAATCGGCGGAGAAATCGACGCGGAATGGGGTAATTTCGCGATCGTAGTTCGCTCTTTGTCTCAGGTTCATATTTTACTTTTGCGCTCGAGAACGATTACCCAATCCCTAAAGATAGGAACCGGCGGAACGCTCCAGGAACCGGCGCTGTCAGGAGTAACGTTTCCGATCGGCGTTTCGCTTCCGTCACTCGGATTGAAAAAGAATGCTCGATAGTTACCGGCTTCAAGATGGTTAAATACCGCTGGTTTGGTAAAGGCGGGACAGAAGGCGATGACAACCTCGCCGGAAACCGCCGCGGCGAAAGGCTGCCAATAGTCCGCGTCGCTCCAACGCGGGTCTATGAACTCCGGATGCGGCTCGAGCTTCCACCAGGAGTAGCGGCTCAGCAGTTTTTTACCCAACCCGAGCTGGCCTGAGCCGGGCAATTGCGCGGCAATTTCCCACGGAGGGCCGCCCCAGGAATGGCCATGTGGTGAAAGGCCATAAGGCTGTTCCCGCGTATTAACCTGCCAGATACCATTTGCGCCATAAGTGTGTCCGCCTGTGCCGCTCAGCATAGCCGACCAGAACATGAATCGTTCGATCTCTTCCCGGCTGGACTGCTGAATGCCCTCGTAGCAAACCTCCCCAATAAGCACCGGCATCTTGGGACTTGCCTGGAGCGAACTCTGCACCGTCTTTATAGTATTGGGCACGCTCTTCCAGGAATTATGACCGGTCTGAAGCATGTCAAAATCAAGCACCGACGAGTCGTCCACGCATAAGCGCGCGCTGCTCGAAGGATGAATAGTAATGGGATGCCGATGCGGGTCCGTCGCGCGCACGTAGCGCGCCAGCTCGGTCAAGCCGTGCTTTTGCATCTCCGCATCCTGCTCTTTGGTCTTGGAGAGGTAGTATGGCATCGTGCCCTCGCCGGCCAGGCACCACACCACCGGATAGGCGCCCCAGCGCGCAATAAGGTAGCGCCAATGTTGCTTGGTTTTGGCTACGCCCATGCGAGGAATGAAGTATCCCCAAAACCCGACTACGCAGGATACAAGTCCGCGGTCCGCAAGATGCTGAATGCGAACGTCGGCCATATCGAAATATGCGGGATTGATGCGGGAAAAATCCGGCTCCCAAGGAAAACCGGCCTCGTTAGCGCCCCGCGGGTCGTACGGCTCCATATCGGGATAAAGACCGGCGACAATCTGCACCACTGAGAAGCCCTTTTGCAAACGATCCGAGGTCAGAGTCTCAAAGCCATCCGGCCATCGCAGCCGCTTGCATAGACCCATCCACCATGTGTCCCCCAGCCAGAAGAACGGCGTGCCATCGGCATGCTCGAAATGACGCCGATCGTCCGCCACTCTGAGCACTCCATGCTGGTAGTTACTATTTGGTCCGGTATACGACTCAACCCGCAGTACAGAGGCGCGGCCATGAAGATCATGGTTGGCGGTGTCGCTGCAAACCGAGCGCACCTGGTATGTCCCCGGCGCCGGCGGAGCATAGCGTACGCGCCAGATCGAGCCGCCTCCCCAAAACGCAGGCGCCCGCTCCTGCTGGCCCGAAGGCAGCGTAATCACGACATCTACATCGACTTGGTTAAAGGGATCGGAGTATTGCTTTCCGCTCGTATAAGACCACTCCGTGGGAGCGCCCGAAGATGCCACGCGGTCTTCCCCTAGCGTAGGCCTTGCGATGGCGCTTATCGCCAGACCTTTACAAAATGTCCGTCGCGACATCGCATCGAACACGGAGTCTCCCCTTTTCGATCAGTAGTCAGACCATCCGATAATGCGGCAGCAGCGCATAGGTGTCAAGCCCTTGAAATTACCACCAAATTTTGGTGCTCCTCTATCTCTGGCGCGCCGCTTGCGCCACAAAACCGTCGGGAGACACAGGGTACCGTTTCGCTGCGGTTCGCACGCCAGTCCTCTATCTAGATAATTCCCCATTTCATGATGTGCCCCGGGGGTCAGTCTTCTCTCTCAAATCGAACGGCGTCTGCAATAACGATTCCGTTCGCTGCATTGCTAAGCTCTACGTATCGAGGATCTTTGAAGGTACCAAGGAGCTTCCACTCACCCGCCCCTTTTTGGAAGTTCACAATGGCGCTCTGCGTGCCATGTTTCGTCACGATCTTAAAAGGAGCGTTAGTGGCAAGAGCGCCAACGTTCGGATGGCCGGAATAGACGAAGACCTTGTAGGTTCCTATCAATGGGTTATCGCTCCGCCAAGTCGCAGTTCTCTTTCCGTCGCCATTCTCGGTCCAAAAACAGCTGCCCTCATAATTCCCGCTTGCGGGACTTTGGTCTGAATGCCACGATTGGCGTTGCCTGATGAGAAACGCCGCCCCTATTGTCACGTCGTCCACGGTCACTACATTCTCGGGCTGTGTATAAATGCGTTCCCGCCTCACTTGTATTTCAGCAGAGGGTTCATTGGCCCTCATCCATCCCTCCAACTGGGCGTCGAGCTCTTTCACGATGGCCGGGTTTTCCTTCGCGACATCACGGAGCTCTTGAGGATCATTCTGACCATCAAAGAGTTGCTCGTGCCCATCCCAGAGATTTCGAACAAGTTTATAGCGTGTGTTGCGGACCGACCGTTCCGGGATTTCTACATCCTCTTCGGCAAATACATAGCTGTTCACAGATGAAACCCCGCCTTGAATCATCTGAGTCAGGCTGTGGCCTTGAGCATCGCTGAGAGGCGGGGCGTCAGCCAATGCTAAGATCGTCGGCGCTGTGTCGATGTTAGAAGCAATCCCTGGAAGAGTTCTCCCTTCGGGTACGCCCGGTCCTGCAATAATCAAGGGAATATGTAGAACCGCGTCATAGAGGGAGCGGTGATCGAAGCTAAGAAAATCCTCAGGATGAGAGTAGAGCAGTTCTCCGTGATCGGAGGTTAGAACCACATAGGTATTGCCGTCCAGGCCCAGCGATTGTAGACGGTCTAGCAGTTCGCCGACATAGCGATCTACAAAGTGAATCTTTCCATCATAAAGCTGGTATAGCCTATCTACCGCGTTTTGATCTCCCGTCATCGCTAGTCGCAGCAGCCCTCCCTTCTCGATGTCATACCCGGTAACTGAAAGATATGGATAAGCACCGGCTTTAAACAGGTCATCTTCTGGAGGAGGATTATAAGGAGAATGCGGCTCTATATAATGAACATACAGAAAAAATGGCTGCGACTGAGCGTGGTGGCTATTCAGCCAGCTAAGCACCCTTTCTGTGGTGACTGGGGCTTTGTACTCTGAGAGTCCGTTCAACGCAGCTCGCGCAGTAATGTCTAATGCCGGAGCGCTCTGCTCGACGTATTGATCGAAACCCGAGCCAGTCAGCGGCTTGCCTGCCAACGTATTATCCACAAAGGCGATCGTATAATAACCCTCGCGCTGGAAAGTCTCGGCAATGGTCGGTCTGTCTTTATTAATCAAAGGCATGCCCGGGCGCCAAAAAAGAGTCACTCCATGAACAGAGGGATAAAGTGAGGTATGAAGTGAACCAAAGGAAGGCGACGTCCAAGGCGCGACGGAATAGAAATGTGAGAAAAGAACTCCGTGGCTCGCCAGCCTATCTATATTAGGACTGGTGGCACGCGGATTGCCATAACAATGTAGCTGATTCGCCTGAAGCTGGTCGAGGACAATCATCACTACGTTTGGTTTAGCGGTCTGAGCTCTCAATGTCGAAGGCATCCAGCAACAGGCAAAAACGATCATACCGGCCGCCGTCCGGCGAAAGAACTTATTCATGCGCGCATTGAACATTCGATTTCCTCTCTCAGATGTCGACCACTGCGACAAATGAGCAGTCATAAATCTCCGCGAATTACCGCCGATCATTTCTGAACCACGGTGCGAATATTCAATACATCAGCTTAAGCGATAGCTGAATGATCCGCGATCCTGTGATATTGGTAATCTGACCGTATGTCGGAGTACCAACCGTGGCGGACGGAATTCCCAACAATGGATGATTCAGGGAATCGAAGAAATCCGATCGGAACTGTAATGACCAGCGCTCCCGAAGCGCGAAGTTCTTAAACAAAGAGGCGTCGAGATTTGTTGTCCTCGGCCCAAGAATATTATCTCGTCGCTCACTTCCGAGCTGACCTACTCCCGGTTGGACATAGCATGCGGTATTGAACCAACGCTGTATCGATTGCCCCGCCGGGTGGTTCCCGTTGCAGACTTGGTTTCCACGCTGCGCGTGATCTCCCCCGGTATTGGAAAGATCAGTGGCGCTTGCATTGAATGGAAGCCCGCTCTGGATGGTCAAGATACCGCTCGTTTGCCAACCTCCGATGACTTGCTTATTAAACCAATTGGCGGTCCCAAGGTACGGTTTGCCGGCTCCGAACGGAAGCTCATATACCCCGCTCGCCTTAACCACCTGGCCAGCATTGAAATCCGATAAGCCATATTCAGCCTGTACCTCCGGTCCGTATTCCGGCTGCTCGGCTCCGTTATTCAATGCATCCATCGATTTCGACCAGACATAACTCGCGAGAAAAGAGAGGCCATTTGAAAAGCGGCGCTGCAGATCTCCTTCTAGAGCATTGTAGTTTCCATAGGCGATAGCCGAGATTTGATAAACATCGCCAACGTATGGGTACGGACGGCGGCTCTGGAGCGGCGCCGGATTGCTTGGATTTGCGGGCAATGAGGCCTGATTCGGATTCTGCCTGACCTGCAGATGATCCGATTTGTTGCCGAGGTATGAAACGGTGGCTATCCACTGTGTGCCAAGGCTGCGCTGAACTGATAGATTCCATTGCTGCACATAGGGCGTCGGCATCCGTAGCGATATCGTGAAAGGAGCTTCAGCACTGAGACTCGGACTAGCTACGAACGTGTCCATAACCGGTGTTAATGTCGTCAACGGATAAGTGTTCAGTTGCAAATAGAAATTGGGTTCATTAATCATCAGAAATTGCAACTGATTGTACTGGAAAGGGGAGTAGTAGATCCCATAGCCCCCGTGTACTACTGTATTGCTATCGAGCGAGTATGCAAAACCCACCCGCGGTGCGAAGTTTAGATAATTCTGATGGAACGTTCCTTTATGATTGGTGTTTGTCGCGAGGACATAGACGTTTGAGTGGCCGTTCGCATCGTCGGGTGAGCCATAGTAGTCATAGCGAAGGCCCAGATTAAGAGTCAACCTGCTGCTTATTCTCCAGTCATCCTGAATGTAGGGCAAAACGTTCCATTGACGGAAGTCAGCCACTGTTAAGCCGGTCCCTCCCTCGGCCGATGTCGGAAAACCGAGAAGCATATCGGCAACATCGCTGCCGCCGGCCAGCTTTGCCGAATTGTGATTGGAGGTATATTGCCCTGAGAAGGTATACTGCCCGCTATTCCAGATGGTCCAATTCCCGTTCATTTCAAGCTTGTCGAGATCGCCCCCAATGTAGATATAGTGCTTTCCGCGAGTCAGATTCAGCTCATCGGCAAATTGATAAAGATTTTGCAACGCGCCCTGCGGGCTGGTAGGGCTGCCTAGGCTTGTGGAGGTACTTCCAAATTGAGTGATGAGATGCGCGCTGAGAGCGACGGAGGGCGGTGCGTACTGGCTCGGCGCGGGATCCAGGTTTTTCAACCCGAACTGCGTGACAAAATCGGCGGTTCCCGTGCCTGCCGTAGAGTAGAAGATATTGCTGTTGTTATATCCGAAGCGCGCTATGTTGAGCAGGTTGGGGCCAAACGTGTGCGTTTCCTGCAAATACGCGTTCTTGGCCGTTTGGACATTTATGTAATTGAAGATGGGATTGGAGCTAATGCTTGGGTCTAAAATGCTTGGATTGGTGGTTTCATATGCTCCATAAAGAGTGTCCTGAGACCGGATGTTGTAGTCCATCCGGCCCAGATAGGAATTGTAAGTTGTGGTATTGGAGACGTTCTTCTGGAAGTTGTCATTGGGAATGGCGCTGCCTGTCGGTAATGGGTAATATGGAAAGAATTGCTGGGCGAAGCTGCTTATTCGTCCCATTGGAATTGTGTTGTTAGGAAAGGGTTGGATAGTTCGTGTCTGCTGGTTATATGTAGAAGGGTCGTAGACGGTAAAGCTGTCCTGGGAGAAGTTGCCCTGCCTTTCGACAGCCGTGGGAACATTTGCATAGAGGGTTGTACCCTGTGAGTTTCTCAGGCCGGCATAATCGAAGAAAAAGAAAAGCTTGTCTTTGATGATAGGGCCGCCTATATTAGCGCCGAATTGATTGTAGCGAAGCGGCGGCTTCGGCACTTTGAAATAGCCTATCGTGTTGAGCACATCATTTTGAAAGTAGTCATATACCCTGCCGTGAAAGCCGTTGGTGCCGCCTTTCGTGATCACGTTGATCACGCTTGGTTCATCAAAGCGAGCAGATGCTCCATTTTGAATGATGGACACTTCCTGTACTGCTTCAATCGGAGGCTGAAGATTGGCCGTCTTCGTGAGCATAGCGAAGTTCGATACGCCGTCCTGCAGATAACTGGTTGTTCCGGATGCGGACCCGCCGATGGTCACGTTGTTGCCCGAGGTACGGAAATTTGAGATCGGTCCGGGAGCATTTTGGAAGGGGGACACATTTGTCCCCGCCTGCAGTGTTTGGAAAAGGTCCCTTCCGTTGGCGGGCAGATTTTCGACGCTATGACTGGCAAACAAAGAACCGACCTGGTGACTCGATGTTTCCAGTTGCAGGCTGCTGGAAGAAGCATTGACCTCAACGTTCTGGTTTACGCTGCCGGGGCTAAGGTGAAAATCGAAATTTGACGTCTGCCCCAACGTCACGGTAATTTGCGAACTGGTTTCTTGAAATCCTGATGCTGTCGCTGTCAGCTTGTAGAGATCGGGTGGAAGTGACGGAATTGTATAGAAACCCGAATCGTTGGTCTGTACTTCTCGCTTAGAGCCGGTTGCCAGATCCGTTGCCGCGACCGCACAGTTTGCAATAGCCGCCCCGCTGGGGTCATAGACCGCGCCCACGATCGAGCCCGAGGTGACTTGAGCATGAAGTGGTTGGCCGGCAACGAACAACAGCACGGCGAAAGCGCTCAGCGCCAGCCGAAGGGCCTTCGCGGCGCGCGATGACCGAACATCCGTTTTGCCTGGAATGATGGTGTGCATTGACCGAGTGCCTCCTATTGAATTGCGAAGAGGATTTCAATGGTGGCCTTTGCTGCCGGCAGTAGCGCCAGCGAGCATCGGACCATTTCCAGAGACGAATGCATCTTCGAACACCGGTCCGCATGAGCAGACTACCGAAAGCTCCAATCGACCGGAAAACCAACTCCTAATTAAATGAGATCCAAGTGTCAATACAAACAGGCGGATCGGCTTTATCCTAAACTATCTGGAGACCGGATGGTCTGATATATTATCTCGGATTTGGTAGGAATGCTTCGACTGCCTTGGAATCACTGAAGGCTGTGAGAGCTTCAGCCGCTCTCCCGGTGACGCTGCGCCACGCGGAATGTATTGTGGAGTAGCGCCGCATTCGCAAATTACAATCCGACCAGGAGGATGCACCTGAATGCCTAACAGAAGGCAGTTCCTGAGCGGCGGAACCGGCGCTCTGGCCAGCGCCCTATTGCGGCCCAGAATAGCTTGCGCGCGCGACCGGAAACCTAATCTGTTGTATATCCTGGCAGACGATCACGCAGGTTATGTCCTAGGTGCTGACGGCAATCCTCGGGCATACACGCCCAACCTAAACCGCCTCGCCTCCGAGGGGACCAGATTTGCCCAAAATTACTGCAATTCGCCGGTATGCACACCGTCCCGCCAGTCCTTCTTCACCAGTCAACTGCCGCATTCCTCAGGCGTAACTGTGCTTTCCACCCCGCTTAAGGAAGACCGCCCCACGCTGGCGAAGCAACTGACGGCGAGCGGATATGAACCTGCCGTTTTTGGAAAGATGCACTTCAATACACCCGGAAGGCCCGGTTTGCATGGCTTTGATGTTGCCTGTACCGAAGATGTGGTGAGGCGGCAGTGGGAAGCCGCTGTTGGCCCAGCCCTCAGCTTCGGCGCCATCCATACCAAGCCGGTCTGGCGCCCATTTCGCGATCCTGCACGCATTTGGCTCGATGCGGACAAATTGCCCTTTCCTCGTGACTACCAGCAAATGGAGAGCACTTGGGTGGCGCAACAAGCGACCCGGTATCTACGGGAACACAAAGACGATCATTTTGCCCTTTGGGTTAGTTTTCGGGAGCCTCATTCGCCCTTCAACTTTCCCATTGAAGACCGGAACGACTTCCCTGCGCAGAGCTTTACGGTCCCATCAATCGGTCCGGACGATTTCAGTCAAATTCCTCTCATATTCAGGGATCTGACCCCCGAAGATAAACAAGGCATCATCGCCGCCTATTACACATCGGTGCGATTTCTCGACCGGAATGTGGGCGTTCTCTTGGACACGCTCCGCGAACTCAATCTGGAGAACGACACACTGGTGATATATATGGCTGATCACGGCTACAGCCTGGGACAGCATGGCAGGTTTGAGAAGCATGTCTGCTACGATCCGGCTCTTCGGGTTCCGCTTATCTTACGTTGGCGGGGGCGCATCCGAAGCGGCGCCGTAGTCACCGATTTCACCGAATCCATAGATGTTCCGCCTACGCTGCTGGAGCTGCTCGGCGCGGAACCATTCGCTGAGAACCAGGGCCAGAGCTTGGCCGGGTATTTAAGGTCGGGACGGAGCGCAAACCCCCGGCAGTCCATTTTCAGCGAATACCTGGAAAACGAGGAGGCCTGCGTCCGAACCGACCGCTGGAAGCTAATTCACTGTAGTGGACGGAGGTTGAGACGCGACGGATATCTCACCGATAATCCCCTGCCCGGACGAACAGTTCATCTCTTCGATTTGAAGAATGATCCCGCGGAATTCTTTAACGTCGCTACGAACCATCCCGATGTGGTTGAACATCTTTCCACTGAGATGCTGAACATATTCCGTTCAACACATCCGGAAAAGGCCGAAGAACCTCGCGGATTGAAAGCCGATGATGCAATCGAATGGTATCTACGGCCTCGCGATGCGAAGCCGAGTCCTGCCATCGGCTGTTGAGACGGGATCAAAGCCCATAAAGATAGTCTCTTGCCCTCATCATGTTGCAAAGATGCACTGAGCGGGAAAAAGCTCCCTCCCCGGCGGCTATAGCGTTTTCACGATTGGTGTATCCCAAGAAGCTACTCTCGACGCAGGCGTTCCATCAAAGAACGCCTGCACATAGCCAACTCTCATCAGGACACGGTAATTGTGAAAACGCTATACTCTACTGCGGAGTTTTGTGCCCTGACCCTCGCACAACTCTTGCAACAGGTCGTGTAGCAGGATGGTCTCGCTGAGGTTGTCGACTTCGTTGCAATGTTCCCAGTCGATCCACACGTACTCAATGGAGTACCAGCCGCAATATCGACGCGCCGCGAGCCGGGTCACCAAATCCTCAAAGTCGATTGAGTTGGTCTTGAGCGGCGCCTGCAGCCGGCCTGGACTTGCGCAGCGGGCGTGAACATGGGAAGTATGCTCGATCAGCGGATTGGCCTCGGACTGTTTATATCCTTGTGCAATGAAGTGGCCGAGATCAAGAGTCAGCGTCAAGCCTGGCACTGACTGCAGCAAATCTTTCGCTCGTAGAGGATCGGATATGATCGAGCCGATATGTCCTTCTACGGCGAACTCCAGCCCGGCTCCATGCGCGATTTCATGGCGCCAACCTAGCTCTTCTATACAGCGCGCGAACGAGCTGGCAAAATCTTCAGATTCAAAGGCGATTCCCGGCAGCACCGTCAAATGAGCAGTCCCGCAGGAAGCAGCAAAAGCTACCAGCCTGCGAAAGTGTTCTCTGGAGTTCCGCCGAATACCGGGATCGGGGTGATTTGGGCATAAATCCGCAAAATCCTTCCCTGGTATGCCAAACACATCCGCGACCGTAAGCCCGTTTGCTTCGGCCGCGTCTCGCGCCCGCGCACCGGCCACAGAGGGATTGGCGAGCGCCTCTTCCGGCTTGAGTTGCGATCGCCCTTGGAATAAAGAGAGATCGATGCCCGACATTCCGAGATCGCTCGCCAGGCGAAGCGCTTTCTCCCAGCTAAGCAACGGAAAGCTATAATCTGCCGTCGCAAATCGGATCTCTTCCTGCAAGCGGGCCTCTCTGCCGTTCCCCATGAGTTCTCGCGCCAGCATATACCACCAGAAGAAATTACGCGTAAGCCGGGCTTTATAGGCTGCGGAAAAACAGTTTTGTTGTCGGTTGACCTTCCATCACTTCGGTAGATTGGTGCGGGTTATACCTTCTCTTGGGCCTCGCTTGTTGCTTCGGCGCGTTTTCCCGCAGCCTGTTCAGCCCCTGGGGGATACTTTTTCTGGTTCTTGAAAGAAATCGCCGCAGCGGCTAAAGCCGGGCCATTGCCACCGACGGAGCGTATGGCCTAAAAGTCCATACCTGATACAGAGCAACGGATTCATCCGGTCAGAGACCTAGACTAGGTCTTGCGCCGGCTCTCGGCCAACACTAGCGCCTGTCTCTATAATCATCGCAATCTATGAATTTTTTGCGGCGGCGCTTCCTCGGCTCATCTCTTTTCGTTCTCGGCGGTAAATTGACGGAGGCTCTTGCGACTCCGCTCTGGAAGTGGAGAGATCCGGGGCTGGTGAAAGCAGCAACATCGAATCCAGAGGTCTCCCCGGTCCAGTTCGTGGATGTAGCTCAGCAAGCCGGGTTGACCGTTCCCAATGTGTGGGGCGGCGTCGACCACAAACGGTCCATCATTGAGGCCAAGGGCAGCGGCGTTGCCTTTTTCGACTACGACAACGACGGATGGCTGGATATCTATCTCACCAACGGGAACCGCCTGGATGCGCATTGGCCGCCTGGGAAGGAGCCGATCTCTCATCTTTACAAGAACAATCGCGACGGCACGTTTACCGACGTAACGGCAAAATCAGGACTGGGGCGCACCGGATGGCAGACCGGCGTCTGTGTGGGCGACTACGACAACGATGGATGGGACGACCTGTTTTGCTGCTTCTGGGGGCATAACATTCTCTTCCATAACAACGGAGACGGAACATTTACCGATGTTACGCACAAAACCGGCCTCTACCAGGAAGCCGTCCGTTGGGGGTCCGGCTGTACTTTCCTTGACTATGACCGCGACGGCCACCTCGATCTTTTCGTATGTAACTATATCAAGCTCGATCCGGAAAAGATTCCTCCCGCCAACCGTACCAGCTACTGCCAGTGGAAAGGCGTCCCCATCCTATGCGGCCCGCGCGGGCTTCCCGGAGGCGTGAACATTCTCTACCACAACAATGGAGACGGTACCTTTACCGACGTTTCAGAAAGATCCGGCATTCTGAAGCCCGGGCCCCGCTACTCGATCACAGCCGTATCCTATGACTTCGATAACGACGGCTGGCCGGACATTTATATCGCGGTAGACTCCGAACCCAGCATTCTGTTCCAGAACAATCATGACGGCACTTTCACCGATGTCGCCGTAATGGCCGGATGCGCTTACAGCGATAACGGCCACGAGCAGGCTGGAATGGGCATCGCCGTAGCCGACTACGACTGCGACGGCTGGTTCGATATTTTCAAGACCAACTTCGCGGATGATACCTGCAACCTGTACCACAACAATGGCGACGGGACGTTTAGCGATCTAACCTTCGCTTCGGGCACGGGTATCAATAACCGCTATGTGGCCTGGGGCTGCGGCTTTGTCGATTATGACAATGACGGTTGGCAGGACATTATTCAGGTCAATGGACATGTCTTTCCGGAGGTTGACAGGTACAACCTGGGAGAGAGCTTCAAGAATCCGCGGCTGGTCTATAAGAATATGGGCGCCCGTTTCAAGGACGTGTCGGCGGAGATGGGCCCCGGTATAAGCGAGCGCTTTTCCAGCCGAGGCGCGGCATTCGGAGACTATAACAACAACGGCAGCATGGATGCGCTGATCTTGAATATGAACGATCTGCCGTCGCTTCTTCGTAATGATGGAGGCAATAAGCAGAACTGGATCAAAATCAAACTGCTGGGAACCAAATGCAATCGCACCGCCATCGGAGCGCGGGTGCGGGTTATCACGGGCAAGCACATTCAGATGGATGAGGTACACAGCGGCACAAGCGTTATGTCACAAAGCGACCTGCGCCTTCACTTCGGTCTTGGGAACGTCGAAACCATCGATTTGATTGAAGTCAAGTGGCCGACCACACAGAAGGTCGAACGATTCACGCAAGTCAAAGCAAATCAGATCCTCAGCGTTCGCGAAGGCGAGGGCATAGTCGGCACGTTGAAAAGTTGATCACGTGGAACGGATTTTCATTTCGCTTGGGTGCGCCGGAGGCCCAAGGGCATTCTGGTCCTAATAAACAAAAACGTCTGCTCGGGCTTTGACGTCCGCGTATCCCACATGTCGCCAAAAGCGGCGAGATATGGGGCACGCATTGAATAAAGGGCGCCCAGTCAGGAGTAAGCATCGGGATTGTATTTCGACCGCGGTCTTAAACGAAGAGGGGCGGCAGGTGAGCCAGTGTATTGTGCCGACCGATGGAGCAGTGATTCTGGAATGGGTGCAGGGATTACGGGGGGACGTGCAGATCACCTTTGAAGAGACGACCCAATCGGCATGGTTGTACGATTTCTGCAGTCCCAGGTGAGCAAGGTAATGGTCTGCAATCCGCGCAAGAATGCGCTGCTCAAGGTGGGCAACAAGAACGACAAATTGGATGCCAGGAAATTAGCGGAGTTGCTGCGCGGCAACCAGTTGTCCCCGGTTTATCACGGGCAGAACAGTGCGCGGGCGCTCAAGGAATTAGGCCGTGCTTACACGGTATTGACCGAAGACACGACCCGTGTGATGGCGCGATTGAAGGCAATCTATCGCGGCCAGGTGGTGAGCACGCCGGGCAAGGCGCTTTATGGGCAGCGGCGGCGAGAGGAGCAGTTGCAGCTTCTATCGGCGGAGAGCGGTCTGAAACAGCGTGCGGAGTATCTTTTTGAAGAACTCGACAGCTTGCGCACGGTACGGCGCCGAGCACGCCAGGGGTTGATAACAGAGAGCCGCAAATTCGAGGCCGTCGAATTGCTGCGTAGCATCCCCTTCCTAGGGCCAATTCGCGCAGCCATTTTAATCGGACGCGTACAGACACCCTACCGGTTTCGCACCAAGCGGCAGTTCTGGAGCTACTGCGGATTAGGATTGGAGACGCGCAGCAGTGCGGATTACCGCATGGTCAAGGGCCAGATCCAACGCAGCAAGAAACCGGTGCAAATCACCGGACTGAATTTCCATCACAATCACGAGTTGAAGAACATCTTCAAGGGAGCGGCCACCACCGCCAGCGTTCGTCCCGGTCCATTACGGGAATATTACGAGAGACTGATCGCCAAGGGAATGCAGCCGGAGATGGCTCGTCTAACCCTGGCGCGCAAGATAGCAACGATTGCTTTAATCCTATGGAAGAGAGGAGAACGCTTCGATGCAACAGAATTGCAATCACAAGCAGCTTGAGCGCGATTAGAATCCAGGCCCAGTCTTCAGCTTCTCTGCTGCGATAGGGCGATCGGTTCTTGCGCTCTCGGTTCGAGGGTGAGGATCGGAACGAGGGATAGACGCATTGCCAACAGCGTGTAGTCTCATGGGGCACCATATCCCCCTTCGGATAACCGGAAAAAGCTATATGACCACGAGTCTCAGATAGAACCATGGTTGGCCATTCGTTGGACCAATCGTTCTCTGCTTGATGGGTGCAAGGTTACTGTTGGCCGTCTGTAATCGCATCATGAGAAATGCTGATCCCAATTCAGCCGGGCTGGCGCTGCCAGCTTGTGCGCTATGGAAAAGCCGGTGGCTACGCCACCTCGAAAATCGCATAGCGATTTTCCGCTTTCCCACAGCGCCGGCTGCTTCTGGCCAATTGGGCCGGATCGCACCGCCCTCAACTCTTAGACCCATACAGCGCGGCTTTGCCGGCAGGGCTGGGATGTCAAGAGAAAATCCCTCGCTGCGCTCGCACCGAAGTCTTTTCTCTTGACATCCCCCTTTATAGAACATCCCCCTTTATAGAACCGTTCTTCGATGGAACGGCCGCGTCGGAAGCGGTTTTTCTCCTCTACACCGAAACCTAAAATGCTTTAGTGGCAGGGATAGAGGGCAAAGCGGTGACGACTATACTTCAAGCGGAGGGCAATACTACTTTGAGTGTGCTGATGGATTCGCCGGCTGGTTCTCAAGGACTACTAAGAACTGCTTAACATCTCGCCGCTGGCGTTCTATAGCAGCCGCTTGCCTCTTTTCGATCTCCTCATGCAACTCAAATTGCTCCTTCGCTTTGGCCGCATCACCGATCCGGTCGTAAGCCATGCCCAACCGGTAATAAGCTTCGCCGAGTTGGGAGTTTACTTCGATTGCTTTCCGGTAAAAAGCGATTGCCTTTTGGATATTACCTTCGGCGAAAGAGAGAATGCCAAGCTGTAAGTAAGCTTCACCGTATTTCGCATCGATTGTCACGGCCTTTACCAGCAGGGCTTCAACCTGTTGCGAGGTCTGCGGATTATCCCGCCCTTGTTGCCGTTTCCAGATGGCCATTGCATAAAAATAATCGGCGGAAGCGTTTTCCGGCTGCTGCCGCGCAAACCGCGCCAGCTTAGGCTCGACGCAAGGTAACGGCATGGGCGCGGCGTTCTCTATCTTACTCAGGAAGACATAGGGAGCGGGGTCTTCCGGAGTCAAATCCGAAGCATCGCAGACGCGGAGAGCCGCCTGATCGTAAAGGCCGCTGGCAAACAGAGCTGTGCCCAGCGCGGTCAGCATTCTGGCTGATTTCGGATATGCCTCCGCACCTTTGCCGAAGACCTCTCGTGCTTGCAGCACTGCGCGGTGAAGCAGCAACTCAGAACCCCACTCGAAATAGTTTTGCTCGCTGGGATCGAGGTGAACTGCCTGCTGAAACTCGTGGACGGCGGCCAAGGGATCGCCCAGTTTCTCATCAAGCTCACCTGACAGGCGGTGCAAGCCGGCGCTGTCTTGATGCGCCAGCATTTTGCGGACGAGGTCTCGTGCCTGAGAGAATCTTCCGGCTTCTTTCAAAGCCAGGGCGTCATCGTATTCCTTGTCATGAGCGGGGTGTCCAATATCGTCCGATTTGAGCGTGAGAGTTTCCCGGGCGAGAGATTCGCTGGTTCGCAGGCTGGAATCCGACCCATGTCCGCCGACGGCCGTCCAATCAGTAACGCCCGCGACTGTAAAATTGGGCCGGTCGGCGAATTCCATGCTGACGGTCGATGATGATGATGCGGAGCCGCTGGAATTTGAGTGCTCAACTCCCGAGTCTTTCAATCTTTCTAAAACAAGCGATGTGCTGTCGTAATCTCCCTGAAGTTCCACGCTGATCCCGTGGTGCATCAGATAATCTCCAGTCGCCCGTTCCAGATCGCGATATTTTTCCGGGTCGAATGAGTGAATCCTGTAGGTAGCATTGGCGTCGAGACCGCGTAATCGAATAGCCGGAAAGGCGCTTCCGAAATGCTCGGAATGCAGAAAAGCAAAGAGCACTGCTTGAGTTCCATCTTGGGAGACGAATTCTTCGGCGGAATTTTCGCTCTGCTCAGGCGGAATCAGGCGATACTGTTCCCCACGCTGGACAGTAGATCGAATGGACTTGTAGTATTCGACAAACTTGGCCGCCTGCTGCATGTCTTGCTGCGACCATTTGTTCAGGTCTCCGCCAATCCCGAGCGAACCGGTCATGGCAACCAGGAAGCGAAATTTGAGCGGGATGACTCTTTTATCGAGATAGTTCGGAACGTCCGTGACCCAGGCCATCATGATCCCTGGTGTATAGGCGCGGGTGAATCCATCTTGCAGGGTCAACCGGTCGAGCGCATCGGTATTGTCTGACGGCCAAACTTCGTCTGTTCTGCGCAGAATGCCGAGATCGACTCGGCCCCCGCCGCCGGAACAAGACTCGATTTCAAGTTTGGGGTGCTTGGCGCGAAGGCGGTCGAGAATATCATAGAGATTCCGGACATAAGTCACGTAAATCTTCTTCTGGTCTTCGACGGGAACGGCATCCCAGCCTGGTTCTGCCCAGTTGCGGTTGTAATCCCATTTCAAAAACGCGATGTCATTGTTGGTGACGAGCTGGTCGAGCCAGTGAAACACATACTCTTTCACATCCTCGCGCGCCAGGTTCAACACTAACTGGTTGCGGCCCTCAGTGCGGGGACGGCCGCGGAAATTCATTGCCCAATCAGGGTGCTTGCGATAGAGATCGCTGTCGGGATTTACCATCTCCGGTTCTACCCAGATGCCGAAGTCCATTCCGAGTGAGTGCACACGGTCAATGACAGGCTTAAGGCCGTGGGGAAATTTCTCCGGGTTTACATACCAATCGCCCAAGCCCGCATGATCGTTTTTGCGCTGTCCGAACCAGCCATCGTCAATGACAAATCGCTCCACCCCCAGCTTGGCGGCCTTCTCCGCCAACGCGATTTGCCCGGCCTCGTTCACGTTGAATTCTGTTGCTTCCCACGAGTTGTAGAGAACAGGCCGCAGGCGAGCGCCGGATCCGCCAGGCAGGATTGATTCGCGCTCAAACCGGTGTAGAATCCTCGATGCCTTCCCCATGCCACCGGCGGTGAATCCCGCGTAGAAGGGAGGGGTTTCCAATTGCTCGCCTGGAGCCAAACGATACCCGAAATCGAAAGGATTGAAGCCGCCAACCACTCGTACTTGCCGCATGGGGCTCTGCTCGACGGAGATGCGCCAGCTTCCACTCCAGCCTAGCGCTCCGAACCATACAGGGCCGTTCTCCTCCGTGGTCTCCTGGGGGCGGTCGATGGCAAACCAGGGATTGGCCTGAGCCGAGGTACTGCCGCGGCGGCTCTCGATAACCTGCAGTCCCGTCTGAATCGGCTGGGAATGATATTGCCATTCGCCGGCCCAATGGCCAGTCAGGTAATGCCACTGATAACCATCGCCTTGAGGTAAAGTCCAGGAGGCAGATTGGGCGCTTTCCAGAGTAATTACCTGCCCGGTCTGGTTGACTATGCGCGACCACCGCTCAAGAATGCCTGTCTCGGGGAAGAGACGGTAATACAGTTGAACCTTGAGCGCCGAGGCGATGTCTTTGAGGTCGATTTCCAGAGTGTTTCCGGAGAGGTTCTGGCCGGTATAGTGCAAGACGACGTCGCGATTGCCATCCGCATAAGTTGCCTTAAGAGCCGGCTCTGTATAGAGTCCCGCGCCCCAGGCGGGATATTCCTGCGGAGTTGTGGTAGTGGATAGATCGAACGCTGCAACAGCCGGGCGGCTATGCACGGCTCTGAAATCGGAGTCCTGAGCGATTCGCGGCCCCCAGTAGACAGACTGCAATTCATCGCGTTCGTTGATTCCGAATGCATAGGTCGCGTCCCCCGCCTGGATCACCCATGTCTTCTGTGCAGGGAGAAACCGGATCTGCGCCGCCGCCGGCGGCGGCTGCAAGATGAACAGAAAAAGCGAGGCCGCTCCCGCAAGCCGGCAGATTATCTCTTGTGGAGTACTCATTCTCTCCGCCAGTTTACATACTATGCAACCTCAGTCCGTGTCGCGAGTTCCTTGGTTGCACTATTGAGGAGCGAAAGGATTCTCTTGCATGGCTCCCCACTCCTCGGAAAGTCTTTGCAACACTTGGGTAGGCGGCGGTCCATCGTGCACCACGACGCGATAGCGCAGTATCAGCGGCGCATCCGGATGAATGGTGATGGGTCCGAAAGTTGTGATGCAAGGATTCACCATCCACACCGTATTTTGCCAGCGGGTGGGCGGATTCAATGGATGGTCCAGAACCGCGACCCCAACTGTCTTTCCATCGCTCTTCAAGCGGACCGTGTAGTCATACCAGGGCTCCGAGGGCCAGTCCGAATCAGTATAGGAATAAGTCGGACTAGGGAAATTCACCTTACCCCATAGAGTCGAGTAGTAGGAGTCGCCATACTTCTGCCCTTGTACGGCAAAACCCCCGAATGCCTGCTGGCTAAGCACATAATCGACGACCGGTGCAAGCCGGTAGGCGAAATCAATAACGTAGACGCCATCGCGCTCAGCGACATTAACTTCATCCGTTTCGTCGAGAACTTTTTTATTTTCGATCAACCAGTCGTTATGAAGTTCCAAATGGGCGTGTTTCGAATCGGCGGTTACCAGCTTTATATCGCGATTTTGGATCACCCGGCCTTCGCGTGGAGCGTACAGCCCCCAAGACCAGAAATCGCCTCGCTGGACGCTGAAGGCCCGTAACGGATGGTTCGGCGGAGCCTTGGAGAAATCGGCCGGCGTATGAAACTCCGAATCCAGGAATCCCAAAAAAATGCCTCGGTGATGAGGATGATCGTTGGGCGCAACGTTGGTGACGGTCTCACCCGAAGGTGTTTCGACAGGATGGAAGTACGCCGCGCTGGGAGAGGTTAGACCGATATTGTCCGGCTTCTTGGTCACGTATTCGAAGACAACTTTGCCATCCGGCGTCTTGAGCTGCATTCCATTTTGGACAGGAACCAGCGTGTAGTCTGAGGCCGCACGCGCCCGCACCGGAAGCATAAGTCCGCTCAGAAGAACGATAGCCGCTCCAGCCGAAAATAAAGCTGAAGCAAATCTTTCGCGATGAAACATCAATGATCCCTCCAACTAAATTACTAAAACCGGCGCCGTTACTCGGGCAATGCAAAGGAGTAGAGCGCACCCTGCGCGGAAACGGCGACATATTGATGGCCATGGGCCTCATAAGTGATGGGTCCGCTTGAAACGGTTCCGCCCAGGCCAACCTTCCACAGACATCTTCCATCACGCGCATCCAGCGCAAAGAAATTACCTTCCATGCCGCCGGAGAAGACAAGGTCCGAGGCGGTGCTCAGCACCCCACTCTCGGTATAGTTCACCATCTTGAAATCCCATCGCTTCTCGCCGGTCTGCGGATCGAGGGCTCGGACTGCGCCATAACCCTCCTCCTCCGTACGGTAAATGGGAGGCACTGGACGATGGCTGTGTGATCCAGCCGCGGGTGGAAATGCTCCCATGTATCTCTGATTTTGCGCCCATGCGCCCGGGTCACTCTTTCCCGAATAATTCGCGTAGTTGTCCCAAGTGGAAACATAGAAGAGCCCGGTACGCGGGCTGAAGGACGGTGAATACCAATTGGTGCCGCCCTGTGTCCCCGGCTCGACATAAGCCGCGCCTAGAGGCTTGGGAGCTAATTTGGGAGACATTTTGGGTCTGCCCTTCTCATCGAAGCCAAGATTCCAGTTCTGCTTCACGAACGCTTTGCCCAACAGAAACTGGCCGGTGGTCCGGTCCAGAACATAGAAGAATCCGTTCCGGTTGGCCCAAAGCATCACTTTCCGCGGCTGGCCTTTCCAGTCGATATTGGCGAGTACCGGCACTTGCACGGCATCGAAATCGAACTCATCGTGGGGGGTGAACTGGTAGTACCACTTTAACTTGCCTGTATCCGCATCCAGTGCGACCACGGAGTCGCCATAGAGGTTATCTCCGGGGCGGGAATCTCCGTTCCAACCTGGATTCGGATCGCCGGTTCCCCAAAAGGTAAGGTTCGTTTCCGGATCATACGACCCGGTAACCCATACAGGGTCGCCTCCGTGTATGTAAGAGCCGCCGCCCCACGTATCGGCTCCGGGATCGGTGGACGAGTTCGGCGCGGTCCAGAAGCGCCACAATTGCTTGCCGGTCTTCACATCGTAGGCCGCGATCCAGCAATTGGCGCCCCGCTCATTGTCCGCCGTACCCAGCACGACCATATCCTTGATGATCAATGGAGCAACATTGAATTGAAGGCCCTTGTGCCAATCGAAAATAGTTTTGTTCCAGATAGCTTTACCGTTCCTGGCATCGATGGCAATCAGATGTCCGTCGTAGGTCGCCCAAAAGAGCGTGCTGCCGGAGATTGCCAGCCCTTTACAGACCAGGAGGTAAGCATTGGATTCGGGAGGAATATCGTATGTGAAGGTCCAAAAGGTCCGGCCGCTGGCCGCGTCCATGGCAACGACTTCGTCCCCCTGAACCGCATACAAAATTCCATCCACCACTAAAGGTGTGAGCTCCATCTTGTTGACCGGGGAACTTCCAGGAATGGCAGGAAGGGTAAGCGGAGCCGGCCGATAGACCCACTTCAGCTGCAGGTTTTGGACATTTTCGCGATTGATCTTATCCAGCAGGCTATAACGCTGGCTGAAGTAATTCCCCGAATAAGTTAACCAGTTCTGGGGTTCACCGCTGGCATGCAGAATGCTATCGAATGTCACTTGAGCCTGAACCGGCCCGAAAAAAATTAATAATGTCAGAAAAACGCCAAGTTTCATGGCTGACCATTGCCATTTGCATGAATGACGCTCTCCGGTATAGCTCAACTCAGATGCGAACATACCAATCCATCCCAATCCACTTCGCGAACACGCCGGCGCGGCTATGACAGAAACAGAATGGATGTAACCAGTCTGCTACTGCCGACGGCCGTTTTAACCAAGAAAAGGCCGCTTCATAGAACTCCTCCTCGAAGCCACACCTATCCTGTTTCTGCTCTAATTTCCTAAAAGCCGGTTTCACGCTCCAACCGCGGAATAAATTACTGTGGCAACGCGAAGACATAAAGGGCGCTTTGCGCGGCCACGGCCACATATTGATGCCCGTCAACTGCATATGAGATGGGACCGCCGGAAACTGTTCCACCCAGCCCCACGTGCCACAGGCAGCGTCCGTCGCGCGCATTCAGCGCAAAGAAGTTCCCTTCCATGCCGCCGGAGAACAGCAGATCGGAAGCGGTAGTGAGAACACCGCTTTCCGTGTAGTCGGACATCTTAAACTCCCACTTTTTATCCCCAGTTTGCGGGTCGATGGCGCGGATCGCGCCGTAACCCTCTGCCTCTGTCCGGTAAGCAGAAGACATCCCGCGGACTCTCTTTGGCGGCGGAGCGCCCGGAGGAAGAGGAGGCCGAACTCCCTCATATCTCTTGCCCTCCACCCATTCCCCTGGGTCTGCCTTACCGGAATATTCCGTGTAATTCGCCCAGGTGGAAACGTAGAACAGACCGGTCCGGGGACTGAATGATGGCGAGTACCAATTTGTTCCACCCTGGGTTCCGGGCTCAATGAATGATCTACCCATAGGCTTCGGATTCGCCGCGGGGGACGGGATTGGCCGGCCCTTCGCATCAAAGCCTAGATTCCAGTTTTGCTTCACAAACGGCTTGCCCAGCAAAAATTCACCGGTCGTTCGGTCCAGAACATAAAAGACGCCGTTCCGGTTGGCCCAAAGAATTACTTTTCGGGGCAGGCCCTTCCACTCAATTTCGGCAAGTACCGGCACCTGGACGGAATCGTAATCACGCTCGTCGTGGGGAGTAAACTGGTAGTACCATTTTAATTTGCCGGTATCCGCATCCAAAGCAACCACACAATCAGAATAGAGATTATCTCCAGGACGAGAGTCGCCGTTCCAGCCTGGATTTGGATCGCCGGTTCCCCAAAATATAAGGTTGGTTTCCGGATCGTAAGATCCCGTAACCCATACCGGGGAGGCTCCGTGCTTGTATGAGTCACCGCCCCAGGTATCCGCCCCAGGATCAGTAGCCTTGTTTGGGACGGTCCAGAAACGCCACAACTCCTTTCCTGTTTTGACATCGTACGCGGCAACCCAGCAATTCGCACCTGCCTCTTCGTCGGCAGGACCCAGGATAACCATGTTCCTGACTATCAAGGGAGCGAGATTCAGCCGAAGCCCCTTATGCCAATCGACCAGAGTTATATTCCAGATAGCCTGTCCATTCTTGGCGTCGATGGCGATGAGATGTCCGTCATAAGTCGCCCAGAAGAGCCTGTTCCCTGAAATGGCTAGGCCTCTGACGAACATCTCGCCTGAGTTCGACTCCGGAGGAATGTCATACTCGAAGGTCCAAAATTTTCGGCCTGTGGCCGCATCTATGGCAGCCACCTCGTTTCCCTGAACCGCGTATAAGATGCCATCCACCACCAAAGGGGTGAGCTCCATCTTGACCGAGGTTTGAGGCCGATAGACCCATTTCAGTGTCAAGCTCTTTACATTTTCCGTATTGATCTTGTCGAGCAGACTATAACGCTGGCTGGAGTAGCTGCCGGAATAGGTCAGCCAATTCTGCGGTTCACGGTTTGCATTCAAAATCCTGTCGAATGTGACTTGAGCCCCAACAGACCCGGTAATGAGCAGGCAGGCAATAATCGTGCAGAGCTTCATAAATCGCGGATTCCCTTCCAGCAACTCAGGTGAATGAAACCGGTCAGGTCTCCGCGGGCGACAGCACCGCATTCCGGCTTTGATTGATTGCATCCGGCTCATTCACTTATTTCGGCAAACCGAAGACATACAGCACGTTGGCGGCACAAACCGCTACATACTGATGGCCGTCTACGGAGTAGGTCATGGGGCCGCTTGCCACGGTGCCACCCAGGCCGGCTTTCCATAATGGCTGGCCGGAGCGGGCGTCGAGAGCGAAAAAGTTTCCCTCTCTTCCCCCGGAAAAGAGCAGGTCTGAAGCCGTGGTAAGCACGCCGCTTTCCGTGTAGTCGGACATTTTAAACTCCCACTTCTTTGTCCCGGTTTGCGGGTCGATGGCCACGACTGCTCCGTAACCCTCTGCCTCCGTTTTGAAGGATGAGTCATTCCCATAACCGCCGGTGGCCAAACCTCCGCCGCGATGCGGATGTTCGGCGGCATTGGCCGGGTGGCCGACTCCTGTATATCTCTCACCTTCGACCCACTGGGCAGGCGCCTTGGCTGAAATCTGAGAGCTGTTCTGCCATGAAGGAATATAGAAAAGCCCAGTCCGGGGGCTGAAGGAAGGTGAATACCAGTTGGTCCCGCCCTGAACTCCAGGCTGGATGAATGTGCCTTGGAAACTCGATTTGAAGGCCGGATTTTTTATCGGCCGGCCCGTGGGCGTGAAGCCGACGTTCCAATTTTGCTTGACGAAAGCTTTGCCCAACAGAAACTTCCCCGTTGTCCGGTCGAGAACGTAAAAGAAACCATTCCGGTTGGCCCAAAGCATTACCTTCCGCGGCTTACCCTCCCAGTTGATATCCGCCAATACCGGAATTTCAACCGCATCCCAGTCGAACTCATCATCCGGCGTAAACTGGTAATACCACTTTAGCTTCCCTGTATCCGCGTCCAGGGCAATGACGGAGTCGGTAAAGAGATTATCTCCGGGGCTGCGGGGATCCCCATTCCATCCGGGATTAGGATTCCCGGTTCCCCAAAATACGAGATTGGTTTCAGGGTCATACGAACCCCCATCCCAGATCGACCCGCCTCCATGTTTCCACGAATCCCCAGGCCACGTTTCATGGCCGGGCTCCCCAGGCAACGGGGTTACATTGAAGCGCCATAACTCCTTGCCGCTTTTGACGTCGTAGGCGGCAACCCAGCAATTCGCTCCCTCTTCATTGGTTTCCGTGCCTAAGATAACTTTGTCTTTGACCACCAGAGGAGGAACGTTGAGCTGATAGCCCTTCTGCCAAACGGCTATAAGCTTATCCCAAAGCGGTTGCCCGTTTTTTGCGTCCACGGCAATGAGATGACCATCCAGCGTCGCCCAGAATAACCTGCCATTGGCGACTGCCACCCCCTTCAGCATAGGGAGAACAAAGACGCCTCGCGGATCTACGGTGTGACGGAGCGTCCAATAGGTCCGCCCGGTAACAGCATCGACGGCTGAGATTCCGTTTACATCGCCGATGTACATGATCCCATCGACAACCAGCGGCGTGTTCTCTATCTTCTTGTTGGTGTCGAAGACGTGAACCCATTTCAACTGCAGCCCTTTAACATTATCCCGACTGATCTGGGTCAATTCGCTGTAGCGCAGGCTGGAGTAGCCGCCGGAGTATGTCAGCCAGTTCTGCGGCTCTCGATCGGCATGAAGCATCCGGTCATAGGTCACCTGCGCCTGCAGGGACGAGCCAATAAAGCAAAGCAAAACCAGCAGCCGGATGTTCACAGATTTCAGGATTCCCTTCCAATTGAAGTCATTCCAGGTGGAGCTTCCTCGTTTAGCATGGGGAAGGTCAGATTCTAGTGCTCGTCCCCTCATGAATGCGCGGCTTCCACCCAAGCTTGATTACTGTGCATCTCCCCTCAAGGAGCTTAGATAGCGGACCAGATCGGTAAGGTCTTGCGCGCTCATCTTATCCGCATAGGACGGCATGGGATTTGTAGTCACAATGGTGAATTCACGAAGACTTGATTTCTGAAAAGACCTGAGCTGACCGGATGAATCGATCAGTTGTACGCTGAATCCGTCCTGATTGAGAAGCTTCCCTGTCAGACTGGTTCCGTCGCTGGTAACCAGACGGACGGAACGATTCTCCGGCACAACGTCCTTGTTCGGTGAAACCAGCGAAGCGCGCAGTTGCTCGGGAGAACGATGCGCACCGATATCACCCAAGTAGGGTCCGGCATAAGAACCCATACCATCAACCCGGTGGCACGATAAACACTGATTTGCTTTGAGAAGCTCCCCGGCCTTCGCTAGCGCGGCCTCACTTAAGGGAGCCTCATGCTGCCGCTCCACAGGCGCGGGAATTTGCACGGCCGGAGCATTGGCGGCGGGAGGCTTATCTTTGCCGAAATTCGCGCTAAGGTAAACCACCACCTTGTCGAGGTCGTCCTGTGTTCCCTGGGCTCCGCGCGAGACCATGTCGTTGACCACGCCTGCCCATTCCGAATGGGTCATCCGCTGACTTGTCGCCATCGATACGCTGTGGCAATTGCTGCAGATTCGCAGGAATTCAGCTCTTCCCTGTCCTTCAGGCAACGATTGCGCGTTGCCGGCGACGGCCAAGGTCAAACAGATTATCGATCCTAAACTGAAGATGCATCTCGATCCATATTTTCGATTCATTCACTATCGCCTGGTACTCAAAGCAGTTAATTTACAGTGGCAGCGGCTGATCTGCCTGCCACACCGGGCCGAACAGCTAAAAGCAAAGTCCTTTTCCGCAAATGAAAGCGATACAATGCACGCCAGTCCAATAGTTCCTATTTGAACTATAGAATAATTGAATAACATTATCACGGCTGTTGGCCTCGGGATAAGTAGATACACTTCATAACGAAGCCCTGTCAAGAGCTATTTTGGACTGTGGAATTCCGTATTGAACTCTCGCTCGAAGCCAATTCACGCCGGGCCAAACGTGTATCCGCCAATTCCAAGGAACTTGGTCCACGGGTATGCCGCGACGGTCCACTGTCAGGTTGAAGCGAAGACGGAATTGTTCGAATGAATGGTTTTCAGGCGAAGACCGGGTAGTGGTTCATTTTGAATCACCCTCTGGCCTGATTCCGGCGCTTCCGCTTTGGGGCTACACTCAGCGAATCTCCGCGTGGCTTCGTCCGCTGAAACAGACTGTCAACCGCAACCCGAGGAAAAATAACGAATGCCGAATGACGATCGCACCAAGATAATTTACGGCAGGACGCCGGAATCAGCGGCCATGTTGGCAAACGTCAAACGAGCGATGGCGATCACCGCCACACTTAACCGTTTGACGTTCAACGATGCGGACGAAATTCGGGCCTTGTTCAGCGAACTTATCGGTAAAAAAGTAGACGAGAACTTTTTACTGATCCCTCCATTTTTTACCGCCGGCGGGGACGAAATCCGCGTCGGGCATAACGTCTTCGTAAATCAGAACTGCACTTTCTATGAGCTTGGCGGCCTCGACATCGCGGACGACGTGATGATCGGGCCGAACGTGAGCATCATCACGGCGGGCCATCCTCTTGAAGCTTCGCAGCGACACGCCGCCACAATCGGAAAGCCCATCGTGATTGAGAAAGGCGTGTGGATCGCAGCGGGTGCGACCATCATCGGTGGCGTAACAATAGGCGAGAACTCTGTCGTCGCGGCGGGTTCGGTAGTCACGAAGGAAGTTCCCCCGAATACCCTTGTCGGGGGAAATCCGGCGCGGGTCATTCGTTCGATTGGCGAAGACTGAGGGAACATCCGCAAGGGGTCGAAACTAGGAACTTCAACCTGACCCACTACCGAAAACCGGCCTACGTTGGTTGGAGCCAAGCCCGCTCTATGACCGGATCTCCCGCCGTGTCCAGATACTGCATGTGAGCGCTGCTCAGCCTGATCTGAAGCGCGCCGATATTTTCCTCCAACTGGTCGATCCTGCTGCCGGCGATGATGGGAAGAATCGGAGGCGTGCTTTGCCGCAGCCACGCTAGGATGACCTGATTCGGACTACATCCGATCTCGCCGGCAACTGTCGTAAGCGCCTTCAGGCGAGCATCCGCATCGGGGCCGGCGAACTGCGCCGGCAACTCGCGCTCCGGACGCGTATAAGATCCTTGCAGGAGAACCGAGTAGCCGATCAGCCCGATTCCGCGGCTTTGCGCGTAGTCTTTCAGATCAGCATTGATGAATATCTGCGGGCCAAAATCGGCTCCATGGCGGGGACGAAGATAGGTATATCTTTGCTCAACGACGGAATAGGGACTCCACCCATTTAATTTAGCGGCTGTGTTCGCTTCCACCACACGCCAGACGGCGAGATTGCTTGCTCCGAGGACACGTACTTTACCCGCCTGGATCAGCCGGTGGAATGCCTCCATGGTCTCGTCAAGGCTGGTCTGGCGGTCGTCGCGATGGGCATAGTAGAAATCGATCCTGTCAGTCTGCAACCTTCTCAGGCTCTTTTCGCATTCGCGTTCTATCTCCTCCGCCCTCAGACCGCCTGCGCAGCCCGGATAATCAAAACCCATTTTGGATGAGATCACCATCTCATCGCGATTGCCGCGTTCCTTCATCCAAGCGCCTATGGCGCCTTCGCTTTCACCCCCTGCGCATCCGGGAATCCAACTTGCATAGAAGTTAGCAGTATCAAGCAAGCTGCCTCCCTTGCTATAGAAGAAATCAAGCAATCTGAAAGACGTCTGGCGATCGATTTTGCTGCCAATCAAGTCGGTTCCCATTGCCAGAGCGCTTACTTCGACCGGCGCTCTACCCAGCTTCACCTTTTCCACGATGGACCTCTCTAATTTATGGCTGATATCAGTTGGATGCCGGCGCTATCTGGTATAAGTAGCAAGCATTACACCACCCAGCATCACCAGGGCTCCTACCGCATTCACCCAAGATACTCGTTGCACGGGTGAGCCCAGCCAGCCAAAATGGGACAGTGTCATTCCTCCCAGTACCTGTCCGGCAATGAGCGTGATAAACATGGCGCGAGCACCCACTTGAGGCAACAGCCATGCAATCGCAAAGACAAGGCACGCTCCCAAAGCGCCCGCTATCAGTAAGCTAGGGTTAATGTCTTTCAAACCTGCCAGAGCCCCCGCGTGCCATCCGGTAGCTCCGATAATTACCGCAGTGACGGCTCCTACACACCAGAACAGTGCATTCGCTACGCGAGGATTGTTCAAAGAGGCTCCCACTTTGCCATTCATCGCCAAATGCACGTCGAGCACGACACCCAGAAATATGGTAAACAGAAAAAACATGGCCTTCATGTTGGTTCTCCATTTCTCGTTTGGCCGCTTGTGGGCGCGGGCGCCGGACACGCGAACAGCTCAGCAGTTTGTGACATCGTTAAAGTCCAGCCATATGACGCATGGACCGCCTTAAACCCGCAGGTTGTGAAGATAGATATAACTCTGGCGAAGCTGGTCGGCTGAATCCGTAGGCCACGCGCTTGCCGGTACGCCATGCAGTGTCCCGCCTCCATATGCGGCTACTTCAGCAAAATAATTCTCAATCGGCGTCTTCTTAACCGCTTCGAAGATCTTCTTCCAGTTGAGGATACCCTGGCCAACGGGCACACTCGTTCTTCCCGGTAAATAATCCTTTGCATGCATGGAGAAATAACGGCCGGAGTACTTATGGAGATACGTCAGGGCATCTGCGCCGGCGAAGGTAAGGTTTCCTACATCGATCTGGAACTTGACCAGGTTTGGATCTGTCCGATTCATCAGCACGTCATATGGGATTACTCCATCGATGGCCGTAAACTCCATATCGTGATTATGGTAGCCCAACTGGAAACCGGCTCGCCGCGTCCGCTCGCCAAGAGCGTTGAGTTGATCGGCCTGCCATTTCCAATCGTCTAGGGTCTTCATCCGGGTTTGCTCCGGCGCACAGATTACATTCTTAAGCCTTAGTTGATGAGAGAAGACCATCTTCTCATCGAAGCTACCGTGAAGCTCGGCAAAATAGAACTGACAGTTCTCGCACAGCATCCCAATGGAATCGAGCTTTTGACGTATATCTTTGGCTGAGAGATTCTCAAGCGGGGAACCCTGATAACCATAGCCTTTGAAGGAGACCAGATCGACGGATTGGAAGCCCATGTTTCTCATCTCAAGCCATCCCTGGTCCCAATTTTTGATGAGCAGGAATCTCGCGTCGTAGCCTTGAAATCCTATAGGCATGCCCAAAGGATTTGCCTCCGCCTGCCTTATCTCGTGGCATAAAAGAGCGGATCCGGCAGCGATCGTGCCCATGCGCCGTAGAAACTCTCTTCTAGAAGACATCGACCATTACCGCCCTTTCACGAAGAGCGCCGCATCGCCGGGCGCCGCTCGCGCACCAAGGCGTCTTTTGCCAGGAACTCATGGGGCACGTAGTGCACCGCCGGCGCCGACCGCCCCTGCACGATAGGCAATGCGAAATTGAGCAGATCGGGGCCGTAGAGCTCGGCATGGAAACAGACGGTCCCAATACATGAGCTTCGCGGGTTAGCGATGATATCCATGATTTCCGTGCTCCCGCCATGACCTACAATCGCAATCTCTTCTCCGCCGGAAAACTGTTCTGCTGCCTGAACCGCCCCAATAGCGCTTTCATCGTTGATTCCTACGACCAGAACCCTCCTTCTCGAACGTGTCTTGAGGAAGCCGCTCACGGCCGCCTTGGACTTCACCTTGTCGCCCCCGCCATCCAGACGGTGAATCGCCTTTTCCGGGAATGTTCCCATCCGCTCCTGAATCCCCCGCAAAACACCCACTAACCGGCTTTGCACGGTTCTCCCGGCACTCGGGGACTCTAAAAGCAGAAGCGCATCCATCTGAGCCTTCCAATGTTTAGCCGCATATTCCGCCAGCGCGATACCGGCGGAGAAGCCCGCGCGATAGTTGTTGACGCCGAAGTAAACATTCCCATGATGTGGATTGACCACGGAGATGAGCGGAATTCCCGCTCGCGAAAGCGTGTCGGAGATGACAGGCGCGACATGCTCGAATAACTGAAATTCAATGGCCAGGTCGACCTTCTTGCCGGCCATCTCTTCCGCATTCTTGATCGCGGTGTCGGCGTCGCGGTCATTATCCCACACTAAAAGGTCGATACCTGCGGCCGCACTCGCTCGTTCGAGGCTGCGTTGGATTTCAACTGCGAGCAGAACATGTTTAGAGAGATTCGCGAAGCCAAACTTAAGCCTCTTTCGCATCCGGCTGAGACGGTAATGCCGTCCCGACTGACTAAGATAATCGCGCAGCACCAGAGTGTGAAGAATACGGTAGGCAGTGGTATGCGGGATCCCGGTCCTTCTGACAACCTCCTCCAAGGTCAACGATTCAGTCGCAGAGCCGAAAGAATCCAACAGGTCAATTGTCCTGGCAACAATGGGAACCCAATACTTATCTAACTCCCGAGTAGTCTCCGGCCGGAGAGCTTCGGTTTTGCCCTTCATATTCAAAGGAGGCTCCGCAGCAAATTTATACTGGAACTTGTTTCATGACGGTTTTCTATGGGGCACGACTTCAGTCGTACCAATTCCTCAGCGGCTAAAGCCGACCCCTTTTTCAATGTGCCCTGATACGAGGCCGAGTTGTTCCGCAACCTGTTTAAAGCATTTCTCCTATTGATGTGCCCCTGCCAGGAGCGGCTATGTGCAGCTTTTCGCGAAGAAAGCTGCGTAGTCGACATCAACTCAACACAATAGAAATCAAAGCCGCACGTCCGGATTGGGAAGCATCAGATCCCTGACCCGAACAGCTAATTCATGGGTTGCATCGAGAAACTGCCGTAGGGTGCGGACCGTCGGACCGAACGAGTCGAACTCCTCCAGCACCAGTCCCTGTTCCTCGTATGCCCGCCGGAAGTCCGGGAACTTATGTAACAGCTCCTCCACTATATCCGGATTGACCGGCTTTTCAATTCTGGATACGACACTTACGTCACTCGAGTTGAAACGAACCTGCCACTTATACGGCGGAGAGATCACCACATCGCCGCCAATGAATTCGCTCCATTGCATATGGTTACGAAAGGCAGCCGAGAGCAACCGTATACGGTACTTGCGTTCGCGAAAAATCTTATATGCCTTTTTGAATACTGCGACCCCAGCCCACTCCAGGCATCCCGGATCGAGAATGATATCTTTCTTTTCCGCGACAACTTTCAACCAATCGTCCAACCTGCCGCACATGATGGTACAGACCGGACCCATCGCAGAGATATCCTTGCCTTCCCTTTCCCGCCGTTTCAGGCCACGCTCCACCGCCTCGGCAACGGCAATCGATTGGCTTAAGGTGAAGCACACGGTCGCGTTGACACTCACGCCGTGATAGGTCGCCTCCTCGATTGCGGGTATGCCGGAACGAGTAACCGGAATTTTGACGATCATATTCGGCGCCAAAGCGGCGAAACGCAGCGCCTGCCGCAGGATAGCTTCCGGATTGCGGTAGAAGTGAGGATCGGTCTGAATCGAAAGCCTGCCATTCACGCCCTGGTGCAGGTCGAAGACCGGGCGGAGTAACTCGGCCCGCTTGGCGCAAATTTCCTCAATAAGTCTCCATCCAATCTCTTCTTCGGTGGCCAGCGGCATCTCTTCGGCGATAGCACAGATTCGGTCATTCCATAGATGGGCTTCCTTCTTGATTATTTCCAGAACGATGACCGGATTGCAGGTAGCTCCCACTCCGCCATGCTCAATCGAGTAGCTCAGCTCGGAAAGAGCCGCCGAATCGCACCACAGCGCAGTTGGCGTGGTATGAGTCATCTCATCCAACGGACTCTTATATTTAAGGTGGCTCTGGACTGCTTCGCTCATCGCTATCCCTTGTTCTACACCTATGAAGGCCGGACCGATCGGGGTATTACTACTCCGGATACATCAGAACTTTGATGGCCTCTTTCTTTTCACATAAATCAAAGGCGGTGCGCCATTCCGATATGGGCAGCTTGGTCGAAATGAGATCGTTCAGTCTTACACGGCCTTCGGCATAGATTTTCATCATCCGCTCCCAGGTGCTCGCGGTGTAGCAAATGGAGCCGGAGATGGTGAGCTGTTTATAGAAAATCTGATCGATCGGGAATTGGATGTCGCGTCCGCAGATTGCCACTTGCGTGTACCGCCCCATTGGCCGCAGTGAATCTATGCATCCTCGCACTGAATCAGGATGTCCCGCGCATTCGAAGGCGACATCCACGCCTGCCCCGCCGGTGTAATCGCGAACGGCATCGGCAAGCTTCTGCTCGCCGATATTGACAATGGCCGACGCTCCGGACCGGAGCGCCGCATTCAGACGCTCATGATCTCCTGGAGCGCCGGCGACGATGGTGTTTACACCTTCCGCCACCAGTAACTTCACGCACAAAAGCCCGATTGGCCCGGGGCCGGAGACCAGGGCAGTATCCCCGATCCGCACATGAGATACCTCGGTAACGGCCTGTACAACGGCTGCAAACGGCTCACTCATAGCCGCCTCTTCCAAGGTAAAGTTCTCCGGAATCCGGTACAACTGGTCAGGGCGCATAACGACGAAACGGGTGAACGCGCCGTTCACTCCATGCCCCATTCCCCTGCGATTGGAACAAAATATGAAGTGTCCGGAGCGGCAGTACTGGCAATTTCCACAGGTTACGGCGGTGGCTCCCAGGCCCGTGACCCTTTCACCCGGAGTCGCTCCGTTCGCGTTCCGGCCAACCTCTACCACGGTACCTGAAAACTCGTGCCCCAGAATCACGGGCGGGTAGTTGCGAAATGTATCGTGGAGAACGTGGAGATCTGTTCCACAGATTCCGCAATAGGCAATTTCAAGCTTGACCTGATTATCTCCACAGCGCGGCTCGTCGACATCCTTAATGCCGACGTTTCCTTTTCCAGGCGCATACTTCACAACAGCTTTCACTCGGCCGTGTCCTTCCAGCAGCAGTTAGCTCATTAGTATCCGGCTACTAAAACTCCGGGCTGACGATCCCAGTTCAATCGAAGAATATATTCTTTCCTCACCCGCTCCCAACAGTAGCAAGCAATAGGATTTCTAAATCCGGAGCGGCTCCGGATAAGAAGAGAGACCGGCTCACGATAGTTCCCAATAGAACTATTTCCCGGATATCTGTTCTGAGCGAGTATAGTGCTCCTTCGATCGTATTAGCAAGAACGGTTGTACTCCAATGATTGGCGTTAGCCTGCTCCGATAAAGCCGGGATAAAGAGTCATGCCGCCATCGATATAGATGGTGGTTCCCTGCACGTAGTCCGATTCATCGGAGGCCAGCCATATGGCGGTGCGGGCCACATCCTCCGGTTCGCCGATTCGTTTGGACGGTATGAGCTTGAGCAGAACAGTTTCAAAGAGTTCAGGCGTAGTTAGCTTTTCGACGTTCATCGGTGTCCGGATAGCCCCAGGTGAAATAGAATTTACCCGGATACGGAGGTGAGCCACCTCCTGAGCGAGACTCTTCATGAAGAGCATCAATCCGCCCTTGGCCGCCGCGTAATTGGCATGCTCCGCCCAGGGGATGATATCGTGCACCGAGCTGATAAAGATAAGCTTCCCGCAGGCATAGGAGATAGAACGGTCGATCCCCTGCCGCTTGAAGGCGCGAACAGCTTCGCGGGCACAGAGAAACATCCCGGTAAGGTTCACATCGATCACGCCTTGCCACTGGTCCAGAGTCATCTCGTCGACCGGCGCATTCAGTTGTATGGCGGCATTCGGCACACAAATATCAATCCGCCCGAACGCGTCGAACATACATTCGAACATGGCCTTCACTTCCTCTTCTTTGGCCGTGTTAGCCCTGAAGATCACCGCTTTCCGGCCGTGTTCCTCGATGACTTTAGCAGTCCGGCGAGCTCCTTGTTCATCCGTGCTGTAGTTAACCAGAACATCCGCGCCGGCCCGCGCAAATCCGATCGCCATAGCCTGGCCCAGCCCTTTGCTCGCTCCCGTCACCAGAGCCTTTTGCCCCGCCAGCACTCGATGTATGGGCGCCTGCGGCATTTCATTGGGGGGCGTGTACGTGTTGTCCATTGTCACCTATAGTCCTTTCGAGATCCACGCGCGTCCAATATCCCATCTTTTCTCCTTCGGACGGCGCTGGTCCGTGCGAAGAATGGGGTGTTCCAGAGCTTTGTGTCGATTCTAGAATCCATGCGTTTTCAACAATCTCGCTAAGTTACAGACGAAATCAGTCAAGAGGACGCCACTGGGTTACCGTTTGACCGGCGATTGGATCGCTTTGCTCCCGGTAACTCAGAAACTTCCTGAAGTAGGGAGCATTCAAATGGAGATCAAGGGCCGCTTGGTTAGCGAACTTCTCGTAAAACATGAATCTTCCTTGATCTTCCGGGTCACGGTGCAACTGGTAGACGAGACATCCCGCCTCGCTGCGAGTCGGGGCCAGCAGCGCGCTCAGCTCACGCGCCAGATCTTCCTCGCGGCCCGGCGCCGCTTCGATGTGTACGTTTAGAACGATAGGCCCATCAATCATTGCGGCTCCCTGATAGATGCGCATCCCAGGCCGGCGAATGGGAGCTCATGGCGCGCGCCCGAGGCCGGTCAGAGTTACTTGGACGTTGCCGGCGGTGCAGGCTTACCCCAAAAAATGTAAAGTCCACGTTTTGTCGCGGTCACGATGTCCAGGATGCCATCGCCATTCAAGTCTGTGGCAAGCACATCCGATCCGGCGCCGGAACTATTATGAATCAATTCCGGCACGAGCTTTGCTCCGCCCGGCGCCTTGGAATCGCGAACCGTTTTGTACCAATAGAGCACCGGCGTTCCATAGACATCAGGATCGAGAAAGTCATCGTTATGCGACCATTGCCTCTTGCCGACGATAAAGTCGGGGATACCGTCTCCATCCACATCGGCAATGGCCGATCCATGTAACTCCGAGAACGTGACGCCGCCTGCATTTTCGGTATTGTAGTTATCCATCACCATGTGCCTGACGAATGAGATTTCCCCGTCAGCAGCCCGTTTTTGCTCGAACCATGCCAACCCGAAGGAATGTGCTTCGAGCGATGTCACCACATCGTTCAAACCATCGCCGTTAACATCATAGACCCCGATGGTAGCTCCACCGGCCGCAATACGCCCCCAGCGCCCGAAAGCTTCGGGGTGATATTTCCACAATTGCCGGTCACCGCCCTCGGGAGGCTGCTCCCACCATCCATCCGCGCCCAAGATATCCATTCGGCCATCGCCATTGATATCCCCCACGCCGATACCATGGACCGGCCAAGGACCCCTCTCAGAGATAGTATGAACGATCCATGGCGCGGTCGGATGGGCAGGATCGGGCTTGGCATAACGCATATATCCGTCGGCTATGTAAACTAATTCCGGCTTGCCGTCACCATCCACATCCGCGAGTAGCGAGTCTTCACTCTGCATCGATGGAATAACTTTATAGCGCTGCCAGCGCCGGGCTTCGCCCTTTGGATTCACAAAGAGGAATGCGCCCCCGCTTTGACCAAGATTCGTAGCCACTATGTCGGGCCAGCCGTCACCGGTGAAGTCATAGGCGTGCTGCACCCAGGTGGAATACTCAGTGGAAGGATTGAAGGTCCGGGCCGGGTAGATCTCTCGAAATGTTGTGAAATCCGGTCCGAAGTACAGATAAGCTCCCGAGATAAGGTCCAGCTTGCCGTCATGGTTGAAATCCGCGGCGGTCACCGACCAGTTGTAGTAGAAGGGGCTGAGGCGCTGCATGCGGAATCGGTCCCCTACCCTCTCTAATGGCTGCACCTTGATGGCAAGGTCCTTGTAGGAAGTATCTTTGAAGCGGACCTCGCTGCCCTGGCCCACGAAGAGTGCTATCGGACCATAGGCGTCCATCTCGTCATCATCGGTCGCGACACTGATCTCCCGGCCGGTATTGTTCAGATAGGCCCGCATGATGTTCGCATCGAGCAGAATCTCTATCTCATTCCAATCTCCATTGCGCAGACCAGGATGAGGTTGCGTAATGGGCATAGATACTCCCGCAGGCGGCGGGTACGATTGCGCTACTTGTGAGACAGGAAGAGCGGTAGGGTCAGGCCGGGGAGGAGCAAACCGGATCATTCCTCCCGCATCCCTCAATTTATGCCGCTCCACCACATTGCCTTCTGCGTCGAGCGTCAAGCTCTCCGCCTCAAGCTCGCCACCTTTAATAGAGAGGTACGTACCTTTTACTCCACCCGCAGTCTTCGTCATGCGGAGCAGCACACCTATATCGCAGGCATCGGCGCAGCGAAACTGGGAGTAGAAACCAGTGTCCTGCAAGGAGTGATCGAGCACCAGCCAACCGCCGCTGCCGCCCGCCGCCTTACCTATGATTTCCCCGTTTTCAGGCCGCCACGCCGCTTGCCCCAAGGTGTGCCATCCGGCGAGGGTAGAGCCTGCAAATTTAGAGTCGGGAATAAAACTGGGACCCCGGAGCACTGAAGCTTGGTTACTGGAGGCTCCAGATTGCGCGGCAACGCTGCCTGCCGGAAACAGAAAGCAGGTCGCGAGGAGGCCCACTGCGAGCGCGCCGATCAGACGTCTACCCATTGGATGACACTCAGTTCGTGCGCCGCTCAGAAATTACCATCCTTGAGGTTACTTAGAAGCATGTTCCGAAGCAGGTTTGCCCCAGTAGATGTAAAGTCCGCGCTTGGTTGCGCTCACGATATCCAGGATTCCATCGCCATTGAGATCGATGGCGAGCAGGTCGTCTCCAGCGCCCGAGCTATTGTCGATCAGTTCCGGCTCGAACCTCGCTCCGCCAGGCGCCTTCGGATCTCGAACCGTCTTATACCAATAGAGATAAGGAGGACTGTACGCATCCGGATCTAACAAATCATCTTTGTGCGAGAACTGCCGCTTACCGACAATAAAGTCGGGGATGCCGTCTCCATCGACATCGGCGATGGCTGTGCCATGCAATTCCGCGAAGGTAACGCCGCCGGCATTCTTGGTATTGTAGTTATCCATTATCATGTGCTCGACGAAGGAGATATCGCCATTGGCGGCGCGCTTCTGCTCGAACCACGCCAGTCCGAAACCATGCGCATCGAGACTGGCGACGACGTCATTCAGGCCGTCTCCGTTTACGTCATAGACACCAATCTCCGCTCCACCATAGGTGACTGGTCCCCACCGGCCGAAAGCCTGGGGATGATATTTCCATAGCTGATCACCGCTGCCCCGGGGCGGTTGCTCCCACCATCCGTAGGCAGTCACAATATCGGGGCGCCCGTCGCCATTGATATCGCCCACACCGATGCCGTGAGCTGACCCGACGCCTCTCTCAGAGATCGTATGAACTACCCAAGGCCGAGTTGGATTCGCGGGATCAGGCTTGGCATAGCGGACGTATCCATCCGCCATGTAGACCAATTCCGGCTTGCCGTCACCGTCTATGTCCTTGAGCACCGAGTATTCGCTCTGCATAGACGGAAGAACCCTATACCTCTTCCAGCGGCGGGACTCGCCTGCAGGATTTACATAGAGAACGGCGCCGATGTTGAGATAGGTCGCGACCACATCAGGCCAGCCATCACCGGTAAAGTCATAGGCATGTTGATCCCAGGTTGAGTACTCGGTAGAAGGATTGAAGGTCCGCGCCGGATAAATCTCTCTGAACTTAGTGAAATCCGGACCGAAGTAAAGGTAGGCTCCGGAAATCAGATCTAACTTTCCATCATGATTGAAATCAGCAGCGGTAGCCGTCCAGTTGTAATAGAACGGGCTGACTCGCTGTACGCGAAAGCGGCTCGATACCTTCTCCAGCGGCTGCACTCTGAGGGCGAGATCTTTGTAGGAAGTATCCTTGAAATGCACCTCGCTGCCTTTACCCACGAACAGAGCGACCGGACCATAGGAATCCATATCGTCATTGGCGGTCGCGACGCTGACCTGAGGACCGGTATCGTTCAAGCGCGCGCGCATAATATCGGCATCCAGCAGAATCTCTATTTCGTTCCATTCTCCATTGCGCATACCGGGATGAGGCCGCGCCACCGGTAGCGTCACTCCAGGAGATGCCTGGTAAAGCGGAGCCCTGCGAACGGCCGGAAGCTCGGTGGGATCAGGGGGAGGAGGAGCAAAACGAACCTGGCCTTCCGCATCTCTCAATTTCACCCGCGCCACCACATTTCCTTGCGCGTCGAGTGTCAGGTTCTCCGCCTCAAGCTCGCCGCCTTTGATAGACAAGTAAGTGCCCGTCATCCCACCTGCTGTCTTGGTCATCCGGAGCAGCACGCCCGTATCGCACAATCCGGTGCAGCGAAACGCCGAGTAGAAACCGGTGTCCTGCAGGGATCGATCGAGCACCAGCCAACCGCCGCTGCCGGTGGCCTTGCCGGTGATTTCGCCATTTTCGGCCTTCCAATCCGCTCCTCCCAACGTGTGCCATCCGGCGAGGGTAGAGCCCTGGAATGTGGAGTTCGGAACAAAACTTGGACCGTTGAGCGCTGAATCGCCGGACCCGGGAGCCGTCGATTGCGCGGCCGCTCCCGCTGCCGCCAACAAGCAGGATGTCACCAGACCCACCGCGAGCGCGCCGGCCGGAACTTTCACCATTTCATTGACCTCATTCTGTCCGCTCCGGGCGGCCCGGTTGCCCTCTCGAATCGACGTCTCATTTGTGTTGCTTTAGCAAAGCAGCCTTCTCATCAGTTCCGTAATGAACGGCAAAAATGGGAGAACACGCGAGGTAAGTGAGGGCTACGGGATCAATAGATATACTTCGTTGTCGAGACATGTCAAGCGTAAGAGTGGATGCCGTAGTTCCCTTATGAACTATAGCCTGGGCCAAGAGTAGCGTCACGGATCCGGGGCACACCCGCCCTATAGCGTTTTCACGATTGGTGTATCCCAAGAAACTAATCTCGACGCAGGCGTTCCATCAAAGAACGCCTGCACATAAACCAACTCTCACCAGGACACAGCAATTGTGAAAACGCTATAGTACAAATCACGCGGTCAGCGATGCGACGCCCTCACGCCATTTGTTCAGCTTAGATCTTCGCCCGCCGATTATGGACGCCCGTTTCGCGACGGGGCCGCGGGGTGGGCCTCAAGAAAATCCAAAGCCTCTTTGTCGTGCACTGGCCCGGCGGCGGTCTTGTCAGCAAAATCTATGAGCTGCTGGTCGTCCTGGTTATAAGCCGGCCAATTGGGCAGACCTTTTCCGTTGGGATCACCCGTAGTTGCGAAGTTCACCCAGAAGGACGACATCTGATCCGCAATCCGCCGATCGACGGGCTGCCATGGCCAGTTCTTAAGATAGAGATGATCGAATACGTAGATGAGCTCGACGGCGTGGTAGGCTCCAAGTTTCGCGGTTGGAGCTTCGAGAAATTTCGCGCCCGCCGGGAATGGGGGCACCCGGCTGAAAAGATACAGATAGGTTTTCGTCTTGCCTGTTTGGCCCTCCAACCGGACCCAATTCCGTTGGCCGGCAGCGGTGCGGGCGGCGGCCAGCGCATATGAGGAAGCCTCAGCTTGCGCATCGGTATTTGCCGGGAACAGCTTCAAGAAGGCGCCGGCTTGGGCGCCATAGAGCGAATGGGCTTGAGCTATAGCCTCGGCAGAAGTGGGTGTGCTGCGCCGGGCGCCCCCTTCATTGGCGACGGAACCCGCGATCAACGGAACGGCATTCTGTTGACCCTGTTGGAAGACTGCGACAGGAGTTATCGGAATTACGTACCCGTCGACAATCGGCCCAAAATGGGCGGGAACGCTGCGCAGCTGGTCCGGCGTTTTGGCGCGCAGCTCGTCAATCGACCGCGCGTCCAAAGATTCGGCGTACTTTACGCCTGCCTGTTCCGCGTCGGCCAGAGTCCGGCCTCCCTGCCCGAGACCGATGCCGCCGCTCTCTCCGATCGCACGCTCAAAAAGACCCTTCGCCAAAGGCGATGCCATCAGTTGGCCGACGGAGGCTCCTCCCGCGGACTGCCCGAAGATGGTCACCCGTTGCGGATCTCCTCCGAATGCCGCGATATTCCTCTGCACCCATTGGAGCGCGGCGATCTGATCCATCAGGCCGTAATTGCCTGAAGCGTTCCGTCCCGATTCGCGAGTCAGATCAGGATGAGCGAGGAAGCCAAGCACGCCCACGCGGTAGTTGAATGTCACTACCACGGCGCCTTTATACGCAAGATCATCGCCCCAGTAATATTTCTCGGTGCCCGAGCCGTGGTCGAATGCGCCGCCATAGATCCAGACCATTACGGGCAATCGCTCCGCCGCGGTCTTGGCCGGCGTCCAAACGTTGAGGTAAAGACAATCCTCGTTAATTGTCTGCGGGCCGGGATCGAGAAAGTAGATGGACTGGGGATCGTCCGTCTTTTGCGGACATATGGCGGCAAACCGGCTGCCATTGCGAACGCCGCTCCAGCGCGCAGGCGGCTGAGGCGCGCGCCAGCGTAAGTTACCGACCGGCGGTGCTGCGAAAGGGATGCCCTTGAACACCTGCACTCCAGGCTTCAACCCTGGTGCGCCGGAGACCCAGCCGCTCGCCGTCTTGACTTGATGGAGCCCGGATGGAGAAGCGACCTCCGTTTTGCTACATCCAACGGAGGCCGCGATTGCACCAGTCAACGAGATAAGTGCAATGAAATGCTTCATAGAAGATCATCGAAGATTTCAGGTCTTTTGTCGCAGGTCAAAATGTAAACCGCACCCCGAAGCGGAAGTATCTCGGATCGAGGAGCCGGCCGAGCGGCGCGACAGCCGTGATCTGACTGAATCCATTGGAAGCAGTCGCCGTTCCATTGACTAATGTCGCAGAGGAGACATTTGCGCCCGGATTAGCGAAATGCGGCGTGTTGGTGACGTTGAAGCTCTCAGCCCTGAATTGCATATTGAGCCGTTCCAGGAGGTGAAAATCGCGGAAGACGCTGGCGTCGAGATTGGTTGCACCCGGCCCGCGTAGAGAATTAAAGCTGGCGGTTCCAAAAGTGGCTGTAGTGACTGGAGCGAAGGCCGTCGGATCGAAATATGCTTGACCGTTCACTCCCCTCCCAACCTTCTTGACATTGGGTTTTACTTGGTTGGCCAGTTGCGTGCTTATAGCTGTGGGACAATTGCACGAAGCACTGGAGGCGCTGACATAGAAGGGTAGCCCCGAGAGGTGGGAGAAGACTCCGTTGAGTGTCCAGCCGCCTAGCACCGCAGCGCCGACCCCATGATTGACGAACTCTTTATTTCTGCCTAACGGCAGTTGATACATCGAGCTGACGATGAAATTATTCGTCCGGTCTACCGGGGTCACAGACCGATTCCGATAGTAATACTGCGGGATCTCGATGCCGGCCCCGCCCGACGGTAATGCTGCCGTCGCGCCTCCCTGCATATCTTTCGACCATGTATAAGCTAGTTGCATGGAGAGCCCATTCGTGAACCTCTTATCGAGGGTCGCCTGCAAGGCATTGTAGATATCGTAATTAGCGGGTTCGAAAGCGGTAATCGCGCCCGTGATCCCGTACCTAGACAAAGGTTGGCTTGCTGTGCCTCCTCCCAGTTGGCCGTAATTAAAGTTTACTGTTCCATTCTGGTTAACCACATGTGTTCCTACATAACCAACCTGCGCGACAAATCCACCGGCGAAACTCCGCTGAACATTCAAGTTATAGGACTGGATATAGCCGCGGCGGAAATTCTTCGGGAGGGTGTTGACGTTGCCTGCCCCAAAGGGAATAGGCACATTCCCGTGGCTATCCGGCACGGGGTTGGGAATGACAGGAAAGCCCGTAGCCAGAGTGCTGCTGGCCGGGAGATAGGAGTTCGCTCCGTTGTAGACAGCTTCGACCGTGGCGGGAAAGGCCTGGGTTCCGGAGTTCCCGGTTTCGACCTGCGTGGGAGACAATGCATAACCTGAGCGCACCACCGTATTATCGGTAATGCGATAGGCAATTCCCAAGCTGGGAGCAAACAGCGTCTTCGAGACCTGGATACCGCAATCGCCGGGATTTCCACCGACGCCGCAAAGCTCCATGGTGGGATTGTTTATGTTGCTTAATAAGTTGTTGTATTGGATACCGCGGCCGACAGTAGTGGGCACGGGATAGTATTCCCAGCGAATGCCGTAGTTAATCGTCAGCTTATGGCTCGCCTGCCACTGATCGCGGGCATAGATGGCGAAATTCCACTCACGCAGCGTGATGTACGGCTGCACCGGCTGAAACCAGTTGTTCGTGGTCTGCGGCAGGCCCAGGAGGAAATCCGCTACTCCATTGTAGTCATTTGGTGAGGCTCCTCCGGGTGTGCTGGTGACGCCGCCGGTAAACTGGAAGACGGTGTTGCGCACTTCCTTGTGATTCATGTGCAAACGGACAATATCTTCACCGACGCGAATATTGTGCGAGCCTTTGATCTTGGTCACGTTGGCGGTGTACTCAAAAACCGGATCTTTGTATTCGAGGGGTGGATACGAGTAGCCGAAAGTAGTACTCGTCGAAGAAGGATAACCGGCGATGTCAAAGTCCGGCATGCCGCCCGACCAGGGAAGGGCGCCTATATTTGTGCCGGGAATTCCCAGGACATCAAGGCCAACCTTCGTATTCGTGTTTGTCGGGAAGAGCAACTGGTGCGCCTGCGTGACTCCGAAGGTAGCGTCAGCAACCAGCGTCGGACTTATCACGTATGTCGCCGATCCGGAAACTGCGAGCGTGGCGCCGTTTTGCAGGTAGTTTCCCGCTCCGTTTTGGCTGAAAACGCCGGGCCAGCCTCCGCTCGAGCCGCCAAGAAACTGGCCGAAGAGAGGGTTCTGCAGGTTGTAATACGGCTGGTAGCCGTAGCGTCCTGAGACTCTCAGCTTGGAAGTAGCCTGGTAGTCAATTTTGGTGTCGATCTTGTGAAGGTTATACACAGTTGCCTGGCTGACGCCGTAATTGTTCACGATTCCCGTAAGATTCGTATTCGGTGCTGGAACGTACGGAATCATTATCTTGACCGCCGGGCTGATTCGGCTTGCGGGAATTTTGTTACCTGGAAAGGGCGTCCTCCCTGAACCATCGGCTTTCCCGGTGTTCGGATCATAGATGGGCGTAGGTGATCCCGAAAAATCCCCGGAGAGCATCTGCGGCGTGGGCACGGAGATGGTCCCGGAATATCCCTGATGAATGAAGTCTCCTTCATAACCGGCAAAGTAGAACAGTTTATTGCGAATGATGGGCCCGCTTATCCATCCGCCGGTATCGTTATCTACCAGGTGAGCGGCTGTCTGAGGGGGAAAATAGCTGCGTGCTTCGGTTGCGTTGTTGATGTTGTATTCGTAAAACGCTCCATGTACCCCGTTGGATCCGCTTTTAAGCTGCACGGTCACGGAAGGACCGCCGGAAAGCCCCTGTTCGGCGTCGGGACTGTTGGTTACCACATTGATGCTTTGGATCGCTTCTACTGAAGGCACGAAGCTGGTGTATTGCTGGACCCACGCATTGGTCGCGCTGACGCCCTCGATGCGGACGTTCGGGCCCTGGACACCGGTCCCATTGGCGGCAAACTGCATGGACTTCGAAGGGTTGTTGGTGCCGCCGGAAAGCTGTCCGCCGGGGGGAACCATGCCCGGAACCAGGTTGAGTATCCCCTGGTAGCTTCTCGTAGCCTGGGGCACATTCTCCAAGGCATGAGTGGAGATCTCGGAATGCACGTCCGCCGTATCGGTTTGGAGTTGGGCAGCGGCCGCTCCTTGCACTTCAACCGTCTGGGAGACGGCTCCCACCTGAAGCTGTGCATCGACGCGCACCACCGTATTCGCGGTGACTCCAACGCTGGGGGTCTCAAAGCGTTGAAATCCTTGCTTACTGATGTTGACCCGGTAAGTCCCCGCCGGCACGGTAGACACGGTGTAAAGGCCGCCGGCATCGGTGTGAACGGAACGCGTATCGTTGGTCTGGGTTTCAGTGATCTCGACCGTCGCGTCGGGAACGGCTGCACCGCTCTTGTCTGTGACCGTGCCCACCAGCGAGCCGAAGAGCACCTGCGCCCTGGCTGAGTTGGAGATCAATACCGGCAGGCTAATCAAAAGGGCGCAAGCGCAGGCCAATAACCTGCACTTAGTTTGCCGGCGCTCTTTGTTGACTGCCTGATGCGCAATTCCGCTATCAACTGCTTGTTTTTCCACAGCGTCACCTCGCCTATCTCGGAGTTCCACATTGAACTATCGAACATGAGCTTAAATAGTTACCGCTTACATTTTGTTGGGTCTTGGACCTGGGGTAAGTAGATATACTTCCTTACGAACGGATGTCAAGGGATTTTTGCGGGTCTAGTTCCGTAATGAACAATGGGTGGGCCTTCGGATGTCCGGACATTCCACATCTCGCCAAAAGCAGGCGAGATATGGGGCACCCCGCCTTTATAAAACCATTTGATTGGTGAAAGGGATAGAGCGTAATACGGCGTTCATTCCAGACCGGCAACTATTGTTATCAGCTAGCGTGTTATCAGCTAGCGGTTGCCGATTCGCTGGAGCGCCAGGGCTGCTTGCTGGGCCACATTCGGATCTTTACCGGCTGCCGCTTTGCGCAGGTGCTCGGCCGCACCCGTGAGATCTCCTTCCGCGGCCAGAACGAGTCCCAGATCCAGGTGCGCCCGGCTGAAATCGGGCTGTAGCTGCACCGCATCCTGGTATTCGCTTGCCGCCTGCGCCAACTGGGCTTTTCTCGCGAGCAGACCGCCCAGCAATTCGTGAGCCTCGGCGACGTTCGGGTCTGCGCGAACCGCGGCCTCGGCAGGCTTCTCCGCATCGTCCAATCGATTTAGACGTACCAGCATCAGCGCATAGTCGTAGAGATAGGGCTCGTAGGCCGGCCGAAGGTGAGTCGCTTTTTCGAAACTATAGAGGGCCTCAGGCATCTCGCCTTTTCCCGCCAGCAAGCGGCCCTGCAGATCGTAGGCGCCTGCGTCGTAAGGATCGATGTCGAGCGCGCGCCGCAATGCGGACCCGGCAAGATCCATCTGTCCTGTTCCAGCAAATAGCGTGGCCAGGCCGGTAAATGCTTCCGGCAAATCGGGGTTGAGCGCGACGGCTTTTTTCATCTTTTCGAGTGCCCCGTCCATGCGCCCGGCCTCACTGTCGAATACGCTGTACTGATACCAAACACTCGCGTCTGAAGGCGCAATATCCAAGGCGCGCTTCAGGATCTGCTCGCTGCGCGAGAGATTGCCTGAAGCCTTCAATGCTGCTGCCAGCGACTGCAATGCCGTGACGGAGTTGGGGCTTCGCCGAACAGCTTGCTCAAACGCGGCAGCGGCCTTTTCCGGATTTCCACTGTTCCGCCACGCATCGCCCAGCGTGGTGTAAAACTCCATCTCGCGAGGCTGTTGTTGGCCGATCTCGCGGCTCAGATCGGCTAATCCCTGTTGCAGATTGTTTTTGAGCGCGACCTGCGCGACAGCTTGATAAAGCCGGTTCTCGCCAGTCGGCGGCAAGGGCGATGGGTAGTAGGGGATGACCTTGCCGTGATACTCCTCGGCTTCCGTCAGATGACGTTCGGGGATTTCGGCCAGGAGATCTCGAGCCGGAGGGCGGCGTTGAATCAGGTGGTCGGTTACAACCGCGTGGACCACATCGTCAGTTCTGCGCTCAGGCATATGGCAAGAGATGCAATCAGCCGCAGCCGTATGCTTCCCAGAGGAGACTAAGGTAGCAAGCGCGGGTTCATGGCATTGGCGGCACTTGTCGGCAAAATATTTGACTGCCTGGTCCCCGCTGGGAAGGCTTTGGTGCGGGTTATGGCAGGTTAAGCATGTCAACGCGCCTTTGCTTTCCGAAAAGCAACGGGATTTCCGAAGCCTGTACGCGGCGCTCGCGATTTCAAATCGGTCATCATGCCCCGTGCCAGGGGGATAGTCGAAGTAAAGCATGAAGTTTTCGAGCGGCTGGCCGGGAACATAAGAAAACGGTCCTCGATTGAATTTTCTAATCAACGCAGGAAGGCTGCCGCTGGTCGGCTCCAAGTGGCATTGCATGCAGACTTCCATCTGGAGTTTAGAATTCAGCCGCGCGGGATTCACGATGCTGCCGCTGATCTCTGGAAATTTCGCGCCAGGAGTTTCGGCTATGCGGACATGCCGACCGCCAGGACCATGGCATCGCTGACAGTCGATCCCTTCAGGCAGGCCTCCCACAAAAACCGGATCGGCACTGCGAATCTCCTTCCCGGAGGGTATTTGAGGATATCCGTTATGACAAAACATGCATTCATAGGAAACCAGCCGCCGGGTCTGGGGATGATGGGAGTCAAAGCCTGGACTCATAGCCCAATATCCGCCCCGCTCCGAGTACCAGCCCAGGGGAAGTTCGATCAACGATCCGCGAGAAGTGCGATGCAAGTAAGATCGCGCGTGATCGCCCGAACCGATTACGTAATCGATCTTCATCTCTTCGGTATTCGTCTCTTTTCCGTCAAGCCCGGTTTGCCAGCGCCGCTGGTAGTAGGCTCCATCACGAAAAATCATCGAATAATGAGTGTCCGATAAGGGATGAAAGAAATCGTTCTTACCTTTGTAATCTTCGATGGTGTTGGCGGGCATCGGCTGGAAGAAGGATCGGCCCATGCTGGTCCGGCGATAGCTCTCGTAGATGCCGCTATGACAGCGAGCGCAAGTCTTAGCGTCGACGTACTCGTTCGCAGGAGCGGGCGCGGATTGGACAGGGGCAGCTTGAGGCGGTCTGGCTGTCGTTAGAAGGACGATACCCGTCCAAACGATTGAATTCAGAATGAACCCGATCCTCAACGCAACTACCCCTCAGCTCATTAACATATAACAGCGACGGTTTACCTGGCGGCGGCTTCAGAGGAGCGGTTCAAGGGGAAGGGTGGAAGCCCTGGACTTCTAATCCGGGAAGTGGGCCTTCCAGCCCCACGAGTAGCTTTCCATCTTCCAAAGGAGGCCTTTAGGCTGTGGCTCTGACGCTGCCGCGTGGGTTGAAACAGGATATTCGGATTCTTCCCAAAAATATCAAGAGACACTCGGAGCGGGCGGGGAGAACACTTTGTGGAATTCATCGAAGCCACACCTTTCCTGTTTCTCCTTAAAAACCCGGCCTGCTCCGGTCCAATCCTAATTCCCGGGTCTGAAGACCCGCTACCCCGGACTGAAAGTCCAGGGCTTCCACCCCGCCTCTTGTGGGAGATCCAGGTTTAGGGCTGTGCTTCACTCTCCGGTATCGCTACCAGCAGCAGAACCAGCCCGACCACGGTAAACATCCGAGATGCGGCCTCCTGGCCGTTCCATAGCTTGGACTGCCACATAAGAAACCACTCGGCGCCCACACTGAGAAATGCGACCAGCCAGAGGAGCAGGCTCAAGGTCATTCCCGCGATCGCAACTCTCTTCGCTAGGTGGAAGGTTTGCACTGGGGCGCGCAGCGCGCGCAGGAGTTGAATCGCTCCCAGCCAACAGAGAAGCATCGTCACCGTCTCCCAGACGATTATTCCGTTATAGGCGACCTTGTACTCGAGCACGGAGTGTAAGGCGCGCCACATCCCACGGTTTCCAGGGAAGGTGTCATCCATGGCCAACACGTGACGCACGAATTGATAGTTCGACTCGTAGTCAGTCAGGTTATTGAAGACGATGAGAGTGTGGTAGAACGCGATGGCGGCGACAAGGAGCACTTTGGCGATCCGCAACATCATCGGCTTCCCTGCCGGTTAAAAGCTTGGAAGTAGGCGGTGAGCGCTTGCAAAACTTTGGCGTCATATTGCGGACTGGCGGGCATCGTCGCCGATTTATTCCTCGATTTAGGATCGTGAATGAGCGCGGCGAATCCGGCGGGATCGCCGGCGGCAAACCGCGCGAGAACGTTCCAACCCACCCCCGCCTTGCGGCCGCCCAAGACCCCCACATTGTGGCAGCGGAAGCAGTTCTGAAATGCCGTCCCGAGGCCTTGCATGACAGGCGAGCCGGCAGCATATTCTCCCGGTGGACGAAGCGCATTCAGCACCTGGTCCTGACGCAGGAATCTCAACTCCAGCACGCCATACGGGATCTGTGGCTCGTCGAAGTCTGCGGAGGCGCCCGCCGAAGTGTGAGCGGGCGCGACGAAGTCCGGCTGTGAGACAAGATACGGTCCGTAGGAGCTATCGCTGGTTTTGGGCCAATCGGCAGGAGGCTTTCCCGCGATGCGCAGGACAAGGATTGGATGATGGGCACCGCGATATTCAACCGTATAGTGCGCCGCATACTTGTCGTCGCAGATAGCTGCAACGAGTTGCCCTGATTCGGGAACTCCGATGGCGCGCATGAGTTCATCCAGGGAGACACCGCTCAGCCGAGCGCCTCCGGGAAAATTGGCGTCGTCTCTCGGGGAGAACGTCTGCTGCGGCAATCTCAACAGCTCCTGGTAAGAAACAAACCGGCTGGCGCCCTCGGGCAATCCGGGAAGATCTCCAGACAGCGCCAAATCCTGCGGAGAAGATCTCCGGGATTGCAGCGCAAGATGCTGACTTGTGCCGTCCGCTGCGGCAACCGCCAAGGCCGCGAGCAAAAGAGCAACTACCCGACCTGCTTGCATGGGCCATCGTAACTCGGGACAGCGCCGGCGCCCTGAGCAAAATTTCTGTTGGTCCCTCAGTGCTCTTCCGTCTATGCTCCGGTATGGGAACCCGACTGCCACTCGCGCTCTTGTGTATTCTGGCCTTGTCCACCGGCAGGGCCCTCGCGGCCACCCCAGCTCCCATTCCAGTCAAGGTTGTGATCATTGGGATGTTTGAACCTGGGGCCGACCGGGGCGACCTCCCCGGGGAATATCAATACTGGGTGGAACGGGACCACCTTGATCGCGTCTTCCCTTTCCCGCAAGGCAACCACAACCTGCGTATGAACGATCAAGGGGTACTCGGCGTGCTCGCGGGTATGGGAACCGCAAAGGCTGCGGCCAGCATCATGGCTCTCGGCCTCGATCCCCGGTTCGATTTGACCAAAGCCTATTGGCTGGTTGCCGGAATTTCCGGCATCGATCCTGAAGATGGCTCGCTAGGCTCGGCTGCATGGGCCGAGTGGGTGGTGGATGGCGATCTCGCCTATGAAATCGACGCGAGAGAAATTCCCAAAACATGGACCACCGGCTATGTGCCGCTGGACAAGTCCATCCCTTATGAGCAACCGCGCACCGCGGACAACGGAACGGTTTTTCATCTCAATCCCAAGCTCGTCGACTGGGCCTATCGACAGACCAGGGATGTAAAACTTCCGGACTCACCTGAGCTGGCGGCCCGCCGCGCGCAATACAGCGGCAGGAACGCGCACCGGCCGCCCTTCGTCCTCAAGGGAGATACACTCTCAGCCTCGACTTTCTGGCATGGCAAATTATTCGACCAATGGGCAAATAAATGGGTACGCTATCAAACCGGCAATCGGGGCAACTTCGTCACCTCGGCTATGGAAGATAGCGGCGTGCTGCAATCGCTTAGCTTTCTGGCTCACGCGCGCCGCGTCGATCTAAATCGTGTTATGGTGTTGCGCACCGCCAGCAATTACGACCAGCAGCCGATCGGAACCACGGCGGCGCAAAGCTTAGCCGAGGCCAAGATGCTGTCCTATAGCGCCTATCTGCCCGCTCTTGAAGCCGCTTACCGGGTGGGGAACACCGTCGTCTCGAAGATCGTCGCCAATTGGGATCAGTATAGGGATAAGCTCCCCGAGTAGCATCCCGCAACGTAACCGGACTTTTTACGGCTTGGAGTAAATCGAGTTTTCATCGCGGAAGGGAAACTGTAAAAGTGACAATTTTGCGATCGGCAGGAACTTCTCCCCTAACGCCCGGATCAAGACAGCGGCTGCGGAGCTTTTTGGAGAAGCACTTCGAGCTTCATCCTCGGGAAACGACCTGGCGTAGGGAGATTCTGGCCGGCTCGACGACTTTTCTCACCATGGCCTATATCATCTTCGTAAATCCCGCCATTCTCGGGGAAACGGGTATGCCCGTAGCCGGGGTCGCCGTGGCCACCTGCTTATCCTCCGCTATTGCCTGCATTCTGATGGGCCTTATCTCCAACTATCCGCTGGCGCTCGCGCCAGGCATGGGTTTGAATGCCTACTTCACCTATACCGTGGTGAAAGGCATGGGTATTCCCTGGCAAACCGCCTTAGGCTGCGTTTTTCTTTCCGGCTGCGCCTTCCTGATTTTGACCGCCGCTGGAATTCGCCAGTTGATCGTCAACGCCATACCACGAGAACTCTTTGCCGCCGTAGCCGCGGGGGTGGGAATTTTTATCGCCTTCGTCGGCTTGCGGGATGCCGGGATCATTGTGCCGAGCGCCGGAACAACTGTGGCCATGGGCGACGTCCGAGCGCCACAAACCGCGCTAGCCATACTTGGACTGCTGCTTATCGCCGGATTGCAGGTGTGGGGAGTACGCAGCGCCATGCTTTGGGGCATCCTGGCCACCACCGCCGCCGGATTCTCGCTTGGAATCACGCACGGGCATCCGGTGCATTACCGGCTCGCGGATCTCTCCGCAACGGCTTTTCATCTCGACATTCGAGCCGCGCTTCACCTGAAAGGAAGCTTCGGCGCCGGACTGCTCGAGGTCATCTTTGTGTTTCTCTTCGTCGACCTCTTCGACAACGTGGGTACGTTAGTTGCCGTCACCAAGAAGACCGGCCTGGTACAGCCGAACGGAGAGATTCCACGCTTGAACCAGATTCTCTTCGCCGATGCGACGGCGACAGTTCTTGGCTCTCTGGCCGGAACCAGCACGGTGACTACTTACATCGAGAGCGCCGCAGGCGTGGCCGCGGGCGGCAGAACTGGAATCGCATCGGTGGTCACCGGCCTATTGTTCCTCGCCGCTCTTTTCCTGGCTCCTCTGGCCGCATTGATCCCAATGGCTGCCACAGCGCCGGCGCTTATTCTGGTAGGGGCACTCATGATTTCCGCGGTTGCAGAAGTGGAATGGGCCGATCCGATGATCGCTGTCCCTGCTTTTCTTACCCTCATTACCATTCCTTTGACGTTTTCGATTGCCAATGGCCTCGCCTTCGGCATTACCTCCTTTGCACTGTTGCGCTTGCTGCGCGGCCATGCCCGTAGGCAAGACTGGATGTTGTATATTCTCGCGGCGCTGTTTTTGTTGCGCTTCCTCTATATGGCAAAGAGCTATTGAGCATGTTCTTGGGCGAAAACTAGAAGGCGCCTTCGAAGGCGCGGAAACGGCGCTCAAGCTCAAACTGCTGGCGTGCTTTTTCACTCGATTGGAGCCATAGCTTACAGGCTCCTGAAGCATCCACCTCGCGGCCAAGCTGCGCGCGGCACACCGCGCGGGGACGATCGTAGTTTTCAAACGGGCCGGATCGCTCCCAAAGGCTTTCGCCGGGAAGAAAACTATGCTCCAAACTCGTGCGCACCATTTGCTTGAAATCGGCGTACGTAAGCGGGTAAGTGAGCGCGGCGCGAACATACTCGTGTGTCAGATCGATGCGTGAGACGCCTTCATCGTCCGTTGAAAGAGCCACGGGGACGTGATAGTCCCGGTAGAGCTCGAAGGGATGATCCGCACCTTTGATATTCAGAATCACGTCGTTGCTTGTGAGGTTAATTTCCACCATTACTCGCCTCACGGCCATTTCTTTCAGCAGTCCATAAGGATCGGTCTCTTCCATGACATCCACGCCGTGCCCGATGCGTTCCGCATGGCCCTGTTCGACAGCGCCGCGAATGTGAAAGGTAAGCCCATCCGGCGGCGCCATCCCCGGAGCCAGCTCCCCGGCATGCAGCGCGATGTGCACTTTGGGATAAAGAGTGTGCAGCTGGTCGATCATCTTCATGCGCAGGCGGTAATCGGCCATGGCGACAATCCCGTCCTCGGGCTGAACCATATTGATCCCAACGATCAGAGGATCGGTCGAGGCCAATTCAAAGCCTGTGACCAACTGGGCGAAGACCATCTGCGGAGGGAGCGCGCGGAGGACCTGGTAGAGATAGCGGATCTGGACCCCGCAACCTGGCATCCTCTGAGTCTCGCCGCAATGCTCAAGCGCGCGGCGCCGGGCTTCTCCATTGTCGAACTCGGCGCGCGTGGCGGGCAGTTGGCGGCGCAAACCCCGGTCCAGCAACTGCCGGCGCAGCTGCGCGAAATCCGATTGCAAATCCACCGGTCCGAGATCTGCACTCAGCTCGCCAATCGGCTTCAGATCCGGTGTATGCATCAATTCCAGATATTGCTCATTTTGTGCGGCCGCGCGCTCAGCAACTTGGTCCAGCCATTCGCCCAAGTGGGATGAGTTGACCGCGCCAAATCGATCGAAGGAGGCGAAAAAATGATCGTGGCCGGACTCTGCGGCGGAAGGAACAAAGATGCGCATGGAAAATGCATTGACGAGCGAATCGTACAGATGCTGATCGCTGAGCGCAGCGGCGGCCGGAACCCCTTCGGCGCCACAAACCGGATGCGGCGGGAAGCTGCGCGTCGTCTGCGTCGTTCTATAAAAGGTGAGTGTCGCCAGCCGCACGCACAGATTATCTTCCGCAGCCTCGCGAATGAAGGTTTCGGCATATATGGCGCCAACGAGATGATTATGGAGATCCGCGCCTTTGGGCATCGCGTGAAAAAAGGCATAAAGCGCGGGCGAACCCCGCCGGCGGGCTCGTACCAAGGCACGGGCAGTCCGCATTTCCGCATTTAGCGCCGAGATTTGCGACGCAGGCAGCTTCGCTCGAGCGGACCGGGCGCACTACTTGCGCTGATGCGACAGCAGACCACAGCAAACAATCAACAAGTAAGCAGGCGAGCATCGGACAACCTGCAACCAGCCGCCGGGTAGCGACGCGATCGAGAGAAGCGCGGCATGCAAACATAGGCAAGAAGGAAAATTGAACCCCGAGGGACAGTCTACGGCAAGGCCTTATATCTGGTAGTTAAAAGCATTTTCCTGACACCGTGGTGTGGCAAGATTCACTATTTGTAACCATTCAATGAGGAATGGCTATGTCAGGAGCTATTTCCCCCCTACACATCAGGAAAAATGCTTTAGCGGACGCCTCGCTATGACACAATGCTCAACAAGCACAACAGTGCATTCTTGATCTGCCGAGTTGAAACTTAGGGAGAACCGGATGTGGCCGAACTCTAAAGTCGATAACAAGCGACTCAGTTCAGAGCAAGAGGCTGAAGCCTGGCCGGGACGGCTAACACTTGGGAACTGCTTCGCGCTTCCCTTCTTGCTGATTTGCTTATCGCTGTTGGGCTCAGGTTGTGGCACGAACGGCACTCCTTCGCCTTCCCTATCGCAGTCTTCCCCGTTTAGCGGGCAAGGAGAGGGCGCCCTGATCAACCAACAACCAACAATGAAATATCCCACTGCTACGACGCCGACGCAGGCGGGACTGGACACCTTTTACAGCCAGACTATCTGTCCCAGCAGCCTGAGCACGCAACAATGCGCGACCAACGAAGCCAGCCTCAATACAACCGAGTTTGGCAATTTCGATCTCGCCGCGAATCCGATCGCGAACAATTCTCTGGGCATAAAAACGGTAGACGCGATCAAGATCGATTACACGGCCGTCAATATCGACCAGTCCGCCGTGACAGTATCAGGAGGGATCGCGGTGCCCGAAGTTGCGCCTGCATCGCTCAAAGGAATAATCCTATATTTCCACGGAACTACGACGCAGAGGACCAACGTGCCGTCCAATTTCACGGCCCCTGCGAACAGCAGTTACACGGATGGAATTTTATTGGCCGCCGTGTGGGCGTCTCAAGGATATGTTGTGGTGATGCCCGACTATATCGGCTTGGGCGATGACACCACCCATCCCCACCCCTACGTTGTCTATCCATCCCAGAATGCCCAAAGCGGGCTGGCAATGGTAAAGGCCGCCCGCTCGCTGCTGGCCGGTTCTTACCAGATTACCGGTACTCTTCCGCTCTATATCACCGGCTATTCAGAGGGAGGGGCTTACGCCCTGGAGGCGGCGCATTTGATGCAGGACAATTCCGGCTACGCGTCTGAGTTGAACGTGCAGCTCCGGATGGCGGCGCCCCTTTCCGGATTTTTCGATCTTTCAGGAACGGGGCTGTCCTATCTCTTCGACAATATGGATATCAATCAGAATAACAATCAGTGGTACTCACCAAACCCCGCATTGTCGATCGCCAGCAAACCATTTCTCAGCGCTTACCTGGTATTGAGCTTCGCCAATTATTCCGGCATCGTTCCCACCGATATCCTGACAAGTACTTTCTACAATTACCCCTGCGCTTCGGGCCAAAAGAACTGCGACAATCTCGACGGCCTCTACTTCACCGACCCTCAAAGCGCGAATTACGACCTCACCGTGACGACTCTCGCGCTAAGCCAGGCGGAGTACACCGGCAACTGGGGATTCTTCACCGACAACTCGATCGCCGGGCTGTTGACTACGACCTACTCGACCGCCCTGATGAACAAAGACGTGAACAATCCTCTTTACCAGCAGGTGGTCAACGCCGACACTTACGAATTCGTGCCAAGCTTTCCTGTCACGCTCATATCGCTGGAGCAGGATTCGGTGGTCACGCGGAAGAACTCGGACGTAGCTTTCGCCTATTTTACCCAGCACAATTCGCAGGGTCTTTACCAGGAGGAACTGGTGCCTAACAGCGATTTTCTCGTCTATGGGATCTATGCCGCAGGACCGATTGACCATACCACTGAGTTCCCATTCCTGAGCATCCTGATCCTGAACCAGTTCAATACGGCCCGACAGGCAAATGTCCGTCCCGCTGGCGGAGCCACGGCTCTCTGAGGCTACGGAAAAACTCGCAAACAGGAAGCTGAGCTGGGAATTTCCTGGCCGTAGAATCCTGCTGCCTGACGGCAACAGCCCACAGGAATGCAGTCAGGAAACTCTGCGCGGCAATTCTCATGGGCAGGAGCTATAATGGCGAACACCTCACCGGGCGGAAAACACGATGACATTGGTGGATCGCTACCTCGCGGAAATTTTGAACACGGGCAATTTTACAAATGCCAGTGAAATTTTGGCGCCGGATTTCGTGTTCTACGGGCCTTCCACTCCGGAAGGACTGGACAGCGATGGGTTTCGGCGGTTCATCAAAGAAACCCGGGCGGCGTTTTCCAACAAGCGCTTTACGGAGATCGACCGGATCGTGGAAGGCGATCGGGTGGCTTTGCGATTCCGAATGACGGGCACCCAGGACGGAGCTTTCCATGGAATACCGCCTAGCGGAGCGACGATCGATACGGAAGGGTGCGATGTAATCTACATCCGTGAAGGCCTGATCACAGAAGTTCGGGCCTATTACGATCTGATGGCAACGGTGCAAAGGATTCTGATGCCTCTGCCGGTTCGAATCTTCGGCGGAGTTATCAACAGCCTTTTGTCGCGCTGACAGCGTGTCTGAATTTAATTACAAAAAGAAATCTAGACTTTTGACCAGACTTGTTTTAGCGTTGTAGCGACCGAAAGACATCGTATTTCAAAACACACGAACACAGGTTTTCATAACTGCCATCGGTGCGCGGGCCCGCGATTTATTCAGTGGCTGTTACAATTTCTCAGGTAAATCAAACACAACCGCCAGGCTGGATGTAGAAGAGGAGCCGCCTTTTAGGTCCCCCATGATTACGGATACAGCGGACAGCGATATTGCACGCGAGGAGGCCATAGTAGACGGTGCAGCCGCCGTCGCAGACGAGGATATGCGCTCCGTCCTGATTCAGGGCGAGGGCTTATCGCTCCAAGACATTTTGGGCATTGCGCGTGAAGGGGTTTGCGTGCGGCTGCCGGAAGAAGCCGCTCTCCATAAGGTTCTAGCCTCCCGCGCCTTTATCGAACGCGCGGTTGAGGCGGGCGAAGCGATTTACGGCGTCACGACACTCTTTGGCGGAATGGCGAATGTGGCTGTTCCCAAGGAAGCCGCTTCGGCCCTGCAAAACAATCTGCCACTCTCGCATAAGACGGGCAGCGGACGCTATCTAAGCAATGAAGACGTGCGGGCGGCAATGTTGCTTCGCGCCAACGCGCTGTTGCGGGGCGCTTCGGGCGTGCGCATGGAACTTATCCGGCGGCTCGCACTGTTTCTTAACCTGAATGTAACTCCCCGTATCCATTGTCACGGATCCATCGGCGCAAGCGGCGATCTGGTGCCGCTGGCCTACGTCACCGGATCGATCTGCGGCCTGGCCGCGAGCTTCCGCGTTGATTATGACGGAGAGGAGTTGGATGCGCTTACCGCGCTTGAGCGTATGGGTCTGCCCCGCCTTCCTCTCGAAGCCAAAGAGGCCTTGGCGCTCATGAACGGCACGTCGGTGATGACCGGCGTCGCGGCTATGTGCACCGCCGATGCATTGCAGATGCTGGCCATGGCGGTTGGCGTACATGCCATCCTGGGGCAAGCACTACGAGCATCCGACGAGTCCTTTCAACCGTTCATTCATCAGCACAAACCACACCCGGGCCAGAAATGGGTGGCTGCCGAGATGCTCTCCTTGCTGCAGGGATCGAGCCTCAGCCGCGCGGAAGCCGGGAACACCCGTGACCGGGTTCCAGGGGAACTCATACAAGACCGCTATTCGCTGCGCTGCCTCCCCCAGTATCTGGGACCGGTGGTGGACGGGATGATGACGATTGCAGGCCAGATCGAGGTGGAAGCCAATTCGGCGACCGACAATCCTTTGATCGACGGCGAGGCTGGCATCGCTTACCACTGCGGCAACTTCCTGGGCCAATACATTGGCGTAGGCATGGACCAGATGCGCTATCACCTGGGAATGCTGGCGAAACATTTGGATGTCCAGATCGCGCTCGCGGTAACGCCCGAGTTCAGCAACGGACTGCCGGCATCGCTGGTGGGAAATCCGCGGAGCTCTATCAACACCGGTCTGAAGGCCCTCCAGTTGACAGGAAATTCGCTGATGCCGCGGATATCCTTCTTCGGTCAATCGATTGCGGACCGCTTCCCTACACATGCCGAGCAATTCAATCAGAACATCAACAGCCAGGGGCTTGGATCGGCGGTCCTCACGCGTGAATCACTCGATACGTTTCATCAATATATGGCTGTGGCGCTGATCTTCGCAGCCCAATCCGCCGATCTGCGAACCTTTCAACGCTGCCATCATTACAATGCCCAGGAAACGCTTTCGCAGGGAACACGGCCGCTCTACGAAGCAATCAAGCGTGTGGTGGGCGTTCCGTTGAGACGCGAACGGCCGTACATCTGGGATGACGCAGATCAAGCGCTGGACGAACACATCAACGCGCTGGTCGAAGATATTCAAACCCCCGGCGGAGAAATCGCGCGGGCGGTATATCCGGTGCTGTCGAGTCTTTTCGCATATTACGCATGAATATCGCCGAACATGTCGGACGATGGGCCCGGCACTGTCCGGATCGAGCCGCAATGCTGTTCGAGGGGCGGCCCATCACCTATCGGGAATGCGACGAACTTTCGTCGAAGGCGGCGAGCGCTTTCGCGTCGGCGGGAGTGAGGGCGGGCGATCGGGTGGCGATCTTTTTACCCAACTGCCCAGAGTTCGTGATCGCCTACCTCGGTGCGCTCAAGCTGGGCGCGATTGCCGTTTCCTTGAATGCAACGCTCAAACCGCAGATGAAGCAGCGTTTCTTTTCAAGGATTGTCAGCCCAAGGTGGTTGTAACAACGCCGGAGCTGCTGGAACGCATACCGCGGCAAGCAGTAGACCGGGTCTACACCACGGGCAGCGATTTCGATACGGCGCTCGAATCAGCGGATTGGTTTCCCGGCGCAAGAGCGATGGAAGCCGACGACGCGGCAGCCATCGTATATACGTCGGGTACGATCGGAAGACCCAAAGGCGCGACGCTATCGCACTCGAATGTGATCCGGAACATGGAGGCAAAGGTCCGTTACCTGGGCATCCGGCCCGAGGATCGCGCCCTGCTCTTTATGCCGCTCTACCACTGTTTCGGGCAGAACGCCATTCTTAATGCCTTTCTCCACGCGGGCGCCACTGTGGTTCTTCATCCGCGGTTCGATTTTGAGCAGGTGATGCAATCGATTGCGCGCGATTCAGTGACGATGTTTTTTGCCGTCCCTACGACTTATATTCTTCTGCTCGACAGGGTTTCGCCCAATGAGATGGCCGGCGTGCGCTATTATTTTTCGGCGGCGGCGCCGCTTCCCTTGGAGATTGAAGAGCAGTGGGAAAGGAAATTTGCGGTCCCCATATTCCAGGGATATGGGCTAACCGAGACTTCCCCTTTCTCCTCCTACAACCATCTGGACCATTACCGGCCAGGATCCATCGGAACACCCATCGACGGCGTTGAAATGAAAATCGTCGATCTCGAAACGGGAGATAAAGCAGCTCTCGGGGAAAAGGGCGAGATCGCCGTCCGCGGGCATAACGTGATGCTCGGCTACTGGAATCGTCCGGAAGAGACCGCGAAATGTATCCGCGATGGATGGTTTCATACAGGAGATATCGGCAGCGTCGATCCCCAGGGGTACTTTTTTATTCACGACCGGCTGACCGACATGATTGTTGCCGGAGGGGTGAACGTATACCCGGCGGAGATTGAAAATGTCCTCGCCACCCACCCGGCAGTTTTGGAAACCGCGGTGTATGGGATACCGGAGCCGCTATTGGGCGAGCAGGTTTGCGTCGATGTCGTGCTGAAGCCGGGAAAATGGATATCAGAGACGGAACTCCGCTCGTTCTGCCGGCAACGGCTCTCTCCAGTCAAAGTGCCGGCGGTAATCAATTTTGCCGCGGAGATTCCTAAAGGACCCACCGGCAAGCCTCTGAAGCGCATTCTTCGCGACAGGGCTTCGGGCGGCGAGCCGGCAATGGGAGCGCGTGGCAGCAGCATGAATGCCGGCAAGATCAACGTCGGCAAGCAGGAAGTCGAACGATGGATTCAGTCATGGCTGATGCAGAATCTTGATGCAGAGGCTGCGTTCGATTTCGATGAACATCAGGTTTTCGCAGATCTCGGCATGGACTCGATTCTTTCCGTCCGCTTGGCGAAGGAACTGAGCGATTGGGCGGGCTGCAAAGTGGAAGACTCGGCGGCCTGGAGCTTTCCTACGGCGGAGGCTATGGCCGAGCACATCGTTTCCCGCAACGGAATGCCGGCCCGCACAGATGACGACGACATTACGGCCCTTTCCGAAGAGGCCACAGAGGCCCTTCTAATGGCAGAGCTTGAAAAAGTGAATCGGTAACGGAATATGAGTGACAACACTTCCAGCGCGCATATCAATAGCGAAAAGAGCAAAGGACCCTCGGCCGCCAAACGGGCCTTACTAGCCATGCGCGATCTTCGCGCGGAGCTGGATGAACTGCGCGGCAAACCCGACACGCGGATTGCCATCATCGGTATCGGCTGCCGCTTCCCCGGCGCTTCCAACCCCGATGCTTTCTGGAAGATGCTTTGCCACAAACAGCATGGAGTGAGCGAGGTTCCCGCGGATCGGTGGAACTCGGCCCGGCTCTTCCATCCCGACAACAAGACGCCGGGAAAGATCGCCAGCCGATGGGGCGGTTTCCTCGAGTTGGTGGACCAATTCGATGCATCGTTTTTCGGTATCTCTCCCCGCGAAGCGCCGCACGTCGATCCACGGCAGCGCAAAATTCTGGAGATAGCATGGGAGGCGCTGGAAGACGCCGGCATACCGCCGCTCAGCCTGGCTGGAAGTGCAACCGGTGTCTACATGGCTACGCTGAGCAGCGATTACGACACCGTGTTGTGCCAGAACTACGGCAGGATCAGCGCATCGACCGGCACCGGGACGGCCAACAGCATCATCGCCAACCGTCTGTCTTATTTTCTCGATCTCCATGGGCCGAGTCTCACGCTGGACACTGCCTGTTCCGGTTCCCTGCTGACGATTGAGCTTGCCTGCCGCAGCCTCCGTGCGGGTGAATCGTCGTTGGCTATTGCAGGAGGCGCCAGCATCAATCTCTTGCCGAAAGGCGATGTGTTCTTTTCCGCGGCAGGCGCTCTTTCACCCACGGGCTCTTGCCGGGCATTCGATGCCGATGCCGACGGCATTGTTCGTAGCGAAGGCGCCGGGGTTGTGGTGCTGAAGCGGATGAGCGACGCCATCGAAGATGGAGATCGCATTTACGCTATCATTCGCGGCGGTGCGATCAATCACGACGGGGCGAGCAACGGAATCATGGCTCCCAGCAGCGAAGCGCAGCGGCGCGTTTTGCGCGAAGCCTACAAAAATGCAGGCGTGTCGCCGGGCGACGTGCAGTATATCGAAGCGCATGGCACGGGCACGCCTCTGGGCGATCCGATCGAGATATCGGCGTTGGCCGGCGACCATGGGAGAGGGACGCGATGGCACGCCGCTCATGCTCGGTTCCCTGAAAACCAATGTCGGGCACATGGAAGCAGCGGCCGGAGTGGCGAGCGTTATCAAAGCCGCGCTGGCGATGCACCACCGCATGCTGCCTCCCAACCGGCAGTTCGGCCAGTGGAATCCGCGCATGCCGGAATTGCCATTTTCGATGCAGGTTCTCAGCGAACTGAGGGAGTGGCCGGCGAATGGGAAACCGCGTATCGCCGGTGTCAGCGCGTTTAGCTTCGGCGGTACGAATGCGCACCTGGTAATGGAAGAGGCGCCGGAAACCGCTCGGGCCTGAGATCGCTAGCGAAGAGGACCGCACATTCGTGCTCCCGATTTCCGCCAAGTCGCCGGGAGCTCTGCGCGGGTTGATCGAACGCTACCGTGCGTACCTCGATGCCGGGGCTGACGGCTCATCGCTCGCGAGACCTGTGCTTCACCGCAGGCGCGCGGCGATCTCATCACCCTCTAAGGTTCGCGGCTGCTGGTTCGAGTTTGCGCGAGATCTCGGAGCAACTCGCGAGCTATACAGCAGTGCGGCGCAGCGTGACCAAGCTGGCGTTTGTCTTCTCCGGTCAGGGATCGCATTTCAAAGGCATGGGCGAAGGCTTGCTCAAGGCGGAGCCCGTATTTCGCGCCACTTTGGAGAAATGCGACCTTCTCTTTAAGGAACTGAGCGGCTGGTCTGTTATGGAGCAAATCTCTTCCGGGGAGCGACTGCAGCAGACTGACGTTTCGCAGGCCGCGGTCTTCTCAATGCAGGTGGCACTGTCGGCGCTTTGGCGCTCGTGGGGGATTGCGCCCGACGCGGTGACCGGTCAAAGCCTGGGAGAGATAGCGGCGGCGCATACAGCGGGAGCGCTCACTCTGGAAGCCGCGGTATCGGTGGTTCATCACCGGAGCCGGCTGATGAAGACTCTTGCGGGGCAAGGTAAGACAGCGGTTGTGGGGTTAGCGCCTGAAGCGGCGCGGGAGATTATTGCGGCTTGGGGCGGCGAGCTCTCCGTTGCCGGAAACAGCAGCCCGGAAAGCACCGTGGTCTCCGGTTCATCTGCCGCTGTTTCCGCCATGCTCGCGACGTTGGAACAGCGCGGCATATTCGCGCAGGCCATCGCGGGTGTGGATGTCGCGTTTCACAGCCCATATATGGAATCGCTGCGCGGCGATTTGGAGAAGTCGCTGTACGGAATCGATTGCGAGCACGCGCAGACGGCGATGATGTCCACGGTCACGGGCGGCTGGCTGAACGGGAACAAACCGGACGCGGAATACTGGGGAAGAAATCTCTGCGAGCCCTTTCAGCTTGCCGGCGCACTGAGCGAATTGATCCGGGAAGGATTCGACGGCTTTGTAGAGATAAGCCCGCGCTCCCTGCTGACAGGAGAGATACGCCGGGTGATCGAACATGCGCAGGCTGAGGCCGCGGTATTCGAGTCATCGCGGCGCGGGGATACGGGAAGCCGCACGATGCTTACGTCTCTGGCTGCCCTTTATACAGCAGGCCGGAACGTGAACTGGTCCGCGCTGTTCCCGGCCGGCGGCAGGGTTGTAAGCCTGCCCGCGTATCCATGGCAGCGAGAGCGCTATTGGTGGGACCAGCTTTCCGGAGGATCCAACGTCACAGGCGAATCTTCCCAGAGACATCCTCTGCTGGGCGAAGCAACGGAATCGGCAATGCCTGGAGGCCATCGCCTGTGGGAGCGGCAGATCGATCTTAATTCCCCTCATTATCTCTCCGGTCACAAGGTACTCGGTGTAACGGTTTTCCCGGGCGCTGGATATCTCGAAGCTGTCTTCGCCGCTTTGAGTGAACTCAGCTCCAGCCCTGGAGTGCTGGAAGTATCCAGCCTGCGATTCCACGAAGGCATGGCGCTTTTGGCGGAATCGCGGCAGCGTATGCAGGTTGCTTTTTCGCCCGCTGCGAATGGAGGCTACGATTTCCAGATCAGTGCGCGTGAAAATACCGCGGCTGCGTGGACCAAGCACGCCAGCGGTAAGGCGTCCGTGACAGCTGCTTCAGCCGGCGCAATCGCGCTCGAAGATTTGCACGCAACGTGCGATGAACCGATCGGCGGCAAGCAGCACTATGAGGCGATGTCTGCGCAGGGTCTCGACTATGCCAACAATTTCCGGGCGATCGCCAGGCTCTGGCGCACGCGAGGCGAAGCATTGGCTGAGTTGGAACTGGATGCCGGCGTGGCGGCGGAAGCGGCGGATTACTGTGTCCACCCAATTCTGATAGACGCAGCGCTGCAGATTGTGGCGGCTACTATCGATCCGAGCCCTGGCGGCGTTTACAGCACGGAGAGCTATGTGCCGCAAGGAATCGACCGCGCGCGGTTTTATGCAAGCCCCGGAACGCGTGCGACGTGTGCCGCCCGGCTGAAGTCCGGAGTGGCAGGAGACGATGAGCTCTGCGCCGATCTCCAGTTGATCGATGCGGCAGGAAGAGTTTGCCTGGAAATCGAAGGCCTGAGATTGGCGCATGTCGGAGCGGGCCAGGCAAGCGCACGCGGCAAGCTTCACGACTGGCTGTACGACCTTTGCTGGGAAGAAAAGCCCCGCGTGCTATCATCCGCGGCCACAAGTACCGGAGCATGGACAATTTTTGCCGACGCGGGAGGCTTCGGAGCACGGCTCGCGGAGGAGATGCGGCAGCGGGGAGTGACTTGCGTCCTGGTTCCTGGCGATGACGACAATCTAGAGAAGCATCTGGCGCAGGGCAATGCCGGTATCGCATACCTGCGCGGTCTGGATGGCTTAGAGAACCCGTGCACTCTGCCGCTGCAGATGGTAAAGATGCTCGCCGGGAACGGCAGGAAAGAGCCCGCATTATGGATGGTGACGCGGGGAACCCAAGCGGCCGGCACCGGGGTAAGCGACCTTACTTCCGCATCGCAACTCTGGGGCTTCGCTAAAGTAGTGGCCTTGGAACATCCAGAAATGACCGGCGGCATAATCGATCTGGGCGTGGCTGCGGATGACGAGGCCGAACGGGTTGCCGGCGAGCTACTTTCGCCCGATGCCGAGCGGCAATTGGCATTTCGCGATGGCAGGCGTTTTGTGGCGCGGTTGCGCTCCTCCACTGATCCGGCGAAGCCTGGTTCCCTTGCTGGTTCCGTTATCCGTCCGGTTGTCTTGCGCAGCGACGCGACCTATTTGATCACCGGAGGCTTGGGCGGGCTCGGGGTGGCCGTCGCCCGTTGGATGGTAGAACGCGGCGCACGCCGATTTATTCTGGCAGCACGCACTGCTTTGCCGCCACGAACTGAATGGGGCTCCCTGCCTGCCGCCCATCCTGCGAAAGAAAAGGTGGATGCGGTCCGCGATCTGGAGCGGCTCGGCGCCTCGATTCATGTCGCTGTTTTCGATGTAGCCAACACTGCCGCAATCACGAATTTCCTGGAGGAGTTCCACAATGAAGGCTGGCCGGCGGTTCGGGGCGTAATTCATGCCGCGGGCGTGGTCGAGGACCAACTCATGCTCCGGCTCGATGAGGAAAGCTTTCGCCGGGTGCTCCACCCTAAAGTCTCCGGAGCACTGGCGCTGCACCAGGCAACGCTGGATCTCGATCTGGATTTCTTCACCCTGTTCTCTTCCCTTTCATCCGTGCTGGGCCAATTTGGCCAGGCACACTATGCGGCGGGCAATGCGTTTATGGACCACTTGGCGCACTGGCGCCGCAGCCGCGGGCTGCCGGCAACCAGCATCAACTGGGGACCCTGGTCGCAAGTTGGACTGTTTGCGCGGCTCGATGGCACCGATAAAACCGGCCGCTCCGGAGTGTTTCCGATGCTTCCGGAACAGGCTTTGCAGGCGATGGAACGTATTCACGCGCTGGCCCCGGCGCAGGCCGTGGTGGTTAGCGCGGACTGGAGCCGGATGCCGCCTTCGCCGCTGCTCTCCGAGATCGCACCGGCGCGCATATCCGGCAGTCGCTCGGCTGAAGAGGAGCAGGCCGCGGCCACCATGCTGCTGAACCTGCTGCTTGCCGATCCTGACGAGCGAAGGAAAAGCCTGGAGGAATACCTGTCCATCCTTGCCGCTCGCGTCCTCCGGCTGGATCCAGCCAATCTCGATCCCAAGGAACCGCTTACCGCATTTGGCATGGACTCGATCATGGTGGTCGAACTGAAGCACCATATCGAAAAAGATTTGAACTTGAGCATGCCAATCGTTGAGCTGTTTACCGGTTCCATCGTGAAGCTGGCCGAGCAACTTGCCGGCAAGCTGGCGAACGATACGCAGTTGGAAGAGCTCCTCAACCAGGTCGAGAGCATGTCGCCGCAGGAGATCGAAGCACTGCTGGGCGAAGCAAAGGATCAGCGGGGGTCGCAACAGATATGACGGATTTCAATAAGCGAATTTCAGCCCTTCCAGAAGAGAAACGAAAGCTCCTGGCGCGGCTGGTCTCAAAAGAGGCTGAGATGCGCAGCGCCGCGGCCACCGCCGAGGAAGCCGCTGCGCGGCCGCCGGAGCACTCGTTACAAGCGGAGTACGACGTTGTCATCATGGGCGGCGGCCTTGCCGGGTTGACGCTATCGATCCAATTGCGCCGGGCGCTTGCCGGCCTTAGTGTTCTGGTGGTCAACAGCACCAGATATCCCGCACCTGAAGCAGCTCACAAAGTAGGTGAGTCTTCGGTCGAGATTGGCGCGCACTACTACGACAGCGTGCTCGGATTCAAAGAGCATCTGGAAGACCGGCAGCTGCGCAAGATGGGGCTGCGTTTTTTCGCGCCCAGCAACGGCAATCGCGATCTGGCGAGACGCATCGAATTGGGCCCGTTCGAGAACCATATCCTTCCTATTCCGAGCTATCAGATCGATCGCGGCCGATTTGAAAACATGCTTGCGGTCCATGCCGGAAGAGAGGGAGTAGGGTTTGTCGACGAGTGCCGCGTCAGCAATGTGACGCTCGGAGAAGACGGGGCTCAGCACGTAATCCAGTTGACGCGAGGCGAGCAGGTGCAGTCAGTGAGGGCCAGGTGGGCTATCGACGCCTCAGGCCGGGCCGGGCTGCTTCGCCGCAAGCTAGGGCTGACCAAGCCTTCCGAACACAATGTCAACGCCGCGTGGTTGCGCATCAAGCTGCCTATCGATATTGAAAAGTTTTCCGATGACCCGCCGTTCCGCAAGCGGATGCTGACCGGCTTCCGGCAATACTCCACCAATCACCTGATGGGCAGGGGCTATTGGGTTTGGCTGATCCGCTTAGCCTCGGGATCGACCAGCGTAGGCATCGTGGCGGACCCGCGGTTACACCCGCTGGCAAACTTCAACCAAGTGGACCGCTTCCTCGACTGGCTGGATACGAACGAGCCGCAAGTGGGCGACCTGCTTCGCCAGAATCGTCAACTGATCCAGGACTTCCTGGCTATCAAGGGATTGGCGCACACCACGGAGCAGGCCTATTCGAAAAACCGTTGGGCGCTCATCGGCGACGCCGCGCTGTTTACCGACCCTCTTTATTCGCTTGGCTCGGACTTTATCGGCATGGGCAATACGCTGGTCACGCAGATGGTGCGTCATGATCTGGCCGGCAAAGACCTTACGGAACATGTAGATCTTTTTAACTGGCTCTATCTGGATTTTCTCTACGACAGCGGAATCCGCATTTTCCAGGACCAGTACCCGCTCATGGGAAATGCTCAGGTCTTCGTCGCCAAGGCGCTCTGGGACATCGTCTGGTATTGGGCGACTATCGGCCCGGTCTTCTTCCATAACAAGATCGCCGATGTGGAATTCATCGAATCGATCCGTGAGGATCTCGTTCATTTCCAAGTTCTGCAAAGAAAGATGCAGGAGTTCTTTCGCGCCTGGGATGAAAAGACCAAAGAGGAAACGTACGCCGATGCGAACGTCGATCTGACCCAAATCCCGTTTATTTACCCGCTGGTTCATATGGAGATGGATGGCGGATTCGACGATGACGCACTGCGGCAAAAGCTCCGCGACAATGTGAGCCTGCTGGAGACGGTCGGCGCTGAAATGTATCGCGCGGCTTTCAACAAATTGCCCAGCGCTCCTATGACGGATTGCGGTATGACGCTTGAAGAGCATTTAGAGTGGACGGCAAAACGTGCCGATGTGCGTGGCGAGCTCGAGCGTGCGTGGCTGGCTAAAAAGCCGGAAGCCACAATGGCCGAAAGCCAGATGGTATAGGACCAAATAGGATGACGGATCTATCTGAGAGGGTCGGGGCACTCGGGAGCGGCAAGCGCGACTTGCTGGTCAAGGCATTGCAGAAGCGAATGGACGAGCGCGTCCGGGAGCCGGAAATTGCACGCCGGCCGCCAACCGATCGCCCAGCCTCAACCTTCGACGTGGTCGTGCTGGGCGGCGGCCTTGCGGGACAGACGCTGGCGCGCCAAATTCACCGGGAGCGTCCTGCGACGCGGATTCTGATAACCGAGCTGCGTTCTCATCCGGTGAAGGAGGCGGCCCATAAGGTGGGTGAATCCACAGTCGAGATCGGGGCCCATTACTTCTCCAAAGTGCTCGGTCTCGAACAACACCTGCTGGATGCGCAATTGCGCAAAGCCGGCCTCCGTTATTTCTTTCCGCACTTGAACAATGAAGATGTAGCGAGCCGGGTGGAGATGGGAGCCTCCTATTTTCCTCCGGTGCCGAGTTATCAAATCGATCGCGGCCGCTTCGAGAACTATCTGGCGGAAGAAAATATCCGGCTGGGAATAGAGTTCTGGGATCGCTGCAAGGCTACGGATGTAACCCGGGATGGAGATACGCATCACGTGCGCCTGGAGCGCGCGGGCGAGAGCTTTTCCTTTGCCAGCCGATGGGTGATCGATGCATCCGGCCGGGCGGGTTTACTCAAGCGCCAGCTCGGTCTTGCTCGCGAATCGAACCACAAGTGCAATGCCGTCTGGTTCCGTATTGCCGACCGGATTGACATCGACGAGTGGTCCGATGCTCCGCACTGGCAGGCACGGCTGCCTAAGGGCCTAAGGTGGCTCAGTACAAACCATTTCATGGGACGCGGCTACTGGGTTTGGTTCATCCCGCTGGCCGGGGGAGCAACCAGCGTGGGAATTGTAGCCGACGCTGAGTTGCATCCACTCGACGAAATGCGATCTTTCGAGCGGGCACTCGACTGGATGAAGCGGCATGAGCCGCAATGCGCCGGCGAAGTTGAGCTTCGCCGCGATAAGCTGATGGACTTTCTTGCGCTGAAGCATTATGCGCATGGCTGCGCGCGTGTGTTTTCCGGCGACCGCTGGGCACTCACGGGGGACGCCGGGGTCTTTACCGATCCGTTCTATTCGCCGGGCAGCGATTTTGTCGCGATGAGCAATACCTTCATCGCGGACCTGGTGCAACGCGATCTTAATGGGGAAAACATCGCTCGCCGGGCGAACGATTACAACCGTGTTTACCTCAACACGTATGAGTCATTCATCGCGGTTTACCAGGACCAGTATCCACTGATGGGTAATCCGCAACTGATGGCGGCCAAGATCGTATGGGATTTTGCGATCTATTGGGGTTTCCTCACACTGCAATTTTTGGGCGGCCGGCTATGCGATCTCGAATTGCTGGAACGCGCAGGAAGCATTCTGCAACGGGCCAATCACCTCAATGCGCGTGTACAGGCCTTCTTCCGCGAGTGGGACGCACTCGGCCGGCAAACCTGTGAGCCGGCATTCATTGATGTGCTGGGAGTGGACATCATGCGGCAGCTGCACTACGGGCTCACCGACGATTTGCCGGGCGACGCGTTGTTGGAACGCTTCGCCGAGAACCTGAAGTTGTGCGAATCTCTCGCCGCCGCGATCTTCCAAGAGGCGGCGCGGTCGCTTCCGGAATTTTCCGGCGCTCCCGTCAATCCTTATGCACTCACTCTGGACTTGGCCGGGGAGGCGTTGTTCGATCCTGAAAAGGCAATCGCCGTAGAGCAAGTCGCTGCCGCAACCATGGAGAGAATTCGTCTCCACACCGCCACAAACACCGTCTTGAACGCGGACCCAGCCTATGCCGACTGACGCAGTCGAAGCCGGCTTGTCGCGCCGCCTGGCGGCCCTCTCGCCAGAACGGCGAGCCCTATTGCAGCGCCTCATGCAAGCTAACGGCGCGGACGTATCGCCGCTCCATGAAATTGCCCTGCAGCCGCGAGACGGGAGACGGGATTTTCCGCTTTCCGCGGCACAGGAGCGCATGTGGTTCAACCACCAATGGAGCCCGGATCAGCCGCTCTATAACGAATCCTTCGGCCTGACGATCCGCGGCGCCCTGAATACCGACCTGCTCCGGAGAAGCTTCGATTTGTTGATGGCGCGGCACGAGATCTTCAGCGTCACCTTTCACTCCTCGGAAGATGGTTTTTTTCAGCGGATCGGCAGCGCTGCTGTTCCCAGGATGGAAGTACGCGATCTCCGCGCGATAAAGGAGTCACAACGGGAGGCAGCATACGAATCGGAATCGCGCCGCCTGTTACGCGAGCCCTTTCGGCTGGAACATGGGCCATTGTTTCGCGCCGGTGTTTGGATCACAGGCGAAAACGAATACCGGTTGATCTTCGTCATGCACCACATCATCTTCGACGGCTGGTCGGGGGGAATTTTCCTGCGCGAGCTGCTTACCAGCTATAGCGCTATGACGGAGGGGCGTCTGCCTGGGTTGCCGCCTTTAGGGGCGCAGTATGTCGACTTTGCGGTGTGGGAGCAGTCGCAGGCGGAAGAGTCAACCGCGGCTCTCGACCGGCAGCTCGACTATTGGAAAAGACAGCTCGACGGAGCGGAAGGTCCGGCGCTCCCAATCGACCGGCAGCTCGCTGACGACGCGGTGCATGCGGCGAGGGCGCGAGATTTTCCTATGCGGCGCCGGGCCGGCCGAGGCACTGAAGATACTGGCGAAGGAATCGGGGGCGACCATGTTCATGGTGCTCCTGGCGGTTTTCAAAGTACTGCTGGCGCGTTACTCAGGCCAGGAAGATATCGTTGTGGGGATTCCGACTACCAACCGCAATCAGAGTGATTTGCGCGAGATGGTGGGCGTGTTCATCAATACGGCTCTCTTACGTACGCAGCTCTCAGGTGATCTGAGCTTTCGGGAGGTGCTGGGCCGGGTTCGCAAGGCTATGCTCGATGCACAGGCGAACCAGGAAGTGCCGTTTCAGCGGGTGGTGCGCCTTTTGGATTCTCAAGTCGATCCCGGACGCTCTCTGCTGCGCGTGATGTTCGATCTGCAAAGAAAGCCAGGGTGGCTCTTCAACTCTCCCGGACTTTCGCTTGAGCCGATGGAATCCGGCAACGGGCTGGCGAAATTCGACATCGTCCTCGCACTGGAAGACACGGGCGAAGAACTTAAGGGCGTATTCGATTACGATGCGGAGAAATTCGAGGCTGCGACCGCGAAGCAAATGGTGCGGCATTATCTGGCGCTGATCGAGTCGGCGGTTGCCCAACCAGACATCCCCGTCAGCCAACTGGCTATGCTGACCAGCGAGGACGTGGCTCAGGCGGAGGCGCGGGGAATGGATACATCCGATCAAATCCATCCGTTCGCTTATGCCGAGACTGCAGCCCGCGCGCTGGAGCATCCGGGAGCATTGGCGTTGGCGGATGGAAGCACCGCGCTGAGCTATGCGCAAATGCATGCACGGGCCATGCGTCTGGCTGCCTTCCTGCGCCGGCAAAATGCCGGAAGAGGAGACCATGTTGCCCTCCTCCTGCCTTCCGGCCCCGATTTCGTGATAGCGCAACTTGCGGTGATGATGACCGGCGCCGCGTCAGTTCCCATCGATCCGGCTTATCCCGCGGCGCGCGTCGAGTTTATGCTTCGCGATTGTGAAGCAAAATTCGTGATCGTGGACGGCCAATGCTCTTACCCACTTCCTAATTCAGTAATTGCAATCGAACCGCAGCGTGATTGCCCGCCGGCCCGTTCGAGCGACCTCAGCATTCCCTCTATGCCGGGCAGCGATCCGGCCTACGTGATTTACACCTCCGGTTCCACGGGCCGGCCTAAAGGCGTCTCTGTATCCCATTCCGCGCTGGCTAACCTCATCGCCTGGCACCGGCGCGCGTTTGAAATCTCCAGGCGGGACCGGGCCACGCAGATTGCCTCGGTTGCATTTGACGCTTCGATCTGGGAGATATGGCCTTACCTTGCGGCCGGTGCGAGCGTGCATTTTCCACCCCGTGATCTGATCGCGAATCCGGGCGGCATGCGCGATTGGCTGGTAACAAATAAAATCACGATCGGCTTTGCTCCCACGCAACTCGCTGAGGAAGTGATTGCGCTGCCTTGGCCATCCGCGGCAAGGCTCCGCTATCTGCTGACGGGGGGCGACCGTCTGCGTAAGACTCCGCGGGCCGGTCTCCCTTTCCGCCTGGTAAACAACTACGGTCCTACGGAAAACACGGTAGTGGCAACCTCAGGATTGGTTGCGCCTTCCGGCGACGGCAGGACGCCGACCATCGGCCGCCCTATCGACAACGTTTGGGCAAAGATCGTTAACGGAGGGTTGCAACCAGTCCCGCTGGGCGGCACGGGCGAGCTGATCATCGGAGGCCGGAGCGTGGCCAACGGCTACTGGAATCAGCCTGGACTTACCTCGGAAAAGTTTTTAACGACTGGCGAACGGAGAGCGGGCGTACCGGACAGGCGACCTCTGCCGCTTCCGCCGCGATGGCGAGATTGAGTTTCGTGGCCGAATCGATACGCAGGTTAAACTGCGCGGCTGCCGGATTGAGCTGGGCGAAATCGAGAGCGCGTTGCTGGCGCATGACGGCATCTATGACGCCGTGACCGACATTCAGGAATTCGGCAACGGTCAGAGAGGCATCGTTGCATACATCGTTGCCAGGCAACCAGGCACTCACGAACGACGCGCTTCGCACCTTTCTGGGCAGCCGGTTGCCCAGCTACATGTTGCCGTCAAGCTTCGTCCGCATCGCTTCCATGCCGAAGACGCCGAACGGCAAAGTCGATCGCAAGAAGCTACCGCCGCCCAACATCCAAGCCCCGTCCGACCAGCCGGAGATTGCGCCTCACAGTGCCACGGAAGTCAGGATTGCCGCTCTCTGGAAAAACCTGCTCAATGTGGAGTATGTATCAGTAACTGATGACTTTTTTGAGCTGGGCGGCGACTCTATATTGGCGACACGGCTAGCGACCGCCATGCGGGAAAAATTCGCGGTAGAACTGCCTCTGGCGCGGATGATGAGCGCTCCTACCATCGAAGCGCTGGCTAAGTTCGTTGACGGAACGCACCAGCGAACCGACAAGCTTCCCGACGGGGTGATTCTGTTGCGGTCGGGCTCAGGCGGCGAATCGCTGCCGCCCCTTTTCCTCACGCCTCCCGCCAGTGGCAGCCCGGCTTGCTATACCGCATTGGCCGGCGCGCTTATGGAGGACCGCGCAGTCTATGGATTCGAGGCAGCCGGCCTGGTTAAGGGGAATGCGATCGCATCCGTCGATGAGCAGGCCCGCCAGTATGTGGCGGCGTTGGAGTCAATCTATCCCAAGGGACCCTGCTTCCTAGCCGGTTGGTCTCTCGGAGGTCCGGTAGCGTTCGAGATGGCTTGCCAACTTCGCGAGACAGGCCGGGAGGTTAACTATCTCGCTCTGATCGATGCAGGTCTTCCGGAAAATGGCCGGCTGCCGGGAGGCGCTTCGATGATGGTGCCTCTGTGGTGGGCCATCTCTTATCCGTTTGTGGAGCATATTCCACTCAATTACCGGACCATGAGGATGCTCGCCCAATGGATGGGCATTTCTCTTCCCGAGTCTTTGCGGGATGTCTGGCAGCGGGGTCCGAGAGCCGGCAGTCGATTCGCTGCGGGGCTTCTGGCAAATGGCTGGCGTTCTCTCCGGGTTTTCCTCGCCAACCTGAGAGGCTTCCGGCGCTACCAGCCAAGATCTTTCGACGGCAACATCACTCTTTTTCGAACTGCTCAGGGCGGCGACCTCGATCGTGGGCACGATTATCTACTGAAGAACCTGAGATGTTGGTGCCGTCATGTCGATGTCCACCAAGCTCCGGGTTCGCACATGACCCTGATGCTGGATCCAAAGTTATCCGCTGCCTTCGCGCCGTCGTTGGACGCAACTCTCAACCTCGCTCTAAAAATCACCAGGAATTGGAAAGACTCCTTAAGCGCTCCGGAATTCGGGTTACCCGGGCAAGACAGTCCCGGCTGACCTCGATCTGAAGAAATCTATCGAGCTCGCTCGGAAGCAAGCTCCCATGCGGTTCAGCATCCATTACAGAAAGGCAGGCGAACAGTCCGATGGCGAATCCAATCAAGGTCCTGGCTATGGATGGCGGCAATGGCATTAACACGGCCGTCTTGCTCTCACGTCTGGAAGCGGCAAGCTCCCAGCAGAACTACCTCAATCAAACCGATATTTTTGCCGGGACCTCAGCCGGCGGGATCAATGCCCTCTTCTTTGCGGCATCTGAAAATCCTACGGCCGCTCTGGCTCACATTCAGCAGTTCTGGAGCGAGGTCAATCACAGTATTCTCCAAGGGCTTAAGCACGACGAGGCAGTCCAGAAAGCAGTCGCCGGGGTGCAGAGCCATCCGCTGAATCCACTGATGTCGGATCACTGGCAGGAGCTCGGAGCGGAGATCTTCCGCACTATTCTGGGTGTGGGCGAGGCCGTTGCGGGATGGCGATCTCTGTTTTTGAACGACATCCTGAAGCAGTTTCTCATCAAATATTTTGGCGAGAGCAAGACTCTTAAGTCTCTTAAAAGAGGCGTAGTCATTGTTACTTTCGAACTCGACAACAGAAAGCTGGGCATCGATCGCAGCTGGACTCCGCGGCTCTTCACCAACCTGCCGTACACCCCTCCCGGAGCGCATGGGACCATGAAGAAGGCGTCCCAGCCCGATATGGACGAGCGAATTGTAGATTTGGCGATGCGCACCAGCGCAGCGCCTCTCGAACTGCCAATCTACCAATCTATGCAGGGCTGTTCGGACAAGTCCGGTTACGTAGATGGCGGCCTGGTGGCAAACAATCCGGCAATGATCGCGCTGGCATCGATCATCGGAACACTGGCTGGTGGAACCACACGGCATGCGGCGCAGGCCCCGGCGAAATCGCTCTCCCAGATCCACTTGCTGTCGGTGGGAACAGGCCGCAATCTTGTGGGCACCGCGCAGTTTCTCAATCCGGAATTTAATGAAGGATCCGCGGCTTGGGGCTATCGGCAGTGGTTGCTCGACCCGACCAATCCGCTGGTCTTAATCGACGCGTTTCTTCAGGCCGGAAGCGGAGCTGTGACGTGGGAGTGCGGGATCTTTTTAGGAGAGCGCCATTTCCATCGGCTGGATGTTCCACTGCGACACATGTGTGTACCAGGAGATCCTGAAACCGAAGCCCGGGTGAAGAGTGCCAGTGAGTGGCTGGACACTACGGTTTGGTTCACCGAAGGCCCACGAGGGCTGGCGGCAATCTAATCCTTAAGGGCGCGAGGCCACCGGTTTTCGTGATCCACGCTTGGTGATGGAAAGCATATGACCGAAGAGAAACGGGCCCTCCTAAGTGTCGTGATTTCGACCCACGGGGAAGTGAACGTGCCCGCACCCGTTGGGGGGTCCCGGTCGATACCCGGGTCGATGCTCTCTTTCGCCATCGAATCGGTTGTTGCGCAATCCTATCCGGATTGGGAACTGTGGATCGTCAGCGGCCTTACCGAAAAGCCGGTTCGTGAAGCGATAGAAGAACTCGTCTCATCGTTCCACGATGAACGGATACACCTCGAAGATCTCTCGACGGTAAGCAGCGCTCCTCTCTCTGACGCGGAGCTGAAGCGGCAGGGAGCGCAGCTTGCAAAAGGCGAGCTGCTGGCTTTCCTTGATCCCGGCAATGCATTCGAGGAAGAGCATTTTCGCCGCTGTGCGGGCGCCTTCGAGGAGAACAGACCCGCACTTGACCTGGTTTATTGCGACTCTCGCGTTCTCTATACAGGCGATGCCGATGCAGAGGATTTACTGCAGAAGGCGGTTGACCTGCCATACCATTTTCTGGGCGCAATCTATGGAGAGAAGTTCTCCGTGGACTTGAAGGGAAAGCTTGCGCCGCCGCAGCCGATCGCGCCGCTCGCAGGCATGCCGTATACGTTGAAGAAGCCTGAATGGGATAACGAGGCGAGAAAAACGATGGAGCGCCACTGCTTCATCGATCTGTCCGATGCGGTGATGACCCGGCGCGCGTATGAAGCCGCGGGTGGAATCCGCGATCTGCCTCCAGTAGATTGGCGCCTCTGGCGCCATATGATACGCGCCGGACGGAGCCGGTTCCTTCATCTCCCTCATGTAGGAGTGCGCTACACCACAGCTAACCTTGCTCAACACCGGCAGCATTACGCGTTAGGCATGATGGCAAAGCTCAACCTGCCTTTCGATTTCAATACACCTGGCGGCCCATCAGAACGGAAGCCAAAGGTCCCCGCCACGACGGCGTACTCGCGCAGCTCGCCATTGCGCGGCCGCCCGGCGCGCGTTCTTTTCATGAGCGAGGCCCTGGCGATTTCCCACGTGGCCCGTCCGTCAGTTCTTGCCGCGCATCTCCGCCGGCAAGGTTATGACGTGTGCGTGGCGCGCGATCCACGATATAGCAATCTAATTCCCGAGGACGGTTTCGAGACCGTCGATCTGCAGTCGCTCCCGAGCTCGGTGGCGCAGGACCGGCTGGCGCGTCAAGAGCCGGTTCACGATGCCAATACGCTCGACCGTTACGTGCAAGAGGATCTCCGGGTCTTGCGTGCATTCAAGCCGGATATCGTGGCCGGCGACCAACGCCATTCCCTCGCCATCAGCAGCCGGTTGGCCAAGATTCCGTATATCAACATAGCCGATGCGCACTGGAGTCCCGCTGTCGATATTCAATACGAGCTCCCGAGCTCTCCCCTGTCCGGAATAATAGGGATGCCGCTCTCGAATTTAATTTTCCAGGTCATTCAGCCTTTGGCATTTGCCTATCAGGCGATTCCTCTCAATGTTGTCCGGATGAAGTACGGTCTGCCGGGAATCAGTCCGGATATCAGGATATGTAATACTTACGGCGACTTTACCGTATATCCAAATGATCCCGAGCTGTTTACTCTCAAGCAGCCGCCCTCCCCTCGAAGGAGACGTTTATTGGCCCGATTTTATGGTCTCCCGCGGTCGAAGCGCCCGAGTGGTGGGATCGAATACCCGAAGATAACCCTATCGTTTATGTCTCGCTGGGCAGCACCGGGCGGCCCGGTCTGCTGAGTTCCCTGTTCCAGGTTCTTGGGCATTTACCCGTCACGGCCATTGTGGCCACAGCCGGCCGTGGGAGACCTGAAACTATCCCCGACAATGTGTTCGTCGCCGATTTTCTTCCCGGCATGGAAGCCGCAGCCCGGTCGCGGCTGGTCATCTGTAATGGAGGCACGATGTCCGGACAACAGGCACTGTCCGCCGGCGCTCCTTATCTAGGATTGATTTCGAATCTAGATCAGATGATGTTTTCGACAGCGGTCCGCAAGGCCTCTGCATGCGAATTGCTACGCGAAGGCGACGTGAACGAAATGACTTTGCGTCCGATCATCCTCAATATGCTGGCCCAGGAGAAGTATCAGATCGCCGCCAAGCGCATCGCGGCGCGTACGGAGAATCCGAAAGCTTCAGAAAAATTTGAAGCGGTCGTCTGCTCGATGCTTGACGAGCAGGCCTTCAAAAACGTTGTGCACAGCACACAGGCCGTGGGATAGGACGCCGAAGATGCCAGTGAAGATCTCCGGCGGAACCGCCTGGCCTCCCCAGCCCCGGACGGAATACGTTGAGGTTAGAGCGCCGGGCGAGGTAAGCATTACGAATATGGATGGAAGAGAGATACCCGATAGAAATAACCGCATCTCATCGGGGGAGCGTGTGACCTCTATGCCGGGACTCGGAATTTCCAAGCCAGCAAGTCAGGAACCGGCGAATCGGCAATTCAATGCGAGCGCGCTGCGGCGGCGGCGGTTTCGCATCATCTTCTATTTCGCGCAAGTCGGGATCCATTTTCTGTGGTGGGACTATATCTTGAAGTGGCCGTTGCTGCGAGTTTTGCGGACTCCTTGGATTCCTCGCTGGCAGCGTCTGACAAAAAGCTACAAGGAACTGGCGCTGGACCTTCAGGGCCTTTGGATCAAGCTCGGCCAGTTCCTCAGTACTCGCGTAGATGTCTTGCCGATGGAAATCACCCAGCAGCTCGATTCGCTGCGCGACGAAGTTCCGCCGGTGAACGGCGCGATCATCTTCGAGCAGATCGAGGCCAGCCTGGGACGACCCCTAGAAGAGGTATTCGCGTCAATATCGCCGCGGCCGGTCGGCTCCGCCTCTCTAGCTCAAGTCCACCGGGCGCAGACAATCGCGGGCGAACCGGTGGTTGTCAAAGTACTCCGCCCGGGCATCCGGGAGACGATTGCCTCGGACATGCAGTTGCTCCGGCGCGTGTCCTCCTGGCTCAAATTGGTGAAGCCAATTGCCCAACGCGCCGACGTCGATGCCATCGTTCAGGAATTCGATACCGTCACCATGAACGAGTTGGATTTGCGGCTTGAAGCTCTCAACGCGGAGTTATTCGCGGAAGATTTTGCCGGCGATCCAGGGGTGGCAACGCCCCGTATCTATCACGGCCAGAGCTCCTCCGGCATTCTTACCATGGAGGACGTCTCCTATATTCGAATCGACGACTTGGCCGGCTTGAAGCGGGTGGGAATCGACCGGAAAGCCGTCGCTCGCAAAGTCTACGATGTGTACCTCACGCAATTTTTTATTACTTACCGTATCCATGCCGATCCTCACCCTGGAAACCTATTTATCCGCCCTTTACCAACTGCGATAGAGGCGATCGAGCATCCGATCGACTGGCGAGGTTTCGAGCCTGGAGACCCGGTGCCATATGCGGCGGAGAGACCCTTTCAGCTCGTAATCGTCGACTTCGGCATGGTTGTCGAAATGCCTCCGGGTTTCCGTGAAGGGCTGCGCGAGTTTGCCATTGGACTGGGAACTCGCGATGCACGGCGAATTCTCGATTCATACTCCAAACTTGGAGTGCTCCAACGAGGGGCGGATTTGGATTTGGTCGAGGAGATGCTTCAATCCCAATTGGATGAGTTTTGGGGAACATTTCTTGGCCAGATGCGGGAAAGCGATCTCTCCAGTCCCGCGGCACAGGCCTTTCTGCAAAAGTATGAAGGACTGATGGCTGCGGCGCCGTTTCAATTTCGAACGGAGATGCTTTTTATGACGCGAGCCATGGGTATCCTCTCCGGCGTTACATACAACCTGGATCCGGAATTCGATCCGTGGAGCGAAACGGCTCCGTTCGCCCAGAGGCTGATGCAGCAAGACCTCACCAATGTAGTCTTTCGTTCCGTTGCCGATCTCGCAGCAGGGCGAGCGCCGGCGAGTCTTGGCACGCTGCTTCGCCTGCTGCCCACCAACCGCTCCAAGCCGCCGCGGACAGTGGTGGTCGATAGCCCGGGTGCGGAGGAGGTCCGCCGTCTCCGCCGAAGCGTGAACCGTCTTACTTCCCTGGTCTTCGCCGGCGGCGTTCTGGCGATTGGGGTCGCATTGAAATCCAAAGGCGTGCAGATTTCGAATATCTTCTCCTGGCCCGGTTCCAATCTCGGTCAGTGGCTCATTGAAATTGCTTGTATCTCACTTATAGTTATTCTTCTCCGGCGAGGTTCCTGAAAGAGGTCAGACTTCTATGGATCCATCTTCTATGTCTGGCAAATCGGCGACTCTGGCACGCTTGCTGCAACTGCTGCCCAAAGGAGTTGCGCCGTCGGTGTTCGCGGCGCTATCCGGAGGCCAAGCCGATCTCGAGAAGTTGGAGAAGTCCATTGCGCAGGTGGACTGGCAATCGCATCGCGACGTGCTCGAAAATGTGCTCCAGGAATTTCTGCCGATCGAGGAGCTCGTACCGGAAATCTATGAAAAGTGGCGTCCCGTGGTGCGCGACGGTTTTGATTTTGTGGGCGCGCGGCTTTCCCCGGATCGCCTGATACCTAAAATCGTCGAGCAACTCACGCTTCCCGCTGACACATCCGTTGAAGACCGCATCATCGCATTCATCCGGCGGGTTCCCATCTTCCAGAAGATCGGCCAAACACTGGCGCGCAACACCAGCCTTGATTTTGACTTCCGCATGCGGCTTACGGCCTTGGAGGATGGAATACGCGAAGTCGATGAGGCGGAGATCGTGCTGGAAGTTGAGAAGCAGTTAGGCGGCGTGCTGGCGGAGTACGGAGTGGAACTGCAGCCGGGACTCTACGGCGAGGGTAGCGTGAGTGCTCTGCTGAAATTCACGCGCGATAACTCCCAAGATGTCACGGGCCCACCAGCTGTTTTTAAGGTGCTCAAGCCTTTCATCCCCAGGTACTTTCAGGAAGATATTGCGCTGCTTGCGCAACTGGCGGATTACTTCGATGCGAACCAGAAAAACTACAACCTCGGCAAGCTTAGCCTGCGGTCAATCGTCGAGAGTGTGCGTGAGCTGTATGAGCGAGAAATTGATTTCGTCAATGAACGGCATAACTTAGTCGCGGCAAGCCTCCGGTACGCGGGAGTTCCCGGCATCCGTATACCGCGGCCGATTGCAGGCCTATCCACCGATACCATCACTGCGATGACCGAAGAACGCAGCGTTAAAATCACCAATGCCTTTCCTCAACAGCCCGAGCGCCGCCGGGAACTCGCCCGCAGACTAATTGAAGCGCTCGTCGCCCGGCCTCTTTTCTCGGGCGAGGAGATCGCTCTGTTTCATGCCGATCCCCATGTGGGAAATTTGAGAGTCGATGAGAGCACAGGCGATATCGTGCTATTGGATTGGGCCTTGACCGGCACGCTGACCACAGCCGATAGGCGATCTCTCATCCTTCTTTTCGTAACGCTCCCGCTGCGCGACGAAGAACAGATTCTGGGGGCTCTGTCGGAACTCAGCCTGGCAAAGAGTGAAGTCAACCGCAAGCTTCTCAAGCGCCTGATTGAAATCTTCATGGATTCTCTTCCTCTGGGGTCGGTTCCGACCTCGGGCAGCCTTGGCGATCTGATAGACAGCCTGCTTCGAGCAGGCGCGCGATTCTCAGGCTCGTTTCTAATATTCCGAAAGATGCTTTCCACGTTAGGAGATGTCATCGACCAGCTTTCTCCCGGCGAAACTGTCCAGCAGACAGTCTTGGAATATGCCGTAAAGAACGGGCTGCTGAACGCCTTTGTTCCAGCGCTTCGCAAGAGGGAATTCAAGATCCCGCTCCAAGGCACGGACCTGTTTCAAATCGGCCTGAGCGCGCAGTCCTTCCTGCCCAGAGTATGGGTGCAGAGCGTGCGTAGCGTAGCCCGTAATTTCGGCGTGCTCGAAGCGAACAAATCCAGAAATGAGTTGGAACGTTGAATACCTTTCGGCATAGCGGAAAACTCGGCGATATTATCTACAGTCTGCCGGCGGTCCGAGCGCTGGGCGGCGGCGTATTCTACGTGGACCATGTTACCCAGCACCTGCAAAAACCCGCGCTGGGAATGCAATCCGCGCGAATGATGATCGAGCTGCTGCAGACCCAGGATTACATTCAACGCGCAGCGCTCTATGATGGAGAGCCGGTTAGCTACGATCTCGACCGATTCAGGGACAAGGCGTTTCCGGTTCACGTCTTCAACATCATTCAAAACGAAACCGATAAAGCCGCAGGTTTGCTCTTTGGGAACTTTGCCGCGGAGGTCCGGCAGCGATTCGTACCAAGGCTGGAAGTGAATATGCCCCAGTTTCATTGGGAGAGTGTTGGGTTACCGGGCAAGGCGGATCTGAACGTTCCCTGGATCAGCGGCATCCAGCAAAAGTCCATTGCCGAGATCGTGATATCCAAGACTCCGCGCCATTCCGGAAAGCTCAACTGGTTGGGTTTGAAGCAGTATGCAAGCCGTTCTGTCTTTGTGGGTATGGAAGAGGAATGGCAGGCATTTCGCGGCGCATACTTTGACATTGAATTTTATAAGGTAAGCAGTCTTTTGGATTTCGCTCAAGTGGTTGCCGGAGCGAAGCTGTATGTGGGGAATCAGTCTTTTGGATTGGCGCTGGCCGACGCCATGCTGGTTCCAAGAGTGGCGGAACTCTGGGAGCCTAATCCCATCCGAATGTCCGCCGTCCGCGGGCACAACAGTCTGACACAAAACGTGGTGGAGGCATATATCAATTCATGAATTCGCTCAATCTACCATCCCTTGCCGAGATATCGAAGATCCAGGAACAGATTCTGCTCCCGTTCTTTGTCAAGCTCTCCCGGCTGCAGGAGCAACTCTGGATCAACATCGGCGCTGAATCGGTTGCGGAACTCGAACCTTCATTTCTCAAGGTTTACGACAAATGCCAGGACCAGACTCTCACTCCGCTGAAAGCAATGTATGCGATCTATAAGGCTGCCGCATACGTAGCGAAAGCCGGCATCGCCGGGGATTTCGTGGAATGCGGAGTGTGGAAAGGCGGCAGTTCGATGATCGTTGCTCTGGCCTTTCTCCAATTCAAGGCTGCGAACCGCAAGCTTTATCTTTACGACACCTACGACGGCATGCCGGAGACCGGCAATCACGATGAGGCGGTTGGAGCCAACCCATTTCAGCTGGCTATGGATATCACGACCCAGCTGCGGGGCGGCCATTCCGGGGTATTTTATGCACCGCTCGAAGAGGTTCACCGCAATATGCAATCCACCGGATACCCGGAGGAGCACATGTTTTTCGTCAAAGGTATGGTGGAGGATACAATCCCGCTCCAGGCTCCGGAACAGATTTCGCTGCTGCATTTAGACTCCGATTTGTATCAATCGACCTATCATGAACTGACTTGGCTTTATCCCCGGCTGACCAAGGGCGGAGTGTTGATCATCGACGACTATGGAAGTTGGAAAGGAAGCAGGAAAGCAACCGATCAATACTTCGAGGAACACGGAATCGCCATGCTACTGACCTCCGCCGGTAGCAATGGTGCGCGAATGGGAATCAAAACATAACTCCATCTGTCTCAACAAGCAGCAAGAAAGGACTGCCCCCAATGGCAAGGAGACGAACAAAGCCGCACCCCACAGCTCGTCAGGCACGTAAGACCACCGCCTCGCAACGCAGGCGACCGGAGTCTTCGGAAGCAGAACCGCGTCTGAGACCGTCCAAACCAGGTTTTGCGAAACATGAAGCAATGGAACTTCTTGGAATGTGCACTGCGGCCAATTTTCTGGGTCCGGTGGCGTTCGCACCATTTCCGGTCGGCCTGGTGGCTGCGGATGACCCCCACAATCCGCTCCCCAACGATAACGGCCAGACCTATCCATACCCGCACATGCCGATCTGGCCGGAAGGCTGGACGCCTGGAGTCCGGTCGAAAGACTCGAGCACGCCTTGGCAGAACTCAATTCTGACTTCGCGGCTGAGCAGCGGCACAGGCATTAACAGCGCGATCTTTGCCTACAATGCGGAACGAGATGCTTATGCCATCGCGTTTGCCGGAACTTTGAATCCTGGCGCCGCCATGGAGGATATTGCGGGCATTCTCGTTCCTGCCGGGCCGGTTAATCTGAGTTACTTTCGCAGCGATGAGACTTATGTTTTCCCTGTTCCGGATCCACCCGTCGTGCTTGCCGGCGGCCAGACCGCCGACCCCACCCTGGAACCGCTGCCGCAGATCCCTTCGGTCCACCTCGGATATCGTGACGCGGTCGAGTCCTTAACTGTCGGACTTGTCGTGCCGGCCAATCTCCGGTCTATTCTGAACGACTTGCCGGGCGATGAAATCGATCTATATGTAACCGGCCACAGTTTGGGAGCATCGGCGGCTCAACTATTTTCGGCTTGGATTAAAGCGGGAGGAGTTCCTTCCAAGAAGATCCATGTCAAGTGTTATAGCTTCGCGACACCTAAATCCTGCAATGCTCCGATGGCTTCTAACTACAATCTGGCTCTAAGCAACGCCGGGTTCTCCTACAATGTGAGCAATTCTCTTGATACGGCGCCCCAGTTGCCGCCGACGAATGAGGCGCCTTCCGATCTTATTAACCCGGCCATTTCCGCTGACGTTCTTACCAAGGCGACGCCAACCGGGGCATATGCCGCCTCTCCATTAGCTCCGATCGTCAAAATGATTCTTAGCTCGGGCGCGCTATCGGGCGGATCGGCTCAACCCGAGCCCCCGAAAGGATCGGTTCCGATTCCCTTTCCCTTCTCCATCCCTTTCCAGTTCCTTAGGGCGGTGGCGAACGCGGGAAGCACACAGCGGTCCAATGGGCCCAAATCTATGGCGTTTGTGGGAATGGGCACCCCCTATGTTCTTTCCGCATTGTCTCCTGTGGTCTACAACGGCAGGTGCTATCCTCCGGAATTCTTCCCCGGGCGCGACGCGGACGATCTGGTGGAAATCCCGGATGTAACTACCAGGCAATGGTGGCAGCATTGGCCTTTCAACTACGCAAGGTATTTTGCTGAAATCGATGATGGAACAAGGGGCTAAGGGCTTTGACCGTATGATTTCGTAAGTAGTTATAACGGGGCCGGCTGGATTCGAGGGCCGCCGGAACGATGGATACCCCCACATCTCCCGGACCTTTTGGGGATCTTTTGCGGGGAGATCTGGGCTGGATGCTTGGGGGCGAGGCTCCATGGTTTCTCTCCCCATCTGGCGCAAAGATCTCGCCAGATATGAGGCGCCGGCCCTCATACCCATCTGTTCGGCTGGGCCGCAAGAGGCGGTTAGATGAGCATTGCTTCCACCAACTCGCCTGGTATCTCACCGGTTCCAGACCGCGATTCCTCTCCTTTATCCATGGGGGCGGTGTTGCGGATTCCCATGATGCGTCACCTTTGGTACGCGCAGGTTATTTCAGCCTTTGGGGATTTCCTCGCTCTCTATGCCGTGATCAGCGTGCTTACCTTCCGGCTGCATGCAGACGCACAGCAAGTGACCGGCGTTCAAATCGCGTACCTTCTGCCGATCGCAATGCTGGGCGCTATTGCAGGAGTCTTTGTCGATCGCTGGCCGCTCAAGGTCACCATGGTCTCGAGCGATACGATCCGCGCGGGACTTGTGCTTTTGCTTCTGGTTTCAACGAGGCTTTGGCATTTCTACGTCGCGCTGGCCGCCATCAGCATCATCTCCAGCTTCTTCGGGCCCGCCCAGGGAGTCGCCATTCGTTTCGCCGTCCCTCTGCGCGGGCTCAGTTCCGCCAACGCCCTGATGCAGCAGGTAACGTTCGGCATGCGCATCGTCGGCCCTGCCCTCGCGGTTTTTCTGGTCGAGTCTATCGGCGCGGCAAGCTGCTATCTCATGGACTCCGCCAGTTTCATCGCGTCCGCTTGTCTTATCGCTTCCGTGGCGTTCACCCATCCAGCGGAGGCGCCGCCAGGAGCGCCCGCACCCTCGAAGGAGTCCGCCCTCCGCCGCGTCTGGAGCGACATGAGGCAGGGGTTGGCTTTCATCGTCCACGATGCCGGCTTGCTCTTCGTCATTATCGCGCTGGCCTGTGGAATGTTCGTGATCGGATGCTTCGCTCCCCTTACCGCTCTCTACGTGCGCGACAACCTTCATGCCTCGACCAGGGTCTTCGGAATAACCAGCG
>CAWDNI010000057.1:0-95723 GCA_963803615.1 uncultured Acidobacteriaceae bacterium
CCTGGTCGGCATAGGAATGGTCATCGGCATTAATTCCCTGAATGTCTTCGCTAAGAATGTGAAGAATTCCCTCCTTGTCTACTCGGGCCTGGCTGGAATAGCGATGGCCCTTACGCTTATGGCAGGGATAGCTCAGCTATGGTCCGCGTTCGTCGGTGAATTCGTGATAGGTTTTGCGTTCGCAGCTGTTTTTGTTCCGGCCGAGACGATGATCCAACAGCAGACCCCGCCCGCTCTCATGGGCCGTGTAGGGTCCACTGTGATGTCCGCCATCTTCACCGCGCAGATCGCCGGCTTGGTTCTCAGCGGAATTCTGGCCCAGCATATCGGTGTCCGCCAGGTATTCGCGCTTTGCGCTGCGCTGCTGGCGGTGCTCATCGTGGCAGGCCGGATGTGGATGAGGCCGAAGCGCAAAACCGCAGCCGTAACAGGCGCAGTCCAAGCTTGAGCAGGTAAACGTTCGTATGCAAGCACACGTAGCAAGTTCAGCGGAATTCAGACCGGCGAGTTGGGCTGGCGGCAAAGTGGAGAGACATGTCGGTTAGCAATTATGGCGTAGCCTCGCTGTCTACTTATCGAGCCAAAGTAGATCGGGTGTTTCTGCGCCTGAATTGTGCCGAGATGCCGATGGTGGCCAAAGTGGTTGACTATTCGCAGAGAAAACCGATTCGGGTGCTTCTGAGCTCGATCAATTTTCTCTTCGACGGATGGATTTACGCGCTCCTGCTTCTATTTTTGTTGCTCGAAAGAGAGTGGCGGCTCCTGCTGGTATCCGTTTTTGCCGTGGTTATTTCGTTCGCGTTTTACTTCTTAACAAAGCCGCGGCTTGCCAGAACCCGCCCATGCCATCTTGCTCAGAATCGAGCGATTTACTCACGCTGCCTTGACCGGCATTCGTTTCCGAGCGGCCATTGTATGACCCTGACGGTGCTGGGCGTGTTGCTCAGCTGGAACTACCACGCATTCATTCCTCTACTGCTGGAGCTGCTATTGCTCCTCTGCTGGGCCCGCATGGCAGCCGCGCATCACTATCCATCCGACCTGATCGCAGGTACCGGGATAGGGTTATTGGTTGCCGTGCCACTCGCCATCCTTTGGCTTTAGCATGGTGAGCCGTTCGATCGCCGGATCGGCGCTTAGGCCGCTTCTCTTCCGACAAGCTTGATAAGCGCTTCGAGTTCCTGTTCCAGGCCCTCAGCAACTTGATCGGGTGTAGCGTTGGGGCCAAGCGGCACGGTCATGACGATGACACTGCCGCCAGAGGGTTGGGGCATAACACGAATATAGGCGCCTCCACGCTTTCCACCAGCCATGTCACGCAAATAATCGACGGTCAAGCTGGATTCATTTGCGATGAGTTGCAGATTGAACACGTCGCTACCTTTGATGACGCGAAAAGCGTTCCCGTCCGCATGATCCACTTTGTCGGCGAAGACGGGCGCCCACTGGGGAATCAGAAAAGCATTCGCCAGATTCGAATAAATGCGTTCGGGTTCGATATCGGATTCAATAGCACGAGTAACGGTCTGTCTAGACATGCAAATTAGATGAGGAGACTCGCCCGTCGATGCACAGAAGAAACACATCGGCTTTCTCATCACTATCCGACGTGGCGTTACCTCTGTCAGTGAGCGCATTGGCGATTTATTATACTGAGAATTTGGCGATGCGTTCTCTACGGCGACAAACGGATCGATCACCATTATTCTTAGAAGCGGGTTTTCGGCCGTGTAACCGAAAGAGCAGATCATTCCGAATAGTTAAACTAATGATGAGCGCTAGTTTTGTCTACCGAGACTCACTCGTCGGCTTCACAACAGACGCGGCTTACCTTATATTGGCGGCCTGTATTCTATTGCAGCTAACCGTGCCATTTTGCAGGAATCTGGCACTTGTAAACGGAATTTTGTTCAACATCTAGCCCAATTCAGAGCGATCTAGGTAACGGGAAACGCGCTTTCGTTAGCAACAAAGCTCAGTTTATTGTCGAAATTCGTCAGGTCCGTCAATCGCATCCAATGGGCTGACTGGGACTTCCGCCGGGCGCTGAATGCGGCGCACTCAGGCGAGCTGCTTGTCCGGATGAGAGGAGGCGTAGCGCATGGCAGTCTTGCTGATGAGCATCACAGTGTCCACCGGCTGGGCCGTCGTTGGCGGACTGGCTCTCGCATTCGTTCTGCTTTTTCTCCTTGCGGGCGTGTTCGGACCGATGCCCCTGTACACGATCTCGAGCCAGGGCGATATCCCTGACAACGATTCCGAGATGTTCCTGAATGTCCTCGAGTCGCTGACGGATGCCAAGATAAACCGGGCGGGAACACTCGAGGTGCTGACGAATGGGGCGTGCTTCTACCCGGCCGCACTCGACGCGATGCGTTCGGCTCAGCAGAGCATCTGCCTTGAGGCCTATATTTTCCAGCGAAGTGAAATTGGGCGGCTCTATCTAGAGGTGATGACGGAGCGTGCCCGAGCCGGAGTGCAGGTGAATGTGGTGCTGGACGCCTTTGGAAGCATGGGTGCGAATAAGGCGTTCTTCAAGCCGCTGCTGGATGCGGGTGGCAGGATGGAATGGTACAACAAGCCGAGGTGGTACAGCCTCGCCCGGGTGGATAACCGAACACATCGAGAACTGCTGATCGTGGATGGGCGCGTCGGTTTCATAGGCGGCGCCGGTGTCGCCGACCAGTGGTTTAAAGGCTCAGAGAAGAACCCACGCTGGCGCGACACTGTGGTTCGCGTCGAAGGCGACGCGGGGCCAAATCTGCTGGCCACTTTTGCAGAGAACTGGCTTACCAGCCACGGCGAATTACTCGCGGGTCCGCGCTACTTCCCGGAGATTCACTACCAGAAAAAGACAGTGGCAATGGTGATCAACAGCACACCAACGCCGGGAGGCTCGACGCGGGCGCGGGTTCTGTTCCAGATGTTGTTGGCATCCGCGGAGCGGACCATCTCGATCACCACGCCTTACTTTTTGCCCGACAAAGGATTGGTACGCGAGCTCTGCCGTGCTGTCGAACGAGGAGTTAAAATCAGGATCCTCGTGCCAGGCCGGACTTCGGATCACATGTTGACCCGAAGCACCAGCCGGGGCGGCTACGGCCCACTATTGCGGGCAGGAGCAGAGGTCTACGAATATCAGCCCTCGATGATCCATGCCAAGGTGCTGGTGGTGGACGAACTATGGGCAGTCGTCGGTTCAACGAACTTCGACAATCGCTCGTTCGGAATCAATGATGAGGTAAATCTCGCTGTGCGTGATGAGGTGATAGCGGCGCGACTGGAGCGCGACATGGCCCATGATCTAACGGAAAGCCGGCGCGTTTCGCTAGACGAATGGGAACATCGGCCTGTTACTGAACGTGCGCCGGAACTTCTCGGTTGGATCTTTGAACGCCAGCAGTGACAAAGCACAATGCACAGACCGGCCGTTTGCGGGTAGCCACCTACAACATCCACAAATGCCGCGGCCTCGATCGCCGTACGGCGCCGGAGCGCACCATTTCAGTCTTGCGGGAGTTGGACGCGGACCTGCTGTGCCTGCAGGAGGTGGTCAATGCTCCCACTCAGGCTCCGCTGTTCGATCAGGCTGGGGAGATCGCGCGAGCGCTTCCGGAGTACACAGCATGCTTCGGGGCAAACCGCCCGCTGCGGGGCGGCACCTACGGCAACCTGACACTCAGCAGATTGCCGGTGCTTGCATGGAAAAACATCGAGATCACGCAAAGGCGTGAGCCGCGCGGAGTCTTGATGACAGATCTGTCTCTTGGAGCGAACGAGGCATTGCATGCTTTCAATGTGCACCTCGGTACCGGATTTATGGAGCGAAGATATCAGGCGGCGCGCCTGATGAGCGAAGACGTACTTGCGCAGCCTGGTTTGCGAGGCCCACGGCTCGTAGTCGGAGATTTCAACGAGTGGGTGAGCGGGCTTACGACGCAGCTTCTGCGCGACACCTTCAAGACCTTCCAGCCGAGACACGCTTTGCGCTTCCCAAAGACCTTTCCAGGTATCCTGCCGTTCACCACGCTCGATCACTGCTACTACGAAGCGCCACTGGAGCTGGTGACAACCGCTCTGTGGCGAAGCAAAACCGCGCTGGTGGCCTCCGATCACCTACCGTTGCTCGCGGAGTTTCAGCTCCGTTAGCCCGAAAGCTGTCGTAATGAATCGACACATCAGAGGGTTGCGTTAGTCTGACCTTAGCTGACCTGCCGATCGCAGAAGAGAGTCTTGCCGCGATGAACTTCGAACGATTGAGCCCCGCCAGTTGGCCACTATACGTGCTCAGCGGTAACCGCGCTCGAGGAGGTATTTCGCGCCAGCCTCGAAGGCCTTGGGACCAGGCACAAAGAACCCGAAGGCATCGGCCAACCGACCGATCACATTGAACGAGAAACAGACCGCGAGCGCATCCTCGATCTGTTGACGCGAAGCGCCGGCAGCGAGGACTGCTCGCATGTCATCCGCATCCACCCTGTGCTCGCGCGTCAGCTTGCCCAGCATGAGCAGCGTCGTCCGCAATGGCTCCTCGATGGCCGCGGTGTCGAGATCGGACAACAACGCGGAGACCGTTTTCCCATTGCGGTATGCCCGCTGCGCGACCGCCGCGTGCGCCTTCGTACAGAACTCGCACTGGTTGGTCTTCGCGACGAACGCGGCCATCAACTCGCGATCACCAACAGACCAAGTGGAGGGTCCGCGCATCGCCTCATGGGTCACTCCCTGCATCGGGCCGCCGTAGAAGTCAGCCCGGTACTTGACTAGTTTGACGACGTCGAGCACCGGCTGGCGCGAGACCGTTCGAATGAGCGCAAAAAGTGCCTTCGTACCGAAACTGTGGCCGTTATCGAGGATTCGAAGCCGCATGCTCACTCCTTCCCGGTCGCGGCCTCAAGGGCCGCAAGTGCCGCGTCGTACTGCCGAGTGGCTTGCCCGATCGCAGCGCACACCACGATCTCGAAGACCTGGTCTTCACTGAGGCCCGACACCCTCGCGGCGTTGATGTCCTCGTCGGTGACCCTATGGGCATGCCTGGCAACCTTGTCGACTAGTGCACCCAGTGGTTCGGCGAGGCCGCTGTTGTTGAACGCGGCGCGACGCTCGGAGGATGACGTCTTGCCGGCTCCTTCCAAGATTCGCCTCACCAGCGCTTTTCGCGCTTGTCTGATATCCGACATGTAGTCTCCTGCGTGGCCACGGCGGCACTGGCGAACGCCTCTGCCCTCCATAATCGGCTCTCTGCATGACGCACTGCGCTAGCAGCACGTGGTGAAACTCTGAATTAGCCGATTTGCTCGACCAGCATCTCTGCGAGCCTTATCGTAGAACGTCATCGTCATTCTACCCGTGTCCACAATCCATTTCGCTATCCCGCTCTGCGCCAGTCCCCTGGACATTTCTAAGTAAGTCCTTTGGCGCCGCTCGTGCCAGCGGAGGTGTTGCAGGAACATTTCGCGTTGACTAAGCCGGTCGGGCCGCGCTGGATTAGCTCGCCTTGGCCAAATCTGATGGATTGGAGAGAATGGACCTCGGAGGTAGGACGGAGCTTAATGGTAGTGGCCTGCTACCGCCGCATCCTCCGCCGCATAGTCGAACTGCGCCGGTAACGCGTCGGCCGGCGGATTCTCCTGCTCCCAGCATATCGTCTGTCGGATCGCGTCCTCAACCGCTACCGGCTCCTCGTACCCCAGCTCGTGGCGAATACGCACCGAACTCGCTGTCCAGTGCTGTGCGGCGTTGCCGGGTTTTGGCAAATGGCGCGGCGTCCTTTCCACCGGCAGGACGACGAACTCCCCTTTCCACCGCATCTCGCTGGCGATTTTTCGCGCCCATTCTAGTTCGCTGAACGATGGTTCCTCGCATAGGTTATAGATACGTCGCTCTGCGCGATCATCTGTGGCAGCCAGCGCAATGGCTGCCGCCACGTTCTCCACGTAGCCCCGCGGCGAGCGCCAGGCGGCTAGCGCCTCGGAAAAAATGATGTGGTCCCGTCCGTCGGCGATGCGCTTCACCACGGGATAAAAACGACGCAGCCGATCGCCGGGTCCATACACCAGGGGCAGCCGAAGCACCGTGCCCGGAAGTTCGCGGTCGTTCATGACGGTGCGCTCCGCCGGGATTTTGTCGTAATCGTCCGTCACCCAAGGGAAAATCCTGCGCATAATCTGCATGGCCTCTGGTGAATAGGGATGCAGACTGCGCCGCAGCTCCGACTCTTCCGTAAGCGGCACCTCCTGCAGCGGCCCACTTTCTGTGCCCTGCGAAACGGCGATCGCGCGGTACACGTCGATGCTGCTCAACATGACCACGCGTCGAGCCGCGCCACGGAAGATGTTCATCAGCTCTTTCGCCTGCGAACCCGAACTGACGACTAGGTCAATCACGACATCGGGAGCAAAGCGCTTCAGTTCCTGAGCGCTGGCGTTGAGTTGATGACGGTCGCCCCGAATCTCGTCGACGCCAGAGGGCGCGGTCGTCGTGCCGCGGTGAAACAACGCCAGCGTGTGCCCTTGCTGCTCCAGTGCGGCCATGGTCAACCGCCCGATGAACCCATTCCCGCCGATTAGAAGAATGCGCATAGGACAGTCAAATAATCGCAAGCATTCTACGCCAAGCGCTTTAAGCGCCTGCACATACTCCGGAGCGTATTCGCGCTTCCGAGCTGGGTGAGGAGATCGTTGATTTGGTCGATGGTAAAGATGAGTGATGGGCCTTCGCTACCAATCATCACTGCTGAGGCTTATCCCGGCGGAGTATCTTCAGCCGATTTCGGAGTCAGCACGTGTTTCCATGTGGATAGCACCGATAAATAAGAAGCATATACAGCCAATATCCGCAATGATCGAAGCCACTTCTGCGTTGACGATAACAGGGCAACGCACTCATCGAGCCACAGAGTGCTCGAACAGGCGTTCGGTTTGATACTCGGCGATATTGCATCAAATAAAAGAGGATGGTCCGGGCAAGTTCGTTGCCACGGACCAATTCATCTATCTGGACAGGAATCGCATGGAACAACTCCGAAATATCAAGGTTCTATTCATCGCCGGTTTTGGCCCCATCGTTCGCGAGGAGGCTGCAAGTCGTAACCTCTACCGCGAGATCCTCAGTATTCCTTTCAAGGAGGAGAAAGACGGTTATCTTCATACGGAGGATCTCAAAGGCGCAAAGACGTTTGCCTTGTGGCCGCTCATGCAGGCGGCGCAATCCTGCTTTGGTACGGATCGCTGGCCCGACGGGATTGCTTCGCCGCAGGCCTGGCTGGAATTTGATGTCGACAATGTAGGAAAGGCAACGGCGGAGCTTGAATCATTAGGCTACCGAATGCTCGTCAAGAACAAGAAAGAACCGTGGGGCCAGACCGTCAGCCGTTTCCTGACACCGGAGGGCATACTGGTCGGACTTACGTTTACCCCATCCCTGAGAGAATAATGCGAGCGATGCCAGGAAACGAAGTAAGAACGAAGTGCGCTTATGGCGATTTGTTTACCCCTCAAGCCGAATTGGGATGGCAATAGGGGCTGCGATTCGGATAATCAGGATGACGCAAGCCGAATGATGCTGACAAGTTCTTGTTCGAGGGTGTTCGCGACTGCAGATTCCATCGCGTTCGGACCGACTGGCACACGGTCATGGTCATGGTGCTGCCGCCAAGCGGACGGGGTGTTACGCGGATGTATGCGCCGCCGCGCTTTCCGTTCGGCATTTCTCGAATGTAGTCAACGACGCCGGCAGCTGGTTGCAAGCAGACTTCAATGCTGAATGTTTCGCTGTTCTTGGTGACGCGGTAGCGCGTGTCGCTGCTTCGGTCGACGCCGTCTGCGAAAGCTGGCGCCCACCTGGGATGTTCATGACGTCCGCGAGAAGGTTATAAAGTACGCCAGGCTCACAGTCGTATTCGGTAGCGCGTGGTACGGTTTGGACTGCCATGAGTGTATTAGACGAGGGTCCATGAGCAAGTGTGTCGCCCAGCCTCAAAAAAGACCCAGTCCGGGCACGCCAGCCGGCAGCAAGTGAAAGGTCGATTGGCGGTAACAGGACTAAGCATGGTTCGAGAAATCCGATCTCAAAACACAGGTTGGCGATTAATGCGCAAGACTATTTGAAGCGAAGCGGCTATCTGGACTTCAACAGTCCTATTACGCTCACAATTCCTTTCTCAGCGATGCGGCGAAAGACGCAAATCCGTTAGCGTCCTGTGTGATCAGCGTGAGCATGGCCTCACAAAGTTGGCAGCCGCAGAGCCGAGCCATTGCGTGATCCGCATGGCTCTCGGGAAGCCGATAAGTGGTCCGTTGGCAGATTTGTGAGCATCGTCTGAGTAAAACCAGGGAGCTCCTTGGCCACCTGTTGCCATGTCATACCGCACCTTTTGCGTTCGAGATCGAGCGCAGCATGCAGGGCACGAGTATCGAAGCGGAGGATCTGATGCGGTTCCGCATAAGGCAGTTCGTCTTCCGCGAACGATTTCCGGCCCCGTCCGGAAAGGAAGCTTTCCGGCGTTGCCTGGAGCCATCGAAGCACCTGAAGCACGATGGCGCTGGTCACAGAGCTCTTCTTAGGCATGTCTCGTATCGTTGCCGGGTTGATCGGTATCGAGGAAGTATTTTCAAACGGCCGATTGACATCCGACGCGAGATCAGTCCAGCTTAGGCCGCGTTCTCGCCGCGGTTCATCAACCGCTCTGTGAAAAGCGTTCAAATCGAACTCGTGCATATCTCGACCATATTATGTTCCATTGGCCCCTTTGACGTCCCCCTAAACCCCTGGCGGTGGCAGGATAGATATTCTGCCCCGTCGCTTGGCCTGTCATCTGAGACAATCAAGAGGCAACGATCTTCCCCAAGGTCAATCCCGATGAGCGTTTTCAAACGAAACAGTGTCCACCTCTTAGGTTCCGGTGATCGCACACTTCTATTTGCTCACGGGTATGGCTGTGACCAAAGCATGTGGAGATACGTCACCCCGTCCTTCGCAGAAGACTATCGACTTGTTTTGTTCGATTATGTGGGATCGGGCGATTCTGATGCTTCGGCATTCGACCGGACCAGGTACAGCAGACTGAATGGCTACGCGACCGACGTGCTTGAGATTATTGAAGAGCTTGGCCTGGAGCGCGTGAACTTCGTCGGGCACTCTGTAAGTTCCATAATCGGCGCGCTGGCCTCCATCCAGAACCCCAATAAGTTCGAATCACTGGTCATGATCGGCCCGTCTCCGAGTTACATCAATGACGGAGATTACAAGGGGGGATTCGAGAGGGCGGACATCGAGGGACTTCTCGATTCGCTGGAAAGCAATCATGTGGCCTGGTCGGCGTCCATGGCGCCACTCATCATGGGCAACAAGGAAAAGCCCGAGCTTTCCTCTGAATTGGAGGCCAGCTTTTGCCGCATGGACCCATTCCTGGCGCACCACTTCGCCCGGGTCACTTTCCTTTCAGACAACCGGGCGGACCTGCCGCACGTCTCAACCAGGACGCTGATTCTCCAGTGCCAGAAAGATGTCATTGCCGGCCTCGAAGTGGGAGAATATGTCCATCGGTGTCTTCCCAACAGCCAATTCGTATTGATGGATGCGACAGGGCACTGTCCGCACCTGAGTGCGCCGGAGAAAGTGATCGCAGCGCTCAAGGATTTTCTCTAGGCGGATCGGCTGAACTGGACTTGGCCCAGGCCGGCTGGGAAGTCCTGGATCACTCGCCCTGTGGGCAGGCCTTGATCGCATTGGACGGAACCATACTCTTCGCGAACCCAGCCTTTCGTACGCTGTGCGGTCTGGGTTCCGCCTCCCTCTCTCAGCACCATCTCCAGGAGTCGCTCACAAGGGGCGGGGCGATCTTCTATGAAAGCCAGTTCCTCCCCACCCTGCTTCAGCGTGGCAAGGTAACGGAAATTTCACTCGATTTTGTTCAGCCCACAGGTGAAAAGATCCCGGTGTTCGTGAGCGCCGTGCTCCGCCGAGACGAAAATCGGAATCCGAGCGGTATCTTCTTAGCTGTCCTTGACGCGACACAACGCCGTCTTTACGAGAGCGAACTACTACGTGCGCGCAAGGAAGCCGAGCAGATTTCAGAAGTGGTGCGCCGTTCTTCTGACGCTATCCTGCGGTTGAGCGCCGACGGCGTCATTCAGAGTTGGAACGAGGGCGCCAAACAGATCTTCGGATGGTCGTCGGGTGAGGCCGTGGCGAAATCGCTCAAGTTCTTGTTTCCGGAAGCTGTATGGGATGAAATGCAGGAAGCGATTGAACTGCTGGGCCAAGGAGCCGAAGTTTTCAAGGAATTGAGCGGTTTAAGGAAAGACGGCTCCGTCCTCGAACTCTCGATCAGCCTGACCCCACATCTTGAGGCTCCCGGAACGCTGGTCGCGTTCTCTGCGATTCTGCGAGACATTACATCGCGAAAGCTCTCTGAGCGGGCTCTCCTGCAAAGCGAAAAATTGGCCTCCGTGGGCCGTCTGGCGAGCTCGATTGCCCACGAAATCAACAACCCGCTCGAATCAGTCACTAATCTGCTTTACATCCTGCAATTGCGTCCGCTCGACGCCGAGAGCCTGGCTCTTCTTTCCACGGCACAGGAGGAACTGGCCAGAGTCTCGCAAATTGCCACTCATACATTGCGTTTCCACAAACAGAGCAGCAAGCGGACTTATCTGGATCTCCCAGTTCTTGCCGATTCGGTCCTTGCTCTTTATCGGGCTCGGCTAGTGAACGCCGGAATAACGGTGATCAACGATAGTAGAAAGGTTTCTGCGATCTTTTGTTTCGAAGGAGAGATTCGTCAGATTCTCGTCAACCTGGTAGCGAATGCTTACGATGCCATGCGGTTCGGTGGAGAGCTAATTCTGCGCAGCCAGGACACTATCATCAGGCCCGATGGCGTGCGCGGCGTGCGCATAACTGTAGCCGATACAGGCGCCGGCATGGAGCAAGCAACGTTGCGCCATATCTTCGAACCGTTCTTTTCCACGAAGGGGCTGGGAGGGACCGGCTTGGGTTTATGGGTTACCCAGGAACTTGTTGCGAAAAATCAAGGCAAAATCAGAGTGCGGAGCAGCACCAAGCCCGGCAAAAGCGGAACAGTGATCACGATGTTGTTTCCGCACCGCTTGGACGGACCCACCTGAAGCGAGCATAAGCGCCTCTATACTCATCTTTTAATTCCCTTCTCATTGCTTAAACCGGCCGACGCCTGTGTGGTAAAGGATTACCTCAGCCATGAGCAGCGAGCCGAGTTGCCGGTGCAGAAACAGAACCTTGTAATCAATGCGTTCCGTGGGATTTTGCACAGGGGCCATTGTCAAATCTTGTCCGCCTTATCGACGCGCAGCATGAAGTTCTTCTTCCCTTCTCGACGGTGTTATAGCATTCGGCCTCTTCTTCGAGTAGTCAGCTGCAGCCACTCATCGCTCCCGGTGATGGCCTGGTAGCATGACGAAATCGTTCGCAATCTCGATGAATCCCTGCGCCTTGTCTACCGTCGGGTCAGGACGAATTCGGCTATCGCGGCTCCGTCAGAAGCGAGGACACCACAATCGAGCCGTTCTTGCCGGTCGTCGGGGTCGCCATAAACACTCCACTTCACTACTCTGAACCGTACAGTTTGCATCGAGGTCAGTCAATGCGGGGCCAGTCAATGCGGGAGTGCGAGGGTTGCGCTTCGATTTAGTGTGCGATGGTTACGGTGATTTGCGAGGTATGGGTTGGCGCATTGGCTCCCGACGAAGTGAGCGTCATGGTGAAGACAGAACCATTTACCGCATAACCACACCCCGAGATCCACAACGATCCGCAGACCAGCATCGCCGCCACAGCCAAGCGCGTCACCCAAACAGAAGCTCGGGAACGATTGCTGCGCTTGGATAATCCAATCAGAGAGAGCAATCCCCAGGGCATGACTAATCCGAGGGCGATTCCTCCGCGGTTGGAGGAACGCGGCGCCCGGTTTTCGGCGCTGGCGGAAGGCGCTACGGCGAGAATACTCAAGGTGCTTGAGACTGGCTTGCCGTCCGGCGTGACGGTGGGCGGCGCGAAGCTGCACGAGCTTCCCGCAGGCAATCCGGAACAGGTCAGATTAACCGGCGTGTTGAAGCCGTTCAGCGGAGTGAGCGTTACTGTCAGATTGGCAACTTCGCCTCGGGTCACGACGACATCGGAGCTGCTGACAGCCATCGTATATCCCGGCGACGCTGCACCGGCGACTGTCACCATGACCGCCGCTGAGATCGAAGGATCGTCCGTAGCATCCCCGCCATAAGCTGCGGTAATGCTGTGCCCACCCGGAGCCAGCGAGGACGTTGTAAAAGACGCAGTCCCGTTCCCGGTTAAGGCCGCTGTACCGAACACAGTCTGGCCATTGAGGAATGTGACCGTCCCGCTCGGTATACCGCTTCCGGATTGTGGCGCGACCGCCACGGTAAACGAGACCGGATCGCCTGCACTCACTTGCGCAGCCGAAGGGAAGAGGGTAGCGGTTGTTACTACGGGGCTGGGTAGTGGCGCGGTAGGGGGTGGAGTAGGGGCAGGGGTGGGTGTGGGAGTAGGTGTTGGCGTCGGAGTTGGATTTGGCGGCGGTGTGGGAGCAACAGGTTGCGCGGAGACGAGGATATTCAGCGGCAACGAAGTTGAGCCGGCGTCTACATTGTTTCCATAATAGTTCGCGGTAATTGCGTTTGTGCCCAGGGGTAGGGAGGATGTATTGAACGATGCGCTACCGCTACTGTTGAGGGCTGCTACACCGATCACGGTCCCCGCGGAAAAGAAAGTGACCGAACCAGCCGGGATAGCGCCGGCCGGTTGAGCGACAACGGCCGCGGTTAAAGTGACATTCTGCCCAACGTAGATCTGCGTGGCAGATGTACTCAAGTTGACGGTGATCGGGTTCTGCGATGACCCGCCGGACTCGACGGCTACATCGATGGTGAGAGGCGCCGAAGCGGAGCTGGAATTGCTGTTGCTCCCACTATAAGATGCCGTGAGCGCATGTGCCCCAGGCGAAAGCGACTGGGTTGTAAATAAAGCGGCGCCATTGGGCGATAACTGTGCGGTACCCATAATAGCCGGTCCATCCAAAAAGACCACCATACCTGTTGGAGTCTCCCTGCCCGATTGGGCCACGACCGTCGCTGAAAGATTTATGTTTCTGCCATAAATGAGCTGCGTAGCGGAAGCGGTCAGCGTGGTATTGGTCGCAACAATGCTCCGCGCTACTGTGATGACAACCGCCGAAGAGCTGGATACGGCATTCTTCGTGCTTCCGCCATAGGAAGCTGTGAGCGAGTGGGTTCCCACGGCGAGAGTTGAATTCGCGAAGAACGCCGTCCCGTTCGAGTTCAGTGCGGCTGTACCCAAAATTGCGGACCCATCCAGAAACGTCACTATACCGGCCGGTTTACTGCCCCCGGCCTGCGCACTAACGATTCCCGTCAACACCAAACTCCCACCGAAATCAATCTGCGTTGCTGAAGCTCTCAGTTTTGTCGATGTGCCGGCCAGGTTTTGCGTAACTGTAACTGGAACGGCCGAGGAGGACGAGCTGGAATTAGTAGAGCTGCCTCCATAAGAAGCAGTTATCGAGTGGGTGCCGGCGGTAAGAGCCGAGGTAATGAAGCCGGCTATACCACCCGCGCTCAGCGGCGCTGTCCCCAGGATTGTCGATCCATCGAGGAACGCAACTGTACCTCCTGGAATCGTGGCGCCGGTTTGGGGGAGAACCTTCGCTGTGAAGGTCACGCTCTGTCCTGCCGCAATCGAGGAAGCTGAGGCGCTTAGCGAGGTGCTGGTAGCGATTAAGCGTTGGGTCACGACGATCGTAACCGCCGGCGAAACCGAACTTGAATGTTTGCTGGTCCCCCCATAGGACGCTGTGATTGACTGCGTTCCTGCGGGCAGAGTTGTTGTAACGAGGAAAGCCATGCCGCCAGCGTTGAGCGTTCCCGTGCCCAAGGGCGTTGCGCCGTTCAGAAATGTGACCACGCCCGTGGGTGATCCTCTGCCTGAGCCCGCGGTTACAGAAGCGGTAAACGTCACAGATTGTCCAACGGTGATTTGCGTGGCCGAAGCAGTCAGGGTTGTGACTGTCGTCCGGACCGTTTGCGTCACCGCAACGATGACAGGCGCAGAAACTGAGCTCAGGTCGCTGGTATTTCCGGTATAAGAGGCAGTGATCGAGTCCGAACCAACCGGAAGCGCTGCTGTCGTGAAGACCGCCACTCCGTTCGCGTTGAGCGTTGCTGTTCCGATAATGGACGATCCGTCGAGGAAAGCGACCGGCAGAAGGGGAACTCCGGCGGTTCCGGACTTAGGAGTAACAACCGCTGTGAAGGTCACGCTCTGTCCGCTGTTGATTGCGGTGGCCGAGGCGGTCAGCCTGGTGTTGGTTTCGACCGGCGCCGGCGCAACTATGATGGTAACGGGCGCCGAGACAGAGGCGGAATTGCTCGTGCTTCCGCCATAGGAAGCTGTGATCGCATGCGTTCCAGCAGTGAAGGCCGCTGTGTTCAATGATGCCGTGCCGCCAGCGCTGAGCGTTGCTGTGCCTAGCGTAGCCGTCCCGTCCAGGAAGATGATTGTGCCGGAGACGGCTTTCGAGCCTGATTGCGGAACAACCGTCGCCGTAAAGGTGACATTTTGACCAGCCGTGATTTGCGTAGCCGAGACGGCCAGGGTCGTAGTAGTCGCCACGACGCTTTGAGTGACCGTGACCACGACCGCCGCCGAGGTGGAAGCGGAATTACTTGTGCTTCCGCCATAGGAAGCGGTGATCGAGTCCGCTCCGGCCGGCAGCAACGTAGTGTTGAAGGTAGCGGTGCCGGCATTCAAGACCGCGGTTCCCAGGATTGCCGATCCGTTCTGAAATGTGATCGATCCGGAGGGAATCGTGGCGCCGGATTGCGGAGTGACTTTGGCCGTGAAGGTTACGTTTTGCCCGGTATTGGCCGCCGTTGCCGAAGCGGTCAATGACGTCGTGGTTGCCACTACAGCTTGCGACACCGTCACCGCGACTGCTGCGGAGACAGAACCGGAATTGCTCGTGCTTCCCCCATAAGACGCCGTGATCGATTGCGCGCCGGCCGCCAGAGAGGTAGTACTCAAGGATGCTGTACCGCTCGCGTTGAGCGTGGCCGTTCCCAGGGTTAAGCTGCCGTCCAGAAAGGTGACCGTGCCGGCTGGAGTTATAGCTCCCGACTGTGGAGTTACCACCGCCGTAAAGGTTACGCTCTGCCCAGTCGTGATCTGGGTTGCGGACGCAGTCAGCGACGTCTTAGTTGGCGTGACGGCTTGGGTGACCGTGACCACGACCGCCGGCGAAACCGAGGTTGAATTGCTGGAGCTTCCGCCATAGGATGCGGTGATCGAGGCTACTCCCGCAGCAAGACTACTGGTGCTAAAAGTAGCAACGCCGCTAGCGTTCAGCGTTCCCGTCCCCAGGATGGCAGTCCCGTTTAGGAAGGTAATAGTGCCGCTCGGCGTTTTTGTGCCGGACTGCGGAATAACGCTCGCAGTGAAGCTTATAGTCTGCCCGGTGTTGATCGCGGTTGACGAAGCAGTCAGAGTGGTCGTGGTCGCTACCAGGCTCGGCGCCACGTTCACTACGACCGCCGATGAAACCGAGCTTCCATTGCCGGCGCTTCCACCGTAGGAAGCGGTAATGGTGCTGGTCCCTATGGGAAGCGCCGTCGTGCTAAAGGAAGCGCTGCCGCTGCCATTCAGCGTTCCCGTGCCCAGGACCGTGGTCCCGTTCAGAAATGTAACTGTGCCGGCCGGGATCACGCTGCCCGATTGCGGCACAACCGATGCCGTAAAGGTGACATTTTGACCGGGTGTTGCCTGGGTGGCGGAGGCGGCTAGCGTGGTTGTGGTGGCTACCACCGTTTGCGTCACGTTGACCGTTACGGCAGCCGAGACAGAGGCTCCATTACTGCTGCTCCCGCCATAGGATGCGGTAATCGATTGGCTCCCCGCAGCCAGCGAAGTCGTAGCGAATGTAGCGATGCCGCTCGCATTGAGTGAGCCGGTCCCCAAGGTCGTCGATCCATTCAGAAAGGTGACCGTGCCTTGGGGAGGATTGTTGCCCGATTGCGGAGTAACTTTCGCGGTAAAGGTCACATTCTGCCCGGTATTGATCTGTCCCGCCGAGGCAGTTAGCGTAGTGCTGGTCGGCATGGCAGTCGAAGTAATGCTGACCGTGACTGCCGGTGAAGTTGAGCCGGCGTGGGTTGAATCGCCGCCGTAGGCCGCGGTGATCGAGTCCGCGCCGGCAGCCAGTGTGGTGATGCTGAGAGTAGCTACGCCGCCGGCGTTCACTGTTGCCGTGCCTACGGATGTTCCCGCCTGCATAAAGGTGACCGTCCCCGTGGGAGTGGTGGTCCCCGACTGAGATGTGACCGTCGCTGTCAGAGCGATGCTTTGCCCGGTTGTTCCGGAGGCTGGAGTAGCGGTGAGCGCGGTTGTGGTGGCCGGCAGAGTCGAGTTGGGCCAGCTAAAAACCGTCATCGAAAACGGCGGCAGGGAGTACGCTGCGGCGGGGTTGAAGTTGCCGGCGTTCGATTGCGTGGTGTTCACTACGGGAAGATCGGAGGTAAGGTTCTCATTGTTGTCGGTGATGTTGGCAGAGGTGAGCTGGCTGATCAGCACGCTTCCCGTCGGCGCGTTGGCTCCGGAGAAGGTAATCGGCAGCGAGCCGCTGCGGCTCAGATTGAAGACGATCATGCTGTAATGAGTGCCGTCGGTGAAGGCGAAGGACTGCAGATAGTGGGCGTTGGCCAACTGAATGGGCGTGACGGTGTCATTGGCGCTGAGCGGCTGGTTCCAGGTGGGATTGGCGCCACTCACCGCCACCTGCAGCATGGTGGGCAGAATTGCCTGATTGGCCAACTGCTCGGCCAGGAACTGCGGCCTCTTCAGGTTGGTCTCCCCGCCCATATCGACTACCGAGCCCCACAGCGGCACTTCTTCGTTAGCACCGGTCGATGTGTTGCTAAAGCCGTTCTCGAATTCCGGCAACGCGTACATATTCTGCGTGGTGATGCCGAGGTCGCGCATCATCAGCAGCATGTGGTCGGCTACCGTGATACCGGCGCCTACTCCTCCGACGACGGGATCCAAAGCACTTTGAGGCGCCGTGCCAAAAACCGTGCTCAGGTTTACTTCATAGATTTCCAGATTCGCCGGACTTAGCCCGCCGGCTGCCACAGTCTGCGCCTGCTGCGCCATCAGACCGCTGGAGTTTGAATCCACCTGCTCCGGCTGCGCGAACATTGGCCCGAAGATCGCCTCATTGGAAGAAATATCGCTCAACGTGTAGTACAGGTACGGCGCCGCGTCTACCGAGTCATATCCGGAACTGTTGGCCATCTCCTGCTGCGTCGTCCAGGGATTGCTCTCCCAGCTATCCATGATCAGATCGAAGCTGGCGGCATTGTAGGACGCGGAGGCACGGGCAGCCCCAAAGATGGTCGCCGCGCGGTTGCCATAGGCAACCGGATTACCCATCGCTTCCCCTTCGAAGGAACTGAGGTTCCACATCTCGTTGCCCAGTTCCAGATGAATCTTGGGAAAGACCGAAGTCCAAGGCGCCGATTGTCCTTGCCCCGCCCGGATGGCTCCGTAGGGGGTGGACGACGCGCCTCCCAGATACTGGATCAGGTTCTGCATCTCCGTGGTCGAGATACCTGCCTGCACCGTGTACCAGGGCTCGGCTCCCACCGCCTGGCACAAAGTGAGAAACTCCGGCAAGCCCAACGGAACATCGTCCTGCTCGGTCGCTCCCTCGCCGTATCCCGCCCGCTGCCGCGCATAGGGCACGGCCACCATGTTGGCGATCGAGCTGCCGAAATCCGCCCCGCTGTCCATGTAGCGCAAAACACCCGGCTTCAACTCCCGCAAAGTATCCACCACCGCATTGCGAAATGCTGTCGGGTTATCCGGCGCCGCCGCTTCCGTCAGGCTTACGTCGTCCAGATATGCACTCCCGCCGGAGATCGAGAAAACCGCTTGCCCAGGCCCGATGTAAGTCCCATCTTCATTGGCGGTGAAGCTATAGCTGTAATCTTTCCATTGATTGGTCAGCGCTACGTTCTGATTGAGGAAATTCTCGTTGCCGTGGGCTGTCGCCAATCGCTCCACCGATACGTTCAATTGGTTGTTTCCGCCTAGCCCCTTGGCCTTGAAGGTCAGCGTGTAGGTGCCATTCAATTGCACGAAGGAACGGCCCGTCCAGGTGTCGAAGGATTCGTTCACGCTGGCTGATTGTCCGCTGAGCTACGCCGACATCTCCAAGGCCTGCTTGCCCGGAGAATCCGGAGCGATATCCGTGGTATCGGTCGATAACGTCCCTCCACCCGAGGTGCTCGCCCACCACCCGGCCTGCGCATTGCCCGGCACATTCATCTTCACAATCAGGAAGTCACCCACTGCCGGCGCGGGAGACAGAGGCGCGGAAAACTTTACCGTCACTCCATAATTCGGATTGCTCGAATTGCCCGCCATGTAAGCGGAAACCGTATTGCCCGATACCGTCCCTGTCTGTCCCTTGGCTGCGCCGTAGATGAATTCGAATGTGGCCCCTGCAAGAAAGTTCGCCGGCCATCCCGCCCATGGATCCTGGTCCGTACAACTGCTGGCAGTTACCGCGTTGCACTGCAATATCGACTGCCAGGTCTCCCCTTCAAATCCAGGATTGCGGTAAATCAAATTGCGCAATAGCTGTCCTGAGTCGTAGAAATCCTGGCCGCCCAGGTTGATCCCCAGCCGCTTCACCGAGGACCGCTGCACCGTGCTGCCAATTGCGAAATTTGTCGTCTGCGCGAACCCGTCCGCCTCCCCACAGAGCAAAATGGAAAAAAGAAAAATCAGCCAGAATACCGGCGGTATAAGAAGGGAAAACGATTGACGAGTCCACCGGGGGTTGGACATGCTTGCGGCTCCTCAAAACAAGGTTTCAATCGCGTAGCGCGGTGCTTTCTTATGGAAGAAAGCCTTACTCGCCGCGACATTCACACTTGAGTAACCGAGGAGGTCAGCTCCGAAGGGAAGCAAACCACGACCTATGAATGCAAGTGAAGCAATTGGACGGATTGATAAATCAACCGGGCGCAGCATATTGCTCTTCTGCCCGTAGATGAAGGTTGGCGAGAGATGTACAGGCTATCGGATAAGCTGTACCTCTGGAGTCAACCTGTTGTCGTGGAGTATAGGATGGGAGGTTAGTGGAACGATGCCCCTCTAAAAGGGACAGGGGTCAGGACAACAGTTGCATCTAAGTGCGGGACTAAAGTTGCACGGGTAGGTAATAGGCTCCGGCGGTCCAGGGAGGAAATCGGAGCTAGCGATAATGCTATTTACTTAAGCATTAAACCGCAGCGGCTAAAGCCGCTTCATTTCCCAGCGATGGGACGTATGGCCTAAAGGCCATACCTGATACAAAGCATCGCAAACTCGATACGAAAAAGATCGGTTTGTATCAGGGCTTGGCTTCAGCCGTGCCGTAAAAAGCTGACAATTCGCTCGGCTTTAGCCGCTGCGGGAATAGCCCTCGCCCCATGGCCACTCCTTTTTGCAGTCTGTTCAGGCCCAGAATCCATAAAAGAGCAATTTTCAAATCAAAGGTTTCTTGAAGACGATGGCCCGGTAGAAACGTAGCTAATATTTACTGCAAGCAGCCGGTACCGGCAGCGGCATATTTCTCTAATCCGCCCGGCTGCGATAAAAATTCGCAAATCAACTCGCAGACTCATGAGCTCTGGAGAAACGTGCTGCTAGAAACAGCTTGTTCTCACGCTGGTCCAATGCGCAATACGTACAGTGGTCCGCGTTTGTTTCGACCAGAGGCCACTGACTCTCTTAATTTCCTTGGGTTGACTGTTGAGTACCCTCCATCACACTTGTGCGAAACTCAAAGTGGTAACAGCCACGGCATTACAACAGGCCACACAAAACTGTGCCAGTTATGATATTAGAGCGATCGAGCGCAACCTATGTGAAAAGAGGAACAGCCAATCTCGGAGCAAATCGTTCGGCGTTACCCTACTTGCAGTAACCTAAATGGACTGGAGATTTTTGATTTCATTTCAGGGGAAAGATGCCTCAACTAACTATATGCCGGCTGGTTTTATTTAGAATCGGAGGAGTTTTCCACAGGTAGGGTCTCTGGACTTCACTCGGTCTCCGGCGTGTGAACCAGCGACAGACTCTAAAGCCGTTCCCTGGCGATCGACTTTGATGATCGAAGAGAACACTTATCGGAAGAATGCGTTGCCGGATTGAGCCTGGGACAATGCGCGAAATTGAGAAATATACTTTCGATCTATCTATTGTTATTGTGTCCTTCAACACGCGAGAGGTGTTGCGAGAATGCTTGCAATCGATCGAGCGTGAATCGGGCGGCCTGAGCGTGGAGATTCTGGTAGTCGACAACCACTCGCGCGATGGCTCGCCTGAAATGGTTCGGCAGGAGTTTCCCGCTGTTTGCCTGATTGAGAGCGAGGTGAATCTCGGTTTCGGAGCGGCGAACAATGCGGCTTTCCAAACCGCTCGCGGACGCTACCTGGTCCTGCTTAATTCCGACGCGTTTCTATGTTCGAATGCCTTGCGGATTGCCGTAGACCATATGGACAAGCAGCCTGAGGTTGGACTCGGCGGGGGCCGGCTGATAGGGCGGGATCTATCCTGGCAGCCTTCCGCGCGCATGTTTCCCAACCTTCTTACCGATTTCTTTGTCTTCGCCGGCTTGGCATATAGATATCCCAAGTCGCGGCTCTTCGGACGATTCGACCGCACCTGGGCCGATCCGATGCAGGCTGCGGAAGTCGACTGGGTTCCAGGAGCGTTTTCCATCGTCCGCGCGGAGGCGCTTACAAAAACAGGGCTCTTCGACCCTGCTTTCTTTCTCTACTCGGAAGAAGTGGATTTGTGCCGCAGGATCAAGAATGCCGGTTACCGAATCTGGTATTGGCCCGATATAGCCGTCATTCACGTCGGAGGTGAATCGTCGCGCCAGATGAAGAGCCTGGAGATTTCCTCTTCCGGATCGCAACTGATAATTTGGCGTATGCGCAGCACGCTCCTCTACTATCGCAAACATCACAGGGCAACCGCATGGTTTGCCAAAGCAATGGAGCTGTCGCTCTTCCGGTTATTCGCCTGGCGCAACAGCCTGAGCCGCGAGCCGCGGCGCAAGCTGCTGGCCGCACAAAACCGCAATCTCATTCGCTGCATGCGGCAGGCGTGGAAGGATACGAACGGGGGCCGCACTTCTCCGCCGCGTCCGTGGTAACCGGCTGTAACATGTTCACTGCCGGTGTAGGCCGGCATTCAGGGTTTTCTCGTCTACACCGAAACCTAAATGCTGTAGCGCCGCAATACTGGAAGAGCCATGAAACGCAGGGTTAAATCTGCCTTGAGCGCGTTGCTGTCTTCGCCTTTGCGGAGCGCGCGGCAGTGGCGGGAGGACTTTAGCCGGCTGCTGGCGCACGCTACGCTCTCCGCCGATCTGGAAAAGCCTCTCCCGGCCTCCGCCGTCGTTTTAGGCAAGGTTTCCGTATTCGGAACACGGAATATCCGATTCGGAGAAAATGTCTTGCTTTATCCCGATCTGCATCTCGAAACTCAGGGAGACGGATTGATTGAGTTAGGAGACGACGTGGTTGTCTCGCGCGGGGCGCACATTGTGGCCATGGCCGGGGTGACCATCGGCAAGGGAAGCATGATCGGCGAGTATACCAGCATTCGGGATGCGAACCACGCGCGCGATCTCGACCGCACCATCCGCGCATCGGGCCATACGGCAAAGCAGATCGTTGTTGGTGAAGAAGTCTGGATCGGCCGTGGAGTGGCCGTACTCGGCGGAGTCACGATCGGAGATAAAGCGACCATCGGCGCCAATGCGGTAGTAACCAAAGATGTACCTTCAGGGCAAACAGCCGTCGGCATACCCGCCGGCCCGATCGCCCGCAGGCGGCCCGAATAGCAGTAGATGCGTATTGCTGCGTACGTGGGATTTGCGGTTTCTGCCCCAGGCCAGATCATGGTTTCAGCCAAAACGGCCTCGCGGGTGGGTTGGTCGAATCTGGGCCGGCCCGGCACGAGGGGCAAATGCAAGAGCAGCCGCAGCCGATCGGCTGAAAGGCGCGGCCCTAGGGCAGAAAACAGGATGGATATATCCCAAGCCGCTGCCGAAGCCACACCTTTCCTGTTTCTGCCTTAAGCCTTTGCTTGATTGTTATTATTGTTGTCACAAATTCAGCCATATCTCTTTGCCCGCTGGATCCAGGACGGCGCCATGATTTCTCCGCAACTCGCTCTGCTCGCCTGGATCCCTATCGGCTTGTATCTGTTTCGCCGCTACCCGATCCGGCATGCGCTGCTATTCAACTTCCTGGGCGGCTGGGCGGTGCTTCCCTCGGCTCATTATGCGCCGAGCAGCAGCGTGTTCCCGTATTGGATTATCGGGCTCAGCCTGCCTTCGGATTACTTCCTCACCAAAGCGTCGATCACCGCGCTGGTTGCCTTAGCCGGCGCGCTTCTGTTCGACCGGGGCTTCTACCGCCGGTTCGAGCTCTCGTTTTGGGACCTGCCTATGGTGCTCTGGTGCGTTGTTCCCGTGCTCACGGGAATCGCCAATCCGCAGGTTCTTGGAGAGGGCATCCGGGGGAGCATATATCTGTTCCTGGCCTGGGGTACTCCTTATCTCTTTGGGCGGCTCTACTTCTCCGATACCGATTCTCTTCGCCTGGCAGCGGAAGCTTTTGTGATTGCCGGAATGGCGTATATCCCTGTTTGTCTGGTCGAGGTCTTCACCGGGCCTCACCTGTACGCTCTCCTCTATGGCTATGAGCCCTATCGCTGGACCGGAGCGAGGCGCTACATCGGCTTTCGTCCCGTCGGACTGCTGGAGAATGGCAACCAACTCGGAATCTGGATGGCTACCTCTGCCCTGATTGCCGTCTGGCTTTGGAAACGACGCTCGGTAGATAAAATTCTCCGCATTCCCATCGGCTGGGCCGCCGTCATTCTGTTTGCCACTACTCTCCTGTGCCAGTCCGGCGGAAGCATTGTTCTGCTGGTCTGCCTGCTTCCCTTCGTCTTTGTAAGCCAGCGCTATCTTCCACGCATTTTCACGGTCGCACTGGTCATCGGAATCCTCGGGTTCGCCGGTCTGCGCCTGGCCAATGTAGTTTCCCTGCGAACTCTGGTAAAACGCAACGCGACTGCCCATGCAACCGCGCGATTCCTCAAGAAGATTAAGCGCGGCTCCTTGGGGTGGCGTCTGGAGCAGGATGAACGCCATGTTGGTACTGCGCTTAAAACGCCGGTTTTTGGTTCCGGCGAATGGGACTGGTGGCGGGGCGGCGATGCCCGTCCCTGGGGTCTATGGCTGCTGACATTTGGAATGTATGGAATTGTCGGGCTGCTGGCGCTGGAGTTTCTGCAGCTCCTGCCGGTGGCGCGCGTTGTCTGGTTTCCTCTTGCCCGCTCGGACATCCAGGCGTTCAATCTGCGGCACGCGCTCGCCGCGGCCATTCTCATGTCCGCCATCGATAATTTGCTCAATAGCTCCATGATCCTGCCCCTGCTGCTGGTTATTGGAGGCATGAGCACCTGGAGTTCCGCGACCTCGGAGATTTGGGCGGAGGTTCAAAGCCGCCCATCCGAAGCAGTTTATCTGCAGCCTGACGAGGCACGCGAAAGGGTTTCGCGCCGGGTTCATAGAGCTCGTAGCTAACGGGTTAGCTACGTACTGTCACATTTGTTGTCGGGACTAGAGGGAATCCGCTGCCGTTTTCGTGATGATTTCGGAATCCAAAATGAGAAAACAATCTGCTTTTTTTTCTTTTCTTGCCGCATCGCTCGTTGCGGGAACTGCCGCGGCCCAGAATATTACCTTCGACGAAGCCACGATCATCAATCCCAATCCCTACCGGATAGGGATCAATATCGGATCACAGGACTATTACTCCGGGGAACTTTACAAAAACCTTGTATGCAATATGAATTGCGGATTTGAGCCGGTGCTCACGCAGGAGATTTGGCAAGCCACCGGCGGCAGTGAAACGAGTTTCCAATCGAATTACGCCGGCTGGGATGGCTCGCCAGCCGATTATTGGAAAGGAGCGACGATCGATGTTGTACAGGCGGCGGGAGCGGAGTCGGGTTGCATTCGCAAAGTTACCGCGCAATCGGCAGGAGGCGGAGGCAGGAAACCTCCTATCTTCAGTTTTTCTCCGGCTTGCCCGGCGGCTATCCGCGCCGGGGATCTGGTGGTACTGCGCAGAACGCTGACCCCAACTCCGGAATCGTGGTGGGAATCCGATAAGGCCGGTATTTGGGGGGGCGTTCGCGGCGGGGCCACGCTGACATCCGACACAACCGATCTCGTGCCGGCCAGTGTCGATCCGGAAGGCAGCGGACTGCAAGCCATAGCCCTGACCACCCTTGGCCCTCAAAGCTCTGCCTCGATTGGACAATATTTCGATACGCAAAGCCAAAATGTCTGGATAAAGATCAGAGGAACCTTTCAGGGATCGTTTGACGCAAAACTCGTCCGCGGCTCTCCAACCTTCAACGTAAGAGTCGCCAGGGACAGCAAGAATGGATTCCAGTGCCACTACGCACCTGCGCTTAAGACTGCCTGGACACATTACACGTTCCAATGCGCTGGGCACGAAGCTGGGATCGGAGACGCCGGCTGCCATCCTCCAACGGTAACTTCCGGTTGCACGCAGACCGGCAACGCGAGCATGTTTTTCTACCAATCCGGCGATGGAGCCGTAGAGCTCGACAACCTGAGCTTTATGCGGATCGATCCGGCGGATAAGACCAATACCAGCGTCTATCGCGATGAGGTGATCGAGGCACTCAAGCGAATTTGCGCAACCGGCACGAGCGGACCCCCATGCACTTTTCGCCTGTGGCTGGCAGGGCAAAACGCGGAAACGATGGAGAACTGGACGAAAGCAAACTATTTTGTAAAATTGCCTACTGCGACAGGCCAGGGCGCTCTGGGCCGCGATGGCTCGAACCAAGATCTCTCATTGAACGACTTCCTGGTGATATGCCGCCTCATTGGCGCGGAACCACGGCTAGTGATTCCCGTCACCTTTACCACCAAGGATGCGGCGAACCTAATCGATTTTCTGGCCGGACCAACGACTACTCCTTATGGAGCCATTCGCCATTCCCTGGGCGAGGCTGCAGCCTGGACCAGCGTGTTTCACGAAATTCACCTGGAGTTCTGCAACGAATGCTGGAACAGTGGGAGCTTTCCTGGTCAATCTATTGGGTTTAGAAGTGACGTGCCTTTGACGGATTCTATTGGGCGCAAAGACAAGCAAAGAGAGTATTACTACGATTATTCGCTGCGCGCCGGGACCATCTTCTCGGCCATGCGCGCAAACAGGAACTATAAGCCTTCCATTCAACTCATCATGGGATTTCAGACGCCTGTCAATTACACGGTCAACGAGGCGCTGGCCCGGGCTCATCCCGATGTTGGACAGACGGCGGGGTACACCATGCTCTGGGTCGGCGGTCCCGCGCATTATGCCGACCGTGTTTTCTGGCCGCAGCAGTTGGCGCAACCCTATATCTTGGCTACGCAGCGATCCGATCAAAGTGGATTCAATACTCAGATTCGCGATATTCAATCGCAGAACGTGTGCGGGGCGAGCCATAAGGCGGCCTGCAAGTTTGCGGTGTATGAGTTCAACAATTCAACGGTCCTAGGGGACGCCACGGTCGATTCAGGCTGGGTGATGGGAAAGAATGCTCCGAGCCAAGCGGCCGAGGACCACCTGACGCAAGGCGCCGCCCAGGGAGTGGCCCAGGCGCTCCAAGCTCTCGAAATCCAGCACGTCTTCCCGGAGATCCAAGATCAGAACTTCTTCAGCCTTAGTGAATACTTCAACGGGGCTCCAGTCCAGGGAATGACCGCCAAGCTTTGGGGATCTGTCGTGGACATGGGCGGGGCGACCGGCAATATGCGGGCGGCGGGAGACGGAATCTCACTGGCGAATGCGTCTGTGATCGGCCCGGAGTTCTCCTGTCCATTGACCGGCAATTTGACCATCGACCTGGCCGCAGACAAGGCAAATCGCGTAGCCGCAGTCAATGGCGTGCCGCTTCTCTATGCTTTCTGTTACCAGGCGAGCAGGGGAAATCGCCGATCGATCGTGCTCTTCAATACGGATACCGAACGCGCGCACACGGTGACATTTTCCGGACCGAATACCCCTAAAGGGAATGTATTGGAGCGGCAGTTCGCGCCGGTTCAATTGGACGCGCTCAATGAGGCGCCGACAGGCAGCAATACAAACCTGACGCCGGCTACTTTCAGAATAACTACAACCAAAGTGGCAAGATTCAACCCGGCGAGCGGAGTCAGCTTACCGCCGCACTCGATTACCGCGATCGACTACTCGGTTGGCGCTCGCGATTGATAAAAGCATAACAACAAATCTGTCATCGCAACCGCGGTGAACATGGGCGTGCGGCCAATAAACGCTAGACTAGAACGCCTATGTTCATGGCGCCTTCCCGCGATTATTTTCCTACAAGCCTGACTTGGATATCCACATACTCCTTCAGGTCTGCTACCGGTACATCCCGCCGCATATCGACCTGTTCAGGCTCGCAACGGCTGGTTCTTTAAATGAAGCCAGCTCTCGACGACAATCCAGTTGATGGAGAAGCCAATCCAAAATGCGATCCCGAAGAACTGGTGGGGACCAAGGTGCGTCAATCGGCTCGTCGCAAAAAAGACGCCCATTACCGGTCGAGTCGTCGCAATTCCGAGAAGGACTCCGACTGCTCTCACCAGCCAACGGATTTTCAGCAACGGTTGGCCGCGCACTTTATAGAGCCAGGCCCGGGCGAGCGAGAACAGGAAAAGACTGTTGTAGAAAAGGACCGCACTGCGCTCGATCCACCCGCCAATGGCATACACGCTCATGGCATAGGCGGTAATACCAACAATGCCTCCAAGCGGGAACATCCATCGCTCAGGCCAGGTAACGTGTGAAAGGCGGCGAAAGATTGCGAATGGCGCAAGCAGCACGAAGGCCAGCGCCGGAAGAATGTGCGCCAGCGTCAGAGCTGCGTGGGAAGCAAATATCCGATCCAGCTCGACTAGTTGCACCGGCCCCGACGATGATGGAAATTTAAGCGCGACAATGCGTCGTACGACCACAACGACAGCAATCAAAGTGCACGTCCAGAACCCAACCTTAAGCCATAACGGCGCCGGGACCCGGTGAGTTGAGTACGACTTCGCGTCTTCGCTCTTTGTGTTCCAATCCTCGTCTCGGTGCATCGACGGCATAGTGATACTTGTTCCACCTCCTTCGAAGATTTGCAACTGCAAAGGGTGCTATAGCCGCAGTCTATGGAAAATCGCCGGTATACGCAGCTTGCGCTACCTCCCGATTTTTCGTCAGTGCGACAGCGACCGAAAGCATCCAGATGAAGCCCACGAATCGGGTTATCGGAATAAAGAAGTTTGCCAGGTACGCGATGAGGCTGAACGAGGAGAGTTCTCCTGTCAATGCAACCACCATTCCAAGAACTACGATCCACCGCGGAACAAGTCGCATGAAGTGGCTTGTGACGGATACTCCAGCTGCCAACAGACCGAACCCGACCGCGTAAACGACTCCGCCGAGCAGAAAGTTGAGAAAATCGATCGCCTTCACGACTGGCGCTGAGGCCGATATTTCGGGAACAGACAACATCCAGCCGGCGGTGGCGGAAAGAAGCAATGCAATCGTAGCGATCAGGCCGCCGAGCAGAGCGATGTTCGTTCCTGCCGCGCGGACGCCCATGAAGCGCAATCGGCTGACAGTTGTGACTGCGAAAATCCCAAAGGGAATTGCAGAGCCAAACAGGAAGAAGCTGCTCACGCGAACGGCCGTTGGGCTTTGCATAAAGAACGCGCGCAATGCCTCGGCCGGCGCGAAGGGGGTTACGTAAGACGCCCCGTGCCGGAGCGCCGCTGCTGCTGCGAGGCCGGCCGCGAAGAGCAAGATGGAAACCGTCGCGAGCAGAATCAAAGATGGGCCATGGAATCGGGGATTAGATTTCATAGTGTAATCATTTATAGAGTAAACGAATCAAACGTGCAATAATTATTTTTAGGATTACTCTCCACGAGATGGAAAAAGGACAACCCGCGTTCCTGCTTGCCCAGCTTGGAGCGCATGCCGCATCGCAATTTGCTGAAAGATTGAGGGTTCTCGAACTCACACCTCCAGATGCAGGAATCCTTCGGCTGCTGCGCATTGCGGCCGGACTGAGCCAGCAGGAACTCGCAACTAAGTTGAAAATTCATCCCAGCCGGCTGGTGGCGATCCTGGACAATCTCGAGAAGCGGGGGTTCGTGGAACGCAGAGCCAACCCGGATGACCGGCGCTTGTATTCCCTTCATCTGACAAAAGCTGGTGGAGAAGCCCTGGAAAGGATCGGCAAGGTGGCGCGGGAGCACCAGGATGCTCTACTCTCCGCTCTTACTAGGGAGGAGCGCGATGTGCTTAGCACGCTATTGCTTAGGGTTGCCGACCAGCAAGGACTTGTTCGAGGAGTTCATCCGGGATATCAGCGACTGGGAAGCCCCCAAACGTTCTGAGGCCAATGATGCACAAAGCAACGATCGTCCTGTTGGACAAATTCGAGGCCGCTGAGACTCTCATCTGACCATTCATAAACCAGAGGGCGAACGCTCTTGGTAGTGACCGCGTAAGGATAGGAGGCAAGGAATGCGACCTTGGCCCGGTCGAGATCAAAGACGTGCTGCTTGGCCCTGTCTAACTTAACCTTTGACTGATCTAGCCCAGGCATAGGGCATAATTCTAGGCCCTTAGAGTGTCACCTGCGTTGGAGCCTGGGATTATGCCTACTCAAGAATTCGGAAGCGCTGCGGAGCGCGAAGCGAAGGGCGAGCGCAAGCGAGGACGCAAGCCGAAGTCATCCGAAGACACTTCGCAAATCTTCCACTTCGTGCCATTCGGGAAGTGTCTTATGCGGAGAAAAGAAACGCGCCGCAGTACCTTTCTTCCACGTTGCCAGCAACACGCCGCAGGCTCCATGATGGCGGGCAACAATACGGAGCCGCGACGCGTCCTCTGGCGTAGGCTTGGCGGCGCTGCCGCCCTTAACTTGAATCAGGATGATCTGCAGCACGTCCCCGCGCTTTGTTCCGTCCAGTGGCTCACTGTGATCCTTGCGGACTGCGATGAGGTCTACCACCCCAGTCGATTCGCCTCCGCTCTTGCCATCGAACTTGACGAAGTGCCAGCGCGGATATGGTTTGTCCGCGATAGCTCTGCGTATCGCAACCTGGGTCATGGTCACAGCCCATCTGGCCGTGTTACGAGCGACGCCGAAACGCCTCACGTATTCCGGATTACGTTCTTTGACTTGCATTCGTCCGGCCAGTATTCCTGCGGCAATGGACCAAAAGGCAGCACCATCGTCTCATGGCACTCCGGATCGGCCTTAATATTTTCCCAGGGTGATAGCGGGCTGTTTCGTACATGTGCCCCAATTCTATGGGTGGAGTCGTGGTACGGAAAGTATATAATTACCCAAATTTGTCATCGCCACCATTTGCCGCAATGAATATTAATTCCCGTCGATGCGGATTCTGACTCATCATCGGACTTCTTAAAAATAGTTATAGCCGTTTTACTTATTGTGCCCACGGCTGTTGAACTACCAATTCGTCTTTTATGAGCTCCTTTCGCGCACGATAGGTCCTTTACCATGTACGGGCCGGGCAGAATACCACTCATAGTTTCTTGTAGGAGTGGCCGTCCCCTCCCCAGCCCTGCTACCCTTTCCCTATGCAGATCACCGTCCAACTTCCCGACGACTTGGCCCAGCACCCGAACCCGGCCCGTGAAGCGCTGGAAGCCTTCGCCATCGAAGGATATCGATCCGGTGCGCTCTCTGCCTATCAGACCCGCCTACTCTTGGGGTTCGAGACTCGTTACGAGCTAGATGGCTTTCTCAAGGAGCATGAGGTCTGGGACCACGCCTACAGCGTTGAGGACCTGGAGAAGGACGCAGCGGGATTTGAACGGAACGGATGATCGTCGTTGCCGATACGTCTCCGTTGAACTACCTGGTGCTGATCGATGAGATCGATCTTTTACGCGCTATTTGGCTATTCAGTTGGCCCTGGAGTTGGGGATAAGGACAGTGCTGATCGATGAGGTGGACGGACGACGACAAGCCGAGAGGCTCCATCTGGAAGTCCGAGGAACGCTGGGCATCCTGGAGCGCGCAGCGAAGTTGGGCAGGATCAACTTTCGTGAGGCGTTGAGTAAACTGCAGCAAACCAACTTTCGAGTGTCGCCCGCAGTGCGTACAGCTTTTCTGAAACGAAACTCATGAGGGCGGCCCGATGGCTAGCGTCTCCGCCTCGCGCGGCGCACACGACGCACAACTCTTCATCAACGATCGCGAGAAGCTGCCGAGATTCTCTAACTACCCGCCTGGAAGCCGCGAAGCTGTTCTGGGCGGGCCCTTTCTGCGCCAGATGGGAGAGAAACTTCGCCCGCCAAAGGACCAAAAAGGTTAGCGAACCTGGGGCGCCCGGATATCAACCCGGATATCACATATGGGGAGCACCGGGTCCCATAAGTTGAATTGCGGTGGCTTAGAATGCGTATTCTAATCTCCTGGAACTGTGGAGATCGAATGCGCGCAATTGAATGGGCGATCGTACTGCTATTAATGGCTGCGATTCCCGCGGCGGCGGTATTTCAACCATATCCTCTTTGGTTAGAAGCCATCATTCTTCTTGCCGCCCTGCTGGTTCCTCTTCATGCCTGGATTGAAGGGCTTCACTGGCAGATGACTCCCGCCTGCGTGGCGGCCTTGCTCATGCCCATCTTTTTGACTGGCATCCTTAACGGCGCTACTGCGACCTGGGCGGCGGCAACCGCGGCAATGCTTGTACTCTCCAGCCTTGCGTTCTCCTGGGTTTTCCCCATGTTCAAGCTTCCCAAGCCGACAGGAAGATATCCCGTCGGTACGCGAATGCTCTATTTCACCGATCCGAATCGTGCGGAGATGCATGCCGGCGCATGGCCGGGTAACCGGCAGGTTGTCGTTCAGCTATGGTACCCTTCCTCGGTTGCGAAGGGTTCCAAGGCCAAATATAGAAGGTGGAAAGAAACTACCCTGCGCTCCTCCTACCAGGCGGTGCTTGCCACCCATTCCATTCAAGACGCTCCGCTCGCCGCGGGGCGCTTCCCTATCATTGTTCATAATCCCGCATGGCATGGATTCCGGCATCGCGGAACATTCATGACCCAGGAACTTGCCAGCCACGGATTTATCATTGCGGCGATCTCGCATCCTTATAACTCCAGCCTGGTTGAACTGCAGGATGGAAGAATTGCAAATCCCGACTACGGGCTCGATCTCGGCTTCTCGCTGGATCACTACATTCCATTAGAGGAGCGCATCGAGCTGGCCGAAGCCGAGCTGGCCATTCAGACGGAGGATTGCCGCTTTGTGCTGAACGAGCTTGAGAAACTGGACCAAACTTCCGGTCACCCTCTCGAAGCGCACCTGCTGACGAATTGCGTGGGAGCTTACGGTTACTCTTTCGGAGGCGCTGTTTCCGTGGAGCTGGCAAACGAAGACGGCAGGGTGCGCTCCGCATTGGAACTGGATGGGGTTCTGCACGGCTCCGCGGCGAAACACGGATTGGATAAGCCGCTCATGTTGATCGATTCTCCCTGGATGGTATCCCCGGACCAACACGAAAATGAGGAAGATCCCCGGCTGGCCGAGACCTCGCGTTTATGGAAGGTTATTGCCGAAACCAAGGCCTCCATACTTGCCCGGTGCGGCGGCATCCGGCTCATTATCGAGGGAATCGGTCATGCCAACTTCTCCGACGTGGGCTTCATGTCTCCGCTGCGCCGGTTCTCACACGTGGAGGGAATGCCGCACAAGGTGATTGCCGGGATACTCAACGCCTACACCTTGGCGTTTTTTGAGCAGACACTGCTGGATAAGCCTTCCCCACTTTTGGCGGAACGAGCGCCGCATTTTCCCGGAGCTTCGCTTACCATCTGGCCCAAGCCGGCAGTAGAGAAGGATCTCTCCGCTCTTCCATTTGCCGCCAGAGCCGCGGATTGAGAACCGTGCGCGTGGGGGTGAAGACTCAGCTATGGCGCCGAGGAAACTTCGAGTAGACGTGGGCCATGGTCCCGGCAGGACGGGAACCGGGTTCCAGTAGTTTTCTCACGCAGGCCCGCAACAGCTCCGGCTCGTCCCAAGGAACATCGTGGTACGCAGTCGCTAGAAAACGGCTTGCCGGGTTACGCTGCCATTCGAGTGGAAAGAGAGCAATTTCGCTCTTTTCAGTCACGCTCTTGGTGTCTGCCAACGGCTCCCCTGAGAGAGCAGACCATAATGCGGCAGGCAGATCGCGCCCTGGACCTAATGGAAGATGGCACGTCTGCGTCGCCCTGGGATTCATTTCAATCAAAAAGGCATGGCCGGTATCCTCTTCGATCATGAAGTCAAAGCCATAGAGTCCGGATAACTTCAGCTTGCCTACAATTCTATTGATAACCGCGGAGATCTCCGGATTATCAATTAACCGCAATACCGACGCCGGCCCTTTAGGCATCCAGGTGTGGAGCACATCGAAACGGAGCGACGCTATCGCCTTACCCTCCCAACATGCAACAGCACTGGTTGCGTCATGGCCCCTGATGAACGACTGAACATTGATGAGCGGACGCTGACGGAGGAGAAATGGAATAAGCAAATTGATATCTTGATCCACGATGGCGCGTTTTAACACTCTGGCCGCCAGCGGAGGCGTGTTCAAGGCCGAAAATGCGTGATTCGCCTCCTCCAGGCTATGTACTATTTTGACCCCTATCCCTCCCGCGCTGCCGTCGGTTTTCAGCACCGCCGGAAACCCATGGGTATTCAGCCAAGCGCGAAGCTGTCGGGCGTTTACAACGATGGCAGTCTCGGGAACGCGGAGCCCCTCGGCCTTAGCGAGCGCGATCAAACTGCTTCTGGCGCCGGCCGGCGCATAGCTCGCCGGATCACCGAGGGAACGCGCGATGATGCCGGTAAGCAAATTCCCTGACGGTTGTTTACGGCGCTCCTTCCGATAAACTGCATGCAAATGCCCGGTCGCCAGGTCATCGCAGGGAATAACCAAGGCGGGTTGAGCCGCCTGGATGGCTGCGCGGAACGATACTAATGGGAATAGAGCATGATAGAGATAAGTCCGCTGCACGGCACTGGTCTTCAGAATAGGATGGGCGTTCGGGCAGACTATCTCTACGGCAAAACCGGCATTCTTCAAGCCCATAGCCAGTCGGGCAACCGCAAACCATCGGCAAGTCGTGGCAAGAAGGATCTTATGTTTCATGAATATTGTCGATTGTCCGCGATCATACATTTCCTAAGAGAAAAAACAAACGGCCCGTTCTTGATCGTTCTACTCTATAGGCACAACTCTTCGTTACCTCTGTGTCCACTACTGATACCTGGCTTAATAGTGGAAAAATTGCAATGCTAGTGGACAGCGATAAAGAGCTGCCGGCTTTTCAATCGCCTCCGGCTAAGATCAAAAGAGGAAACGCATAATGCACGATAGTCTTAACACAGTTATTGTAGGCGCGGGCCCTTATGGCTTGTCCCTGGCCGCTCACTTGCAAGCAGCCGGCGTTCGCTTCCGTATATTCGGAGCACCGATGAGCACTTGGCGGGAGCAGATGCCACAGGGGATGTATCTCAAATCGGATGGCTTTGCATCAAGTCTCTCCGATCCGAAATCCTCTTTTACGTTGAAGCACTTTTGCCAGCAGGAAGGGATTGCCTACGATGACACCCGCATCCCGGTCCGGCTTGAAACCTTCACTGCCTATGGCATGGCCTTTCAACAGCGTTTCGTCCCTGGACTTGAGAACAATCAGGTCGTCGCCATTCGCAGCGAGGGCAAACAGTTTATAGTGACGCTGGACGACGGCGAAACCATGCGTACTGAAAAAGTGGTGCTCGCGGTCGGCATTACCCATTTCCAGCGGAAGCCCGCTGAACTGGAGCACCTGCCCGCCTCGCTGGTGACACATAGTGGAGCCCACAGTAACCTCACGCGCTTTCGCGGGCAAAATGTAACGGTCCTGGGGGCCGGCGCCTCCGGCCTCGATATGGCCGCTCTCCTCAACGAAGCAGGCGCCCACGTGACCTTGATTGCCCGCGCTCCCGCAGTTCACTTTCATGAGCCGCCGGGCAGCGGGCAACGCTCGCTTCTTGAGCGGCTGCGGCACCCTCAAACAACCATCGGTCCGGGATTACGCTCCCGCTTCTATACCGGCTTTCCTCTCATCTTCCGGCGCCTTCCCCAAGCGCTGCGGGTGAAGATTGTGCGGACTCACCTTCGTCCCGCTGCCGGCTGGCCAATGAAGGAACGCGTTGTGGAGAAATTTCCGCTGATTTTAGGCCATTCCCTAGACGGCGCAGAGGTGCAAGACGGCCGTGTTCAGCTCACCCTGCGGGCTGGCGATGGCACGAAGAGGAGCCACACGACGGAACACGTGATAACCGCCACCGGCTACCGGCCCGATCTGGGGCGACTGGGATTTCTGGATGAAGCGATCCGATCCAAGATCAAGACGGTGGAGCAAGCCCCGGCGCTTTCGGCGAACTTCGAGTCATCCGTTCCCGGGCTTTACTTCGTGGGCTTGGCCGCGGCGTATACCTTTGGACCAATGCTGCGCTTCGCATGCGGCTCGGATTTCACCGCAAGGCATCTCGCCACCCATCTATCCGGGGCGGTTGCCCAACGGAGCACAGACGCAGTTATTGGCGAGCCTTCTAGTTCCATGGCCGGTGCATCCAAAATCAGGTAAATTCGACCATGATGCGGCGTGCTTTATCTTTTCTGGTTTGACTATCGCTGTCTATATTCGAGGTCATAGCATTTCACAGTTGATATGGGCAAGAACGAAAGTTGATTTAACGACGATTATGAACGCACTGGAAAGTTCTGTATCAGGGCAAGACTTGAGTCGCGCCGTAAAACGACCCAATAACGAGGGCTCTACCCTGCCGCAAACTCACCTGCGTACCGAAGATCCCGCAGCGGCTAAAGCCGATCAATTTTCAGGCGGAAACGTACGGCCTAAAAGGCCATACCTGGTACAAGGCACCGCTTTGGCGCGGCAGGTAAGGCCCGGGAAAAGGCGAATGACAATTACCGATAGGCTCAACTTCCGAATTCAGGTTAAGAATACCTGCGGGTAGTAACTGTAAACGTTTCTTAAGAACCGCAGTGCTACTATCGAGACCACAGGAGAAGCTGTTTCCCTTGCATGCTATAAACACAACCGCGCATGTGAGCAGCGAGCGTAGTACTTCTCACGCCGTTCCGGCAAGGCGGTTAGCCTATTTACTGAGCAGCTATCCGGCTGTTTCACATACATTTCTTTTGAATGAAATTTGGCAGCTCAGGAAACTGGGCTTCATCATCGATGTCGCCTCCATCAACACGCCGGATCAGCCCTGCGACGGCATCACCGCGCGTGAGAGCCGGGAGCTCAAGGCGACCCTCTACATCAAATCAACCAAGTGGACGAGCGCTGCCTTGCTGGCGTTGAAAATCCTGTTTACGCGTCCACAGGCGGCGTTTCGCGGGTTGGGAGCAGCTCTCGGGCTGGATCCCTGGAACCTAAAGGCGAGCGCATACGCACTCGCCTACCTGCTCGAGGCGCTGATCCTCGGAGACTGGTTGCAACGGCAGGGGCACGATCATTTACACATTCATTTCGGCGGCCCCGTCGCCACCGTCGGCATGCTGACATCCATAGCGTGGAACATTCCATACTCCCTGACGGTTCACGGACCGGACGAGTTTTACAACGTAGAACAGTCCTACTTGAGCAAAAAAGTGGAGCGGGCACGATTCGTGATTTGCATCAGCGATTACTGTCGAAGCCAGATCATGAAAGTCTCTGATCCCAGTCATTGGAACAAATTGCGTGTCGTCCGGTTGGGAGTCGATTCCGAGGTGTTCGCCCCCACACATTCCGCTCGAGAAGGCTCGCCGCTGGAAATCATCTGCGTGGGACGGCTGGTTCCGGACAAAGGGCAGCTCGTTCTGCTGCGTGCGATTGCAGAGTTGCTGGACCGCGGATATCGACTCCGGCTGCGCCTGGTAGGCGATGGAGCCGACCGGCCCAGGCTGGAACGTTTTATCGCTGAACGGGGAATCGGCGCGTCGGTCCTACTGGAGGGCGCACGCAATCATGAAGCCACCCGGACGCTCCTTGCCCAGGCGGATATTTTTGCTCTGGCCAGCTTCGCGGAAGGGGTGCCCGTAGCACTGATGGAAGCGATGGCGATGGAGATTCCTTGTGTAAGCACCTGCGTGGCCGGCGTTCCTGAGCTGATTCGAGATGGTCTGGATGGGTTGCTGGTCCCTCCTTCCTCGCACCATGCTCTGGCGGCGGCTCTGCAACGCCTCATCGACGATCCTGGACTTCGCCGCAGCCTGGCGGCCGCCGGCCGGCTTCGTGTACTGGAGTTCTACGACCTCGAACGAAATGTGCGCGTTCTGGCCGCTGCCCTGCACGAGGAGCTGCCAAGGTTCGCCTGACAGCTCACTGTGCGTTCCGCTGATCCCCCCTTAGCTCATCCCCTAAAAAACTCGTGAGGCTCTCTTGCTGAAAATGATCCGCGTCCCGGTGGCCCTCGCGATCCTGGCATTGCTGCCTACTCTTCCCTTCGCGATCTATGGCTATGCCGGACACGACCTCAAGCTTCACGTCACTTCGTGGATGGAGATGCGCACAGCATGGGAGCACGGCATTCTTGCTCCGTGCTGGGCTGCGCTGGCTAACTATACTCTTGGGGATCCGCATTTTTGCTTTTATCCGCCGTTCTCTTTCGTAGTGGGAACTCTGCTCAGCCTTCTGCTGCCGTTTCGTACGGCTCCGGCCGCATTCGTCTGGCTGGCGCTTTTCTTGAGCGGGTTGAGCATGTACCGGGCCGCCGGATACTTCATTTCGCCGCAAGACAGATTAACGGCTGCCGTTCTCTACATGGGCAGCCCGTATCTTCTGCTTACCGCCATCAACCGGTTCGCCGCGGCGGAACTGCTGACGATGGCATGGCTGCCATTGATACTGCTTTACTTTTATGAAACGGTGTGGGGCCGGCGGAAACGCGCCATGGCGCTGCTGGGAACGCTGCTGGCGCTAAGCTGGCTTACAAATATTCCGGCATCAATCGTGCTGGCATACGCGTTGTTGATCGTCGCGGCCATTCACGCCATTCGCCGGCGGGATTGGTCCCCGGTGCTGTTCTATCTTGGCGCTAGCTCAATCGGCGCGGCGCTGGCCGCGTTCCGGCTCGCGCCTACGTTTTTCGAGAAGAAATGGGTGAGCTCGGCGTCAGTGATGCGCTACGACTTCCGGGCGTTCTTCCTCTTTATTCCGATATCCCGATTGCCCCTTAAGGGCTTTGCGCTTTGCTGCTGGTTGTTCGCGTGCGTCGAAATCGCGCTGATCGCCGCCTGCGCATATGCGTGGTTCAGGCGGCGGGCGGAGAAGCCCGCACCGGCAGCGTTCGCGGGTCTCGCGGCGGTTGCTTTTCTATTTCAACTGCCGTTTACGGCGTTTCTGTGGCGGTCTCTTCCGGAGTTTAGCTTTATTGGTTTTCCCTATCGTTTCCTGGCCATCATCGCGGCGGCGTTGCCCCTGGTCCTGCTGGCAAAAGAATCGCCTCGCGGGTTGCGAATGCCGGCGTATGTACTGATGACGCTCATGGCGCTGTTGCCTTTCCTGGGCTATACGAGACGCGGTTTTCAGGTAGAGCGACGGCCTTATCCCCGGTTTGCGGAGAGAATCGCGCAATTCCGCCAAGGCTATGCCGGCCTGCCCGAATTCGTCCCGGCAAAGGCGGCGAAGCCGGATGCGCCGGTGCATTTGTTTCCTGCCGTGGCGGAAGGGAGTGACGCATACTCCACATGCCGGGTGGCGGTCTTGTCAATGACACCACAACTGCAGGTATTCTCAACCGTTTCGATCCATGTTTGCAGAGTACGGTTAGCTCTTTTCTTCTATCCGTATTGGCGCGCCTTCGATATGGCAGGCGCCGAGCTGCCGACCGAAAGCGACCCGGCGGGGCTCCTCGTAGTCGCTGTTCCGGCAGGCCGGCATACAGTGCGGGTTGTCTTCAAAGCCGGCTCGCCGTTGAGAACAGCCAGCGCGATGCTAAGCATTGCGGCTGCCCTGCTCATTGTCTCCCTGTTCATCACGGAGGATCGGCACGGTTAAAGCAAGGTTTTGCCCACAGAGGCAACGAGTCGGTAGATATTTGCTTCGCAGCGTTAAGGAGGCAAACAAATGGCGGCCAAAAATGAACTCGCTCATTTTCTCGATCAACGCGTTTTCAATCCGATTCTTCATGCCTCGCCGAAGAACCGGAGCGAGAACGAGAAGGCGGAGCTCGAAGACGTGCAAAAGCGCACTCGCACCGAGCAGGAGCGCTATCACAAATATCCGAGCGCGGAGAAGCTGGTCGAGATGTACAAGGCAGATCTGCATTCTCCGAAAGCCCGGGAAGTCAACGCCGCACTCAAGCGTTTGGGGCTGCCGATTCTTGCCGATGTGAAGGATGAGTTCGAGCGGCTCGCCAGCTGATGCACTGATGGAACACGCGTCTGCCGCGATCGGCAATTTGTCTGTCGATCGGCTGCTTAGAAATTATTTTGCGCATCTGAATATAAGAACGTCCGAGTTAATTAAAAGCCAAAAGAGGTGAAATGAGCAAAACAGAACAGAACATTCGCTATGCAATCGGTTCCGCCGCGGCCGGCGCGGCGATTTTTGCCCCGCTCAGCTATAAATGGAAGGGTGTACTTACGGCGGTAGCAGCCGAGGCTATTCTTTCAGGTGTTTATGGGGTTTCCGCGGTTAATCGCCTTCTGCACAGATAGAGGTTGCTTTCCCCCAGTCTGACGCGCTTTTGCGTCAGATGGGGAGAAAGACCGCATCCCTCCACTTCGGTCGGACCCAGTTCACTTCTTATTGACTTGCTTCGCCTTTTTCACTGGCGCCGGTTTCTTGTGCGCTTTAGCCGGGGCAACATGCTTCGCGGAAGCAGCTTTTTTGGCCGCCGGCTTTTTCGGCGCGGCCTTGGCGGGCGCCTTGCTTACAACTTTCGCCTTCGTCTTCACCGGAGCGACAGCAGCCTTCTTGGCCGGTTGAGATTTGGCGGGCCTCGCGACCGGATGTGCGTGGCTCGATTTGGCGGGGGCTGGCGTGGCACGGGCGGGAGTGCTTGGCGGTTTCTTCAAATTGGCCGCTTCCGGGACGTGTTTGGCGCTGGCGGGCTCAATATTTCCACCGGCGCCGGAGCCGGCCGGAGCCTCCTTCGCGACGGGCTTAGATTCCTTTACTGCGGGGAGCACCTTTTCGACAGGTTCCAGCGTGAGCTCTGCCTCATCTTCTAAGGCCTCCTCGGTGTTGTCCTCGTCGACTTCAATCTCGTGCTCGTCTTCTGAGGGAATAGGTTCCTTGATCTTGGGTTCTCCCTTCCGCGAGGCGCGAGTACGGCGCACTGTTACCGGCGGAGGAGGCGCGGGAGGTGAATAGGGTTCAAGGAAGGCGCGCAGTTCTTCTTCCTTTTCGAGCTTGTTGTCGATGGTGTGCAGGAAGAGCTGATGAAGGAGTTCGTTGTAGTTGGGCAGATCCTGGGTAATACGCAGCTCCTGCATGAGAGCGTGCGGAACCTTTTGCCGCGCTTCCGGCCATACGTTAAGAAAGTTGTTGTACTTTGTCTGAACCGGCGCGGATTTCGCGGTCAGTCCCAGCCAGAGCACCGCTTGCGGGTCGGCCGAGGTAAAAAGCTTCCAGGCAGCGGACGCTGTCGCGGCCTCCTTGCTGATGAGCTGCTTGGCGAACTCCTTGGCCGCCGCATCCAGATGGTTCCACTCCTCGACAAACCCGGGACGAACGAAGGTCTTCTTGAGCGCTTCCAAATCCTTATGCTGAAGTTTAGCTGTAAGAAGCTGCATGGAAACTGCTGAAGCGTCAGGAAATACGCCGAGTACCTGAAGTTGCGTCAGCAGCCGGTGCATCTGCTCCAGCCCGCCATGATCGGCTTTGGAGACCGTCCATGCCGGATCGAGATGGCGCATCCATCCTTCGTTCTCCATCGCGGAGAGCGCGCGCAGACCGTCTTCCTCATGGCCGATCTCCTCCAGCTCATAACCTTTTTGATAGGCGGAGAGAGCGGCGATGGCGCCTTCGTCTTTGGCCGTTTGGTAGCGGATTCTGGTTCGCTCTTCCAAGTCCCATCCCAGCCGGGCAGTCAAACGGGTAGCGCGGAGAAGCCGCGCCGGATCCTCAATAAAACCATAGCTATTTACGAGCTGGAGGTGCCGCGATTCAATATCCGCGACACCGTTGAGCGGGTCCATCAGAAGACCATAGGAACGCTCGTTCAAGGACAGAGCCATAGCGTTGGCGGTAAAATCCCTGCGGCGGAGATCCTCATAGATACTGTCCCAGTGATAGACCGGCTTGCCAGGTTTGGGATAATCCTCGCGGCGGGTGCTTGAGATTTCAACCCGGACGCCTACCGGGAAGCGGAAGAACAAGGTATGCGAAGGCTCATGCTCCCCCCACAATGTCGCTCCTGATTTCTCCAGTATTTTCTTTAGCTTAAGGGCATTTCCCTGTACTGCTACATCAAGGTCGCGGACAGAAGATCCGCTGGTGAGGTCGCGGACAGCTCCGCCGACGAGAAAAACATTCATGCCGGCTTCGCGTGCCGCCTGGCTTATTTGCCGGAGTGCATTCTGCTGATCGGCAGAAAGACGATTTTCGAGAAGATAGATATAGTCGGGCATTCCTTACGAGTTGCTCCAACTATGCACAATCGTGCGGCTAACGTTCGCCATGTGAACACCTTACGCAGTTCGGGAGGCTTAGCGCAAAGCACTAAGCTATCATACGGTGACGCGCTTTGGCTACCATTTTGCACAATTTCCGCTGCGATTGGGCAGCCCCGTGCGACAATCCAGCGGGCGAGGTTTCTCGTCCGTTCGACCCGGGCCATTCGCAATGCCGATCAGCCGCAAAAAAGTCATAGTACGAAAGTTGAGCCGCGATTGGCTCTCCGGCTACTTGTCTGCCGCCGATTTTATCGCGCAGGGGGAGGTCGGAGTACTTGCGCCCGACGGCAAGGTCACGTCCGTCCGCGTTGCGGAAATCAAATGGATTTGCTTTGTCCGCGATTTCAACTCCGGAGATCCTGAATCCCCCGAGAGGCTGCTGTCCAAAGCATTTTTGCGGCGCCCCCGTGTTCAAGGGCTATGGGTGCGCGCCCAACTCAGAGACAACGACTCCATCGAAGGGCTGGCTCAAAATGACTCCAGTCTGCTCGATCCGAATGGTCTCTTCCTCATCCCTCCCGACAGCCGTTCCAATACGCAGCGCATTTTTCTGCCCCGCTCGGCGATCAAGGAATTGGAAATCATAGCGGTGGTGCGGGCGGGAGTTCCTAAACCTCTTCCCGAATCCGCTCAGGGTAGTCTGTTCAAGTAGAGGAGATCGGATTCTCCGGCTTGCGGGAGCCGGAAACGAGCCCGAGTTCAGTACAATGCCCGCATGAAGCTTGCCGACCTTGCGCACATTCTGGGCGCCACTTGCGCCGGGGACCGCGACCTGGAGATCATCTCAGTTGCGGGAATTGAAGATGCCGGCCCCGGCCAGTTGACCTTTGTCGCAAATCCGAAATATGCGCCATTGGCACGAACCACCCAGGCCTCGGCTATCCTTGTCAGCGAAGATTTTCCGGAAATCCAAACCGCCACGCTACGCACCTCCAATCCCTATCTCGCCTTTGCGAGGGCAATCGAGGTGTTTTACCGGCCGCCCGAGTACCCTCCGGGAATTCACTCCACGGCAGTGATCGATCCCAGTGCGAGGATCGGGGCAAACGCGCATATCGGCGCTTATGTTGTGATCGACTCCGGGACAGTCATCGGCGACGGCGCAACTTTGCTGCCGCACGTGGTGATCTACCGCAATGTAGAGATTGGCAGGAACTTCTTCGCGCACGCGCATGCCGTAATCCGCGAAGGCTGCCGGTTGGGGGATCATGTTATCGTGCAGAACGGCGCGGTTGTCGGCTCCGACGGGTTCGGTTTTGCCAAGGATGAAGACGGCAGCTGGCGCAAAATCACCCAATCCGGACCGGTTGAGGTAGGCGATCGGGTGGAGATCCAGACGAATGCATGTATCGATCGAGCCAGCGTGGGCGTGACCCGCATTGAACCGGGAGTCAAGATCGACAATCTGGTGCAGGTGGGCCATGGTTCGAGCGTGGGCGAAAACACTCTGCTCTGCGCACAAGTGGGCCTGGCTGGATCCACGCATGTGGGAAAAAATGTCGTCCTGGCCGGCCAAGTCGGAGTTGCCGGGCATTGCAGGATCGGAGACGGAGTGATCGCGACGGGTCAAACCGGGCTGCACGGGGATATTCCTCCAGGCAAAGTGCTCAGCGGATCCCCGGGCATGGACAACCGCCGTTGGCTGCGGGCCACTTCCCTGTTCAGCAGGCTTCCGGAAATCCTCAAGCAAGTGCAGAAAACCGCCGGCGGTTCTTGAGCAGTCCAGTGGACAAACCGTCTTGCTGATAGGGTTGAAGTAACAACAACCGTGGCGAACACCATGGGGCTTAGAGGCATCTTAGAAAACGCATGAACGACGAAGGATTGCATCGAGGAGAGCGGGAAAGCGGAACCGGTTTGCAGTTGGTCGTAGAACCTATCCGGGTGTTGCTGCTCGACGACGACGTCGAAAATCTGCTGCTGCGCTCGACGATTCTACGCAAGTACGGCTATTTAACCGAAACCGCCGGTTCCATTGCCGAGGCGGAAAAGCTGCTCGATAAGATCGACATCGCAGTACTTGATTATCACCTGGGCGCCGGACAGTTCGGCACCGACATGGCCGCCAGTCTTCGCCGCCGCCGGCCCGAAGTTCCGATCATCATCCTCTCCGCCACTCTGGAGCGCCGTTTTGGCGGCGTTGAAGACATGCACCTGCTCAAAGGATATAGCTCGATCGACGACCTGGTGGCGGCCTTGCGTTCCTTTGAAAGCAAGCGAAGGGGCAAGCCGGTAGTGGTCGATGCCCGGGACTTTTTCTACTCTCGTATCAATATGGCGATGGGCGAGGATGTGGTATTGGAAATCCTCGACCGTGAGGGCAACTGGCAGTATGTCAATGAACCCTGCGCGCGCCTGCTGGAGAAGCCACGGGACTGGTTCGTGGGCAAGAATGTATTCGAGGAAATGCCGGACTTCGCCGCCGACTGGCGCGAGATTCTCCATACCGTCACCGAGAAGCGCGAGACTTATATCGACCGGACCTACCGCGGCCTGCTCAATCTGCCCCGCAAGGGCGAGACCTGGATATGGAACGTTCTCGCCTTCCCACTGACTCTGCACGACAATCGTACCGGCGTGGTTTTGACGGCGCGAATCATCGAACGTAAAAGCCCGCTATGAAGAGGCTCCGGGGCCAGCGAATACTGCCGTTGCTCTGTGCGGGACTGATGCTGGCGTCGAGCGGCTGCCGTTCTCATCTGGTGAACACCGAGATTGTGAACCAGGGCCCCACATTGCGCTTGCTGGAATTTGATTACCCCGACGCAAGTTTCGGCGCCGATGCGCTCTCCACCGGCGGGCAATATCGTTATAGCTTCCAGATCCGCGGATCCGGTCCGTTAACACTTCACTTCAACGACGCTTCCGGTAAGAGTCATACCGCACAAGGCCCCACAGTCAAAGAGGGCGAGCAAGGCACGCTCACGGTGACAATTAACGCGGAGAACCAGGTGAGTTGGGTTTCTAAGTTGAAGTAGCAGACGCATGGTCCACAGCGGCAACTGTTATCCCGGCTGAAGTGGTAATGGCCCTGTCGCTAACCTACGGCATGAAAATCAATTGCAAAACGGATTTGCTTGGACGCTATAACGCTTTCTAGGATTTTCCGCGACAGGGCTGGAAACTCCGCACCATAGCGCTGACTTGCTCTCGGGCAGATTGCTGCCTTTCTACTTCACTACGGACTGGAACAGGTCCGACTGCAACAGGCTGCTGAACTGGCTGTCGGAGGAGGTGAAGCTGACGTCCAGGATGCCGCCGGAAGAATCGATGGTGGTGTTATCGATCGCTTGCTTCTCTGCCGGGGTACCGCTTAGCTTCTTGTAGAGGGCGGCCGCATTGAGCAGCGAGGCCATGGTCGCCGCGGAGATGGTATCAGGGGTAATGACATCGAGCTTGAATTTCACGCCATGATCGAAGTCCATGGAGTAGCGCGAACTCATCAGCCGCTTCTTAACCGTGTCGTAATCCGCCAACTGGGAGGCATCTCCCAGGACCGATCGCATCATGGTCTGCGTACCCTCCTGATCGAGAATGCTCCACACCGCCTCGCTGTCCACGGAATGCATCTGGTCCAGCATAGTGCTGTTGGCGAGGAAGCTAGGGGCCAAGCCATCGCGGGCATCGAGTGCACTCTTGAGAGCCTCCTGGTCGCCGAAGATCATGGTTGTGGGATTCAGAAAAACCACTTGCATCCCGGAGCGCCCCATCGGATAGATTTTGTTCTGGCGCACCACCTTGGGAGTGATCTTATGCTTCTTGAAATCCGCCAGCACATCGTCAACGGAAAACTGGCCTTGCGCAAGACCGACAATCTCGTTTCCCTGCTGTCCGCGGAAAGCGGCGAAGGCGAGTTCCTCGACGTCATGATTCTCATTTAACCCTGAGGTCTCGAGAGCCTGCTCCAAGGCCTTAAGCTCAGGAGGAAGAATACGCGCCTTCAAATCCATCGCCGAGGGCGAGTTTTGCATCGCGCGATAGTCGACCACAATCAGTTGCTGCACATTTTGGGGAATCGCGGAGCGCGCATCCTGGCCCAGTTCCGCCGCCAACGCGGGTAAAGCGGCGGCCAAGCCGATTATGACAATCGCGCGCAGAGTTACGATCCTAACTGGAAGTTTCACCTTTATGTTTCCTTCTTGCATCTATTCTAGAGCACCTGGTGATTAGGCCGAAACAGGATGAATATACCCAAGCCGCTATTCCCAACGGCCTTTTTCACCAAGAAAAAGGCCACTTCATAGAACTCATCCAAGCCACATCTATCCTGTTTCTGCCCTAGGACGGCCAATTGAGCGGGTTCTTCAGGCGGCGTTCGAAAATCTTTTCCTCCGGCTTGAACCCAATTAATAGACGTACCCAATCACTATCCGGCTCAAAGACATGTTCCGGGAGTAGCCCAATCAGTTCTCCATCTACAACTTTGGCTGCATGACGCGCTGCCAGTTCGCTCACCGCCGCATAAACATCCCGGACGTGGGTTACTCCCAGGTCGGTGATGTTCATGGTGACCTGAGCCCGATTTTGGGCAAGCACGCCCATGGCCTTGACACCCTTCAGGCCGCCGCCCGAAGCCCGGATGGATTTGGCAATGGCCCGGGCCGCGGTCATATCGGGTTTATCCAGATATAAGTTATAGGCGACAAGAAACTTGCGAGCGCCCACCGCGCTGGCTCCCGCAGTCGCATGCAGTTCGGGACCGCCGATGTCCGGCCGGCGGGCGGCTTCACGCAAGACGAGTTCTCGTAGTCCCTCAAATTGACCGCGGCGCACATCTTCCAACTCCGCGCGGTCGGGACGGGCCGCCGCCGCCCCATAGAAATAAACGGGAATACCGTAGCGTTTCCATATCTCCCAGCCCGCCTGCCGGGCAAATATGGCGCACTGCTCGAGCGAGACGCCGGAAACGGGAACGAAAGGGATCACATCGGCGGCGCCGATACGGGGATGAACTCCGCGCTGGGCGGTAAGGTCGATGAGTTGCGCCGCCCTCCCCGCAGCCTGCACGGCCGCCTGTATCACGGCTTCAGGCGGACCGGCTATGGTTACCACCGAGCGATTGTGGTCGGCATCCATCGACCAATCCAACAAGGAAACCCCCTCCACTCGCATAGCGGCGACGATCGCCGACACCTTGGCGCGATCCGATCCCTCGGAGAAGTTCGGCACACATTCGATGATTGGCTGGTCCATCAGTCCTCCTCCGGCGCCTATTTCCACCAGGTGTATCCGATCGATAACTGCACGCTCGCATTGACTCCGGGATTGGTATCGCCCAGGCTGGCGCTGGAGATGTGCACCGCATTCGCCGAAAAGTCCAGCGATTGCCGGGGCCGCACGAAGTAATGTACGCCGATGCCAAACTGCGGAGTGAAGTTGAAGACACTTGTGCCGAGGCGACCCGGCGAGGGAACAGGGCCAATGGGAGGGAATTTGTGGTTGGTCCAGATCAAGCCCCCGGCGCCCTGAATCCAGGGCATCCATCGGCGCTCGTGGAGCAGATTCCAACGCAGAACGATGGGCGTGATGCTGACGCCGTTATACAGCCCGCCCGTGGGAAACGGCCCGGTACAGGTAACCGAGCCTCCCGGCGGCAGATAGCAGTTGACGCGGCGGAACTTGGGCGTGTATGCCTGCCATAAAGGAATTAGCTCAGCGCCATATTCGAACTGGCCGCGCAGCCAGCCGTTGCCCACGGGCCCTGTGAGCACCTTGCCGGCATGAACTCCCAAATCGAAAAATTTGTAACTCTCTCTATTCCCTGTACCGAAGCCGCCGTTCACAAAGGCTCCATACTCCCATGGACGCGAGCCGGCGAGAGCCGCTACCGGATCCGCTGGGCCGGCCACTTGATGGTTCGCCGCTTGCCCGGCCGACTGGGCGTGAATAAATGGCGAGAGCAGAAAGGCTGCAAGGGCCGCCAGAAAGAGAGGTATTGTGCGGCGAAGGCAGATGGGCATACGTAGGTATGATCGGATATTTCGCTTCTTTCTTGTTCGAGGTTCATGCCAGTATCAGAGCATTTTGGCTTTACTGTGATCTGGCAAGAGCAGCTTGTGTAGCCGTTCTTCGATGGAACGGCCACGTGGGCAGTTCTTCCCCCGCATACACCAAAAGCTAAAATGCTCTAACTCTGCCAGGGTGGGGCCGCAGACGAGAAAACACCGTCTTCGCGCGAATGGCCGCCAGAGGCGGCCATTCGCTCTTTTCTTCCGAAGAAGGTCCTATCCCGCGACCTCCTCGTACTGATTGGCATCCATATCGAAATTCGAATAGACGTTTTGCACGTCGTCGTGGTCCTCCAGAGCTTCCAGCAAGCGGATCATCTGCGCCGCCGTGCTGCCCTCAAGCTTAGTGTATGTGGAGGCGATCATCGTGATTTCAGAAACCGTGGTCTCAATGCCTGCCGCTCTGATCTCCTTGGCCACGGCCTCGAAGGCCGCGGGATCAGTCAAGATTTCCCAAGTATCACCCTCGTCGTTCAGATCGTCGCCGCCCGCCTCAAGCACAATGTTCATCAGCTTTTCTTCATCCGCGGCTGATTTCGGCACAGCGATGAGACCTTTTTTGGCGAACATGAACCTCACTGAATTCGATTCCCCAAGATTGCCGCCGTTTTTTGCCAGTAGGTGGCGGATTTCGCTCACCGTGCGGTTGCGGTTGTCCGTGGTTACTTCGACCATGAGAGCCACTCCTCCGGGACCGTAGCCCTCGAAGGTAATCTCCTCATAAACCGCTCCGGGCAATTCCCCGGTGCCGCGCTGGATGGCGCGCTTGATGTTGTCGGCCGGCATGTTTTCCGCTTTGGCGGCCGCTATAGCGGTACGCAGCCGGGGATTGGAATCCGGGTCTCCGCCGCCCTGGCGCGCCGACATGGTGATTTCCCTGATGTGACGAGTGAAGGCCTTGCCGCGCTTGGCATCGAGCGCGCCCTTTTTGTGCTTGATTGTGGCCCATTTCGAGTGGCCGGACATGTTAAACCTCTGCAGCTTGAAATTGCGGTAGAAGCAGCATCCTCCAGGATTTAAGTGGCCCGAAACCCTTCAACCTAGGCCATTCTGCAATAGCCACTTCCAAGCTGTGGAAGAGCGCTCCAGGCCGCGAAGAACCGGAAACAGAAGAGGCTTCCTGCTGTTGCGGCAACAGCCGAGTATAGCACGCGAACGGGCCTGCCTGGGAGCGCGGGACCTCCCGTTCCGGGAGAGGAATTTTCGCGCTAACCCGACCTTAGCGCGCCTTGCGTGGGCGGCGGAAGGCGTAGATAACGGCGAGCAGCGGCGGAGCAAGCAGAACACCCCAGAACGGAATGAGAATTCCAAGCACAATCGGAGCCAGGAGAGAGGCCCAGATCGGCACCCGGGTCACCCGCTTCATGATCAGCGGCTGCAGAAGCAGTTGATCGATCACTACGATTACCGCATATAAACCCAGTAGAAACAGGAGGCGGTCCATATCATGGCCGCTGAGCAGAATGGAGAATACCGGCCCCAGCAACGCGATGGCGCCGCCGAAGTTGGGAATGAAGGCCATCAGGCCGGCAATCAATGCCCAAACCGGCGCCAACGGGACATGCAACAGCTCGAGCCCGGCCAGCCAAAGCCCGGCAACGCACAGCCCATCGATCAGGGTGGCGCGCCCCCACGCAAAGAGCGCCGTGCCGGCGGTACGCACATGGGATACGCCTTGTACTCCCAGGCGCTTTACCCTGCCGTCCCGAATCGGGGCCGTTAGCGGCGTCTCCCCCAAGGAGTCTCCGAGATCGGGATCCTGTTCCTCCGCCATAGATCTCCAGGATAGTTCGTCCCGGCTGCACGGTGCGATCTCGGCGTCTATACCCCGGAAGAAGAGACCCCGCGGCAGGACCAGAACTGCTAGCCTAATAGAATGAAATTTGGCGTGTTGGTCTTTCCCGGCTCCAACTGCGACCACGACACCTACTACGCTGTCAAAGAGGCCGCCCATCAGCCGGTAACGTTTTTGTGGCATGAATCAGAAGACCTGGAAAACTGCGACGCGATTCTCATCCCGGGCGGATTCGCTTACGGCGACTACCTCAGAGCGGGAGCCATCGCGCGTTTCTCCCCGGTGATGCAGTCGGTCAAGAAATTCGCGGATCAGGGCGGGCTGGTGCTGGGGATATGCAATGGATTCCAGATCCTCTGCGAATCGGGACTGCTGCCCGGAGCGCTGCTCAGAAACGCGGGTCTTAAATACGTCTGCAAACAGGTATATTTGCGCACCGAAACTAATGAATCTCCTTTTACCCAGATCCTAAAGCGAGGTCAGGTACTAAAGCTCCCCATCGGTCACATGGAGGGCAATTACTTTTGTTCGCCCGAGACTTTGGCTGAGCTGGATCGCTCCGGGCGCATCGCTTTTCGCTACGTAACCGCGGCCGGAGAAACGGCCGCCGAGGCAAACCCAAACGGATCGATAGACAATATCGCAGGAGTGCTCAACGAGCATCGAAATGTTTTGGGTATGATGCCCCACCCTGACCGGTCCAGCGAGGAAATCCTTGGCTCGAGCGATGGTCTTTTGCTCTTCGAGTCGATGGTCAGCCAGTTGACCGTATGAGCCACGGACCTTCATGATCGATATTCATCACCACCTGCTGTTCGGGTTGGACGACGGGCCTCAAGATATCGAACTCTCGGTAGGCATGGCCGAGATGTCGATTGCAAATGGAGTGACCCACATCGTCTGCACTCCGCATTCAAGCGAGCAGTTCGTCTTCGATCCCCAGCAAAACCGGGAGCGCCTGGCCATGATTCAGGAGCGGGTGGGCGACCGCCTTACCCTGGGGCTCGGCTGCGACTTCCACCTGATGTACGACAATATTGAAGATGCTACCGCGCACCCGGCGAAGTATTCCATCAACGGCGGAAGCTATCTGCTGGTCGAGTTCCCCAACCACGCCATCTCGCAGAATATGACGGAGATATTTTTCCGTCTTGGATTGGCGGGACTTACCTCGATCATTACGCATCCTGAGCGCAATCCAGTGCTGGTGCGCAATCCCGAGCGGCTTGGAGAATGGATTCGTGCCGGCTGCTTCGTGCAGATTACCGCCGCTTCCCTGACCGGCCGCTTTGGAAAAGCCGCTCTGCAGATGTCCCATAACCTTTTGCGCCAGAATTGGGTGCACTTCATCGCCACGGATGCGCACGATTTGTCCTCGCGGCCGCCCAAGCTGCGCGAGGCCTACGATTTGGTCGCTGAAAAGTACGGCGCGGAGACGGCGGAGCGTTTGTGCGTCTCCAACCCCCGCGCAGCGTTCTTCGGCGAACCCATGCCGCTTCAGCCGGAGCCGGAAGGCGTATACCTGGAATCAAGGAAATCATCCGGGTTCTTCGGCAAAATCTTCGGTGGTTAACTTGGATTCTCGCAAAACAATTCAACACGGACCTTCGAACGCGGTGAACACCAGGGCTGAAGTCCGGTCTGCTTGGATCCAACCCGTATTCCCGCAGGTCTGAAGACCTGCTACCCTGGACTGAAAGTCCAGCGGCTTCCACCCTTCCGGCCCTTAGGGCTTTGATCGAGCTGGTGGCGTTTCAGAGGCCCAGGCCGCCGTCGACGCTCAGAATTTGTCCCGTAATGAAGCGCGGTCCACGGGCAAAAAAAATCACTGCATCGGCGACATCCCCGGGCGTGCCATTGCACTGCATTGGGGTTTTCTGAGCAAAGTGTTCGTATGCCGGATCGATCTCCCCATTCACCACCATGCCCGGGGCTACGCAATTAACCGTAATCTCCGGCGCGAATGCTTTGGCCATGGTTTGGGTGAGCATGTGCAGGGCAGCCTTGGAAGTGCAGTAGTGACCATGGGTAGACCAGGGATGGAGCCCTCCGAGCGAGCCGATATTGATAATGCGCCCGCGCGCGGAGCGCAGATGAGGATACGCGGCCTGCGACATAAGGAACGGCCCTCGCGTGTTCGTCTCAAACATAGTGTCCCACTGATCGATACTGATTGCCTCAAGCGGCGCCGTTTCGAAGATTCCAGCATTATTCACCAGGATGTCCAGCCTGCCCAGATCCCGTGCGGCGACCGCAACGGCCTCGCGCACGCTTCCGGGGTTGCGCACATCACACTCCAGAGCCAGCGCCCGCACCCCGAAATTGCGCAGTGCATCCGCCGTTTCATACGCTTCGGATTTCGATGTCTTGTACGTGATCGCGACGTCACTGCCGGCTTCGGCCAAGGCCAGCGCCAGGCTACGGCCGATCCGTTTGGCTGCGCCGGTTACTAATGCTACCTTTCCTTTCAAGCTTTCCATTTGAATAGATTCTAGCAACGAGGAAACAGCGCAATGCGTATCGTAGATTTGCGGGAATCGACCGCGCCTATTGCATCGGCGATCGCCAATGCTTATATCGATTTCTCAAGGATGACCTGCTCTCTGGTGGCCGTGGTTACGGATGTTGTGCGTGACGGCCGGCCGGTGATCGGATACGGATTCAATTCCAACGGCCGCTATGGTCAAGGCGGTCTTATCCGGGAACGTTTCGCGCCGCGCCTGCTTGAGGCGGAGCCCAAGAACCTGTTGAACGATGCAGAGGACAATCTCGATCCGGATCGTATTTGGCGGGTCTTGATGCGCAATGAGAAGCCCGGCGGCCATGGCGAGCGCTCGGTGGCAGTCGGCACAATCGATATGGCGGTTTGGGACGCTACGGCGAAGATCGCTCGAAAGCCGCTCTTCCGCATGCTCGCCGAGATGCACGGCGTAGCCGCCGATCCGCGCGTTTTCGTTTATGCCGCCGGAGGATATTACTATCCAGGCAAGGATCTCAAAGCCCTGCGCGCCGAGATGAGGAGTTATCTCGACCGCGGATATACCGTCGTAAAAATGAAGATTGGCGGAGCCGAAATTGCCGAGGACGGCAGACGTATCGAAGCAGTCCTGGGTGAGATTGGAAACCGGGCGCAGCTCGCGGTGGATGCGAACGGGCGGTTCGATCTTGAGACCGCAATCTCTTATGCGAGGATGCTGCGCCAATATCCGCTCTTCTGGTTTGAGGAGCCAGGCGATCCGCTGGATTACGCGCTTCACGCGTCGCTCGCGGAGTTCTATCCCGGTCCGATGGCGACGGGGGAGAACCTTTTCAGCCATCAGGATGCGCGCAATTTACTTCGCTATGGCGGCATGCGCCCGGACCGGGACTGGCTGCAGTTCGATTGCGCCTTATCGTATGGGCTTTGCGAATACCTTCGTACTCTGGAGACGATGAAAGCCGCCGGGTGGTCGCCGCGCCGGGCGATTCCCCATGGCGGTCACCAGATGTCCTTGAATATCGCCGCCGGGCTTGGTCTTGGAGGCAATGAAAGCTACCCCGATCTCTTCCAGCCCTACGGCGGCTTTCCCGATGGAGTACGTGTAGAAAACGGCTTCATCGAGATGCCTGAGTTACCCGGCATCGGCTTTGAAGGCAAGACCGATCTCATTCGCGCGATGCGCGAACTGGCGCAATAGAGCATTGCCCTACTGCGGCAGAGGAGTTTGGGGCGAAGGCTTCGCGCTGGTGGACTGCCCTTTGGGAGCAGTATCACTCGCCGGAGGCGGTTGGCCGGTGTGATAGATGGTGTATTGCGCTGTGGGCCGCTTCATCTTGACCACGATATCCTTGCTGTCCGTCTGTATTGGATAATCCTGGCCATAGGTCTGCCAGCCGTCGGCAATCACCTGCAAGCGGACCGTATCTCCAATGGGAATGACATCGATCTTCACTATGCCGTCGGGATCGCTCTTCAATTCGAGCGCTCCTGAGTCTTTGTTGTTCTTGATGGGATGGAAGATCACAGCAGCGTTGGCAATAGGCTTGCCGTTCGTCGAACGTAACACAGTGACCTTGATGGTTGCGGTCTGCGGCGGCGGGGTATACTTACGATTTCTAGCGTGAGCGGAAACACCCGCCATAGCCAGCCAGCCGATCGCAAGCAACCCAACTGCTCTCGCTGCCGTACGGAAGATTGAAAGACTAGCCATGCTGCGTAGTATACCGCCGAGGATAGGTGGAATGCACCGGAGGAGAGCCACCGTCCCAAAAACGACGCGGTGGCTCTCCTCCGCCTTAAACCATTTTTCCTGCGCCCTAGCCGGCCTTCTTTTCGTCGAGAGGCTTGGCCATCTTCTCGTGCATCGATGCCTTTACGGAATCGGGAATAAAGTCAGCCACGGCGCCTTCGGCCTTGGTTTTCAAGCTTGCGGCATACACATGCTGCTCGCCATTCATCAAAGCTTGAAAGCCTTGCTTGGCTACATCATAGGGATCGCTCTCTTTCTTGCCCTCCTGCCCTACCTGGGTGTTGTCCATACCCGCCTCATGGAAGAAGTCTGTGTCCGTAGGCCCAGGCTGGAGAGCGGTGACTGTTACGCCGGTGCCTTCCAATTCGGCCCGGAGGCTCTTTGCCAGCGACAAATCGAAGGCCTTGGACGCTGAGTACACCGCCTCCCTGGGAGCAACCATCTGGCCGGCGATGGAAGCAGTGAACAGGATGCGCCCTTGACCCTGCTTTACCATGTGCTGTACGGCGCGCTTGGCCAAATGAGTTGTTTCGAGCACATTCAACCGGATAAGGTTCATCTCCGCTTCGAGATCGGTTTCCGCAAAAAGCCCTCCCACACCCACTCCGGCATTGAGGGCAACCGCATCCACCGGCCGTCCGAGCGCCTGAACGCTATTCCACAATGACTCAACTCCTTCATACGTCGCCAGATCCTCATTGACTGCCGTAACTTGAACTCCCAACTGCGCGAAGTCTCTCTTGGCATCGTTCAGCCGATCGTCATTCGATGCGATAACCAGATCAAAGCCATTTTCGCCAAAAACCTTGGCGAGGTTGTATCCAATGCCACTGGAAGCTCCCGTTACTACTGCCAGCTGATTCGCCATTTTTTATCACCACCTAAGTTTGAAGTTAAGTGCCGCGCCTTACGCGCATAAGTGGGATACAGAAGCCGGAATTGCGGATGCCCAGCAGGTTAGGGCTTGGTGGGGCCGCCCCATACCAGGTTGATCCACCCTGCTTTTCCCTCTACACCATCAGGGAAAATGCTCTCGTGTCTCCGGAGGCGCATCCTACTCCCCAGGCGACGATGAGGAGATTGAAATGAAAGAACGGCAGGAGAGGCATTTGATTCGCGGCGTTCTGGCCGGCATTGCCGGTGGGTTGGTTGCATCCTGGGTGATGAACCAATTCATGGAGGGGCCTGGACAGAAACTTCAGCAATCGCTCGAGAGCGATCAGGAGAAGCAGCAGCAAGAGGCGCAAAGGAAACAGCAAGAGGAAACCGGCGCCCCGAAGGAAGATGCAACCATGAAAGTGGCGGATGCTGTGGTCAATACGGCTACCGGCGGCAGGCATCTTTCCCTCGAAGGAAGGCAAAAGGGCGGCCCCATCGTGCATTACAGCTTTGGAGCAGTCATGGGAGCTATTTACGGCGGCCTCTCAGAATATTCCCATGCCGCGAAAGCAGGCTTCGGTACCGTCTTCGGCGGAGCGCTGTTTGCCGTTGCCGACCTGGTTGCTGTCCCAGCCTTCCAACTTTCCGCCCCAGTGACGGAGCAACCTCCGTCGGCACTGGCGACGCCGTTCGCAGCACACTTGGTCTATGGAGCTACAACCGAGTTGGTCAGGCGGGCGGCGCGAAAGATTCTTTGAGTCCGCGTAACCGCCGATCTCGCGACAGGCCGATTATCATTCTGTCGAAAGTCATCTCCCAAACCGCAAATCGAATCGCAAATTACGAGTGCCCCACATCTGACGCACTTTTGCACTTTTGCGTCAGATGTGGGGCGCCGCGGATCTCGCCACTGCGGTTTGTTAATCCTCGCGCTCTTTTACGCCGCCTTGTTCGCGGAATTTTTCAGTGCGGCCGAATTCACACTCTTTGCCACCGTGGTCAGTTTCTTGTCGGCTGCCTCTTCCTCCTTCAGCGTCGCTTCGAGCAGTTGAACGATATCTGAGTGGCCCAGGAGCTTGGCATATTCGCGAACGCCGCCATAGGCAGCTATTTCATAATGCTCCACTCGCTGGGCGGCGGTGATGAGTCCGGCATCGCGAAGCTCCCCTTTTCCAATCTCCCCGGCTACCTCGCTCCCTTCGGCCAAAACACCCTTCATTCCTTCGCAGGTCTTGCCGGTACCCTTTTTACCTAAAATCTCAAACACCTTCTCCAGCCGCTCGACATGGCCGTTCGTCTCCTCCAGGTGAGTCTGAAAAGCATCGCGCAAGTCGGGCGAGGATGCCGCTTTCACCAGCTTGGGGAGAGCTTTCGTAATTTGTTTCTCGGCCGAATAAAGATCCTTCAGCTCATCCATTAACAGGTCTTGAAGACTTCCTATGCTCATTCTGCTTCACTCCAGGCGGGATTCCGCACTTCAACTGGATGCGGAGAAAAGGCTACGTGTTGTTTTGGCGGCAGCGCCTCTTGAAACGATGCTAACTCCAGCCCACGCGTCATCGTCATCGCCACCAGGCCTAAAAGGCCTCCATTGGAGATGGAAAGCTACTCGTGGGCCTGAAAGGCCCACTTCCCCGGACTAAAAGTCCAGGCCTTCCGCCCTTCCTTTTTTCTATGCATTGGGTGAGATATCCGGCTAACCCTGGCCGGTCATGTAATAGTGCACAGCAGGAGTGATCACCAGCGACAGCAGCATGGAGATGAGAATGCCGCCGATGACGGCGATGGCCAGCGGCTGCAGCATTTGCGATCCGGCGCCCAGGGCAAGAGCCAGCGGCAACATGCCGGCGACCGCGGCCACGGCGGTCATTACGATCGGACGCAGCCGTCTGCGGCCGGCCTGAATCATGGCATCGCGCGGCGCCATACCCGCCTCCCTGAACTTCACATCCGCATCCAGCAGCAGAATGCCGTTTTTGGACACGATGCCCACCACCATGATTAGGCCCATGAAGGAGGAGATGTTGAAGTCGACTCCGGTAATCAGCAGTGCCAGGAATACTCCGGAGGTGGACAGGACGGCGGACGCCAGGATTGATATAGGAGCAGCGAAGCTCCTGAACTCGAACAGCAGGACCAGAAAAACCAGCATCAGTCCGGCAAACAAGACCATCAGGAGATCGCGGAAAGACTGTTGCTGCGTGGCATAGGTCCCGCCATAGACAACGCGGATTTGCGGAGGCAGGTTGACCGAAGCCACGGCTTTTTTGACGCCCACGATGGCTTGCCCCAGGCTCGTTCCCTGGAGTCGTGCCGAGACCTCCACCAGGCGCTGTAGATTCTCCCGTAGAATCTCCGTCTGCCCGGGCAGATTCTCGATGGTAGCCAGCGAACCAAGCGTGGCCGTGGTCCCGGTAGAGCTGACCAGCACAGTGTTGTTCATGGCTTCCGGGGTGGCGCGATTCTGCTCGGGAAAACGGACCCGTATTTCATAAGCGCGGTTGTTTACCACCAGCGGAGTCGGCGTGGTCTCGCCTTGCAGCAAGGCATTGGCGTCAGTGGCAACTTCGTCGGGCGTGAAGCCGCTGGTCGCGGTTATCGATGGCTGAACGTGATAGATGGTTTCCGGACTGCTGATAGTATCGTCGATCCCGTTGAGGACGCCTACCACCCCGGGCACTCCGGAGATCTTATCGGCCACCATCGGCGCCCAGTGGCGCAACAGATCGGCGTCTTCACTGAACATTTGTATGACCACCGGCTGCGGAGCATTGGTCAGGTCGCCGATCATATCTTCCAGCGTCTGGTGCAGATCGACATCCAGTTCCGGCTCTTGCTGCGTGATCTTGCCCTGCAGCTCGTCCATGATCGCGGAGATGTCCCGGCTTCGGTTGTTGGTCAGCTTGACAGAGATATCTCCGGTGTTGGCTTCCGTTACAGCGGCCAGCCCCAGTTGCAGGCCGGTGCGGCGGGAGGTGGCAGTGACCTCGGGGATGGTGTGAATGATCTGCTCCACATGCCCCACCACCCGGTTCGTCTCCTCCAGCGAGCTTCCCGGAGGCATGATGTAGTCGACGATGAAGGCTCCTTCATCCATTTGCGGCAGGAGGTCGGATCCGAGGGAACTATAGCAAGCATAGGAGACGACGATGAGCGCCAGCGCAAATCCGGCCAGCCACCAGGGGCGCGCCAGCACGATCTTCAATAGCCGCTCATAAGCTCCAATGATGCGCTTCATGAACCCGCCGACAGTGGCATCTTCGGCTTCCATCAGCCGGCGAGCCTCGTCTTCCGGCGAGGCGAACTCTTCAATCCGGTCTTCGGTCTTGAACTTATCCTTGCGCCGGACAAAGTACTGGCTGAGGGTCGGAGTCCAGGTCAGCGCCAGCGCGAGCGAGGTGAGCAGCGCCGCGCTCATAGTTACGGCCAGCGCGCGGAAGAAGGTTCCGGTCACGCCTGTAATGAGAATGAGAGGCAGAAAAATCACCACCGGGGTTATGGTCGAGCCTACCAGCGGAACCTTTAGTTCGCCCAGAGCGCTTTGAACGGCCTGCATTCTCCCCTGGCCGGCATCGCGGTGGATGACGATATTCTCGACCACTACGATCGCATCGTCGATCACCAGGCCCACGGCCGCGGCCAAGCCGCCCAACGTCATCAGGTTGAAAGTCTGCCCCAGCAGCTTGAGCACCAAAAAGGTAACCGTAATTGTGACTGGAATCACCAGCCCCGCGACCAACGAGCTTCCCCAGTCGCGGAGGAAAAGCACGAGAACGATGCTGGCGAGAATGATGCCGATAACGATCGCGTCCCGAACGCTGGCAATCGCCTCTTTCACCAGCTCGGCCTGGTCATAGTAGACGGAGAACTGAATGCCAGGGGGCAGAGTCTTCCTGATCTGATCGAGTTCTTTATAGACGCCGTCGGAGACGGTCACCGTATTGGTGCCGGGTTGCCGGTTGATGCTGAGCAGGACGCCGGGCTTGCCGTTGGCGGTCACCACGGTATAGCGCGGCTGCACCGCGGGTTTCACCGTGGCGATGTCGCCGACATGCACGGGAACGCCGGCTGGGGTCTTCTTGATGACGATATCGGCGATTTCATTGGGGTCGTGGACCTGGCCGTCCACCAGGTCAAGCACCAGGTTATGGTTGGCCGGAATCAAGCCGGGAGACTCGATGAGGTTGGTTCCCTGCACCGCGGATAGGATTTCCTGGACGGTGACCGAGGAACGCAGCAGCTTGACCGGGTCGGGCACGATGTCATACTCAGGCACGTCGCCACCCTGCACCAGCACGGTGGACACGCCGGTCACCCGGTTCAGCCGCGGCATGATCTGGTAAGTGGCTATTTCCCACAACTTGGTGGACGGCATGGTATCGGAGGTCAGCCCGAAGCCGAGGATGGGAAAGCTCGAAAAGCGCAGACGGGTGGCGTCGATTTTGGCCGTCGGCGGCAGCTCCGATTGCACCCGCGACATCGCGGCATAGACCCTTTGCAGCGTTTGGAACATGTCAACGTTCCAATCGAAGAACAGGTCCACTTCGGCGGTGCCGCGGCTGGTGATCGAGCGAACCGTTTGCAGACCCTGCACGCTGTTGACCGCCTCCTCGATCGGACGGGTGATGGTGACCAGCATCTGATCGATCGGCATTACGCCGTTATCGATGGCGATCAGCACGCGAGGAAAATCGGTTGTGGGAAAGACAGCGATGGGAATGCTGAGAGCGGAATAGGCGCCGACCAGCGCGAGGGCCAGGATAACCGCGATGAGGGCTTTCGAAAACAGAGCAAACCAATAGGTCTTATGCCTAGGCTCCTGTTTGGGCTCGGTCTTCAGATCGGGGCTGCTCGAACTAGTGATCGCCATTCGCTTCCGCAATTTTCAAGTGTTAAATACGCCCAGAATGGAAACAGGATGTTTCCGCCCTAATCCTGCGAGCCTCCGCTCGAGGCCGCCGATAGGACCTTAACCTTGGTCTTATCGGGAAGTCCATACGCGCCTCCGACGATAACCTTATCGCCCGGCTTGAGGCCGCTTAAGATCTGGATGAGCGCCCCCTGCTGAATGCCGGTGGTCACGGTTTGCGAATACGCACGGCCGTCCGCCTTCTCCACCATCACACGGGTTTCTCCGTTTGTCCCACTCAGGATCGCCGAATCCGGCACAACCAGGGCCTTTGGAATCGTCTGGGCAACGATCGACACCCCTACCGAGGTGCCCGGCTGCAACGCGCCTTTGGGATTATCCGCCTCAACCCATATTTCGACCGTAGTGCTGTTGGGATCCAGCGCCGGGCTGATGACCGTAATCTTTGCCGGGTAACCTGCTTTGACGCCGGGAACACGGAGGGTGGCAGCATCTCCCAGCTTCAACTGCACCGCTTGCGGCTGAGTGACATGCAGCCGGACCACCACTTTGGACGTATCCATCACCACCAGCAGCGGCGTTCCGGCCGGTGCGATGTCGCCTGGGTATACAGCGCGGTCGGCAACGACACCGTTGATCGGGCTGCGCAGCTCGCTATATTCCATTTGAGCGGCGGCGCTCAGATACTGCCCGTGAGCGGCTTCCAATTGGCCCTTGGCGGCCTGCTGCTGCTCCGTCGCGCCCGCTGCCTGAAGGTTCTGCAGGTGCTTTTCCGCAGTCTGATAGGCGCTCTTGGCCGCCGTCAGCGCAACCTGGGTTGCATCCACTTGCTTGCGGGGAATCGCTCCCTCCTGGTACAGCTTGTATTCGCTGTCGTAGAGCTGCTGCTGGGCCTGCAGGGTCGCTTTCGCATCTTCAAGATTCAGCTTTGCCGTTTGCATCTCCTCCGGCAAGGTTGAGGAAGTGGTCGAGGCATAGGTAGCCTTGGCCTGATCGTAGGCCCCTTGCGCCGAAACCACTCCCGCCGCCAGATCTTTGTTGTCCAGCACAGCCAGCAGTTGTCCGCTGCGCACCCGGGAGCCGCGGTTCACATAAAACCGGCGCACCGGCGCTGTTATCTTGGGCGAAAGAGAAGCCTGATGGATGGGGAACAGTATGCCTTGCGCGCTCACCACGTTGGTAATGGGTTGAACTTTGGCTTGTGCAACCTCAACACTGACCACGGGTTCAGTAGACAGGTCAGGATTGCCGCTGCCGCATGCCACCAAAAAAGAAGCCGCTACAGCCAACAGCAATGTAGCTGGTGAGCGAAATCGCTGCATAGTTATGAGGTTCCCGGAATAAGTCAAGACGAGGACTCTTTCTTCTTTGTACCCCGGCAGGTCAAAATTCTCCAGTCAATGTCTGTAGCGTTGCCAGAGCGACGCGGTAACGGGCCTGTCCCGTATCCAAAGCCGTCTGAGCCGCGGAAAGAGCTGTTTGCGCGCTCAAAACATCTAGTTCAATCGCCTCTCCCGCCTTATAACTCAGGAGAGCCAGCCGTAGGCTTTCGGAAGCAAGACCGGCATCTTCACGCAATGTTTGAATCTGCGACTGCGCTACTTTGGTTTCGTCATAGTAAGCATAAAGATTACTCAAAGTCTCCCGTTGTGCTTGCGACAACTCCACCTGTGCTTGCCGGCGGCTGTCTTCCGCCTGATGCAACTTACTTTCGGTGGCGCCCCAGTTCCATATCGGGATGTTCATCCCCGCGGTGACAAAATAACCCAGGTTCGGCAGAGGGCCCTTGTCAGGATAAGCTGCGGCCGTGCTGTGCAAGGCGAAGGCGTTGGCTTCAATACCATAGTCCACATCCAGGGTGAATGTGGGAAAAAAGCCCGCGCGGGCGACGGTCACATCCATATTCGCTTGTTTCAGCGCCGCCATGGCCGACCGTATATATGGGTTGCTTTGCGCGGCCATGCCGGTTATCTCAGCCAGCGAAGGTAGGACCGGAGAGTTGTCAAGATCGTCAACGGTAGTAAAATTCTCGTCCAAAGCCGGCGAGAGCAGAACAGCCAAAGCCAGGCGAGCCTGCTGCATAGCTAATTGAGCTTCCTGAAGCGCGATTTTCTGCTGATCGAATTGAAGCTGCGCCTTGAGAACATCGGCATGCGCGACTTCGCCGCCCTTCTCGAGTTCTTGCGTTGTGGTCAGAAAGCGCGTCACTTGGTCGAGAGTCCGCTGAGCGCTGGCATATTTGCGTTGGGCAACGATCAGGTTGTAGTAAGTGTTGGTCACGGTGACGGTAAGTCCGCGGCGGGCAATCTCGGCCTGGGCTTGGGCGAAAGCGGCGCCGGCTGCGGCGCGTTTATAAGGCGCGAGTGTAAAGAAGCCTGCCGGAATGTCCTGATGAAGTACCGCCCAAGCCCGGTAAACGTGTACGCCGTCGTTGGTGACGAAGCGTCCTTCGGGAGTTTTCCCGTTCCCTTGAGTGCCCAGATATTGCTGCGTATAGCTGATCGAGGGCAGGAGCGAAGCACGAGCTTGGGTGCGATTTTCCTGGGCGACCTGGGCCGCTGTTGCCGCCGCGCGATACTGCGCATAATACTGGCGCGCCCGGCCGATCGCATCGAGCAGCGTTACGGTGGCGGGGGCGCCGGCATTTGGCAGAGCTTCCGGTTGTATCAACTGCGAAGCAGTTTGCGCCGGCGCCGGCGATTGCAACGCAACTTGCGCCAACACCTGTGGCGCACATGCACAAGCAAGCATCGCCAGCCCTAGAGAGATGGTCATCGCTCGATACCGCTTCGATCTCACGCCTGGTCCAGCCCAAGCCTTGTAACTCATCGATGTACTCCTGCGGCAAACGTAGTCTCGCAAGCTTAAAACAATCTGAAGATAAATGCGCGGGGTTGCGAAGCTGAAATAGCGAGCCAGCAGTCAGCAGGTCAGCGGGTCAGCGAATGCCTGTTTGATACAGATTGGGGATACAGATTGGGTCCATCGCCTCAAAGCTTCTGTCTGGCCGTTTCAAAGCTGACTTGCCGACTCGCTGACTCACTGGCTCGCGGCACGGTTACGCCGCTGATAGGCGGCAACCTTTAGCCTATTACCACAAATATTCATACTGCACCAACGGCGCGACCCTTTTTTGCTGATGTCGTAGAAGTGCACTGCACAGGATTCCGATTCACACTTTCGAATGCGATAAGCCGGGATATCGGCGAGCAATTCGGCCGCGCCGGCGGCGATGGGCGCCCATACGTCTTCAGGCTCTTGCGGCTCAAAGACAATCCTACGTTCCAGCTTCGCCGCCTTCCCGTGTAAAGCAATGCGAGAGGGATGTTCCCGAAGAAGCAGGTTGATTTCAGAGACAAATGCATCGCTTATTGATAAGCCTGCTTGCCGCCGGATGACTGCGGCACGCAGACGTTCCCGAAACGCAAGAAGGTTTTGCAGGAACGCCTCCGCTCCGGACGAATCGCGCCAACGCCGCATCATTGCTCGGCCCCTGTGAGATGTGAGTATCCCCGACGCTACCAACCACCTCTCCAGCGCGGCGGCGTCCGGCAACAGTTCCGTGGACTTGCCCTCCAAAATAGGCCTGGTGTTCAGGAAGTCCAACACGGGCAGGTTCCCGACGAATAGAAAGCCATCGACCCATTCCCTGGGCTCTTGAGACGCGATCGGCATTAACAACTCCCTTCACAAGAATATCCACAGGATATTGCTAACACCTCTATTGTAGTTTTTAACGGTGTTGTGTACCCTCACGATTATGAAGCCTGCACGTGGTGACGTCATCGCGGGCCAGGCTACCAAGCAAAGCAATCGAGAGGACGCTGTCATGACAACCTATCATCACGCCGCCGTACTGGGCCGGAAGCTTTTCTATCGTGAAGCCGGATCCAAGGATGCTCCCACTATCGTGCTGCTGCACGGTTTCCCCAGTTCTTCTCATATGTTCCGCGACCTGATTCCTAAACTGGAAGATAAGTTCCATGTGATTGCGCCAGACTACGTGGGTTTCGGATACAGTGATGCGCCCGATGCAAAAGAGTTCGAATACACCTTCGACAACCTGGCCGTATACGTGGAAGAACTGCTGATCGCTACTCTGGGGCTACGAAAATTCAGCATCTATGTGCAGGATTATGGTGCGCCGGTAGGTTATCGGATCGCCTCAAAACACCCGGACGCGATCGACGGTATCATCGTTCAAAATGGAAACGCATATAAGGAAGGGATCGGCGGAGCATTCGACCCGATGAAGCCGTTCTGGGCGAATCGGAACGGGGAAACAGAGAAGCCGGTGCGTGGTCTTCTCACGAAAGAGACCACCATCTTCCAATACACGCACGGAGTCAAAGACGCCGGGCGAATCAGCCCGGATGCCTACACGGTGGACCAGTTCTTCCTCGACCGTCCCGGAAATGACGCAATCCAGCTCGATCTTCTCTACAACTACCAGTCCAATGTTGCGCTCTACGACGGCTGGCACCAGTACTTTCGCAACCGCCAGCCGCGGATGCTGATTGTCTGGGGAAAAAACGACCCGTTTTTCACCGTCGAAGGAGCGCAGGCTTATCAAAGGGACCTGCCGAAAGCGCAACTTCACCTCATCGACACCGGCCACTTCGCGCTCGAAGATTCCAGCGAGTTCATCGCGCAGCGTATCCGGGAGTTTCTTGGTTAAGGCGCGCCACACCTGATTTAAGGCAGAAACAGGAAAGGTGTGGCTTCGATGAATTCCACAAAGTGGCCTTTTTTCTTGAGAAAAAAGGCCGTAGATGGCAGCGGCTCGGGATATATCCATCCTGTTTCCGCCGTAGCCCTTCTCTTCCACGCTGTATCGACGGAAAAGGATTCGAGATATGACATTCCCCGAAAATGCCACAGTAGTACTGGTCCACGGAGCATGGGCCGACGGCTCCAGCTGGAGCAAGGTGATCCTCCCACTCGAGCAACAAGGTTTGCGAGTGAGTCGCAGCGCCGATTCCTCTGACCTCATTGAGCGAAGACGCCACCGCTCTGAAGCGTGTGATCGCGCGGACAAAAGGGACCGGTAATTGTGGCCGGCCACGCTTATGCCGGCGCCGTGATTGCAACTGCAGACTACGAGCGGGTCAAGGCGCTGGTGTATGTCGCGGCGCTGGCGCCGGAGGAAGGAGAGACGGTTGCTCAGGTGTTTTATCGCGATGAGACCCATCCGCTGGCGCCTCAGCTCGCCCCTGATAGTGATGGTCTTATCTGGATGCCCGAAGAAGGCTTTGCCAATGCGTTTGCGCAGGATGCGACAGCAGAGCAGATCGCATTATCGAAAGCAGTGCAACGGCCGATCGCCGTGAAAAGCATTCAGGAGCCGGCCCCGAAACCGGCATGGAAATCGAAGCCTTCGTGGTTCCTGATTGCGGAAAAAGACCGGATGATCAATCCGAAGACACAGCACTTTATGGCGCAGCGCATGGGAGCCGCCACGCGATCGCTGGCGGTTGATCATACCCCTTTGCTTACCGCGCCGGAAGAGGTGGTGAAGATCATCCTGGAGGCCGCCCAGGCAGTGCTCTCCTGATCGCAAAACATTGCACTTATGGCATGGTAACACTGAAGGGCACGGAGGAGCAGGAACGTAACTCGAAAGGAGAGCACGATGAATGATTCTGTTGCGATTGTTACCGGTGCGAGCCAGGGAATTGGCCGGTCCACGTCGATTCGCCTGGCACGAGACTTCTCTTCGATTGTTCTCGCTGCTAGAAATGCCGGCGCATTAACAGAGGTCGCGGCGGCGGTGAAAGCTGCGGGGGCCGAACCTCTTGTCTGCGATCTGGATATGAGCAAGCCTGAATCGCCGGATGCGCTCGTCAAGACCACCCTTGAGCGCTTAGGCAGGATAGATGCACTGCTCAACATCGCGGGAGCGGTGCCGCAAATCGATCTATTCGAAATGACGGACGAGCAGTGGCAAACGGGTATGGAGCTCAAACTTCATGGCGCCCGCCGATTGACGGTACGCGCCTGGGAGGCTCTGAAGAAATCGAAGGGATCCGTCGTATTCATGTCTGGCAGTGCTGCGCTTGACCCGAAGCCCGCTTTCGCCGCGGTCGCGGCGACGAATGCGGCGATCATCGCGCTGGCAAAAGCCTTTGCCGAACAAGGAATCAAAGATGGCGTACAAGTCAACAGCATCGTACCGGGAGCCGTGATGACCGGACGGCGGCGCTCCTTTTTGGCGAAATGGGCGCCGGCTCACAACATGAGCGTCGAGGAGGCGACCAGGAAATTTCCGGAAGAAGCAGGCATCAGCCGTTATGGCGAGCCGGAAGAGATCGCCGAAGTGCTTGGATTCATGGTCTCTCCCGCGGCGAAATGGATGACCGGCACATCGGTTCGCATCGATGGCGGCGAGATCAAGGGAATCTAGCAGGTTTTTGATTCCTATTTCATCCCTGACTTGCTGACTCGCTGACTCGCTGGTCACGGATGCGAGATATGCACGAGATCCTGCTCCACGCTCTTACTAAGAGCCTGCTCTCGCTGGCTCCACGCGGTGCGGCTGCCGTTTTTGATCCTTGCCGCGGCGTTTCCTATAGCCATTGATGGCAGCAGGAAATGTTTCGCCTTCAGCGGACCGAAGAGGCGATGTTCGCGGACGGCGTGCATGCCCGCGCTCGCCGAGCAGCCGCATTGGCTGCAATCAGGCGTGCCGCCAAAGACACAAGGCTCGACCTGCGCCTTGAGATCGGCCGAATAATTGCGCGAAACCCGGGAAAAGGTGCAATCTTTGGGAGAAGTTGGAGGATGACGCAGCGCCTCTGCGAAACCCTCGGGAGTCAGCAGTTTGGGATAACGAGCGCGCAGGCGGGGCAGCTCGTCGGTCACGTACTGCCTCTGCTCCGGACTCAGCATCTCGGGGCTCCGCTCGCCCATCTGCGGCGAATAAAGGCTCACCCAGATGTCCGCGACCTCGGGCCGCTCGGACCAGAACCGGACATACTCCTCCAGGTAGCCGCCGCGTTGGAGCATCGGAGCAGTAATAGTCCAATGAATGTTCACGCGGCAATCCTTGATGTTCCCCAGAATGCGCTCGTAGGTTGCTGGATGGCGCCGCACATCGTGGTGCTCGGGCAGGCCATCGACGGAGACCGTGATGGTGACATTCGGCAAGCGCATCCATTCTGAAGGAATGGGAATAATGGCGCTGGTGACCACCATGCTCCAGATGCCCCGGCGGCTCAGCTCCGGCAAGATGCGGCGCAACTCGCGATGCCGCACCATTGGCTCGCCTCCCACCAGCGTGACCTGCAACGGCTGATGCCGGTCAACCAGGCCAAGCACTCCTTGGACCAGATCGTCGCCCCGCTTGTCGTTCAGCTCCCGCAGCGTGACTGATCCGCCCAGATGACTGTCTCCATAGGCGTAGCATCCCGGGCAGCGCAGAGGACACTCACGGGTAATCTCAATCGAGAGGAGAGGAGTGTGGCCGCGTAGAATCTTTCCCCATGAATCCAAGACGTCGGTAACCCGCAATGTTCTTCCTCCGTATTCCTTAGTCGTATCACATAGACGCGGCCGGGGAGAAAGTGTCGCAAGACTTTTATAAGATCGCAAGGCTCGCCAATGCGGAGCGGCTGAAAAGGGCTATATCAACATCCTCCCCGGTGAGATGACTCTGCCGGACGGCGGCGGCAGCTTTAGCAGCCACCCTGTCAGAATTAAAGGATCGCATAAAGCGCGGCTTTCATCTAAACTTTTAACTAAACGGTTAATCAATTACCAAAGATCAGCCGATGAGAGCCAGCCCAATGAAAACCAAGACCGCAAACGATCGAGCGGACCGGACGCGAGCGAAGATCCTGGATGCGGCCGTCCGGCAATTCAGCCAGTACGGCTTGGCCGGAGCGCGTACCGATGCAATCTCAAAAGCGGCGGGAGTGAACAAAGCGCTGCTCTACTACTACTTCAAAGACAAAAGCAGCCTCTATAGCGCGGCCCTCGAGGATGCGGCCGGCAAGATGATGGAAGAGACATTGGCGGCGATGGATCCGGGCGCGACCGCAGGAGAGAACCTCCTGCGGCTGGTGCTGAACCATTTCGACCGGATCTCCTCCCAGCGCGAGTTTCAAAGCCTTATGCAGCAGGAAATGGTGCGCTTCCATCGTGGGGAGAGTGATGTGATGCCTCTGTTGGCGCGGTCGTACTACGCTCCGATGCTCAAAAGGATGCAAGGGCTTATACGCGACGGAATTCGCGCAGCCGAGCTGTGCGAGGCGGACTGGCTGCAGATTCTTTATTCGGCCCTGGGCGCCAATGTCTTCTACTTTCTCAGCGCGCCAATCATGCGGGCAGCGCTTCCCTGCGAGCCGCTGGATGCAGCGACGCTGGATTTGCGGCGCAAAGCGGCGATCGAGTTCCTGGGCTGCGCCCTGTTTCGCGACCGCACTCAGGGAACAAAATTGGCGCGGCGCGTTCTTGCCGCAATGCCCAGCCCGCGTATAGCCGCAAAGGCGCATCCCAAGGGCCTTGCTGCAGCGAGGAAATGCTCATGAGGGGCCGCCGCATCTTTATTGTCATTGGAGCCCTGTTGCTGCTCTCCATAGGTTGGTACTTTTACTCCGTTCGTCCCTCCGCAGCCCTGCAACTGATCGGCACGGTGGACGCCAATGAAGTCGTCGTAAGCTCGCGCATCCCAGGACGCATACAGACTCTGACGGTCGAAGACGGACAGAGCGTCCAAGCCGGGCAAGTGATTGCTACCATCCAGAGCCAGGATCTGGCGGCGGCGAGCGCAGCGGCTGAAGCTACGGCGGAATCGGCCAAATTCAAACTCATGGAATCGCGCGACACCCAGCGCCAAGCCGCCGGACAGACCTCGAGCCAGGTATTGAACGCCGAAGCGCAATTGCGCGTGGCCCAGGCCGCGCTGCTTCAGGCCCAAGCGCAATATGAGCATCAGGAGGGGGATACACGGCGCACCGTAGCCCTGGCCAGCCAGGGGATCATGAGCGAGCAGGCGAAGGATGAGGCTGTATCCTCGCTCAATGCCTCCAAGGCGGCGGTCGATCAAGCAAGGCAGAGCGTAACGGCAGCTCAGGCGTCTCTGAAGGTAGCTCAGGCGAATACCAACCAGGCAAAAGCGGCGATGCAAACCACCGCGGCTACACAAGAAGAAATGAAGAACGCCCAAGCCCTGCTGGATCAGGCACAGATCGAGCAAGGCTATGCTCAAGTCCGTTCCCCGGTAACGGGCATCGTAGATGTGCGAGCGGCGCGTCAAGGAGAGGTGGTTGCCGCCGGAACCCCTATTGTCACAGTGGTGGATCTGACTCAGACCTGGGTCTATGCGCCCTTGCCTGAAACCCAGAGCGACTCGGTCCAGATCGGCGATACCCTGCGCGTGGTCATGCCCAGCGGCGCTACAACGTACGGCAAAGTTATTGCCAAACTGGTCGAGGCCGACTTTGCCACCCAGCGCGATGTCAGCCGCAACAAGCGGGACATCAAAACCGTGCAACTGAAGCTGTCGATCGACAACCCGGGCATGCGCTATGTGCCCGGCATGACGGCGGAAGTGTACATCCCTAAAGATAAGCTGGTGAAGCGATGAATCCCGCCGCCCGGCGCCCCTCTGCTGCTCCGGGCGCGGCGCCCATACCCGCGATTGCAGTCGAGAACATCGTGAAACGCTATGGAGATTTTGAGGCGGTAAGCGGCATCAGCTTTGACGTTGCCGACGGAGAAATCTTCGGCTTGCTGGGTCCAAACGGCGCCGGGAAAAGCACCCTGATCCGCATGATGACTACGCTGATTCCGGTTACCAGCGGAAAGGCGCTCATTGCCGGGCACGATGTCAGGCTCGAACCCGATGCGGTGCGGCGCATGATCGGAGTGATTCCCCAGGCGCTGACCAGCGACATAGATCTGACGGTCGAAGAAAATCTTTCAATTTACGCCAAGCTCTATGAGGTTCCGAAGGCGGAGCGGGAACGCAATATTCAGGAACTGCTCCAAGCTGTCGACCTGGTAAAGTGGCGCGGAGCGCAAACCAAGACGCTTTCCGGCGGTATGCGCCGCCGGCTGGAGATCGCCCGCGGATTGGTACACAGTCCGAAGATATTTTTCCTGGATGAGCCCACCACCGGACTCGATCCTGTCTCGCGCGTTGCCGTCTGGGAGATGCTGAACAATCTCAAGAGCACTCACCATCTCACCATGCTTATCACCACGCACTACATGGATGAAGCCGACCGGCTATGCGACCGGATCGCCATCGTGGACCATGGAAAACTGGTGGCGCTCGATACTCCCATGGCTCTCAAGGCGAGCGTGCCGGGTACCAACGTGGTCGAAGTGGGCTTTGCCACGCCATCGCCGGAGTGGGGCGCCCGGCTGGAGGGGCTGGCGGGGGTGACCGCCGTCCAGTCGCAAAGCGCCGGGATGTACCGCGTTCTCACTTCCGATGGTTCGCTGACGACGATGCAACTGGTCGAGATGGCAGGCAAGCTGGGCGAGAAGATCAAGACCCTGAGCGTGCAGAACACCACGCTGGACGACGTGTTCGTGCACTACACGGGCAGCCAGCTTCGCGACGAGCAGGTGAAAGCACTGGGCTTTGTGATGCCGGATCGTCCGGGGATGCGCCCGTGAACAGGATGATGGCCATCGTCGAGCGCGAAATGCGAAAATTCTTTCGCTCGCCGGCGCTGATGCTGACTTCCATGATTCTGCCGCTGGTGCAGCTGCTTATTCTCGGCAATGCCTTTGGCGGGAAAATCCGCAATGCGCGCATGGGCGTGGTCGATCACGACCGGGGATTGGAAGCGCGCACGGTTATCGAAGCCTTCGATTCCATCGCCGCGAACATTCGCACCTTCACCACCATCCGGTATCAGAATGAGCGCGCAGCGGTAAACGACGTGCGCAACGGCAAACTGAGCGGCGTAGTCATCATCCCGTTGCAATATTCACGGCGAGTCCTCGCCGGCGATTCGCCCGAGATAGGTCTGGTGGTCGATAACTCCGACCAGTTTGTAAGCAGCAGCATTGAAGCCGAAATGCAGTCGGTAGTGGACGGGCTGAACGCTCCGCTGGTCCCGCCGGCAATTACACAGAAGATTACGCTCGAAACTGTAGAGCTTTATCCCTATATCGATTACATGAAGTTTCTTCTTTCCGGCGCCATTACCCTCGCCATGTTCGTTTCGGTGATGATCGGCGGCGGAATGCTGTACATCGACGACAAGGCGCGAGGAGTACACGAAGGCTACCTGGTTACTCCGATCACCAAGCTTGAACTGGTGATGGGACTGAATCTGGCCGGCGCCATCAAAGCCATACTCTCAGGCGTCGTCCTTACCGTGCTCGGCTCTTTGATGGCGGGGCTGGGATCGGTCTTCCATCCGGTTACGGCGGTTGAACTTTTGCTATTGATCGTCGCCACGTCCATCGCCTTCAACGGCATGATGTTCCTGATGATGGTGCGCATAGACGACCCGTTGGTGCCGCGGGCCATGTTTGGGGTTCTGAACACGCTCCTATACTTCCCCAGCGGGGCGGTTTACCCTATCTCCGCATTTCCGCCCTGGCTGAGAGCCATTGCTCTGGTCGATCCCTTCACCTATGCGGTACATGGATTGCAATCCGTTCTGCTCAAGGACGCTGGATTCGCGGCTGTTTGGCAGGACCTGATCTTTCTCTTCGTCTTCGGATTGGGCACGCTCCTGATCGCCACTCCCCTATTCAAGCGCAATTTATAAGAGCGTCCTTCGGATTATGTCTTGTTCTTCCTATACACTAACTTGTATAGTAAAGCCGTGGGCAATACCGCAAAACCCATCGAATTTCGTGGCTCCGCATTGAGCGATCTTCGCCGATTTCCTCCAATAGCACGGCGCGAGGCTGGTTACCAACTCTATCAGGTGCAGGCAGGATATGATCCAGATGATTGGAAACCCGTGAGCACCGTGGGGCAAGGAGTGCGGGAGATACGGATTCGTGAAAAAAGCGGGGCTTTCCGTATTATCTACGTGGCCAAGTTCGAGCGCGTGGTTTATGTTTTGCATTGCTTTCAGAAGAAGACACAGAAGGCGAGCCCCAAGGACATTTCACTGGCCCTCACAACGCTATAGAGACTTGATAAGAGAGTTGAACCAATGAATAAGAAACGCTTCTCTAGTGTGTGGGATGCAATCGAGGATACTCCGGCACAGGCCGAAAACATGAAGCTCCGGTCTTCGCTTATGTTGGCTCTCAAGTGTCACATCGAAGGTGAAGGCTTGAGTCAGATCCAGGCTGCTAAAGTTCTCGGGGTCACGCAGCCGCGCATCTCCGACCTCATGCGTGGCAAGATCGAACTATTCGGTCTAGACATGCTCGTCAATATGCTCGCATCCGCGGGTTTAAGGGTGATCTTGCAGGTCAAGAAGGTAGCCTGACATCACAACTCAACCCGTTAGGAGCGTATTGTTGATGCCTCAATCGGGAGTTACTCGTATTGTCCCAACGAATCGGCAGGAGGATGCACGTTATTTCGGATCGGCGTCATTGATGTCCACATTCCACGAGAGCCAATACGATTGCGTCCTTAGTTGTTCCGGGAGATCCTTGTATCTGAAATCTCGGATCAATAGGATCTCTTCTGCGCTGTAGGGTGTCCCATCAGGATAGAGCAAGCAGTGAAACCACTTTTCAGGAGGCGGCGAACCCATCGGCCAGCCCCACGGAAACTGATATTGAGCCGGGCCAACCGCGCATAACCCCCATACATACCAGCCGACATGATATCTCTCCCAAAACGGGAGTATCGCCTGGATGGTGTTGCCAAATGGACGGGCCATCCACTCGGTACACAGCATTGGCCTTCCCCAAGCTCTCGCCCAATCCACCTCCGTCAGGAAATCCCATCCTGGAGAATTACGATTCGCGGTTTCGAAGCCCGGCCGCGCGTAGGTGTGGAAAGTTATCACGTCGGAGAGATCGTGTCCCTGCCAGCATACCGAGAGCGGTTGTGAAGGGTTTACTTCCCGCGCCCACTGAAAAATCATCTCCACCAGCGGCCGGGCCGCCTTCGGCGCTTCATTATAAAGATCCCAAAGAATGATCCGCTCATCCTTGGCATAGCGATTGAGAAAGCTCTGAATGAAGTCCTTCATTGCCGGCTTGGTCTGTGCAAATGCGGCCATCGCCTTGCCAGGGATAGAACCCTCCGGCTCACAACAGGGCCAGTGCAGCCGGCCCGGATATCGCAAGCCGCCTCCGTGAACCGAGGGATGGAAATCCATCACCGGCTGATCCGCGCCGGGCGCGTGTGGATTGTAGTTAGGATCTAATACTTCTTGGATAGACAGGACCGGCAGGACTTTGATTCCATTGTTTTCACAGGCCTTAACGAATTTCTCGAAATTGGTGTAAACCTCTTCCCTGTTGATCTGATAATCAGCCAGGTTCACCCATACCCGAACGCTGTTCAAGCCGACGGTCTCCCGCGCCCAGCCTAGTTCCCGATCGATCAGCTCCTCGTTCGGACTACGCAGGATGCTGCTGCCGTCGCTCGGCACGTAATTGCAACCCTTCACTTCGCCGAATCGTTGCATATATTCGTACGCACGCTTCTCGTCCCATCGCGCATTCCTCAACTTTTTCAAGTCGACAGGGGCGCCTGCTTGAAACTCCGCTCCGGATATCCGGTTATCTTCGGCTGAGAACGCCGGGAGCATCCACCCGGAGCACGCGCCGCCCGCCAAAGCTTTCAGCAGATATCTTCGATTCATCCCTATCTCCCCAAATTTAAAATTCTGCAGATCATCCTCTACGGTTGACTTGGTCCGGATTTTCCGGCCGTCATTTCTTTCCACGATTTGGTGGCAAAATACATTCCGCAATCCTTTACCGCGCGATAATCGGAGGCAAATTCCAGAAGGGCCGTACCGTCTCTTACCGGCAGCAGTGCTGATGAATAGTTCGGACAGAAGTTATCATAAGAGTGCGGGACCTCCACCGGGGCCGCGATCATCGTCCATGGACCTGACCCGTCCAGCAAGGGATTCACGAAGAGCACCTTCCCATTCTGAGGCGCCACGGACTTGTCGGCGTTGTGCAATACCTGGCCTACCACGACGATGACGCCATTGGCAGCGACAGGAGAAGGGCTCCAGATATTCGCCGGAGCATGTTCAAAGAATTTTCCATCCGCGGTCTCAATTCTCGTGCCTAGATTGGAGGCGGCGCCATAGTTCCAGCCATCCCGTGAAATGCGGTAATAGGCTGCGCACTTAGGGCCGGTTATAGGATCTCCGCAAATCTCATAGGTCATGAAATAGACCCCTGTGGGTAATTCGGTAACTACGATCATTCCAGGGCGGTCCGCTTCTACTGTGCTTGCTACGGCGTCGGACTCGTCTCTCCAATTCACGCCGTCGGAAGTCCTGATCTTCATCAACTTCTGACTGCAGCAGAGAAACGTCTCATCGGACCAAAACATAACCAGGGATCCGTCTTTGGCTACCGTGAATTGAGGCTCCCAAAGTCCTCCATGATTCTTCTCTCCCGGACCGAGGACGGGTGTTGAATGATATGTCCAATGGCTTCCCTGGTCTGTGCTGGTATAGACCTCAATTGCCGGCGCCGTTCCCGACGCGTAGGATGCCGCATAGAGAAGCGTTCCCGCCTGAAGGCTTCCCACGGTCTTTGGCAGCTCAAACAATGTCTCGCAGCACTTCAGTTTGCTTCCGGACCTCGCCGGGACCTCACCGAGGAAAGTGAAGCTGCGCCCATCGTCCTTACTCTCGAATATTTCGCCCGTCGTGCTTGCGATTATTCGTCCATTGGAGGATGCAGGTCCATGCGCCAAACGAACGAGTCTCGGATAGAAAGTAGCCTTTGGAAGATATTCGCCCGTGGCGCCGTAAGCGGTAACACTAATTGCTATTGATAGGAGATATAGCAGCGGAGTGCGAGAACCGAAGCAGAACCGGAACATAGGTCGGAACATATACTCCTCGATGTTTTTAGGACCTGTTAACACTAATAGAGTGAGCAGCGTTGCGAGCGAAAGCGGAGCCGGACGAGGCGGAGTCCGCAGCGTGTGGCAGGTCCCCATGCAAGGACGAGAACGAAGTATGGACCCGTTTTCGCGCAAACACACAGCAGTAAGGCCCTGCCGGAGATCAGAAAGATACCCGGAACTGCAGGTTTACATTTCGCGGCGGGGAATCGGCTGAAGGAGTGTTTCCCTGGATGATAGTTCCAAAGAGAGCTCCGTCATTCGGATTCGTGTCGAAGCGCCCGGTGAGTATGTTGAAGTGGTTGAGCACGTTGGATGACGAGACCCGGACAGTGGCATTCACATTCTCGTGGATGGTGAAGCTCTTCTGCAACGCCGCGTCCGACACGATCGTCGGCTTCATGCGAACCGCGCTGGAATTCGTAGGCTGCGCCTGCTCATAGGGAAGAGTCTGTACTTGCAGCCAATCGTAGTTGCTCGGGTCAGTCCCGCAGCGCTGCGCCGTAGCTCCGGTGGCGCCTCCCGGAATAGCCGGAGCACCGCCCGGAACGTAATCAAGAACACAGTTGTTCCATGCCTTCACCTGTTGCTGTTTCCAGTTCGGGCTTTTGTAGAACTTATTGTGCGGTAATGGGATGGCGTTCTGCGGCAGGGTAGCGGGTTCTCCGCTCTGCACGGTGAAGTCGGGCGAGAATTCCCATCCGCCGAGCAACGCATTCGCGATCTTATTATTGTTAAAGTTTACGAGCTTGCCTTGACCGACAGGAAGCTGGAATACCCCAAAGACCTTGAAGGCGTGGGCGATGCCATTGGTATACGGGCTTCTCTGGGGGATGTTCAAAGCCTGATTCATCCAGCCCCACTGCTCAATCTGCTTTGACCAGACATAATTGATGTTGAAGGAAATTCCGTGTGTCATCCTTTGGCTGAAATCGGCCTGAAGTCCGTTGTACCAGTTACGTCCTATGTTGAGGCCTCTGGTCGTTACTCCCTGAAATTCCGGATGCGGCCGATTTAAGTCGTACGAGTCATAAGTCGGCGCTGTGTAGTAGCTGGTTCCTTGAAATGCCGGAACGCTCTGGAATGGATTAGCCAGCTGTTGCTGGCATAGGTTGTAGTTACCCTGCGCATAAATTTCATCGCATTGCTTCTGAAAGCTCCAGGATGGAAGATTGGCATCGGAGGCGCCGGTAGGGAAACCTGCAGGAAGGTTTTGTCCGCCCGAAGCCGGGTCGAACCCAAATATCCGGTTGCCAACGTAAGAAGCATCCAAAACCCCGTTCTTCAGAACGCGATACTGGAACCCAAACGAGAATTCGTTGGCGGAGGGAATCTTGAAGTTACGGTTGTACACATTCAGGGTTTGGCCGATCCCGGTCAACGTGCCAAGCGAAGAGCCCGTAGGCTGATTCAGCCCAGCCGGATAGGGGTTGCTCAGCACATTCGGAATCGGCGTTTGCCCTCCGTTGTTCGATGTAACCAGAGGAGAATTGGACGAGAATCCAAGCTGCTGGATCATCGCATTGGTTTGGAAGTTGGTATAGAACAGGCCATAACCGCCCCGTATCACCAATCGATCCATCGGCTGCCATGCAAAACCGAAGCGAGGTTGAATGTTGTGATAGACGGTCGGGAACGGAGACCGCGGACTGCCGTTCACGTTGGCGAATAGGAGGCCGCCGGTCAGGCTGGCGGCCTGCGGGAGAACGCCAATCGAGCTCGAGGGAATTTGCGCCTGAACCGCATTTGGAACATTGGGATCGAATCCGATATCCAGCGCGTTATTTTTGTCGACCGGAGCCGTCAGCACGTCGTAGCGGAAGCCCATGTTAAGCGTGAGTCTCGGATTGACCTTCCAGTCGTCCTGAAGCCAGGGAGCAAGATACCAGCTCGAGATGAACTCATTGGCGTTGATGGTCGTGTTCCCGGTCGAGGGCGTTCCCAGCAGGAAGGTGGCAAAACCATCTCCGCTGGTCGCTTGGGAGCTCGTATTGTTGTAGTCGGTGCTGGTGAAGTCACTGTTGCTGGTGAAGGTAAAGGCTCCTGGATTGATAAACGTAAAGTGGGTCAACCGGATGTCCCATCCGACGCGAACGTTGTGCCTGCCGGCGGTCTTGGAGACGCTGCCCTCCAGCGAGTAAGTTCCGGTGTCCTCTACGTTGGCGAACCAGCCCAACGGGCTATATCCCTGGAAGTCATAATTTCCGAACAGAGCCGGCTGTTGCAGGCCGTTGACAAAGCCGGCCGGATAGCCCAAGGACGCCAGGTTAAACCCTTGATTTGCCGGACTTGTCCATAGAACGCGGAATAGCGTATATCCATATCGGGCATTGAATACCGTGGTGGGATTTACGGCGTCGACAAAGTCGACCAGGAAACCTTTGCTGACACGAGAGAAGTGGCCGCCGTTTTCGCCCGGCCCTACTACGCCTCCGGCGTTGCTGACCTCAGTAAAGTCCGCATAGAACGGGCGCAGAAAGAACTTGTACTTGTCACCGATATCGAAATCAAAGCGGCCAAGCAAGTTGTGGAAATGCCAGTCGAAGTAATTGTTAGCGATGTTCAAGTCGTTTGTGCCAATCCTTTGGCCGGCCGGAGTATTCCCCACCGCCGGAAATACCTTGGAAACAGCCAGAGCGACCGGGTTGAGGCGATTCGCAGGGATTATGTTTCCGGGGAACGGATCGCGGACAAAGTCTTTATAGGTCGGGCTAGCCGGATTAGCGTCTATATGACCCGTTTCCGGATCGGCAATGACAATTGGCTGGTAGCCGGTGGGATCGTTGAGCAGCTCTGAAAAGTCGCCGGTACGCATTTTGGCCGTGGGATAAGAAAGCAGAAGGCCGCGAGGCAGCAGCTCCGAGTAGTGATCGAATGCAAAAAAGAAATACGGCTTATACCGCGGGAACCTGGGGATTACGCGGGGTATAAACATTGGTCCCCCGACCTGAAATCCAAGTTGGGTCTGGGTATTGAACGGCCTGGTATTCTTGTTGGTGTTGTTGACCGCATTTTCGTACTTGTTCTGATACGTATTGGCGTTCCATTGGGTGCGCCGTAATGAAGACCAAAACATGCCATGGAGCTTGTCCGTGCCGGAGAGGGTGGTAAGGTTTATCACCCCGCCGCTGGTATGCCCATACTGGGCATCATAGTTATTTGCGCTTACCGTAAATTGCTTTACCGAATAGACCGGCGGAGTATAGGCATAAGTATTACTGCCTAGCTCCGCGTCGTTGGGGCTTCCATCGATCTGAAATTCATTGAGATACATCAATCCGCCGTTTATGAGGTACTGTGACGTAACGGTCCATGGGTCGGTATAGATACCCAGCGGGCGTATATAGACTCCCGGAATATCCGCTCCAAGCATAACCGGATTGCCATTGATTACGGGGAGATCGGTCACGTCCGCATGATCTATATTCCACGCTCTGCTGGCGGTCTCAGTTTGCAGCAGCGCCGCTCCCGCGGTTACCGTGACTTGCGTTGTCGCGGCCGCGGGGCTCAGCACTATTTTTATGCTGGTCGAGGCATAGGCTTGGATGGAGAGTCCGGTCACCTGGGAAGTTCCCAGGGTTGGCGCGGATGCCTTCACGCTATACGTGTCCGGCTCAAGAAACTGGAAGGTATATGAGCCCGTTGCATCGGTCTTAGCTGTGGTAGTTTGATTGGTGCTTCCACGAACAAGATCCAGCGTCGCATTGGGAATTACAGCCCCTGACGGATCAGTCACGAGCACTGTCAGTTTTGCGCGATAATCTTGTGCATTCAGAATCCCGGAGAAGACCGAGGAAAACATGAGCATTATAGCGACCGTTGTCCAAAACCTCGCAGCCTTTCCGCACACACAACCTGCAACCTGCTTCGACATTTCATCCCTCCTAAAGTGCTCTCTATTCAGCTTTCCCTTGATTCCGGTGTAATCGGTTGCATCTGATCGGACAGCTACCATGAGTTTCGATCTAAAACAGAAGTTTACGGCGATTAAGCTTCGGCATTGGTTCTGCGACTCACACCTGTTCTTGACTCAGCGCAGAGGGATCATAGGAAATCCCCCTAAACACCGTCAATAGGACACGCCCACCAGCGTCCTCTAGTACCGCAGCACTATACCGTAAATCGAAGCAAGCTTGACATCACTGCCGGCCCGATTGGATGAGAAAATATATACAATTGTGCCGCGCAAACGAGATGGATAGTATCGGACCAATTAGAGCTTTTGTGGTGGAAGATCACCCTGTAGTGCGCTTGGGCCTGCAGACGATGTTGGAGAGCGAGCGCGACATCGTGGTAGTCGGAATGGCTGCATCAGGGAGCGAGGCTCTGGACAGGGTGCCGAAAACAGCTCCCGATATTGTGCTGATGGATCTGCGCATGCCGGAGATGGACGGTGTGCAGACGATTGCCGCTCTGCGCGCCATCGATCCCCAAATTAAGATCGTGGTGCTTACCAACTACCATTCCGATGAGGAAGTTTTCAACGCACTGCAGGCGGGTGCGATGGCTTACTTACTGAAAAGCGCTTCTCTCGAGGAGGTCGTGAGCGCGATTCGGGAGGTTTACGCCGGAGGACGGCGCATCCCGGAGCCGATCGCTGTTCAGCTTGCGGGGCGTATCAGCCGCATTGAGCTCAGCCCGAGAGAGCAGGAGATTCTCAATCTGGTAGCGCGAGGGCTCACAAACCGGGAGATAGCGGAGTTGCTCCACATCAGTGACAAGACGGTTCGCAATCACGTAGTGAATTGTCTGGATAAGCTGCGAGTTAAAGATAGAACCGAGGCTACTGCGGTTGCCATCCGGCGCGGTCTGGTTAACCTTGAGCAAGACTGATGAAGTATAAGTGCTAACTTCAGTATTGTTCACTTAAGAATGAAAACGCAGCGGCTAAAGCCGCTGCGTTTTTTAGCGATGGGACGTATGGCCTAAAGGCCACACCTGATACAAAGCATCGCAAATTCGATATGGAAAAGATTGGCTTTGTATCAGGGCTCGGCTTCAGCCGTGCCGCAACAGCTGAAAATCCGCTCGGCTTTAGCCGCTGCTCTGAAAATAGGCTGCTATGTTCTTGAAAATAAAGTCCTCTTATTTTTTGGTTTCGCACATCTGACGCAAACAGCGCGTTAGATATGGGGCACCCAGCGCCACCAGGCCTAAAAACCTCATTTTGGAGATAGAAAGCTACTGGTGGGCCTGGAAGGCCCACTTACCCGGACTAAAAGTCCAGGGCTTCCAACCTTCCAGATTGTAAGTCTTCGCCGAAAATGCTCTATTGCGGCTGCCGGACAGCCAGGAATATTTGCCTGCAAATATGCATGGGAAGAGCGGTAAATCCTGTTCGTGACGCGAGTGGAGCAGTCACTTTAACACTCGTGCCTTTACCGGGAGTGCTGTCGATATGGAGCTCTGCCGATATGCTCTGAGCCCGCTTCTCCATGCCTCGCAGGCCGAAGCCTCGAACTTCGCCGGTGCGCACGAAGCCCGAGCCGCAGTCTTCCACTAATAAGACGACCGCATCCGTTTCGTAAGCAAGAACGACATCGATCTTCGTGGGTTGAGCATGCCGTACGGCATTCGCGATAGCCTCGCTTCCGATGTGAAACAGGGCGTCTGTCACGCGCAAAGGAAGCGGCCGCGCGCCGCCCTTGCTCATGATATCCACTCGTACCGGGCCTCCAGCCACGATTCGAGAAGCACACCTCTGAAACGCCACGGTGAGATCGCAAGACTCGGGCGAATCCGGCCTCAGCATGGCGATGCTAAGGCTGGCCTCCTCGTGTGTCTGCCGAACGATGTCGCAGGCCCTATCAAGTTGCTGGTTCATGGCGGGAAGGCTGGCGGGGCCGCCATTGCGGATCCCGTTCCGGATGCCCTGTAACTGAAAGCCTATACCGGCAAAGCTTTGCGCGAGCGTGTCGTGCATTTCATGGGCAAGCCTCTCCCGCTCTTGCATTATTCCGCGAAGTCTCCAGTGTTCAACGCGAATATAGAGAAAGTCGATCAACAACCATAGGAGCAGCAAAGCACAGGCGAGCTCTACCAGGCGCCTAGTGCTCCACCAAGGCGGCCCGGCAATGACATCGAGATCATCCGCGGAGCGAAGCAGCAAAACAAACGGCGTGGCCTGTTGGGTAAATCGAGAGTCAAGAACGCAGACGCCGCGCACCCTGAGCCGGCTGTGCTCCTTGAGCCGGCTATACAGATCATCCGAAAAACCGCCTCCGGCGATCGCGCGAAAGGATTGCGAACCCTCATCCAGGTCGAGAGTTACCGTACCATCCGGGCTGTGGTGCTTTGCCCGGAGATAGCCCTGTGTTTCGACAAACGCTGCATCGAAGGCGCCCGTAGCCGCCTGCGCAGCAGTAATTGAAAGCGGGGGAATGGGTGTGCGGTCCCACAATAATCGCACGGTCGCATTGCGCAAGGTTGAGGAATAATCATGTGGCTCGGGCCATCCGGCGATCTCCACTTCATCGCCGATGCCGAGCGCCGGCGCCCGAAGATTCGGGACGGCGACACCGCCGGTTGAGTCCTGAACGTACAGCACGGGAGAGGTAAGGGTGACGACTCCGCGAACCAGGACGGGACGCGGGCTTGTTTCCGGCAGCATCCTTAGATCACCGATCGGCTGCGCGGGAAGGTCCTCTTTGAGCGCATCCGATGGCGCGGCCATTGCGGCATTCCAATCGTGAGTCGCATTGTAGGATGCCTCGCTTTTGGGAAAGTCGGGATGAGTGATGCTTGCGACATGACGGCGTATGACAGAGAGCCCGGTCGGCGTCGCCGCGGAAACGCGCACCTGCCGCCATGCCGCAGCCGTTGAAAGTGAACGGAGGCCTATTCTACCGGCGGGAACACAGTCCGGCTCCTCCAACAGGCTCCAGGCGTTATTTTGCGTTCCAATCTCGTTGGCAAAAACTCCGATTTCGCATCCGATTACGATTACCTTGAGGTGATACCAGCGCAGACTATGGACGCCTCCGGGCATGGGCGCCGGCTCGCCTTCCATCCATCCATAATCCGCGCGTCCGATGACCAGCGAATTGTCTCCGGTACGCAGGCCGACATAGTAGCCGTTGTACGCATCGATTCCGCGCTCTTCATGACTGGAGCGCACGATCAGCCCAGCGTCTCCGCCTTGCCTCAGCTCTTCCACATCCGCTTCAACAGCATAGTTTTTCCATCGCTTCGATCCTGCAAGAAGCTTGGCGCCGCGTTCGTCGGAATCGTTCCGCATCACGCCGCCGGCAATCTCCCAGGCGCCGCCGACTGGCTGCCATTCATCCGCTTTGCCGGTTGCGAAGGAATCCTGGAATGGAAGACCGCGGTCCGGCGCCGCGAAATAGAGGAAGCAGACAATGACCAGCACGATTGCGGCAGCTAAGGCGGAACCAGCGAATGTGAGGCGATTGAGGAGATGAGATCGTTTCACTCGGCTGGTCTCCAATTCATCGAGAGCACTTGTTGCACGTCCGCCCTGTCCACGTCATCGCGTGTGACCAGGATTGGCTTTAGCCGCAAATCCGTAGAGATGGGCACGCCTTGAGCTGCGGCCTTGATAAGGTTCAGCGCGCGATAACCCATCTCGTAGGTGTTCTCCGCGACAATCGAGTCAATTTGTCCCCTGCGGAGATAGGCCAGCAGGTCTAAGTCCTGATCGCAACCAATCAGTTTGACCCCTTCGCTTCTTTCCCTGTTTTTCAGGGCAAAATAAGCTCCCCGGGTTGCGTTGATGTCGACAGTAAATATCGCATCCAGATTAGGGTAGTGAGTGAGTACTTCCTCGGTATCCTGCTCGGCTTGGCTGAGTCTGAACGAGCCTGGTAGCTTTTCAATAACATGCACAGATGGATATTGCTGTGTCAGCCTCCGTTCAAACGACGCGGCGCGCCGAACAGTGCCGGTAATGTCCGGATCAATCCCGAGAACGGCAACGGTGCGAACGCCTTTCAGTGCCATTCCAATGCGATCGGCTGCGAGTTTACCGGCTTCTTCGTCATCATTGACGATGTAGGCCAGCTTGGGATTGGGAGGAACGGAAAGAGGAGAGCCTACGATGACTGTAGGTATCCCGCGCTGCACTGCGCGGCGAACGAGACTGGTCAATGCGATGGCATGGTCAGGAGCAAGGATAAGTCCTCCGTCTCCGGCCTCGATGGCATGTTCCACCAACGCAATTTGCCGCTGAACATCGTCTTCGCGGCTGGGTCCATTCCAATAAACCTTCCAACCCGTGCCGAGTGCCGCGGTCTCCACTCCGGCGTGCTCTGCTTCCCAAAGCTCCTGTGCTGTCGTTTCAGGAATAACTGCCACCATTCGAGGATTCGAGGGCGCACACCCAAAGCAGAAGAAGACCAATCCTGCGGCGAGGCTACTCGTGAGCAGGTACTTGCCGAGTTGAACGACCGTAGACAATGGTTACTCAACCCATGACGGCTGCTATGACAATCGCGCCCAGCGGAATGAGAGCCAGTCCATTGTGCCATACCGCAATCAGACGTGCTGTCCTCTGCCAGGCTGCTGTGATTTGCGCGCAAAGGTAATCCCGAGAAGTAAGTGTACTTTTGAAGTAAGGATATTGTATGGCGATGACTGCAAAGATCACCAGCAAAGGCCAGATCACTGTGCCGCACCAAGTCCGCCGTGCTTTGGGCGTTGGCCCGGGAGACCGGCTGGTGTTCGAGGAACGAGCGGGCGAGATGCGCGTAATGCCGATTCGCGCGGAAAGCCCTTTCACCCGCTATCGCGGCATCGGCAATCCGGGCATCGATTCAGGCAAGCGGGCCATTGTGAAGCGATTGCGTGAGTTGCGCGGCGAATGACTATCGCCCTCGACACCCATGTGCTGATTGCGCTGTGGGATACGGGTGATAGCCCTGTGCCGCATGCGACGTAAGCAATGCCCCGGCAAAAAAGTGTTCTGATTCCTTCACTATTGCGCAGCTACCAGGATGACGAAGCTTCCCGGTACGATGCTGGGGCGGGGACGCGGATTAGCGGCAGTCGCCGCCGGCCGCGGACCAAACTCCGCGGAGACGAGATAGACTCGTTTGCCGTCCGGATCCAGAGCCATGGTACGCGCTCCTTTTTGCGTCGCCAGGTTCTGCACTACGGTGTATTTGTCACTAGAGTCCTCGCGGACTACGGTCAGAGTGCCGTCGCCGCCGTTAGAGCTGAAAACATACTTGTCCTGAGAAGAAAACCCGGCCGCATCGGGCCCGTCCCCTATTTCCGGCGAAGCCACTACTTTGCCGGTTTCGGCATCGACGACCGCCATCTTCTTGTTGTCGCAGACTGCGAACAAGCGGCGGGAAACACGGTCTATGGCCAGACCCGAGGGACTCTCGCCAGGGGAAATAGGCCAGACTGCGCGGACAGTATGGGAGCGGGCGTCGATGTGAACGATTTCGCTTTTATTCTCGATATTGTCGAATATCGAACCCTTGCCGTCAGCCACCGGAAACTCCGGCTTGCCGGGCAGGGCGACGGTTGCCGCGACGGTCCCGGATTTCGCATCGATTACGGTTACATTCTGGCTTCGGCCATTGAAGGCCCATACGGTGTGGGTGACCGGCTCGAAGACAATGCCGTCCGGGTTGGTTCCCGCCGGGATGGTCTTGACGATCTGGTTTGTCTTGCGATCGAAGATAGCCACTTGATTGCCGCCGCCATCGCTTATGTATCCCGTCTTGCCGTCAGTATCGAAAGCCACCCCGTGCGTTCCATGCAGTCCGCCGATGTCGGCCACCTGCTTGCCCGTCCGGGTGTTGACCACGAGAACATGGTTTCCGCGGGTGACGTATAACAGGCGGGAAACCGGATCGACCGCCAGATAATCCCAACCGCCATCGCCTCCAATCTGCCACTTTGCTTGAATATGAAAAGGTTTTTGCGCGCCGGCCTCAGAGGCGCTGCCTAAAGCTGCAAGAGAAAGCATGGAAGCGGCAGCAAGGAAGCGCTGTGCCCATTTCGCGATGTTCATTGTGTCTCCTTACATGGTTGGGATTGAGTTTCTCCGGCAAGCGAAGAGATTTCTTCCGCAGCGAAAGGAAGCCGGACGGTAACGTGCGTGCCGCGGTTTGAATTAGAATTCCGATTCGCCCGAATCTCGATAACGCCCCCACAAGAGTCGGTAATGGCTTTGGAAATCGCAAGCCCTAAACCCGTGCCTCCAGTGCGGCGTGAGCGGGATGGATCGCCGCGATAGAAGCGTTCAAAGAGATGCGGCAACTCGTCCGGACCAATACCCGTCCCGGTATCCACTATCTCCAACACCGCTTGGCCGCCGGCGGTTCGCAAGCTGACCTCCACGCGTCCTTGGCGCGGGCTGTGCTGCAGAGCATTCATCACCAGGTTTGTCACCAGAGTGTCGCAAGCTTCAAAGGAGAGGGGGACGGCGGCAGGGCCTTCAATCCGGAGATAGAGGGTGACATTCGCGAGTTGGGCGAAGTTCTCCATCTGTGCGACAGACTCGCGCACCGATTCGGATAGGTCGGCGGCGTCCGGCCGGCTCAACGCCTGAACATTACGCTGCTCGAAGAAGGCCAGCAGGAGCATGCGATGAACCAGATCCTCCATACGCGCGCAGTCGGCGAGACATGTCTCCAATCCGTTGGCATACTCCTGCGCCGTGCGTTGCCGGGAAGCAAGCAGTTGTAACGACGACTTGATGATGGTGACGGCGGTCTTGAGCTCGTGGGCCGCATCGTGGACGAAGGTTTGTTGCTGGCGAAACGATTCCTCCAAGCGCGTCATGGCGGAATCCAGGGCCGCAGCCAGAACGCCAAGCTCCTGTACGCGCGAGGCCGACGGGGGCGCTTGAAACTGCCAATGGCTTGGAGTGATGGCGGCCGCTGCCTGGCTCAATTGCTGCAGCGGCCGCAGACCACGCCGGAGGAGGAAGAATAGAGCCGCGCCGGTTATAAACAGCAGCAAAGAGTTGGCCAGCAATAGGAATTTTGCCGCGCTCAAAACTACAACGGTGACGGGACGAATCGATGCGGCGTAGTAAATGATGACGGGACGCGAGATGCCGGGCTGAGTGTCAGTCTGATCGATTTGGCGAATGCCATGGACAAGCAGGCCACGATACCGTACGCCATGAAGCTGAAAGTCGTGGCCACGGCCGTTGATCCGGAACGTGCCTTCGATTTCCGCATTTCGCTGCTCCGCAGCGGCCACTGCGGACCACATTGCGGAGCGGGCCAAAACGCGGCCGGAGGGCTGGCGGACTTCCCAGAGATCTTCATGACCCAGGTCGAGTGCTTTGGGATCGATGATGACGTTGTCGTTTGCGTCTTCGGCATCCTTCACCGCGCCCAGCAGTGAATCGGCTCGCCCGCGCAGCAGGATGTCGAAGGTGTGCAGAAGCTGATGCCTCTCGTAGAGCAATGCCGCCGCCGTGGTGCACAGAGCAAGGGCCAGCTCCAGCAGGAGCACAGTCAGGATGAGCCGCCGCGTCAGCGAATAGCTTTTCATGCCGGCGTCTCCTGCTTACTCGCAACCAGCCGGTAGCCTCTGCCGCGCAGCGTTTCAATCCATTGCGTATCGCCGCCATAATTCAATTTACGGCGCAGATTGGAAATATGAGCCTCGATCACGTTCGAATGACGTTCCCAGTTGTAGTCGTAGAGATGCTCGAGCAGCATTTCTTTCGATACGACGGAGCGAGGACGGTGACTGAGATATTCGAGGATGCGGTATTCGGTGGGCGAAAGCTCGATCTCTTCGCCGCCGCAAGCGACTGTCTTCTCTAAAGTGTCAATGGTGAGTCCGCCGATCTTGATGATCGGGTGACCGACTCCCTTTCCCCTGCGAATGAGTGCTTTCACACGTGCGATGAACTCTCCAAGGTCGAATGGCTTACCTAAGTAGTCATCGGCGCCGGCATTTAATAACTCGATGATGGAAGTTTTGCCGGAGACTGCGGTCAGAACCAGCACTGGAGCCATCTGGCCGTCGGAGCGGATGCGGCGGAGCGCCTGCAATCCATTCATACCCGGCAACATGAGATCGAGAACGATCAGGTCATACGGAGTTGTTTGGCCGAGCTGGACAGCATCGTTACCGTCATATGCGATATCGACCGCATAGCCGGGACCCTCGCGCAAGGCGGCGGCGATGTTCTCCGCCAGCCTTACCTCATCCTCGACCACCAACACTCGCATGCTCTGCTTTTACGCTCTTTGGCTGAATTTTTCCTGAACGCCTCTGCGCACCCATTGAGAATGAACATCGATTCTTACCGAAGGTCTTGAGTTCCCTTCACCGGATATTCAGCGTCTTCACCAGCGGAAGATCCCGCGATGAACCACCCGCCATAATGGTGTACTCGCCCGGCGCGAGCTTCCAGCCATCCGCCGTTTCATCGTAGATCGAGAGCATCCGGGCCTCGACGGCGACCTTCACATCCTTGCTTTCGCCGGCATCGAGATGCACCTTGCTCCAGCCGATCAGGCGTTTAGGCGGCTCGCCTGCGCTGGCAGGCAGCCCGGCATAAACCTCCGCAATCTCCTCCCCCGCGCGGCTGCCGGTATTCTTCACCTGAAAGCTTACGATCATATCCTTGCCGTTACTTATCCCGCCGGAAGCCACTTTCAGGCTTCCATAGCTGTAAGTGGTATAGGAGAGCCCATAGCCAAAGGGGAACAGCACAGGCTTCTTCTCAGCGTCGTACCACTTATAGCCGGCTTTCAGGCCCTCATCGTAATGCACGCTAAAGGTCAGCTTGCCCTCAGGATTGGCTTTGCCTCCGTTGCCGGCAGGAGGGGTGGTCAGCGTGGGATGCGGCATATCCGCTTCGCTGCGGGGAAAGGTGATGGGCAGCTTCGCGCTGGGATTTACATCTCCGAACAGGATATTGGCGGCGGCATCGGCGCCTTTGCTGCCTGCATACCAGACTTCAAGCACCCCACCGACTTTGTCCAACCATGGCATCAGGACGGCCGTGCCTGTTTCGAGCACAACAATGGTCCTGGGATTGGCGGCGGCTACCTGTGCGATAAGCGCATCCTGGTTGCCAGGCAGGGAGAGACTGGGCAAATCCATTCCTTCGCTGCTCCACTGATGAGCGAAGACAATGGCGACCTCCGATCGCTTCGCCAGAGCCGCGGCCGATGCCGGGTCTGCGCCGGAATCGAACCGCACCTGTGCTTCGGGGGCCTTCGCACTCACGGCCTTAAGCGGCGAGGTGGGAAACCAGACTTGCGCTTGCCACTTTGCCGTCGGAGATCCTTCGGGGTCGACCTGGGCTGAACCGCCGCCGGAAATCATACCGGTGTCGGCATGCTCGCCGATGATAGCGATGGAGCGGACCTTTGCGGGATCGAGCGGTAAGATGGCGCCCGTATTTTTGAGAAGAACGCTTCCTTGTTCGGCGATCCGCCGTGAAGTCGCAAAGCCCGCGTCAACATCAACCACAAATTTGTGCGTTGGATAATCAACGATGCCGCTGGCGAATTCAGAGCGCAAAATACGGCGCACGTGTTCGTCCAGCTCGGCCCTTGAGATCTGGCGCGCGATCACCGCCTCCTTAAACTTGTCTCCATAGAAAATGGCGTCGGGTTCTTCGTTGTCCAGGCCCGCGGCCGAGGCCTGGATTGTGCTGTGCGTTCCTCCCCAATCGGAGAGTACGAAGCCGGGGAATCGCCAATCTTTTTTGAGTACATCGGTGAGCAGATACTTGTTTTGGCAGGAGTATTGTCCATTGACTCCGTTGTAAGCGCACATCACCGCCGCCGGCTTCCCTGTTTCGATGCCGATCTGGAAGGCCAGCAGGTCGGTCTCGCGCATCGCTCGTTTATCGACGATCACGTTGACTTCACTGCGTCCACTTTCCTGATCGTTCATGGCGTAGTGCTTGATATCGCCGATCACATGCTGGGCCTGCTCGCATTTGATGCGATTGCCGACCATGGTCCCAGCCAGCAGCGGGTCCTCTCCCTGATATTCGAAGGTTCGGCCATTGCGCAGCTCGCGCACCAGGTCCACGCCGCCTCCGAGCGTCATGTTGTAGCCTTGGGCGCGCAGCTCGCGTCCGATGAGCGCGCCATACTCGCATGCAGCCTTTGTATCCCAGCTTGCCGCTGCTCCAAGATCGGAAGGTAGTGCGGTGGAGTAGCGGCCATTTTCGCCGCTGCTGCGCACGCCGTAGGCTGCGTCGCTCATCTGGATGATGGGAATGCCCAGCCGCGGCACACCAAGCACGAAGCCGGCGCCTCCATTTCCCAAACGCGCATTAGGTCCAGGCTTGCCGTGGCCCGGCTGGCCTTGGCCGTGCAGCAGATCGATTTTCTCGTCCAGGGTTAGCTGCTTGAGCACCAGATCCGCGCGCGCGTCGGGCGAGAGGCTGCTGTTCATCCAGGGAAGGCTGGAGGTGTCAGTTGCGCTTTGCTGGGCAAAAGCCGGCGCGAGAAGCACGAAACCAGCGAGGAAGCACGCAAGGATAAGGGACAGGCTGTTTTTTCCGGTAGGCTGCATTCTGGTGATCATCCTGGAAGACTTGGAAGGCCGTCCATGATGATATATCGGGGCCAGGGATCAAGAATCGGGGATCAAAGATCAGGGAGTTAAGGGTTAGCGCGCGGCCTCTCCGGCTGCACCTCCTTATAGCCTGCGGGAACCTCAAAATGCACGGGATCTACGGCCTCCGAGGAGAAGTTAGATGACCGGCTTTGCGACTCCATCAGGACAGCACTCGTCGGCGGAGGTGTGGTTGAGTCTTGGGTGCTGGGCGGCGGATCGGGTTGTTTTTTGTGCCCAAAGCCGCCGAACCCGCCCAGACCGCCCAAGCGGCTGCTGAGCGCGGAGACCGCGCTTTGCTTGGCTACGTCGCCGGCGCTCGGCATGGACGGCGAGGAGTCCGGCGGAAGCGGGGCCTCGGAGGCGGCGGGCAGCGGCTGTCCGTTGATGGTTGTGCCTATCCGCGTCACCTGGAGAACAGGTACGCCTTGGATCTTCGCCATCTCCTTGCCCATATCGGAGAGCGCCTGGTTCGCTCCGGGGTGCTGGCCGAGAAACCTGCTGGTATCGAAGCCGCTGCCGGAAAACACAGTTCCCATTTTCCCAACCATGCGCACCGAAAAATCGCGCATCTCGGAATAGCCGGGGATCTCAGGCACAAGCCACATATCGTTGGTGACCGCCATGGCCCCGGTCTGCTGCGTTTTCTGGTCTGTTGCATTCATCATCATGGTCATGATGGCTTCGGTGGCGTTCAGCCCGCTAATTTCCTTTGCGGCTCCGGTCTTGCGCACATGAACATCGAAGCTCATCTTTACGTCGTCCGTTTTCGGGGCCTCCTGCGGAGCGGCGGCCGGCTGCTCAGCTTGCTTTTTCGCCATTTCCTGCTGTGCCTGCGCAAGCTGCTCCTTCATTTGTTCGAAGGTGATGACCGTATAGACATGCTTGAGATTATCGATGTGCGTGATCGTCTCCTTGTCGAGATCGATGATCTCGGTGCTGTCCGGCGCGATGCGAGCCATCCGGTTGCCTTTGAGATAAACGCTCGAAGTAATGGGATCGCCGACTTTACGTGCCTGCGAACTAAAGACGCCGGCCATTTTCACCAGCCCGAGCATGGAGCCGCCCGTGATCTGGGTTGTTTCCTGATAACTGAAATCGGCTAAGAGAGAAGGCGGAGCTGCCAGAGCCGCCGCTACGAAGGTGTAGACGTAGATCTGAGACTTACGCATGAATTTGACCTCGGATGGAGAAGAAGCAAGCCTGGGGGGAACAATCTTCCCGTCAGAAACAAGGAAGTATTGGTGGGCCGAAGTATACGCCGGACAATCGCTGCAGGCAAAGAATCTATTTGGGGCCACAGCTCCGCCACTCATTCCGGGGCGGTATACCTTGAGCGGACTACCTCGGCAACCGCTCTCCTGGACTCCTCCGGTGACGGCTGAGCATCCTCAATCGAGCGCAGGCTCTGCGCCAATTCGGCATCCTTAATCGACTCCTGAATCCAACGCGAATAATCGTGCGCCTGCAGGTGATGCATCCACGTCTGGTCGTCTACGCCTTCTGCGATCTGCAGAAAGATCATTAGGTTTTGCGCCCGCAATTTCAGCTTGCCCTGCGGTCCGCGGAAGACGAAGCTCTTTTCGTGGAGGTCCCCAGCCGAATACTTGCGCAGATGGCGTGTGCGCTCCACTTTGCCCGGCGCAGCGCACACCACCGCAGGACTGGTTTCGTTACGTACCCTCCAAAGCGCCACCTCGAGCTTGTTCAGCTTTATCTCCGGCATCTCCGGCGCTTGAATTCCGGCAGCGGCGCAAAAGTCACGGATAGTTTGATCCGGCCGGTCTCCCACGGCGAGCAGGGTATCGACGCAGCGTAGGACGGGCGGGGCTACTTGCTGGGGATGGACGGTAATGCCCAGAATTCCTCTTAGCGCTTGCGGCACCATCGCGCCGGCCGGTTCCCAAACTGCCGGAAACATGTGGTGCATCTCGTCGATCACTATCCAATGAGGGCGGCCGCTCTTGGCACGAAGTTCCTGCAATCTCGGCAGCAGCTTCCGCCATGAACTGCGGCCTCCGGTCAATGGCGATGCCCAACAGGTTGACGATCGGGTTTTGCATCCTGTCCAGGAGCGCAAAAATGGAGCTCGCCTCGGGAACATGGTGCGGTCCGCCAAGGCTTATACCCTGGGTAAACTCCTCATAATCTCCCTCGGGGTCGAACAGGCAAAACTGATAGGATCGTTCGGCGAACCTTTCCAGAATCCCGGTCACCACGGTCGATTTTCCTGTCCCTGAAGGGCCGGCAACCAGGATGGAACTTCCAAGAGCCGACAGGCTCTCGCTCTTGCCTTGATCGTCTTGCCGCGTTCCCAGCAGAATGCGGCCCCGCCCCAGCTTATCCAGCAGTGACTCCAGATCGTCGCGCAGAATGCGGTCGATCAGCTCCTCAACGCCTGCGCCATGGTCCCCTGCCGTGACCAGGTCTGCCTGCTCTTTCACCGCATCGAGCGCATTCGCGACTGCGACCGAGCACTCGCACATGCTCATGAACGAGAGGTCGTTCTGCGCATCTCCCACCGCTACTGTGTTATGGGCCGATAACTCCAGATGGTTCAGCGCCTGCAACAGGCCGCTTGCCTTGTTCACTCCGCTGGGCAACACCATGACCGCACCCTTGTTGAACGTGATCTGACGTTCCATCCCGAGATCGCGGATCGCCTCTAGAACCGTGCATTCCTGGGGATGCCATGTCGCCACCACACACTCACCCACGGAGAGCGGCGTAACCTTACGCTCCCGCAGGAGGGAAACCAGTTCCTGGGGCGCCGGTTCTGTCAGCCGCTGTTTGCTTCTTGTCTGGGGACAATAGAGCACCGCGCCGTTCTCCGCGACAATACGGTCAAAGACTTCCGCTTGCGGAAAGGCTTCGAGCAGGTCCTTCAACTCACGGCCGGTCACCAGAATTAACCGCCGGCCGGACTCAGCCAGCCTGCGCAGAGCTGCTACGGTCCGCTCATCCACGCTACCGGCGTGTGCGATGGTTCCGTCGTAATCGGTGGCTAAGGCAAGAAAGTTCACATGAATTCTGATGCCGCGAAGGGCCGAATCCATAGGGAAGCAGGCGTCAAGGCGTGTTAATTTTCTGCAAAACGGAACGGCAAAGCTCAGAGCAGCCGGCCGAAGCTGTCGGGCGGACGGGCTGCGTAACCCGGATTTCTCCAGGTGGCTGCGGTAATTGCTAACGGCGACCCGGAATACATCTGTACGATCCCCGACAGCTTGAAACCTCCTGCGATGGCCCTCCAGGCGTTGTCGTTCCCAATTGCTCCCTTGCCGAAAGGCAGCGTCCCATACTCCGGTGAACACGAGGCAGAAGAACTCGGCGCCGCGATCTGCCTCAGAGCCTGCACTTCTCCTGGAACTAATGTCGCAGCACTCGGATGATCTGGCCTGAGGTATTTTTGGGGGGCCTAGGTTCGCGAAGCTCTAATAACATCAATGCTCTTCACTTAAAGATTAAACCGCAGCGGCTAAAGCCGCTTTATTTCAGCAATGGAACGTATGGCCTAAAGACCACTCATTTTCATGCCACGTGATGCGCCAATGGCCATGAAGCCTGATACAAAGCATCGCGAATTGGATCCGAGAAGGAATGGTTCTGTATCAGGGCACGGCTTCAGCTGTACCGCAAGAAGCTGACATTTCTTCGGCTTCAGCCGCTGAGGGAATAGCCTTCACCGAAATTCTTAACTGAACAGCATTGAAGCTGAGATGGACCTTTTCAGCTCTACATCACCGTAAGCGTCAGAACAGAAGAGACGGAAGCCGAGTCACTCGCGCTTCCGCTATAGGATGCGGTGATCGGATAGACTCCGGAGACTGACGACGCGCCGCTAAGGACGGCGATACCGCTCGAGTTCAGCGGCACCGTGCCTAGAGAAGTCGATCCATACAGGAAAGTCACCGTACCAGAGGGAATTGCACTGCCAGATCGCGGAGTAACTTTTGCAGTGACGGTTAGGTTCTGTCCCGGATTGACCTGAGTTGCCGAGGCAGTCAACGTAGTGGTGGTAGCAGTTAGGGCAGCGTTGCCGCTGCTGGAGGCGATGTTGACCGTTACCGCCGAAGAGGCGGAGCCGGCGTGAGTTGAATCCCCGCCATATTGTGCGGTGATGGAGTCCGCTCCGGCAGGCAGGGTTGTGATATTCAGAGTGGCCCTGCCGCTGGAATTCACCGCTGCCGTGCCTACAGCCGTTCCCCCTTGCAGGAAGGTGACCGTCCCCGTGGGGGTGGTCCCCGACTGCGATGCGACCGTCGCCGTCAGCCCGATGCTTTGCCCGGTTGTCCCCGAGGCCGGGGTGGCTGTAAGTGCTGTTGTCGTGGCCGGCAAGCTCGAGTTGGTGTAGGTCCAGCTATTGATGTATACATCGTCCAAGGCAGCGCCCGTACCTCCTCCAAACCCAATAAAAGCCGAGTTACCTGAGACGATTGATGGAATGTTTGCCGTGTAACTGTTTGTGTACGTGGCATGAGTAACAGTATCGGTCACGGTTTCCGTGAGCTGTGTACCGTTATAGGCGAGCGTGGCGCTCATAAGATGACCGCTCTGGATGTTGATGCCGGAAGGAGCCATGTCGTATTCCGGGTTGGGAGGCTGTGGCCACTCTCCGTCGGTGTAGAACCCGGTAAGGTTTGCGGTGTCGTCGCTGGTCGAAACGTTATACAGATCGAACTTGACCAAGATCGAATTGATGTCCGGCTGACCGGGAGCCGGGCATACAAGGCTCGGAACGGTCTGGCATCGCGACCAGGAGAATTGTCCTCCAGAATAGCCGGAATAAGTAAAGCCCGCAGCTGTATCGTTTGGGTTACTCATAATCATGAACCCAAAACCGTCGCCGCAGGCAGTGCCGCTCCCGGCAGAGGGGCATACGACGTGGAAGGTAAAGGTAGTGGTAAAGGCCTGAACGTTTTCGGGAACCTCATACCACGCGTTAGACGCGTTGTGCACGGTGCTGGGGACCAGGTGTATTAGCGAACCGGCCAGCGTGGCTTGATTCTCTAGCCATATCTGCCCCGAAGAACTGGCAAAGCCGCTAGGATAATTGATGGCTGGCTGTGAGGAACCTCCCCCTGTGCTGCTCTGAGCGGCGGGGCTGCTGTCCACGTTCTCGTATGGAGCCGGCGCAGAGCTGGCTTCGGAGCGGGGATTCTGGATCAGATTACTGCCCCCTCCAGCGCTCTGCGGAGTAGCCGTCATAGGGTTGGAGGGATCACTGTTGTTGGGTGTCAGCACGAGCAGGACCACACTATTTTTCGCCATGGTGAGCGTGGTGGTGAACGAGCTGGCCGCTCCTTCGGCAGAGTTCGCGACTTGCTGCAAGGTAGAAGTACTTTGGTCATAGGCCCAGTTACTATGGGTCGCATCGACCAGATATTCCGTAACCTGAAACGCACCCTGCTCAAAAGTGCTGGGCAGGTTATTCAAGTTCACGTTTACGTTCGAACCAGCCGTGTTCGTCAGCATCAGGGCCACGCCGCTACCGTCCTCTGTGGCCAGTGGAAAGAGCGATGAGGTACCCCCGCTCACGCCGCTATTTGCCACGAGCGTGCTCTTCTCCAGGGACATCATCTGATAGACGTTGTAGAGGGGATAGACTTGGCCATCCGCCGGGTTCTCCGGGTAAGGAACGAGCATCGAACGACTGTAATTCCTATACTCGTCTTGCGAAAATGGAAAGGTTGTCACGATACCCGCAAGGTTATTTGTTTCCAATTCAGTCCACCCCTGGGCAATGTAGGTTGCAGCGACCATCAATTGGCTCGCGGTAGGGACGGAGGTAGTGTTGGAGGACGTGTAGCCCCACTCGGTGACAAACTGCGGCAAGTTCGGGTTCAGGCCAGCGGAGGAAAGCCTGCTTTGCAACGTCTGGGTATCGCTCCGAACATCTCCGCCGTATTCATGCCAGGATAGAAAATCGAGTTCCAGATTATTGGCTCTCACGAATGAAATGAAGTTCCCCATGATACTCGAGCCCGGGTCGTAGACCGCCGGGCCCCCGACCAGGAAAGGACGTTCGCCGGAAGGCAACGCGGCGTTGACCGCTTGGACCGCCTGCGACACACTCTGATAGAGCGTGTCGTACTGTGCAGGCGTAAGACTGTTATCCGGTTCATTCCACACTTCGATGTATTGGATGCCCGGATATTTACTCCTAAGATGGTTGAGGCCATCCTTCACGAGTTGTTGATACTCGTTCATGTTCGCCGGCAAACCATTTAGCTCGGCGGTTTGGGTGTCTGCCGATGCATCCCAGCCAGGCTCCCCAGTAAAACAGATAACTGGTTGCGCTCCCTGGGCAATAATATTGTCCAGCATAGGCGAGTCAGATCCCCAATCCCGGTCCGGTGCGGGGGCAGCACCGGAAAGAGGATTCGCCGCGATGAAGTTATACTTGCCCGGACCCGCTTGTGCCCAGGCCGCGGGCGACCAGAAGGTGCGCTCCAAGCGCATGCCAAGATTCTTGACGAGTTGATCGTCTTGCGGCCCATTAGAGGTTTGAGTGCTGGAAACAGCTTGATTAAGCCGAACCAACGGGTCTCCGGTCTGTGAAAAATTAATTGAGACAGTTTCTTGCGACCGACCCTGCGCGGCTGACACCGCCAACAAAGTCGAGAGGATGAGCGTGATTTGCATTTTTAGGGGATCGCTATTGAGATTGATCATGACTTCCTATTCAGGTTCACAGTTAGAACAGATGAATTCCCACGCCTCAAAGGACCACATTGCAGGCCCTTGGGCGAAGACTTAGTTGCCGGCGCTGTAGTAGCTCACACCCGCCTGAACGGTACTATGTAATCTTTTATGTCGGCCGAGGAATTGAGGATCGGTAGGAATGAGTGCCACCAGACGATCGATAGCCATGATACCCGTCGGATGTCACTACTTGTGTCACTCTGCGAGAGCTTCAGTCGAACTAAGCGATGGTCGCTTGATCTCAGCCGACTTAGATAACTCGACGTAACTCAGCTGAACCCACGTTTTCTCAATAAGCGGATAATACACAATTTCCCGGCGCGAGAAGGCACTTTGCCGTCGAATATTTCAAGAAAATTGCTGGGCTGGAGATCAAACGGTCAACGCGTGCATATTCTGCGTGGATTGTGCAAATTATGCGTAGATTGGTGGCGAAAAATACACCGTCTCGTCTAAACAACTTCAGCTCCGGCTGGTCGGGGTTAGCAGCCTACGCCTTCGCGCTGCATATCGGTGACATCGGATCTTTAGCTCGTCTACAAAAGAGGCTGGGCAAACAGCGCCCAGCCGAGAGGAGCAAAGAGAGATACAAACTAGTTACTTCGGTAAGAGTACCGAATCAATCAGGTGAATGACGCCGTTGCTGCAATCGATATCGGTCTTGACGAAGTTAGAATTGTCAGCCGTGAATTCACCGTCCTGAATCGTGATCTTTATGCTCTTACCGTTGACGGTCTTGGCCTCGTTCAACTTGACCACATCCCTGGCCACCCACCTTGCCTGCGACTTCGTGATAGGTGA
>CAWDNI010000058.1:0-46086 GCA_963803615.1 uncultured Acidobacteriaceae bacterium
CTCAACTATGGATGCTCTCTTGGCGCAGATTAGGCTTTGTCAACAAAGTATGACTAAAATAGGGTCTATTATGCCTCAAGAGAACGCCCGGCATCGTTTGACTGCAACCGAGAGAGTTGAAGAATACATTCGGCAGGCGATTTACCGTGGGACCCTCAAGCCGCGGGAACGAGTCATCGAAGAAGATGTCGCCCAATATCTGAAATGCAGTCGCGGACCCGTTCGCGAGGCGTTTTTGCGCCTCGAGCGCGACGGCTTGGTTGTGACGGTCGCCCGTCGCGGAACCTTCATTCGAGACATTTCCAGAGAATCGATCGAGGTTGTTTTCGAGATGCGAGGCAAGCTTGAAGCTCTCTGCGTGCGCCACTTGCGCGAACACCTTACCGACGAGATGGAAGAAACGCTGCGCGAAGCTTTGCGGCAGCTAAAGTCGGCTGCGGCGAAGAACGACGAAGAGGAATTTTATGCTGCCGATATGAACTTCCATCAGACAATCTGGCGGCTTTCCCATCGTGGGATTCTGGAAAACACGCTCATTACCATCATGAACCCATTCATTTTCATGTTGGCTCGGGCTTATTCTACTCAGACCACGATGAGCGTGCGCTACAAGGAGCATGCTCAGTACCTGGAAAAAGTCCTTACGGAGCCCACATCTAAGGTCGAGCGCTCAATCGAGCAATACTTCCGGGAAAAGGAGGAAGAGATTTTGGCCAAACTTCCTTCGCCGCTCTTAGTAGCAGCCGACGGTTTCGCGTCGCCTGCTCGAACCGGCAATAGTTCGAACCGACCAGCCGAGGCGGGAAGTCGCTAGGGCAACCCTGAGATGGGCAGGTCTTCCCCATCCCGAACGGCCGCGAACGCCCCATTCCATCAAAGCGATCCTCCGCTATCGAAGGCCAATCCATAAAATTGGGTGACCAACGGTCTTGTAGACAGATATGTTGACAAGATTGGTTCAAATCCATAGAGTTTCTTCGTCGGTTTACGGCTGTTCGCTGGCGAACATACGGTCGGAAGCAGTAAGACCGGATGGCAGTCACACCCGAGCCCAGTCCTTCAAGTAGCCCTGGAGAGGGAGGAGGATCGCTCCGCTACTTTCCACCTTGGCGGACGCTCCTGACGCCCTGTCTGCAGACGCCGGTCAAGCGGAGGAATGATGAATCGTCGCGATTTTACGAAAGGTTGCGCGTCTACGGCACTGGCGGGGGTTGTTCTGAATAGAACCGCTTTTGTCGCCAACGCACAGGTTCGCGAGGCAGGGAAGCCGACGGGGAAGGGCGGGACTCAAGACCAAGACGAAGCCTATGTTCGGCGCCAGGGCATGACATGGATCATGGGAACATCGAAGGCAGAGCGGAAGGTCACTCTGCGCAATGGTAGCCTCGTGCTCACCTCATTCAGGAATAAGCAGTCCGGTCGCGAGTACCGGGATGTGGGCCCGGATCCGGAAGAGATCCGGTTGAAGGTTGATGGGGCTGACGTGAGTTCACCTATGCCGGAATGGACTTTCGTAAGCGAGCATAGCGGGCGACTTGAACAAGGAGAACTCCAACTCGATATCAAGGTCAGAACGAGTCAGATCGGGGTGACGAAGCACTGGGTGATCTATCCACACACCGCAATCGTTCGTGAGTGGCTTACAATCGAAAATTTATCGAACCATGATGTAAGAATTCAGGATTTGTTCTTCCTGAATACCCGCGTACTGGGAGGGGCGCCGGAGCGGCTTGAACTTGATTATCTCAGTGGAGGCGGCAATTTTAATGGCAGCCAGTTATTGAAAACTGAACGTGTCAATCGGACCTACGATCGCACATTCGATTCCGACGTAGGGGTCCAGCGGGGGAATTACAGCGCCTACCTGCCGCTGGTCATGCTGCGCGACCCTTCTTCAGGAGACAACCTGGCCGTAGGGTGGGACTACATGGGTCATTGGTCGCTTCAGGTGGGTAGCAAAACAGGGGAGCAAATCGGTGTCGCGCTCCAGGTAGCGGGTTATGACGACCGGCTCAAGCCTGGGGCGCATGTTGATACACCAAAGGCTTTCGCCGCCGCGCTTTCCGGTGATCTGGACGACATCGGCAACCAGATTCTTGACTGGCAGTATCAATACCTTTGGGAGTTCACAACCGCGGAGTATTTTGGGAAAACCCGTTGGGCAGTGGATTGGCCCAGTCCCTGGGTGGGCGACGGGGGGACGCCCAGCGCAGACAATTGGGGGAGGCGTCTCTCGCTTGATTTGCGCTACACGGATCTGCTGCGGGAGTGCGGTGGTGACCTTCTATGGGATGATGCGGGCTGGTATGACCGGTGGGGAAGCTGGAATGGTCCTGAATGGAAATTGACGACGGACTATCTCAAGAAACACGGGATGCTTTGGGTGCTCTGGTATCCGACGTTCCTTGCAACCCCTGAAAGCGCGGTCGGTCAAAAGCACCCGGACTGGCTGATTCCCGATAAACTATACTTGGAGCAATCCATCAAAGAGACGGTGACGTGGCAGAGAGGTCTATTGGATCAGGGTATTGGCGAATGGCAGGACTTCCAGTGGCGATATGACATCGCACCTGCCGCCAGTGCAAGTGACACAGAGTTGTTGGCAGCAGATCAGAACTTCCGTAGTTTGCTTGAGCAGTTCAAAACAGCCCATCCCAATAGCGGCGTAGATGCATGCGATGGCGGAGGGCGGTGGATCAGCTACGATCTTGCTCGATTAGCAGAGTCAGGTGAATATACTGATGGCGGGGTCGGGCCATATAGCGGATATTACACGTCCCTGTTGGTTTCTCCAGACAAACTACATAACGTTTCGGATTTCGATCACACTTACTATAACCCGTCGAGTGACCGCATACATTTGGCGCTGAGTCCCACTTGGTACCGCGATCCAGGGGATGGGGCCAACTTAGAATCGATCCGCAAAGACTGGGAGATCTACCATTATCTGATTGCGAAGGGAGTTGCAGGGCGCAGGAGCCACGTCTTCCGTCCCCGCGTAACCAACGATGACCCGATCTGGTACTTCCAGCGCATGGACGCAGAGGGCTCTCGCGGGATCATCATAACAAAACACGCCAAGCGCGGGCCCGAGTATTTCCTCGTGAGCAAACCGTTAGCGAATACGTCTGGCGATCACTACGAAGGCGGTCCCTGGCAAATGACGGAAATTTTCACAACGAATGTAGCAACAGCGGAGACGGGCATTTATGCAGATCCGATCGATAATGAGTATCGGTATTATGGCGTTCCGGGTGAGAGCTATGGGCCATTAAGTTTTCGCTATCTGAGTGATAAGGGTGAGGAATCATATGTCACGCAGATTGGTAAACACGGCAGGGTTAGGCAAGTGACTTCAGATTACTTTGGAATAGCATTTCAAATCGGTGAAGAGCCGCTAACCATCTCAGAGCTCGGCCAGTATGATCCTGGGGGCCGTAGTGGAAATAACCAAGGCGTATACTCCTTGATGCTCATACGAGCCAACGATAAAGCCGTTGTAGCCTCCGCCACACTAGATATGAACCGGGCGGCTGTTGATTCTCTTGGCTTCAAATATGCCAAGCTGGCGTCTCCAATACGTTTGGAGCCTGGACCGGACAAGCCGGTAATTGTTTTTCCTCGCGGACTTCAATCCGACACAACGTACGAAGTTCGTACGTACTATGCCGGGATATATTCGCGGGAATCTGGTAAGCAACTCATGACGGACGGCATCAGCCTTCCCAGGATACAGCCCGGAGAACTCATATTCCTGAACCTGCCTGGTTACCCAGGCTCCGGAGTAGACAAGACTAGCCCGGAGCCGCCTTCGAAGGTGACAAAGCGCGTGGGCACGAACCTCGGAACGCAGGGCATTGAAGTTGCGTGGTCACCAGGACATGATGACAATTGGATCTCGTATTACGAGGTTCTGCGGAATGGGGCCGCCATTGGAAAGTCTGCCAAGGGCGAATTTTTCTTCGATCACTCACAAGCGGGCCATGACATTTCCGCTAAATACGAGGTCAGAACTGTTGACGGGGATGGAAACCGCAGTTCTCTCGTTGCTGCAACCGCCGCCTCCGGGGATCCGGAGACGCATCAGCCTCTCGGGGAGTTCGGGCCAACGCAAGGCGCCCACGGTTGGAAATATGAGCAAACCAGCGACGGGCGCATTTATGATGAGCTCGTCTGGGAGAATGGAGGATATGAGGGATTTTGGGCAGGGTCAGGTCTCGGCCGCATTGGAAGGATATGGGTGCAACCATCTGCCGCGGCTGAGATTGCGAGAACCTTCACTGTTTCGGCGAATTGCTCTGCTCACTTATCAGGTGAAATCCAAAAAGACCCAAGCGCTGATTCAGAATCGCCTGTCTCGGTCAGAATTGAGCACAATACGAAGCAAATCTGGCCCGCATCGGGTTGGGCGGATGTTCCCCGTTTCGGTGCACCGACGGCTTACCATTTGAATGACCTTGCTGTTCGTGTAGATGACGCTATTCGTTTCATCGTAAGGCGTAACGGTGCAAACCGGCCCCAGCCGATCATCTGGAATCCGATCGTCCAGCTTAATAGCTAACCGTCGTGAATTCTAGCTCCTCTTGACTAGCGTCGTCCCCCCATCTACAAGTAACGATGAGCCTGTCATGTAATCAGAGTCGCCGCTGCAGAGAAATGCAAAAGCGTCTGCAACCGACTCCGCAGTCTGCATCTCATTAAGAGGTATAGCAGCAGCAACGCGAGTGCGAAAAGCCGGATCTGCATCATGTAATTTCTTGCTCAATCCGGCGTATACAATACCCGGAGCTACAAGATTGACACGCACACCCTGTGAAGCAAGCTCCTGAGCCATTACCATAGCCATCATCTTGAGCGCGGCCTTGCTGGAGATGTAGGACGTTCCTTCCGGAAACGGCATGTCTTGTACCCAACTCCCAGTAAATAGCACCTTGCCTCGGATACCGCGTGAGGATGGAGATTGCTCCACCATCAGTCGCGCCGCCAGTTGCGCAAGATTGAATGCTCCAAAAAAGTTTACTTCTATGGTTTTCCTTAGATTTGCGGGATCGATCTGGAGAAAGCGTTCGTTCGCAACCATACCCGCATTTGCAATCGCGATGTCGAGCCGGCCGCGCATTTCCATGATCTGCTTTAGCGCCAATTCGACAGAGGCTCGGTCAGTCACGTCACAATATAGATACGCCAGAGCCTCAGTATTTAGCAGGTCAGGAGAAAGCGCCTCTCGGGGGGCACGATCGAGAAGAATAACGTGTGCACCCTCTTGTATAAGGCGACGCGCAGTCGCTTGACCGATGTCGCCGCATCCCCCCGAAATCGCGATGGTACTTTCGGATAGTCCTTTTAAGGTAGTCACAGTCTTCCTCGAATATGCTTATTAAGAGCAATCCGTCATAGCATATCGTTTTTTCTGTTGCAAGCTCAGAATACGGCAATGCTACCTTTCCAACTCACCCAAGCATGGTACAGTATCGTTCTCAGAACTGTATACGAAATCGTTGACAGTTCTATGTGACTACTGCTAGCATCCGTGTGTCGCAAATCGACTCCACACCCCTTTTTGCCCTCGCGAAACGCACGTCATCGGAGTTTCGAAGAGCCGCCCGCAAGTGTGGACTTGTGGTTTTTGCGTGAACGCAGGCTTTAGACTAAAAGGGAAGAACAAGCTTCATGAAATCTCAAAAGCGATCCGTATGCCTGGATCGTGGTAAAAAATGCCTATGACCACAGATCATCCTTTTAAGGGACAGGTCGTTCTTATTACCGGGGCTGCGCAGGGACTCGGCAAGGCGACGGCACTGGCGTTTGCTTCCCGCGGCGCTGCGGTGGCTTTGGTGGATATGAACGAAGCATTGTTGAACGAAACGGCCAACGAGTTGCGTCGCGGAGGCGGCGAATGTGCAACTATTGCGTCGGATATCACATCGTCCGGAGCGCCCACAAGTATCGTTCAAAAGACGATCAGCCAGCTTGGGCGTCTTGATATATTGATCAACAATGCGGGCGCCTCCTCAGTCGAGGCGCTCTTGGATGTTACCGAGCGTGAGTGGGATAAGATTTTCGCGGTAAATGTGAAGGCTCTATTTTTTCTGCTTCAGGCTGCTGCCCGTGTCATGAAGGAGTCCGGGGGAGGAAGAATAGTAAACGTATCATCGCCCGGTACACGTATGACGTTGACGAACTATACCTCTTACGCCACTTCGAAAGCGGCCGTTGACTATATTACACGCACGGCTGCAGCAAACCTCGGTGTCTACGGTATTACAGTGAATGCTGTAGCCCCTGGACGCATGGATACGCCGATGCAGCGCGTTACGGAAGAATCAAACGCCGCAGCCGCAGGGATTGATCTCAAGACCTACATACAGTCTCGAACGATCGATATTCCTCTGCGGCGCCGGACCACGCCCGAGGAGGTTGCTGAAGGCATAGTGTGGCTCGCAACGCAAACGGCCTCGTATGTGACAGGAAACCGCCTCAATATTTCAGGCGGCCTGGAACTCGATTGACGATCGCCAGGGAACCGCAAGCCAAATGTGAGGCACGGTGAGGATCGTTAAGTTAGAGACAATTCGTAATACTGCTCTGCCAAACCTTCTCTGGGTGCAGGTCCATTCAGAAGATGGGCTTATCGGCCTGGGAGAGACATTTTACTTGCCAAGCGCGGTTGAGGCTGTGATTCACGACTTAATTGCGGCATTCGTTCTCGGCCGATCCGGTGGCGAGATTGAGAGCATTTGGGACCAGGTGTTTAGCTACTGCAATTTTTTCGGCTATGCTGGGGCGGAGATGCGCGCCTTGTCCGCCCTGGATATCGCTTTATGGGATGTATTAGGACAGAGAAGTGGACAGCCCATATACAATCTGCTAGGCGGCGCCGTACGAGATACCATTCCCGTTTACAACACGTGCGTTGACACCGAAGTATATGACGACGGGGAAGCCTTCCTGAACCGCCCCGCTGAACTCTCCAGAGACCTTCTGTCGCAGGGTATTAAGGCCATGAAAATATGGCCGTGGGACCGCTTTGCTCCCAAGTTGAAGTCAACGGCGGTTTGTGGTCCCGCCGGATATACAGCAATGGGGCCATCGGGCTCGTTCATTTCTGCGCGAGACCTAGACTCGGGCCTGAATATAGTGAAAGCAATTCGAGATGCACTCGGCAAAGATATGGAGATAATAATTGAGGGTCATTCGCGTTGGGATCTAAATTGCGCGATTCGCATAGGTAAGGCCCTTGAGCCCTACGATGTACTCTGGATGGAAGACATGATGAAACCGGACAGTGTCACTGACCTGTCCAGATTGCTAAATGAAACTCGTGTTCCGCAGAGTGTGAGCGAGCGCCTATTCACCAGATATGCCTATAGGCAGGTGCTCGAAGCGCGCGCTGCACACGTCATTATGCCGGATTTAATATGGACCGGCGGAATAACAGAAGGCCGAAAAATCGCTGTCCTTGCGGACACTTTTCATCTGCCCATAGCGCCACACGACTGCACCGGCCTGGTAACGATTTTCGCCAATCTACATATCTGTGCATCCAGCAGCAATGCAATGCTTCTGGAAAGCGTACGCGGCTTTTATCGCGGATGGTATAACCTGGTCTACGCCAATAATGTTGAGATTGAGGATGGCCAGGCCTCGTTTCCAACAATTCCCGGGTTAGGCACACGGCTCAAGCCGGAGTTCCTGGCAGATCCGCGCACCTCCGTTCGTGTGAGTGTTCCTGCCAAGTCATCCGTTACTGTTTGAATTCGATCACCTCGCCGACTTGCGGGACCACGGCATGTCCTGTACCGCCCAGGCGCTCATATGTGTCAACGAAGAGCATTGGATCAAGCGTTTCATCTGGGTTAGGGTTCTTGTTAGCCCACAGCAGATGATGGATGGGAATCACCTGTGCCGCGCCTAAATGCCAGGCGAGCAAGGCGGCCTCATACGCGTCCATATTTCCTCCGACGCCGTTGATGCAAAGCATCGCCACATCGGGTTTGTAGGCTTTGAGCCGTCGCAAACGGACATCATACTCCGTATCGCCACTGTGATAGATCTTAAGCGTGCCGATCTGGAGAAGAACGCCGACCGCATCAGGAACCTCCCAGCCAGCAACTCCAGCTTCGTGGCGCGCAGGCATCGCTTGAACGGTCACATCCTTCAAGACGATAGGTTCACCTGGCGTGAAGCTCACAATTTGCGAACGGCGCAGCCCCCAGCTCATTGCGCGGGCCATCGCGCTGGGAGGCATTATGAACTTTGCATCAGGATTATTGCGGGCGATGGTGGGAATCGAACCGGGATCCAGGTGATCCTCGTGCCAATGGGTTGAGATAATCGCGTCAGCACGAAAGTCTCCGGGATCAATAGGAGTTGCGAACGCGCGTTTCATACCGAAGAGATCTTCCACGCAGTTTGATAGATATGGATCGACGCAAATCACTGTACCCGCATGCGTCTTGAAAATAAAACCCGATCCCCCCAACCACCAGCACGAAACCCGAGATTCGGCGACTGTTTTAGAAGCGATGCGTTGCATCAGGCTTGGTGCTTCTTTCATTTGATTCACCACTCCTCGTAGACTGCCGGAGAAAGCTTTACAACCCGAGAAGCCGAGATAACTCGCGTGCCGTGACTCATCCCATGAAGCTTGCGGACCGAAGGACGTAAGGAGCGCAGATCCTCATGACTTGTCCGTGGATTATTCGGCTGTCGTGACCTCTTGAGCGCGGCGCGAACCGTCTTCTCCCAGCCGCTTTTCCCACCCAGGTTTGTTGACGTTGAGATAAGCGTGCGGATCATACGGATGTTCCCGCGCAACTTCCATATTGATATCAATTCCGAGGCCGACGCCCGAAGGGAGGTCTATATGTCCATTGGCCGAATCGATCGTTGGGACCCACGAGACCAAATCCCTGGTCCAAGGCTCATTAAATGGGTCAAAATGCTCCTGGATCAGGAAATTAGGTACACATGCGGCAAGTTGCAAACAGACAGCAGTTGCGACCGGGCCGCCGCTCTGGTGCGGCGCGATAAAGCTGCCATGCGTCAATGCGAGATTTGCCACTGCCAATGTATTGCTGATGCCTCCCAGACTCATGGGCTCAGGTTGGAAGATATTGACGCCACCACCCGAGGCGAGTGTATAGAACTGGCCGATAGTGTCATACATTTCCCCGGTCGCGACGCGGATGGGACAGCGCGCGGCGACGGAATTTGCAGGTTGCTCACGCTCGCGAGTCGTGGGCTCTTCCCACCAATAGATATCGAGAGGGGCAAGCTTCTGCGCTGCCCGCAGAGCATCCGCCTCTGTGAGCCGAGCGTGTACATCGATAAGGATTTTCAGGTCATTGCCATGGCGGGCGCGCAGCGCAGCTACGATGTCATAGCTAAGTTGCAGCTCGCTGGCTTCGATAAAATCGCGTGATGTGCCGAAAGGATCGAGCTTCAACGCATGAAATCCTTTGGCTACGACTTTGTCTGCCGCCTGTGCGAAAGCATCCGCCGACCTCTCGGTCCGGTACCAACCATTGGCATAGCAGAGGATCGATTCCCGAATCTTTCCCCCGAGGAGCTGATAAATCGGAACTCCCAATGACTTGCCGAGGATATCCCAGCAGGCGACCTCAATAGCGGCCACGGCGGTCCGGTGTATATGTCCGCCATCCAGTGAAACGCTTTCCATCAAGCGCTTGGCTAACGCATTTACGTTCCGCGGGTCCTGACCGATAACGAGGTGCTCCAGCTCGCGAACAGCGGCCTCAGTAGTGCGAATAAAACCATTAAGGGTGCCTTCACCGATGCCATGCAAGCCGCGATCGGTTTGAACTCTTACGAATAGCCAGTTCTTCCAACCAGCGCCGACTGTAATCGTTTCGACAGATATAATCTTCATGAAATGCTTTCTGCCAAGAACTGCCCACGCGGTTAATCTAATTATTTATCTAGCAATTCAGAAGCAGCGGAAGTAATGTTTGCAGTATCCATTTGATAACGTTGTACCAAATACGGGATCGTGCCGCTTTCGCAGAAGCAATCCGGAATCCCGACGCGGCGTATCTGCACCGCGATGCCGGCGTCTACAACTGCGTCGGCCACCGCGCTGGCTAGTCCCCCGGTGATGAAATGGTTTTCCGCCGTCACGACTCGTGGTACGCGTCGCAATAGGGATAGGACACTTTCCCTGTCAAAAGGCTTAAGAGTGCTTACGTGAAGGAGCGCCGCGCTTACCCCGTTGCTGCTGAGCTCGGCGACTGCCTTCAGTGCTCGAGCTGTCATTAGCCCCGTGCTGATGATGGCCACATCGCTGCCTTCGCACAGCAATTTCGCTTTGCCCAATTCAAAGCGGTAGGTGGCGGGATCAAAGGTAATAGGGACTTGACCGCGTAACAGGCGCACATAGGCCGGCCCTGAATGCTCCGCAACCGCCGGAATCACCTGGGACAATTCTGTGGCGTCACATGGGTCGATGACGGTCAGGTTAGGTATCGAGCGCATTAACGCCAGATCTTCGATGCCCTGGTGGGTACCACCATATCCGGTGGTTAAACCCGGCAGGCCAGCAATGATCTTCACATTTGCGCGACCCAATGCCGCCCCGATGGCGATGAAGTCATAAGCCCGTCTGCTGGCAAACACGCAGTAGGTAGTGGCAAAGGGGATAAATCCGGTGCGCGCCAAACCGGCAGCTACGCCGATTAGATTTTGTTCCGCCATCCCGACCTGGAAAAACCGTTCGGGGAATCGGTTTGCGAACAGATGGATATCAGTGTACTTGCCGAGGTCCGCGGTGAGCCCGACGATGCGCGGATTGGCCTCCGCCGCACGAATGAGAGCCTCTCCAAACGGCGCGCTAGCTGTTTGCTCCGCTCCGTAGATGTCGGAGCTAAGAATGTTGCCGGTCACACCAGGCCGGAGCTTTGCCGCCGTCGATTGTATGCTACTCATGCTGTCCTCTTGCCTGAGGGCGGAGCACCCTTCTCGAGCTGCTCGCGGGCGATTCGCCATTCATTGGGCTCGACGCGAATGAAGTGGTTTTTCTCGCGCTGTTCAAAAGTGCGTACGCCTTTCCCCATCAGCGTATCGAGCACTATCGCATGCGGCTTACCCCTGACATTCTTCGCCGCCGCGAGAGCATTAACGATCGCTCCTACATCGTTGCCGTTGATGCGCTGAGTATCCCAACCAAAGGCCTCCCACTTGGCGTGAACAGGCTCGACGTTAAGGACCTGAGCGGGGGGACCGTCAGCTTGTTGATTGTTGCAATCGATAAACGCGAAAAGATTGTCAAGTCGATGATGCGAGGCTGCCATTGCGGCCTCCCAGGTTGCGCCCTCCTGCAACTCGCCGTCAGAGAGTAGATTGAAGATGCGGGAAGGCCTCCGATCCAGACGGACGCCCAGCGCCATACCGACTGCTTGTCCGAGGCCATGGCCCAGAGAGCCGCCGGTCATTTCAAACCCCGGGGTAATTTCGCTACCCGCCATCTCAAGCCTGGATTGATCCGCCCCGTATGTATCGAGCTCATCGACGGTGATTACCCCAGCCTCTGCAAGGGCCGCATACAAGCCGATCGAATAGTGCCCGATTGAGAGCAGGAAGCGGTCGCGGTCGGACCACGCAAGATTGTTCGCGTCGTACTTCATCTCCCCGAAATATAGAACAGCTAGGAGATCTGCAATGCCCAAGCCTTGGCCGACATAGCCTTGGCCAACGCGCTCTCCCATGCGCAGAACATGCCTTCGCAAAGACACAGCTCGTTGCTCAAGCGATGCGATGCTGGATGCTTGTGTTGAAACCCCTACGCCGTTCATGGAACCTCGCGACCCCGCCTGGTTAACAGACCAAAGCGATGATTGATGGTTTTCGATTTCAAAATGGCTGCGACCCTTATGGTCGAAAAAGCCCATCCTCGACGCCTGTCGCCAATATATACTGCTAACAGAAATGTTGACAATAATCAACCCCTTCGTCCTCTTCTCGTTGATCCGGCCAAGCATCCGTCTGAGTCCTTGGCTCTTCAGGCTGCCTGTATCATTATCGACGAGTCCTGAATCTCAATCTGGATCATGAGCACTTGGCGCTCGAGTTGCTGCTGAAGCAGGTTCCTCGCGATGGTATTCCACGCCCAAACCGGCAAAGACACTCGTACTGGCGTGGTGCAGGCGTATGACAATAGGACAGCCATGGTCTTAATGACCGCACTTTTCTTTATGTGCGGCTTCCTTGCTACCCTGAATGACATCCTGATCCCTCACCTGAAGCTGATTTTTGATCTCACCTATGCGGAGGTGATGCTGACGCAGTTCAGCTTCTTTTCCTCGTTTCTCATCTTCGCCTATCCGTTTGGGAAGCTGGTGGAACGGATCGGGTACCAGAAGACGCTGGTCTTCGGGCTGTTCATGATGGCTATTGGAGCGCTTGCTTTCGTGCCGGCGGCTGGTGTGCCGTCGTTTGCGCTGTTTATGGGCGCCTTGGTGGTACTGGCGGGAGGCATAACCGCACTTCAGGTTTCCGGAAATCCGTACATCTCCTTCCTCGGGCCGCCCCCAACAGCATCCAGCCGGCTGAATCTAACCCAAGCATTCAACTCCCTTGGTTCCACGATTGCGCCATCGGTCGGTGGCGCTCTGATCTTGGGAGCCGGTGATCCAAGAACCCTGGAGGGAGTGCGTCAATTGTCGGGCGGCGCGTTACATGCATTTCGTGTGCAGCAAGCTTCGTATGTCAAGGCTCCATATGTAGGGATCGCCGTCACTCTTTTCTTCCTCGGATGTATTGTCGCTGTCCAAAGGCTGCCGCGTGGTCAAGAATCAGAGATCTCTCAACTCACAGGCGAGGTGCGTAGCGTATGGAGCTATCGCCACCTGGTGCTTGGCATTGCTGCTATGTTTCTATACTGCGGCGCGGAGATCTCGATTGGCAGCTTTCTGGTGAGTTATATTAGCCAGCCCGATATTGGCGGCATGACGCCAAAGGCGGCATCCGGCTTTGTTTCTCTCTATTGGGGCGGCTCTATGGCCGGAAGGTTCGTCGGGTCAGCTTTATTACGAAAAATAAAAACCGGCAAGCTGCTAGGCATCAATGCAATCGTTGCCCTATCTCTCGTGACCACTTCCATTGCTGCCCACGGCCGCGTGGCTATGTGGGCTATTCTGCTTGTTGGTATTTTTAACTCAATTATGTTTCCAAGTGTCTTCACACTTGGCATTGCGGGCTTAGGCAGCTTGACCGGCAAAGCATCAGGGATTCTAATGTCAGCCGCTGTAGGCGCAGCAGTGATCCCCGTTATGCAAGGTGCTCTTGCTGACAGGGCCGGCGTTCATTACTCATTTATCGTGCCTGCATTCTGTTATGTTTATGTGGCTTTCTACGGATGGAATGGGTGTAATCCAAAGTTTTACAGGCCACCGGCTCCAGCCTTCCGATAACGTACGAGAAGACTCCCGGGAGCATGGTTGATGTCAACATGCAGATTGGCCAGCTCACTCCCGGTCATTACGCGCTTGGAGCGTATATCATATGTTTCTGCGAAACTGACTTGGTATGACGACTTGAGATCGATGCCCTGCAACTTGGCTTGATAACCGGCTCGAGCGCTTTTCGGACGACGGAAGAACATGGCGAAGCCTGCGTTGAGATCGGGCCGGTTGAACTGCCACCCGCACCATGTGTCCTGCTCGATATTGATAGGGGTCAACGGGTAGTAGTCACCCAGCCAGTAAGGCCGAAGCATCTTGAGTTCGGCGATTGCTTTGCGAAGCTCATCAATCGGTATGTAGGGCGACTGTAGGTCGAGTCCGATCGCAACGCCGGTCGTGGCGGTGCTGCGGAAATTGTAAGGGTCCACTGCATTCAGGATTTGCGCATCGAATGGAACCCACATGCTCAACTCGGCGGTCTGGGCCTGGTCCGCTATGGGATTCGGCACCCCTGCTCCCGTGACCTCGCTGCGTGAAAACGAACCGGCCGTACGGTGCATCGCCTCGATATCCGGTCCCGTTTCGCGCCAGTTGGCGTTATCGATCACCAAGTGCGGAAAGCGCTGTAACAATGCATCCCACATCGCATATAAGCCCTCGATCTGGCGTATCTCCGTCATACCCTGACGGTCCGGTGTGTCTGCATTCCTCCAAAACGGGAGCGGGTTCGTGTTGCGATCCATGCGAAATATGTCCACTTGCCAATTCTGAATCCGGTTCGCCAGAAGATCGGTCATCCATTTCTCCGCCGCGGGATCACCAAATCGAAAAATACCGCCCCACTTGCCTTCCTGAGGCTGGTGAAGAACCCATTCCGGATGCTCCTTTGCGATCACACTTCCCGGGCTCACACCTTCCGGGTCGAACCATAACAGGAATTTCAGACCCTTCTGGTGGGCGGCTTCGGCAAGCGGCCGCAGCCCAGCAGGGAAATTCTTATTGGGCACCCAACTCCCTCGGCCCCCGGGCCACAGTCCTTCCATCCACCCCGCGTCTAACCAATAGGCCTCGATCCCTATCGGAGGCAGATTGTGAATCAGCTCGAGCTGGTTCTTTTCTGTGACAAAATTCAACGCGTCGCCTGGACCAGGAAATCCGTGTCCCCCGCCGGCGCCTAGATCCCGAGGCGTGATCGTGGGCAGAATGTCGAGCGGGTTCTGACCGGTTTTCTTTGCGATGCCGTCGAAGATTAGAGCATATGCTCCGGTATGCGCGACAGGTGGCATAACCAACTTGCCATCAACCCGCGCCGCATAATAGGAAAGCAGCAAGTGACGTAGTGCGTTCTGGCCGATCAAGCGATCGGTTCCGCTCCACTGAATCAATAAAATACGGGGGGTGCGGATGCTCTCACCAGCGTGCAACCTGAGATGAGTGAGTTGCTTGGCCACTCTTCAGCGCCACGCTGCCGGCGGAGCGGCCTGCAATCACCATCCACTGCCCGGTCCAACCAATCGCACCCACCAGACCGCCGTTGGACCATTGGAGGTTGAAGAATGGGATGTAACCATCTTTGTGTAAGCCGTTCTCCATGATGTAGTGCGCGAGTTGAACGGTCGTGCCTGGGCTAAGATCCTTGTCCGCCGGCTCGTAATCGGAAGCACCCTTAGAGCTTCCATGTGCGTGATGAAATATCACCACACCACCTGCCGGGATGGGGAGATCAATATCCAATGGCAGGATCTTTTCCAGCATCGGGCTGTCGTGGCGTCCACCGTTGCGCAATCTCAGCACCCACTCGATTGCATGTCCTCCGGGAAACACAGTGATCTCGCGGCTTACTTCGAGATGTGTGGCCGGATCGCGGTAGGTGATGGTCCTCAGAGTGCGGCCGCCGGAAAGGGGATGAACCGTTTCCGACTTCTGCCACGATGCGAGGAACTGTTTTGACGGTTTACCGTCATCGATGAATGAAAACGGTCGGCCGTTCTCAAGCGCCGCCATAAGCTGGCCCGATCGCTCTGGCCAAGTCCTCTGGGATTGGAGCGATGCGGTGCATAGAACACAAAAGAGTACGGCCACATTCGCCAGCCATAACGTTCGCGTTCGCATCATACCTTGACACGCTCACCCACTGCCGTCTTGTCGTCTTCCGGCCGGACGAATACCTTTTCTGGGCTGCTGATCTTCAGACCCATACGCAAAATGGCGCCGTTGTCCACTTTCCTCAACGGCGTATAGCGCGGGTTATGGGAATCTTTATACGGGTTGTTCCGCGCCGCGTTGTAGGAGCAGATGAACGACCATCGCGGTTTTTCGCTTCGGTTCTGCGCCGACATGTGCAGGAGATTCGCATGGAAGAACAAGGCCATCCCAGGCTCCATCTCGCAGTACACTAGCTCAAGCCGCTCCAGCGCAGCGGCTACTCTCTCCGGATCGGCGCCAGTCTGGCCGCCGAATCGTCCATGTTCGATGCGTCCCATATGGTGTGAACCTTTTAGAATTTGCAGGCATCCGTTCTCCTTCGTTGCACGATCGAGGGCGATCATGCAGCTCGCCATGTATGGATACAAGCACCCCGTTTGATACCAATAACCGTAATCCTGGTGCCACTCCCACGCGCCGCCGACGCGAGGCTCCTTGAGCATCATCTTGGAGTTGTAATGGTAGACTTCGCCCCCCAGAAAACCCTCCATACGGTCTACGACTCGCGGAGCTGCTGCTACCATTCCATAAACATCATCACCTACGTGGCTCCAACCCGTCAGGCGGCTCTTGCCGCCTTGCGCGTCAGCCACATCGAATGCGTTATCCATCAACTTGGTGTCGGTCTTGGCCGCCGCGAAAAGCAACGCCGTCTCCTCTTCGTTCAAGAAGTTCGGAATGAAGACGTAGCCGTTTTCCTCAAACTCGCGCAACTCCGCATCATAAGGTGTTGGCATATTCGATCTCTCCCGTTGAAGTTATTTTGGCGCCATTTTCTCGTGCGGCACTAAACTACAAGAGCATCGACAATATTGTCAACAAAGGCCATTTATGATCAAAGGCAGCGAAGAACATCGTGGTTCGTATACGGAAGGATTTAACATGTTTGGTGCGGCAGCCATTCTCGTCCTTTCTGTCTCATTCGCGCACGCCGCAACATTATTCGACCTGTCCACCGATTTCTCTTTTCGAAATAATCCCAATAAGGTTTGGGAGTACGGCTACTCCGCCACCAACTCGCTTGATCCGGCTCAATTCAGGATCGACAAGTATGCTGACCCAGGTGGTCCGGTAGGTTTCTGGCATCCGAGCGTCAGCAGTGGGCCCGGGCCAGGCTGGTATCCCTACGTGGCATACAACACCACAAAGCGGTCGCAGATGGGTTCGAAGAATGGATGGTCCGTGCGCCCAGGCGAGGTCGCTATGGAAGCCAGTAACACGGGACAATATAGTCTGATACGTTTCGTGGCGCCGGTCGCAGGCACATACAAGATAACAGCCAGATACGAAGGGGTCCATTTCGGTTTATCTTCAACCGACGTGCATGTCCTTCACAATAGCGCGTCAGCTGTTTGATGCCGATATCGCCGGCTACGGAGGAGACCCTGCCTTCCACGCTGTGCAGGGCGCGAGCCCCACGGCCTCCTACTCGGGAAAAGTCAGGCTGAGAGCAAAAGATACTGTTACTTTTGCGGTGGGATACGGAAAAAACAAGACGAACTCTTGCGACACAACAGGTCTCGTCGCGCAGGTAGAATTGCTCGCCAGTGGGGATCGACGGTAAATAGAACCCAAAACGAATTGTGTTTTATATGAAAAATAAGTTTCTGAATAGCCGGCGTGATTTTCTGGAGCTTTCGGCCGGAGCAACCGCAGGGTTGCTATCAAACGTGTGTCAGACAACAAGGGCTGCCATTGCAGAACCCTCCAACGCGTCGGCAAATACATCGAATAACGATAAGGGCTGCCCGCTCACGTATGAATATCCCTTGTATCCCTGGGCACGAAACTGGTCGCAAATATTTGTGTATGAGTGGCAGAACTATCAGTCGGTTGACAAAATACTTGCCGATATTCGGACTGTCGACATCGTCACGCGCGGCATCCCCAAAGTCGTGGTGTTGCCCGGATTACAAAAAGCGGAGCCTGGCTATGCTCCATGGGATTCTCATTGGCCATCGTTCAGTCCACTTCGCGACGGGTTGGCAAGGCCTGGTGTGAACGAGAGCTCGGATGAGGCGGTCCGCTGGCTGATGACAGAAGCGAAAAAATACAACACCCACGTAACCTTTCATCTCGATCTCAATGGCGTCTGCGATCACGACATTCTCTTTCAACTCTATAAGGACAACGGCCTGCTCATTCTTCAGCAGGGCATGGCTGACTTCGATGGCGTCATAAACCGGAAACGCGAATTCGAATTGGGCTTCTTTCAGAAGCGGATTGACGCCATTGTTGAGCGGTTTCCGGAATTAAGACAAACCAAGCTCGTTAAGACCGATTGGAACATCGCTTACACCGGCAAGAACTACTCATTGGAGGATCATGTTAGTGCGGAAAAGAGATGTCTGGAATATCTGAAAAAGCAGCACGGCATCGAAGTGATAACGGAACTCGTCCAAACCGATCATCCGGAAAATCTATATGGCATGCGTCCCATGGCCATGTCTTTTTGGCGCGACAATACCATAGGAAAGATGGATGCTCCCGCTTACATGTTTTGTGGTGGCGGCAGTCAGGGCGGCGCTTGGATCGCGGGAAAATGTAAATTTCCAATCACAGAACTCCTCTTTGGAGCCACCATTCAGGTAGAGGGCAGGCTCCCCGGGGGCGAGTTGGACTACTGTGACTCTCCTGAGGGCGAGTACAAATTATGCCGTGATTTTTGCGCTTCCATCCTGCCGTGGTATTACCTCAACCGGCTACTCCGCGTTTCCTCCAAAGAGAATCAAGAAGTTCAATTCTCAAATGGAGTGAGAAGCCTTGTAGAAGAGGGAAGCGTCAGCATAACCGCGGACGGCGAGTACATTCGCCAGGGCGGCGACATATTCATCCCTGCGCTGTGGCGGAATAACAAGGAGATCATGGCGTGGAGCGAAAAAGGCTACGACGGCAGGAAATGGAGGCTCCCTCCGGAATGGAGGGGAGTCAATACGGTTGACGTGTACTCAAACAAACTGGCCGGTGCGGAGATTAAAGAGCGCAACATGGCCGCTGATGATAAAGGATATCTCACTCTTTCGATGGGTCCCTATACGGGGGTCATTATTGTCCCTGCCGGCGCCGATACGAATGACAAAGGCGCGCCGGCTCCCCCCTCGGGCAAAGTGAAATTCCTTGGCGTGGATGACACGACCAAAGGCACATGGCTAGGAGTGTATGGCAAAGATGGGCAGATCATCATTGGCGGCGAATCATCAATACCGCCATACGCCAGCATTTCTTTTGTCAATGGCGATATCGCTTTTTGGAAGGCGAGCGCAAACACTGAGCGAGCACTGCAGAAACCCTCTAATCCACAAGAGAGATTTATTGCTCGCAGAGAACACTCCCTTCACCAGATCATAGACCTTCAGGTTAAGGAAGGGCCAAAACACGTAGCGTTATATTTCTGTGATTTTCAGAGACAGAACCTACAGATGGCGGTGGATGTAATTGACGCCAACTCGACGGACGTGCTTGATTCGAAAATCTTAAATGATTTTCCGAACGGAAAGTATTTCCGTTACGAGATGGACGGCCATGTTCAATTCAGGCTGACCAAGTTTTTCTATGATCATTATTGGAAACCCGGCGCCACCGTCATTTCCGGTATATTCTTCGGAGACTAGCGAACCCTCTTGTAGATGATGATCGCCGCTCCGGGCTCCTCCGGAACTTCTACATGGAGACCCTTCTGCATTAAGTCTGTGCCGGAGATGGTATTCGCCGCTCCTTTATCGAGATCCGTGACCTCGTAGTTCGCCCCTGCATCCAGCCCCCGCAAGCGTAGATCCTTGGTCAGATCATCGCTTTTTTCGCGGCGGAAGGCTTGGACCATCCCATCCCCTCGTTCAGGACGATTGAACTGCCACGCGGCCCATTCGAATGCGGCGCTGCGCTCGTTGCTTTCTCCCGCAGTGCAATCGGTATTCGAACTGCATGGCAGTAAAGGATAGTAGTCGCCATAGTAGTATGGCCGTATTCGTTTGAGCTCTTCCACCTGGGTCCGGAGCCAGTCAAAAGGGAAATCGGCTGGTATAAAACTGCCTACTTGGTCTTTTGTGCCGGCCGCATTGAAAAGTGCGAATGACAACCCAGGAGCGAATCCGCTACGGAAACGATAGTTATCGTGTGGCCGCATCTGGAGCGTGGTTCCGTAGTGCGGCCGCCAGTAGGAGAGGCCTTGCGTGCTAAGCTGGTTTCCGATCGGATCCGCATCCGGCGAGACCGGGTAGTCTGCCCGAGTCAGGTCTACCCCGCGGGAAATCGACTCCAGGTCGCCTCGCTGAACGATATCCAGGATCAATTGCGGATGCCGTCTGCGTAACTCGTCCCAAAACTCCAGCAAACCCTCCACATAGCGAATCTGCGTAATTCCTTGACGATCGACTGCATCCGCCTGCGACCAAAAAGGAGCCAGAGCGAAGTTGCAATCCTGGCGAAAGATATCAATGCCTTCCTTAGTAATAAAGTCTGACATCGAGTCGATCATGAATTGTCTGGCCACCGGATTGCCAAAATTAAAGAGGCGAAACTTAACCAAGGGCCTGGCATCATTCCCTGCAAAATTGGTTTCTTCTTCTCCGATAAACCACTCGGGATGCTTGATCGTGAGCGGTGTTCCCACGACCGCACGCTCCGGTTCGAACCACAGCAGGAACTTCATGCCCTTCGCGTGCACCGCATCGCTGATCGGCCTTAAGCCATTCGGATGGGGAACTCTATTGACCCTCCAGTCTCCCGCGTACAGAAACCAGTCCTCCCTTCCGAATACCTGGAATTCTTCCACCGGGCGATCCACGCCATACCATCCGGCATCCAGCCAGAAATTCTCAAACCCGATGTTTTCCTTTGTGATCTGATCGAGAAGGTGCAGGCTTGTCGTGGTCTTCATCCCGCCCCATCCGCCGAAAGAGACGGGAAGGACAACTGGCTTCCCGTTGTATTGCGGCGTGTGGTATTGGAGGATATGCCGCCGCAAAACATTGTGGGCATCGATATCGTCTCCTTTCCATGGAAACAGGAGGATTTGCGGAGTTCGAATTTCCTCACCGGGATGCAGCGAGAGATGCGTCTTCTCCATGCCGGCTCTGACCACAATCGCCTTCTCCGTCGGACGGGACATCGAAATGACCCACTGGCCCGGCCATCCGACGGCGCCGATCAGACCGCCCCCGCCCATCTGAATGTCAAAAAAGGGTATCGTCGCAATTGTCTTGCCGCCGCCTTCATTCGAGAGGTGAAGCGTGTCGAGTTGATTCAGTGGATGCTTCTGCAATGCATAGGTGTCCATGCCACCGCATCCCTTGGAATAGAGGACGACGGGAATGCCGTTTCCCGTGACTGGAATTGAAATATCAAGCGGTTGAACATCCTCGAGGATGGGTGTATCGACCTTGCCGCCGTTTCTGAAATACTCCGTCCACTCAACCACTGGGGAACCGGAGTAATCTATGGCTGTTAGACGGACCTGAAGACCTGTTTTCGGATCGGTCCAAACGAGTGTATGCTCGGTGCGCCCGCGGTCGAGCTGCCGGATGGCCGTCTTCTCCGGCCAAACTTTCAACAGCGCTTCGGATGATTGTCTTGCGTAGAAGAACGAGAACGGCAATTGCGATTTGGAATTGAGCAGATGTTCTTCTAGCCATCGATTGGCTGGTTGCGCCGCGTTCGTGTGGTGCGCGAAGAAACCGAGCATCGCAACGACAAGCCACTTTGCTGATCGCCTGCTGTTGACTTTACTTAGCGATATACTTCCGTAGCCTTGGTTCTTTAATTTCCGCATCTTTGTCTTTCTTTCTGTCATGCTCGAAGGGAATCTGCTTCTGCCGTTCTTCTCCGCCTTTGCTTTTCTCGTCTGTCCAACCGGGCCTGTCTAACGCCATACTTCCTGCAAGAATTACCGGGCATCCCGGCTTTCCCAAAACTGTCAACAGTGATGTTGACACATAGTCGAGGGGAAGAGGAAGATTAGTCGTTCTTGCGGGCAATTTTCTTGAGAGTCACTTAAATGTCTGGAATCGATGAATCCAGAAGAGCGTTCCTCCACACGGCGACCTTCGGCGCGGTGGGTTTTGCCGTTTCGAAGCAGTCGCAGACCGCCTCCGATTCCGGAGACGGCCAAGGACAAGCGAGCGCCGAAATTCTAACGCAGGTTCTGCGCCTGGATGGAACCAATTGGCGCCTGGGAATCGATCCGGGCAATACGGGCCGTAAAGCGAAATGGTACGAGGCGCCGCTGAGAGATGCGTTGCCGGCGACGGTTCCTGGGGTGATTCAAAGCGGCTTCCCTGAATATCATGGAGTTGCCTGGTATTGGCATGAGTTCAGCGCCCCCGCAAATCCGCATGCTGACGGACGCTATTGGCTGCGCTTTCACGCAGTCGATTATCTGGCGGAGGTATGGTTGAACGGTGTGAAGTTGGGTGGCCACGAAGGTGCGCAGGAGCCGTTCTTGTTGGAGGCTACCACGGTCATAAAACCGGGAGCGGCAAATATCCTCGCCGTGCGCGTGCTGAACCCCACTCATGGACTGATCGACGAAATCCGGTTGGAAGAAGTTGCGGAAGGCCGGCGCGATTACCCCAAGCCGGAGGATAACGCCTACAACACCGGCGGGATCATCGACTCAGTGGAATTGCTGATCGCACCAGTTGTTCGCGTGGCCGAGCTGCAGGTTGTGCCGGACTGGAAAACCGGCGACGTGCACGTGGTGGTGGATCTGCATAACGCGGGAGCGAAACCAGTCGATGGGGAGATTCGCCTGACCATTGCGCCGGCCGCCGGAATTGAAACCGCGGCTGCCATCAACACATTAAAACTGTTGGATCCGGGCGCCACCAAGGTGGAAGAGGTGCTGCACGTGTCAGATCATCGCCTGTGGGAGATCAACTCCCCGTACCTCTACCGGGTGACGGCACGAATTCGGAATGCGCACGATTTCTCCGCTGACGAATCGTCCACAATCTGCGGCTTTCGGGACCTCCGCTTCGAGGATGGCTATTTCCGGTTCAACGGCCACCGCATCCATTTGCACGGCGCTCTATATACCATCTTGCAATATCCGGTGATGCTGAGCGTTCCTTACGATGACGACCTTTTCCGCCGGGATATGCTCAACATGAAGATGCTGGGTCTCAACATAGCGCGCATTACCTGTGGCCCCGCCCTTCCGGCGCGAATGCTGGAGGTCACGGACGAGTTGGGTCTCCTCGTGTGCGAGGAACATTTTGCGGCTCGGGAGCTTGAACCCTCTCGCTTCATGGAGGAGCGTTGGAACGAGAGCGTGCGCCAGGTCATCCGCCGTGACCGGAATCATCCAAGCATCGTCATGTGGTGTCTGCTCAACGAATACTTCGCTGACGATAAGTTGCTGCGCCATGCGGCGCAGTCGCTTGATCTGGTGCGGAGCCTGGACCAAACCCGCTTGGTGCTGCTGAATAGTGGAGGCTTCGATCGTCTGGCAGGTCCCGGTGCGCCCCATGGCGCGAGCGTTGTCAAGCAATCCACCCTGGGTGGCAGCTTGCTGCTGCAGCCCGGACCGGAAGGCGAGTACAGCGTTGTCCGATGGACCTGCCCCGAGAGCGGCGCCTACACTATCAGCGGTGCTTTGAGTATCTACATGCGAAGGGCCCTGGCTGAAACCGCCGCCGGCTTCCAAGTGCTGCTCGACGGTAAGTCGATCTTTGATGCAGCGCTCAAAGGCAATGAAAAGGGTGTAGCTAATGCTCCCTTCACCCTGAAGCGCGTATTGACCAAAGGCGACACGCTGGACTTCGCCCAGGGACCCGGAGGAGTTTCCGCCGATCCGGCCGTCGCTTGGCGCCGGCTATCCGCCAACATCCGCTCGAGCGCGGGTGACGAGCACGACATGGGAGCGGAATTCTCAACTAACACCAATCCCAATGGCGTATGGCGGTACGGGTACTTCTCGCCCGGCTCCAAGCCCAATGCAGCCACTTTCAAGTTATTCGACGTAGATGACCCATTGCGAAAAAAACTCGGCAATCTAAGTAACCCGGGTTCGTCGCAATGGGAAACCCACATTTCAGATATCCACCCGTACCAGAGCTTCCCGCATACCGCCGAGATCATTCACGGAATGCGAAGCATGCGCACCGGTGCGCCAATCCTACTCTCGGAATTCGGTGTCTGCGGTGGCCAGGATTATCCACGGTACATGCGGCACTACGAGCAATTGGGACGGGAAAATTCCGCTGAAGCCGGCCTTTTCCGGCAAAAACTCGACGAGTTTATGGGTCATTGGCAACGCTTCCGCTTGGATGAATGCTGGACTCAGCCTGAAGACTACTTCGCCCAGAGCCAGCGGACCCATGCAAGTCTTGTCCTGAACGATTACAACGCTTGGCTGGCCAACCCCGATATCGTTGGGTTCTTTAATTCCACTCAGATTGTGGATGCCTGGTATCACGGCGCCGGCATCACTAATTACTTCCGGGAACTCAAGCCCGGTATGGCCGACACATACACGGACGTCATGTCCCCGGTGCGCTGGTGCCTCTTTGTAAACCCGGTGAACCTGTATCGTGGAACATCAGTGCGCTGCGAAGCTTCCTTGCTGAATCTTGACAGACTCAAACCGGGCCAATATCCGGTTCGTTTCCAGGTGACCGGCCCCAAAGCAACGCGAGTGTTTGAGAAGACGGTGCAGGTTGAGATTCCAGCGGCGGACACCAACCCGGAACCCCCATTCGTGCGCCAGGTATTCAGTGAAGATATAAAAATCGACAGTCCCAGCGGAAAGTACCGGTTTCTGGCCACCTTCGAGCACGGAGCGGCGGCGGGCGGTGGCGATGTGGAATTTTATGTGGGGGATGCAGCAGAAATGCCACCGGTACGGCACGAAGTCGTTCTTTACGGTCATGATCCCGAGTTGGCCGCATGGTGCGCCGCGCGAGGCATCAGAATCAACAACGCGTTGGCGGAAGAGCAGCGGGAGCGGGAGATCATACTGATTTCGGGCACGTTCTCTGGCGATCGGCTGACGTTCTTCACGAATTTGGCGGAGCGCATGGCGCGCGGCTCGGCGGCCGTTTTCCTGAATCCGGATATCCTGATCGACCCGGTGGCAGGCGGCGCTGAGCCGGCATCACCCAGGGGTGGCGGCTTGCCGTTGCGATGGGCTCCGCTGACCCCATCCTCGAGACCTGCCCTTGCGACCGTGCGCAATTGGTATTTTCGTATGGACCACTGGGCGAAGCCTCACCCGATCTTCGACGGGTTGCCTGCGGCGGGCATCATGGATTACACCTTCTATCGAGACCTTCTTTCCGATCGTCTGCTGGACATAGCGGAGCCGCCCCGCGAATCGGTCTGCGGTGTGGTTCAAACCAGTGTCGTTTTCTGGGGCGACCGCTCTCAGTTTCAAGAGCCCGAAGCCGGCCTGATGCTCTCCATCTACCAAAGTCACGCCGGCTGTTTCATCGTCAATACCCTGCGCATTCGCGAGAACCTGGGAATCGTGCCCGCCGCCGAGCGGCTGCTCAGAAACATTCTGAACTACGCGGCTAAAGACCTTGAGCAACCCCTGGCGCCTTTGCCAACGGATTTCGATCAGCAACTTCGCGCGTTTGGATATCAATGACCCCGACTGGATAGATCGTTCCGGCCGTGGGTTTAGCGGCAGTTCTGAGACTTTGCGGAACTGCGAAAGAAAGGGAGGCGTGTGGGAACTTCGGTAGGTGTCCTGCTGGCTTTGGTGGGCGGCTTCTTGTCGGGAAATTGCATGGTGCCGCTTGAGTACCTACGTAGATGGCGATGGGAGAACGCCTGGATCGTCTTCTCACTCGTGGCGCTAGTTTTGCTCCCATGGACTCTAGCCTTCACAAGAGTGCCACACCTGCTGGCAGTCTATGGCAGCGTCAGGATCGGCGACTTCGCCATGCCCTTTTTATACGGAGCTGGATGGGGAGTAGCCCAGGTCCTTTTTGGACTCGCCGTGTTGCGGATAGGAATGGCGCTGTCCTTTGCCACGACCATCGGACTGGGTGCTGCTTTGGGCACTCTGGTGCCGATCCTGTCGAGACATCCGGCGGTCCTAAAAACTGCTCGTGGGGAAATTCTTTTGGTGGGGGTGTTCCTAATGGTCGTCGGGGTTACCGTCTGCAGTTGGGCGGGCCGGCGGCGAGAGAGAGAGCAGAGGAGCAACGTGGCGACTGTGAGGAAGGGATCCTTCATGAGCGGCGTTCTAATGGCTGCGGCAGCGGGATTGCTCGCGCCGATGCTCAATTATTCGCTCGCATTTGGGGACATCTTTATACTCGAGGCTCTTCGCCATCACGCCACGCGGCCCGATGCTCCGTACGCCGTATGGCCAATCGCCCTTGCCGGAGGAGCGGTCCCCAACCTCGTGTATGCTGGCTGGCTGGTGTATCGCAACAAGAGCTGGGGCAACTTCGCTCCAGTATGGCCTCAGATCTTAACGGGAACGATCATGGGTGTTCTCTGGATGGGTTCGGTTGCCGCCTATGGGACAGCGACCACTCTACTCGGAGTGCTGGGGGCCTCGATTGGATGGAGTATTTATCAGATTTCCATGATTCTCACTGCAAATATTTCGGGCTGGATCGCCGGTGAATGGAAGGGTGTCAGCCTGCATTCAAAGTTTGCGTTGTGGGGTGGCTTGTTCCTGCTCGGATCGGCCACGCTCGCCATAACCTACGGCAACCACTGAGTGGCTACTCTGCTTGCCGCGAAAGTATCGGATGAGAGCCTGATCTGTAAGGCCTTAGGGTTGTTGACAGAGATAAATTATTAGAGCTATGATTCTGCCTTCTTGGGCACTGTAAGTCTTGCGATCCTCGAAGAAGAAGTGTTTAAGTTGATCGATCTCACCCCAGGAGAAATAGCATGTCTCAGAAGTATCGTCATGAAGCGGAGCAGTTTTTGAAAGACGGCTATCTCCTTGTTCCGAATCTCCTTGTTCCCGAGGAAGTGCAAATTTTAGTCGATGCTGCTCACGCCGATGACAAAATGTTAGCGAGCGCCTTCGAGCTCGCAGACACCGGTGGCGCCCGAATTCGCCTCTCCGGTTGGAACGATGCTGGCGACGATACCTTTGGCCTGATAGCCCGATTGCCGCGCATTGTCGATCGAATGGAGGCCTTTCTCGGCGGTGAGGTGTATCACTATCACTCCAAGATGATTCTTAAGGAACCTCGCGTCGGCGGTGCGTGGGAATGGCATCAAGACTACGGATATTGGTATCAGAATGGATGCCTCTTTCCAGACATGGCAAGCTGCCTGATCGCCGTTGATCCCGCGACGCGGCTAAATGGCTGTCTCGAAGTCCTTCGCGGCTCACATCTAATGGGAAGGATTGAGCACGGTCGTTTTGGAGGCCAGACGGGCGCTGATCCTGAACGCGTTGATGCCGCCAGAGAACGTCTGGAACATATTTATTGCGAAATGGAGCCTGGTACAGGGCTCTTCTTTCACTCCAATCTCCTCCATGCATCCGCCATGAATGCCAGCGAGCAGCCGCGGTGGGCGCTTATCTGCTGCTACAACGCAGCCTCCAATTCCCCCTATAAGAGTTCCCATCATCCTGGCTACACAATGCTTCCCAAGGTTGCCGAAGACGCAGTTCTGCGTGCCGGAGTGAAACTCAGCAGCGCATCACAAAAGTTCGTCGAGCCTTCGGAGGACAAGACGAGTGCAGGGGAGAAAGTCCGGGCCTGAGACCCGCTCACAGGATTGTGAGCCATGATTCGTTAATGGGCTTGAAATAGTGGGCCTGGGACCGTGATTGCCGCATGAGCTTGCAGGAGAAGGCTCATGTTTTGCTTTGGCTACCCTTAGACTTCGAGGACGGAAGTTTTGTCGAAAGCCGGACAGACGGGACGGCTACATCGATGAACCAGTCAACGAAAATCCTGCTTGGCGTCCACCCAAAGGAACGCCATCGTTAGAGACAGTGCGGTTCACAGTTCTCGCGGACGGGGGCCTTTTTGGTTAAGAATTATATGTTTGCATTAATGTTGACATTTTTGTGTTGACAGCCGGCCTCCCGTTGAATTAGTGTCCCGACTGCCGGAAACTTCTGTCACAAATTTGAGGTGTAGATCAGACGGACTGGGCTTGGAACCATTTTGGAGGATTCTATATGAAGAACCGGGTTCTGCTTTTGCTCAGCATGGTCGCACTCATGGTAACGTTGACACCGTTGCTTCGAGGACAACTCGTTTCCGGATCAATTACTGGAAATGTAACCGATCCCTCAGGGGCGGCGGTAGCCGGGGCCGACATACAGGCGACCGACAACGCAACCGGAGTACAGCTGTCTACTAAGAGCAATAGTTCTGGATATTTCAACCTTTCCAATCTGATCGCCGGCACCTACACCGTCGTTATTTCGGCGCCGGGGTTCAAAGAGCTCTCCCGTAGCCGGCATCGTGGTCGACATCGGAGCGATCGTCCGCCTTGATTCCAAGCTAGAGGTAGGTACCGTCCAGCAGCAGGTCATGGTCACGGGCGCGGCGCCCCAGCTCCAGACCGATAAAGTCGAGTTGGGTGTCACCATTAACTCGACACAGCTCGTGGACTTACCCAGTGAGGGCCGAAACCCGACCGCGCTGGCGGCGGTGCAAGCCGGAGTACTGATGTCGCCCAACAACACTGGGGTGCCTAGTGCGGAAGGCTCTGCCAACTACGGGTTCACGTCGAATGGGAACCGCGCGCAGTTGAATCGGCAATTATTGGATGGTGTCGACGATACCGAGGGAGTCGGGGGTGGCCCCGCGATCGTACCTTCGACTGATGAGCTTCAGGAATATCAACTTGTGACGTCCAACTACGATATCGAACTGGGACAGGCAGCGGGGGCGGTACAGATCTTTACTACCAAATCCGGAACCAACCAGCTCCATGGAAATCTGCATGAGTTCAATCGGGTGAACTACCTCTCCGCACGCAATCCGTTTACCGAGCCCCATGGTCCCGGACATCTGGTGTACAACCAGTTCGGCGGTACTCTAGGCGGACCAATTATTCATGACAAGCTATTCGCCTTCGGTTACTACGAGGGATACCGGTTTCGTTCAGGCGGGGGGATTTTAACCACCGTACCCATCGCCGCATTCCGCGCGGGCGACTTCAGCAGTCTTGCCGCGACTGACCCTATCTATGATCCCACCACCGGCGGCCCTCAGGGCGTGGGGAGAACGCAGTTCCCGAACAATAAGATTCCAACCAACCGAATCAGCCCCATCTCTGCGGCGCTGTTGGCAAACCTGCCGTTGCCAAACGTTCCTGGCGCCGGCGCTAACAATAACTTCACGGCTCCTCAGATCAGCCCCATCAATCAGGATCTCGGCACAATCCGTATCGACTATGTTCTCAGCAACGCGACGCGCATATTCGGTCGCTACACGCGCCAAGAGGGAAATCAAAGCACGAATGTTCCGGCATTCGGAGAACTGATCTACCCAGAAAGCGCGCTGCAGGTCGGCAATCAGAACAGCGCCGTAGCAAACGTGACCCACGTCTTGAACACGAATTTCGTCGTTGAGGGCCGGTTTGGCTGGACATACAACAACTGGCAGCAAAACGCGCCGGATGCGAATAAAACAACCTCCCAGGACTTTGGAATCCCAAACCTCAACAACGCCTGTTCCGCCTGCGGCGGGATCGCCGGCTTCCAGATTGGAGGTCCCGTAGGAGCTTTTAATTTTGGCAATGGAGCTCATAGTCATCAGGTGGATAACTATGGTAAATACAACTTCGTTGAGATAGGAACCTGGACTCACGGACCCCACACCATCAAATTCGGCAACGACTTGCTGCTGGCGTGGCGCGATCGACGTGATACTTCATCGCAGGGAGATTTTGGCTGCGACAACACTGGGGTTTGCGCCGCCAATGGCTTCGCTCAGACTATAACGGGAATTGCGGGAAATTCGAACTCCGGACTGTCGACCGCTACATTCCTACTAGGGGACGTGAGCAACTTTGGCCGCGTGATCTATGCGCGCGGCGTGCCGCAAGCTCACAATACCGACAATGCTTTTTACGTTCAGGACACTTGGCATGCCACGCCCACAATAACCTGGACTCTGGGCTTGCGTTGGGACTATATAGGCTACCCTACGTCCCCTCAGCCGGGCGGAATTGCCAACTTCAACTTCACGAATACCAATACAATTATCAGTAACTTCGGTAATTCGAGCTCAACGGCGGATGTGAACCAGAATTACGGCGACTTCGGTCCGCGCGTTGGATTTGCCTGGAGTGCGTTCAAGAACACCGTTGTGCGCGCAGGCTGGGGCCGCTCATTCACCAACGGGTTTGACGGCGCTAACTTTGGCGCCATCACAAATGACTGGCCTAATGCCACCCGCCAGGACATATCGCAGGTCGCCGACCTGTATCAGCCCTCGCTCACCTTGGCAGGCGGCCCTCCTACCTTTGTCAGCGGCTTTCAAATATTGCAGGCTGCAGGAAATCCTGGTCAATACCCTACGCCGAACTCAGCAGGTTTTGGAGTGTTTGCACACAACCCGACCAACTCCGTCGACCAGTGGAATGCTTCCATACAGCACCAGTTTGGCTACGACATAAGCCTCACTGGTTCGTACGTGGGTATGGCAAACCGGCACGTATTTTACCGCTATGACGCGAACGCTGCGCCTCCCGGTCCAGGACCCATCAACCTGCGCCAGCCCTACAATGTCTACGGATTTACGACCAATGCATACAACCAGGGCAACCAGAGTAACATCGGTTACAATGCTTTCCAGTTACAGGCTCAGAAGCGTTATTCCCATGGACTGATATTTACCACTGCCTTTACGTGGAGCACTTCCTACGACTTCGGGTCGCACAATGCTATGGATCAGTTTTTGACTTATCTCGACAGGGCTCCTGAGGATAGCAACCGAAAGCTGGTGTTTGTGGCCTCCCACGTTTGGGAGCTACCAGTTGGCCAAGGAAAGGAATTTCTGAATAAGGGTGGACTTGTGAACGAAGTTGCCGGCGGTTGGCAGTTTTCGGGAATATGGACATTGGAATCGGGATTGCCGTTCTCGCCCACGGTCGCAAATGCCGCCACACTCAATTCAAATTGCTGCACACTCCGGCCTAACTTGACCGGTAACCCGAATGCGGTCGCCCACAAAGGCATAAACAGTTGGTTCAATCCCCGTGCTTACACGATTCCCGGGCTTTACCAAATGGGGAATGCGGGACGAAATAGCCTTTGGGGCCCGGGTTTGTTCCGCGCCGATCTGTCTCTGCAGAAAGTCTTCAAGATCACGGAACGGACAAGATTTCAGCTGCAATGGGAAGCCTATAACGCATTCAATCGCGCTAATTTTTCAAACCCGAACGGAAATATCGACCAATCGACCGCGGGGGTGATCAATGGCGTCGCCGACATCATGAGACAAATGCAGTTGGGTGGTACACTTACGTTTTGATGTGGAAGTGTACTATCCTGACCGTGATTCTGTTGGGCTGCGCCTTTGCGGAGCAGCCTTCAGATCCTCTGGCTGAAGGGATTGCACTCCTCCAGAAGGGCGACTTTCAGCACTCGCTTGTACCGCTTCGGCACGCTGTGGAGCTAAAGCCCGGTTCAGCGCCGGCGCACAATTACTATGGATTTGCTCTCGCCAGAAATGGCTCCCTCAATCGGGCAATTCAGGAATTTCATAAGGCCTTAACGCTTGATCCGCGTTATCCCGAGGCGCTTTATAACCTTGGCACTGCGCTCTCAGTCGAAGAGCAATACCCGGCCGCCATTGAAGAGTTACGAGCTGCCGTTGCTCTCAAGGCTGATTTTCCCGAGGCTCAGTTCGAGTTGGGCAACGCGCTTGCCGCACAAGGAGACGTCGATGGCGCCATGGAGGCCCTGGAAAGAGCGATCCGGCTTCGGCCGGATATGTACACGGCGCGAACCCAGCTCGCGATGCTCGATTCCCAAGTCGGCGACACGCAAGGAGCCGTGGCGGAGTTTCGGCGTGTGGTGGCTCTTCGGCCCGGCTCCTCGGAAGCGCACAATGATCTAGGCGTGGTGCTCGACCAAGCCGGCGACCTTCCAGGGGCAATCGGCGAATTCCAGGAAGCAATAGCGAGAGACCCAAAATTCGTGCCGGGATTGCTAAATCTTGCGCAGGCGATGCGCGATAAAGGCGATCTTCCCGCGGCGGTCGAAAACTACCGCAAAGCTCTGGTCTACAAACCCGATTCCGCCGATGCGCACGCCGATCTGTCTTTCACTCTGAAGCGCATGGATCGGCTAAAAGAAGCGCTGGTAGAAGTATCCACCGCAGTGCGGCTTGCGCCGGATCTTGCTCGAGCGCAGTTTTATTACGGAGAGATTTTGGCGCAAATGGGCGACAGCGCCGGTGCGCTACCGCACTACAAGCGTGCCGCTGAACTGAGCCCCCACGAGGTGGATTTCCAGCTCCAGTACGGAACTCTACTCGCGGAGAACTCCCCCAGCGAGGCAGTTCCTGTGCTCCAAGAAGCTGCCCGGCTTGACCCCAAGAGGCCTGAAATATTGAATGCTCTGGGCGCCGCTTTGCGCAGAGCCGGCGATCAGCAGCAAGCTGCCGAGGTGTTTCGGCGATCGCGAGAGGCGTCCGCGGCTGCCGAAGTGCGGACGGAAGCGATCTTAAAGACGAATAGCGCCATCGAGTTGTTGAAGAAGGGGCAAATAGCGCCTGCGATAGCGTCTCTACAGGCTGCGTTGGCAGCCGATCCGGGTTTCTCCGACGCGAATGGCTATATGGGAATAGCTCAAAGCGCTCAACAGAACTGGCCTGAGGCCAATCGCGCCTTCACCGCAGCCGTGCAGGCGAGTCCCTCTAACCCGCAGATTCACTTCAATTATGGCGTCGCTTTGGAAAAGCAAGGCAACTGGAACGATGCGGCCCGTCAGTTTCAGGTGGTCGTCTCTCTCCGCCCCGCGGAGGTTCAGGCCAGGTGCCAACTTGCCGACGCTCTGTTACATGCTGGACAAACGGAACGCGCCCAAGCCGAATTGCGAACCGCCAGGGATCTCGGCTCATGTGATGCGGCCGGCCCTTAAGTGTACTCAATAAACCATAACCTTCAATATGAACTTCATCCGATCCTGGACAAGAGATACCTAAGATTAGGGCGGATCAACGATAAATCATCTCGCAATTCCAGGGGCTCAGGATGAACAGAGGGTTTTGTGAGTTGTCGAGTTCGGTGAGGAGCCTCACCACACGACGCCAATTCCTGCGCAGGGCTTTGTCGAATGTCTGCATGGCTGCGCTCTCCAGTCGAATCTCCCGAGGCAGTAGAGTACAAGACGATTTCCCTGTCAACTTTGAAGATGTTTCCGCGAAGGCGGGACTTACCGAACCAACTACGTACGGCGGCGTGGCTCACAACACCTATATTCTCGAGACAACTGGCTGCGGCGCGGCCTTCATCGATTATGACAATGACGGCTGGATCGACATTTTTCTGGTTAATGGAACAAGGCTGGATTCAGCCGCTTCGCAACAACACTCAAACCGTCTACTGCACAATAACCGGGACGGTACTTTTACAGACGTCACGCGGCAGGCTGGCCTTGCACATTTCGGCTGGGGACAAGGCGTCTGTGTCGGAGACTACGACAATGACGGATATAACGATCTCTTTGTCACTTACTGGGGCCAGAATATTCTCTATCACAACAACGGTGACGGTACCTTCACGGATATTACGGAGAAATGCGGGCTGCTGACCAAAGAAACGCATTGGGGCGCCGGCTGCGCGTTTGTGGATTATGACCTGGATGGGCATCTGGATCTTTTTGTCAGCAACTACATCGAGCTGGATCTGAAAACTGCTCCGTTGCCGGGAACCGGTGCATGTCTGTTCGAGGGGCTTGCGGTAAATTGTGGACCCCAGGGTCTGCCGCGCGCCCGCAACCACTTGTATCACAACAATGGGGATGGGACCTTCACAGATGTTACTCAGAAGAGCGGCATCGGGAAAGCCCCGCCGAGTTATGGGCTTGGCGTCCTGGTTGCGGACTTCGACAACGATGGCTGGCCAGATATCTATGTAGCCAACGACAGCGAGATGAGTTATTTGTTTTGGAACAACGGGGATGGCACTTTCACCGAAGGCGGGTTGGAAGCCGGCGTTGCCACCAGCCGTGACGGTCGATATCAGTCGGGTATGGGTGTTTCCGCAGGAGACTATGATTGCGACGGACTTCTGGATATCTTTAAGACGAACTTTTCCGACGACCTTCCCAATCTTTACCATAACGACGGCAAGCGCTTGTTTCATGACAACACGCAGGCGGCCGGGCTCGTATCCTATTCCCGGTTGCTCGGCTGGGGCGGTGGGTTCCTTGACGTTAACAACGACGGTTGGCTCGACCTCTTGTACGTGAACGGGCACGTTTACCCGGAAATCAATGGCAAGAATGGACCGATACACTATAAGCAGCCCAAGGTGCTCTACGAGAATTTGGGCAATGGGAAATTTCGCGATGTTTCCGCAGCCGCGGGCCCAGGAATAACGAACGTGATGAGCGCCCGGGGTTGTGCGTTTGGAGATTTTGACAATGACGGCCTCATCGATGTCTTGGTCAATCCGATTAACGCGATCCCTCAACTGCTTCATTGCAGCTCCCGAACGGGCAATAACTGGATAACTCTCAAGTTAGTCGGAAGTAAATCGAACCGAAGTGCCATCGGCGCGCGCGTCCATTGCGTGACTGGCGACCACCAGCAGATCGATGAAGTGCGCAGTGGTGGCAGCTTTTACTCGCAAAACGACCTGCGGATCCATTTTGGGTTGGGCAAGGCAACTCGTATCGATAAGCTCGAAGTCCATTGGCCTTCCAATCAGATCGATCGATTCGCGGATATACTCGCCAATCAGATGCTAAGGTTGGTTGAAGGCAGCACCAAGCTGGTCTCCTCCAACAGCGCGCGCAAATGAATGCTTGTCTCCCGGGACCAACTGTCAACAACGGTGTTGACAAGATAAAAAGGGTCAGCTAACCTTGGCGGTCGAAGGCTGCGTATCCGAACTACGTGTTCATGGGGAGACTTTGCTTGATGAAACACCTGCTGACTGTGATGGTGTGCATGATTGGGGCCCAGAGTCTTGCCTGGGGTGCTGAGGATGCAATGTCCTGGCGGTTGAGCACCGATGACACCGCGATGGTAGTGGCTATACAACAGGGGCTGCCGGTTGTGAGTCAGCTTGGTTCAACCAAGGGCAATTCGAACTGGCTGCTTGCGCCGGCACGGGAGGATTTTCCGTCCTCGGTTAGACAACAGGGAACTGAGCTGCCGACGAAATGGCGGTACGAAGGGGGAGCACTTGACCCGAAGAGTGGGGAACTGGTGTTGCGGTTCTCGACGCCCACTCCATCTCTTGAGCTGCAATCGATCTGGCGGGCCAGACCGGGACATGGACCGGTAGAACATTGGCTGACGATTAAGAACAATTCCGGAGCGGTAATTACTATCGGTCACCAGGACAGCTTGGTCCTCAGTCACGTTGCCATTCCCGTGGATCAGTCGATGGATGCGTGGTGGATCAAACGCGGCGGAGGTAACGCCACGACGGAAGGCGGTACGCTGGTCCAAAGTGTGGGTAAGCACTCGAATTTGACTCTCACCAGTGATCCCACGGATGGCGCCAGCCCGGTGCCATGGTTGGCGATGCAGGTCGGCACGTCTCGAGGATTCTATGTGGGATGGGAGTTCTCTGGTATCGGGCGAATTCATTTTCATGGTCCTATTGACGGCGCGCCTACTGGACCTGCCCAGTTGGGGATTGAGGTGGGGAATGTTCCAGCATTCAAGACAGACGTTGCGGGGGGCGAAACATTCTTGGTCCCCCCTGCCTTCGTAGGCTGCTATACGGGCGATATCGACGATGGAAGCTACACCTTACACCGTTTTGTATTGGATAAGCTGGTACCAAAATTCCCCGAGGGATATCTACATCCAACTTTGGCCTACAACCTTTATCTCGATGCCGGAGGCGCAAACGCGGATGAAAAAAGCGTCATCCACAGCGCTGCTCTTGCCCGGGATTTAGGTTTCGAAACGTTTGTAGTGGACGCTATGTGGTTCCCCCAATCCGGGGATTGGCGGTGGGACCCAAGACGCTTTTCTCATGGCGCTCAACCCATTGCGGAGTTTGTCCATCATCATGACATGAAATTTGGGCTTTGGATGGCGTATACGCAAGGCTCCGACGCTGACGATCCCTGGGCAACGAGTATCACGAAGCATCCCGATTGGTTTGCCGAGCCGCCCAAACTGGATCCCAAGGGGCATATCAATTGGAGCGCTCTGATCGATTTGGGATACGATCCAGCTCGAGATTGGGCGGAGACAATTACACAACGCGCCGTTTCGGACTACAAACTGGACTATTTTAAGACCGACTACACGCCCATCGTTACAAGCTGCCAGCAGACCAATCATCGCCATCACTATGGGGTTGATGTGAGCTACTGGTCCACTCTTGGCTACTATGCGGTGCAGGAAGCCCTGATGCAAAAGTTTCCGGATCTGATCCTTGAGGGTTGCTCGGGATCGGGACATATAAAGGATTTCGGTGACATCCGCCGAGTCCATATGATCGCCATCAACGATACTCTATCCTCCTTGCCTAACCGTCAGGCGATCTATGACTCGACCTTCGCATTTCCGCCCGCCGTTTTGATGGACTACACCTACGAGAATTATTACAACAAGGTGTCGGACGCTCCGGAACCCTATCTGTGGCGGTCTTCGATGATGAATCAGTGGCAGATTGACCCTACCAACAGTGCGTCATGGACGCCGGAGCAGCGTGCCAAGGTAAAAAGAGCGACGGAGATATACAAATCCTGGATCCGTCCTATCTTGCTGGATTGCGAGGTACACCACATTCTGCCCCGGCCGGACGGCTATCACTGGGACGGCATGTTCTACTGGAGCCCAAGCCTCAAGCGCGGCACGTTGTATATCTTTCGTCCCGATAGCGACAGCCTGACAAAAACCGTCACACTCAAGGGGCTGGAGCCAAATGCAAGCTATAACGTGCGCACCCAAGACCATTCAACCATGGAAGGGAATTACTCTGGGCAAGAGTTGATGAATCGCGGCTTGGTGATCCACTTGCCGAGAAAGTATACAAGCGATTTGGTCTATCTCGAAGCGGCTCGTTAGGCATGAGCTGCCGGGGTTTGTGTTTTTTCGCGCGCCACCCAAGCTCAAATTCTAAACTGAATCGCTTGAACATAATGCGCAGTCCGCGTATATTCACAGCCGCGCCGCGCAAGGAACGATCGTCACAGAAACAATTAGCGCGTGCCGGATGGGCGCCAACCTCTCGTCAAACCGTAAAACGCGGCGAAGAAACCCAAGGAGATTAGGACGTATGGCAAGCAACCGTGGAGTAGCTTATATGGGCCCCGAGTCGTGGAGATTCACAGCATTGACTTCCCGAAATTAGCGCTCGGGAACCGCAAGCAGGGCGGCTTCCTGCGGGTTTCGGTGCGCGCGGCTGGTTGTTGTAAGGTAAAGAGTGCTGCGGGCAGTGCCAAGAAATTTAACTAGATGACGAAAGGACCCAATCATGACTCTGGAAGACGCACGCCGCATCATCGCGGCAGCGGAAAAGAAATCCAAGGAAATCGGTCAGCCGATGAACATCGCGGTGGCTGACGAAGGCGGCAACCTTGTATCGCACGTGCGCATGGATGGCGCATGGCTGGGCAGTATCGACATCTCCATCAAAAAAGCCTACACTTCGCGGGCTTTCGACATCGCCACCAAAGACCTCGCCACCCATTCCCAGTCGGGCGGGCAGTTCTTCGGCATCCATGCCTCGAACGACGGCAAGATCATGATCTTCGCCGGCGGTATCCCGCTGAAGCACGGCGGCAAGGTAGTTGGAGCCATCGGCGTAAGCGGTGGCTCTGGCGACCAGGATCACGCGGTCGCCGAAGCCGGGGCCGCCGCGTTCTAGTTTTCATGGTTGGTGATGGATTTTTCTTTTGCTTCAAACAAGAAGGCGGCGATGTTGGCCGCCTTCTTGTCGCGTACCCGGTAATTCGAGCATTTCTCATGTTACTGGGCTGTAGCAGCCATGCTAGTTCAATGAGAAGACGACCAACGTTCCTCCCAAGTTGGTGTAGTCGGAAAGAGTGCGGGTCAAGCCCACCGCGCCCAATCCTTCAGAGCCCTTGTTAAGCCCTTCCGCCAGCCCGATGGCCGCCCAACCGCCTACGCCCGTCAGGACAGCGACATACTGTTTGCCATCGTGCATGTAGGTAATGGGGTTGCCGATGATGCCGGACGGCGCGTGGAATTTGTAGAGCACCTTGCCCGTTGCCTCATCGACCGCCCTGAACCAGCCGTCCAGAGTGCCGGCAAAAAGCACGCCGCCATCGGTGGTCAGCGGACCGCTGTAATCCTGGAACATGTCGTTGATCGTCCATTTGGTGTCGCCAGAGATTGGGTCAAAGGCGAACAGCCGTCCGCGGACATCGCCGTGCTCTGCTGGAAACATATTCAGAATGGCTCCGACGTATGGGAAGCCGCCCTTGTACTTCACGCTGAACGCCTGGTAGTCCATGCAGATGTGGTTGCTGGCCACATAAAACAGTTTGGTGTTGGGATCGTAGGAGACGGGTTGATGGTTCTTGGCTCCCATGGAGGCTGGGCAGATGTCCTTTACATTGACATCGGCCTGCGTCATTTTGGACGGTTCAAGAACGGGTCGGCCCGTCTTAAGGTCAATTTCCTTGGCCCAGTTGGTGGAGGGATCGAATTTGTTGGCCCGGAGCAGCTTTCCGTTGCGCCGGTCGAGCACGTAGGCAAAACCGTTGCGGTCGAAATGGGTAAGAATCGGGACCGTGTTTCCATCCACTGTGGTCTCTGTGAGGACGCTCTCATTGATGCCGTCGTAGTCCCACGCATCGTGAGGAGTCATCTGATAAGCCCAGGTTGCCACGCCAGTGTCAGGATTGCGGGCGATGATTGTCGTGGACCACTTGTTATCTCCCGGACGCTGACTGGGATTCCACGTTCCGGGATTGCCGGTTCCGTAGTAAACCAAGTTTAGATCGGGATCGTAGGAGTACCAGCCCCACGTGGTTCCTCCGCCCAAGGTCCATTCATTCCCCTCCCAGGTCTTGATACTGGAGTCTTTACCCACCGGTGACTGGGTTGCACCATCAATCGTTTTCGCCGGATCGAACTTGATGTCCTCGTCCGGCCCCACGCTATACGCCCGCCAGGCCATCTTGCCACTGCCCAGATCGTAGGCGGTGAGGGCGCCGCGCACACCATACTCTCCACCCGAGATACCGACGATCACCTTGTCATGCACCACCAGCGGCGCCATGGTCATAGTTTGCCCTTGCTCGGGATCGCCGTTCTGCGCCTTCCAGATCACCTGGCCGGTCTTGGCGTCGAGGGCGTAGACATGCGTATCTAGCGTCGTAGCAAGGATCTTTCCGTCCGCGTAGGCCAGGCCGCGGTTAACCACATCGCAGCATGCAACTGACGGTGCAAACTTGTCCTGCTCGGGAGCGAACTTCCAAGCGATACGTCCAACGTTGTTCAGATCGACCGCATAAATGAAGTTCGGGTATGAACTCTCGAAGTACAGCATGTTGGAAATGACCAGAGGCTGGCCCTCCTGGCCTCGCAGGGTTCCGGTGGACATGGTCCATGCGACCGACAATTTTGCCGCGTTGTCCGCAGTGATCTGATTCAACTTGCTGTGGCGGATGCCGTGGTAATCCCCAAGCGGCATCACCCACTGGTTGGCATCCTGGGACATCGTGTCGACTGGTCCGCTAGCGAACGCGGCAACCGAAAGGATAGCAGCGAACGCACAGAGTGTAGTCGCCAGGCAAAAAAGCTTTTTCATTCCTTTCATCTGAAATCCTCCTCACGCGAATTTCTTTCCCGTATAGGTAAAGCACTGCGAACCTTATGCCTTCTACTAAGACCGTCCAAGCGACGGCGATCGAAAAACCGAGTTCGTCCGACGGTCACGAAGCGGCATGAACTCGGGGCACCCGCTAATCCATCTCCGACGGGGGCCTGCCCACAGGCACCAGATCGAGACTTCGTCCCTTGACGTATTCATAGATGTGTTTGATATCGTCCTCGCTGAGGAAGCCAGCCCAACTGGGCATGCCCTTCTCCGTTCTCCCTGCCATGGCCACAGATATAAATTGCTGCTCGTTCATACCCATCTTGAGGGACTTCCGCAGATCCGGCGCCATCTCGCTGCCCGTCGCGTCCTGACCGTGGCAGCGATAGCAATACGAGTTGAAGATCTCATAACCATGGAAGACAGCCTTTGTAACCTTGGTTTGTTGGCCCTCTACAAAAAGCGGAAAATCCAATTTGGCGGTTGTGCCATCCGCAAGAGTGTAGGCATACAGTTTGCCTGGGGCCACCTGAGCCATAGCCCTGCCACTCAGCGAAAGGATCCACTCCACCATCTCCTTGAGTTGTAAGTCGGTCAAATCCGGATGAGGGCTCATTGGCACGGCTCCCCAGTTACCGGAGCCTCCCTGCTTAACCTTCGCGGTCAATTTATCCACCATACCGGCTTGACCCCGATAACGGTTGGCTATATCGCCATAGGATGGTCCAACCACCACCCGGTCGAGTGCATGGCAGGAGGAGCAGTCGTTCGCTTTTACCAGATTCTCCCCCGCTGCTCCGGGCGAGCCCTCCTGATTTGTGGGCGCCGCGTTCCCAGCCCAACAGACAACCTGAATGATTGCCGCCATGGGTGTCACAAATAGCAGGATGCGAATCGCCTGAAGAGTACCGTATCCCCGGCTCAATGTTTCCCCTTCCCCTCCGTCCGGTAATTCGCGGCCTCTACTTGCTAGGGCGAGTTGGGCGACGGAGCCGTATATAACTTCACGCCGGACTCATCCAAGATGGACGCGAGGTCTGACTGACGTTGAGCAATCACGTCGTCGAGTTGTTTTTTCAACGCTTCATCGCCTTCCCGGACCCCCATCGACATGGGGAAGGAATACTGCTCCGGTGCACCCAACGTCCGGTCATTGGGAACCGGCACGACTTCCAGATCGGGATAGTCACGCAAGAAGCCTCCAATCGCAGGTTGCCAGGTAATCATGACGTCCACTTGCCCGCTCTCCACTGCTTTCAGCATGGTTTCGGGTGACTCTCCGTCATGGTCTCCTACTTCGAACGCGACTGCTCGTGGGATCATGCCCCGCATCTTAATGCCGTTTTCGACCGGAGTATCTCTTTCAAAGCCCACTTTGACCTGGAGGAGAACGGGCGAGTCCATACTTCTGACGTCGTAGTGCTTTGCTTTCTTGAAGACAAACACATAGGACGAGATATAGTAGGGCCGCGTAGTCAGCTCTTCGCGGCTTCCGTACGGAATGTCCATCACCACATCACACTTATGCGTGTCTAAGGTGGATGCCAGAAATTGCGGGAAACCTCCGTCCCCCCGGTAGCTCGCCCAGGTATATTCCACCGTCTCGCCGAGGGCTTTAGATACCGTGTCGGCGATCTTGTTCTCGAATCCTTGCCCGGCGCGATTCGAATACGGAAGGTAGTCGGGGTCCGCACACACGCGCAGGACCTTTGCCGCTGCCGAAAACGTAAATACCCCTAGGCCTGCAGCAAGAGCAAGTACTTGCATTAGCATCGACGTGGACTGCATGAGTTGGTTCGATCCTCTCTCTTCGTTCAGTTCCAGCAGTTCCAGGGGCAGAGAGACGCGCGAAGAAGGTCTATCACTTCGGTGAGAGACATACAAGCACAATCTTAGATAGCGGATAGATCCGGCAGCGCCGGACCCACCCCAGACACGGAGTCGATAGGTGATGTCGTCCAGCCGACGCTAGCCAGGCAATTTGGGTCCATGTTCTCAACCGGATCATGACATTCCCCAAAACGCGATAGACCAATTTGTGTGGGCCAATCAATTCGGACGACCGGCTCCAGCCTTTCGATAACGTACGAGAAGGCTCCCGGGAGCATGGTTGATATCGACGCGCAGGTGGGCCAACTCACTCCCTGTCATTACGCGCCTGGAACGGACGTCATATGTTTCCGCGAAACTGACTTCGTAGGATGACTTGAGGTCGATGCCAGCCAACTTGGCTTGATAACTGGCTTGAGCGCTTTTTGGACGACGGAAGAACATGGCGAAGCCGGCGTTAAGATCGGGACGGTTGAACTGCCACCCGCACCACGTGTCCTGCTGGATATTGATCGGGGTCAACGGGTAGTAATCACCCAGCCAGTAAGGCCGAAGCATTTTCAGTTCGGCGATTGCTTTGCGAAGCTGATCGAGCGGTACATAGGGCGACTGTAGGTCGAGGCCGATCGCCACGCCGGTCGTGGCGGTGCTGCGGAAGTTGTAAGGGTCCACTCCATTCAGAATGTTTGCATCGAACGGAACCCACATGCTCAGTTCAGCAGTGTGGGCTTGGTCTACCGCGGGGTTGGGAACCCCTCCATTCGTAACCTCGCTGCGGGTCAGTGAACCGAGCGTACGCCGCATCGCCTCGATATCCGGTCCCGTTTCGCGCCAGTTGGCGTTATCGATCTCCAGGTGGGGAAATCGCTTTAGCAATCCATCCCACATAGCGTATAGGCCCTCGATCTGGCGTATCTCCGTGATGCCCTGACGGTCTGGAGCGTCTGCCTTCCGCCAAAACGGGAGCGGGTTCGTGTTGCGATCCATGCGAAATATGTCCACTTGCCAATCCTGAATCCGGTTCGCCAGAAGATCGGTCATCCATTTCTCCGCCGCGGGATCACTAAATCGAAAAATACCGCCCCACTTACCTTCCTGAGGCTGGTGAAGAACCCATTCCGGATGCTCCTTCGCGATCACACTTCCCGAGCTCACCCCTTCCGGGTCGAACCACAGCAGGAACTTTAGACCCTTCTGGTGGGCGGCTTCGCCAAGCGGCCGCAGCCCATCAGGGAAATTTTTGTTAGGCACCCAACTCCCTCGGCCCTCAGGCCACAGTCCTTCCATCCAACCCGCGTCCAGCCAATAGGCCTCGATCCCAATCGGGGGCATATTGTGAATCAGCTCGAGCTGGTTCTTTTCTGTGACAAAATTCAGTGCATCGCCTGGGCCGGGGAATCCGCGTCCACCATGGCCACCTAAATCCCGGCTCGTAACTGTGGGCAGAATGTCGAGCGGATTCCTACCGGTTTTCTTCGCGATACCGTCGAAGATCAAAGCATATGCCCCAGTATGTGAAACGGGAGGCATAACCAACTTACCGTCAACCCGCGCCGCGTAATAGGAAAGCAGCAAATGACGTAGTGCATTCTGGCCGATCAAGCGATCGGTTCCGCTCCACTGAATCAATAAAATTCGGGGAGTGCGGATGCTCTCACCAGCGTGCAACCTGAGATGCGTGAGTTGTTGGCCACTCTTCAGCGTCGCGCCGCCGGCGGAGCGCCCTGCGCTCATCATCCACTGCCCGGTCCAACCAATCGCGCCCACCAGGCCGCCATCGGACCATTGGAGATTAAAGAACGGCATGTAAGAGGCTTTGTGTAAGCCGTTCTCGATGATGTAATGCGCGATTTGAACGTTCGTGCCTGGGCTAAGCTCCTTGTCAACCGGAGCGTAATCCAGGGACACTGAGCTGCTGCTTCCATAGACGTGGTGAAATATTACGGCGCCGCTTGCCCGGATAGGGAGGTAAAGATCCAATGGGAGGATGTTTTCGAGCATCGGGCTGTTGTGGGGTCCGCCGTTGCGCAACCTCAGCACCCACTCGATTGCATGTCCCCCAGGGAACACGGTGATCTCGCGGCTTACTTCGAGATGTGTGGCGGGATCGCGGTAGGTAATCGTCCGCACAGTGCGGCCCCCGGGGAGTGGATGAACCGTTTCCGACTTTTGCCACGATGCGAGAAACTCTTTTGAGGGCTTACCGTCATAGATGAATGAAAATGGTACGCCGTTCTCAAGCGCCGCCATGAGCTGGCTCGATCGCTCCGGCGCAGGCCTCTGGGACTGGCCCGATACAGTGCAAAGAAGGAAGAAAATCACGGACACATTCACGAGCCATAATCTGCGAACCCACATACCAGTTTTTTTCTCCTATTTCTGTTCAATAACGAGAAGTTCTGAAGTGAGATTGTCATCAAGGCGCACTGGAACGCCATTCTGAAGCAATTGAGTTCCAGACATCTCGACGACTTCCCCGGAATCCTCGAAATGAACACTGTAGTTTTTGGAGAAATCGATTCCTCGCGGCTCAAATCGATAGACCGGATCGCCAGATTGGGAGGTGCGGAACAATCCCGCAACCTCTCTCGTCTTGTCTGGCGTTGCATACTCAAGCACTACCCAGGGAGAAGGCTCCATCATGGGCAATACCGGGGTATGGTGATAAACGAGGCTATTGGCCATGATTCGATATACTGTCCGCTTGTATAACGCGACATCTTCGATGATCTTCTTCCCAAGCAGCGGATCCAACTCGGGCAATGTTGGACTTATCCCGCGGAAGATGGGACGCGACAGCATGACTGTCTGGAGTTGAAGGTTCAAATTGCCATCCTCCTCTAGCCCGCTTGACTCGGTTCCGAAAGTGCGTAACAAGATCTCCGGCGGCAACACCCAGGTCATTCCGTTTAGGATCTTAAGACCCCTCGGCGCACGCAGCCAATCGGACAATTCCGTGTTCTGAAAGCGCTGCATGATGCCGTAGTCGAGGCGGCCGCCACCCCCGGCACAATTCTGAAAAATCACATTCGGAAATTCCTTTCGCAAATGATCGAAGATGGCATACAGCGCCTCAACGTGCCGCCATTGCGTGTTTTCGAGGAAGCCATCTTTCATGCGGTTTCCTCCTTCTTCGACACTGTTGTTGTAATCGATGCGGAAGAGGTCAAGATCATATTTTCTGATGATTCGCGCGATTTCCGACTCCGCCCAAGCGGCTACCGCCGGATTGGCAAAATCTAACTGCCTCCCATTCGCAACCGGTTCTCCATTCCTCGTCAGGATCCAGTCCGGATGCTCTTTGCGCAATTTGGCAGCGGAACCAACACTCTCAATTTCAACCCAAAGTCCAAAAAGCATTCCTTTCTTTCTCGCGTATTCGCGTACCGGGTTTAGGTCGTTTGGCAGCCAGGCTCCTGCATACCAATCCCCCGCGTTTTGCTGCCAGCGATTGGGCTCGGGACCGTACCATCCAGCATCAACCACAAAAGTGTCTGCTCCCACCGAGGATGCGATGTCAATCTCCCTTTTGAGGCCCTCCTCCGACTCGTGATCCACGATATAGCCGCGGTGGTTTGCTTCCACCAAGGAGTGGCGGCCAGGCGGCATGGGGGGGAGAATGTAATGCCGCACATGGTAATGGAGAGTCTGGATTACCTGGTCGAGACCTCCCCGCATCAGGAGTAGGTGGGTTTCAGGACTCCTGACCGTCTCGCCTGGTTCGAGGACGCGCAATGCTGGATCCGCCGCACTGGGGCCAAGATTGAAAAAAAGACGAGCGTCATCTTTGACCTCATCCTGCATTCCTGCAACATGCATCGTCCAATTGCCGCTCCATGCGAGAGATGCGACGAACCATTCACCTGTAGCGCGATTGTGCGCAAAGAAGGTGGGATGGCCCCACCCGGATTTGCCGCGCGTTCCGGAAACGGTGATGGTTTCGCTTCCAATGGGATGAAATTCCCAGGCTCCCTCGTGACCCCACTCTTCATATTTGGTCGTCGCAACCTCGAAGGGAGCCTCCTTTCCAACGCGCTCTTTGTATCCCGCGGTGTCCCAGAGCATGCCGGACCATGGCGCCACGGAGGTGATCGCGGTAGGTTTTTTCCCGGTGTTGGTAATGTCAAGCCAACGAACCATCATTGATTCGCCATGCATTAAGGTATTCAGTTTGACCGTAATGGGACGAGCATCACTTTGTAATTCAACTGTTACCAGTTCCCCATCAGGGTTGGTCAGATGCTTTTGTTCCGCACGAATCCACTTCCAACTACCCGCCAGATTTTGACCTTCAATTCCTAGCTGGAAAGCGTCTTCTGGGAGGCCGGCTCTAGCCTGACTTTGACCTTCAAGGTGAAAATCAGGCTTGATCTGACCGGTCGAGGTCCAATACCGATTAACCCATCGACCATTATAGAGTTCTTCGTCGCAAACCATGAGTCCAGAGGTCAGGCGCATACCTGGAGCGGGGCCGCCGGAACGAATGACTGCATACTCAACTGGGCTTGTTGCCGACTGGCTCCATGAAACGCGCGTTATGGGAAGCAACGTTCCGCATACGGCCAGATATGCCAGGCCCCGAATGCTCATTTTCATCATCTTCTTTCCTTGGAGTCCTCACTTGCGCTTTGAAAAAATCGAACCAGCCATTAAAGCTCAAAGCGCATCGTACGCTCCTGTACACCCGTAATGTCAACAGTTATGTTGACGTAAGACAATCCGGCAATTGCCGGTCGATGGTTTCTGGGCTGGTGCAGGCCGC
>CAWDNI010000059.1:0-77230 GCA_963803615.1 uncultured Acidobacteriaceae bacterium
GTGCCCGGAGGGGGACTTGAACCCCCACGACCATTTAAGGTCTGCGGATTTTAAGTCCGCTGCGTCTGCCGATTTCGCCATCCGGGCTAGGTCGCTTGAGCGGCGCGGAACGGATTCGCTTCGCTTATCCTACCAGTCCCGAAAAGAGCAAAAGGGGAGGACGGTTCGCTCGAAGTCAGGCGAACCGCCTCCCCTTCTCCGATCTCAAATTTTCAATGAGGCTTGCGGTACTCAATGCCTTCTTCCTGGAGGAAGTATTCGGATGAGCAGTTGTCTGACCCGCAGATCATCGACTCCAGCCCGGCAAATTGCGTTCTGGTAATCAGTCCCAAAGCTCCACAATTGGGGCAGGCCAGAACCGCGACGTACGGATTGCCCGCCTCCCCCATTGTCCCTGCGTTTTCCAGCACGAACAAGGTTCCGGGTTCCATCTGCTCTGGAATCCACTCGCTAAGCAATTCAAGCTCCGTCAACATTCCATTCCTCCTGTGCCGTCCTGTTGCTGGTGTCAAAGCGATTCGACAGTTGATGTCACCGCTCTGCCGCGTTTGGTCATGGGGAAATGCTCGCGAACTTACTTCTCTCCCTCCCTTCGGAAAATATGCAATCTTCATTGCTGCGCGATAGTATTCGACGATCGAGCAGCTACGGCCGGTTGGCCGGCCGCGGCATGGCTTAATTCCGCATGGTTCAACTCGCGATAGATCGCCTCATTGCGCATGATCGCCTGAACGTATTCACGCGTCTCGGTAAACGGGATCGATTCCACGAATTCATCCATGCCGTTGAATTTTCTGATGGACTGCCAGTCGGTCACCCGGTTGTCGCCCGCATTGTAGGCGGCGAAGGCGTACTCCGGCTTGCCGCCGAACCTGTCCAGCATCTCCTTGAGATACAGCGTGCCCAAGCGGATGTTGGTTGCCGGATCGAGCAACTCTTCGGTGCGGAAATGATGAATGCCTTCTTTCTTGGCCATCGAACTTCCCACCGACGGCAATAACTGCATCAGCCCGTATGCATTCCTGTTGGATATCGCTTGCGGATTGAACTCCGTTTCCTGGCGAATCAGAGCAGCCACCATGTAAGGATCCAGGTTATTCTTCCTCGCCTCCTCCTCTATGGTTCCCCAGTAGGGCTGGGGAAACAATATCTTCCAATATCCCATGGGAAGCGCGTCGATCGGCGCCGAGCTATAGAAAGGAAGCGCGCGTTTCAGGACCGACATCGCGCGAAAGGCCTCCCCGTCGGAGGCATAGATCTCCGCTTCGGCAAAGGCTCCCCACTCGCGGCTTCCATCGGCGGCCTGAATCTCCGGCGCGATGTACTCATTCAATCCCGCGTTGGCCAGCAGACGCGCCTTGATCACATGCTCGTCATCCTGGGGAACATCGTCGGTGAGCGCGGGTATCTGCTCGGGCTGTATGTTGTCCAGCATGGCTGAATCCGCCGGTTTCACGTTACCCAGCGCCGCCAGCCGGTCACGCGCCATTTCCGCATAATAATAGTGCTCAAAGGCTGTCGAAACTGCCTTGTAATAGGCGGCAGCCATCTCCGGCCGACGCTCCTGATCTTCGTAGATGCGTCCCCGCCAGTAGAGCGCCGCTGAAAGTTCCTTGCCGTTGGGATAAAGCGCAATATGCGCGTCGATCAGCCGGGCCGCGTCAGAGTAATTTCCCAGTTGATAATTCAGCCAAGCCGCTTTCCACTGACTGCTTGCTCCATACCTGCTCCGGGGAAACCGCTTGGCCAATTCCTGGTAGTACCCGATGGCGCGAGGATAATCCTTGCTCAACAGGCACATATTGCCGGAAGAGTGGAGCGCGTCTTCCAGCCAAGGGCTTGCCGGAAACCGTTCTTCCATCTGGGCTACGATCGCCTGCTGGGTATCGGCGTCGTTTCTATCGCGAGCCAGTTCCATCAGCAGGTAGAGACGCCTGGCGCCGTTCTCATCCTGGGTGTCGGGCAGGGCCTCCGCTTGTTGCCTGGTCAGCCGATTCAACTTCCAATCGCACGCCGCGGCCGCGACGAGCAGTGCATTCCTTTCCTGGACGCCGGCGCCGGCGAACTCGGCTGCCAAGGCGCGGTACTCGTCGCCTGCTTCTCCATACCTGCCGCCCGCATACAGCGCATCGGCATGAGATCTTCTCTCCGCAAGCGTCAGCGGCGCCGCCGCACCGGTCTGGGCTAGCTGCATTTTGGCCTGCTGGCCCTCGCTGCGCAGAGGGAAGGTGAGAAAAATGTGCCGATACAGCCTGGACGCTTCCTCTATATTTCCGCTCATCTGGTCAGCCCTGGCTAGCGCGAATTGATAATCCGCATGACCGGAGACGGCGTCTCCCGCGTGAGCGCGCAAAACGCGCAGCGCCTCCTGCGGATCACCCTGACCAAGCGAGAGATTCGCTATGGTTACCGGAAGCCCGGAGACGAAAATGCTTTCCGGATACTTCCCGGCAAACCCTTCCAACACGGTTTGCGCAGCGGCAAGCTTGCCGGACTGAATCTGAGCCTGAGCGATAAGGAAATCGGCATAGTCGTCGAGCGCCTTGCCCTCCGTTCTGGCCTTCTCGAGATTGACGATCGCTTCCGGATAACGGCGATCGATCAGATAAGCGTGGCCGAGGGCAAGGTAGGCCGCGGCAGCCGCTTCTCCGCTGTGGGCGCGAGCATAGGCGGCTACGCCTTCATAGGCCGCGGGAGCTCGTGTAGACGCAAGCTCCTGGGCCATTGGCCTCAATTGTGAGGATGCGACGAAGGCCTGTTGCAAACGGCGGCTACGGGCAATACTCCTCGCCGAGCGCGGTCTGCGTTTGCTATGGACATGGCGCGCCACCCGGCGGGAGTGAAGGCTGCGCCCATGAGCTGTTCTGCTAAGCCGCCCGGAGGTATTTTTCGCCGAAGCAGTCCGCGCTGCCTGAACATGTTTCCCCGGCACGTGTTTTCTATCCGAAGCCGCAGGCGTCTTGTGGGGGGCGGCAGACGCGCCAGGTGAAACCGCCGGCGCTGTTTGCGCTCTCCCGCACTGGGGCGCCCCCAGCGAGCAAAGCATGGCCGTCAATAACGATCCCCAGGGCAGAAGCTTTCCGATTCTTGCAATCACCATCAAAACCGCCGTACTGCTTTTGCTGTTAGATAAGACTCTAAGCGTAAAACTTGGTTGCGCGTGGGTTTCCATGGCATGCGAAAGCGTGCAGGAATCCAGAGCATCACGCTTGGGAGAGCCATTGTGGAGCATCCTATCTCCCCCAGCTGGTCCATATTGGGCAGACTACCGGCTTTGCTCTGGGCTGCCATGCCCATTTAGTATGAGTGTGTCACCACATCCTGGCAGCACGCGTGGTAAGCCGCCGGGAGGACCTGGCGAATTTGCCTTCATAATCTTTACCATGCACCCTCTTCGCCGATAGCTGTTTTGTCGGGTGTCCATCTTTGCCGCACATGCCCAGCCATAAAGGGCTCTGCTGCGGGAAAAATGGCCGAGAGAGGCCTGATTTCTGAAGCGGCGTGACATGTCCATCATCCAAACAACACAGCCCGAAGAGGTTCATCCTGACATCCTGCTGGTGAATCGGGCGCGGGAAGGCGATGTTCAAGCCTTCGAGCAGCTGGTGAAGCAGTATGATCGCCAGGTATTCCGCATTGCGCAGCACATCACCCAGAACCGGGAGGATGCGGAGGACGTGGTGCAGGACGCCTTCTTGAAGGCATACGAGAAGCTGGACCAGTTTCAGGGCAATTCCAAGTTTTACACTTGGCTGGTCCGCATCGCCGTCAATGAGTCGTTGATGCGCCTCCGGAAACGGCGCACCGGGCGTATGGTTTCTATCGACGAGGATATCGAGACGGAAGAAGGCTCCATGCCTCGGGACTTGGCCGAATGGAGGCCCGATCCGGAGATGATGTATGGCCAGACGGAGCTGGCAGGCATTCTGCGCAAGACGATTCAGGGCCTGCCGCCGGGTTTCCGTATCGTTTTCGTGTTGCGCGACGTTGAAGGTCTTTCCACCGAGGAAACCGCCGAAGCCCTCGGGTTGAGCGTTCCGGCGGTAAAGTCGCGGCTGCTTCGCGCGCGGCTGCAGTTGCGGGAGCGGTTGAGCCGCTATTTCCGCAAGAAAAATGGGGATGGAGCAAAATGACCTGTTCAGAATTTCTGGCAGAGCTCAGCGACTTTCTGGATAACAAGGTACCCACCGGTCTGCGCGCGGATTTAGAAACTCACCTGCAAGGCTGCGAGCATTGCGTAATCACCTTGACGACAACTCGAAAGACCATCGAGATCTACCGCAATCATGAGCTCTATGAGCTGCCCACCGCACTGCGGAGCCGTCTTCACGCGGCAATCATGGCAAAGTGTAAGAAGGGATGTCCTTAAGGGAGCTAAGAAGCGGTCAGCTAAAAAGCGGTCAGCTGAAGGCCGGTCAGCTAAAAAGCGGTCAGCGAAAGGCCAAAGCCCTAAGGCGTGTCGCTTGTTGGCTATCCGCTTCTTAGCTGACCGCTTCTTAGCTGCGCTTAGTTGTCGTCCCGGCGCTGCAAGGTAGGCCGGTCATTTCCCTGCTGGGAGTTCTGGTCGTTCGGATCGTTGTTCGTGGTATTTGCCCGGCGCAGTGTAGGCTGATTATTCTTCTCGCCATTCTTCAGCTTGCGCTTGTTCTCAAGCCGCGCCAACCGCGCTTTCACATCATCGAACTCTGAAGTGGTAACCACATATTCCTGACGCGGAGGCAGAAGTGTCGCAATCTCCTTCTGCGTAGCCTCAATCCGGCTCGGCGTCTGCGGGTGGGTCGAGAACGCCTTCGCAAAAACATTTGGTTTGGTCTTTTCCAGGTTTCCGAGCTTTTCAAACATGCTCACCAGCGCCTCAGGGTCGTAGCCGGCGCGGTACATGTACTGGATACCCAGGAAATCGGCCTGCCCCTCGAAATCGCGGGAAAACTGCAGAAAAGTAACCGGGATCGCAAGGTTCGCCGCCTCGTAAATTCCGTACCCGGTCCAGCCGCCGATAAAGATCAGCGGAATTGTTCCAAACTGGGCGTAATTCATCCGCGTTTGTTCACGCACCGCATGATGGGCGGCAACATGTGCGATCTCATGCGCCATCACACCGGCCATTTCGGCTTCGGTGTCGGCCGCCAGAATCAGTCCGCTGTTCACATAGAAGAAGCCGCCGGGCAACGCCATCGCGTTCACTTCATCTGAGTCAATGACCTTGATGGTGAATGGCACCTTGGCGTCGGAATTCTTCACCAGGTTTTGCCCGATTCGATTCACATACTCGTCGACTACCGGATCATTGACGAACTTGACACTCTTTTCAAGCTGGGCCGCATACGACTTGCCCATCCTGATCTCGCTCTCGGTCGAGTACCAGTTGCCCACGCCCCGGCCCCCGATATCGCGTGTCCCAACGGCATTCACGTCATCGATACTGCCCGGCTTGACACCCTGCACTGTTGGTTCCGGACTATAGCCGGACGGGCTGGAACCGTTGTTGGCGGTATTTGCGGGAGGGGGGTTGTTCTTGGAGTCCTTCTTGGATTTCTTTTTTGAACTGGCTTGGGAATTGTTTTCGGCACTGCTCTCGGCGCTCGAGGGCGGGGTTGAAGTAGGTGCTGGAGTGGAACTCGCAGACGGGTTCGCATCCGGCTGGCTATTCTGGCCCATCGCGGCCGGCGTAACACCCGACGCCAGCACCAAAAAACCCGCCATAATCGCTCCGGCAGGTGTTAACTTGATGCGCAGCAAGTTTTCCATCTGACCACCTCTGCCCGGGCATGCTTCTCATAGCATGCGCGCCTTGGCTCTTTAGACATACTATGCCCGGTTTTGGTCGCCGTGCTGCGCAAAATATCACCATATCAACAAGGCTTTCATGGGCCATGTTCCAGCGGCTGGGTATTCTCTTTCTCTCTGCCTGATGGAAAACAATATCCGCCAATATGTTCGGCCATATCTTTGATCCGGAGTTTTTGTAATGGCCTTTTCAGTTTTGCGGCGGGAACATTGGCCGGCCGGTTAAATGGACTGTATCCGCCGTGGAATAAGGCATATACTCAGGCTGGCAATCGAACGGCACCCGCCTCCTTACGCGATTGGCAAGCAGCGTGCTTGCTGGACAGCGGGGATTCTCGTTTCGCCAATTTCGGACCATGCAGAAGCCTTTTCAGATTCGGATGGCCGTGGTGGTTCTCGCCTTGCTGACCGTGAGCGCGGCGGTCCTGGCGGCGCTGAATTTTGCCAAAGAAGGCTCTTACGCGGAACCGACGGATAACGTCATTTGGGTGGAATCTCCCGGCGGCCTGACGGCCCAGCGCGTGCTCCACAACGGCCCTGGCGAACGGGCCGGCATCAAGGCTGGCGACCTGCTGGTCGCCGCAGGGGACACGCCCACGCCCCGCATCGCGTCCCTGATGCGCGAGCTGTTTTCCATTGGCATTTACAGGCGCGTGGACTACAGCCTGGTGCGCGCCGGCGTACGCATCGATGCATCCGTCATTCTAGAGCCCTTCGATCGCAGCTTCTACGATTGGTCGCGCATCATCGGCCTGGTGTATCTTGCCATCGGGCTTTACGTACTCTTCAGGCGATGGACGGCTTGGCGCTCCACGCATTTTTATGTGTTCTGCCTGACCTCGTTTGTCCTCTATTCGTTCAGTTCGACGGGCAGGCTGGACACCTTCGACTGGACGATCTACTGGGGCAAAATCGTCGCTCAGGCGCTGCAACCCGCGCTTTTTCTTCACTTTGCATTGGCCTTCCCGGAAGACCGCCCGGCCCGCCGCCGCAAATGGCTCTATTCCCTGATTTACTTTCCGGGTGCTGCCGTCCTCGCTCTGCAAATCGTGGCGATTCTGCACTGGTCGGCGACCGCAATCCTTAAGACGCGCCTCGATCAGCTTGCCATGGGCTACTTGGCGGCCTACTACCTCTTTGCGGCGCTGGTCTTCTTTGTCAACTATCGCCATCAAGACAATCCGCTGCGCCGCCAGCAACTGAAGTGGCTTACCCGCGGAACTCTGCTCACCGTCATTCCACTGACGTTGTTCAGCGTCATTCCTTATCTGGCCGGCTTCTCCGTTCCCGGGATTCTTACCAAGATCACAGCCGTATTCCTGGTATTCCTGCCTCTCACGTTCAGTTGGGCGATTGTGCGTTACCGCCTGATGGACGTAGATCTCATCTTCAAGCGCGGCGTTACCTATACTCTTGCCACGGCTGCGCTGGTGGGACTTTACTTCGCCGCGGTCGCTGTCGCCGCCGACCAATTTCATACGCGCCTGCCCAGGGCCGGGGAGTGGGGACTGATTGCAGCGATCATCGTTACCTCCCAGCTCTTCGAGCCGCTCAAGCGCGCCATTCAGGATCGGGTAGACCGTGTCTTCGACCGCAGACGATATGACTACCGGCAGACTCTGGTTGCTTTTGGCCGCGGATTGAGCTCGCAAACCGATCTGCGCGCGCTGCTGAACTCGATCGTCGACCGTCTGCCCAAAACACTGCTTGTCGCCCGGGTGGCCATCTTCTTCCCTGAGTCCGCCGGCCGCTATAGATTGATGGCGGCGCATGGGCTGCCGCAGCAACTTTCCCCTGCGCAGGGCAAGCCGGAGATCAACCTCGATCTCCCCTTTCTGAGTTTCGATCAGCCGGACGCCGGGTCCCATATCTTCCTTGAAAATCCTCAGCAGACTCTTCATCTTAGCGAGGCAGAGCGGCGCGCGGCCGCCCAGTTGGATCTGAACTATTACCTGCCCTGCCGCTTGCAGGAGAAAACGATTGCTGTCATAGGATTGGGCCGCACCACCGACGACAATTTCCTTTCCAGCGAAGATATGGAGCTGCTCGAATCGCTGGCCAGCTATATCGGCATCGCTATCCAGAATGCCCGGCTCTATGCCAGCCTGGAACAGAAAATCTCTGAATATGAGCGCCTGAAGGAATTCAACGAGAATATCGTCGAATCGATCAACGTCGGCATATTTGCCGTGGACCTGGAAGAGCGTATTGAAAGCTGGAATGCGCAGATGGAAGTGATGTATGCGCTGCCGCGCCAGGATGCGGTTGGCCAGTCATTAAGCAAGGTTTTGCCTGCTGAATTTCTTAGTGAATTCTCCCGGCTGAGGGATGAACCGGGAGTACACAACCTTTACAAATTCCGCTTGCACACGCGGACCGGAGAGACTCGCATCGCCAACATGGCCATCGCTCCCCTGATTTCCCGCAACTTCCAAGTTGTCGGCCGCATCGTCCTGGTGGATGACATCACCGAAAGGATGGAATTGGAAGCACAGCTCGCCCAAGCCGATAAACTTTCTTCGATCGGCCTGCTTGCCGCCGGTGTGGCCCACGAGGTCAACACTCCGCTGGCAGTTATTTCGTCCTACGCTCAAATGCTGGCAAAGCAGGTTCGGGGAGATCAGCGGGTGGCCCCGCTATTGGACAAGATCACCCAGCAAACCTTCCGCGCTTCGGAGATTGTGAACGGGTTGCTCAATTTCTCCCGCACCAGCGGCGCGGAATTCAGAGATCTGAGCTTGAACGAGGTCATCGCAGATACGCTCAAGCTGCTCGAGCACCAGTTCCATACTTCGCAAGTCCGGTTAGAAACCTCTCTGGATGGAGAACTCCCGCTCATCCTGGGGAATCCGGGCAAGCTGCAGCAGGTCTTTTTGAATCTCTTCCTCAACGCCAAGGACGCGATGGAAGCCGGCGGCACGCTCCGTATCGCCACTCTGGTGAATGGAGAGGTGACAGTGGAGGTTACCGATACCGGGTCGGGCATTGCATCGGAACACGTGCGGCGCATTTACGATCCCTTCTTCACTACCAAAGGAACGGTGCGCGATGGCCAGCGCCGCGGCACCGGCCTTGGCTTAGCCGTAACCTACGGCATCATTCAAGAGCACTCCGGGAAAATCCAGGTGGAGAGCCATGTGGGCAGCGGGACTACCTTTCGCTTGGAATTTCCAAGGATAAGGAAGCCCGCCCATGTCTGAAGCAGCCACCATCCCGCTGCAGAGCAAATCTAATTTGTCTGATACCGGGACGGAACATCGCGTCCTCATCATCGACGACGAGGCAGCGATTCGCGAATCGCTCGACACGCTTCTTTCACTCGAAGGCTACGCCGTGGAATCGGCTGCCGATGGGAAGCAGGGCCTCGCCCGCCTGGACACGCAATCCTATGATCTGGTCCTTCTGGACCTGGCGCTGCCGGGACAAAACGGATTGGAGGTTCTCGCCCAGATCAGGGAACGCCAACCCGAGTTACCGGTCATCATGATCACCGCCTACGGCACGGTAGGCAATGTGGTCGATGCCATGCGCGCGGGTGCGCAAAACTTCGTTCAGAAGCCTTGGAACAACGAGAAGCTGCTGGCGGACATTCGCGCATCCATCGCACGGCGCCGGGCCGAGGAAGAGAACGTTCAACTCAAGCGCGCTCTCAAGCGGCGCTACAACTTCGAAAATATCGTCGGTAAGAGCGAAGCAATGCTGCGCATCTTCGACTTGGTGGCTCAAGTTGCTCCCAGCCGCTCCACAGTGCTCATTCAGGGAGAAAGCGGCACGGGCAAAGAACTCATCGCCAAAGCCCTGCATGCCAACTCGCCGCGGCGCGACAAGCCCTTCGTTCCCGTCAATACCGGCGCGATGCCCACCGATCTGCTCGAATCCACTCTCTTTGGCCACGTCAAAGGAGCGTTCACCTCGGCGATCGCCGCCAAAAAGGGCCTCTTTGAAATTGCCAATACCGGCACGCTATTTCTGGACGAGATCGCGACCATGGGTATGGATACCCAGGCGAAGATCCTGCGTGTTCTGCAAGACCGCCGATTTATGCACTTGGGCGGAGTGCAGGAGATTCAAGTCGATGTCCGGATTCTGGCCGCTACTAACATCGATCTGCGGCAGGCCGTTCGTGAAGGCAGGTTCCGTGAAGACCTCTACTATCGTCTGAACGTCATCATGCTTGACCTGCCTCCGCTGCGCAGCCGGAGGGAGGATATCCCTCTTCTGGCCGCTCACTTCCTCAAGCGCTTCAGCGAGGAGAACGAGCTGCCTCTCCGTACGCTCTCCACGGAGGCCCTGCGCGCGTTGGTCGATTACGAATGGCCGGGCAATGTTCGCGAACTGGAGAATGTCATCGAGCGCGGCGTAGTCTTATCCTCGACGCAGGCCATCGGGATCGAGCTATTGCCCAGCCATCTTACCGGCGGCAGCTATTCCTCCAGCTTGCTTGAGCACAACCCTGACGCCGACCTCTTCGACATCATCGGAGATATCGAACGGCGCATCATCATCGACAAGCTCGAGCGCTGCAATTGGAATCAGACTGAGGCCGCCGAGCAGTTTCGTATTCCGCTTTCCACGCTCAACCAGAAGATCAAGCGGCTTTCGATAGAAATAAAAAAGCGCACCAAAGAATAGCGGAGCGGACAACGGACTTCTGCTCCGAGCGCCCGGCGGGTCCTATGGTAACCTCGGCTTACAGCCCGCTGTCAGCTTCCTGGGCAGAAAGCCATTTCGACTCCATTTCCTGGCCGAGCAATGCCGATCGAATCATTTGAAAATATAGCCAAGAAAGGCGTAGCCGCGGTCCAGAACTATGCCCTGCTTGCCGGCAGGGCTATGGTGAATTTGGTCCAACGCCCGCTGTATCTGGCCGACCTGGTCACACAGGCCGACTCCATCGGCATAGGCTCCCTGCCGATCGTCATCCTCACAGGTTTTTTTACCGGCGGCGTTCTCGCTCTGCAGTCCGCATCCTCTCTGGCGCAGTTCGGCGCGGCCACCCTCACCGGCCAATTGGTAAGCCTGTCGATGATAAAGGAATTGGGTCCGGTGCTCACCAGCCTGATGGTTTCGGGGCGCAACGCCTCCGGGATGGCCAGTGAACTCGGCTCAATGATGGTGACCGAACAGATCGATGCCATGCGCGCTCTGGGCACCGATCCGATGAAGAAGCTAGTCACGCCGCGTGTCTTCGCCACAATTTTCATGCTCTTCTTTCTCACTATCATCTCCGACGCGGTAGGAACGCTGGGAGGCGCCTTTGTCTCCGTCTACATGCTCGGTCAAAACGGGCAGCAGTATTTTCACAGCGCATATCAGGTGCTGCAGTATCCCGATATACTCCAGGGTTTAGTCAAGCCGCTCTTCTTCGGCTTCATCATCGCCACCATCGGCTGCTACTACGGCATGACAACGCGCGGCGGAACCCAAGGTGTCGGCCGCTCCACTACCCAGGCCGTCGTTTATTCTTCCGTGCTTATCATCGCGGTGGATTTTGTCATCAGCCGGTTCATGATCGGTGTTTTTGGCCGTTGAGCATTCTCCGAACAGGGCATTGAATTCGCAATGGTGACCACACCCCAAGCCGAAGCGGAGCGCGCCAAGCAAAACCCTGGCGAGCCCGTGGTGGTATTCGAGAATGTCTCGATCGGTTTCGAGGGCAAGCAGGTTCTCGATAAAGTCTCATTTACTCTCTGTCCGGGCGATACCCGCCTTCTGCTCGGTCCCGCGGGCGGAGGCAAAAGCGTGCTGCTTAAGCTGACGAACGGTTTGATTAAGCCCGACTCCGGGCGAATCACCGTTTTCGGCCAAGAGCTCGATCAGATGCGTGAAAATGAAATTTTTAAGTTGCGCGGACGCATCGGCATGGTCTTCCAGGAGGGAGCCCTCTTTGATTCGCTAACGGTGCGCGACAATGTCGCTTACCAGCTGATGGAGCAGCATGTTCCCGAAGCGGAAGTTACCGAACGCGTGAAAGAAGCCCTGCGCTTCGTTGAATTGGAGCAAACTCTGGATCAGTTCCCCGCCGAGCTTTCCGGCGGAATGCGGCGCCGGGTCGCTATCGCCCGCGCCATCGTGAGCCGTCCCGACCTGATCCTGTATGACTCTCCTACGGGAGGCCTCGATCCAATCACCTCGACTCTGATCATTGCGCTGGTTGTGAAGCAGCGCGACGTCTATGGCACCACCTCTCTGGTGGTCACCCATCGCCTTCAAGATGCATTCACCCTGGCCACCCACCGCTTCGACCGGGAAAAGAATGAGATGGTTCCGATCCCCGGCGGCGGGACGGACCCGCACACAAGCTTCCTGGTTCTCAACGAAGGCCGCCTGGTCTTCGACGGCTCCACGCATGATCTGGTCCACTCCGACGATCCCTTTCTTAAGGAATTTCTTTCCTGATCGCGGTACCCTGCAGCATGGCCTTCAAGTACAACGGAGTTGACTTCATCCATTTCGATAGGCTGCTTTCCGATGAGGAGCGCCTGGCGCGCGATACCACTCGCCGCTTCGTAGAAGACAATGTGGCTCCGGTCATCGAACAATGCAATCGTGACAGCCGCTTCCCGCGCGAACTCGTCCAGATCATGGGACAGCTTGGATTCTTCGGCGCCCAGCTGCAGGGCTATGGCTGCGCCGGGATGTCGAACGTCGAGTATGGATTAGTGATGCAGGAGCTCGAAGCAGGCGACTCCGGCATTCGCAGCTTCGTCAGCGTACAATCCGCCCTGGTCATGTATCCCATTTACGCGTTTGGCAGCGCTGAGCAAAAAAGCGCTTGGCTTCCGCTGTTGGCGAGTGGAGAGAAACTAGGCTGCTTTGGGCTTACCGAGCCCGGCTTCGGTTCCAATCCAGCAGGCATGCGCACCCGGGCGCGTAAACAAGGCGGCGAATACGTACTGAACGGAGAAAAGATGTGGATCACCTCCGGGTCGATTGCCGACGTTGCGGTCATTTGGGCCAAGGTCGAAGAGGAAGAAGATCGAATCCGGGGCTTCCTGGTGGAGACGAACCGGCGTGGCTTCTCTGCCTACGATGTGCACGGCAAATGGTCCTTGCGCGCTTCCGTCACCTCCGGGCTTTCTCTTGAGGACGTGCGCATTCCCGTAAGCAATCTGCTGCCCGGTACGGACGGAATCAAATCTCCTCTCATGTGCCTCAACCAGGCGCGCTATGGCATCGCTTGGGGCGCATTAGGAGCGGCCATGGTTTGCTACGATACCGCGCTTCAGTATTCGCTGCTGCGTAAACAGTTTCGTGAAGAACCGATCGCCGGCCATCAACTGGTGCAGGAGAAGCTGGCCTGGATGATTTCGGAGATTACCAAGGGGCAGCTCCTCGCGTTGCAGGTTGGGCGTCTTAAGGATTCTGGAAATCTCCGCTTTGAGCATATTTCGATGGCCAAGCAAAATAACGTGTGGATGGCCTTAGAGTGCGCGCGGCTGGCGCGGGATATCCTCGGCGCGAATGGAATCACGGACGACTATCCCATCATGCGGCACATGATGAACCTTGAATCAGTGAAGACCTATGAAGGCACTCATGATATTCATACGCTTATCATCGGACAGAGCTTAACGGGAATTTCCGCCTATTAAAGCAAATTCCTTAGAGTTAATAGCTATGCATGTGACCGGTCAAGATCAGCGCATCGGCATCAAGACTTTAATCCTGATCGTTAGCGGGAATGTGCTCGAGTGGTATGACTTCGCGGTCTATGGCTACTTCGTGAGCCTGATTGCAGAGAAGTTCTTTCCTTCCGGTAACAGAGTGGCGGCCTTACTTGCGGCATTTGGCGTTTTTGCCATTGGTTTCGTAGGCCGGATAGGCGGCGGCCTCTTCTACGGGATTATCAGCGACCGCCGGGGAAGAAGTTACGCGCTCCGCCTATCAGTCATACTAATGGCTAGCGCTACTACGCTCATGGGACTCCTGCCCGCTTATCGAACGATCGGCGCGGCCGCGCCATTGTTGCTGACTATGCTTCGTATAGCTCAAGGGTTATCGGTTGGCGGCGAGTTTACAACTTCTCTAACTCTCATAGCGGAGCGGGTTCAAAGATCCAATGTCGGCTTCGCCAGTGGACTCGTCGGAGCCGCAGCCGCGCTTGGATTCGTGCTCGGTTCGGGGATCGGATACTTGGTGACCGCTCTGATTGGCCAGAGCGCCACCAACGCCTGGGGGTGGAGAATACCATTCCTATTCGGATCGGCTCTCGGAGTGTTTGCATGGTTGATGCGTCGTAACCTTGAGCACTTCACAGTAGGTGAAGGGGAGGAGAGGCCGAGACCAACCCAGGAGTTAATACGCCGGGTTCTCTCCTCGGAACGTTCAGCGGTGCTGAGAACTATAGCTGGGATGTCCCTGTATATGGTCGCTTTCTATCTCCCATTTGTCTATTTGGGAGCATATCTGGAAAGTCGAGACTTCCTCTCGATGCGAGCCTCACTGGCGCTGACGACAGCATCTTTACTACTGCTCACATTCCTAACACCGGCTGCCGGGTGGCTTGCCGACCGGGTCGGCGTAAAATCGACGCTTTATGTAAGTGGGATAACGCTGGGCCTCTTTACGCCGCTGATGTTATTTCTCGTCGACAGGAGTAGTATCTTCGAACTCCTTGTGGTCTTAGCAATTTTTGCCGTACTCAACGCCCCCTTCATGGCTGTCGCGGCGCTGCCCTGCGCCCTGCAATTCCCGCCTGATGTTCGAGGAACCGGCTTTTCGCTTGGCTTTAACATTGCCGCCGTATTTTTTGGAGGCCTGTGCCCGATTGCTGCCGATCTTATCGTCCATATAACCGGGTCTCTGGCTGCTGCCGGATTGTTAGCGACAGTAACTGCCGGGCTATCCATTCTGGGCTGGGTGGGCTGCCGAGGCTTCTTTCCACCCGCGCGGCTTAACTCCCCCAGCGCGGATGATCCGGTTGGGATATGAATTCGAGAAAATTACCCCCGCCCCAATCACCGCAAATTCCGGTTGCCCCATCCTACCCACGGCGTTGTTCCGTGCGTAGGATGGGATGCCGCAAATCTCCGAGGTCCTCATTCCCAACGGCGCCCGGCTGTTATGTCTTCATTTGCCGCCCCCGGCAGCCTGGGTGATCGCATTGGCATGCCAACTCTGACATGTTTTTGGAGTCCGCGCATTTTTCGCTACAGTATTTTTCCGTGCTGACACAGCTACAAGCTGCGTGAGCGCATTTTTTCGATTCAGCCATTCGTATTCTCCCTCTATCGGGCGCCTCGCGGCATACCCGGCTCATCATGTTGGGATGCGCGAAATAGCCTGTGCGATTATTGCCCGATCCATTCTTGTGCTCGTTACTTCCTCTAAAATAGCCACTGCGGCAACTACCGCAAATGAAATTTCTCGTGCTCAATTCGGGTTCCAGCAGCCAGAAGAGCTGCCTTTACGAGATCGACGGCTCTATCCCCGAGAATCCCCCTGCATGCTTATGGGAGGGAAAAATCGAATGGAATAAAGACGGCGGCGAAGTAGAGATCAGGAACTCTCGCGGGGGCGCGTTGAAGCAGCGGAAGAAAATGCCGTCCCACGACCAGGGGCTCCTCGACCTGCTGGGGACTCTCTGGGAAGGCGAGATGAGTGTAATCGCCGCTCCATCCGAAATAGACATGGTGGGACATCGTGTCGTGCATGGCGGACCGCATTATCGCGAGCCAGTCATTCTCACGCCGGAAATCCGATCGGCTATCGCCGCGGCGGCGCCATTCGCTCCTCTCCAGAACCGGGTCGAACTCAGGGGCATGGAACTCGCTGAGCAAGCCTTCGGCCCGGTTCGGCAATGCGCTGTCTTCGACACCGGCTTCCATCGAACCATGCCCGGCTCCGCCGCAACCTATGCGGGACCATACGAGTGGTATGCCAGAGGTATTCGCCGCTACGGTTTTCATGGAATTAACCATCAGTACTGTTCGGGGCGAGCGGTGCAGCTCCTGGGGCGAGGTGCGGATTCTCTCAAGCTGGTTAGTTGCCATTTGGGCGGGGGTTGTTCTTTAGCAGCGATCCTCAACGGCAAGAGCGTGGACACCACCATGGGTTTTACGCCCCTTGAAGGATTGATGATGGGCACCCGTTCCGGCTCGGTAGATCCCGCGATCCTGATCTACCTGATGCGGCAAAACCAGCTCTCCGCGGACCAGCTCGACGAAACCCTCAACATGCAATCCGGCCTTCTCGGCATCTCAGGAGTTTCCGACGATATGCGCCAGATCCTCGCCGCTATAAAGGCCGGCAACAAGCGCGCGATTCTGGCCCTCGAAATCTATGTTCACCGCTTGCGTTCTGCAATTGGAGCGATGGTTGCCGTACTGGACGGGGTCGATGCGCTCGTCTTCACGGCGGGTGTCGGAGAGAACTCGCCCGAAGTGCGCGCAGCGGCATGTGAAGGCCTGCGCCATGCCGGCCTGGCATTGGATGAGGCGAAGAACCAGCACCCGCTTCCCGACTGCGACGTAGCCGCAGCGGATTCCAGGATTCGCGTTCTGGTCATTCGCGCGCAGGAAGATTGGCAGATCGCGCAAGAATGCTGGAAGCTCGCGCACCCGCCATCCCTTTCCGGGATTGAGCGGAATCGGCAGGCATAAAGAAGATTCGTTTCCGGAACGTGCATCTTAGCCGAGGTGGAGTAAACCTGTGCGCTCAGCCGAACGTGATGTGCTGCTCTTTATCCTTGCCGTCACCGCGGGATGCGCTGACGGATGGAGTTACGTCGGACTCGGCCACGCATTTGTCGCAAACATGACCGGCAACACAGTTTTGCTTGGTTTGGCTGTGTCTCAAAAACATGGCGATCTGCTTCATCCTTTTATCTCTTTATCATGCTATGCGGGCGGGGTGGCAATCGCCTCTTTCTTCACCCGGCATGATCATCCCGGAGCCGTTTGGTCGAAGGCCGTTTCACGGATTCTGATGCTGGAAGCGCTATTGATGAGTGGCGCCGAGATCGGCTGGGTTGCAATTCACCGCATGAACCTTTCGAATGCTATCGCGCCGCGCGATCTTAACCTGCTATTGGGCTGTGTGGCGCTTGCCATCGGCCTGCAAAGCGGCGCCATGCTGCAGTTAAAAGTTCCAGGGATCGTCACTACCTACATAACTGGGACGTGGACCAACCTGGTGAGAGGTCTGGTGAGTTTCTCGACGCGGAAACAGCGGCAGCCGCGGAGCCAGAAACTCCAGTTTGAGGAACGGCTCCTGATGCAAGCTGGTGTTCTGGCCGTCTACTTTTGCTCCGCGATGCTGACGGGCTGGTTATTCCGGCACATGCTCCTCGGCGTGGGGGCGCTATCGGCGGCTTGCGTGCTGGTCGTTGCCGTATATGGGATTCTGCGCATGAGGAGCGCCGACATGCACGCGAAACCGTTCTAATCAGGCACGCTTTTCCGCTCAACGTTCACTCCAGCGGACTCTCCTGAAGCCGGTACTTGTAGCGGGAGATACGCTGCCTAGCCAGTTAGCTAACTGGATATAATCTTCCACTGCAGAGGAATTGGGCGCATAGTCCATTACGGTCATGCCCTCGGCCAGCGCCTCATTCACCTCGGGACTGTGGCGAAGCACAAAGGGCAGCAGCCTGGGCCCAAGCTGCTGCTGCAGAATCGCGCGCACGTCCTGGTGCAAAGGCAGCGAGTCATCAAACTGGTTTAAGAGATAAACGGGCTCGATCGCATTGCCAGCCGAATCTGCCCGGCCGGCAAAAACGGCCTCTACCGCGGCCACGCTCAGCACCGAGTTCATGTCCGGAAGGAGTGGCGCCAGGACCATACCCGCGAGAGAAAGCAATTGCGCCACGGACCGAGATGCGGTTTGAACATCAATCAAGATGCGGTTGGAAGCTCGCGCTTCGCGAATCAGCACCTCCAGGAGTAGCTGGCCGTCGCCTCTCTGAAGATACTGTTCCGCATCCAGTGTCACAGCCCGGACCGGGGCATCGGTACTGCCGGGAGGGGGTGAGAAGCTCCTTACAACCCCGGATTTGAAACCAGGCCTGAACTCGCGCGAGCCAAAAAAGAGTGGTATGAGCCCCAAAGGTGTGGTCTCGACCAGGAGAACATGCTCGCCATGAGCAGCCAGGATCCGGCCGAGCGTTGCCACCAGGCTGGATTTGCCAACCCCGCCGGCAACTGAAAAGACCATGAGTGCCGGCGGCAGATGGTCAGGCTTGATGGCCTCGCCCTGGTTTCCAGCCGATTGACCGGCCGTTGCGAAGATCTCCCGCAGAGCAAACCAACGCGAACCAGAGTGCTGTTTTGCCCGATTTTTCTCTGCTCCGAAGGTGAATGCCGTCGCCGCGGAAATCTGCTCCTGCATCTTCCGCTCCGGCTCTGCCCCGGCCGCCCACTGTCGAAACTGCGTCCGCACTTCGCGGCGGGAAGCGGAAAAATCGCGATATTTTACGCCCTGGATGCCGATCGAGGAATAAATTGTCCCACTTTCCTGGGGAGTCTGGTCGAGACCGGCTCCGCGTTCACTGTCCGTCATCGCATTCCCTTCACAGGAGAACCTAAGCCCATCATGCGCGCTCGCTTCGCGTACACATACCCGTCGCAGGCCCCGGAAGCTGACCTGGATCCGGACCTCGCCCGGAAGGCAAATTTTGTGCAAGGGGAGTGGCTTTACAAGATCTCCTGCCCAGGAGACCGCTTCCACGCGCAGCTTTCGCAGAGGAAAAGCTACGCGCTCTTGTATTCAAGAAGTACCCAGCAACGACTTAGCTTGGGATAGCTTAACCGCGAACTCCTGCTTCTACAACAGGTATCGGCATCCTATGGTCACTGCCGGTAGGGGCTGTGTTACTTTTGAATGATAACGGAACGAGCTCGTAGCTCAGTCGGTAGAGCAACGCACTTTTAATGCGTGGGTCCTGGGTTCGATTCCCAGCGAGCTCACCACGCCTATGTTGAGCGCCTCGTACACCAAAGCCTTCAGAGATAATGCGGCTGAACTCGTCGCCCTGCAAGATGACCACACAGAGGCATGGCACCGTGAAATTGCAGGTGCGCCGGTCTCGTTGTCAGGTTGGGATCGCGCAGTAGTGGAGCAGCACCTGGCCAATTTCGAGCTTTGGCATGCCGAGGACTCCGCCCGGACGCCGGGGGTGGCCGACCGCGAGCTGGCTCGGATCAAGCGCTTCATCGATCAAACCAATCAGCGCCGCAATGATTTTGCCGAGAAATGCGATACGACTCCTTCTCGCCGGGCTTATCGAATTAAGTCTGCCCGCGCCCGACGCCGAACTGCATTCCGAGAGCCCAGGCTTGATGATCGATCGACTCTCGATTCTTTCTCTCAAGCTTTTCCATACTCGCCAGGAGATGGAACGTTCCGGCGCGCCGCCAGGACATACCGCATTCAACCGGGAACGCCTGGCCATTCTCCGCGAACAGCGCGACGATCTGGCCGGCGCGCTCGATCGGCTCTGGCAGCAGGTTCTTGCCGGGCAACGCAGGTTCAAGTTGTACCGTCAACTTAAGATGTACAATGACCCCGCGCTCAACCCGGCGGTATATGCTTCGCGATCGAGTTTCTCCTCCTGATGGCCGCCTGTGCTACATTCTCTGCGAGGCTGTCACAGGCAAGTCCGTTGACGTATCCTGTCGTAACGGCGTAGCATCCGTAACCGGCGAGCGCCAGGACGGCACTTCGCGGAATTGGAGTGCCGGACACCCGGTTGCAGTCCTTGGCTGCTGTCCGTAAGATATGTTGCTTGACCGCACCCAGGATTTCTGCTCCTGCCCCCGAAGGAGAAAGAAGAGTGGATATGCAAAACATAGGCCAGAACTCAGGCGGCCGGCGCAACAACCCCCGCACCATTGCAGGGAAAGTGCGGCCGATGTCCAATCCCTCCCAGCAGAAGTCATTGCATGAATACCAGACTGCCCTGCAGTGGATGCAGGAGGGAAAATTCGAGAAGGCCCGGGCCGCGTTTGAAAAACTCAGCCATGACGGCCCAATCGAGGTTCTGGAGCGCGTTCGTGTGTATTTGGCGGCCTGTGAACGGAATGCCAGACAGGCAGGCCTTATCTTTGATAACACCGAGGAACAGTACGACTACGCTATCTCGCTCCTGAATACGGGCTTCTACGAGGAGGCCCGCTATCAGTTCGAGAATATTCTTGAGATGAACCCCAAGGCGGACTATGCCTATTACGGGCTTGCGATACTGGAAAGCATGACCGGAAAGGCAGAGCCCTGTTTGGAACACTTAGCTAAGGGGATTGAGCTCAACTCGCGGAATCGCATCCAGGCGCGCAGCGATCCCGATTTCCAGGACATGGCTGACGATCCTCGGTTTACCGAATTGCTGTACCCGGAAATTCCGTGAGCTGATGGTGAGATCCTTATCGTCCACACCGTTTAAGGCAACCAGCATCGCAGAAAAATCCAGCGAGATCCGGTCGAGCATTCGCGTTGCCGCGATTGGCGGCGGGACCGGGCTTTCCACTTTGTTGCGCGGGCTGCGCCATTACGCCGCCTCACCCAGCCAATCCGCTGCGGAGCACGAAGCGGCAAGCTGTCTAATCTCCGATCTTGCGGCCGTGGTCACGGTTACCGATGACGGAGGTTCGAGCGGCAGGCTGCGCCGGGGATTCAACATGCTGCCGCCTGGCGATCTGCGCAACTGCATGGTAGCTCTCTCGGAAGACGAGCATCTGATCTCCCGCCTTTTCCGCCATCGCTTCACGGCCGGCGAGGGTCTGGAAGGCCACAGCTTCGGCAATCTCTTCGTTGCCGCCCTCTCGGAGATAACCGGAGACTTCGCACAAGCCATCAAACTCTCCTCGCAAGTTCTGGCGACGCGGGGACACATCTATCCGGTCACCAATGCGAACGTCTCCCTCGCTGCCCGCATGGATGACGGTTCCATCGTTGAAGGCGAGACCAACATCACCGCCAGCCGCAAACAGATCGTTGAACTCATGCTCGATCCGGCCGGGGCAGAGCCGCTGCCGGAGACGCTGGAGGCCATCGAGCGCGCCGGCCTCATCACCGTCGGCCCTGGCTCGCTCTATACCAGCCTGATTACCAATCTTCTGGTCAAAGGAATCCCCGAGGCCTTAGCCGGCTCACGAGCGGTGCGCGTATTCGTATGCAATCTGATGACCCAGGCCAATGAGAGCCTTAACTTGACCGCCTCACAGCACATCGAGCGTATTTACGAGCACACGCGCTGGCCCATCTTCGACTATGCCTTAGTGAATACCGCTCCTGTCTCGCAGAGCTTGCTCGACCGTTACGCCAGCGAGGGCGCCGTGCCCATCGAGGCTGATGTCGATCGCATTGAAGCACTGGGAGTGCGCTGCGTGACCGGAAACTTCGCTGCTGAGGGCGACGTTCTCCGCCATGCGGCGGACCGCGTCGCCCAAAGGATTCTAAGCCTCGGCTTCCTCGGCCGGCCAACCACGGCGAAGATGATTGTCTAATATCCGGGGCTAAATTCCAGGACGGATAGTAGGACCCCAGAACCATGGTTCTATAAAGGGGGATGTGCTCCTTCGCTGTGGGTTTCTGGTTCTTTCCCAAGCAACCAAAGCTTACTCCCGACTGGGCGCCCTTTATTATGCGCGCCCCATCCTACGCACGGCGCTGTTCTGTGCTTAGAGTGGAATCACAAATCTTAGTCACCGATTCCATCGAACATGTCAGTTTCCAGCGGAGAGAGACGTAGTCCACGCGTGGCTGCCAGGAGATAACGCTCGACTCCCGCGTGCCGATCGAAAGCATCGCGCACTCTGGAGAGAATGGCAGCCTGAGTCTTGTGTTGGGAGAATGCCTGGAATTTCTTCTCTTTCAATGCCTGCAAATCGAGGACGAGGGAAGCAGGCACTAACGCGATCTCTTCAGTCTGCTCTTTGTTCGCGTTGAACAGAAAAGGCGTAGCCGCATAATAGAGCTTTTGAGGTTCATGAGGGCGCAAGCCGGCAGCTAGCTGGTCCGGCGCAAAATTGCTGCGGGCAGCCCAATGGAATGCCGCCGTGGCAAAACACGATGTCATAGTATGGTCCGGGTGCCGGTTGACGCCCCCGTCGCCTCCGAAGGTGAGCACTATGTGGGGACGGAAGCGGCGAATTCGCTCAACCACTTTGGCGACGACTTCCGCGAAATTCTGCTGTGCCAGCTTGCCATCCGGATAATCCAGCACTTCTCCCTGATCAACTTGCAGGACGCGAAGAGCGTCGGCAAATTCCTGCCGCCGCATCTGCCCCAATTCCTCATCCGTGCGGGCGCTTCCGCGGTGCGACCCGGCGGTCCCCGCGGTCAGGCAAAGCACGCTGGTTTCAACGCCGCGCGCGTGCGCCAGCATCAACGTTCCGCCAAAGGCTCCGCTCTCGTCATCGGGGTGAGCGGTGACACACATCAGCCGCTTTGCCAAACTTCCTCCCTGCGCTGTATTCAGGTTCTGTATTGCATCAGTCCCAAAACGCGTAAGTCTCCGCTACCGGGCTGAAGCTCTTTCGATGTAAGGGAGATGGGCCGTGGTTCAGCAGTGCCCGTTTGTGCTGCGGGGTACTGTATCCCTTGTGAGAGGCAAGTCCATACTGAGGGTATTCACGATCCAGCTCACACATGCGCCGGTCGCGATAGACCTTGGCGACCACGGAAGCCGCGGCAATCGAAATGCTCAAGGAATCGCCATAGATAATGCTGGTCTGGGCGCAGGTCAGGTCAAGCCTCATCGCATCGATCAGCAGATGATCCGGTACCGGGGCCAAGCGAATGACCGCGGCTGTCATTGCTAATTTAGAGGCTTGATAGATATTCACGCGATCGATGGTCTCCACATCCACCTCTTCGATCGCGATCGCGAGCGCTCTGCGTTCGACGATTCGCGCCAGCCGCTCACGTTCTTCCGCAATCAACTGCTTGGAATCGCGCAGACCCGGAATGCGACAAGCTTCCGGCAAGATCACAGCGGCGGCCACTACACAGCCGAAGAGCGCGCCTCGTCCCACTTCATCCACTCCGGCGATTACCGTAGCTCCGGCATTGCGAGCCGCTTTTTCGTACCGGTTTCCGCAAACCAGGCTTCTCAGCATACGCATTTTCCGCGCTGCGGGTGAGAGGCCGTCTTCCTCTGCTAGCGGCTGCTTCGCGACTTCAGTCATGGCCAATGCTGAGTTTAGATCAAGTGAGCCTGAAGTTTACAGAGTGGAAATCAGACGGAATCCAGATTCTAAAATCACCCTCAACTCGGGGCGTCCATTCTACGCGCGGCGTTATCCGGGGTGGCCCATTCTACGCACGGCGTTTTTCCGTGCGTAGAGTGGGATATCGCGAATCCCCGGCATTTTCAATTCCGAGTGGTGGTATGTCCGCTGATAAATAGAAACGCCCCGGAAGCGATGCCTCCGGGGCGCGGGTTGCACCTGTCTGTAAACAGCTTTTTTATGTTCTTTCGACTTCCTTCAGGCGAGCCGCCTTGCCGCGCAAGCCGCGGAGGTAGAAGAGCTTGGACCGCCGCACCCGCGCCGACCGCACTCTCTCGACTTTGTCGATCACTTTGGAATTGAAGGGAAAGATCCGCTCTACCCCTTGGCCAAAGCTCATCTTGCGGACGGTGAAGCAGCCCTGCGGCCCGTGTCTTAGGGCTATCACGATGCCTTCAAAGGCCTGCAGGCGTTCTTTTTCTCCTTCTTTTATTTTGACCTGCACGCGGACAGTATCGCCCGGCGCGAACGCGGGAAGATCCGTGCGTGCGAGCTTTTCCGCGAGACGTTGCATTACTGGATGAGTAGACATGAATTTCACTTTCCGATCGTTAAATCAAACTTATTACGGTAAGAAGACAGAACCTTCAGTTTACACGGAATCATCGAATTCCGCTGCGCCCGAGGCCTGTTTCAAGCCTGCGCAGGAGCTCCTGATCTTCCCTGGTCAGATCGGCTCCGTGGAGCAGGTCCGGCCGGTTCCGCAATGTTTTCTCAAGGGCTTTTTCCCGACGCCATCTGCGGATTTGCTCGTGATTGCCGCGGCTGAGGATCTCGGGAACGCCGGCCCCGAGAAACTCGGCAGGCCGCGTATAGTGAGGATAATCGAGCAGTCCGCCCGCGCCATGGGTAGAACGGGGCGGTGTTTGGCCGGCCGCTTGAGCCCGCCTTTGCATTTGCTCGTCAGAGAGGCCAAAGCTCTCAAACTCGCTTGACGCCTCATTGCCCAGCACGCCCGGCAGGAGGCGCATTACTGCGTCAATCACCACCGCCGCGGCCAGCTCTCCACCGCTCAAAATATAGTCGCCAATCGAAAGCTCCCGGTCGGCAATTAGATCGCTCACCCGTTCATCGACTCCTTCGTAGCGTCCGCACAACAGTACGACTTGCTGCATTTGCGCCAGCTCGCGCGCGATGCTCTGGGTGAATCGCCTTCCTTGAGCGGACAGGAGAATTACGGTTTGCCGCTTCAAAGTAGCTTCCGGAATACCGATTGCCACCCGTTCAGCCTTGGGCGCCACACCCAATGACTCTACGGCCTCTGCGATTGGCTCGGGTTTCAGAACCATGCCCTCCCCGCCGCCAAAAGGCCGGTCATCGACCGTTCGGTGGCGGTCATGCGCGAAGTCACGCAGATTGTGACGCACGACCTCCATCCGCCCGCACTCGATCGCGCGCCTGGTTATTCCGTAGTCGAATGTACTGGCGAAGAATTCGGGAAAAATGGTGATGATGTCGAAGCGCATCTGTCAGAGCTTGATCCTTCTACTTGTCTTCCGCGCCTTTTCTGGCATCTGTTCCGTGGCAGTCAATGGGTTTTGGATGGCGATCAGGCCCTCCGGCAGTTCCATCTCGATACGTTTACCTTTGAGATCGATCTTCTTCAGATATGCCTTAACAAAAGGAATGAGCGCAGGCTCCGGGCTTGTTGTGCGCAACACGAGCATTGCCGGCCCAGCGCCTTCAGGGATCACGTCGATGATTTCGCCTGCATTCCGGGCAATGCCGCCGCTCAAATCCACCACGCTCACTCCTATTAAGTCGCTCAGGTAAACCGCGTCCTCATCGAGCGGCATGCGTTCGCTGAGGGGGATCACTACGTCACAGTCGCGCAGCTTTTCAGCGTCGTCGATCGAGTCAACGCCTGAAAATTTGAGCACCACGCGATCTTTATGGAACCAATGGGTTTCGAGATTCACCTCGCGCAGAGGCTCGCTATCGCCGGCGGCGCCGGATCTTAGAAAAAATCTCTTCCGATCGGCGAACTTCTCCGGGAAATCGGTAAGAATCTCGGCGAGCAACTCGCCATGGCGTCCCTGCGGCCGTACCGTGCGGGCTACAACTACCCAGCTCGCATCGTTCGTTTCAGGGTGGTCATTGCCACTGCTCTCAAGCTGCGTCACTGGAGGCCTGCGGGGCGGCACGAGGGCGTACGACACGTGGTCTCGCGGGTGATTTACTGCTCGGCCCCACCGGCGGCGCCCTCTTCCAGGATGTCCAGCGTGTAGCGATGGTGCAACTTCATGCTCACCGCGCTCAAGATGGTGCGCATAGAACGCGCTGTTCGCCCCTGCTTGCCAATCACCTTCCCCACATCGGAGGGTGCAACCCGCAAACGCAAAACAGTGTTTTCCTCTCGTGCGACGGCTTGTACTTCCACTGCCGCGGGTTCGTCTACCAGCGCTTTGGCGATTTCACTCACCAATAGTTGCATGTCTTCGTGCTTCCCAGTCATCGCTAAAGTCCTCGGAAAAATGCCGAAGCCGGGATTTGTTTCCGGCAGCCGGCTCACAGCTTCAAAAAACGCCACGTTGAGCCCAAGTTTTCTCGGGTCTCCTTGTGAAAACAGATTAAACTCGTTTTCCTGCTGTTATGTCCAGTGGAGAAATCAAGCACGGCGCCGGGACGGCCTGAGAAACGCTCCGCGGGAAGGAACGCTCTCAATTCCTGCAAGACCGCCGGAATTTCCCGGGAGTAATTATCAACTATTGGGGATGAAATCTGGATAGTTCACGCAGCCGCCGGCTGGGTTGGAACCGAGAGGAGCTTTTCTACCCGGTCGGATAGTTGCGCTCCCTTGCTCCTCCAGTAGTCAATCCGATCGCGCTTCAGATTTATGGTTGCAGGATTGGTGCGCGGGTTATAGGTCCCCACCAACTCGACCGAGCGGCCATTACGGGCGCGGTCCTTTTCAATCACGACAACACGATAGTACGGCTGTTTCCGCGCGCCAAAGCGCGCCAGACGGATCATTAACACTGTTCTTTTGTCCTTTCCGACTTTTCCTTAAGGCTCCCGCCCCGAAGCTCGACTGGCCGGCCGACTCATCGGCCCGGCACGATGTTTGCCGCGGACTGTTTAATTTCTCCAGCGGCATTCCGGCGAGAGATCAAATAGAGAGGAGCGCGAGCAAGTTTCAGAAATCCCCGCAGCCCCCAACCTCATCGTAGTATTCCTGAATTCGGGGGTGTTTGCAAGCAGCGGTTCCCGCATCTCCTGGGGATCCGCATTTCCTGGGGAGCGGAGAAGAGCCTTTCAGGATTGAAGAATATCGCAAGGCAAACCGGAGAGATTCTGCTCTCAGGGGGTGCAAAGAGCTACGCTACTGCGTCGAGGTAATCCGGAAACAACCTGGCTGAGTGTTCCTGCATGAACCCGGTCAATCGCGCCAGCATGGTGCTATAGGCTGTGGCGGCGTGGTGGGCATTTACCGAAGCCCCGACGGACGACGCCGAAAACGCATGCTGCACCAGCGCCCTGATGACAAAGAGACGGATGTGGAAAGCATCGCTGCGCAAGCCGTCCAGCAATGCCTTATCGATTCCTTCCCCGTGCTTGGCGGCGTAATCCGCCAGATCGACCAGAACCGGGGCATTCTTATACATGGCCCATAATCCACGGCATCCTGCGATCCGCGGCCAGATGTCTTCTGTGGTCGCCCGAATCCCGCCTTTATATAAATAGCCTTCGGCGATCTCTTCGATTCCCCAATCGTGGTTATAAAGCCGGGCGACGATTTGGTTCCAGCTTCTTTTGCGCCGCTCCATTTGCTGCCTGCACCAAGCCGCGGTGTAGGTGATGAGCATAGCAATTCCGAGAACCTGCAGAAATGTAAAGATCATGGTCTATTTCACCTGTGACCGTACAGTCGCGGCACGTGTATTTCGTGCTCGTCCTGCTATTGTTACCAGAAATTGCTGCATTTGGGGACTAAATTCTCGCCTCTCTGCCTCTTTAGTTGTAAACGCCCAGATGAAGAAGCCGAGTTCAACAAGATAAGCGCCGACCTTGATTCGGTCCGCAGTCATGGATTGGATGCCGTGGCTCTGCATCACGCTGGCTATAAGGTCGACTGCGCTATAAAAGGAAAGCCCGGTTGCCAGTTGTAGCACCCTATCTTTCCATCCGATTCCCAGTACCTGGGCGAAGCCGGCGATGGCGACGAAGAGCAGCATCCGAAGCAGCCCAATGGTCAAATCGAGGGGAAACTTCAGCTTTTGATAGATATCGCCGCTATGCGGATTCGCGTGCCAAGCTAATGCTACCCCTCCCGCAAGCGCCATGATGACCACGTAAGTAAAAACCTTGATGGCTTTAGGCGGCAGAGAAGAGCGCACCGGCTGAAGAACGTGCCACGCGATTTCGAACAGAACTGCCAGTTCAAGCAGATACTGCGGAGGCAGCATCAACAGAGCTCCCCATGCAGCAATTTTTCCCGGGAATGCCACGCCGATGGCAGGGATCAGAAGGTCGGAAAGGATGTTAAAGGCGATGTAGGCGGTGAAGACCGGGAATGTCTTGTACTGGCGGCGGACCAATAGCGTTCCCAGCAGGAGAAATTCCGCCAGGCCACCCAGGAGAAAGACGATGCCCCAAAAAGCCTCGAGAGTCACGCTACACCATGCTAGGTGCAGCATAGACCATAGCAGCTTGATTGCCTATATCCACTTCGGGGATCTGGAACGGATTAGTCAGGCGCAGCCGGCTATTCGATCCCAACGCGCAAAAACACCCCGTTTACGCGTTAGGGTAAGACGGCCGGCTGCGTCGGAATTCTCTTCAACTCCGCAACGAAGGCGAGGCAAATTACAAATTCCACAACCACGAAAAGCAATACAGAAGCGGGCTGGCATGTGCGGCGGAAGACATCGCCAGAAGACCGGCAACAGTGAGAGTGCGAATGATCGTCATTTTCATTGAAAGCCTCTTGTGAGCGCAGGTGCGCTGACCCGAAGGTTACCTTCGCAGGGTGACTAGCTCCTACAACTTTCAGGTAGTTAATCAAGAAGTATATAGATAGGCGTTAGCAATAAGGGAACTACAACCGGGATCAACCCGGCAAGCTACACCCTTACATGCCGGACTTATAGGTTCTAATTACGCGTGCTGCCGCGCTATGGAGACATATGGGCGGATGGTCCGGTGGCAAACGCGAAAGTAAGACGGATATTTGCTATTCTGGTTTTGGATCTCAACCGGAAACGGGATCTATAGAGGTCGCGATCTCTGCTGCAAGTTCCTTCGTGCCGAATGCTGAAGTATCAATCCGGTGATGCGGTGATTTTGTAATCAAACTTCAATCAGGATCTCGGGTATCCCACCTGCTTGCCGGGGTCCCCGGCAAGCGAAGCTTGCTGAGTGGCGAGCAAGGGTGGCATATTACGTCCCCCGCAATGCGCGAGTGCAGCTTTTCTTAACGGAAGGTTAAGGAACGGACGCTTGCTCGTCGCCGTTCTTTCTGAGACATGTCTTCACGGGTGATTGCTGCGCTGCCGGCGGGGTGCAAACGGTACCGTCAATCGGGCGGGAGCACGCTGCTGTTTCCCTTTAAGCCGCTGAAAATACAGGGCTAGTGCTGGTTCCGGGGGCTTGGTTATGTAACTTCAGTACCCTACCCGCGCAATAATATCTTTTGTGTGATTTCGCTATTGCGAAACTTTGGTTATTATTTGAGGATGAATACAGAGGTTACGGCTACAGCGGAAGCATCGGTAGAACTTCGCGCTGCTGTTCGGTTTCCTCTGCGCATTCCCATCTCCGTCTTGACTGAAGTAGGGGAGATGGCTGCCATGACCGTGAATATCTCGGCCAATGGCATTCTTTTTGAGGTTGCCGGGCCTCTTCAGGTGGGCAGCACCGTGAGCTTTACCATTACCATGCCTGCTGAGGCGATGGGTATGCCGACGGATGTTGTGGCCAATTGCACCGGGCGCGTGGTACGCTGCACCCAAACCCAAAACGGCTGGCAAGCCGCTGCTGTGATTGACAGATATTATTTTGGTCATTAGGGCCTATGGTCGCCGCCAAGCCAGATTTTCTCGACGATATTTCGACAGATGACGCCTACGCTCCGGATCCAGGCGCGGATGGCGCAGCAATCCGAATCGTTCTTGCAGATTCGCAAGCCATCTATCGCGTGGGGATGCGTAAAATCTTCGCCCTTGAAGACGACATTCGGGTCATTGCCCAAGTGGACACGCTGACCGGACTGCACGGGGCCATTCAACGTTTCCCGACAGACATTGTCCTGCTTGAGGGCAGCCTGATCTCCGGCACCACCGATGCCATACCCGAACTGGTCCGGCGCGCGCCGCAACTCAAGATCATCGTCCAATCCGCGCAGACAGATGAATCCAATACCGTCGAGCTTTACCGCCGCGGAGTTCGTGGCATCATTCCCCGCTCCATATCTCCCGATCTGCTGGTGAAATGCGTCCGCAAGATCGCTGCCGGCGAGACCTGGATCGACAATCAATCCGTCAATTGGGTAATTGAGGCGTATCGTTCTCAGGCCACCGCGCTTACCAGCCCGCGCAGCCAGCCTCGGCTATCGCCGAAGGAACTGGCGATCATCACCTGCATTACGCAGGGCAAGCGCAACAAAGAGATCGCTTATCAGCTGGGCACTACGGAACAGGTGATCAAGAATTACCTGCGCAAGGTCTACGACAAACTCGGTGTTTCCGACCGCCTTGAACTCGCGCTTTACTGTCTGCACCATCAACTTCATAAGAAGGCGGCCCTTCCTAACGGCAGTGCCGGCCCGGAGTCGGTCGCGAGTAACGCCAAGCTCTAGTAACTTATTGCTCACCTGCGTGAGCGCCACGCCGGGCTGCGCTTCTCAAGGAAGGCCGCAACGCCTTCGCGAAAGTCCTGATTGTTGCGAACCTTCTCGCTCCATCGCAATGCGCGGCGGAGGTCTTGATCCAACTGGGCTTTGGAGATTTCGCAAAAGAGCTTTTTCATATCCCGCATCGCTTCAGGACTGTTTTCCATCAGAGAGGCTGCAAGCGCTCGCGATCGAGGCATTAGATCGCCCAAGCTCACTACCTCATCAACCAAGCCTAGCGTCAGGGCTTCTTCGCTCGAGAAGAAGCGCCCCGAAAGCAGCAAAGTTCTCGCTCGCTTCTCGCCGAGCATGCGGATTAAAAAGACCGCAACCGCGGCTGGGATGAATCCAATCTTGACCTCAGGGTAACCGAATTTCGCATCCTTTGCGGCGAGGGTGAAATCGCATTGCATGGCAAGGCCGGCTCCGCCGGCGAGCGCGGCCCCGTTGACCGCCGCGATCGTAGGCTTTGTCAACTCGTAGATCCGGCGCATCAACCCCACAAAACTCTCCACATCGGCGCGCTGTTCTTCCGGGTTCTGCCCGGCGGATAAGCTCAGGCTCTGCAGATCCATGCCTGCGCAAAAGGCGCTTCCGCCGCCGGTTAAAATCACTGCCCCGCACCCGCAGCGCTTGGCGGCATCCAATGCCTGCGAGAGCTCGCCCACCATTTGAGGATTGAGAGCATTACGGCGTTCCGGCCGGTTCAGTGTGATGGTATGAATCCCTTCCGACTCCTCCACCCGCACGGTGCTCCAAGCTTTCGCCATTCGGCCTTCCTGCGAACTTCAGGGACTTACAGCGTTTTCACCATTGAAGGAGAGACTCACTCGGCGCAGGCAATCCGTCAAAGAACGCCTGCAGGTAGCCAAATCCGGCCAGATTACAGTAACTGTCAAAATGCTCTACTGTGTGGCCGGCCCAAACCTATCGGCGACGGCACGGTTCATTGTCAGCAACCCATCGAGAGATCGCAATCGCGGCAACTGGGCTCCCAGCCGCTTAAGTTCGTCTGTTGCCGCTTCGGTTGCTAGGTTGCCGATCAGCCCATCCTGCGCAAAAGGGCAGCCGCCCAGCCCTCCCACAGGCCATATCGAAACGCCGGCAGCCGGCCTCATATGCGGCCGCGATCTTTGCCGCCTCCTCGCCCGGCCGCGCATGCAAGTGCACTCCAATCTCGATATCCCCGTTCCCGGAGCCTTCAATCCCTTCAAGTACAGTCTTTACCACACGCAGGATCTGTTCCGGCGTGGCCAGCCCCACAGTATCCGCCAGAGAAATCTGTTTCAGCCCGAGGTCTGCCAAAAGATCGCAGGCAGCAATTGCTTCCTCCTCATTCCATGGCTCGCCATATGGATTGCCGAATGCCATCGAAATGTACGCTACCAGATCCAAGCCCGCCTTATAAGCCAACGCGCCCACTTTCTCCAGGGCATCCAGAGCCTCTTCCGGGCTTTGTCTCTGGTTACGTTGAAGAAATTCGGGTGATAGGGAATAAGGAAAGCCAAGGGTGCGCACGGCGTCGGTGCTGATGGCCCGCTCCGCTCCCCTCTCATTGACTACGATTCCAATGATCTCGACATCGTCGGGAGGATCGAGGAATTCGAGCACCAGCTCCGCATCGGCCATTTGCGGGACCGCTGCCGGAGACACGAAGGATACAGCGTCGATATGCTTGAACCCGGCGCCTACCAGCGCGCGAAGATAGTCGGCCTTGACTTCGGATGGTATCTGCCTGGGCAGGCCTTGCCATGCATCGCGTGGACATTCGATGATCTTTACCGCATCTGTCGTCATACAGCTCTTGTTAAAATGGAGGGTCTGCTGCGTATTGGATGCGCCGGACAGTTCATGATGTTTCGCGACAGCTCCATTTTCGTGCTCATTGTGTTTCTCTTATTGCCCGCGGCGGGGTGGGCTGCTCCAAATCCGGTAGTGTCAATCGAATCCGCAATTCGCAATCACAATTATCCGGCTGCGTTGTCGCTCGCAGACGCCGCTCTCAAGGAAAATGCCGGGGATTTTCGCGTTTGGACATTGAAGGGAATTACGCTATCACTCCAAGGTGAGTCCCCCGCGGCGTTGGCGGCGTTCCAAAGAGCCCTCGCACTCTCTCCCCGCTATCCGGCGGCGCTCCAAGGCGAAGCTCAGCTCCTCTATCAAGCCGGAGACAAGCGTGCAATTGCAGTCTTGCAGAAGATCGTAAAAGTAAATCCAAGCGACCAAACTGCCCATGAAATGCTGGGAGTCGCTCAAGCGAAGCAAGAGAACTGTAGTGCGGCAATTTCCCAGTTTCAGCTTGTTGATAAGTCAGTTATATCTCATCCCGAATCATTGGAATGGTATGGTTACTGCCTGATGCACGAAAAGCAGTATCTCGCAGGAGCTGCGGTATTTGAGCGTCTCGTTCAATTGCTCCCTGAAAAGACTTATCCCCGTTACGACCTTGCACTGATGCAAACCCTGGCCAACAAGAATGAAGATGCTATCCACACGCTGGAACCGCTTCTATCGGCGCAAACGCCTGATCCCGAGACTCTAAGTCTAGCCTCCCAAGCCTACGAGGCGGTAGGCGACACTCCAAACGCTGTCTCGTTCCTCCGGCAAGCCATCGTTCTCCAGCCGAACAACGGGGACTTCTACGTCCGGTTTGCCGGGCTGTGTCTCAGTCACGACTCCTTCCAAGTGGGAGTCGATATGGTCAACGCGGGACTTAAACGCATACCCAATGATGCCAGCCTCTATATCGTGCGCGGTCTCCTGTACGGTCAACTTGCAGAATACGATAAAGCGGAACGCGACTTTGAAACTGCCGAACAGCTCAATCCCGCCCAAGCGACCGGCTCCTACGCTCTGGCTTTGACAGAAATCCAGGATGGCCATGCGGACCAAGCCTTAACGGCAATACAAGCCAAATTGAAAGATCATCCGAATGATGCATCCCTTCACTTTGTGCTTGCTAAGATACTGCTTAAGCAGGGCGCCATGCCGGGGAGCGCGCCGTTTCGCCAGGCGATGAATTCAGCGTTAGTAGCAGTCCGATTGAAACCGGATTCAGCACCTGCACGAGATCTTCTTGCAGGTATGTACTTGAAATCCGGTCAAAATACCTTGGCTATCGAACAGTGCCGCCTCGCCCTTGAAACTGATCCATCGGATCAAAGCGCGCTCTACCACCTTATTATGGCCTTGCGCAACAGCGGACAAAAAGCTGAGATCCAGTCTCTGGTAAAACGTCTGGTGGCCTTGCAACGCGATGCCGCTGGTGTACAGGACGGCCGCACGCGCTACAAACTCATCGAGCAAGATCAAGCGGCGCAAAAGCAGTAGCAGTGGCCCGTCGCAGCGCGCGATGCTGTGATTTGTTGATGTATAGCCATTCCATCGAAGAATAGCTACACATCATCACGAGCTCAAAGAGCTAGAATTGCAGGCGCACGTGACCTTGTATCTGACGAGCCGGCAATGTGGACGTTGCACGGCCGAACTCTGAGTCAGTCAGGTCTGAATCCACATTAATCAAATTGGGATGATTGAATAGGTTATACATTTCGCCGCGCAGCTCTATGTTGAGCTTCTCGCGATGGAACCATGGGGCGTAGATAAGTTTGGATGCATTAAGATTGACATTTGCATACCCAGGCTGGTCATAGGTATTTCTACCCAAATCACCTTCTTGGCCGAGCGGGGGATTTGGGAATGCCGATGCAGCGAACAAGCCGTGCAGAAAGCTTTGCCTCGATTGGCCGGCGAGATGCCTTCCGAATGCCGGTGTGTTCGGAACGTCGTAATCAAATCCATCTGCATTGAAATCGCCCGTGGGATAGTGCGCCGTGGTGTAAACCGTAAAGGGAAGACCTGTCGAAAGTATGGTTACGCCTCCTAAACGCCAGCCCCCCAGCGCATCCTTCTTCCAGCCGCTTGACCACGGGCTGGGTAATGTCCATACGCCATCTGCTGAGAATTGTTGCCGCACGTCAAAGTCTGCACGCCCTCGCTGGGCTGCGAAATTATCAGCTTGGATGATATTAGTCGTGGCACAGGCGCAAGCACCTTGCAAAGTGCCGGCTGTGCTATATACGTCCAGAACCTTGCCCCAGGTATAGATGCCTCGCAGCGCTAGCCCATGTGACATCCGCTTCGTCACCATAGCGGAAGCATAATTACCACTCGAGTTACCGTTGGTCGTTTGATAGTTAATGCTGCCAAAGCTCTGATTTAATCGCGTGAGTGATCCATGATTGACGATGAGATCGCCGTTAAAGCGGTTGATATCGGTGGTAACCGGGAGATGATGCGAGGCTAACCCGGAGTAGTTGAGCTCAAAGACGAGAGTACCGGATAACTGCTGTTGTAGACTAAGGGTCCAATTTTCAATCTGACCCATTTTACTGTTGGGCGAGAACCCGCCAAGGTTTGCACGCTGGCCGACGATCCCCCCGTGTGAATCGAACTTTATATTGGAGGGAATCAGCAGCGGACAATTTAAGCTATATCCCTGGGAGACACATACGTTAAACGCGGGTGTCGGGTTTCCTGAATACACGCTTAGCGATGGGGTGTAACTAAGGGGCAGATTCGACGATACCAAGCCAGTAAAATTTCTATATGGCATTCTATCTGAGAAGAGGCCAAAGCCCCCACGGATTGCAGTCCGTCCCGTCCTGAAGACGTCCCAAGAGAACCCTGCGCGTGGACTCAGGGCCCAAACATTGTGGTCCACTGCCTGGTTCGAATTGTGTGGCGGAGGACTCACCACCCCGTTGGCGATCTGTTGATTCAGGGTGCTTCCGGATCCAAAATTGAATAAGCTCAACGGGGGGTTTATGAATTCAGCAAGGTGCCCTTGCGAGTCATAGCGGAGACCTATGCTGATCGTCAGATTCGATCGTGCCTTCCAGTTATCTTGTACAAAGATACCCGTATAAGGTTGACGGTAATTTTCGAGTGCAGTGACTCCCTGAAGACTGGACAGATTGATCGGGACGCCTGATTCTGAAGTAGCTTTGTCTTGAACGAAGTCAAGGATATTGTTGAAATTGTAGGACGGACGGAAAGGGATTGTGTCATTCTCCCGTATGTCTTCGACATACGCGCCGATTTTAAGCTCATGAGACTTGACGGTTGAAGTCAGAACCTCGCGCCATCCGATGGTATTCTGCGCCCAAATGCCGAGCCCCGGCGAGAAGCCGGCGACTCCGATAATCGATACACCAGGAATTCCGACAGTTCCCAGTGCGGGCTGCGCAGTAATCTTCGAGCTTGGACGCACGAAAGAGACGCCGGTCTCGTTCAATAAATGCAAGGAGAACGTGTGCGTCCAACCGATGTTCACAAAAGTAGCATTATTGGGATATCCACTGTTTAAAGCTGGCCGCACACCTGGCTGATCCGTGTTGACCACGGTACGTAACGCCGTCGCATAAATGCGATCTTTGTCACCGATGTAGTCGTCAATACGAAAGCTCCATTGATATGCGTTCCGCGGTATGGTGTAACTGACGTTTATGTTTCCGATCGCAGGCAGGTTCGCGGGGATATTTGGTGCAGGATAATACCCTGGATTTTTCGCCTCCGCTTGGGCAACCGTCAGAATGTCCGACGTTGCATATGATTGAGGAGGAGCAATCTTGAGGAGTTGAGCAGCGACCGTGTTCGGAAAATTGGTCTGAACATAATTTTCAAGATCCTGCGTTTCAACGGTTGCCGCCTCCGCAAACGCCGAGCTCGAGCGCAAGACATCGATCGCTCCGAACGCAAAAAGCTTGTTCTTGATGATCGGACCGCCCAGAGTGGCGCCCCCTTCCTGGCGAGTATATGCCGGGACGGTGGATTGAAATTCGGTTCTTGCAGTCAGCGTTTGGTTGAGAAAAAAGTAGTCGCCGGTGCCGTGGATGTCGTTTGTCCCTGAATTTGTGAATAGCTGTACATTTGCGCCGCTGGTTCTACCCTTGGAGGCATCGAACTCATTTGTATTAATTTGCAGCGACTGGATGATCTCAGGATTTGGCGAGACGGAAGCCTCTCCTCCGAGCGACGGCGTGTCTACATATGCTCCATCGATCATGAAGGAGTTGGACTCCTGCCGTTGGCCCGCTGCATTGATTTGGATACCGTATTGATTATTGTAATTATCTCCGGAAGTGAGCCCGGGACCGGTTACTCCAGGTGCTAAGGCGGCTAAACCATAGACATTTTGGCCCACCAACGGAGTTTGTGTAACCGTATCGCGAGAAACTACCGCAGAGGTAGAAGCGCTTGTGAGGTCAAGCGCGGCCTGCGCCGCGGAAACGGTGATTGTTGTATTCACCGCTCCCAATTCCAGGACCGGCGCGATGGTGCGGATCTCTCCGACCTGAATCGCCAATCCAGTCTCGACCCAGGACTTGAAAGAAGGCGCAGTAATGTCAACTCGGTACGTACTCGCCGCGATACTGTCTATACGGAAGTAACCTGCGCCATTGCTGTGGGCGGTTTTTGTAACTCCAAGATTCAAGTCCGTGAGCTGAATCGTCGCGCCGGCGATAATCGCGCCGGACGAATCGTGGACTGTCCCATCGACGCCGCTCGAATACTGAGCATGAGCAAAGGAACTGCTTATCACGAGACCGAGAAAGCCCAAAAGTAGAGGCCGTCCCGTGTTACGGATTTTGGCGCCTCCAGATCTGAGCCTCTGACAAAGGATCGGAAAAACGTCGCGCGCTCTCAGACGCAGCGGGATACGAAAGCGCTTCCCCTGTCGTAACGTTGCGAAAATAGACTGTGTTGACAACATTGAAGGCCTCCCCCACACGAAAATATCAGCGAATCATTCCTAATCCTCCGGTCCAACCTTTGTCAAGCGAAACGTTGCGATTTACGGCGCGAAGATGTATATAATGGCTCTCGCTGAGGCAACGCTGAAAACCCGAAATAGTGCCGGCAAATCAATGGTGGAGAAACTCTATGAAAACTAAGCGGGTTTGCAGTCAGGCTAAGGCCGGATGCGGATACCGGATGATCGGGGCTGGTGTGATCGCCTTGTTGTTTGGATGCGCTCAAGGGTATGCGCAACAATACAAGGGCATCCCACCCCAGCCGAAGAGCAAATTCATCATCAGCGTGCGCTGGGGCGCACATCGCTTCCATGCGGCGGCCGGAGACACCTGGCCTTTGACATGGGCTAGCGACGGGAACATGTATGGATCAGCCGGAGACAACCAAGGAAGCCCGATGAATTTTTGGAAAATTGAGGATGCCCCCAGAACCTCATATTCCGCGGTCTTTCCTCCCTATCAATCCGTTTTGCTGGTGAACAACCGGCCGGTCGATTGCAAAATCTATTGCAAACCGATTCCCGGAGCAGATCCAAAGGCGGGCGTGAAACCGGCTGGTTTGATCAGCGTTAAAGGCATTCTCTATTTTTCAGTTGAGAATATGAACTACGGTGACGATCCATCATTCAACCGGCAACACAACCTGAATGGGTGGATCATCACTTCCCAAGACTTCGGGAAGACCTGGAAGCTGGATGCCACAAAGCAAGACTTCTTTACGGGACGCGTTACCTCTGCTCATTTTATTCAGTTTGGAAAGGATGACGCCGACGCACAGGATGGATACGTATACGCTGACTTCCCGGCGGCTGATGACGGCAAGAGCTATTGGGAGAACGGAGACTACCTGCTGCTCGGGCGGGTACCGCGCGACCGCATCCTGGTTCGCTCGGCCTGGAAGTTTTTTGCCGGCCGGCAGCCGTCTGGACAGGAGCTTTGGGACGCCGATCCAAGCAAAGCTGTGCAAATCTTCCGCTACCCGCATATGACCGGCGAGGATCACATCACTTATAACCCGGTTTTAAAGCGCTATATTCTGGCAAACTACGGCTTCCACGACGGCCATCTGAATCCCAGACCATACCATCAGCACGCACCGGAGACTTCCTGTCCAAGTCAGGTGACTTTATTCGAATCGTCGAAGATGACAGGCCCATGGTCGCTTTTCTACAGGAATGATGACTTCGGAACCTGCGGGGAGTATAACCCCAGCTTTCCTCAGAAGTGGATGAGCCCGGATGGAAAGACCATGTGGATGGTTTCCGCGGGAACCTTTGATGACTATAACTTCGTCACGCAAAGCCTGACCCTGGTTACGGCAGGCCAATAGCCTTGTACAGGCCCCCCGATGTCGCCACTCTCCCGGCGTAGAAGTGGTTTCCTCACCGGGAGAGTCGCGGGTATGTCGCTTCGTCGGAACGTGAATGAGATTACAGACTTTACAGTCAGGATGGTCTTATTAACATCTTGAATTTTCGAACATGCGAACGATAGTGGAGACTGTTCTTACGCCAACTGCCGGAAAACTGAATCCATCCGATCAACTCGTTACCGTTTGCGTGCAGCCACTTCAGCGGGAGGCGAGGGCAGTAAGGATTCATGTCGCGCGATTCCCATATAGCCTCATCATGCACCAAGGTAAAGGGTCCCCACGGATGCGGGGCGTCGTAAATCATCAGTTCCGTTCCGTCGTCCGGTGAAAAGTCCTTATAGAGTCTCCAAGTCAGCAGCACGTACCGTTTGATCGAGGCGATGTAAACCATGTCTGGCAGGCTGATCCGCCGATCATCCGTCAGTACCGGGATCGCGTGCTGGAGATTGCTGCTCCAAGCGGGGTGGTTGTAGTCCTTAACTTCTGAAATCCATTCCCACGCACTCGCGTCCTGAATCCGATCGGCAGGTACCCGGCCCACCCTCAGATTGCTGCCGTTGTCCCATTGGTCGGTCGAAACCGCATATACATAACGATCGGGGGCGCCGGCATTATTGCGGCCCATGTTGACGAAGGCGGGTCCCCCGAATTTATTTCCGGGAAACATAGGGGCTTTGACGTTCTTGATGGCGGGAGTCCATGTCTTTCCATGATCGCGAGAGCTGACGATCATTGCGTCGCTACCATGTTGACTCTTGTTGCCATGAGCAGGCGGCTTAAACCCAAGCAAATTTTGGAACGCCAGGTAGAGCACCCCTTTGACGCAAATCATTCCGGAGGGCTTCTGACCATTGCCGCCGGAGCCCAGGTAGTCTGACATAGGGTTCACTCGGGTAATTGTGTAACCAGGCGGTGTCCCGGAGAACTTCTCGACATCAAGGCCTTCGTTTTTACCGCCCCAGTTCGGATCGCCGGCCGATGCATATATCTCGTTATCGTCAGCCCAAGTCATGGGGAAAGTGTCTCCATGGACCTGGTAGCCGACTTTGCCGAAGTAGCTTGGGATGGGACCGATATGGCTCACGTCCTCCCCGGGCGAGGGGGAATACTCGATTTCATCGCCTATCCACTCGAAGCCAACGATCACCTTGCTCTTCTTCAGTACTCGATGGGCGGAGTCGGTTTGGAGCACCGGGCTGACACCATGGGGAACAAAAGGTCGCGTCTGCGTCCGCAATGCATATGCCGTGAAGTACGCGAGCATAGCCCCAACTGTTACGACAACCGAAAGCCGCAGCACTCTCATTCGCATCCCACCTCGTCCCCGCCATCAAATGTCCCTATATAGCGCTCGTTGTAGGATACTGTCAAGCGGAACGTTGCGATTATTGGAGAGGGAAGCGCAAAGTGAGGAGCGATATGCTCTCACGCATACGAGCATGCCTGGAAATCTGTTTAGGGTTGCAACGTTACGTGAATACTGGCGATCTCGCACAAGCGGATTCTCAAACTTGAGCAATCGGGTTGGTGGAAATGCAGGAACGGACGAAGTACACGATGCGAGATGTGGCTCGACTTGCCGGGGTTTCAACCTCAACAGTTTCAGCTGTCGTCAACGGTGTGACCCCGGTCAGTCCGGAACGCAAGGAAAAGGTAATCGAGGCCATGACGGCTTTGGACTACCATCCGGATGTAATCGCCAGAAGCCTCAAAACAGGAAAGACGAACGCTATCGGGGTCATAGTACCCGACATAACAAATGCTTTTTATCCGGAGGTGGTGCGCGGCGTCGAAGCGGCCGCTCAGGTGTCCGGATACTCCGTTCTGCTCTGCGACTCGAATGAGGATCCTCAGACAGAAGCACGGCACTTGGCGGCGCTCTTTTCTCGGAGAGTTGACGGCGTCCTGTTAGCCTGTTGCGCAGATTCAACGGCGTACGACGCTATGATCCGCCGCCGCTTTCCTGTGGTCTTCGTCGACCGTCTTCCATCCGCAGCGGCCGAAGGGACCATCTCTACGGATAATATCGACGCAGGTTACATAGCAGCTAAACACCTGATAGCTCTTGGTCATGAGCGAATCGCCATCGTGGCCGGACACCTGGGACTGTCACCTCATCGCGACCGCCTGGAGGGTTTTCGCAGAGCGATGCAGGAGTTTCATTTGCCGATCATTGAGCAATATTTGATGTGCGGAGACGTTCAGATTGAAGATAGTTTGGCTGCCGGTCATCGGCTGCTGAGTCTACCCGTACTTCCCACCGCACTCATGGTAAGCAACAACAAACTCATGTTAGGAATCCTCCAGGCGCTTGAAGAGACAGGAATTCAAGTTCCCCAACAGTTAAGTATTCTTGGTTTTGACGATCAAATCTGGAATAAATATTTCAGTCCGCGCTTGACTTCCGTTGCGCAATCCACCCACGACATGGGTATACGGGCGTTTGATTTACTGCTCCAGATCATGAATCACCAGGAGTTACAGAATCCGTGGGAAAAGCACCTTCGCCTCCCGGCCGAGTTGCGCATCAGGGATTCAACCGCCCCACCGCCAACGCTTTCGTCCTCATAGGCTTTAACCTTGGCCTAACCACCACAGCAGGGCGAAGGCCGCCAAGTGAATTGCCGCGAGCTGGGCTACGGCCGCCGCCCAGGACCTCCACTTGATCGCCGCCATGACGAATAGCCCGTACAGAGGGAATTGGGCATACAGCATGATGTGCGACAGGCTTTCCCGGCCTGCCTCGGAGAGGCCAAGTGCATGCTCGCGAAGAAGCATGGCGAATGGGTATAAGAGACGGAGCTTCATCAAACCGTTTGCTCCCATGAGCGGCAGAATTTCCGCTGTCTTTACGGCCAAGGGAGTGACGGCGATGCCGAGGATGAGCGGCCAACAACGCTGCCAACCGGAGGAAGATCGCTTCTTCTTTCTGCCGGTACGCGATTTTTCGGATTGCTTGCTGGTTTGGCTAGGCATTCGGACTAGCGCGGGACGAGAACACTCTGCGGCACTGGAGCCTCGTCCGTTTCAGAGCTTCTGTTCAAGCCGCCGTAACGCCGTTCGCGCCGTTGATAATCGGCGATGGCCTCAAGCAAATGAATGCCGCGAAAATCGGGCCACAGGCGCTCGGTAACGTAAATTTCCGAATAGGCAATCTGCCACAAGAGGAAATTAGAAACGCGGAGCTCGCCGCTGGTGCGAACCACTAGATCGGGATCGGGCATGTGCGCCGTGTAGAGATGCCGGTGTATATCCGCTTCATCGATTTGCTCCAGTGGAATCTTCCGCTCGAGCGCTTCCTGGGCCAGAGCACGGAAGGCGTCGACGAGTTCGGATCGTGCGCCGTAGTCGAGCGCGAGCGTGAGCACGGTGCCGGTATTACGGGCGGTAGCCTCAGCGGCCCAACGCATCTTTTCCTGGACTTCATGGGGAAGCTCGCGAGTGCGGCCAATGTAGGCGATGCGCACATTATTATCGTTCATGCGCTGAACGTTATCGACCAGATACGTGCGCAGGAGCCGCATCAGAAAATTGACTTCGGTCTTGGGACGGCGCAAGTTATTTTCGAGCGAAAAGGCATAGAGCGTGAGCCATGGCAGGTTGATGCGGGACGCGGTTTCGACCACATACTGCACCGCATCGGCCCCCTTCTGGTGGCCCAGAAAACGTTTTAGGCTGCGTTTCCCTGCCCAACGGCCATTGCCGTCCATGATGATCGCGACGTGCTGGGGTAGGCGCACCGGATCGAGACGGCAATAGACAGCTTGCTCTTCGGAAGAAAGCTCATGGACACGATTCGGCAGCAAGGATCGCAAAATGACGACCTCGCCTTCGACCGTAGCACATGCTTACCCTCGCCGCAAAGGATCGGGAATCGGAGCGCCTCGCGTCCCACTACACGGGAGAAGCTGCGGCGTAAACAGCGTCCACCGCAGCGTGGAGGCGTCCCTATTCCCGGTTCAAGCAGTCTTGCGGCGTCCGGTCGCCATGTCGCGCACCTGGTTGAGAAACATCGAGCGCTGGAAAGAGTCGAGCTGCGCTATGAGCGGAGCAATTTCCGCGAGAAACGGATCGCCCAGAATGGCGCTCGTTTCCTCGTGCCGGCGGCTTCTGGCGTCGCGCAGCAGATCGCAGATATCGATCTCTAGGGCGTTGGCCAAGCGCTCCAGCGAGGAAAGCGTCGGAACCGCCTTGCCGTTTTCGATCTTCGAGATGTAGGTGCGAGGCACCTGCATACGGCCCGCGAGCTGGCGCTGGCTCAACTGACGAGCCTTGCGAATCTCGCGAACGGCGCGCGCGACCTGGATTCCGCCATCGTCGGCCGCCGGGTTCTCCTGAGATCCCGCGGGCAGGTTGGCCTGAACCTCCGGTTCGTCGGTCTCCAGGGGTTTGTGACAGCGCCTGCAAAGGGAATTGGCTGTGCGAAACTGGACCAAGGTGCAGTATTCGCACCGAAGCACTTCTCGCGCAGGAACAGTAGCTAAGATAGTTGCCATATCGTATGTAGCGGAGCGCCAGAGCGGGGTGCTCCAGGCGGGAAACGCTTTTGCTCCGTCCCTAGCACATAAAATACCCAGGTCGAGAGCAGAGGCGGTACTCGCCTTGATTCATGACTACAGTGATCCAGGGTATCTTGATTGTCAAGTGAAAAAATAGGGTCAACCGGAAATAAATCGGAGCAAACCCTAAGAAAGCCGAAAAAACCCGAACCCGATTCGCCAACCTGGCACAAAGGCGGAAAAATGAACAGTAAAAAACATACGCGAGAAGCGGCTTGGGCGTTGCTCACCGAATACACCCAATCGGCAAGTCTGCTCAAGCACGCGCTTGCTGTTGAAACATGCGTCAGGGCGTACGGGGAAATGGAAGCAGGCAAGCGCGGCCTGCCGCAAGAGGAGGCGCGGGATCTCATTGAGACCTACAGCGTCACCGGTTTGCTGCATGACTTCGATTACGAGAAGTATCCGGCGGTGGAAGAGCATCCGTTTGTGGGCAACAGGATATTGGAGGAACGGGGATGGCCGGAAGAGATTCGCGAAGCCATCATGGGGCATGCGGAATACTCCGGTGTTCCCCGGATTTCGCATTTGGCCAAATGCCTGTTTGCCTGCGATGAGCTGGCTGGTTTTCTTACCGCGGTGTCGCTGGTCAAGCCGAGCAAGTCCATTTTGGATGTGGAGGTCCAAGGCGTGCGCAAAAAGCTTAAGGACAAAGCCTTCGCCCGCGCTATTAACCGGCAGGATATTCTTAGCGGCGCGGAACAGTTGGGGGTTGATCTGAATGCTCATATCGCCTTCTGCATTCAGGCCATGCAGAAGAATGCGGCGGCATTGGGGTTGGAGCGAGCAACCGCAGATCTCTCCTGATCAGTTTTGGATTGCGCCTCCCCGGTGTGTTTATTGCGGACCGCGGTCGGCTTCGGAGCGAAGAGGCTGACGGTTTTCCGGGGCGTCGAGATCGATAGCGAAATCGTAGATCTCTTCCAGGGCCGCGCTCGGAGTACCTGGCCAGGGGACCATTACGTATTCGCCCTGTTCGAGCGGCTGCTTAGTGGAAAGCCGGTACCAATCGGTCGTTCCCATGCGGCGCTGCGTCAGCTCAATCACGTCCGGAGAGCGTAGGCCTTTCTTTTCCCCTTTGGAAGTGATGGCGTCGGACGCTTCCTTCGCCGCCACGCGGTATTCTCCCCTGACGTTCACACGAAGAATCACAAAATCGGCGCGCGTTTCGCCACTTTGATCGCCGCTGACACCGCGCATGAAAATTTGCGGGGTTGTCTCATGAATTCTGATTGGGGCCGCTTCCCCCTTAAGCTCCACGATGTGGCGCAGCTTGAGAGAGAGATTATGGGCGGCCCCTTGGTCGGGCGGCTGCCGGAGCTGCACCAGCTCCTGGACACCTTTCCAGGTGTCCAGCATCCAAACGTGGCCGTAAGAGGGTAGCTGGAGCCCGTCGCCGACACTGATGTCATCGGAGGATACGGTGTCAGAAGAAGCAATCTGGGCTTGCGCCAGAGCGAGCGCCGGACAGACAAGCGCCAGAGCTAACGAGAAAAACCGGCAGGCGATCATTGACTGCGATTTTAGAGCGGATTTGCCAGGTTGGGCCGCAGAGATTACCGAAAAATGGGGAGGATCAAAAGACCGTAAGGGCGTAGCCGGCGGCCAATCCGAAAAGCGCCATGACCAGAATAGCCTCCAGCTTTTCGTAGCCGGAGTTCGTATCTGACCAGGGAAGCCGGTAGCGTGAGGGCTTTTGCCGGTTGTACAGGATCGGGAGGGACTCTCCCGGGCGATACGGAGACACTTCCGGGCATCCTGGATAACAAAAACTGCCATGATGTTCCGAATCTGCAGCTTTATACATGAAGGACACATCATAGTGCCCGGCGTCATTGCCTAAATTGTCGTGATCGTTGACCCAGACGGAGGATTCCACTGTTGCATGGGTATCTGTCCACTTGCGAATACGAGCTTCACGAAATTGCCGGATTGGATTCGCGATCATCTTTCCACCATCCGATCTTGTTATCTTTGGTTATCTTTCGGCTAGTATTTCTGGCCGAAAGATAATATGAGCTAAGTATGACACTTTCGTGGTAGTCCGGATAGGGAAAAATAAGTTTTTTGGCTCTAGTTCAAGAGCGGTCTACCTGTAGTGCTATAGCGTTTTCACAATTACAGTGTCCTGGTGAGAGTTGGCTATATGCAGGCGTTCTTTGATGGAACGCCTCCGTCGAGAGTAGTTTCTTGGGATACACAAATCGTGAAAACGCTATACCCCGGCGGATTTCTATGGAGACCCCAAACCAAACCTCGCAATCCCTGCCTAGCCAAACCGGCCCAACAGGCGGGCTGAACCGGATACTCCCCTCGAAACTGGATCGGGCGGCCAAGAAAGCGCAGGCGAATACCGCTGGAATATTGGCGCTGCTCGAGAACTTGCGACAGCAAGGGGCGGCCATCCAGGAAGGAGGGGGCTCCAAAGCAATCGAAAACCAACATGACAAAGGCCGGCTGACCGTCCGGGAACGCCTAAACCTGCTGCTTGACGACGGCGCGGAATGGTTTGAATTGGGCCTGTTTGCAGCTTTCGGAATGTACGAAGAGTGGGGCGGAGCGCCCGCCGCCGGGGTGGTGACCGGATTAGGATACGTCGCCGGCCGCCTGGTAATGGTAATTGCGAATGACGCGACGGTGAAGGCGGGGGCCTTCTTCCCGATGACCGCCAAGAAGGTTCTCCGGGCCCAGTCGATTGCCATGGAAAACCGGATTCCTACCATGTATCTGGTTGATTCTGCTGGAGTCTTTCTTCCTCTACAGGAGGACGTGTTTCCCGATCAGGACGATTTTGGGCGCATTTTCCGCAACAACGCGGTTATGAGCGCCATGGGTATTCCCCAGATAACGGCGATCATGGGCATGTGCGTTGCCGGCGGGGCGTATTTGCCGGTGATGACCGACCATGTCGTTATGACGGAGGGCAGTGGGCTGTTTCTTGCCGGGCCGGCGCTGGTACAGGCGGCAATTGGCCAGAAGTACTCGGCGGAAGAGCTGGGCGGCGCCTCCATGCACGCCGAAATTTCAGGGACTGTTGACTTCAAAGAGCCCAACGATCACTTGTGCCTTGCCCGGGTCCGTTCTCTGGTGGATAAACTCGGCCGGCTCCCGCGAGCACCGTTCAATCGCGGCAAGTACGATCCGCGGAGCGATGCGCCCAAATACCCGGCCGAAGACCTTTATGCCTTGGCCGATGCGGACGCCGTGAAATCTGCGATCAATAGCTATGACATGCACGAGATTGTTGCCAGACTGGTCGATCGTTCGGAGTTCGACGAATATAAACGCGATTATGGCAAGACTGTGATTTGCGGCTATGGCCGGATCGGCGGCTTCGCGGTGGGAATCGTGGCCAATCAAAAGACCCACCAGACTCAGACCAGCCACACGGGAGAAAAGCGCGTCGAGATTGGAGGAGTGATCTATGCCGAGAGCGCGGAGAAGGCAGCCCGCTTCATCATGGATTGTAATCAGAACCTGGTTCCATTGATTTTTCTGCACGACGTAAATGGCTTTATGGTGGGACGTGACGCGGAGTGGGGCGGCATAATCCGCGCCGGCGCGAAGATGGTTTCGGCCGTCGCGAACTCAATCGTACCCAAGATCACCGTGATCGTCGGCGGATCGTTCGGGGCAGGACATTACGCGATGTGCGGCAAAGCCTACGATCCCCGGTTCATATTCGCGTGGCCGACAGCGCGGTATGCGGTGATGGGAGGAGCCGCTGCCTCGGCGACCCTGGTCGAGATCAAGGTCAAGCAGTTGGAACGTAGCGGTAAGACGGTAACCGCCGAGGAGAAGAACCAGATCCTCGCCTCTATCCAAGCCAGCTATGACGAGCAGAGCGAGTGCCGTTATGCGGCAGCGCGGCTGTGGGTAGATGCGATCATCGATCCGGCAAAGACTCGCGATGCTTTGATTCTGGCGCTGGAAGCGGCAGATCTAAATCCCGAAATCGCCAAATTCAATCCTGGCGTATTGCAGACTTAGAGGGAGGATCCTTAGTCCTCCTCCTGTATCCTTCTGGAAACAATGAAACGGGTTATTACAGCGGCTATCCTCGCTTTTCTGGTTCTGCTGCTCCTCTTCAAGGGAACGTTTTTTCTGGTAGTGCTTGCCACCGGGCTGGTGGCGGAACTCGCCGCATGGGAATATCTCTCGCTGGCAGATTCGATCGGGGCGAAGACGCCGCGGCTGCTGGTGCTCTTGGCCATTGCCCTGATCTTCGCGGCTACCTACCGCACCGCTGATCTCGAGATTGCCGCCGTCGGGTTGTGCAGCCTGATTCTCTTCGTTGTGTGTACGTTCCGTTCGCCCCTCGAACGTGTCTTGCCGGACGTCGCCTGCTCAGCCTTTTGCCTTATTTATATTGGCCTGTCGCTTACCACGATCCCCTTGCTCTGGGACGAGGAAAGCGGCGCTTCGCTCCTGCTTTTCCTGTTTTGCGTTGTCTGGTCCGGGGATGTGGCGGCTCTTTATATTGGCCGCGCCTTCGGGCGTCACAAGCTGGCTTCACGGATCAGTCCGAATAAGACGTGGGAGGGAAGCGCCGCTTCGGTTGTGGGAAGCGTGCTGGCTGCGGCAGCGCTCTTTTATCTCGCGCGCGCGGCAGAGAGCCGTTCGCTTCTCTCAATCAGCTATGCGGGAGCGCTGGGATATTGGCTGGGGCTCGCTGTTCTGTTGAATTTCGCTGCCCAACTGGGTGATTTGGGCGAATCGGCGATCAAGCGCGGCAGCGGCGTGAAAGATTCCGGAACAATACTGCCCGGTCACGGTGGGATGCTCGATCGCATCGACGCTCTGCTGCTCGCCGCGCCGGTGCTGTGGTACGCTCAACTGGGTCCGTCGGTATTTCTGATGGATTTTCGTTGGCGCTGATAACGGCCGCCAACCCTGGGATCATGCAGGACTGAGTGACGGCGCGTTGAAGCATATCGGCATCCTCGGCTCTACCGGCTCCATCGGAACCAGCACCCTCTCGGTCATCGAGCAGTATCCAGAGCGGTTTGCTGTCGCCTCTTTGGCCGCCGGAGCCAATGTCGAGTTGGCTTTTGAGCAATGCCAACGCTGGCGCCCCGCGGTTATTTCCATGGCCACAGAGCAGTTGGCGAGCCAGCTTGCGCGGCGCCTCAAGTCCGCAGGCAACCGCTCGGTCGAGGTGGTCCATGGGGCCGCCGGAACGATACATGCAGCCACGCTGCCTCAGGTGGACTTCGTGGTCTCCGCGATTGTCGGAGTTGCCGGCCTGCAGGCTACCTATGCCGCGGTGGTGGCGGGCAAACCGCTAGGTTTGGCCAACAAAGAGGCTATGGTGGCCGCGGGCGAGATTCTTGTGCGGGAGGCCCGGCAACGCGGAGTCCCGCTGCTGCCCATCGATTCCGAACACAACGCAATCCATCAGTGCATGCGTGGCGGTGAGCCTGGGGAAGTCCGCCGCATCTGGCTGACCGCCTCCGGCGGCCCTTTTCGCCAATTGCCGCTCGATCAGTTTGAGCACATCACGGTTGAGCAGGCGCTTAAGCATCCCACTTGGGTGATGGGGCGGCGTATCACTATCGATTCGGCCACTCTTCTTAACAAAGGGCTGGAAATCATTGAAGCCTGCCGCCTCTTCGGTTTGCCGCCCTCTTCGGTCAACGTGGTGGTACACCCACAATCGACCGTTCACTCGATGGTCGAGTTTGTCGACGGCAGCATCCTGGCGCAGATTTCCGTGACAGATATGCGCTTGCCGATCCTGTACGCAATGAGCTACCCGGAAAGAATTCCCGGCGAGCTTGCCTTGGATGTAGCTGCCCTGGGACAGCTTAACTTTGAGCCGCCCGACTTCGAACGTTTTCCTTGTCTTCGCCTGGCTTATCGTGCGGCGGAGATTGGCGGAGCCGCGTGCATCGCCCTGAATGCGGCGGACGAGATTGCCGTGGAAGCATTCCTCGAAGGCCGTATTCCTTTCATCGGCATACCGCGTACAATCGAAGGTGTATTGGAAGCGACCCCGGACGAACATCCGGAGACGGTCGAAGAAGTGCTTCAAGTGGATGAGGAAGCGCGGCGAATCGCACGGAGCGTGTTGGCAGGCTCCGCTCCTTCGTTCCGCTAGGCAATTTTTCAACCAGCTTTTGACATCAAACAGATAGTGCGGATAAATACGAACGCAGCTCCTCGATGGTTCGATCCAATGCTAAAGAAGCGTGAAGTGCTAAAGAACCGTAAAAGCTACAACCCAACGGCAAAGTCCTTCGCATAGCAGGAGCAGATTTCTGATTTCCCGTCCCGCTCGCCTCCCGCCGATATCTTTGTTGGGGCGGAAGATCGAGAGAGGTATTTAGCCAACCATGTCTTTTTTCTTCACCAGCACGATTTCCATGCTCGTTGTTCTTGGCATCATGGTCCTGGTACACGAGCTGGGCCATTTTGTTGTGGCAAAGTTGTGCGGCGTCCGAGTCGAGGTTTTTTCCGTCGGGTTTGGCAAGCGCCTCTTCGGTTTTCGCCGCGGAGACACCGATTACCGCGTGAGCCTTCTTCCGCTCGGCGGATACGTGAAAATGTCCGGGGAAACTCCCGACGCGGAGCATACCGGAGACCCCGGCGAGTTCAGCTCCCATCCTCGCTGGCAGCGCATCCTGATCGGACTGGCCGGTCCGGCAGCGAATTTTCTGCTCGCACTCGGCCTGATGACCGGGTTTTACATGATGCACAACGAGGTTGAAACCTATCGATCGCAACCGGCCAAAATCGATTTCGTCGCTGATCATACTCCGGCGGCAAATGCGGGCTTTCAGCCGGGCGACCTCATCACCCGCTTCGATACCATCGAGCATCCCACGTGGGAACAGATTTCGATCCGGTCCGCGCTCAATATCGGTCAAAGCGTAGCTGCTGCTGTCGAGCGCAACGGACAGAATATCGCTTTAAAGCTGACCATTCCCAATCCGCGCGATTCGGACGACTTTGACCTGGAAAGTATCGGTTTAATTCCCCAGATGCAGCCCGGCCCAATCCGGGTGCGGGAAATCGAAGCCGGTATGCCTGCGGCGAAAGCCGGCCTGAAATCCGGAGATCAGATCCTTTCCGTCGACGGCATCGCGCTGCATTCGGTGGAATCCGTGCTCGCTTTTCTACAGCAGAATCAGGGCCGTCCAGTCGAACTGAAGGTTCTGCGCGGCGATAAGACCATGGATGTGCAATTGAAACCGGTCATGGCGGATGCCGGAGACGGGCAGAAGCTTTACAGGATCGGCTTTTCCACTACCACGCCGCCATTCAAAGTTCAGCAACTGCCCTTCCCGCAGGCATTCCGGCAATCGGTCCACTTTAACGCCAGGAACTCGGGCCTGCTGCTTGAAGTGCTGCAACGCATGGCTACGCGGCGGCTTGGCGTCGAGAATCTCACCGGTCCGGTTGGGATAGCCAGACAGACCGGGCTAGCCGTGGAACAGCCGGGTTGGCAGCCGATCATCGGTCTGATGGCCATCATCAGCCTCAATCTGGCCATCGTGAACCTCATGCCTATTCCCATCATGGATGGAGGCGTGGTCGTTCTGTTGCTGATCGAGGGAATCATGCGCCGTGACCTGAACCAGGAATTCAAGGAGCGCATCTACCAGGCGGCGTTCGTGGTCCTGATCATCTTTTTTGCTTTCATCATGTTTAACGACATATCCAAGCTCCCCGTCTTCAGCAAGCTTCGGCCTTGAGCATTTCCTGATAATTTGCGAGCGTCCGGGCCAAGCTCCATGCGCTCAACGCTTGCCGTCAGCGGTGTTCCTCGCCATAGCTCATGGCCGGCGGAGGTTCTCCGAACGGCGGCAGGCTGGCAAGAGGGTAGGGACGAACGCTGCCGGCATCCGGTTCCAGCAGCCAGACGGAACGGCCGGAATAGTACTTGATCAGTTGCGCATCCCATGCGGGCTTCGAGTCGCGCGCCCAAACAATCTTCTGTCCATCGATGTCAGCCAGATTCCATACCCATTCCTTCAGCACGTCGTGGTGAGGCCCATAACGCACGATGGCCAATTGTTTGCCAGGCTGCTGATTGAGAAAGCTTTCCACCGCCGCGCGTTCCTTCAAGCCATTCTCGTAAGTGGACCAGTTGAACGGCGACTCATGAAGCACGTGTATGTGGAAGACAGACAATGCTGTCGAAACCAGGAACATAAGGCAACAGGAAATCGAGAGGTTGGCGACAATTGCCCGGCCGATCCCTTGGCGCCTCCACAACCCGGCAAGAGAACGCATGCCCATCGCAATCAGTACGAAGGCGGGCGCAGTGAAATGCGCGTAGTAAGTGGGCATGCTAAATGTGGTCAAGATCGCGCAGAGGCCCCCCGCCAACAGCAACAGAACCGGTATCCTGCGGCCCAAACCTACGGCAGGATCGAAGGAACCTTGATCGAAGCAGCGTAGTCCACCGGGTGAGCGGAGGAGCCGGAACCCGCCCCAGGTGAGGAAGACAACCGTAACCGCCAAGGCATGGCCGAGAAGCAGGGCCAGCAGGCCGCTCGCAACCCAGAGTCCATTCGATAGCGCGGCGCGCTTTGCATCACGGCCGGCGGCTTTCGCTCTCCAAGATTCGCTTCCTGTAGCTCCGATGAGAAAGGGCAAGAACAGAAGAGGACGCACATACAGTTGCAAAAACTGCATAAGGCGCCATGCCATTGCCGAGATCAGAGCGAAGAGGTTCCGGCGAAGGCCGCGATAGATTGCCACCTCCCAAACCGCATTGAACTGCCGGACCTGGGGAGAATAGTAGATGGGCGCACGGTGCAGAGGTTGCCACCAAAAGGCGGGAACCACTCCCTGTTGCTTGCGCCAGAGTCCATAGGCCGTCTCCAGGATGTTGCCGGTCGTTCTGAAATTGTAGTAGGCGAACCATGCCAGCAATGCCATGATCAAGGCAGAGATCGGGAGCAGGACGTGTACTGACCTGATACGCAGCGCTGCGCGATCCGGCGATTGCGCCAGCCATATGGCCAGCAGAATCGATGTCGGCAGCACATATACAAGACCTTCGTAGGGGCGAGTGGAGGCAAGCAGACAGCATCCGAGTCCATATAGGAACGCGTCCTCTATCCGCTGTTTGCTTAAGATACGGGGGAAAGCGCCGAGCACGAGCGCGCCGCCCAGAGCGATGACCGCCCCGCCCCAATAGGAATTTATCCAGTAGGTGAAAACGCCGAACCGGATAGCGAAAAGAATCGACGCAAGCAAGGCCCAAGAAGGCGGGGTCCATGCTCGCAGCATCCAAAGAAATGCCGCGCACATCAGCCCCACGCTCAGACATACTCCGAGCCAGGGCAGATGGAAGCCGGCTTCCCCAATCCACAAAAACGCCGTCTGGCCCGGCGGCCTGGCCGAAGCATAGTGCGGAGTTTGAATTAACTGGATGTTATCGAAGAAGAAAGCCATGAGATGGCGAGGGTTCGCCAGCCGTCCATGCGCAAAGGTATCGGCGCCCAGCAGATAGCTAAACTCCTCCTGGATCTGCGGTTGGGGCACAGGTATCCAGGGAAGCAAGAGGAAACGCAAGACCAGGGGAAGGCAGCCGACCAGTAGCAGGGAAAGGCGAGGCAATCTTGTCAGTCTCCGCAGCCGGCGCATGGCGAAGCGAAAGCAAGGCCGGCTCAAGCGCGGCGCCAGGAATCCGAAGACCATGCTCCCGATGGTTAAGAACAGTTCCAGTTCTTCCAGGCGATGGGCTTTTACCTGCATCTTGAGTTGCATTCTAGGCTTTCGACCGAATCAGTCTGGGTGTGTGAGATTCTAAGGCGAGAGTTGTAGTTCCCTACCTCCGGCGCAAACAGCGCGCCAGAGATAGAGCCGAACCAATAAAGCCAAACCAATAAAGCCGAATCAGGAAGATTCCGTGCCACTACGCAAAATTGCCAAAGCTAAGACTGAATCGCCCGCCACTGTTGCTGCCGCCGAGAAAACGCAGCGAGAACTCGATCGGCCCACCGCCGATCAAATCTATGAGCAGGTTTCGCGCAATGCCCGCCACGAGTTGAATCGCGCGCCCCTCGGGCTGGCCATCTCCGGTCTTGCGGGTGGGATTACGATGGGACTCACCGCGCTGAGTACTTCGATCGTTGTCGCGGAGCTTGGGTCAGGACCGGGCGCCGCGTTCGTGGCGCACCTCTTCTATCCGATCGGCTTCATTGCGGTCATACTTGGGCGGGCTCAACTTTTTACCGAAAATACGCTTTACCCCGTCGCGCTGATGCTCGCCGAGCGGCGTCACGGCTGGAAGACTTTGCGGCTCTGGGTCATTGTGTTATGCAGCAATGTGATCGGCGCATTTCTTTTTGCGCTTCTCGCCGTGCTCACCGGTGCTTTGCGGCCTGAGTTCGTTTCGGCCATGTCGAAAATGGGGGCGGATGCCGCGAATGTGAGCTTCAGCCATATCTTCTGGAGCGCCGTGATTGGCGGCTGGATCATTGCTCTAGTAGCTTGGCTGGTGAGCGGGAGTCATTCGATCACGGGCTCCGTGATGCTCATTTGGCTCCTCACCTTTGTCGTCGGACTGGGAGGATTCGCTCACTGTATTGCCACCAGCGGTGAGATTTTGGCATCTATCCTTAATCATCAACTTGCGGCTTCCAGATACTTCTCATGGTTGCTGGCGGCGACGCTCGGTAATATCTTGGGCGGCGTGCTGCTCGTTACATTCTTGGAATATGGGCAGGTAAAAGGCGGAGAGGACTAGAGCATTTTAGGTTTCGGTGTAGACGAGAAAACCGCTTTCGACGCGGCCGTTCCATCGAAGAACGGCCGCTCATAGCTGACATAACCAGTTCACAGTAAAACCTAAAATGCTTTAGAGGATTGCCTTACTTTCCGGCGTCTGGAGCCGCAGGCGTACACGCTCCATCAACCCGAGTGCGTCCTTAGGCGCGCGAACCTTTGCGTCGTTGTCGAAGTAGACATACACATCCCTGCTCTCTCGTTTGCGCGAGCGGCGTGCTGACGCGAATTCAGCATCATCCGCTTCGCTTCCGCTGGCCCATGCGGCAACTCGATCAGCCCACTGATCAAGCGCCGCATCATCGTACCCGCTGGTATAGAGCACTTCGGAGCCGTGCAGGCGGCAATAAGCGAAATCGGAGGTAATGTCCATCAGTCGCGGCCATTCCACTGTATCGGCACAAACCAATGCAACTTTGTGCGAGCGGAGGAGCGCGATGAACTCTTCAGTCACAAAACTCCGATGACGAATCTCGATAGCGTGACGTAGCGGCCGGTTGCGATCGATTTCGATGCTCGCTCGACCGGACATCCATTGATCGTGCCCTGATGCAAGAACAGATGCGGAGGCCGTATCGCGCGGGAGCAATTTCAGGAACGCATCCAGCCTCTCCGCGTCGAATTGAAAATTGGGAGCAAATTGCCAGAGGATGGGGCCGAGTTTCTCTCGTAATCGGAGTATGCCGGACGCGAAGAAGTTAGCCAGTGGCGACTGCACCTCACGCAGCTTCCGCATATGAGTGATATACCGCGAACCTTTGATGGCAAAGACAAAATCCGCCGGCGTCTCGCGCGCCCAGTGCTCGAAGCTTGCCGGTGTCTTCAGCGAATAGAAGGTGCCATTCACTTCGATGCTGGGGAAGATCTTCGCCGCGTATGCCAGCTCCCGCTTATGGGGCAGTTTCTCAGGATAGAAGACGCCTCGCCAAGGCTTGTAATTCCATCCGGAAATCCCGATTCGGACCGCGCCTGGCTTGTTCATTCGATTCACGTCCTCGAATACAGAATGCCCCTTCGGATTCGGGGTTGGCCGCATGCGGGCGTTTACTTGGCTATTTTGATCCGATATTGCATCCTATTTAGACCATCATGAGCCATAAAACACCCAACGCTCCAATTGAAAGCTATGCGATGATAGGCGACCGCGAAACAGCGGCGCTAGTCGGTCTGGATGGTTCCATAGACTGGCTTTGCTGGCCAAATTTTGGCTCCGAGGCATGTTTTGCGCGCCTGTTGGGTTCAGAGGAGAACGGCTATTGGCAGCTCGCGCCTGCTAATGCAAGCTACAAAGTCTCGCGCAAATATAGAGAGCACACGCTCATTCTGGACACTACTTTCGAAACCGAAGAGGGTGTAGTCACTCTGACCGATTTCATGCCCATTCGGGAGAAAAACTCCAACCTGGTGCGCATCGTCAAAGGCATTCGCGGCAATGTTTCGATGAGGATGAATCTCACTCTTCGCTTCGGTTACGGCCTGATAGTCCCGTGGGTCAGGAGCCGGGAAGAAGGATGGACGGCGGTCGCCGGTCCGGATCTGATAGTGCTGCGGACGAAGGTATTGCTCAAAGGGGAAAACCACGCCACGGTCAGCAATTTTAATGTCGAAGCCGGTCAGACGGTTGAGTTTGTAATGGCCTATGGCGTTTCCCATCAGCCCTTACCGCGTGCGATCGATGGCGAAAAGGCCTTGCGGCAGACCCAGAAGTTTTGGCAGGAATGGGCGAGCCGCTGTCAATATGAAGGACCGTATAGTGGCGCCGTCGAGCGATCCCTTATTACTCTCGAGGCTCTCTCCTACGCGCCGACCGGAGGTATCGTCGCGGCGGTTACTACATCGCTTCCGGAGCAAATTGGCGGCACCAGGAATTGGGACTACCGGTATTGCTGGTTGCGGGATGCGACGTTTACATTGCTGGCGCTTATGAATGGGGGCTACTACCACGAAGCTAAGGACTGGACGGCGTGGTTGTTGCGCGCTATTGCGGGTAGCCCGGACCAGGTGCAGATTATGTACGGCATCGCCGGCGAGCGCCAGCTCGTTGAATGGGAAGTGTCCGGGCTCGACGGATACATGAACTCCAAACCCGTGCGCGTGGGCAATGCGGCATCGCAACAATTGCAATTGGATATCTACGGCGAGGTCATGGATGCTTTTTACCATGCCCTGGACCGTCTCGGGAAAGATCGGGCGTTGGATTTTGGGATGCTTCACAATTTGATCTTGCATCTGGAGAAAATCTGGCAGAAACCCGACCAGGGCATATGGGAGACACGCGGAACTCCGCAGCACTTCACCTATTCCAAAGTTATGGCGTGGGTCGCCTTCGATCGTGCGATCCATGTTGCGGGGAAACTGCACGCCAACGCGCCGGTCCTGCGGTGGCAGAAATTGCGCGCCAAGCTGCATGAGCAGATTTGCAAACAGGCATATAACGAAAAGCTGCACAGTTTTGTGCAGGCCTACGGCTCCGAGGAGCTCGACGCATCTTCGCTCTTGATACCCCTGATTGGTTTCCTGCCGCATGACGACGAGCGTGTGCGAGGCACAGTTCGCGCCATTGAGCGGAAGCTGATGCCGGATGGGCTGGTGAAGCGTTATGACACCGAAACTGCCCAAGACGGCCTCCCTCCGGGGGAAGGGGTTTTTATTGCTTGCAGCTTCTGGATGGTAAGCAATCTGAAGCTAATGGGGAGAGAAGATGAAGCGAAAAAGCTCTTTGAAAGAGTTCTGGCGCTGGCCAATGACGTTGGTTTGCTCTCTGAAGAGTACGACGTCACTCACAAGCGCCTGGTGGGGAACTTCCCCCAGGCTTTTTCACATATCGCATTGGTCAATGCCGCATTCGATCTGTCCCCGCACCACAAATCCGGATCTCGTATTCCCGGTCACAAAAGCGAAGCATAAAAGACCGGTCCTGGAGTGAATTGCATCCAACTGCGGAAAGAGTTGACTACCCCGCGGACAACGAGTCCGGGTGATGAGGCGAGTAATGCAAAGGTTCGAGGTCTGGGCTCCCCGAGCCCGCTCAGTAGAAGTAAAAATCGGTGAGAATAGGTTCCCGCTGCACAAGCGGCCGCGGGGCTGGTGGTCCACCGATGAGGCGGCGGAGCCAGGAACCGATTACCTGTTCATCGTGAATGGTGAAGAGCCGGCGGTTCCGGACCCTCGTTCGCTGTGGCAGCCGAACGGCGTACACAAGGCCTCCCGGGTTTTGGATCACGCGGCGTTTGCCTGGACGGATACTCAATGGCAGGCGCCCCCGCTGGCCGGCGCGATTCTGTATGAATTGCACATTGGTACGTTCACGCCGGAGGGAACGCTCGCAGCGGCCGAATCCCGGCTGGATTATCTGAAGGAATTGGGCGTTACACATCTTGAGCTGATGCCGGTAGCGGCCTTCAACGGAGATTGGGGATGGGGCTACGACGGGGTCGATTTCTACGCGCCTCACTCAGCCTATGGCGGACCCGGCGCGCTCAAGCACTTTATAAATGCCTGCCACGGGAAAGGCTTGGCGGTGCTCCTGGACGTGGTCTACAACCATTTTGGCCCGGTGGGCAATTATGTGTCTAAGTTCGCTCCTTATTTGACCAGTTGCCACTCGACCCCTTGGGGCGACGCCGTGAATCTGGAGGAAGCGGAAAGCGACGGGGTGCGCCGCTTCCTTATCGATAACGCCCTGATGTGGCTGCGCGACTATCATTTCGATGGATTACGCCTGGACGCTGTGCATGCATTTATCGACCGCTCGGCTATTCACTTTCTCGAGCAGCTCGCCGATGAGGTGCGGGTTCTGGAAGCTCGGTTGGCCAAAAGATTCGTACTGATTGCTGAGAGCGATCTGAATGATCCTCGATTGGTGCGCGCCAAGGAAGCCGGCGGCTTTGGTCTCGATGCGCATTGGAGCGACGATTTTCATCACGCTTTATTCGCGGTCCTTACCGGTGAAAATCAAGGCTACTACGAAGACTTCGGTTCTCTTGCCGATTTAGCCAAGGCGCTGCGCAACGTCTACGTCTATGACGGGAATTACTCCGTGTTTCGCAAGCGGAATCACGGCCGGCCTGCCATAGGGTTGCCGGGGAGCCGTTTCGTAGGGTGCATCCAAAATCACGACCAGGTCGGTAACCGGGCGAAAGGAGAACGCATCAGCCATTTTGTAAATCTGGGGCGAACGAAAATTGCTGCGGCGCTGGTGTTAACTTCCCCATTTATCCCCTTGCTTTTTCAAGGCGAGGAGTTTGCCGCTTCCAGTCCTTTTCAATACTTCACCCACTACGAAGATCCCGAATTCGGACGGCTGGTAACGGAAGGACGCAAGAGAGAGTTCGAGGGCTTTGGCTGGAGTCCAGACCAGATTCCCGATCCACAGGATAAGAAAACCTTCGAGCGTTCCAAGCTAAACTGGGGCGAGCTTGAAAAACCTGTCCATGCCGAGGTCATGCAATGGTACAAGGATCTGATCCGTCTGCGCAGGACATCAAGCGATCTTGCGGATGGAAATTTAAACGCGGTAAACGTCCGATTTGATGAGCAAATGAATTGGCTGGTGATGGAGCGCGGGCGATTCCGCGTGGCGTGCAATTTCGCATCGCATCGGGTAACGGTTGAGACTGATGGTGGTGCGGAGCTCTTACTTGCGTCCGATCCCTCCTTTGTCTTAAGTGATAGCGAAATTGAACTCGGTCCGGACTCGGTTGCCATTCTCCGCGTCCCCGCTTAGCTCCCCGAACCTGCCGCATTTTGCCTGGCGTTGCCAACTGTATGATTGTTCTGGGCCGGCGTACCTCTCGAAGAGGACGGCGGTGCAATTAACTGGTCACTTCGGAGGGTCGGCTGTGGAGCGGTTTTTTTTATTATTTTCATTACTGGTATTGGCAGTGGGCGTCCCTAACCGCTTCAGCCCAGAACATCAGCGCGCAGCCCGATCTGAGCCGGCAGCAGTCCTATGTTCTCCATCGCTCGTCCAGCTCCGATCCCACCGGAGCGAACGCCGATGCCCGCCGTATGTCTCCGGGGCAAACCCTGACCGTACTCGACACTGACGGGCCGGGAACGATCTCGCATATGTGGTTCACCATCGCCAGCGGTGAGCGATATCATCTCAAGCGCATCGTACTGCGCATCTTCTGGGATGGAGAAGAGACGCCAAGCGTCGAGGCTCCGATCGGCGACTTCTTCGGATTGGGCCTGGGCGAATATCACTCTTGGCAATCGGAGATGTTGTCTGTAGGCAGCATTAAGGCCTTGAATTGCTTCTTCCCCATGCCATTTCAGAGGCATGCACGTATCACGGTAACGAATGAGGGTATGCAGCCTGTGGATGCTCTCTACTACAACATCGATTATCGGACGCAGACCGAACCACTGCCTCCCCATACGCTCTATTTTCATGCGCAGTACCGTCAAGCGCAGCCGAATCATGGGTGGAATAATAACTGGAAGACCAATGGCGAACCCCTGGTCAATAAGAAGCCAAATTTTGATGGTCGCGACAACTATGTATGGCTCGAGGCCAAAGGGCGCGGTCAGTTCGTGGGAGTAACTATGTCTGTTTTGCAGAATCAGGATGGTTGGTGGGGCGAAGGGGACGATATGTTCTTTGTCGATGGTGCGGCCAAGCCTTCGATTGAAGGGACAGGAACAGAAGACTACTTTCTGGGCGCCTGGGACTTCGGCGGCGAGCCTTTCTCCTATCAGCTCTACGGAGCTCCTGTAGTAGGTACGGAATTGGCTGGAGGCAGATCGAGCGTTTACCGGTTTCATCTGGACTCCCCTATCCCGTTTAATAGCTCCTTCAAAGCGACCATTGAGCATGGACACGCCAATCATCGATCCGATAACTACTACTCTGTTGCTTATTGGTATCAGGACGAGCCGCACGCTCCTTTTCCTCCACTGCCGCCCGTGGAGCAGAGGCTGCCGGCGTTGCAGCCGGTCGGCGGACCGGGAAACGCCGGCACCGCAGAGGCGCCCGCAAAATAAGCAATGGGAGCAATGCTTTAGAGAAAATCAGAATTAGCCTAAGCCAAATGAACCGCTAAACAACTCGACACCCGTTACGAGTGCTCCTGGTGCGTCTTTAGCGCCGGACTATGGCAAGCGGTCAAGCGGTATCCGGGCCTCTCCACTGTGTAATTGCCGCTCAACGGTCGGCGAGATGCATCTCGCCCGCCCGCAAGCAATTCCGTTTGATCTCCCTAGGAACGGGGCTCACCCGGAGCAGCAGGACTCTTTGTCTACTAGCAGCGGGAGCCTTGTCTTGCATCCATGGTTTTCGCTTACAAGAAGCGCAAGGAAATATAAGCTCCATGTAGGCGTGATTTGAGCAAAATATCGCGGCTACACGCGGTGCCCGGAGTGCAGCCGTTGCCATTTGCGCGCTTTGCCTACCCAACGCAACAGTTGTGACCGATCTCGAAAAAATCCTTTCCGGTTCCCCAGCTTGCCTCAAGGCGAGGTGTCAAGGCGCTTCGGGGCCCGCCGCTTCAGAATGAGCCATCTTTTCCCGGTTCTTGACAGTGGTCTGATCTGTTGACTAGAATCCCACTTCGTAGGTAGCGGCAGGCGTGAACACGCGTGGCCGCTATGCAGATGCGGTAGAGGAAGAAATCGGTTTCCAGATCACGGATGGAAGACTTGCAGATGACGCAACATAAACCGAAGATTGCCGTCACGGACCATGGCTTTCCCGGCCTGGATAACGAGCGGGCTGTAATAGAAAGCGCAGGCGGGAAACTGATGAGCTTCCAGTGCCGGACGGAAGCAGAGGTGATCGAGGCCGCTTTCGATGCGGATGCCATCCTGGTGCAGTGGGCGCCGATCACGGCTTCCGTTATCAGCAAGCTTTCCCGCTGCAAGGCCATCGTGCGGTACGGCATTGGAGTAGATAATGTCGATCTCGATGCAGCACGCCAACGCGGAATCGCGGTGTGCAATGTTCCAGACTACTGCATCGATGAAGTTGCCGACCATACGCTCGCGCTCGCCTTAGCCCTGATCCGCCAGTTGCCGGCGGCCAATGGGGAACTTCGGAGAGGTTCATGGAAATCTGTTCCACCCCTCTCAATGCCTGCTCCTTGCCAGATGATCTTTGCGGCAGTGGGCTACGGGCGGACCGCGAAGGCGGTCCTGGATCGCGCCCGCAGCTTCAAGTTCAATCTTGCGGCATGCGACCCTTATATTTCCATCGATGGCGAAATCGCCAAGGATGTTCGCATTCTAGGCTTTGACGATGTGCTGAAAACAGCAGACGTGATCTCGCTGCACGTTCCGCTGAACGATGAGACAACTCACATGATCGACTCATCCGCATTGTCCAAGATGAAGAGCGGCGCATTCCTGATCAATACTGCCCGTGGAGGTCTCATCGATACCGTAGCTCTGGCAAGCGTCCTCCAGGAAAGTAAGCTAGGGGGCGCAGGCCTCGACGTTTTTGAAACGGAGCCGTTAGAACCCGACCACCCGCTCAGGGCGTGCGAGAACGTAATCCTTACCCCACATATCGCCTGGTATAGCCGGCGGAGTATCGAGACGCTGCAGAGGATGGCGGCGGAAGAGGCGGTGCGTGCCTTAGAGGGGAAAAACCTGCGCAGCCAGGTTACCTAGGCTACAGGCGAGCTACTTGGCATGCGACTGGCTTTGGATAGGAAAACACCGGATCAGTACAGCATCACCGGGCCCTTAATAACGCATTTCTAGGAGGCGGCAAGTTATGAGCAATCAGTCGCATCAGAGCGTGAGGGCAAGTCAGCAGTTCATCCACCAGATTTTACGGTCTGTTGTTGATGGAAGAGAAAAATTGTCCTGGTGTCTGATCACACTTCTCTTTCCGCTGGCTATCCTGGCGATTATGCCACGTTCAGCATGGTCGCAGAACACGGGATCCATCAATGGAACCGTCGTTGACGCGAGCGGCGCTGCGGTTCCGAATGCCACTCTGGATCTTACGGATATCGGGACATCGCGGGTGAGATCCACCAAATCATCCAGTCAGGGGTATTTCAACTTTCCTGATCTGCCGCCGACGACTTATCGGCTCGCGGTATCCGCGCCGGGCTTTCAAGGATATGTGTTTGAGTCACTCCGGCTAACCGTCGGTCAGCAGATGTCGCTGAAAGCGCCCCTGGTTGTTGGCGGAGTCTCGCAGTCGGTACAGGTAACCGGAACTCCACCCCCAATCGACACGACGACAGCGTCGGTGGGGCAATTGATCGATACAAAGCAGATCGACAATCTTCCACTGAACGGGCGCAATGCGCTCCAGTTGGTGTTTTTGGTTCCGGGGACGCTCAACGCAGGAACCGCGGGGCAATTTGGCGCCACGCAGCAGCAGTTCCGTATGTCGGGAAGCGATCCAAATGCGAACAACTTCAGCTTGGATGGCGCTTTTAATATGAATGCCTTCTACAGTGAAGCTTCGGACTATCCCAATCCGGATGCTTTGCAAGAGTTCGTCGTTTCCACCCGGGATTACGATGCATCCCTGGGACGCGGCTTCAATTCCATCTCTGCGGTCACGAAGTCCGGCTCCAACCAGTTTCACGGCACGGTCTTTGAGTTTTTCCGCAATACCGTCCTCGACGCAGCAAATTATTTCGGAAAGTCTGCCTCCCCGTACAAGAGGAATCAGTTTGGGGGAACGCTGGGTGGCAAGATTCTCACAGACAAATTGTTCTTCTTCGGTTCTTACCAAGGCACCTATATCCGAGGTACGCCTGGCTTGTACACTTACACCGACATGACTCCGGCCGAGCGGAATGGTGACTTTTCTGCCGTGGGGACTCCTATTGTAGATCCTGCAACCGGCCATCCGTTTCCCAACAACCAAATCCCCAGTAGCCGCATTCTCCCCTTCGCGAGCACATTCATCAATAAATACCTTCCCCTTCCCAACTCGGGACCAAACCTGTATAGCTTTACACCGGCAAGTACCGAGAGCGCCAATCAAGCTATCACAAGGATTGACTATGCCATAACACAGAAAGACCACGTGTTCGGCCGATATATGTTCGACGACATGCCGCAGGTTGGGAATGGCGTCAGCTACTATCTCGATAGCTCGTGGCTCGCAGATCTCCCGACACGACGTCAGAGCATAGTTTTGAACTATACGCGCATTCTTTCATCGAGCATGGTCAATGTAGCGAGCATGGACTACGATCGGGACGCATATGGGGTCATCACTCGCAATAAGTTTTCATTGACGGGACTCGGCCTGGACGTCAACAATGGTAACGCACTTAATACCTATGGCCTCACGCCGGACTCCATTATCGGTGTCAACGGATATTTTCAGGCGGGGCCAGGGGTACCAACTCGCGACATTGTCCCAACTACTCATTTTGCGGACAAGCTGTCCCTCACCCGTGGAGCACATCAGTTCTCCGTTGGGGTGGAGATTTACCACACTCGAGTGAACCAGTTACAGAACTATCTAACAGATGGAACCATGAACTTTAGCGGCTTCGCTTCCGGAAATGCCGCAGCCGATTTTCTGCTCGGCGAATTCTCGGGTTACGAACAGCTTACTCCATTGATCACCCGTCTCAGACAGACTCTACCGAGCGTATATGCTCAAGACAATTACAGAGTGAGCCGGAGGGTGACCCTCACCGCCGGACTTCGGTGGGATCCATACCGGCCTTGGATCTCCCAGAACGACGTTCTCGGGACCTACATTCCAGGAAGGCAGTCTTCCGTCTTCCCTCTGATGGCGCCGGGCCTGCTCTATCCTGGCGATCCGGGTATTCCACGCGGGGTTGCATCGAATCGATACGACAATTTCGCGCCTCGCCTGGGACTCACCTTCGATGTTCGTGGAGATGGACGTACCTCCCTGCGGCTGGGCGCCGGCTCGTTCTACATGACGTCGAATAGCGCCATCAACTTCAACCGGTTCCCGCAAATGCCGCCATTTGGATTTGAGGCAAACCTCTCAGCGGGGCACGCCGACAATATCTGGGGTGAAGAACCATTCAACGGAACGAATCCATTCCCCAGGCCAAACGTGACGGATACGGCTGCCCTCAAGCTGGTTCCCTTTGTTGCGACTACCGGCGATACTTCGCTGGGCCTGCCATTCAAGACGCCAGTTGAGCAACAATGGAGTGTCTCAATCCAGCAGGCTATCGCGAAAAGCTCCGTTTTTGAATTAGCATACGTTGGGTCCGCTGCATCGCACCTGCTGAGTTCGTATGAGGACAATCCGGCGGTCTATATTCCAGGTCATTCGACCGAGGCCAATACACAGCAGCGCCGGATTAATCCAAATATCGGCCCGATTAACGTCTTATCGACATACCTTAGCAGTAACTACAACGCACTCGAAGCAAGCTTCAACAAACGCTACAGCAACGGATTATCTATCTTATCCTCCTACACTTGGGCAAAGACCTTGGGTGTTGTGGGCGCGATGGGTGAAGGGAGCAACGGCCAACGTGACCCCTTCAACCGGTATCTAGACTACGGCGTCGCCCCGGGTGACGTGAGCTCGAATTGGGTTAGTGCTATCGTATGGGACATTCCCTTCGCAAACCACTTGAATTCGGGTTTGCTCCGAGGGTTTCTCGCCGGCTGGCAGGTGAACGGCATACACACGCTCGCCACGGGTACCCCTTACACTGTTCGCTCCGGCTTGGATAATTCCTTCAGCGGAATCGGTGGTGATACGGCGGATCTAGTAGGCAACCCAAATCTTCCTTCAGGAAGGGGCCATGCGCAAGAGCTAGCCAAATGGTTCAATACTGCGGCATTCCGAGTAAACGCCATCGGTACATTTGGGAACACCGGAGTCGACGCATATCGAGGTCCGGGATATTGGAACCTCGATCTCGGCGCTATCAAACACTTTCAAGATCACAGAGCGAACTGATTTTGAATTTAGAAGCCTTCTCTACAATGTCATGAATCATCCAACCTTTGCCAATCCGAATAGCGTGGTAACGGGTCCGACTTTTGGACAAATTACCGGCACGTCGGGAAATTCGAGGGTTATCGAGTTCGCGAGCCGCCTCTCCTTCTGAGGCATTTATTACCTCAGGTAAGAGCCGAGACGGTCAGTAAACACCAGACAGGGAGCATGCATGGATCGTCGGCGTTTTATTTCTTCTACGGTGGCAGCAAGTGCGGGCTTGGCGTTCGATTTGCATAATGCACACGCCGCTCGCAGTTCATCCTTCTCCGCGGACACTGACGAGCGGCGGCAACACAGGCGATCTATCCGAGGTGTGGGCTCCCACATCCCAGCTTTTCCGATCTGCTTTGTCATCGGGCCCGGGCTTTTCCTTTTACTATGACAGCCATCCTGCGGGGACTCCCGAAAGCGTCTCCCAGCAAAGTGTGGGCACATCCATTGAAAACACCTTCCGCTACGCATCTGGAATCGAGGCGATCCGAACATTAACCAAACACCCCGACTATGACGCAATCGAGTATTCAGTTCGCTTCCGCAACAGCGGCAATCGCCGGTCCGGCAGCCATTGAGCGAGTCGATGCCCTCGCCCTTCTCTTTCATCCGAAAGTGATAAACGGCTCGTATGTACTCTCCTCCGGAGGAGGTACATACGACGGAACGTATCCACCCGCGGCCTTTGCCGTCAGGAAGCACTTTTTCGGTTCAACCGTGCCAAGTGACGGTACGCTCACGCTCACGACGATAGGAGGCCGCTCCTCTAACCTGGACCTGCCATTCTATTTTGTTCACAACGGCGATCAATCTGCCGGACTCTTTGTGGGCATCGGCTGGACCGGCCAGTGGAGTTCAACGATATCGGCGAGACTACGACAATTTGCTTTCAGCGACGGCGGGGATGCGGCTGCGCGGTGGAATTCCTGACATTCACATTGAGCTGGAACCCGGGGAAGAGATTGCCGGCCCCACGATCTTGATCGGGAGCTATGAGGGTTCCTTAGCGAACGGGTCTAACAAACTGCGCAGGCTTATCCAGGAACAATACACGCCGAAGCTTGACGGCCGGAAGTTTGAAGTCATTGCTACTTATGATTCTTGGTGGGATATCGGCGAGAAGTATGATGAGATGCTTTTTCATCCGATCGTCGATGTGGCGGCAGCAATTGGCGAGGAATATTTTCTTCTGGATGCTGCATGGTACATCGGCTCGAATGGTCCGGAGGGCTTCAGCGGGGGGGTCGGCAATTGGGAGCAGGTAGACTCTACGAAATTTCCGCAGGGTTTAGGTCATTTCGCCGATTACGTACGATCGCGAGGTCTCAAATTCGGACTCTGGTTTGAGCCGGAGCGCGTGCACCGGAACTCATTGCTCGCAAAACAACATCCGGATTGGGTTATCTGGCTGGGTGACGAGAACAACTACGGCCTTCTCGACTACGGTAGAGTAGAGGCCCAGCAGTGGGTCCGAAATATGATGGACCGCTATATTACCCAGCTCGAAATCCGCTACATTCGCCATGACTTCAACATCGACCCACTTGCATATTGGGATTCACACGATTCCGCCAACCGCCGCGGTATTTCACAGATAAAGCATATCGAAGGTTTTTATAATGTTATCGATTGGATTCGTGAGCGGCATCCGGCGACCGTTTTGGAATGCTGCGCGAGCGGTGGAAGACGTATTGATTTAGAAACAGCGCGCAGATTTCATACGTATTGGATCAGCGACGATACCATCGACCCGGTGATCGTCCGCTATCATCTCCAAGGTATCAATTACTTTCTGCCTGGTAACTATAGCTATGTCCAGTACACATTGCCCTCTCCTGGAGAGAAGGATTATAAACCCAAGGATTTTGATTATTTGAGTTGCTTCGGTGGTGCTTTCGGTACCGGAGGCCGTCTCGACCAGTGGCCGGATGCAAAGAAGGCTCGGTTTACAGTTATTGAGAAACTCCATAAGAGGATCCGTCCCTTCCTGATGGAAGATTATTATGCGTTGCTTCCTCAGTCCCAGGATTTGAAGGGCTGGGACGCTTGGCAGTTCCACAATCCTCGTACCAACTCTGGATTCGTGCAGGCATTCCGGCAATATTCGGATACTTCGTCCCTGGACATTCCACTCTTCAGTCTGCACCCCGGCGATACTTATGAATTTGAGGATCCTCTGAATGGAACAACTACACAATCTGGAGGGGCGGCAGCGATGAAGGAGGGTCTGTCTTTTGAGCTGGAGGAGATGAGCTCTCGGGTCTTGATTTATCAGGCCAAGCAAACCTGAGTTTTGACTGTGGAGTTAGAAGCGATTGGCGGTGGCGGAGCGCAGCCGATGCCTTCTCATGGGATTTCGGGGCTGGCAGCTGAAGCAACGTGTGCTGTGCGGTACCGCTCTAAAGAGACTGTCAAATGATTGTGCATGATGGACCGCGCAGCTTGCGGATCGCGAGCCTTCAACGCTTTCAGCAGGGCAACGTGATGCTTGCATGCCAGCGCTGCTCCGCCAGGCATGCTCACGAATCTGAGCATGGCGGCGCTTAGTTGACTTCGAATCATGAGGAGGAGATCGTGCAGGAGCTTATTGTTGGAAGCTTCGGCGATGAGAACATGATATTCGAGGTCAAACTTGATGAAGCGCCTTGGCTGGCTGATATTGGACTGCATTTTTTTTAGAATAGCTTCAAGTTGCTTGAATTGTTCCTCGGTTCCGCAAATCGCCGCGCGCGCGGAAGCTGCGTCCTCCAAAGCGAGCCGCACTTCCATCAGATTCTGCATATTATGTTCTTCGGTGAGCAGGCGCCATTCAAAGATCTTCCCGACAAATCTCTCCGCAGTTATTGCCAGGAAGGTTCCGTTGCCGATGGAGACCTCGAGAATGCCGATCATAGCCAAACAGCGAATCGCTTCTCGCAGGGAAGAGCGGCCAACGCCGAAGTATTTGCACAGCTCACGCTCTGCCGGGAGTCTCTGGCCGGGCTTAAGGTCACCCGTCGATATCAAGGTCAAGATTTGTTGTGCGATGTTCTCGCTCAGCGATGTACGTTTGACCTTTTGGAGTTTTTCCCGGGCAGAAAATTTGGTACTAGTGATAACTGGCAACCTCGCATCTTTCACTGACAGATTCCCGATGATATTACGGCAAAACTTCTTAGCAATTTTACAAGAGTCCGACGGGAAGCCCAATAGTTATGTTGCGGCCACGGAGCAGAACAAAGAGATGGACAGCCGGCGTGGATCGCTCGGAAGGATGCTTATAAACCGTCTGCTTAACCCCAAGCGGCAAAGAGACCGCAGTCTAACACTGCCGCATAACGGGGTACTATGCTGCAAAATAACGTGATTGCTAAATGATGAGGTCGTGAGCCGACGAATAACTCGCTAGCCACGCAAAAAAAGCAGGCAGACCGGGATAATAACCGGAGTTGATGCGCTTGCGGCTCTCCGAAATGCCGCGGTAGGGTGATGGCAGAGGACGGTGTCCCGGATGAAGATCGGCTATCTCCTGTGGGGTTCGATTTCTTGTTTTCTCCTGGCTTCCACTGGGCTTTCGCTAGGGCTACCCCCCGAGCAGGCCGTGGCGCAGCGGAGAGATCCCGCAATTCGTCTATTGTCGTATCAGACCAGTGGAACTCAATCGTCGAGCGAAGGCTCTGCGGATCGGCTGGCGGAGCGCGGTGTCCTTGCCTTCCAGCAGGGCAAATTCAAAGACGCTATCCGCTATCTCTCCGCGGCGAGGAAGGCCGATCCGGCAAACCCGATCCTCGCGGCAGCCTTGGGCCAAGCCTTCATAAGTGCCGGAGAGCCTGCCGCCGCAATCGGGCCGCTCAAGGCTGCTCTGTCGGTCGACCCGCGCGACCAGTCAGTTCGATTGGCATTGGCGCAGAGCTATCAATACCTCGATCAGGACGGTAAGGTCTTGGAATTGCTTAAGCCGGACTCCGCGCAAGGTTCTCCCTCACCTGTATGGCTTTTTACCCTAGCTTTCAGCCAGTTCCGTTTGGAGGATTATCAGGGCGCGGAAGCGATTTTCCGTCAGCTGGTGCCGCTCACATCCATGGCGGCGGCGGCCAGTTTTTTTGTGGCGAACTGCAGGTTCGGTCAGAATGACCTGACAGGATCACTTCCCTGGTATCAAGCGGCAATCCGTCAAGGGAACACTCCGCAAAACGTAGCGCTGAATGCCTACTACTACAATTATGGTCTCGCGCTCTTTCGATTGGAGAGATACGCTGACGCCAGTTCCGCATTTTTGGCGTCGAGCAGGCGCGACATGCGAGATCCGCTCCCGCAGTACTTTCTTGGTCGATCGCAGGCGGAAAGGGGAGAGGTCGAAGACGCTATCTCAATCTTCACGCATCTCATTCACGACCACCCCGACTTCAGTCCTGCCTATTACCAACTTGGAAGACTGTACCATCGCACTGGAGATCAGACGCGTTCGCAGGAGATGTTTGCCAGGCTGAAGCAAATCAAGCAGGCGGAGTTGAGCGAGCAGCAACTCCTCACAAGAGTGGAGCTTGGGAGTCAGAAACACCAGGACATGCGCTCGCGCACGAGTCCGGAACAGTGAGTTGTGCGAGGGCTCCCCTCCACACGCATGCCGGCCAAGATATCAGAGACTCCGCTATTCCAACGCGGTGTCGGCCAGAGTCTTCAAAAATACTTCTGGACTGCTGGCGCAAAGAGTTCTCCAAGGGCAATCGATGGAATCGGACTCCGCCTCGAAATGCGCTCACGAGCAGGCCGATCGATCTCAATTCCGATATGTGGGTTGCATGCGGATTCAGTGGACAACGGCGGATAGCCCTAATGTCAGCAACAAGGCCATAACAGAAAGGATGGTCTCGCAAATCGACCATGTCATAACCGTATCGGCAACACCCATGTTGAAGTACTCCTTCACCAGCCAGAAACCGCCATCATTGACATGGGAGAAGATCAGCGACCCTGCTCCAACAGCGATAGCCATCAATTCAGGACGGATTCCCGCAACGTGCAGGGCGACTGGAGCCATGATACCCGCGGCTGTGCTCATGGCGACGGTGGAAGATCCAACGGCCAAACGTATCAGCGCAGCGATCAGCCAGGCAAGAAAAAGAAGCGACAAATGAGTGCGAAGCGCAAGGCCGATGATGGCATGGGAGACGCCACTGTCCTCCAGCACCCGGCCAAACCCGCCTCCCGCTCCGACCAGCAGGGTGATGACAGCGGTGGGCGCGAGGCACTCATTGGAAAATTTCAGAATAGTCTCGCGCGTGAAGCCACGCATTTTGCCCAGCGTTACAAAGCTGAGCATGACTCCGATCAGGAGGGCAATGTCGGCGCCCCCTATAAAATGCAAACTCTGATTGAGGACACTGCCTGGTTGAGTGAAAGAGTCGCCCCAACTTCCCGCCAGCATAAGAACTACCGGCAGCAGAAGAGTGGAAATTGTCAGGGGAAACCCAGGTAAGCTGCGGTTCGGATCATGATCGATAAACTGGCCGGCAATCGGATTGTCAGGGTCAATATGAATCTTGGGTGCAATCCATCTTGCATAGAGCGGGCCGGCTACCACGGCGGTGGGAATACCGATCATCAACGCATAAAAGATTGTGCGTCCGACATCGGCGTGGAAGAGGGTAACGGCTAACATCGCCGCCGGATGGGGCGGCACTAATCCGTGAACTACCGAGAGGCCGGCAACCATTGGCAGGCCTATCAGGATTGTTGATTTACCTGTACGCCGGGCAACGGTAAAGACGATCGGTACAAGAAGTACGAATCCTACCTCGAAGAAGACCGGCAAGCCAACGATCAGGCCGACAACCATCATTGACCAGGGAACCCATCGTTCGCCGAAGAGGCCAATCAACGTTTGCGCAATCCGCTCCGCGCCTCCGGATTCCGCCACCATCTTGCCGAGCATGGTGCCCAGGCCGATGATAATCGCGATGTGCCCCAGCGTGCCGCCAAGCCCAGCTTCAAAGGACCTGACGATGTTTGCCAACGGCATACCGGTAACCATGGCCAGCGCCAGGGAAACCGCAAAAATCACAATGAAAGGGTTGAGCTTGGCCCATGCGATGAGAAGGATGAGCGCGATGACCGCGCAGAAGGCCGAGAAGAGCAATAGAATGCCGTGGTGGTCGACCATGAATGGAAAGTGTTCTAAGCAGCGGGCGTTTTATAAGCGACGCAATCGATCTCGACCTTGCAGTCCACGACCATGCTCGAAACCACGCATGAGCGGGCTGGTGCGTTTGCACCGAAGTATTCCCGGAAGACAGCATTGAAGGCGTGAAAATCGCGAGGGTCGTCGAGCCATACGCCACAGCGAACTACGTCTTCCGGACCATATCCTGCCTCTTTGAGTATCGCCAGCAGGTTGCGAATCGCCGCATGCGCCTGGGCGGCAATATTTCCTGCGGCTAACTCACCATTGACCAGCGGCACCTGACCCGATACGTAGAGCCAGCCATCGGCTTCGACCGCGCGGGCGAAGGGTAAATGTTGGCCCCCAACTCCCTTGCCGCCTTCAATGCCGTATCTTCGGATGCTCATTGCTTTTCACCTATACCCCGGTTGGATCAGATTTTGAGGAAGATCTTCTTGCGGTAAAGCACAAAGACCGGCAGCCAGCAGACCAGCACAAAGCATATCGCATAGCAAAGAGCGCCGATGGCGGGCGGATGGATGGGAGCAAATAGGCGCCGGTACAGAATCGGACCAAGACTTCTTCGTGAAGCTCCGCCAATTTGCCAGAGGGTCGGCGCCAGCAATTCGGAGAAAACATACGCGGTAATTGCGTTCATTCCGAAGACCATCCAGAAAGTTGTCCACCAGCCTTTCCACCCTTTGATCTCAACTGCCCAATAGCAAAGCGCCCAACAGACCAGCGAAACTCCCGCTGTGAATAGTACGAACGAACTCGTCCAGAGCTTTTTATTGATGGGAAACCAAGGATTCCAGAGCTCTCCCAAAGCAATACAGACCGCGCCGGCAATCAGCATCCCAGTACATTTTCTGACCGCGGGCCGCCCGCTTCTCAGCCATATTCCGGTGAGCATACCCAGCAGTGTAGTTGCCATGGCGGGCAGATCGCTCAACAGTCCTTCGGGATCGCGCGTGTGCTCATAGAGCCGCCCGGGGAAGATATGCCGGTCGAGATAGGCAACTAAGTTGGCATCCTTATCGAGCAGCGGGATATCCCGGCCCGGCAGCCCGTAGCCAGGGACGGGTACCCAGCGCATCAGGATCCAGTAACCGGCGAGCGCCGCCACCACCAGCACAATCTTGTTGCCGGGCTCGCGGTTCCAGATATAGAGAATGCCTGCGAAGAGGAAACAGATGGCGATGCGCTGCAGCACTCCGTAGATGCGCAGCGTGCTCAGGTGGAAGAAGGGGAACCCGTTCACCACCAGGCCGAGCAAAAACAGAATGACGAAACGCCTGACCGTGCGGATGAGCAGAGCGCGCCTTGAGACGCCCCGGCTCAAACGCGCGTCGAAGGAGAAGACAATGGAAGCGCCCATAAGGAAAAGGAAGGTCGGGAAAACCAGATCGGTCGGCGTCCAACCGTTCCAGTCCGAATGGTGGAGAGGCCAATATGCATACTGGTTGCTGTTATTCACCAGGATCATGAGCGCGATGGTTATGCCCCGCAACACATCGAGCGAGACAAGCCTTTCCAGCTTTACCGCGGCCGGCCGCTCAATAGTAACGGAATAAGCCATGGGAATCCTCGCCGCTTGAGCCTATCAAATGCGCCTACAAACAATCCACAACGAATGCGAGCTCTGGGAAATTTAAGAGGGGCTAGCCGTCTTCAAAGCACCTGTTTAGCCTTAGATTACCGACGACTTTCCAGAAATGTCACTGCGTGTCCGCGCAGCGCAGCTACGAACCGTTGAAAGTTCAAGTCTCCCGCAGGCTGCACAACCTTAGTCTTGGACGAATATTTACGGGGCACTTCGCCATAGCAGAACGTAAGATATTGGCCGATTGGTGAACCAACATGAGTGGGGCATATCCTAATCAAGGAGAGGACCTAAGATGAGATTTTTGACCATACTTGCCAGTGCAATCCTGGCTGCCGGCTTTACCTCCGCGCAGGGCCAGCAGGCGAGCCCCGCTGAAACCGCCAGCGGCAACATCGGCGGGGCCACGATCACAGTCAGCTACTCCGCGCCCTCAGTGCGTGGACGCAAAATCTTCGGAGAGGATGGATTGGTTATGCGGGATCCTACGGCGCCTATCTGGCGCGCGGGAGCCAATTCAGCGACCGCCTTTCACACCAGCGCAGATCTTAACGTGGGCGGACTGGCTGTGCCCAAGGGCGACTACACCCTCTTTGTCAACGTCAAAGATCCCGATGCATGGGTACTCATTATTAACAAGCAGACCGGGCAGTGGGGCCTTCAGTATTCCCCGGCGCAAGACCTCGGGATGGTGAAGATGGAAATGAGTAAGCCGCCGGCGCCGATTGAGAGGCTCAGCTATTCCATCAGCAATAGCGGCGGTAACAGCGGCAGGCTGCAGTTAGAGTGGGCAGACCATATCGCATCCGTTCCCATTACCGCGAAGTAGCCGGGCACAAATAACGTATGGCCGGAGTGCAGGTTGGCTATCGTCAAAGCAAATATCAACCGAAAGGTTGATTCCAAAACCTCGTCTGCACTCTAGTATCCGGATGCTGAGCGAAAGCGAAACACCCGAATCACGTAATCCCGGCGCCCATCCCGGTCTACACTGAAAGATTCTCATGAGACGGATACTCATATTTTTCGCTGTTGGGTTAGCATTCAGCGCGCTGTATCTTTTTGCATTTCCGTCCGCGACGCTGGTGTATGAGGGAGCCGTCATTCTCCATATCTTTTTGGGCGTCGGCTTCCTTATTTTGGGAGTGCCTGGACTGCTGCATCTGTTGCGCAAGCGTAGTCTGGCTGAGAAATTGGGCTGGGCCATCTTTCTGGCGGGGGGCATTCTCGGGGTAATAATCATTTTCACCGGGGCACGGCGGAACGAGTGGCCACTGTTGTACTCGCACGAGGTAATTACCGCTCTGGCATGTGCCATTCTGCTGGGAGTGTGGGCAGGCCGGCGTGGCTGGTTGCAGAGGGGAGCCTTCCGTGGCGTGGTTCGCTTCGCATCGTGCCTATTGCTTATAGTGGCGCTAGCCGGCGGAGCATGGTGGGTGCGCACGGTTCCGTGGCAGCGCAGCTATACCATTCACAACCCGAACATTGCCCCGGCCAGCATGAATCAGGAGGGAGACGGTCCACGTGGGCCTTTCTTTCCAAGTTCCGCGCAAACCAAGACCGGCAAAACCGTGCCCGAGGATTATTTTCTGGATTCCTCAACCTGCAAGCAGTGCCACTCGGATATTTACAATCAGTGGACAAGTTCGGCCCACCATTTTTCGTCCTTCAATAACCAGTGGTACCGGCAGGCGATCGTCTACATGCAGGAAGTCGATGGCGTACAGTCGTCGAAGTGGTGCGCCGGGTGCCACGATGCCGCGCTGTTCTTCCCGGGGAATTTCAATACGCCAATCAAGGATCGCATCTTTACTCCGCCGGCGCAGGCGGGCATGGGATGCATGGTTTGCCATTCGATTCGCAAAGTTAAAAGTACGATGGGCAACGGAGACTTCGTCCTTGAATATCCGGCGTTGCAGAAGCTGGTGGCGAGCAAGAATCCGTTCCTGCATCACTTGATCGACTTTCTGATCGAGGAAAATCCCGAGCCGCACCGGCGCACCTTCCTCAAGCCATTCATGCGCAATACGCCGGCCGAGTATTGCTCCGCTTGCCATAAGGTGCATCTCGACGTTCCAGTGGACAATTACCGCTGGGTCCGCGGCTTCAACGATTACGACAACTGGCAGGCAAGCGGCGTTTCCGGGTTGGGCGCGCGCTCGTTTTACTATCCTCCCAAGCCGATGAATTGCGTGGACTGCCACATGAACCGGGTTCCGTCGCACGATGCCGGGAATGTGGATGGCACGGTACACTCGCACCGCTTTATCGGCGCCAATACGGCGCTGCCGTTTGTGAATCAGGACAAAGTCCAACTTGCCGATACGGAGAAGTTTCTGGAAGACAAGAAGGTGCGCGTGGATATTTTTGCCATTTCACCGGAGACCTCAGCAGTGAAATCAGTGGCGCCGCCGATCTCTTCATCGGCTCCGCAGCTGGAGACTACATTCGCGGTGGGAGAAGAATCGGCGATGGAGTCTCCTACCGGAGCGGCGGGAGGACCTGAGGCCGCTCCAGTCACGGCTCCTCTTAACCGGGTGCAAGCTGGTGTTCTACCGGGGACAGCGGTGCGTGTCGACGTGGTGGTTCGCACGCTCGCCGTCGGGCACTTCTTTCCCGGTGGAACTGTCGATGCTTTCGATTGCTGGCTTGAACTGAAGGCAACGGATGACAGTGGCCGTGTACTGTTTTGGAGCGGCATGGTGGAAGACAACGGCCGCGGTCCTGTCGAGCCGGGCGCCCACTTCTACCGTTCACTTTCTATAGACGCACACGGAAATCCCATCTTCAAGCGCAATGCCTGGGCGGCGCGCGCTACGGTCTATGCCCACTTGATTCCGCCTGGCGCGGCGGATACGGTACACTTCCGCCTCGAAGTGCCGAAAAATGCGCATGGCCACATTCACCTTCAGGCCAAGCTCAATTACCGCAAGTTTATGTGGCAGAACACCCAATTCGCTTTTGCCGGGATTTTCGAGAATACGGGAGCTCATGACGTAAGCCCCGCCTACGACGACCGCCGCATGGTATTTTCTGGAAACACGAGCCAGGTCTCAGGAAAGATCAAAGCTATTCCTGACTTGCCGATCGTGGTGCTCGCCAGCGGCAAGGCTGATTTAACCGTCTTGCCGCCGGGATCGCCCCAGCCCAAACCCCAGGTCATTTTGCAAAAAGCCGATTGGCAGCGCTGGAATGATTATGGTATAGGCCTTTTTCTGCAAGGGGATTTAAAGGGAGCGGAAGCAGCTTTCGGCAACATCGTCAGGGCCGATCCCGCCAATCCCGATGGTTGGGTAAACATCGGTAGGGTTCGCCTACAGGAGGGAAATCTGGCTGGCGCGCGGCAAGTGCTGGAAACGGCGCTAAAGCTTTCGCCCTCGCTCGCTCGCGCGCACTACTTCCTTGCCCGTGTACTGCGGCAGCAGGGCGATTACGACGGCGCGATCGCGCATCTGAATCTGGTGCTTGCGCAATATCCGCAGGATCGCGTGGTTCACGACGATCTGGGCCGGGTATTTTTTCTGAAGCATCAATACGCAGACGCGATAGCTGAATTTAAGAAGACGTTGGCGATTGATCCCGAGGATTTGGAAGCCAATTACAACTTGATGCTCTCCAATACGGGATTGGGCAATGCGGCGCAGGCAAAGGCGTATGAAGAACGTTACCTGCGCTTCAAAGCGGATGAATCATCCCAGACGCTCACCGGGCCGTACCGGGAAAAGCATCCCGACGATAATTTGGAGCGTCAGCCGATCCACGAACACGTATCGGTGCCGCTCCCGGATTCCACCAGCCGGCTCGGCGGCAAAACCATTGCCAAGGCCATGATCCATGCCTCTGACATGCCGGTTCCTCACAGGAGTGGTAATTGAGGCTCGCTGGTCATGCATTCGCTGCCGCCGCATTTGCTCTCGCATTTGCTCTTTTGACGGATGTCCCGGCAACTGTGGCCGCAGGAGCCCGTTGCAAGCCATCGCGCCGGCACGTCCGGCGAGCGTGTGCGCTTTGAAGATATTACGCGGGCCGCGGGCATCCATTTCACGCACAACAATGGCGCGTTTGGAAAGAAGTTTTTGCCGGAAACGCTGGGGCCCGGTGTCGCCTTCATCGACTACGACAACGACGGATGGCAGGACATCTTTCTGGTCAATGGGACTAATTGGCCTGGCCACAAAGGACCCGTGACCACGCCGGTTCTTTACCACAATAACCACGACGGAACGTTCACGGATGTGACGCGGAAAGCGGGCCTTGCCGTACCAATCTATGGTATGGGAGTTGCCGTGGGCGACTTTGACAACGATGGCTATGACGACCTGTTTGTGACCGCTTACGGCCAGAATCATCTCTTCCGCAACAACGGGAACGGCACCTTTACGGATGTGACTAAACAAGCCGGCCTGTGGGGCCCGCAAGATTTAAGCACCAGCGCGGCATGGGTTGATTATGACCGCGATGGGCGCCTTGACCTGTTAGTCGCGAACTACGTTCAGTGGTCGCCGGCGGCTGACTTATATTGCACCATGGACGGCAAGACGAAATCGTATTGCACGCCGGAATCCTACAAGGGGACATCTGTGCGTTTATGGCGCAATATGGGTAATGGCCGGTTTGAAGACGTGACCAGGAAGGCGGGGTTGTACGATCCGTCGTCGAAGAGCTTGGGGATTGCCATCCTCGATACGAATCAGGACGGATGGCCGGATATCGCGATCAGCAACGATACCCAGCCGAACAAGCTCTATGTCAACAACCGGAACGGAAGCTTCAGCGAAGACGCGGTCCCGGCTGGGGTAGCCTTTAGCGAGGATGGAGTTGCGCGCGCCGGAATGGGCGTCGATGCGGCGGACTATGACCGGTCCGGATATCCCAGCCTGATGTTTACCAATTTCTCTAACCAGATGATTTCCCTATACCACAACGAGCGCAACGGCTTGTTCGTGGACGTGGCGCCTCAATCGGAGATTGGCCGCAGCAGTTTACTAACGCTTGGGTTTGGCTGCTTTTTCTTCGATTACGATCTGGATGGGTGGCAGGATATTTATGTAGCAGACGGTCATCTTGATCCCGATATCGAGCGCATTCAGCAGCGGGTCCACTATGCCGAGCCGCCGCACCTCTTCCACAATTCAGGCAAGGGCGGATTTCACGATGTGACTGCGGAAATGGGCAGCGCGTTTGCGGCGGCGCGAGTCTTGCGCGGCGCGGCTTATGGAGACATCAACAACGATGGGGCGCCG
>CAWDNI010000060.1:0-194481 GCA_963803615.1 uncultured Acidobacteriaceae bacterium
CCTGATTACAAGCCGCTGCAGCCGGAAACTCATTTCAAATTCATTGACGATGAAGGATCGTTCGCCAAGGCCGCGGAGCGATGCATCGGCCTCGGCGCCTGCCGAAAGCTGGACACGGGTTCGATGTGTCCCAGCTATATGGTGACTCTCGAAGAAGAGCACAGTACGCGCGGCCGGGCGCACATGCTGTTCGAGATGCTGCAAGGCGAAGCCGTCGGCGGCGGGTGGAAGAACGAAGAGGTAAAGAAAGCGCTCGATCTCTGTCTCGCGTGCAAGGCATGCAAATCGGAGTGCCCGGCGAACGTCGATGTCGCGACTTACAAAGCCGAGTTCCTCTCGCATTATTACGAGGGCAGACTCCGTCCGCTGCACGCCTACGCTTTCGGGATGATCGACCAGTGGGCGCGCCTCGCCTCCTTTGCACCTGGAATTGCCAACTCTATCAGCAATGCTCCAGGATGCAACCATCTCCTGCGCAAAACCTTAGGCCTTGCGCCGCAAAGGCAGATGCCGCGATTCGCTTCCGCTAGTTTCCAACAGTGGGCGCAAAAGCATCGCATTCCCGGCTGCGGCGAAGATGGCGAGCGTGGATCGGAGGCTTCCCCGGCCGGTGGACCTCAGGTCATTCTGTGGGCGGATACATTCAACAATTACTACCGCCCCGAAACCAGCCGGGCAGCGCTCCAGGTGCTTCAGCATGCAGGCTTCAGCGTGCACGTGCCGCGGAGTCATCTATGCTGCGGGCGGCCGCTGTACGACTTCGGCATGCTCGATCGAGCCAAAGAATACCTGCGGCGTATCTTGCACGTTCTTGGGAGACAGATCGATGCGGGGCTGCCGATTGTGGTGCTTGAGCCGAGTTGCGCCTCAGTTTTCCGCGACGAGTTGGCAAACCTTTTTCCCGGCAACTCGCGCGCCGAGCGGCTGCGGCGGCAGTCCTTTCTCCTCAGCGAATTTCTTGAACTGCACGCGCCCGGATTTCGACTTCCGCAACTTCCGCAAAAAGTGCTCCTTCATGGCCATTGCCACCACAAAGCAATTATGAAAATGAATCATGAGGAATCGCTTCTGCGGAAGATGGCTTCCCATCTGGAATCGCTCGACTCCGGATGCTGTGGAATGGCCGGACCCTTCGGTTTCGAGAAGGATAAATTTGCCGTGTCCCAGGCGATAGGTGAACGAGTGCTGCTGCCGGCTGTCCGGCTGGCGGAGCCGGACACACTGATTGTCTCCGACGGGTTCAGTTGCCGCGAGCAGATCTCCCAAGCTACCGGACGTCCGGCAATCCACTTGGCCGAAGCCATGCAACTCGCGTTGCAACGAAGCCCTAATGCCGAATGATGTCAGATCATACTGACCGCGGGGCCGCCTATCTGGTGGAGTTTGAGGGATCTGAGGTTCGCGGCAGATATGGGAAAATCCCTACTTCACAATTGTTCCCCGTTTTACAATGCGGTTTGAAAATTGGCTATTGCGCAACCATCGTCTCATCCCATATAGTGTAAAACCGTGTACTGCAATATGAGATTTACCGACGCAAAAAAATTGCGTCCCGGGGTAGTAAACGTTTTTTAACGGCCCCAGCATTTAAGCGGCCCCAGGATCTGCAGTGAGTGCAAACAGCTCCTTTCTGGACGCATGCGGCTGATCAGCAATAGATTTCGAGGAGGTTGTTTTATGTTCGAGCTACGCAAGCTTGTTCTTGGCGGCAGCCTGCTGCTGACTTTCCTGTTGCTCGGCAGCGTACCGGCGCTGCATGCACAGGCGGTTTCCATCGCGTCGGTGACGGGCCGGGTGGTCGACCCGTCAGGCGCCGTGGTAAGCGGCGCGCAAATTGAAATGATTGCCGTGGATACGGGCACCGTCCACAAAGTCGTAAGCGATGCTGCGGGTAGCTATACCCTTCCCAGCCTGCCGATTGGCGCCTATACCTTGCAGGCCAGCGCGCCTGGGTTTCAGAGATACGTACAGACCGGCATCGTTTTGCAGGTGAACCAGGCCGCTCAGATCAACGTGACGCTGACCGTCGGGCAGGTGACGCAAAAGATTGAAGTGCAGGGCAATGCCTCCATGGTGCAGACCCAGCAAAACACCATTTCCCAGGTGATCGATCAACGCCGCATTGTCGACCTTCCGCTCAATGGCCGGGATCCGACCCAGTTGATCACCATCTCCGGCGCGGCGGTCAACCACTCCGACGGCACTAATACAGGGAACAAAAGCTTTTACACATCGCAATCTATCGCCATCGCCGGCAGTGCGGGAGACACCACGAATTACCTGCTGGACGGCGGCGATAACAACGATAGCTTTACCAACGTAAATATGCCTTTCCCTTTTCCGGATGCTCTGGCCGAGTTCAGCGTAGAGACCAGCGTTCTACCGGCCCGGAACGGACTGCATCCGGGCGGTGTGGTTAACGCAGTAACCAAGTCAGGATCAAACCAATGGCACGGCGATCTTTTTGAGTTTGTTCGCAACGGCGATGTGAACGCGATCAATTATTTCGCCACCGCGCAGGACAGCCTCAAGAGAAACCAGTTCGGGGGGGTATTCGGGGGCAGGATCATACGCGACAAGCTATTCTTTTTCGGCGGTATTCAGGAAACCATTGTCCGGCAGAATCCCTCTGGAAGCAGCGCCTTCATCCCTAATACAGCTGCACTCAACGGCGACTTCAGTGGTCTCGAGGCAGCCGGCTGTCAATCCAACCAGGTCGCGCGAGTCATCGATGATCCGGCCACCGGCAAGCCTTTGCCTAATGACTTTATCTCTCCCAGCCGCTTCGATCCCGCGGCAGTCGCATTCACCAAGTACATTCCAGTAGCATCCGCGAACTCTTGCGGCAAGATCTCTTATGGCGTGCCTGTGATCTACGACGCCCGTCAATACGTAACCCGCGAAGACTGGACCATTAGCCCGAAGCATGCCCTTTACGGACGCTACTTACAGGATAACTTCAATCAGCCTGCTCCTTTCAGTACGACCAATTACCTGTACACCACAACTTTGGGACTCAACCAAAGGGCGCAAACCTTTGTGCTTGGCGACACCTATACCTTCAGTGCGTCCACGCTGAATTCCTTTCATTTCACATTCGGCCGCAAGTATGTCGCCCGTTTTCCAAATTCGAACGGCATCGATCCGGCCAAATTGGGAGTTATGAACATATATACCCCTCCTCTCGCCCAGGATAATCTGCAGCTTGCGGTCACCGCCAGCTTTAGTACTGGGGGCAGCGGTTTTGCGAAGTGGGGTGTCAACTCCTTTCAGGAAGCCGACGATGTGGATATCGTGCGAGGCAAGAATCAGATAGCCTTCGGCGTAGACCTGATTCGCACTCAGGATAATCAGAACGACGAATACAATGATTCCGGAACCTTCAGTTTCAACGGCCAGTACAGCCATGATCCATTGCTCGATTTTCTTACCGGCACGATGAATAACTTCACCCAGACTCTCCAACAGGACTATTCCTATCGCCAAACTCTGATTGCGCTCTATGGTCAAGACACTATACGTTTGACTCCCAAGCTGGTGGCCAACGTAGGCCTGAGATGGGAGCCGACGCTGCCTCCGCACGACTATTTCAATCGCGGCAGCACTTTCTCCCTGACCGCCTTTGAGGCAGGTCAAGTCAGCTCGGTATTTACCAATGGGCCTCCCGGCCAGTTCTTCTATGGCGATCCCGGCGTCACTAAGTCGTTTACCAGCGATCATTGGCTTAACTTCTCTCCTCGTCTCGGCATCGTCTACAACCCGGACGGACAAGGGAAGACTACTTTTCGCGCCGGCGCAGGAATTCTATATGACTCCCTGGGAACATTTCTGACCTACCGCGTCACAGGCCAGAATCCTCCCTGGGGCGTAACCGTCAGCAACACAAGTGGCCCTTACCACTTCGTTAATCCCTGGAGTAATGTCCCCGGCGGCAATCCCTTTCCGCTGCCGCTCTTTCCGCCGCACAGCTATGTTTTTCCTCTCTCCGCAGCAGATACCTTTCTGCCGCCACAGATGCTCCCCCCGACCACGGAAACCTGGAATCTCGGCGTGCAACACGAATTCGGCAACGACTGGATCTTTTCTCTCACCTACCTGGGAAATGAGACCTCTCACTTGATGGTGGGTAACGAGTTCAATCCGGCTGTTTACATTCCGGGCAACTGTGGATCTTCTGCCTGCTCGACCACCGGCAACACTCAGGCGAGGCGCTTCCTGAGCCGGATAAATGCCAGCGGCGGTAAGTACTACTCGACGATCGACCTTGCGGATAACGGCATTAGCTCCAACTATGAAGGCATGCTCGCATCCATCGAACACCGCCTGGCGAACAATTACACCATCCTCGCCAATTACACCTGGTCGAAGTGCATGGGCGTTGTCCCCGTGACTTCTTTGGGCGGCGCCACCATCCAAAACCCTGCCAACCCGCACGGCGACTACGGTCCTTGCTCCTACGATGTCCCGAACCTGTACAACCTCAGTATGGTTTACTTCAGCCATTTCGGGCACGGCGGGTTGGCGTCATACGTGCTCAAAGACTGGCAGATCGCACCCCTGCTGCGCTATGAAACTGGATTTCCCGTCAATCCTCTATCAGGTTTGGACAATTCGCTTACCGGCGTCGGGCTGGACAGGCCCAACGTCGTACCCGGACAGCCGCTCTATATACATACGGGTCACTCCTCCAAGCTGTATCAGTGGATCAATCCGGCGTTTTTCAAGCAGAACGCGACAGGAACATTTGGGAACGCGGGTCACTTCAGCATGCGTACTCCGAGTTACTTTGACATAGATGCGGCGGTCAGCCGCACCTTTCAGGTGACCGAGCGTTATTCCGTTCAGGCGCGCGTAGAGGGCTTCAACGTTATCAACCATCCGAACTTTGGAGGGCCGACTCCTTCGACGGGCGTCTCCCTGGGACAGAATGCGACTCTTTCCTCGAGTAACTTCGGCACAATTACAACCGCAGGGGATCAGCGCATCCTGCAGGGAGCCATCAAGCTGGTTTTCTAAAGCATTTTAGGTTTTACTGTGAACTGGTTATGTCAGCTGTGAGCGGCCGTTCTTCGATGGAATGGCCGCGTCGAAAGCGGCTTTCTCGTCTACACCGAAACCTAAAATGCTTTAGGCGGTATAGCTGCTTTCCGCCTGGAAGTATTAAGGACCTGAATCTCATGGCACACAATCCGGTATCCGCAATTCGGCGCCGCGACTTCCTGAAGCTGGCCGGCGCGGTGACGGCCTTTGGTTTTACTCATGAAGCTCTCGCGGGTCCTAGCCGCAGGGTCTCTCTGACACTAGACGTTAACGATCCAATCGCATCCAGCGATCCGGTGAAGTGGGCGGCGGGACAACTGCGCCAAGCACTCATCGCCAAAGGCGTGATCTGCGAGATAGTTGAATCTCCGGAGCAGGTTAATGGTTCTAACTTCTGCGTCTTAGTGGCGGCAGCCGCCTCAGAGCTGGCCAAGAATTTCCCGCAAGCAAGCGCCACGTTTGCCGGGCCTGAAAGTATTCGCCTGGCCCCCGGCCATATGGCTCAGACGCCGGCGACCTGGGTCTCCGCGATCGACCAGAGAGGATACGTTTATGGTCTGCTTGAATTGGCGGAGCGAGTCCAATTCAATTCCGAACCAACTGCCGCGCTGCAAGTAACAAAAACGCTGGAGGAAAAGCCTGCAAACGAGATCCGAAGCGTGGGGCGCTATTTCTGCAGCGAGATAGAAGACAAAGCCTGGTACTACGACCGGGACTTTTGGCGAGGCTATCTGGATGCACTCGCCACCAGCCGATTCAATCGCTTCAATTTTGGATTTGGGATCGGATACGATTTTCCTAGAGGCGTAACCGGGGATTATTTCCATCTACCCTATCCTTATCTGGTCGACGTCCCAGGTTATAGCGACGTCAGGGTCGTTCAGCTCACTACTCCGGACGGAAAAGTACTCCCCACCCCTCTCCCTTTGAGCGCGGAAGAGCGGGAAAAGAATCTTACAATGCTGCGTTTTATTGCCTCCGAAACCGGCGCGCGAGGGCTGCAATTTCAATTGGGCATTTGGACACATGCCTATCAATGGACGGACAGCCCTCACGCCCATCATCGTATCGAAGGCCTCACACCGGAAACGCATGCGGCGTATTGCCGTGACGCTTTGGCCATCATTCTGAAAGATTGTCCTGAGATTCAGGGACTGACCCTTCGCGTACATGGAGAGAGTGGAATTCCCGAAGGAAGTTATCCATTCTGGAAGACGCTCTTCGAGGCGATTTCCGGCAGCGGTCGGAAGATCGAAATCGATATGCATGCCAAGGGAGTCACTCAGACCATGATAGATATCGCCGTGGCTACCGGTATGCCGGTCAGGTTAGGGGCCAAATACTCCGCGGAGCACCAGAGCCTTGGCTATAACCAGGCTGACATCCGTGAACTGGAGATACCACGGCCCGGCCACATTGACACAGGTCCTATGGGTATCAGCAGCGGCGCTCGCCGGTTCACGCGCTATGGTTATGCCGACTACTTGCAAGAGGGAAGTCCCTGTAAGGTGCTCTTCCGCTTATGGCCCGGAACCCAGCGCCACCTGCTCTCTGCCGATCCGGAGATGGCGGCGGCTTACGGACGCACCTCTCACTTCTGTGGCGCGGTGGGTCTCGACCTCTGCGAACCGTTAACTTTCAAAGGGCGCGAAGGTTCCGGTCTGCCAGGCGGCCGCTGTGCCTATGCGGACGAATCCCTCAATCCGAAAGCGGATTGGAAAAAGTTTGAGTACTACTATCGTGTTTGGGGGCGCCGCCTCTACGATCCGGATGCCGATCCGGAGACTTGGCGTAGATACTTGAGAAGCGCGTTCGGACCCGGAGCAAACCCGGCAGAGACCGCCATGGCGAATGCCAGCCGTCTTCTTCCGCTGGTGACATCGGCTCATCTTCCTTCCGCGGCGAATCACGAATACTGGCCGGAGATTTATGACAACATGCCAATCGTGCTTGGCAGCGAGCCTTCGCCATACGGTGACACTCCCGCTCCAAAGTGTTTTGCAACCGTAAGCCCTCTTGACCCACAGCTCTTTTCTACCATCGCCGAGCACGCCGCAGACCTGCTCGGCAACCGTTGCAATCCCAAGTATTCACCTATAGAGGTAGCCCAATGGTTGGAGGACTACTCAGCAGCATCCTCAGAGGCATTGCGCGAGGCTCGCGTCAAGGCGATGTCAGACACTTCGCCTGAGTTCCGGCGAATGGAGGAGGACGTCCTCATCCAGAATGGCTTAGGCCGCTTTTTCGCGGCTAAGCTGCGGAGCGGAGTCTTGTTCGAAGTCTATCGGCAAACAGGCAATATGGACGCGGGCAAACTCGCTCTTGCCCAATACAAAAAAGCACGGGTGGCCTGGGCAACTATGGCCTCCCGCGCCAATAAGGTCTATCGACCGGATATCAGCTACGGTGAGATTCCCAAGCGGCGAGGCGATTGGAGTGACCGGCTCCCCGCCATCGATCGCGACATCGACGCCATGCAGGTTAGGTTGCAAACGCCGCCCGCGAGTAACGGACCAGCACAAAATTCCGAGCAGGCCATTCGAGCTGCCACTGGCCGTCCCCACAGGCCTTCGATCGCTTGCAGCCATACGCCCCCACCGGCCTTTCGCCCGGGGGAGGCGCTTTCCGTGCCGCTGCTTCTCGAGGGAGTGTCTGCGCATGACGAGCCATCTTCTGTTTATCTGTATTACCGCCATGTCGATCAGGCGGAACGCTGGAAATCGCTCCAGATGGAGCGAGGTCACGGTGGATACAGCGCCGCGATTCCGGGAGATTACACCAATTCAGCTTATCCGCTGCAGTACTACTTTGAATTGCAGCGCGAACCCGATTCAGCGTGGTTCTATCCAGCCTTCAATTCGTCACTTTCCAATCAACCTTATTACGCTGTTTCGAAAAGAAATCTATAACTAAGCAGCCGCAGGATAGCGATCAACTAATATCTCAGGCTTGCAGTCTAGGAAACCTTCTGCTCTATGAAAATCTTAATACTATTAACTTTACTGACGCTACCGTTGTACGCGCAGCGCAAACAGGGCAGTCCGCTGGATGCGCTGCCTAAGAATATAAAATTAATTACTCATTTCGGAGAGCGCGCCGATATCTCTCCGGACAATAAGCGGATTGCTTTCATGGATAAGAGTTTTGGCGACGCCTTTGTCATCGACCTGACGACTCGCATCATCCGCTGCCTGACGTGCAACGTCCCCGGCGCGGCATTTCTTCGCGTCATGCATTTTTCGAATGGCGATTACCTCCTGATTGGCCCAGCGAAGTTTACCGACATTCATACCAGCCGTACCAGAGACAATGAGCTGTGGTATCTCAGCCGTAAGCCCGGCTCAAAGCCGGTTAGCCTGGGAAACAAGATGAGCGAGGGTGCGGCTCTCTCCAAGAAGAGCATGAAGATCTCCTTTTCTGAGACGCCCGCACAGTTCCCGGATATGCCGGCCGGCTATTCGCGGTTGATAGTGGCGGATCTCGATCTCTCCGGTGGCGCGCCGAGGCTCATCAACAAGAAGACTGTCTACGAAAGCCACGATAAAAGCTGCGTTTTGGAGGCACAGGACTTCTACGACAACGACAACAAAATGACCTTCACTTGCTATCAGCCCAAAGGCTTGGCTTCAGTGATGGGAATCGATTTGAAGACCGGCAAAGTAGTCAACTTCTCGAAGGCGCCTGGAACTTACAACGAGTGCGAAGGGATATTTCCGGACGGCAAGTATACCTGCGTCGAAGGTGACCGCCAGGTGGACAAGCTAGGCGGCGAGCACGGCTCGCATAACATCGACATTTGGAAATTGCGACTCGACGGAACCGGGAAGAACTTCGTGCGCCTGACTCACTTCAATGACTATGAGGGTTGGAAAGCTTCCAATCCCGTCGTCTCCACGGATGGGAAGTTTATGGCCTTTCAGGTGGCAAGCACGAAGGACGAGGCAGGCGTGGGATACGGAATCGTCCTGTACACCTTCTAATTCTTTAGCTCTGCAGCCGTCATTTCCAACCTGGATTCACCATGCTTCGGGACGGGTACGGAGGCAATCGAACAGATGAGCTGTTCGAATGCGCCGTACGGGTCGAGGGCTGTCGTGCGCGCCGCAATTCGTCGCGCCGCGGCGTGGTAACTCTCCTGCGCTAGCATGTTCCGAATGACCGGCCGCAGAGTCTCTTCGTTCACTTCTCCTTCGCGTAACAACTCGCATGCGCCAGCGCGCCTCACCGTCTTGCTGAATAACATCTGATCCATATTGGAGATCAGACCGAGGTACGGCACTCCCGCAGACAGCGCCTGTGGGCCCGACATTGCGCCTCCGTTACAGATCACGAGCCGGGAGAGCCGCGCAGCTTCCGCCCCGGGAATGAATTCCGCGACGAATGCATTATGAGGGACTCGCATCGCCGCCGTGCGTCCGGACGTGGCAGCGATGACCGTAACTTTGAGTTCCGCCAGCACGTTGAAAATGGCGCCCATCAGACGCGGCTGGCCTGTGCTTCCCAATGAGACGTACACCACCGGGCGATCTTTCGGCAGTCGATTCCACCACTCCGGCTTTTCCATTTGCGGCGACCAAATCAATGGGCCTATGAACATGTGCCCGGGAGGCAGAGGCCTTTTAAGCGGGAAAAGCTCCGGATCGTTGGGATAGATCGTGTAATCGCCATAGGTCGCGAACGATTTGACGTCGAACCCGATTCCTGGAAGTCCGAATTTCAGCCGAACGAGGTTAATCGGAATCGTCTGAAAGATGAACGCGAATGGATGAGAGAAATTGAAGATCAGGTTCGAGAGCGGCATTCCGAGCAGACGCGACAGTGGACTGTCGGTAAGTTCGAATGCAATATCGACAGAAGGACTCCATTGCGCGTCCGCGATATTTATGTAAGGAATACCTGCCAGTCTCCCGCTGACGGCCAGGGAACACCGCGAATCTCCAACAACGATGTCTGGTTTAAACTCGGCTATTACTTCAAGATCGGCTTCGACGTAACGGTGGAGAGTACTGAAGTCAAACACCGGTTCAGTGCGACTAAGACGATTGATCACGTCGGAGGCGGGCAGCGAAACCAGATCGACCTCCGAAAAGTCATTGGTTGGGGTTAGATGTTTGTAGCGGGGATCGCGGGCGAAGCAAACTTCGTAGCCTTTCGAGTGCATGCAGCGGGCCAACAGCCAAGGACGCGCGATATGCGATAAGGCAGCAGTATCACCCATGAAAAGAATCCGCGGCCGTCCCGAAGCCCTGCGGCCTCGCGCTGCATTACCGTGACTCACATTCAGCGCGTTTCGTATAGCCGTCTGCACAAGCTTCCTTGGATTACGGGCGGCGGGCGGCTGCTGGCTGAGCTCGTAACATCTTCTATGGTGGTCAAGACTCGTCGTCCGATAAATCACGCCCGCATGGGGAACACGGCGGAAATGGCATTGGCCCGTCCTTAGAAAGTCACGCCACAGCCTCCAATCCGCGTAATGGCAATCCCGAAAGCCGCCGACGGACTCGTATGCTTTTCGGGTCATCAGCACGTCGGAAATACCGATGAAGTTATACGTCTCTAGCCTTTGTTCGGCTGCTGCATTCCACTCGGGTTTTTTGCGGATAAAGGGAGCTCCGTCGCCAGGCGCAATGAGCGATAGCAGCGGGATTCTCTTCTTCAGATCTCTGGCAAATTCTTCACCTAAGATCGTGCCGAGAACATTAAAATGCAAGGCGATGGCTTTTTGAAGTAAGTTGTCCGAGCCGGCTCGGCTTTCGCAAACAACTGCGTTGTCGGAATAGACAAGATCGAGAGGATGCTCATTGATAGCGTCCTGGCAAGCGATGAAGCTTTGCGCGCAGTGCCATAGGTGATCAATCTGGAAAGCGCAGCCGGATTCCAGAAACGCGATCAACTCGCCTTTCGCGAGCGCCGCTCCACGCCTTAGTTTTTCGATTTCCGGATGTTTAGATTCGTCGCATCTGATGGCGACGTGGCGAATACGTTCGTCTTTGAAGGATGCCACTAACCCCGCGACGGCATTCCCGCATTCTGCCGGAGAATCGTCACTAACAACTAAAAGTTCCCAATTAGTCCATGACTGATCGACCATCGACTGGATAGCGCGCACGAGAGAGCTTCCAGCCTGCTGGACCGCCAATACGACGCTTATCCGGAGCTCTGCACTCATAAGAATGCTGTGGCCTGTGCTAGCGGATTCACAAGTCAATTATCGAGGTTCCAGGTTGGAATGTCCGCAATTGGAGTCGCCCTTGTCGGATTGGCAAGTAAAAGAAATAATATGAGTTGTCGAGCGTGTCAAGGCATTTTTCCGCTCGAGTGTGGTTCGTCCCAACGATCTCAGGATCAAGTTTGACTCGTAATCTACGGCGGGTGGCCCATTCAAGCCGTTTTTTTGGGCTTGAGTGAGGCAGAGTTTGCAGACTTACTTTGTAGCGTTCTGCTGCTGCGATTGCCGAGAGTCGTTCACGCGATCGGCTGTCGGAGCCCAGCTTAGATAGAATCCAAGTGGACGGCAAGAGAACGCGAACGGGCGAGAGGAAGGCTCAGTCCAGCAGTGGAACTGCCCCACTCAAGCCAACACAAGGCTTGAGTGGGCCACCCGCCTCCGCTCGTCCGGAGGACAGTTACCCGCTTAACGAAACAAGGAGCATAACCAACATGCTGTTTGACAGAAGAGATTTTGTGAAATCTCTAACCGCTTCTTTCGCAGCGCCCGCAGTCAACTCGGCGTTACCATCGCTTGGCAGTAGTCCCGCAGCCCAGAGCACCGAATCGCGCAAAGCTCATCCATCGCCGAACGTCATCTTCATGATCTGTGACGATCTCGGTTACGGAGATCCGGGCTGCTACGGATCAAAGCTACCGACGCCTAACCTCGACGCCATGGCTACGGCAGGCCTGCGCTTTAGCAGATACAACTCCGCGCATCCGATTTGTTCCGCCTCGCGAGCCGCGGTGCTGACTGGACGCTATGGCCTGCGCTCGAATACGACGGGAGCATTCGGTCCGCATTCTCCGACCGGAACATCCCTCGATGAAACGCTTCTTTCCAATCTCTTTCATGCCCGTGGATACAAAACAAAGGCGATTGGGAAGTGGCATCTGGGAGACAAGCCCGAATATCTGCCGACCAGCCGGGGCTTCGATTCCTATTATGGAGTTCCCTACAGCGTCGACATGAAGCCGCTTCCGTTGATTCGCGACAAGACCATTCTCGAGGACGACACCGACCGGAATATTCTTACTCCGCGCTATACGGAAGAAGCCGTCAAGTATATCGACGAGAGTACCGATACGCCGTTCTTCATGTATCTTGCTTTTTCTTATCCGCATGATCCGGCGAGAGCGTCGAAACGCTTTGCCGGCAAAACCGAGTTTGGGCACTCCGGCGATGCAATCGCGGAGATCGATTGGAGCGTCGGCGAGATTTCGCGGGCAATCGAGCGTAAGGGGCTTGCCTCAAACACTCTGGTCTGCTTCACCAGCGACCACGGTCCCTGGTACCAGGGTTGCCCAGGACTGCTCCGCGGCCGCAAAGCATCCACCTTCGAAGGCGGTTTCCGCGTGCCCTTCCTCGCAAAGTGGCCCGAAACAATCCGCGCAGGACAAGTAGTGGATACCTGGTGCTCCAGCCTGGATATACTTCCCACTCTCTCCGCCATCTGCGGGTTATCCCTTCCCGCCAAACCGCTGGATGGAATCAACATCTCCGGATTATTCCGTGGCGATGAGAACGCCCTTGAGCGGAAGCCGATACTCTATTTCAGCCCGATGGGGAACCATGGCCTTGACTTGCATTGCATTCGCAAGGAGCAGTGGAAATTACGCGTCGCGCAGGGGATCGAAGGCGAGATCTACCTCAATGACCGGACGACGGGCGCCCGAGGCAGCGCATGGTTGCAGCATCCTGAACTGTACAACCTGGAGCGGGACCCGGCCGAAAGCTACGACGTGGCCAAACAAAATCCCGAGCTGGTTGCCGAACTGTTACAGAACCTTGAAGCGCAGATGCCCTCCTTTCCTGCGGAGGTCGTGGATGCTTATACGAAATTGAAACAGAACAAAGGCGACATCAGTACGCCTCCAGGGGCGTCGCCCAGACCGTTCAAAGCGCCTTTGTCCGACACATCGTGGGAGCCCGAAGACCGCCGCTGAGCCGCTGCTCACCGGTTGCACGCTTGAGCGCACGGTAGAGCGGGTCTCTCTTCCGAGGTGAAGGTCGAGGCGGGAAGCCCCGCGCCGTTATATAGATTGGCGGCCGGAACATTGGCCCAAGCATAGCGCACGTAGGCAGGCGTTTTTATCTCAGATGAGGTTACAATTACGGTCGCACCGTCAATGCGCGCCGTAGCCGGTTGGAACTGATGATCCGCGCCGGCTAATTCGAAGCCCTCAAGCGAGCCGCCCTTGGCAGTAAGCCCGGCGGAGTGATCGAACCAGACACGGAGACTCGCTCCTTCGGAGGTTGCCTGACGAAAGAGCGGACCGGAATACTCGATCGCTTCCCCATAGGCAAGGGCACGCGCAGCAAGCGCCAGGCGGTGGCTCACGGTCTGCTTGTCAGGCGGGTGAACATTGTCCGCCTCGCCCACGTCCAGTGAAACGGCCATTCCCGTATCGGTTAGATCCAGGGTGCGCCGCTGGGCATCGCGGACCATGCCCCAAGAGTCGGTGGGGCTGGATTTGTAACTGGAAATCTGAACGAAAAGAAATGGAAAATTTCCCTGGGCCCACTTTGCCCGCCAATTGGAGATGAGAGCGGGAAAGACCTTGGAGTACATGGGCGCAAAGGCAGGAGCGGTGTTCGACTCGCCTTGATACCAGATAACTCCTTTGATCGGGAAGCCGATTTCCGGCGAGACCATGCCATTAAACAATCCGCCGGGAGCCCATGACGCCGGATCGGGATGCCATGCATGCTGAGGCGCCGGCAGGTTCGCCTGTTTGGCCGCGGCGTCTTCGCGCTGCTCTTGCGCATGGACTGCCGCATAATCCGCTTCACCTTCCATTCTTTGAGCCCGTGCCCTGAATACAGGCATAAGAGAGGCATCGGAGGCCAAGCCATCCAAGCTGATCCATGCCTCCGCGGGAGTGCCGCCCCAGGTGGAATCGATCAGACCGACGGGAACATGTTCGCGCTGCTGGATCTCGCGTCCGAAGAAGTATGCGACGGCGGAAAAGCTGGCGGCTGTTTCCGGAGTACACGCCGTCCACGAGGCGGGTTGATCGAGCAGCGGGTATTGGGAGCTCTTGTCCTCCACGTGCAGCAACCGCACTTCGGGCAGATTGGCCTGGGCTATTTCCTGAGCCGCATCCTTGATTACGGCAGACCCGGGGAAGCCGTTGAGTGGGATCTGCATATTCGATTGCCCCGACGCGAACCATACATCGCCAATGAGCACATCGGAGAGGGTGATGGTGTTGCTTGCCTGAATCGTCATCGAATAAGGGCCGCCGGCATGCTCCGGCATCAGGAACAGGCTCCACTTTCCAAGCCCATCAGCCGTGGCGGATTGCTTCTGGCCATGCAATGTGACGGTGACCTCTTCCCCTGGTGAAGCCCAGCCCCAGATGTGAATGGGCGCGTCGCGCTGAAGGACGGCATGATCGCTCAACAGTTTTGGAAGCGTCACTTCGCTCCACGCCGGCAAGGCGCAAAGCGAGAGGTAGCAACACATTAGAAATTTCAGCAGCGTTTTGTGCATGGCAATCCTCAGGAACTATTACTCATCTTCGGGACGGCCCGAAGCAGGCTCGCCAGAGTATAGCGTCTGCGCAGGATTTGAAGCTCAGCGAATCGGAGTGGTATGCTTCTTGACCTATGGAAAAAGGCTCGCTTCTCTGCTCCTTAATATCTGTCGCCGCTTTGGCGGTTTCCGCGCTTTATGCTCCCGCTCAGAGCCGCCCCGTCAGGGCGGGAGCGCCGCTTCTGCTGGTCGTCAACCAGGGTGATCGCAACCTCAGCATCATCAATCCGGCCAATTCCGAGCAGGTTGCGACTGTGCTGGACGGCGATAGCGCCGGCCATGCCCATGAAGTAGCGGCATCTCCCGATGGACGGCTCGCCTTCCTTCCCATCTATGGAAACGTGGGAGTCGGGCACCCGGGCAGCAGCGGAAGCACCATGCTGGTGGTGGATATCCCAACCCATAAGGTGATAGCTACGGTGGACTTCGGTCATCCCGTACGGCCTCATCTTCCCGTCTATGACCCCAATACCGGCCATCTTTACGTCACCACTGAACTCGATAAATCGGTGACGATTATCGATCCGAAGACCTTCAAGATCATCGGCTCCATCCCGACTTCGCAAGAGCAGTCGCACATGCTGGTTCTATCCCACGATGGAAAGCGCGGCTACACCGCGAACGTGGGGCCTGGCACGGTTTCCGTGCTGGACATGATGGGTCGCAAGACCATCGCCGTGATCCCGATTGCCGGCAGTACCCAGCGCATCTCCATCTCCAAAGACGACAGCATGGTCTTCACCGCCGACCAGGTCAAGCCGCAGCTCGCGGTCATCGATACATCCACGAACAAGGTCAAGGCGTGGGTGCCGCTTCCCGATTTTGGTTACGGAACAGGCGCCACCAAAGATGGCCGGTGGCTTCTAGTGACCATGACGAAAGCCAACCAAGTCGCGGTGGTCGATCTGCATACATTGAAAGTTGCGCGTACGGTCGACGTTCCCAAAGGGCCGACTGAGGTGCTGATGCGTCCGGACGGCCGCGTGGCCTATGTCTCCTGCGGAGGCGCTCACCAGGTAGCGGCCATCGATCTATCGCAATGGAAGGTCCAATCCGCGATCGATGCCGGCAAAGGCGCCGATGGCCTCGCCTGGGCCCGCTAGGGAGGCTCTGATTAAAGTCTGATTTGTATCCGGGCATGGCTTCAACCGTGCCGAAATTGGCTGAAATCCGTAGGACTTTTAGCCCCTGAGTGAGTTTCTATCGACTTGATCAGACCTTCCCTAAAGCGTTTCAGTTGCCGTGATCTGGTTAGATTTGGCTACGTGCGGACATTCCGTGAAATGCTCCGGCTCTTCGTTGACCGTCCAGCCGCGCTCTCGCTATACTGAGCAAGCGCCCATGCGGGAGTAGCTCAGTGGTAGAGCATCGCCTTGCCAAGGCGAGGGTCGCGGGTTCAAGTCCCGTCTCCCGCTCCAGTTTCGACGCCAGTCAGAGCGGAGGTTCTGCCGGGTGGCCAGGGAGGCTGGAATTGCCGGGCGTCAATCCTAAAAGCGGCGCGGTACCCAAGCGGTAAGGGAGAGGTCTGCAAAACCTTTATGCGTCGGTTCGATTCCGACCCGCGCCTCCAATATCTTCAATTGGTTTACAGCATCCAAGGCAGACCCTTCAGAGAGTGCTGTGGGGACTTTTGTGGGGACTCTCCGCACTCTGACCACTTTTGCGGCTCCTCCCCGGTTGGTATCCGCTGGGAGTTAGCTAAATCCATCAGAATCCTATGGGAGGAAAGCAAAACTACTTCTTCAATCCAAAAGCTTTCCTGAGCTTCAGGAAAGGTTGAAAGTGCGAAAGATAGTAGACGCGACCGAAAACGTGCGACATACCAATGTTTCCCCGGTGTTCGCCGAATAACATTGGAGCTCGCTGGATCACCTCATAGGTCGGGGACCCTTTCTGCTATCTGAGGCTCCTCGTTCATGCTATGGTTGCCGGCGAGGAGGGTACCGAAGGCACGCCCGCACTGCTCAAGGCAATCACAGTATAGACGTGCTTGACGCCGGCCTTGGCTGACGTATCCACGTGCACCATCTGGGGAAGGGGTGCGATGGGCGTATCGTGAAACGACAATCCCTGGAAGAGCGGGCGGCCATATACAGATTCTGGCGGTTGTGTCGGGAGTCTTGCGATTCCGTGCCCATCCCGAAGCACGATAAAGCCGCCGAGCCCGCTAACCATATCCACCTCAGTGTCCCATGTGATCTCATTGCCGTGATTGGCTTCAGCCTTCACCCGCACGTTGACGGGAGCAGGCGGAGTGCTCGTGTCAGCTACGGTTCCACTCCTGACATATTCCATCCAGATTCTTGCGATGGCTGCGTTCGGCAGCCATACAGCTTTCTTAGAATCACCATTAAATTCTGCCGCAGGCACGGCTGTATCGCCGAAAGGAGTCGCCAGCCATGCGGAACTCAGGTCGACCGGTTTTAGAATCTTGGTCCATTCCGACAACCGCATTTGCAGGCAAGCTTCAAAAAACGGGATCGCGAGATATCGGGAATCTCCACAGTAGTGGGCTGTACGCGGATCGGGAGCGAGCCCAATGGGAGCTCCCTGGGCTCGATACTCTTCGAAAGTAGCTATAGATCCGTCCCAAGGGCGGTTTCCTCTTTCTCCTACGCCAAAGTTAACTATCGTGGGAATCTCATAGATTGCAGGCGGAACCGTGGGCTGGATGAACTCATGCCTGGAACGAAACATCGCTGCTGTGCCGGAACGGAGGAAAGCGGCAAGCACTCGGTCGGGATGGAGCGTGCTCATCACATTGGCCCATATCCCGCCTCCCGAATGTCCCCAGAGGCACCAAGGGGCGGAGGCGATTTCGGCGTGACCTGATTTTGCCGCAAATTCGTCGAGAGCCCGAAGGAAGACACGGTCAGAACCTTGTCTCGGGTCAAACCACAGTTCTGCGCCTCCGGGAGTCAGGTCGATTGCATCGTTGAGCACGCGATAGGAAGGTCCAAGAAGCACGCAGTCCCACTTCTTTGCCAGAGCCTGCCAGTGCAAATCGTAGGCGGAAGTTGCTCCGGCCTGAGCCGCCGGAACACTCGCTCCGTGCTGATGGACGATTACAGCCCGGACGGTCTGGATACCGTCGGGAATCCAAAGAGTGTATGTGACGCCAAGCTGCAACTCCCCAGCGGTTGTTGAGGGCGGATATTCAAGCTGCAGGTAGCGGCCGGCACTGCTGGACGGAGTAAAAGGTCCCCAGCCGCCTTGGGCGGAAGAAATTTCGTTGCCAGGGGGGGCCTGTCGGCGAGAATTAGCTTGAGCGGATACAGCCGCGGGTAAGAGGGAGGAAGAGGCAAAGGCGGCGCCAAGGGCACCCACCCCTTTCACAAATAGGCGCCGCGCGGGAGACTCCAGCTCAGCAAAGGTTTGAGAGGCTTCGTTCCCGAGTTCAGTAAGCTTGTTCATGATATTTTCCTCTAGACAGATACTTCCACCAACACGACGTAAACCCGAGTTGAAGAAGGATGGCTACAAGGATTCTCTCGCCTTAAAACCGCAGCCCGAGAGCAAACTCCGGCCGCGCGGTGGTTGTTTCATAATCTTTCCGCCAAACAGATATTTTCAACAACACGGCGTAACCCTAGTTGAAGAAGGATAGCTACAAGGATTCTCTCCCCTTAATCTCCACGTAATGTCTTGCCGAATAGCTTAACGGCGTCAAGAGAAGCTGGGGATACGGTTCCGTCCTCGTACATGAGGAGATTGAAACTGAGCGGCCACGTGACGGGCTCTGGCATACTTCGCCATCTCTACAATTTGCTCGGAGGTGAATCTCGGCTTCGCAATCGTAGTGTCGGGCCGCCAAATGCCCCACTCGGGTCCGTATCCTGCGCCGTCCAGTATGAACATGCCGTGAGCCTGCAAGCCTTTGTGCGGGCCCTCAACGTAAATGCCGTCGCCGCCGACCGGCGGCCCGTCCGGGAAGAGCTTTCCCGCACCATCGTTGAGGCAGTTGAAGCCCTCACCGAACTCGACATCTTCGAAATCCGTCAACCGTGGACGGACCCAGTCGTTGAAGGAAACAATTCGGCCATGATAGCCCGCCTTGAGCGCGCGGTTCTGTTCCTCAAACGGTGAGGGGTACCATCCCTCGTCGATGAACCATCCGGCGAGGCGGCTGCCGTAGCGCTCCCCAACTTCAGTGATGATGGCAATCCAGTTCTTCCGGAACAGCGCGTCGGTTCCAATCTGGTTAGCATCAGTGGTGCCGAAGTTGCGCGTCTGCCATTCTCTGTCGCCGTAACCGCAGTGGTAGTAGAGCATCAGTTTGATGCCGCGCCGATTCAACGCATCGGCCAGTTCGCCAATTAAGTCACGCTGCGAGGTCCGTCCCGGCATGATTCGCTCGATGGCCTGGATCGGTGCGGGGAAATAGTATGTGCGCCAGGTGGCCGACCAGATCACGTAGCCCGCGCCGGTGCTTTGCACCATGTCAGCGAACTTCTCCACGTTGAAATCGTCGATCATCTTCGGCCAGGGCTTGCCTTCTCCGTGTTCGGGGTAACCCCACTCGCCCCATTGAAACATCAGGCCGTATTGCGCATCGGCAAGCCATTTTGCGCTGGAGCGGGAGTCTCGAATCCGCTTTTCGATAGCCTGTTTTTGGCTGCGCGCAACCAATTCGAGCGACATCAGCGCCATGTCCTTGTAGTGATTCTTGTTGGTGGCGATCCCGGCCGGGTTTGGGCTGCGGACCGTAACAGTGGAAGTTCCCTGTGGCAAGTTTAGCCAGCCGGGAACGGAAATCTTGTTCCAGTTGTTTCCCCAGTGGTCGTTGGCGTCCGGTATCTCCGCGACCATCTGGTTTTTCGGCCCCGTGATTTCGATGTGGCTACCCGGAGCGCCGCTCACCAGCACGTCGATGGCGTAATCTCCCGCCCGCGGGACCTGAACCCTCCATTGAAATATCTGCTGCGAATCGTTCCAACCCTGAATCCAGAAACCTTTCGGCATACTCTCGGCGGTAGAAAGGCTTCTCTCCGCCAAACTGGCCTTCAGCACGTTCACCGTGTTTGGATCTATCGGAAGCGGATCGGCGCCGCTTTGCGCAATTGTCTGAACCTCGTCCCTAATCGGCGGAGCCGCAATCAGGCAGTGTGATCCCATCAGAAGTACAGCCGTGAACATGCCAACGAACTTTGTTCGAGAAATACCGGGCTCCTGACCGACCGAAATATTGGAGGATATTAGCCATACAGGTTGGACGATGTCAAGCAGAAATGAACTGTTTTGCAGTATTTCCAATGTTAATGATTTCCGAGATGGCTAAATGGGGATCCATCTTTTTAGTCCGGTTTTTGGACGTAGATAGCCAATCAGTCTGACCGCATGACTTTTGCGACTGTGCTGGCACAAGCGCCTGCCAAAGCACTTTCACCTCTATTGCGAACTGGTGAGACCGGCTAACGGCGGCCGTTGATCGATGAAACGGCCGCGTTTGGGGCAGTCTTCTCGAAAGCCCTTAAATGGAAATGCTCTGAAGACACGAAAACCAACAAAATGAATTACGGTGAAGCTCCTTGGCATCGCAGCTCTCTTCCTGCGTCTAACCGGATTTCTCCCGTTCTCGCGGGAATTAACTTATTGATAACAAGTAGTTTCATTAGAAAATGACGCCAGAAAATGACGCCCCAGCTGTGTACTGCTTCGGAAATATGCACAAGGATGCACTTGTCTCAATTATTGTGAAATATTTTGCTTGCATATGCTTCATTGTGTGTCTATAGTGGCTCCGCGCGCACGATTGTGATTTCTGTGTACCGTATAGCGAATCTGAGGAGTGTAGGGCGTTGCACGAATCAGTTGCGCTCAACTCGTCTTCAGAGCGTTGAGCTCAGTGGGCGATCACCTTTCAGGAGGACAACAATGGAGAGCCAGATCCTAACAATCAACTCTATCCTCGATCGTAGAGATTCCAGACCCCTGACGAGCTGGGGCAGGCTTGTCTGCGCCCTTATCCTCTCCGTAATAAGCCTGGTTGCGAGCACACCACTGTTGGCGCAGTACGATTCGGCGCAGATAAACGGAACCGTACGTGACCAAAGCGGCGCCCTGATACCCAATGCAACCATCCAGATTCAAAATCGTGACACGGGACTCGTTCGGCAAACCGTCACCAATTCCGCCGGCATCTACGTTCTGAGCCAGATACCCCCGGGGTTCTATACAATCACTGCCAGTTCGCCAGGGTTCTCATCGGCCTCGCGCACGGGGGTCGAACTCGTCATAAGCCAAAGCGCCACGCTTGACTTTTCGCTTAAGCCTGGATCGTCAACCCAAACTATTGCAGTTTCCGGACAAACAGTAACGTTGGATACGTCGTCGTCTTCCGTCGGGGCGACTTTGGGGTCTGATTCCGTCAATGGACTGCCCCTCGCCGGGAGAAACTATACCAATCTGATAACACTCCAAACTGGCGTAACACCCATCAACAACGACCAAACTGGAGGTCGCACCAATGAAATTGGCGGTGCCGTGTACCCCTCCATCCAGGGCCAGAACAACCGCAGCAATGTTTACCTCCTGGATGGCGTGAACAATAATGAAGCAGTTTCCGGCGCTGAGATTATCACACCGATTCCCGATGACATTCAGGAAATGAAAGTGTTGACCCACACTGACTCCCCCCAATTTGGAGAGGGATTGGGTGGAACCATCAATGTCATCACCAAATCCGGTACCAACCAGTTTCACGGAGGCGCCTGGGAGTTCTGGCGCAGCAGCCGATTCTTCGATGCCGCGAGCGTTCCGAGTGGACTCCTGCAGGACTTGCATCAAAACCAGTTTGGCGCGGATATCGGCGGCCCAGTGTTGTTGCCTCACTATAGCGGCAAGGATCGCACCTTCTTCTATGGAAGCTATGAAGGGTTCAGGCAGTCGACCGGAGCCGTACAGCTCCAGTTGGTTCCCACTGCGGCCGAGTACGCCGGCGACTTCAGCGCCTTGCTGGCCAAGGGAATCCAGCTCTATAACCCTTTCACTGCCAACCGGGCTCCTTTCACAAACAATCAACTCCCTGCCAACATGATCGACCAGAAGATGGTTAAGTTAGCGCAGGCACTATTTCCGGCCCCTACCGGCAGTTATCAGGGAGGTGTCTTCAACTATGAAAGCGCGGTTCCGAGTACCCACACCTCTGACCAGTACGACATTCGTGGAGACGAATATCTGACCAAGAAAGATTTGGTTTGGGCACATTTTCTGCGGCAGAATAACCCAATTGCATCTTACGGAGGGTTCCCGAACCTTATGACTATTACGAGCTTTACCGCGCACAACTTCGGTGCTCAGTGGATCCACACCTTCGGTCCATCTACCATCCTTACTGTGGGAGTTGGCCAAAATATTGGCACACAATTTCACAATACTACATACGGTGGCGATGCCCAATCGATTGTCTCTGCCGCCGGCTTCGCATCGAGCTTTGCGTGCAATTACCCCTATGGCCGCAAAGGATGCTTAATTCCCGCCTTAGGCATTGGGTCTTATATCTCGACGCCCTCGGTAACCGCCGCCGGCGAAGCTAGTGAGACAGCAGGAGGCCTCTCGGGAATTTGGGAATACAAGGCAGATTTTCAACGGACATTCGGACGGCATACCCTCTACGTTGGAGGTAACATCGACACCAACAACCTCGGCAGGACCGCAGGAGGCAATTCCGGAATTACTTTCTCGCCTTTTCAAACCTCCAACGGCTCGACCGGCGGCAATGAGTTGGCGTCCTTCCTGTTGAGCTTGCCCCAAGGCGCTAGTCGAACCAACACGAACTATTGGGAATCCGGAGGTTGGGTGGATGGTGTCTATGGCCAGGACCAGTGGAAAATTCGCGACAATCTGACCATCAACATTGGCCTACGTTATGATTTGTCAACAATACCCGTGACAAATAACATTTTGGGCAATTACTACGACATCTTCGACTTCAACAGAGGTGTAGATATTATTCAGAATACGCCACCACCGTGCAGCGCAACACAGTTCGCACCCTGCGTGCCCGGTGGGTCTTTGCCGGCCCACGTGGTCGTTTCCAGCCAACCTGGCAAGCTCTTTTTTGCTGATAAGGGCAACATTCAGCCAAGGTTCGGCATTTCGTACACCTTTCTTCAAGGTACGGTTTTGCATGGCGGCTATGGTCGCACATACGATAACTGGGCGGCTGTCGAACAATCCGCCCAGAATGAGAACAGCTGGCTCATTGGAAGTGGGGCCCTTGTGACAAACCAGAACACACAGCCCGGGCTGACCTCATCGACCGCTGTCACCGCCGAGAATCCTCTAGCGGCTTTCGGCGGTAGTTATCCCGCTCCTACTCCGTTCCAATCCATTGGGTGGAGCACTGCTCCGCAGTTTAAAAATGCCTATTCGGATCAATGGACATTCGGCGTTCAGCAGCAGGTCGGCGGCGCTGGTGTCTGGATCATCAATTATGTCGGTTCCAGGGGCCGGAACCTGGATTATGCCCCAGTAGCAAACACCGCAACAAGCCCTGGCCCCGGTGCTATCAGCCCGCGCACCCCCTTCCCTTACATGCCACAGTCCTTTTTCGATCGGCCGATCGGGCAGCTCGATTACAACGCATTGGAGACCTCGTTCCAGGGTAGAAGCCGCGTTACCGGCCTGACCTACCTGGTTTCTTACACGTGGTCGAAAGGGCTGAACTATGGAACGGATGGATGGTATGGGGTTGGAACCACCAGCATCCAGAACCCATATGATTTCAAGGCCGATCGCAGTGTGACCGGCTATGACCTGCCGCAGGTGTTTACCGCCGGCTGGGTGTGGGCGGTTCCCATCGGAAAGGGTGGTTTCTCGACTGGCAACCGGATATCGGATTACTTGCTAGGCAATTGGCAGATTAACGGAATTGCCACCTTGGAGTCCGGCCGCCCTTACACTGTCGAAGACGCGGGCGACATTGCCAACACAGGCAACTTTAACCTTGTAGGTTCCGGCTATGAGCGCCCGAATCAAGTGGGTAATCCCAAACCTCAGCATCAAACGTCTAGCCAATGGATCAATCCCGCTGCCTTTGTGGCGCCGGCTCAGTATACATTCGGGGACACCCCGAGAAATTCGTTGCGTACCGAGCCCTACACGAACCTTGACGGTTCACTCTTTAGGGAGTTCCCAGTGTTGGAGTCTATGAAGTTGCAACTGCGGCTGGACGCGTTCAATTCCTTCAATCATCCCGTTTGGGGGGTCCCGAATTACTGCCAAAATTGCCAGAACTTTGGTGTGGTCACCTCTACTGTCAATACCGCCCGCCAACTGCAATTGTCGGGGAAAATCGTCTTCTAGATAAAACAGTTTGAATTCAATGAACCGGGACCGCCCTCACGGGGCCCGGTTCCACTCTCAACTGTTCTTGGTCGCTTCTGCCAATCAGTTATTGTATCGTCGGCGAGAAGCTGCGTCGTAAAAACGGAATCAAAGCGCGAGGGGCGAATCGTTTTCAGGTGAAGACCGGAATTTTCAAGTGGCGCTTCATAGTTCGAGGACAGTCAATAAGTGGATGCATTAGCCTTTACTGTCTCTTGGCCAGCTTGATCCTCGCTCTATGTTCGGGCTCCCTATCACGCTCCCAAGAGACGCGCCAGGAGAAGGATGACCTATCATCCAGTCCAGAATTGCAACGGGGGATTGCCTTAGCCCAGAAGGGGGACTTCAAGAAAGCCCAAGAGGCGTTTGAGCAGGCGGTAACCCTTCATCCACGCGACGCTCGAGCTCTAACTGCTCTTGGGCAAGTACAAGAAGAGTTAGGAAAGTTGCCCGAATCGATCGAGACATTCCACAAGGTGATTGAGCTTGATCCGCGCTCGGCAGATGCTCATGAAAATCTCGCCATAGCACTAGGCGATCGGTCCGAACTCGCAGCTGCACTCAAGGAGAGTTCGATCGCAACTCGCTTAGCGCCAAGGTTGGCAAGCGCACATTTTCTGCGAGGCCGCCTTTTAAGCGGTCTAGGAAAGCATGACGAAGCGAGGGAGGAGTTTCGTAAGGTGCTGGACATTGCTCCGGAGTATGCCGATGCGCTATATTACTGGGCCGCATTGGAAGGTGATGAAGGTAACAAGGCGATGCAGGAGAAGTTACTCAAGCGGTACCTCAGACTGCGTCCAGACCAGTCAACGGCATTTGATCAACTCGGCCATATTCTGGAAGAGGAGCACCGGGAATCGGAGGCAGTTGTGGCTTGGAGGCGGGCTATTGCGCTCAACCCACAATACTCCGAAGCGATTTATTCCCTCGCACGCGCGCTGAGGCGGACTGATCCAGTTGAATCCAAGCAACTCATGGAGCGTGCTCAGGAGCTGGAACACGACCAGCGAACTATCGATCAAACAAGTCTGCTGGGAAATGAGGCTAACGCGAAGATCTACGAGGCAAACTACAAAGGGGCAATAGACGACCTGAAGGATGCAATCGTTCTGTGCGGAAGGTGCAAACTCCTGGGCGACCTGGAGAAGAATCTTGGATTGGCGTACTGCCATGCGGGTCAACTAGACGCAGGTGAGCGAGAACTGAAGATCTCAGAGAGGTTAATCCCGGATGATTTGGATGTTAAGGCTGCTCTGCAAATTGTTGAACAACAGAGGAGGCAAGCTCTGAGCAACTCCCGATAGGGCTGCCCTTACCGAAAACCCTAACATCGGGAGCAATCGTGTTCTCTTCATCAGCAGAAGGTATTCGGTTTTTGAGCGAGCTGGAGTGAAATCAAATATAAAAATACGGCTTACCGCTTTGTGGCTCCGAGGCGCCCAATGTGAACGCATCGCCCACATATTCTCGAGGTAGTGCGGCCTACGACCAACTCGGGAAAAGGGATCCCAGTCTCCGCTGAGGTAGATTACAATGAATGAGTTCCCAGGCCAATTCGACCGCCGTACCTTCATTGCCAGTGCTGGCGCAACAGCCTTTGCGCTTGCGTTACCAGTTCTCCCTGCCGAGATCGTGTCCACCCAGGACTCCATCATTGTCAATTCCACCGGAGCCGATGATGCGCCCGGAAGCCTTGCCCGTCCAATTCATAGTCTCGATCGCGCCCTCACACTAAGCCGCTCGCGCGGAAGATCGACAATACTACTGCGAGCAGGGACTTACGAACTCACGCAGCCGCTTCACATCACGCCTGCAAATGCTCCCCTTCGCATGAGATCTCGTTTGTGTTCGACACTGCCGAGCTTTGCGACCACTATGGCGCCGGCGATCCGGCCGCTTTATTCTGTCAACGCGGATGGGCGAGTTTCGCGCGGACTGGAAATCTCAATCACAGCAGCCTGCCGCATTGGCCCACGTACACCGATCACACCCGCGCAACGATGTCTTCGACGCGCCCTGCGAAGTACGTAACGATCCGGAAGGAAAAGGACTGAAGATCATTACGAAGTCCTGAATTGAATGACCGGACGGCGATTCGGCATGACAGAAACAATTCTGATAACGACAAGGATGATCTCATGATTGAAACGATAGAAAGAATGCTAACTGACCTGGAGCACGGCAAGCTGACTCGCCGCCAATTCGCTGTTTCCCTCGCTACCCTGGCTGCTGGCTCGTTGGTAGCCCCGGGCGCGCTCGCAGCTCCACCGGCGCCGGCGGGCTTCCACGCCGTCAGCCTGAACCATATCACCGTAAAGGTTCCCGATCTTCATCGCACCTCCAAGTTCTACCAGGAGTTCTTTGGAATGACGCTTCGGCAACAATCGGCAACGACGCATATTCTCGGTGTGGGAAAGTCGTTCTTCGGCATTGAGCGAGGCGACAGCCAGACCGCTACCGTCAATCACTTTGACTTTGGGATTGCGAACTTTAACGCCGATGCAATCCGCGCCAAATTGTCGGAACTTAATCTGAAGTTTTCAGACAAAACTTCACAGGAATCTTTCAAGTTCAATGATCCGGATGGATTCCTGGTTCAGGTGAACAGACCGGATTATGTCGGTCATGTGTAAACCAACACCGGAGATGTTTGCCCGCGGTCATCGCTGAGAACTTAATGACGGATCGCGGGATGAGTCCTCAACGAAGAGAGCTTCTGTTCCATGCGAAGATCGAAATGTTGGCGGAACGTGGCGAGTTTACTACACCTTGGACCGGGACTCGCTGCAACCCATCGAAATAGGAGCCCTTATGAAGAAGATATCTGACCAACAAAACAACAGGAACACCGAGCCGTCGTCCCCAGGGCGCCGCACCTTCGTCAAGGGCATCGCTACCATAGGAGCGGGAGTCGCCGCTTTCCCTCTCTTGACCAACACAGCTGAAGCTCAGGCTCCAGGCGCTCCCGATAACGGAATCCCTTCGGGATCGAGCAAAGCCGAGGTCGCGCTTCAAGCCCCCCTGGCCTTCCAGGGCGACAAGATCGACTGGCACGGATTCGACCGTTACGACTTCGCGATGGATATGCAGACCTTGGCGATCACGCCTTTCAAGGCGCCAGCCGGCGAACAGTCCGGCAATCTCGGAAATTCCGATAAAGGACAGTTACGGTGTGTAGTCGTTGTGCCCAAGCAGGCGGCTCCCGGCAACCCGTGGTCCTGGCGCGGCGTTTACTGGAATCACCAGCCCCAGACCGAAGTCGAATTGCTCAAACGGGGTTTTCATATCGCATACATTTCGGTCGACCCCAAGCCAACGTCATTAACGGAATTGACGATGGATGAGCGTATGGATGAGCTTGGAATGTCCAGAAGGGCACTAAGGGAGTGGGACGCTTGGTATGCCTACCTCACCGGGCAGTACGGGTTGTCGAAGAAACCCGCGTTCATCGGCATGAGCCGAGGCGGGATTTTTGAATATAGGTGGGGCGCCGCCAATCCCGACAAGGTCTCCTGCATCTATGCCGACAATCCGGGGATGGAGCGCGAAGGTTTTCAGAGGTTGGGAGACCTGGCGCGGGCCGATGTGCCTGTTCTTCAAATATGCGGCAGCATCGATCCGATCTTCGGCCGGTATGCTTCCGCCATCGAGGCCATCTATCAGCAGTTTGGCGGACGCATCTCGATGATGATCAAGGAAGGTTACGCCCATCATCCGCATAGCCTCCGCAACCCCAAGCCTATCGCTGACTTTATTGAGCGGAGCGTACAGGCGGTAAGGGGCCCGGCGCCGGCCTTCGCGGGCGACACGTTCACCAGAACCTCCTACTACAGCATCGAGAATTTCTACCGCGATTACCCGGAAGAGGACACCTACATCACCTGCCGCGGACCGCTGTTTTCGCCGTGCTACGACCGTTACGAATTCAGCGTGCGCGGCACGCCGATGACCACGAATGTGATCGCGCCGAGCACTGCGGCCGCAGGCATGCCCTGGGTGTACCGGGCGGGTTTTGTGTTTCGTGACGCGAAGGTCGATCAGGGGCTGCTGGCCAAGGGATTTCACATCGTCACCGGCCCCGTAGGCGTCAGCTTCGTAGTGAAAGATTGGGACACGGCGTATGAATACCTGACCGGGCACGGCTTTTCCAAGAAGCCGGCGATGGAAGGCGCGGGCGGCGGCGCCGGCGAAGTCTACGCGTGGGCTATCGAAAATCCTGACAAGGTTTCCTGCGTCTATGCTGAGAATCCGCGCATGCACAGTACCCTGGCGAAAACGCAACCGCTCGACAACCTCGGTCCCCTGGCCAAGGCCAACGTACCGCTTCTTCACGTTTGCGGCAGCCTCGACCCGTGGTTCAAGGACAATACGCTCGAGGTTGAAAAGCGATACAAGAGACTTGGCGGCAAAATCCAGGTCATCGTCAAAAAGGGCGACGGACATTATCCGCTCGCGCCGGAGGATCCGGCCCCGGTTGTGGACTTTATCACCCGCGTTGCTACCTAGGGAAATTGTTGCCAAAATACCGCTCTGTACAGTTATTTCCAGCGCTTTTGTCTGTCCCATGACTGAGCGGAAATCGTGGACCAGCTACAACGAAGTTGTGTCGGGCCCGCGATTTCGATCAACCTGCCGCGCGCGCCCATCACCACGCCGAGGGAGTATTCTCCAGCGCGCGGAACCCGAATCCTCTATTGAAATGACCGAGGCGGGCCATTCCAACCCTGGATCCAGAAGCCTTTTGGCTCGCTGTCGGCTGTGGATGAGTTCCGCTCCGCCGGGTTGGGCTTCGGCACTTTCACCGCGCTGGGAACTATCTTGTCGGGACCGGATCGGCGCCGCTTTGCGCAATTGTCTAGGATTCGTCTCGAGCCTGTGGTGCCGCAATCAGACAGTGCGATCCAAGGAGAAAGACGGCTGCCATGCTTGCGACCTGTGCTGCGGGCAAATCGTCCTCCCGTCTACTTGAGTGGGAGTTTGACCGTGGAGTTCTGCTGATACCGGAGAATCGTAAGACTCGCTCGCGATCCTTTTACCGCCTCCCGCGTGTACCGCATGAGGTCCTGTGTGTCGTTGACCGGCTTACTGTTGAAGGCGAGGATTACGTCGCCGGCAGTGATCCCGGCCTTGTTCGCCTCGCTCGCCGGCGGCGCGTCTAACACAGTCACACCGGTTTCACCGGGAGTTCCTGCTGCGGAGACTTCGTCGAGTCCTACAATATTTCGCACACTGGCGCCCTCCCACATCACCACCTCCCGGCTGCGCGTTGCGTCGAGAGTCACCGACGTGGCTCCCGCGGCGGACGGCAGTTCGGGCGTTCGAGCGATAGCTCTCAGTTCCGGCGCCTGCACGCCGAAGCCCCGCATATCGAAGTTAACGAAACCGAGCGAGATGGCGGGCGAGTCCGGCTCGACTCGATAATCGCCGCTGGGCGCATTGATAAATTGTGCTCCCGCATCAAGGGAATGGGTATCCTCCGCGCTCAGTTCCTGTAGGGACTTGGCGGGAATCGCGGATTTACTGTCCGGGTCTTGCAGCAGGTTAAAGTCGATTTCCTGCGTCCACTTTCGCATTCGTATCGGCCGGTACGGTGCAAACAGAATGTTGCTGCGGAACACGTCGTGACTGTCGTTGAACCAGACATGAGCATGCAAGGTATTGTTCACGAGGACATTGTTCTCACAGATGCGAAAAAAGCCCTCGCGAAGCTTCAGCCCTCCATTCAGGCAGAGATTGTTGTAGATGTGGTAGTTCGAGCTGCCGTCGTCCAAGTCGATATCCCAGCCGTGATCGCAGCGCCAGCGTGAATTGGAAAGGATATTCGGCTCGACCGCGTCGAGAACCGGGAGGGACGCGTACTCGCTGGACAGCACTGAATCGAGATCGATTCCTTTGACTCCCCACCAGCGGTCTCGCCCCCAGGAGTTGAACGAACCATGATCGCCAGTCTCCTTCACCGTGTCGAAGATGTCGCAATAATCGATGTGGTGCCCACCCCAGCAACCGTCACCGATATTGATACCGGCCCGTGGCACATCGTACGCGGAAACATGGCGAACCGTGATGGATTTCGATATGTCGATCTCGACTGCCGCGGTCTGCTTTTCTACCCGTCCGGTCCTGTAGATAAGGCAATCTTCCACCGTGCAATCTTCGGGGTAGTTGTTCGTGAGCGGCCCAGGCGTCTTGTCCAATTGGTCCACGGTATGTCGCGCGGAGTAGGTGAATAACGGACTGCGCACCGCGGCAGGATCACCCACGAATGCGATTCCGTTGGCTCCGGCGTCAGCTATGCGGCACCGCGAGGCGCGAAAGCGGCGATTGTAGTTGCTCACGAAGATGCAATTGCCCCCGAGCTGATCGAATGTGCAATTCTCGGCGCGGAAGTCTACCGTGCCGGCCAGAAACAGTGCGCCTCCGCGATAGATCCTCCAGTCGCTGCGCAGAAGCGGTTCCCGTGTCTCCATGAATGTCCGCAGCGTATGCCGGAAGGTAAAATTTCTCAGCCCGATCCACTTCACCGGCGACTCCGCCGTTCCGCGCGCTTCCACCGCGTGCTTCAGTCGCACCACTTCTATTACGGCATTCTTTAGATCCAATCCCGGCGGCGGATAGTAATACAGGATGTGCTTCTTCTCGTCGAGAAACCACTCGCCGGGCGCGTCCAGTTCCTCGAAGATGTTCTCCACAAACCGGTATTGTTTGTGCATGGGCGCGGGGCGGTTGTTCTGCCATCCGCCCACGTAGGTCAGGTTACCGTTCGCATCTTTGCCTGTGATCTTGTAGTCCAGGCTCCCCCACAAATTTTCGTGGAGTGCGTGGATGAAACCGCCGCGCGGGTCCGCCCAGCGTTTGGCACGCTCCGGGCTGATCGCATCCTCGGCCCACCCATTCAGGTATTTTGCGTTCGGATCGTAATTCGGATACCTCGCCAGAATCTGGCGCTGTCCATTCACGAAGAGTTGATCCGTAATCGTCCCCGGCGGAACGGGGGTCTGCATGATACCGTCGCGGTATGGCATCCAGACCGGAGCGATGCGGTTTCCCCCGCTCAGTATCACGCTTTCTCCAGGGTAGGCCGAATAGACGATCGGCGCTTCCGGTTCACCTGAATCGCCCGGTCCGAAGACCACTGGCTCCGGAAGATAATAGGTCCCTGCGCGAAAGAATACCGAGATCGAACCGCGTGCGGACCCCTTCAGTTTTGCAACTGCTATTTGCGCGGCATGAAAGGACTGCAGCGGATGCGACTCGGTTCCCGGATTGCTATCGCTCCCGCCGTTGCTCACGAAAAGGCAATTGTCTTCGGCATCCGCCCGCAATTCGTCTCCGCCGCCACGTATAGCGCTCCATGCGCGGCCTACGGAGGGATTGAACTCCAGAGTTATACCAGCCGCTCCGTAGAGGAACGCCCGCCGGTCGATTTTGAACCCGCGATAATTGCTCATCCTACCTCGGATTTCACCCGTTTTGTTTTGAATGCTTCCCCGCCGTTGCGAAAGCTCCCTGAACCTGCCACCCGGACGCATGTGCGTTCCATGTGCAATCGGCAGGTCCTTTGAAGGGGAATATCGCCCTTGGGCAATGTGTCCGGTCTCTGGGGCTCAACGGGATTGATGCACGGACGAACTCATAATGGCAGATTCGTGGCAGGTTTAATCGCCGGTCGGATCGCCTGAAACAGTTGAAAGGTTTCCGGCGAAATCGTGCCGTCCTGGTAAACCTCGACGTCGAGCAATGGAACCTCTTTGCGGCTCAAAGCGTCTTTGAGCTTGAGCACGATCGCATCCCCGGACAGTCGGGGAGGGCCGATCGGTTTGTTCAGTTTGAAATGACCCCAAGCGCCGTTGATGAGGACCGTGATCTCAGCCTGCAACCCTTTCTGTGGCCCGGCCGTATATCTTCCCGTTCCGCCGACAGGCAGGAACTCCAGGTCTTCATATTTCGTTTCCCAGAATGCGTTCTCGCCGGCAAACACATCGTAGAAGTCGTTCAGTTTTGGCAGAATCCAACTGTTGTAGGCGACTACGCGATTCGGATTTCCGGCTCTGGCCGCAGCCGTCATTTGTTCCCAGTCCGGATTGAAAGGATAGTAGGTGAACGCCGCGTCGTCGAACCACCACCCCGCTAGTCTGCGCCCGTATCGATTGCCAATGGAGCTCACGATGGCGCGCCACTGCTTGAAATAGGCGCTCTTGTCCTCGTCGAAATGCGTGCGCTGCCACCACGGCGCATCGTCGTGTCCAGGATGAAAATACAATTCCAGCCGGATGTGGCGGCGATTAAGAGCATCCGCCAAGTCGCCGACGAGATCGCGCGGGCATGTGCGGCCGGGCAGAATGCTGTCAATCACCGGATTCGGTCCAGGAAAGTAGAAGCCCGCATGGGAGGTGGTAAATACAACAAATCCGGCGCCCGTTTGCGAAACCATGTTGGCGAACTTCTCCGCGTCGAACTTGCGCACTGCGTCGCAATAGCTCAGCGGAGGTCCTTCACGCGGCATGGACTGGCTGGTCCAGTGAAACATCAAGCCATAATTCGCCGCGACCATCCAACTCGTGTTGGCTCGGTCTTGCGAGCCCAGCGCAGCTAGGCTTTCCCGCACCTGCGGCCGCACAAACTCAAGCGAAAAGAATTTGCTCAGCGGGCTGCTTCCATCGGAGCTGACCTGAATCGTATGCGATCCGGCAGCGAGATGGACGGCGCTGGCTTGCACGCGATTCCAGCCCTCGTTCCCGCAGTCTACGTGTTGCGTGCGTCTATCTACAGTGAGGGCTATCGAGCAGTTTCGGCCGCTGCTTTCCAGAATGGACGAGATTGCGTAATCGGCGGTGCGCCCGACGTTTACCTGCCAGGTGATGGAGTCGCTCTTATTCCCCCACAATTGCACCCAGCCCATTTTACCCGGACCCATGCCAATGAGTGTGGCTGTTCCCGCAATGTGTCCCTCCGCGCCAATCAGTACGGTGCGGCTTTGGTAGGCAATTGCGGGCGTAGTCAATTTCTGCGTATGCGCCAGGCTTGCGTGCACAATGAAACAGAGCGCCAAAGCAACCAGCCTGTTCAGGTCTTTACGGCTGCATAGCATTAGGATCTCCAAAGGGTCGAATGAGGGAAAGGGAGCGGCGACATGGTGCCACCGCTCCATGAAAGCTTTGAGAATCGTGCGCAAGAGCGAATCTCCACGCAAGCTAGTGCTTAAGATTGTGTGATCATTTTCAGCCCCCGTCCTTCGGGATCGTAACGCACTCCACAAGGCGCGTCGAAGAACATAGTTGCGCGGGAGCCGGCTCTGTATGCGGGCCAGTGCGGCAGCCCATCGTGATTGGGATTTCCCGTCCGCGCGAAATTCACCCAAGCCGTGCTCATTTGTTTAGACAGGACAAAAGCGCCCGGATCGCCTGCGCTGTAGTGGTCGCAGATTTCGGCGTTATCGAACACGAAAGATATCTCACATGCGTGGAATGTTCCGGGGCGATTATTCAACACGGGCGTCCGCCAGGAATAAATGTAAGCGTATGCCGGCGCCGCACCGAGGGCAGCCTTTCTAGTGGCCTGCGCGAATGCGGGAATGCGCCAACGAGAGGTGGCGATGGCGGCCCAGAGCCCGAATGGAGTCGCTTGGCGATAATCCTGCCGGTAGGCGGCGATAATCGCTTCGCTGTCGCTGCCATACGCCTCACGAACCAATCGATTCATTTCTTCAACGGTCATCTTATCCACGTCAGGATGGTCAACGCCGTTGACACTCTCGTTTAGATTCGTCCCCGTGATCAATGGAACATCCGCGGATATTTTTGGCGCTCCCGGATCGAATGGATGATAAGGAAGAGTGCGTCCGTCGACCGTGGGCCCCCAGCCGACCGCAGTTTCCCAACCATAGCCGTCGCGAAGGGAGATTTGAGGCGTAGGCATTTTCTTCATCGCTTCCGCGGCAGCACCCAAGATACGGTCCACGGGAATGTTCTGCAGATCCTTGACTTGGGGTCTCGATAATCCCAGCTCTGCCATCAACAATTCAGCTACCCGTTCCGAGTAGTCAGGAGTGAGTGCCCTCAGGAAGGGGCCGCTTTGAATGATGGCGCGATGAAACAGCCCTTTGGCTGCCGGCATCGCCATCAGAGCGGCGACTTTTCCGCCGCCTCCCGACTGACCGAAAATGGTTACGTTCCCTGGATCTCCGCCAAACGTCGCGATATGCTCGTGAACCCACTTGAGAACGGCTACGATGTCGAGCATTCCAACATTGGCGGACGTTGCAAATTCTTGTCCAGCAATGGCTCCAAGATTGAGATAGCCGAAGACATTTAGACGATGATTGTGATTCACGACAACGACATCGTGATTGCGCGCGAGACTTTCGCCTTTGTATGAGAGAAGATCGTGCCCGGAGCCTCCGGAGAATCCCCCTCCGTGCATGTAGACCATGACCGGGCGCTTATGCGAACCGTTGATCTCCGGTGTCCAGATATTCACTCGCAAGCAATCTTCGCCCGGTACCAAGATTGCTGACCCACGATGAAGCAGGAAGGCGTCTTCGTCGGAATTGGCGAGGTTCTTCCCGTCCATATCGAAGTGTGCGGAATCCTGCTGTGGGCAGACACGCCCGTATGCTAGGGCGTTGCGAATCCCTGTCCAGGGCTCCGGTTTGGCAGGTGGCATGAACCGGCGGGCGCCGGACGTTGAAGCACCGTAAGGCATGCCTTTGAAAATGTACACTCCGTCCCTCTTAAATCCGCGGACCTTGCCTGCGCTTGTCTCCGCCACTGTCGCGGTGTCGGAAGCAATGACTTTGCTCTTCGCGCAAGGGAATGCAATAGGACGCGGATCGGTCGGTGCAGCGGTTGCGGATAGCGCAATCAGGTTCGTCGGTGCGATAGCCGAACATGTCAACCCTGCCCCAGACGCAGCCATGCTGCCCAACAGGGCGCGTCTTCCTTTCGAAAAAGGCGTTGGCCGACCGCCGGATGCCTTGTCATGCGATTCTTTTAAAAATCTCATAGTTCCATCCCTTGTCCGCGCCGCGGATAAGGGCATGAGGCAGCACTTCGAAATCGAAGACATGCTGCACCCATGCCTTATCAGCGCTAGAAAAGTACTTTCACTCCCAATTGCATGATTCTCTCAGTGCTTCTTTCCGTGCTGACGGTTCCAAACGTGCTTGCGCTGATGTTATTGTTTGGCGTTCCATACGTAAGATGATTCAGCGCGTTGAATGCCTCTGCCCTGAACTGAATAGTCGCCCGCTCTACCGCAAAATTCTTAAACAGGGATGCATCCAGGTTGTGGAAGGGATCCGCTCGTAGGTCGTTGCGGCCTTCCGTCCCGAATGTATATTGCGTGGGAGGAGTGTAGGCCGCGGCATTGAACCACTGCGCACGAGTCGGATGGCTAAGCTTCGGATTGCCTATACGATTCAGCCTATAACCGGAGTTTCCGGTATTCGCGATATCTCCCGAGATAGTCAGGTTGTATGGGAGCCCGGATGTGTATGCGTAAATGCCATTTACCTGCCAACCGCCAATGAAAGCATCTAAAGCTTTACTATCTAAATTGAGATATTGACCTTTGCCGACTGGCAGTTGGTAGGTTGCGCTGACCGAAAGGTTCTGCGGCAAATCATAGCCTGCCACGCTCCAATCCACCCGCTGATGATATGGGTCTTGTTCAGAGCATCCCTCTGCACCGAAGAATCCATCGCACGACAAATCCATCGTTTTCGACCAGGTATACGAAATGATGTATTGGAGCCCATGAAACGATGATTGGCTGAGCCTCGCCTCGAGCGCGTTGTATGATGCTCCTCCGTTGCTGCGATCGTAGTGGGTAGGAGTAATGTTCGGATACGGTCGACGGGATGCGACCACTGCTGCGCTTCCTGGCCCAGGTGTGAGAGCCACGTTATAAAGGCCTCCACCCGTTGTTAAGCGGACGTCGTGTGAACCAACGTAGTCAACCGCCAAAGTAGTCCTGGCGTTGATTAGATGTTGAAATCCAAGGTTCCATTGCTCCGAATAGGCATCCTTCGCATGAGGACTCCGATAATACTCCGACTGCGTAAAAGGCGTTGCCGGAGGTAAGGCTGTCACTCCACCGAGCGGGGACTCTGCGCTCACCGTGGGGACGGCGGTGAGCGGCGTTTGATTTTGGGCCGAATTCTGCGCAACTGAGGGCCAATCGCCTCCGATGCCCTGCACTGTCTGGCGAATACCTGCCCACTCATCGAAAAATAGCCCAAAGGCTCCGCGGAATACGTCGCGTTGCGCGGCTTGATAGGCAAAGCCAAGCCTGGGTTGCCAGTTGTCATAAGAATTGCGCCAGAGGTGACCATCAGGAGAGACGATTACGTTTGCAACAGAACTCAGTCCGCCCGGTATGCATGGTGGTTTGCCTCCGGTAGTACAAGCCGCGACCTGACGCTGGAGAATATAGGTTCCATTTGTGAAATCAACTTCTCCGATAGCATCGCTGTTGTTACTTGACGTCCCGTAACGAGGCCACAGCATCACATCGTACCGGATACCGGCGTTCAGCGTGAGCGATGGCAAAGCCTTCCACTGATCCTGTACATATGTTCCAACTGCTTTCATTCCATAAATAGAGGCAACGGTAGCTCTCTTGCTCGAGTTGTCTGGGACACCAAGCAAGAAAGAAGCATAAGCGTCGCCAGTCGCAGCATTTGGGTTGGGGAGATTTGCAGGTGAAGGGTACGCGGTCTGAGAAGAGGTAAAACCTACTGTCGCGCTGAGACTGACGAGGCTGAAAGCATCTCTTTGGAAGATACCCCCAAGCTGAATCAGGTGCTTCCCTAAAACCTTCGAGAAATCTGCGTTCCACTGATAGTCGCTGGTGAGAGGCGTGTTATCGCTTAAACCTTCCCCACCTGCAGCATAACCGGTTATGGAAACTCCTGGCACCAGACAATCCGGACTTGCGCCATAAGAGGCATACCCACAGGCGAAGCTCGGAGAAAATGCAAGTTGACTCAGAAGCTCAGTCGAACTTCCTTCGGTATAGTGCGCGAATACATTATTGCCAAGAAAATTATGGCCGAACTGAACGTCCAAAGTGGTCGTGGCGTTGAAGGTATGAAGATAGTTGAAGCCATAGTTGTCCGCCGTGACCAGTCTTTGACTTAGCAAGCCAGGGATGCTGGAGGAGGTAGAGGGTTGGGACATTGCGGTGTAGCGGAACGACATGGAGTTCGTTCGGTTGAGCACTTCATCGAGACGGGCGCTGTATTGATTTTGATGCTGAACGACGGGTGTGCTGACTAAAAGATTTCCTGCGGCGGAATTCAGACCCGGAGTTGGCTTAGGAAGCAACAATTGCGCATACTTCAACATAACGGGATCAAATCGGCTTACCGGTATTTGATTCCCGGGAAAGGGATTGCGGATATAGTTGCCAGGATGTGCCGGGTCAGGCCTTGTACTAAACGGATCATAAAGCTGCGCACTCACGGCACTGAAGTTGCCCGCTAATTCGGCTGGAGTCGCCGTAAGCTTCAAGCTTGACGCAGAATTAGTATTTCGACGGAATGCTTCATAGCTCCCAAAGAAAAACGTTTTGTCGCGCCCATGGTAAAGATGCGGAATGATAACAGGACCGCCGAGATTGAGGCCATATTGATTCTGACTGAGTGGGAGTTTTGTAAATGTGATCGGGTTTGACGCCCCAAAAACTGAGTTTCGATTGAATTCCCAGATTGCCCCATGCAAAAGGTTTGATCCTGATTTGGTTACCACGTTGATGATGCCGCCAGTAACGCCACCGTATTGAGCTTGGTCATTGTGAGACTGGACTTTGAACTCCTGGATATCATCCACCGTGGGTGCAACAGCGAAGGAGCTAAAAATGTCCTCGTTGTCGTTAATTCCGTCCAACATAAAATAGTTGCTGCGGTTGCTCTGGCCATGCATCGCGGGAAAATAGACATTCCCGAGCGATCCGCCCGCGAGCGCGGTAGATTGGCCGCCGGTCGCATTCTGAGCTGTATTCGCGCGGCTCGCGCCTGGCGTCAGTGTCAATAGCTGAGTGAATTGACGTCCGTTGAGTGGCAAATCAGCTACGGCTTGATGGTTGATCACCGTACCGAGTTCGGCCGTGGAAGCTTCTAGTTGGGCGGCATTCGCTTCGACTGTTACGGTTTGTGACTGTGTACCGATTGGGAGAGAGAAGTCCAGCTTAAGGGTTTGGTTTACCTGGACTACGATTCCATTTTCAGCGACCTTTTGAAATCCTTCTTTACTGGCTGCCAGGGAATATATACCCGGCTGGACGTTGGAGAAAACATAGACGCCGCTTTGGTTGCTTGTAATTGTGCGCACCACCGACGTCGCGGTGTTCGTCAGTGTGATAGCTGCTTGTGGAATTACGGCTCCGGTCGCGTCGTGCACCGACCCGTTGATTGATCCAGTGGATTGTTGGGCATGTACCATGGGACTTAGCAGCAATCCCAAGAGCGCTATCATGCAACTTCTAATTATCTGTCTCATAATCACAACCTCCCGAAAGTTAGTATGTTTAGATCTATGATCGCCGTGTGGCGATCGTTACAGTTAACGCCCGGCCCGTTAACGCCGGCGGGTAAAGGGACAACTCAAGCTCCCGGAACAAGTGACCCGCCACAATCGGCGCCACTTCAATAACGGCGGCTGGATCACTCGGGTTATTGGTGGTCCCTCACCGGCATTTCCTTACGCAGCCACGTCAACTGTTGGACATGCTCATTCGCATTTTTTCTTCGACTTCGAATCTGAATTAGGGAGGGCAAAAACATAGTAACCTTGCGCCTCCGGTTTGCTCTTTTTGGTGACGATTCCGTCCCCGCCGCCGGCCGCGTAGAAAACGACGTACTCACGCCCGCCTACCTCGTACACCGCTGGAATCCCATCCGGATTCCCTTCGATCTCCGATTCCCAAAGGGTTTTCCCAGTGTCCTTGTCGAAGGCGTGGATATAACCGTCCCCATTGGATCCCACAAAGATCAATCCGCCCGCGGTGACCACGGGTCCATTCCTTGGACGGACGCTTCCAGTGTTCTTGATCCCCTGGGCCGCGAGTGCTGGGATGGATCCCAGCGGGGTACGCCACTTGATGACGCCCTCGTTCAGGTCATATGCCACCAATTCGGCCCAAGGTGGAGCGATCGCAGGCATTCCATTGCTGGCGTTGAAAGGATTCCCAAATGGGCCCCAGTATCTCGTTTGACCCGGCGGAGGCGGCGCCATGGGAGGGCGCGGAGGCCGCGGAGGGCGCGGAAGTTGCCCCGGCTGCCCTGCTCTCGGTGCGCTGGCGGCCGGGTTTGCCAGATAGGCAATAATCGCATCCAGGTCTCGCGCTGAGAGCGCGCTCTCGGCGATTGGCGGCATTTCACCCTTGCCGTTCCGAACTGTTTCCTTAATAGCTTCACTATCTACTTTAGCGGGGGCAGGTAGATTGGCTCGATCCGGCCCGTGACAATCGGCGCAAGTCCGGGAGTAAAGCGCTAAGCCGGATGAACCTCCCTGAGACGCAGGCTGCCTCTCCGCCAACACGCGAGTGTCGGCTCCGTCCCACGCTCGCACGTACATCATTCCAGTGACCGGGTCGCCGGCTGCCGCGCCCCAATTGCCGGAGCCATGTGCGCCGGGCACCTCGATTTGAGTCCGCCCGACGACAGGCGGAGTGAAAATGCCCTCATTGCGCGCGTTGACCAGAATATTTCGTATCCGGGCTTTCTCGGATTCATCAAGGTACGGGTTTATCTGGTCCACACCGAACTTCTGCACGCCAAAGGGCGGTGGTTTGGTCGGGTACGGCTGTGTGGGCCAGGACTGCTCTCCGGGCACATCGCTCTTCGGGACCGGACGCTCTTCTATCGGCCATATCGGCTCGCCCGTCACACGGTTAAAGACATATAGGAAGCCCGTCTTTCCCGCCTGGGCGACGACATCCACCGTCTTTCCATCGTGGCGAATCGTAAGCAGCTTCGGGCCCGTCACCAAGTCGTAATCCCAGAGATCGTGATGGACGGCCTGGAAGTACCAAATCCGTTTGCCGGTTCGCGCGTCGAGCGCAAGCAGACAGTCGCCGTACAAATCAGCTCCGACCCGGTCGGCTCCGTATAAATCGTAAGTGGGCGAGCCTAGCGGGAAGTAGGCGATGCCGCGCTTTTCGTCAATCGCAAACTCACTCCAGGTATTATTGCCACCGGCGTACTTCCATGCGTCCTTGGGCCAGGTATCGTATCCGAATTCGCCCGGGCGGGGGACGGTATGAAAGGTCCAGACGGTCTTTCCGGTTCGCACGTCGTAGGCGCGGAGATCTCCGGGAGGTGAATCATATAACTCGCCAGGAGCAGAGCCCAGGATGATCAGGTTCTCGAAAACATGTCCGGGCGATCCAGATTGAACCTGACGTACATTCTTGACCTCTCGACCCAGGCCCTCTCTCAGGTTCACTCGACCGTCGTTGCCAAACGTGTTGATAGTCTCGCCGGTAAGCGCGTTCACTTCCTGGAGGTAGCTGTCCACGCAGAAAATAATCCGCCGGTCTGACCGGTCCTTGCTCTCCCAGTAATTGAAGCCCCGATAAGTGGGGATTCCGTCAACTGGATGCGACCAAATCTGTTTTCCCGTAGTGGCGTCTAGCGCATCAATGGCGGGGCCATCGCCGAGCACGTACATGAGGTCGTCGACGATGAGCGGACTGAACGGATAACTGCCGCCTCGCCCCGGCGTCAGATAGGTCCAGGCCAGCTCAAGCTTACTCACGTTTTTCTTACTAATCTGCCTCAGCGAGGAGTACTGCATCGAGTCGATGGCTCCGCCGAAATCGCTCCATGTGGAGTACGGCTGTTTTGGGGCGGCGGACTGTCCGAAGAGAGCCACTAAGCCGGCAAACAGCGTTGTGATTCCAGCCAGTCCGAGCAAATGCGTCGCAGTATGCCGTGCCTTCTTGTCCATAGACTTTCCCCTCCTGATCAAGCTCGAAATCTGTATAGGCTTTTCGCGGCAGGCCTTCGAGATCCGGGCTGTCTCCAGAGGGGTCATCGGCTGAGCACGTCTTCCATAAGTGGACACCGGTTTATTTCTTCTTTCGCTACAGAATGCTTACGGTTTGCTCGGTTCTTTCGCGCTAGGGGTTGTGTCGGCTTCCAGATCGCCAAGTACAAACTGGATTCCGTTAAGAACCATCTGGGCCATCTGCGGAGTGCCAAACAGCAACACTGTGTGACCCAAAGCGCAGTTGAAGACCCGGCCCTTGCCATAGCTTCTGATCCAGACAAGTCCGTAATCTTTGTCGGGCCGGACTGCCAGGCCCGGCGGCGGGGGGCCCGATTTGGCCAGGTCGATGCTCATTAGCACGTGCAGCTTCTCCCGCGAATATGGTCCGCTCGGAGGGAAATGGTACAACTCGTCCACGTAGGCTATATCGTGCCCTTCAAACTCTTTGGTGAGCGGACTGTTTGGATCGTCGATCTTAAGCATCGCCGCCTCAAACGCGCGATGCGGTGCGGTCGTTGCGCCCAGTAGCTCTCCATATTCAGGGACGTCGGCCGATGCGAACGTCGAGCCGTGGATCGCAGCCAGTCCACCTCCCTCGCGGACGAAGCGGATTAATCCGTTGATCACGTCCGGGTCGCTGAATACCGGACCGACGATGCTGTTCAGAAAAACGGCGTCGTATTCCTTGATTTTGGGATATTTCAGATTGTCCAGATTATTGTCGAAGATTGGTTCGAAGGCGCCGGTGTTCTTGGCCATGTACTGCAGCGCAAGGTTGGCATACGGAATCGTCCGGTGGTAAAAGCCTCCCTGCGGGCAGAGATCGATGATCAACAGCTTTCTCGCCTTTTTCGGCTTGACGAGCGCCTGGCGCGGAGAAGAATCCCGAATCATCCAACGGTCCAGCGTAGGAATCCCCCCATCGGATACGTTTGGGGACCCCGCGGACGGCGATCCGGGTTGCCCATTGCTGATCGGTGTCATCTTGGATATTTGGTCGACTTGATATCCTTCCGCGCGACGAGCTTCTTTTTCAAAATCTTCGGCCGCGGCGCCGCTTGCGCTGATCGTGACAAACAAGGGCCTGACCGGAACTCGCGGACCGGCACAGTCGCCGCATGTTATGGGCGGCGGCGGCGGCGGTGGATTTAGCTTGGCCAATTCGAGGAGAAGCTGCTCTGTTGCGGCGCCGGAGTCAGGCAAGCCCAAGCTGAGCAGCCGACCGTTCACCAATCTCAGCCCCTCGGCGGGCTCGATGTCTTCCCGTGTCCAGGCGGCGGTGTCCACGCTCACTCCGATCCGGCTGCTCAGGCCATCGAGCGAACTTACGAGATTTTTCGGATTCGAAACTTCGAAAGCTACATTGACTCCGAATTCACCCGCAAGCTCGTCAAGTTCGGGCAAGTCCGCGGGTGCAGCGGACGTTACGATCATCTCGGCATTCAAGGCCTTTGCGAACGCAAACAGCCGCCGGCGGGAGCTTTCGTCGGCGGGAATCGCGCTCACGCGGTAGGCTACAAACCGGAGGTTCAGCTCGGCCAGCCTGTTCTTTACTGCCGTTACTTCGTCCGGCGATAGATTGTCGTCCAGATTTTTGGGAATCTCGGGACTGACCTTTTGGGAACTCGAGGCTTCCAGGAATCCGGTGCCAAGCGCATCGGCTCTTGCCGCCGCCTCCGAGAACGAGATCGGCCCGAATGCGCCGGCGGAAAACCCGAGTTTCAAACCGAGGATGTTCAATGCCGACAAACCGATCTGCCTTTTGCCACGTTTCGACACGCTCGGCGGCAAGACCTGCCTACCTCGCCCGGGTGCCTGGGCGTGGATTGAACCGATCGTCACTCCCACGCCGATCGCCAGAGCGGCAACAGCGATACTCTTCTTCATTTCTTGCGTCCTTTCAGCACCCTTGCGGCTTGAACAATCGCTGACGGCGCGGCTCCCGACATGTCCGTGACCGTGCCGTTCACAGACGCGGCTGATTGTGCGTGCAAACTGGCTGGCATTAGACCAACGGTGAAAAGAATGGCGAGCGCCGCCTGAAAATCCAGCCGATTATTACGAGATACGAATGCTGACCTCGTACCCTCGAAAGTCTGTACTGGAACATTGACCGGCCGCAGGAATTTTAAGAGCCGACAATGAAGATCTGAAGCGTTCATTGTCGGCACGAGCATTCCTCACCACCAAAATGCCTAGAAAAGTTCACGGCCCTTCTTATACTCGTCAAACAACTTGACTGTCAATGAACCATTTCGGACTATTTGGCCTTACTGTGGATCATGAGTTCGTTACCCGCGCAACAGCTTTCCACGGAAAGGTTGCTTATCCTTCTCCACCGCACCTCCGTTCCGGTAGGCTAAGCGACATCGAATCTTGTCATTAGCTGCCGATTTTGCATTTTTCCTGCTTCCTCTACCAGAAGGAGAAAAACGCCAAGCTCGTTAACATCCAGATATTCCATCCGGCGATATTGGATCAGATACTTGTCGCTCTATCACATAAAATGATATTTGGCCTTGACAATTCCGATTTGAAGACCATTTAAGGGTGGAGCGTCATAAATTTGGACGGGAAGTCGTGGGAAACCGCATCGTTTCAACAGCGTTCATCTTGGATCATGAAGGGCGGGGTCTCATGCTTGGATTCTGCGCCGCTGCGTGCGGGCAGCTGGCAAGCGGTCGATTCAACGGCCATGTCTTCGATCAGAACGGAGCGGTTGTGCCGGGCGCGACTGTGACTTTACAGGACGTACAGACCAGTTTGAGTCGAAGCACTAAAACCAGAAGCACTAAAGCCAAACGGTGAAGGCCTGTATTAGAGGTATCGTTTCGCATTCGCTTTTTCACGACGGCCCTGTTCGCTGGTCTCTATCTCAATCCGTCCAGAAATGCGGGACGCGGACCCGCATGTCAAGGGTGAGCGGGCGATCGCTTTCCCTATACCGATTTAGCCTCAGCATCTCCACGGCGGATGGAGGGCGCCCGATACTGATTTGCGTTAATCAATGAGCATTCGGGCCAATCGAGCTGGATTTCGCGGATATGATGGCGGATCGCCTCGAGATTGTGTGCAGGTTGTGTGCCGCGCTGACGATCCCCTGCCTTGGTGCACAAACGGGACGGCATGGTAATTCGGGAGACGTTCTTCGAGCCACGTACGCCCACCGACCTTCACGCGCCAATTATCGATGCCGCGGCAGATCTCTCGCCGAAACGGAGTGGTCGCAGATTCGCAAGTGCGAATCGCTCGTTGTTCACGTCTTTACTAGGGTATCAATTTCCACGAATGTAATTGACTCTCAAGCCATTGCGGACTCTTGTCAGTGTGGCAGAGAAGGCAGGCATTGGGGCTCTCCTGTTGACCGAAGCGCAGCGTCATTTGCGCGTTAGGAATGTCGTCAATCTGATGTGACCGCGCGCGAAAAAGCAAGCCATCCATAATGCGTGGCATATGGCAGGAAACACAGCGGCTGGCTTCGATATCGAAGGGATGGTGTGTGTGGGCCGCAGCCTGCACCGGGTTTTGAAACTCAGTGTGACACCCAGTGCACATGAGGTCCGGCTGGTCCTTGAACTTGAGCGAGGTCCGGTTAGACGACTCATCGTGGCTGTGCGGATCATGGCAGGTGCCGCAACTAACCTGGCCCTTGCGAAAGCATTGCGAACGTTCCAGCGCCTCTACCATAAAGGTGGTCTGCTTAAAACGACCGTCCTTATAGAAGGCGCCGCGGGCAAACTCTCCGAAAGGAACGGAGAGGTTCTTCAGGAAAAACGTGCCAGTGCTGGAATAATTGAGTTCTCCATGGGGGGCGCCGGCATGCACATTCGACTGCATGTGGCATTGCGCGCAGATCGCAACAAACTGCCGGTTGTTGATGCGATCGAATTCGACGGGTGGGTCGAGAGGGAGCTTGTTGTAAGGCTTGTCGTTGGCTTTCGCCGCAACGTGAGCGGCGGAAGGGCCATGGCACATTTCGCAGCCGACTCCAGGTTCTCGGAAGGTGAGATAGTCCGCATCGAATCCGCCTCCCCGTGTATTACGCAATTGACTAGTGTGGCAGACAGCGCAACCTACTTTATAGTTTGTAGAGATGTCAAGCTTCTCCCAGTTATAGGGATTGGAACGTTCCGTGTCAGGCAGGTCTATCACTTTCCAGTAGTTCAGCCATTTCTTTGCAATCGTGCTGTATTGAATGGGAAAAACATGTATCTGCCCGTTCGGCAAAGTGGTGGCGTAGGCCTGCTGCCATTTGGAACCGATCGTGTAATCGACTGGATATTCGTGCCAGCGGCCGTCGGACTGCTTGATTTTGAAATAGTGGCGTCCGCCGCGGAGAACCATGCGCGCGAAGAGGGCACGATCGGCATGAGGAGTTATTTCAAGCTTTCCATAGCGGTATGCGATATCATCGCCCACGTAGAATTCGTTGTCTTTTTGAAAGTCTCCGATGACGTTTTGCGGCTTATAGGGACGCAACATCTTCGACATTCCACTCTGTGCCCATTGATTGTAAATAGCGACATGACAGATTCCACAGGTTTCGGAGCCGGCATAGTCCGGAAGTTTGGTTGCGGGAATGCTCGGCTGCACTACGGGTGGCTTTAACGCGGCAGCCGACCGGCTTTCCAAATCGCCGACAAAGTCATTGAAATTGGTCTGCGGACCAGGCATTGCGTTGTAGATGGCCAGCAACTGTTCGCGTGCCTGCAAAGCAAACTGCTGTCCGTGCTGATAGACAGCGGCGAACTCCAGACCTGCGCGAGATAGGTCATGAGCGGACACATGGGCAACCCCTAGCAGGTAGAGAGTTTCCATGTCATCGGGATTAAGGACGCGCGCTTGTAAAAGAGCGGCGGCGCTTTGTCGAAGTAGGGATTCCTTGATTTCAACGTCGGATGCCTGCAAAGCCTGGTTGATGAGCGCCCGGCCAATTACGAACCACGCCGTTGCCTTCTGCCTTCGCTTCAGATCGGACCAGTCGTGCTTCGGGATGGCGGCCGGCCGGTCAAAACGATCAAAGTAGTCGAGAGCATCGTGGGCACTCGCGATTGCCAACTCATTCTGGTGCTGATGAGCCTGGACATCGGCGACAGCGACTAGAAGCAGAGCGTTCTCTGGCAGCAGGGCAAGTGACAGATGCGCATACACCAAGCCAGATTTGAAATCGCCGAGATCGAAGCTTGTTCGCGCCGCTACTTCATAAACCTGCGCGAGGAATGCAGACTGCGGGTAGTTCTGAAGGAATGACTTGGCCAGTTCCAAAGCTCGTGGAGGGGTGGTCTTCTTTGAGAGCTCGATATATGCAGATCTCTCGCCTGGATTTTGGATTTGGTTGGCTATGGTTACAGGACTACGACTCTCCGACGTGACGATGGAATCGATATCCTGTGCGGCCAGCGAACGGGTGCTACAAAAAATTGCTCCGGCAAAGCTGCAAACCAGTAACAAGGTGCGCATAGCAGCTATCTGATCCTCCAGCCCTCGCTTAGAACACCTCTTCCGTGTCAGCACCAGCCAGATTCCCCGATGCGACGCTACGTCCTCCAGGCGCCCTCGGCGGATACATGCTAAGACGCTCCTTTTGGCGTTGCCAGCAATTACAGCAACGCCCCATAAAGCTCGAGGTCCATGTACCCCAGGTGAGTGTATTTCCGGGTTCAGGTGCGATTCTGTTTTCCGGGGGGCCCCTGCCATGTCAGCATACTACTCCGCCAATCCGGCGCGATGAGGTGGTTGCGCTTTAACGGCAAGGCGCTGCGGCACGCGCGAGACAGGCAAGAAGACGCTAGTACACACGGTTTCGGCCTCGCCCAGTGCCAATCACCTGTTGCTGGCCCAGCGCAAGGTCAATGAAAAGTCTAACGAGTTCACGGCAATTCCGAAGCTGCTCGATGCGCGGGAGTTGAGCGGCACCGGTGGTAACCATCGATACGATGGATTTTCAGCGAAGCATAACCGAAAAGATCGTCTGCTAACAAGCCGACTATCTGCTTGCTTGACAGTGCTTTCCGCGAAACCCTATCATGACCTCCGGTCATCACCTTCCTTTCTGCGGTCGTTTATCCATGGTTTCAGATCTGCTCCGTCCCTCTCGTTGGGTCCCATTTTCGGCAGCTCTCTTAACGATATTTTTTTTCTGTGCGATCAGCCGAGCAAGCGGGCAAGAACAATCGACTACTCCGATTTATGGCGGCAACCCTACGCCTCAGGAGAGCGGCTCCGCAACAGGCGGCGTTTTCGCGCCCGTTCTCGATTCAGAAAAACGGCCAATCACAGCTGGCGGCTTTGTTGCGAAGGGGCCGGTCATCTTTGAGGACATCTCGAAGAAAGCCGGTCTGACTGGCTGGCATCACAAGATGGGAACTCCCCAGAAGAACTTCATTATTGAAACGACTGGCTCCGGCGTAGCCCTGCTTGACTATGATCGCGACGGTTGGCTCGACATATACCTGGTAAATGGCTCAACTTACGATGCCCTGAACGGCAAGGCCGAACCTCCCCACGCTGCCCTCTTTCACAACAATCATGACGGGACTTTTACGGACGCGGCAGCCAAGGCAGGTGTAACCAACGACCGCTGGGGCTATGGCGTGGCGGTTGGAGATTACGATAATGACGGTTGGCCGGATCTTTATGTAACCAACTTCGGGAAGAATCGGCTTTATCACAATAATCATGATGGGACCTTTACCGACGTTGCCGAGCGAGCTGGAGTAACCCTCGGTAACTGGTCCAATGGACCGAGCTTCGGAGACTATGACGGAGATGGGCGGCTGGATCTGTTTGTCCCCGGCTATATTCACTACGACATGAAGCATCCCCCTCCATCCGCAGGCGCCCGGCTAGCCGGCTGCCAGTACCGCGGAGCGCCTGTGATGTGCGGTCCGCGAGGGCTCCCTGGAGAGCCGGACCATTTATTTCACAACAACGGCGACGGGACCTTCACGGACGTGAGCGAAAAAGCCGGAGTCAGCGATAGAAGGCGCTATTATGGCTTTTCCTCAACATTCGTGGACATCAATAATGACGGGAAGGTCGACTTGCTCGTCGCCGATGATTCGACGCCCAACTACCTCTATATCAACAAGGGCGACGGTACCTTCCAGGATGCGAGTTTTTACTCCGGTTTTGCGCTCAACCAGGAGGCACGCGAAACAGCCTCAATGGGGCTGGCAGTCGGAGATTATCTTAACAATGGCCTGGTTGACCTCTATACCACAACTTTTTCCGACGACTACAAGACCCTCTTTCGCAACGAAGGAAACGGCAACTTCTCGGAGATTACGGAGAAGATGGGAATCGCGGAGATCACCTATCCCTTCCTCAGCTGGGGTACCGAATTCATCGACTACGACAATGATGGGTGGAAAGACATCATGTCGGTCAGCGGCCACGTCTATCCGCAAGTCGACCAACATCACTATGATTGGGGCATGACCTTCGCGGAGCGCCCTCTGCTGTTTCACAACGTCGACAAAGGCAAGCGATTCCAGGTCATTCCCGCGGTTGAAGGCACCGGACTCGCGGATGTCATTCCCGGACGGGGAGCAGCGTTTGGCGATCTCTTTAACGACGGCAAGATCGATGTCGTCATTAACTGTATCGACCATACGCCTGTCCTTCTCCGCAACGTAGATTCCGACACAAATCATTGGATAGGGCTGGTGCTTGTAGGCGGAGCCAAGAGTCCTCGTGATGCAATTGGGAGCACTGTCTATCTAACCGCTGGCGGAATGCGGCAGCGAGGAGATGTGATGAGCGGCGGCAGCTACGAATCATCGAATGACCAACGCCTTCATTTCGGCCTGGGGCAAGCGACTACTGTCGACGATGTCGAGATTCGCTGGCCGAGCGGCGCCATCGAACACGTCAAACTGCCTGGCGTGGATCGGTTTTTTGTCATTGAGGAGGGAAAAGGCCTAATCCCCAGCGTCTACGATTCCATAGCAAAAGAAATGGTCATGACGCACAAAACTCATCCTGCGGAGCCGCTGAACCGCGACTGTGGAATTGAGGCTTGAGTATGTGCTTGCGGGCTTCTAAGGTGTTGTGGAGAGAGGCTGGTTGTTGGGTTGGCGTTGTGGCCGGGAATCGGTATGAGAATCTCGTTCGTACATAGTCTTCTTGCCGCATGTGCGTTGATAGCCGGTCTGTGCTCTTTTGCAGGCACAATTGAGGCCGGCTCACCCCAGGAGCCTGGGCGTAAAGAGTATGCCGACAAGATTCGCGCCGGATACAATTACCGCTTTGGCAAAAGCAACATATCCGCGCCCGGAAATGCGGCGATTGAAGGCGATGACTTTGTTCAGCCCGGGGCCTTCCCCACAGCGGAATATTGCGCGCATTGTCACCAGGAAGCGTATCACCAGTGGCGGCAAGCTCTCCACTCCAATTCCTTTCGTACGCCGTTTTATCGGACGAGCGTGAATATTCTCATCAGGACCAAAGGCATTGAATATTCACGGCACTGCGACAGTTGCCACAATCCGATTGGCGTGTTGACGGGCGCTTTGACGGAAAACTCACAGATAGATCGAAAATTCGATCAGGACGGCTTGACCTGCACAACCTGCCACTCGATTCAAAGTCTGAAGTCGACTGAAGGCAACGGCGGTTTCGTTATGGGAATTCCGGCAGTGATGGTAGATAGAAAGGGGAATCGCATTCCCGGTGAAGTCCCGTACAAAGAAATCCTCATGCACTCGCGCCGCCACTCACTGGCGGTGATGAAGAGCTTTTATCGGACGCCTGAGTTTTGTGCCGCATGCCACAAGGCAAACCTGCCCGATGCTCTGAACGATTACAAGTTCATCCGCGCCTTCACCACGTATGACGAATGGCAGATGTCGAAGTTTTCCCAACGGAATCCGCTGACCTTCTATACCGCCGATTACACCACCTGCCAAGGGTGCCATATGAAGCGCGAGCCGAACACACTTCCGGACTATGGAGCGAAGAACGGAACCTTTGCTTCGCATAGCTGGGCTGCGGGAAACACGGCTGTGCCATTTTATTACGGCTTCGATGAACAACTGCGTAAGACGATTGACTTTCTTCAAACTGGAAACTACCTGAATGTAGATATTTTTGGTTTAGCGAAGACTGGGTACGATAAGCTCATTGCCCCGCTTGGTTCAGTGCCCTTCAGCCTGGAGCCGAACGACATAGTTGAGGCACTGGTGGTCATCCAGAACAAGAATATAGGCCACTCTTTAATTCCCGAGGTTCGCGATCTTTACCAAGCGTGGGTCGAGTTCAGAGTACAGGATGCGGATGGCCGGGAGATCTACCATAGTGGCTTTATTAAGCCGGATGGAACGCTGGACGAACGTGCGCATAGCTTCACCAACCGTCCGATAGATTCGACTGGAGAGTTCGTTGACAATCACAAGGTCTGGACAATCCACTCGGCCGCCTATGACAATACCATTGACGCGGGGAGATCAGTACTAGTCCGGTATCAGTTTCGCATCCCGCCGGGTGCGAAGGGTCCCATCAGAGTAACGGCGAAGGTGAATTACCGCCATTTTCGTCAGAGCTTCCTGAACAACGTGTTTGGCAAGAATCATCCGGCATATCCAGTTGTGGAAATTGCATCACGTAGCCGGACCTTGAATATAGGACAGAATGAACCCGTCCATCCTGAACCGAACGATAACCCTGACTGGATGCGTTGGAATGATCTTGGCATCGCCTATCTGGATCAGCAGCAATACTCGGACGCAGTTCGGGCTTTTGGGGAAGTCGTCAAATTAAGGCCTCGATATGCCGATGCGTATACCAGTATCGCTTTGACGGAAATTCAGTGGGAAAAATATGAATCCGCCAGAGCCGCCATACAAAGGGCCTTGTCTCTAAGCCCGGGGAACGCGCGTGCCCTCTACTACTCAGCGCTCCTGGAACGGCGGGCAGGCAACGAAAGAGCGGAGATTGCAGATCTCAAGAGCGTAGTCGCCCGATACCCTCAATCACGCGATGCCCGCCGCGAGCTTGGCATCTCGTACTACCAACAAAGTCAATATGCCGCTGCGATGGAACAGTTTAAGGCGCTGCAGCAGATCGACCCTGATGATCTTGCAGCGCATTACAACCTATCGATTCTATATAGCCGGATGGGCATGGAGAAAAAGGCGGCGGAAGAACAGGCCTTGTTTATTACGGAGAAGTTTGATCCTGGCGCTCCGACCTATTCTTTCAATTTTCTCCGGAAACATCCTGAAATATCGATCGAGAGTATTCCCTGGCACATTCATACTGACCTCCCACAAAACGGAAGCGCGGTATCGAACGGAGCTCAATAGCGCACTTTATGGTCAGTCCGACGACGAGCTTCTTAGGGCTAGCTCTGCTATTCCTTTTGGTTCATCTGCCGGCGAATTGTCAGGTGAAGAGCAGCTGTCCATGGCTGAATGCGGCCACTGCCTTAGGATTTTTGGGTGGCAGTGTGAGCTCGCCCACGGCGAGTATTTCTCCCGCCACTGCCACAGCCTGCAATTTTACTTACCGGACGGGTAAAGCATTGCGAGCGCTTCGCATTACGGTGGTGGAGGTGAAGTCTCCAAACGAAACGGCGAGTGCTTCTAAGATGCGATGCGGTTCCCGGGCGACGCCTTTGCGCGGCATCGGGAATGAGGCGGTACTGTGCTCCGCGGACAGGAAGGTCGTCCCGCATGCCGAGCAGGTCATTGGCCGTGTTCGAAACGACGTATTCACTGTAATCGTCAGCACCAGCATGACGGACGATCCATCGATGGGCAGAGAAGCGCTAGAGGAGAAAGCCAAAAGCGTTGCGGAACAGGTGGCGGGAAATCTCTTCTGATCGAAACTGCCGCAGATCTGAGTTGCGCCGGTCCCAAGTTAATGAAAGCGGTTTCCCTTCAGCTTTAAGTCTTTCGGAATTTGTAACCTAGTTTTACGAGATAAGCTCTACTGAAAACGGCAGTTTCCAGAGCGCTCATCGGTGTGTCTGCGGGCCGGTCGAGCTCGACCATTACGTCCGGGTTGTGGCCCGTCGTCTCCAGTGTGTCCAGGATCGACTCGATGTCTACTACGCCCATTCCCAGTGGACAATAGCCGGCGAAGTACTTTCCGCCACTGTAATCCTTCAGATGCATATGCGCGGTTATCTCTGCGAAGTCCTGGATGACTTTGGCGGCGTCCGCTCCGCCCTTCTGCAGTTGTCCAACGTCGGGGGCGAACTTCATCACCTTCGTATTCACCTCATCCATTACCACGTAGACTTCATCCCGTGTCTCAACGACAGTGCCTGTGTGCTGGTGGAGCCCCGCGGGTAAACCGATATCGGCCAATGCCATTCCAATCTCATTCAGACCAGAGATGATATCTGCCCGGTGTTCACGAAACCTGAAGTTGTCCGGACCCTGCGCGCCGCCGGAGCCCGAAATCTGCCGCCTGCTATTCACCTGAATAACCGCGAAAGTGCCCCCATATTTCAGAATGATCTTTCCCACGCGGACTACTTTTTCGATGTTTTCCTTGCGCAGAGAGGTGTCGGTTACGTTGACTGCGATGTAGCCGGCCTTCAGCGGTATTTTATATTTGCCCATTAACCGGGTCAGAACGCCGTCCACGTCATAGGCTTCAAGGATTGGGCTTACAGTCTCGAATCCCCAGAAGCCCAGGTTGGAGATATCGTGGAGTGCGTTCTCGAAATTCGCTGGATCCTGCGTACTGACGTCCCAGGCGAGTGTCGAATAGCCGATCTTGAGGTTCCGTGTTGGAGGGGTGGTTGGAGCGGATGCAGCACAAGGGCAGGTTCCAGTAACTGCTGTGAATGCGGGAGCCGCTGCCATTCCCAGCACGACCCCGATCGACTTGTTGAAGCTGCGGCGGCTGATAATTGGCCCCATGCGTAAATGACCTCTATTTCTTATTGCTAACCCCGGCTGAAGGGATGGGCATTAATCCTTAGGCAGGGCAAACACGTAATAGCCTTGAGCCTCCGCTTTACCCGCTTTCCATGCGAAGCCTTCTCCCGGCGCAAATTTGGGTGGATGTCCGGAAGCGCAGAAAACAACGTACTCGCGTCCGCCGACCTCATACACTGACGGAAGTCCTTCGGGATTAGCACCGATTTCTTTTTCCCATAGTAACTTCCCGTCGCTGCTGTTGTAGGCGTGGACAGTGCGATCCGGCCACGACGCCACGAAGACTAAGCCACCTGCGGTCACCACCGGCCCAGTTCGGTTGGCAGCCAGTGATACCTTAGCTGAACCCGTGTTCTTGATCCCTTGGGCTGCCAAGCCAGGCACGATGCCAAGCGGGACCTTCCATCGGATTATTCCTTCATTCAGATCGATGGCAACCAGCGAAGTCCAGGGTGGGCTGATGATTGGAAGGCCATTGCCGGCTAGAATCCGATTCTCGTACGTGCCGAAGTAGCGGGTGATTCCAGGCGGTGCAGGCAGCCTTTCCATTCCGCCGCCGCCGCGGGCTTCGCGAGCAGGACCACCGGCGGCCGGATTTGAGATGTAGGCGGCGAGTTCGTCCAAATACTCAGGCGAGAGGTTGGAGAACGCAGGCATCTCGCCTTCGCCGGTGGTGACAACCTGTTTAAACTTGTCGATTCCGATATCTCTCGGCGACATGATGCCGCCGGTTCTATTGGGACCGTGACAAGCCTGGCAGAAATACGAATAGATCGCGTGGCCCTGTATTTCCGGACTCGCTCCGGCGGGTACCCATAGCGGGACTGTCTTAGATAACTTGGGCTTCAGCTCGGGCGAATCTGCCGTTCGCAAATACACGATGCCGGTCTGTGGGTCCGCGGCGCCATTGCCCCAGTTTGCTCCGCCATCATCGGCCGGAAACTCGATGCTGTCGTGCTTATCGCTTCCCGGAGTGAATATGCCTTGGTTGTTTGCGGTCCGGAGAATCTCAAGGAATCGCGTCTTGTCGGCTGCGCTCACATACGGGTCGAGATCGTTTGCCGTGAAACTCTGTCGCGCGAAGGGGGATGGTTTGGTGGGGAACGGTTGGGTGGGCCATGACTGTTCTCCCGGCGCATCGCTCTTTGGAACGGGTCGCTCCTCGATTGGCCAGAGAGGCTCTCCCGTGACCCGATTGAATACGAACAAAAAACCCGACTTCGTAGCCTGGGCTACCACGTCGACCATCTTGCCGTTGTGGCGCACAGTCAAAAGCTTTGGAGCGGCTGTCGGGTCATAGTCCCAAAGGTCGTGATGGACGGTCTGGAAATACCACAGCCGTTTCCCGGTTCGCAAATCCAAAGCCAAGAGGCAATCCCCGAACAAATCGGCGCCGATGCGGTCACCACCCCAGTAATCGTAAGTCGGCGATCCTATGGGGAAGTAACCAATTCCCCGTTTCTCGTCAATCGCTAACTCACCCCATGTGTTGACCCCGCCAACGTACTTCCACGCATCCTTTGGCCACGTGTCGTAGCCGAACTCGCCTGGATGCGGAATGGTGTGAAAACTCCAGGCCTGTTTGCCGGTCAGCACCTCATAGGCGCGGATGTCGCCCGGAGGCGAACCATAGGCTTCGCTGGTCGCCGAGCCCAGTATGATCAAGTCTTCGAACACCTGCCCCGGCGTGCCGGTTTGAATTTCGGGAATCGTCTTGGGGTCACGACCCAAGCCATCCCGCAAATCAACACGCCCGTCACTGCCGAACGTATCAATGCCGGCGCCGGTCCGCGCATCGATTTCCTGAAGGAAACTATTCGCCGAGAAGATGAGCCTCCTATCCGACCCGTCTTTACTTTGCCAGTAATTGATGCCGCGATCTTCAAGCCTTCCCCCTGTCGGATGAGACCAGATTTCATCTCCCGTAGCGGCATTGAGCGCAACAATTGCGTCGTCTTTGCCGAGGACGTACATCACTCCATCCACGATCACGGGGCTGAAATCGAATCTGGCGCTTGTGCCGGGTACCGGGTAAAACCAGGCTTGTCCCAGCCTGCCTACATTGGTCTGATTGATTTGTTGGAGTGGAGAGTATTGCAGTGCTTCCGGCCCCCCACCGTAATCGTTCCAGTTTGTATCGCTGGACTGTTTCGACGCCTGAGCCAAAAGTATGGATGTCAGGCAGACTACTCCGAAGAAGCAAATCCAGATGTTGCGATGCTTTGCTTTCATAGCAAACGGCGGCGGGATAGCCAATGTCCTCTGAATGTCGGGTTGATCGCGCAACGACTGCGAATGGTATCAAGCGACTGCCGTCAAGTCAAACCAGATTCTTATCCGTGACGCAAAGCCGCTTGTGTATCACGATCTAGAAATAGTTGTTTTGGTTCGGCAAATCCTCGCGAGCCAGGACGCCAGCGAGTCTATCTCTTCAGTGGGACTGCTTCGACTCTGGGAGAGTCGTCTCGTTCGCGGTGTTGCCACTCGCGAGCTCTGTCGCGACAGCCAAGATCCGTAGTGTCTCGGCGTCGTCTGAATCCATTGTGAGAATGTCGCGGAGACGCCTGATAGCTTCCTGTGGCCTCCCCATCTTGCACAGGAGCAGAGCCGCGTTCCGCTGAAAAATCAAGTTGGTTGCATCCGCTTTGGCTGCCCGATCATAGTGATCCAGAGCATTCGCGAGGTCTCCTTTTTTTTCCAATTCGATGCCCGTGTTATTCAAAAGGGCCGCCTGCGCATCACTGTCTGATATAGCCCTGCTGTTGACCAGCAAGTCCTCAAGCTCTTTCTGGAGACGGGAAGCCCCAGCCGCATCTCCCTTGCTGTTGTATAGCCTATATAGGCGGTAAATAGTTTCGCGGTCCTCTGGCCTTAATCGATGCGCCGCTTCAAATTCCGCGATCGCCTCGTCCTGCTTACCTGCGTCCTGGTATAGCTTTCCCAGAAGCTCATGCGCATATCCATTTCCAGGATCTAAGCTCACTGCCCTTTGCAGCGCGCTAAGACTCTCACTGGCTCGGTTGAGGGAGTAGAGCGCCTCTCCAATAGCCGCATAAGCTTCGGGCCAATCGGGTTCGAACTGTAGTGTCTTTTTGTAGGCGTCGAGAGTCTCCTGCCATTTTTTCTGATAGTAAGCATCACGCGCCTTCAAGCGCCACAGGTCTAGGGGGGATTCTATTTTTGGACTCTTACTTGCCAGCTCGACATCCACCTGCTTTTCTGACTCGGAATACTTGCCCGCCCTAGCCAGGACGAGCGCGTAGTTAAATCTGGCGCCCGGCAAATTCGGGTCGAGCCGCAGCGCTGTGGAAAGCCGATCTAAAGCCTGGTCTAAATTGTTGAAGCTGGCCAAGGCCAACCCCGAGGAGAGGTAGTTCGGACCGTAGTTCGGGCGTAGCGCAATCGCTCGGTCGAACTCCGCTTCCGATTCAATCGGCCTGGCCAGCATTGCCTCGCAAATACCTTTCATGGCGTGGAGATCGCTGTTATTGGATGAATCAGGACCGGCTTGCCGCAGCAGGGTTAAAGCTCCCTGTGGATCGCCGTTTTGAACCAGCTTCTTCGCTTGCTCCAGCAGCGCAGATGTGTTGCTCGCGGACTGGCCCCTTGCAGGTTTTTGAGCGACGCCTATTGAAGTGCAGAAGATTTGACCGGCTAAAGTTGTCACGGCCAGCCATGTTGCCACTCGAGAGCCAATTGGCTGCTTAATCGAAAAACGATGAACGCCGAAGAAGAACATGGTTCAATCCACGTTGCCGCGCTGGCGTCCCATTAGTGTAAATAGCAACGAAGTGGCCATTGGTTCGTTTACATATTTTTGTCATATCGAGAGAAGCGCAGTGCGATCGGTTAGCGGCCGATTACAAGTCTATCAAAGACCATTCGTGAAGCAGGCGGCAGCGCTCCGCTCACCGTACGCCGGTTAATCAATTAAGATGGAAGGGATAGGCGGAACCCGTACTATTCGAGGAATGCCTTTATGGCGGACCCCTCGGTGGCACGCCGCCGAGACCAAGGCTGATTGCCGGGGGGGCCAACCGCGTGGGTGCAGGTGTAATGAAGGCGCACGATCCAGGCACTGAAACATCTGTTTCCGTTGCGGAAAAAGACAACCCCAAGCCGCGGATACAGTCTGCTGTTCGGACCATCGCGATTCTGCTTGCCGTCGCTGACAGTCCCAATGGTTTAAGAGCCAAAGAGATCATGGAAAAAATTGGTCTCTCGCGCCAAGTGACCTACCATCTCATTCATACAATGCACGGCACCGGCATTATTAGGAAGAACGACAGCAATAGATACATGCTCGGTCTTGCGGCTGTTTCAATAGCCGAGGGCTTCCGGCGTCAGTTGACTCCTCCCGAGCATCTCGCTCGCCGGGTTAGATCGATTGTCGCCGCTACGGGTGAGACGGCCTATGCGAGTGGCTGGGTCGACGGTGAGATTGTTGCAATCGCTACTGCGCGGGGCGAATCTCCCGTAGGCGCCGTCGAGGTTCCACAGGGTTATAGTGCCCACGCTCATGCCCGAGCGGCGGGCAAGTTGCTTCTTGCGTTGGTGGAGCCCGCAGTGCGCGAAGCCTATCTGGCAAAGCATCGTCTGGAAGCAAGGACCAACAAGACCATTACCGATCCCGACGAACTCATGCAGGAATTTGAGAAAATTCGGGACCAGGGCTATGCGGTTGATAATGAAGAGTTTCACGAGGGACTGCAATGTCTCGCCGTACCCGTTGAGAGCCTTGGTGACCGCTTCGTGCTGGGAATCTCCGTTCCCAAGGGACGTTTCGAGCCAAATTTTGACCGTTATCTGGCGGCCCTGCGCAATGCAGCCCGGATCAATGGCTGAAGCAGCAAACGGTTTGCACTCCGCAATTCACCGTACACCATCTTTTCTCATCGGTATGTCCCTCTTTCAAATCGCCGATCTGGAATAGAAGAAATTGCGCAAACGCCATTCAGCCTTGGCAACATATCATATAGTTGTCACGTTTTCAGAATGAGATATTTTTTTCCCTTGACAACCCTACTGGGCGACGCTTATAAGGGTGGCCGTTCATAAAATGCTCTTTTGCAAGATGCATGGAGTGTTCACCGGGAATCGCAGCCTTGCAAATAGGTTCACATTGAGTGACTGTGAACGGGTTCTTTTGGTCTGAAACTTCGAGGAGGCAAGATGAAAATCTTTTTTAGGAGAGCCATTGCGTCCAGGTCGTTCAGCATCCAACACCACGCGGCACAAGCCTTTCTTTGCTGCGCGGTTTTGGTTGCATCTTGCACCGCCGCCCGCGCACAGCTTGCGACCGGACAGTTCAATGGTCATGTCTTCGACCAGAACGGGGCGGTTGTGCCTGGCGCGACCGTGACCCTGCAAGACGTGCAGAGCAGCTTGAGCAGAACCGCTAAGACCAACGGTGAAGGCCTCTATCAATTTCCGCTTCTTTCGCCCGGAACGTACAAGATTACGGTGACGCAAAGCGGCTTTCAATCGGCGGTGAGCCCGGAACTCAAACTCGATGTAAACCAGATCTCCACCCAGGATTTCCATCTGCAGGTGGGAGCGGCAACGCAAACGGTCAATGTCACCGCGTCTGCCGCCGAGTTGCTTCAGGCGTCCACCAGCAACTTGGGTTCCGTGGTTGAGCAGAAGACGGTGAATGATCTTCCGCTCAACGGGAGAAGCTTTTCGGCCCTTCTTACTCTCACCCCCGGCTCGAATCCGGTGAACTACTCACAAAATGGTAGCGTTGGTTATGGCACTGGATTCGGCTCTGCTGGTATCCCCGGTTCAACCTACACCTTTCCATCTTCGCAAGGCCAATGGAACCGGGAGAATCTCTATTATCTGGATGGAGTTATCAATACGGCTGCGTTTGCCAGTTCCTATGACGTTGGGCCGATTGTCGATTCTATCCAGGAATTCAAGATCCAGTCCCACAACGATGAGGCCGAATTCGGCAGCGTGTTGGGGGGCGTCGTTAACATGGTTACCAAGTCAGGCACGAATTCCTATCATGGAGATTTGTGGGAGTATTTACGCAATAACGCCTTTGACTCGCGCAATCCATTTACCGACTTCAAGGCGAATGTACCTGCGCCTCCAGCCTCGTTTCGCCAAAACGAGTATGGAGGAGATTTCGGCGGTCCCGTCAGGATCCCGAAACTGTACAACGGAACGAATAAGACCTTCTTCTATGCCGCCTATGAGGGATGGAGATACTCGAAAGCTGCGGGAAAGAGCTATATATCGCCCACGGCGGCAGAGCTAAATGGCGACTTCAGCAATGCATCCGTCGTGACCAGTACAGGGAAACCGGCGCTTCTCTACAATCCTTTTACCACCGCGGGAACTCCGGGAAACTATACGCGGCAGTTGCTTGGGGATGGCCATCATATTCCTGCAAGCATGATTAATACCGGTGTCCAGGCCTATTTGAAAGGCTACAGCGATACTGCCAATTTCACTCCAACGACACCAGGCGGCTCCAATACGATTCTCAATGCTGTGGGTACCGATGATGCCAATGCGTTCACCGGTCGTGCCGATCAGAATTTCGGATCAAACAATACGATGTGGTTCCGGTACAGCTTTCTTAACGGATCCGATATGGCGCCCAATTCGGAACATGCAAGCGCGGTTACCAGTGCGAATAACCGGAACTTTGGCGGTGGTTATACACACGTATTCTCTCCCACCTTCATCCTGGACGCTACAGTAGGATATTCCGGCAGGTTCAACGCGGTAACTACAACGCAGTTTCATAATGTCCCAGCCGGCGCAGACGCATACTTGAGTGCCGTAGAAAAAGTCTATGGGTTTGCGAACTTCGGCTATAGCGCATCCTCATCGAGTAGCCAAACGGGATTGACCCAGGGTTACAATGGCATAGGTGGCAGCGGTCCTGCCGGATCGGAAAGCCACGAATTTAATTTCGCGACAAATATAACCTGGATACGTGGGAATCATCAGCTACGCTTCGGCGTTGAAGAAATCATCCCGGAGATGACCCAGGGCCTCTCGGGTGGACATTTCGGCGGGGCGACCTTTACTTTTGCTACTCCGGAGACAGCGAACCCGCAAAATGCTTCGAGCACAGGGAATCCGCTCGCTTCCGCTCTATTAGGAATTCCTGACAATGGCCGTTACCAGTCTGAGGTAAATGCCGTTCGCACGGTAGTTCCCTCAGCTTATATCCAGGACTCCTGGAAAGCGACGGATCGCTTAACTATCAATGCCGGACTGCGTTGGGACGGCGAATCGTCACCTCATTTGCTGAACGGAACGACGGCGGCAATGCTTGATCCTAATACCGGGAACTGGATTGTCTCGGGCGGGAAACTGCCTCCGCCGTGTAACCCGGCGAGCGGGGTCTATGCACCGTGCATTCCGTCGACAACTCCCGCCAACAATGCAGTGATCGCAGCACACGTTACTGTCGCGCCGAATCCTAACTTAGGTCCCGACCCCACTTACAAAGACTTCGGCCCTCGATTGGGTTTTGCCTATAAAATCGATAACACTACGGTCGTCAGGGGTGGATACGGATTGATCTATGATAATCTGACGGGTTCAATCCAGACCGTCCGGGACCGCCTCCTGGCATGGCCGTCCAACGCCTCTCTTCCTCTCGTCTTCAATGTCATAGGCCAACCCATAGACACAATGGATGATATTATTCCGACACTGAATAGCACAAAGGCTCTTCCGGCGACCGCAACACCTTTCAATCAGTTTGGCTGGTACTACGATCCTCATCTGAAGAACCACTATTCTCATCAATTTAACGTCGACGTACAGAAACAGCTCAGTTCAAGTCTGGTAGCGACAGTCTCGTACGTCGGTAGCATTGACAGGCACTTACCCATCACCGGTCTGGCTAATAATTCTCCCAACCCAGGCGGAGCAGGTCTGAATCGTCCATTTCCCTGGTCGGGTACCGCGCTCGAGTCCACCGCTCGCGGACAGTCCAACTACAACGCACTCCAGATAAAAGTAGACAAGCGTGCTAGCGCGGGTCTTAGCTTTGGAACCGGTTTCACGTGGTCGAAATCGATGGACAATGGCGGGAGCGGCTTCTACGGAGTTGAAAACGGCCCGCAGAGCTATTCCACTATGCAAAACTACAACGATCTGAGTGCGGATTACGGCATTTCAGGGAACAGCCTCAAATTTATCTATTATGGCCAGGCTGTCTATGAGCTTCCGTTCGGGAAAGATAAACCATACCTCAATCACGGTTTCGCGTCCTATATTGCAGGTGGCTGGCAAGCCAATACGATCGTTTCGGCGCACTCTGGGGTTCCTCTGGGATTTCCCGATGCAGGTCTCGACCCAGCCAATATCGGTAATACGGGAACTTATAACTACGCTCGAGCGAATCTCACCGGAAATCCTAAACTCAGTCACCCCACGAAGAATGCAGCATTCAACACCGCGGTCTTCGCTCACCCTGTGAATTCGTATGGTAACTCCGGACGAGGGGTTCTTTTCGCTATGCCTTATGACAATGTTGATTTTTCCCTTGCGAAGCAGTTGCCCGTCACGGAGAGATTCGGATTTCAATTCCGTGCGGAGTTTTTCAACATCTTCAATATCCAGAACTATGGGCTGCCGGGCACCTCATTTGGAGGGACCGGGTTCGGCGTCATCAGTTCACTTGCTGCCGGCGCCACTCCAAGACAGATTCAATTGAGTCTTAGGGCCCATTTCTAGACATGCAAGTCCTTCGACCGGCTCACCTCGTCCATCATGCTTTAGCGCTGCGGCATCCCATGTTAGTCCCGCTGTGGGTGAACCTGGGGTGCCGGCTCGGGTGATAGCTTGCTTGTGCTTTGACTGCCATGTAGGTACGGGGTGAGAAGCGGGGATAAGATGCGAAACGCATGTGGCCCGCCCATTCCGTCTTAGCTCGACAGGTAGCTCTCCCAAGATAGGAACGTAGTTACTGATTAGCAGGCTTTTCTGATGTGGTTCTCGTCCGATGAGCGGGGCTTATTGAGGCGATTGGTGATGTGGGGAGTGATTCATGACTGTTTCTGTCTCCGGCGCTTCTGCCAGTGTGGGTAAGAGCGACAAGGCTACTTCGATCGCGCTGCTCAGACAGATGCTTCTCATCAGGGAGATCGAACAGCGATCGTTGGATCTGGGCGCGGCCGTACCGCCAGAAATTATTGGCTCGGCGCATTTGTGCGCCGGTCAAGAGGCAGTTCCTGTGGGAGTGCTGGCGGCGCTTGGCGACGATGACCAGGTTGTCGCGACTTATCGGGGACACGGATGGGCTTTGGCCTCCGGCTTATCTCCGGTCGAACTTTTTGGGGAAATTTGTCAACGCGGCATTGGCGTCAACGGGGGCCGCGGCGGGTCGGCCTACATGATGGCGCCCGAGCGGCGTTTTATCGGAGAGAATTCGATCGTGGGCGCCGGTGTTCCGATCGCTTGCGGTGTAGCCATATCGAATGTCGCTTCTGGCAATGACCGGGTGGTTGCCGTTTCTATTGGCGATGGCGCTTTCAACCAGGGGTCTACGCACGAGGGAATTGCCTTTGCCGCGGCCCGTGACTTGCCCGTTCTGATCATCTGTGAGAACAACGGGTGGTCGGAATTAACGCCGACATCGATGACGTTTAAAGTAGGGCGAATCGCCCAGCGGGCGAGTGGCTATGGTATACGCGGCGTCACGATCGACGGCATCGATCCTGTCGCGGTTCGCGAGACCGTCCTGCTAGCGGCCAACCGGGTGCGGCAAGGGGAGGGTCCGGTGCTTATCGAATGCCGCGTGCCCCGACTCTGGGGCCACTACAACCGGGACATCGAGCATTATCGGCCGAAGGATGAGCGCGACAGGGCGCGGGAGCGGGATCCAATCACGACTTTTTCGAGTAAGCTCATGGCCGAGGGGCTGCTCAGCGGCGACGAGTTTGAGCAACTCGCGACGAGCGTTCGCGCCGAAATGGACGAGGTGCAGAGGATCGTCCTTAATTCGCCGCCGCCAGATGCGCAAACAGCCCGGCAGCATATCTGGGCCGCCCCAAGTCCTGAACTAGCTTCAGACAATTCAGCCCAGACTAACTCCAGTCATACCGGAGAGACAAAGACCGTCAGTTATATCCAGGCGGTGAACGAGGCGCTTTCGCGCGAACTGGAAACACGGCCCGAAGTTCTGGTCTACGGCGAAGATGTGGGCCAAGCCGGAGGAATCTTCGGCGCATCGCGGGGACTGCAAAAAAAGTTCGGCGCCGGCCGGGTCTTCGATACGCCGATCTCCGAGAGCGCGATTCTTGGTTCGGCCGTGGGCGCGGCGCTGACGGGAATGAAGCCGATTGTGGAAATCATGTGGGCCGACTTCATGTTGGTTGCGCTGGATCAGATTATCAACCAAGCTGCCAATATCCGGTACATCACCGGCGGCCGGTCGGGCGCTCCAATCGTGGTCCGCACTCAACAGGGTGTCACCCCTGGGTCATGCGCCCAGCATTCTCAGAGCCTGGAAGCTCTTCTGGCCCACATCCCAGGATTGAGGATCGCCATTCCTGCGACGCCGCAGGATGCCTACAGTATGTTGCGCGCCGCGGTTGCGGCATCCGATCCGTGCGTCATATTTGAATCCAGGGCGCTCTATCAAACAACGGGCGCTGTCACTTTTTCAGACACTATAGAACCTATCGGCAAATCTCGTCTCCATAAGGCCGGACGTGATGCGGTGATTATTACCTGGGGAACCATGCTGCAGGTGGCCTTGGAGGCGGCGGCAAAACTTGCGGAAGATGGCCTGGATGTGGGAGTGCTTGATCTTCGCTGGTTGTGTCCCCTTGACGACGAAGGCCTGCGCGCTGCGGTCAAGAACGCCTCGGGCCGAGCCATCGTACTGCACGAAGCAAATCGTACCGGCGGCTTTGGTGCGGAAGTGACCGCGCGGCTGCACGAGTTTTTCGACGGCGATATCGCGCTCCACGTCGCTCGCATCGCAACCCCGGACATGAAGATTCCCGCGGCTCCGGTTCTACAGCGCGCGATCCTTCCCAGTTCCGCGCAGGTAGTCGATGAAGTACGGAAAATGGTCGCGATGAAATGACAGACATGCGCGTTTGCCGTGGAAATGGAGAGTGATGGAGTTTCTTGTGCACATGGCGGTCGCCCCCATCGAGGGCGCCGCCGGCTCTGAACAGTTATTGCGGGAACAAGAGGCGGCCCGCAGCCGTGAGTTGGCGAATAGTGGAACCCTGCAGCGCCTATGGCGAGTGCCGGGACGGCGGGAGAACTGGGGCATATGGAAGGCCGACGATTGCGACCAGCTCCATAATGCACTCGCCTCTTTACCGCTCTTCCGGTACCTGTCGATTACGGTGCATCCGTTGAGCTCCCATCCCAACGATCCAAAAGCCCAGGACTGCTAATACATCGGTTTTATGAGAGAAATTGTTAAATGACATCCATAGACCATTTATTTCGGCTGGACGGCAAAATAGCCTTGGTTACAGGAGGTTACGGAGGCATTGGCGAAGCTGTTTGCCGGGGCCTTGTCAGCATGGGAGCGAAGGTGGCGATCGCGGGCCATAACGGAACAAGCGCCGCTACTTGCGCTGAATCCCTCAAAGCCGAAGGTCACGACGCATGGTCAACATCATTTGAAGCTGTCTCCGTCTCCGGCACTCGACGGATGGTGGATGAGACCGCTGCCCATTTTGGGCGCTTGGATATTCTCGTGAACTGCGTTGGCCTCAATCGCGAGGAAAAGGCGGAAGAAGTCACCGAGGAGATGTTCGATTACGTCTATAACGTGAATCTCAAGAGCGCCATGTTCCAGGCGCAGGCAGTTGCGCGTCACATGATCCAGCAGGGGACGGGCGGTAAACAGGTCCACCTCGGCTCCGTCCGCTCGCTGCTGGCGCTGCGTGGACGCGGTTACGCAGCCTACTGTGCAGCCAAAGGCGGATTGCTTACTCTGTGCAGGCAGTTGTCGGCTGAATGGGCGCCGAATGGAATCAATGTAAACGTGATCGCCCCTACGTTTATCAGGACCGCGCAGGTCGGTAAGATGCTGGCCGACCCGGTCTTTCATTCAAACCTTGTAGCTCGAATCCCGCTTGGCCGCATCGGCGAACCGGAAGAGGTTATGAGCGCGGTTCTGTTCTTTGTATCCTCGGCTTCGAGTTTTATTACTGGCCAAGCTCTCTACTTGGATGGCGGACTTACAGTAACGCAATAGAAACGAAGCATTAAGTCAAAGGAATCTGTTTCATGGCGCAAAAACTCATCGATCTAAGCATGCCGGTACACAATGAGATGATTACTTTTCCGCGGGTCGTACGTCCTGCTTTAGTGATGTACGAAACTTGGCAAGGCTTCGCTGAACGTATCGGAGCGGCGAAATACGGCGTCGACTCATTGACGGCGCACTACATGGTGGTAATCGGCGACCATATCGGCACGCATATGGATTCCTTGCGTCACTTGCGTGAAGTCGCGCCCGGGCCGGAGGGGATTCCACTCGAATATTGCTACGGAGATGGCGTTTGCCTGGACTTCCGCCACTTGCCCAAGGGCGCGGGCATTAGCGTCGATGACATGCTGAAAGCTTTGGAAAAGATTAACTACAAGTTGAAGCCACTGGATATCGTATTGATCCATACCGGAGCGGGCAAAATCCAGGACAGCGACAAATATCTTACCGATCATGTGGGCATGACTGGCGAATCGACTAACTGGCTCCTCGATCAAGGCGTCAAGATGACCGGGATCGATGCCGTTACCTATGACCCGCCTATCTGGGCTATGTTCGAGCGTAAGAAGTTTTGGGAAGCGCACCGCGTTATGCAGACGCGCGAGTACTATCACCTTGAAAACCTGACAAACCTCGATCAGCTCCCAGGGTATGGATTCAAGCTGAGTCTGTTCCCTATCAAATGGGTAAACACGACCGCGGCTCCCGTTCGAGCCGTCGCAATTATGGAGAGCTAGAAAGAGACTGGAAGTCGACATGCAATTTTTATCGATATCGAGACTGCGGAACGGGCTTACGGAGGCCGACTACACCGGCTTGGTTGAAGGCGAGGCTCGGCAGGCGCGCACCTTTTACGCAGAGGGTTCTATTCGCCAGATATGGCATCGCGCAGACGTCCGTGGGGCCTGCTTACTATGGGAAGCGGAAAACGAAGAACGAGTACAGGATATGCTGCGGAGGTTTCCTTTTGTTCAGGCCTCCTTGGTTGACATTTCGCTCATTCCATTGAGACCTTATGCGGGATTTCAATTCCTAGAATCGGTGAGGAGCCGGACATGAGTGCAGAACTGGAACGTCGCAGCATTTTGAAAGTCCTTGCCTTCAGCCTGGGGGCGGCGGCGATTTCTGGTCGGCGGGCTGTTGCTGACGACAATTCTATGCCGGCAAGAAAGCTGAAGATCGGATACACCTGCATTACCTGGGGATCATTTCCACATCCTGGCGACGATACGACTCTGGAAGCGGCGCTCAAGGACATCTCCGCCGAAGGGTTTTGGTCATTCGAGACGTTCCCTGAAATTCTCGATAACTGGGACCAAAGAGGTTTACTGAGACCGCTGATTGCAAAATATGGAATACCTTTGAAGTCGGGTTATATCTCCTGCGACCTGATCGATCCTTCCAAGAGGAAGGATGAAACTGCCCGCATAATCCAGTTGTCGAAGACCGTTCAGAAATTTGGGGGAACGTTTGTCGTCCTCGCCGGAAAAGGCATAAAACGAGACTCCTATAACTTTCAGGAGCACCGGACGGACATTATTTCTGCGCTGAACGATTACGCCGCCGCGGTTACCGGTCTCGGGTTGGCAACGGGTCTACATCAGCATACGGGCACCCCTGTAGAGACGCGGGACGAAGTTTATGCGGTCATGGATTCGGTGAACACGAATAATTTGAAGTTCGCTCCGGATGTAGGGCAACTGCAGAAAGGCGGGGCGGACGCGGCAAAGGTTGTCAAGGATTTCCTGCCGCTAGTGAAGCATATGCACTTGAAAGACTACAAGGGCTGGGAGTACTACGAAGGCTATTGTCCGCTGGGCATGGGCGTCGTGGATATCAAGGGAATTCTCGACATGGTAGAGGCTGGAGGTCAGAAACCGGACATCATGGTGGAGTTGGATCCATCGAAGAATGGGCCGATGACGCCGCTCCAGACAGCACAGACTAGTAAGGCATATCTGGTGAAGCAGGGTTACAAGTTCCGTACTTAGCGCCGGCGCGCGTGCAGAGAAAGGTCACCGTTGGTGGAGTGTAGCAAAACTAGGTGCCCCACATTTCGATTTTGAGATGGGGGTTTGCAGGTTGTGGAAAGCGTATGGGATTTGTAGAGGTGTCGCGTTTAGCGCCGTAGAGAACACTGGAGAGCGGTTTGTATCAGGGCACGACTGGTAACTCAGGGTTTTAACGTTAAGTGACGCAAATCAAAGTGGGCTTTGTCCCCTGCTGAAAAGTCACTTCGGGTAAAAATATATCCCGCAGCGGCTAAAGCTGCGTAATTTTTGGCGATGGAACGTTTGGCCTGAATGCCATGCCTGACACAAAGCGCCGTTTTTGCAGGCTGTCCAACATGACTGCAGGCGCCAATTCCCCGGATTGCTGGAGCGACTTCTCCGGATGAGGTCGCGCTTTGAACATGTCAGTGAACTAGGAGAAAGAGATTTCTATGGCCACAAGATACAAGGGATCGCGGATCTGCCTGTCCGCAGTGGCTGGGTGCATTGCGCTGACGGCTATCCTCATTCCGAGGGCGAGCTCTGCCTGGCCGAAGAAAGAGACATACTCTTCGTGGAGCTACTATGCCGGTTCTCCCGATTCGATGGACTATTCCACAGCCAAACAGATCAACAAGAGCAACGTCAACCAGCTCAAGCTGGCATGGTTTGTTCCGGCGCCAGGACCGGCCGGCAGGTTTTCGTTCAATCCGATGGTTACCAACGGAGTGATGTATGTGGTTGGGAAAGATGATGGAATTTATGCCCTCGACGCGGCGACAGGGAAGCAAATCTGGGCTCACCCTGTAGAGGGTGGGCAGCCTACGAATCGTGGTTTTAACCGTTGGGCTTCAAAAGACGGCAAAGACCAACGTTTGATTTTTACCGTCGACGGGTATCTACAGGAAGTTGATATGAAGACCGGGGAGACGATCCGATCCTTCGGTCAAAACGGTCGGGTCGATCTTCGGGAAGGACTCGGACGCAACCCAGCTAGCGTCACCGAAGTACAGAGCGGAACGCCCGGGCAGGTGTTTCAAAATCTGCTTATCCTAGGCTCGGCTCCAGGGGAGGCTTACGGTTCGCCTCCCGGAGATATTCGCGCCTATGACGCTCGCAGCGGCAAGCTTGTCTGGACGTTTCATACAGTTCCCCGGCCAGGAGAGTTCGGTTACGACACCTGGCCCCCGGATGCGTGGAAGAATGCCGGGGGAGCCAATGACTGGGGCGGAATGTCACTGGACGAAAAACGCGGCATCGTCTATCTCCCGCTTGGTTCTCCCACTTACGACTTATATGGCGCCGACCGCACGGGTGAGGGCCTGTTTGGGAACTGTCTGTTAGCGCTCGATGCCCGCACGGGAAAGCGGCTTTGGTATTACCAGCTAATCCATCACGACCTTTGGGATTACGACCCTACCTCTGCGCCTATGCTTCTGACCGTGGAGCACGATGGCCGAAAGGTCGATGTCGTGGCTCAGGCGACGAAGTTCGGTTTTCTCTATGTCTTCGATCGAGTGACCGGCAAGCCCTTGTGGCCGGTTGAGGAACGGCCCGTTCCGAAATCGGACATGCCGGGCGAGCATTCCTGGCCAACCCAGCCTGTTCCGGCTAATCCGCCGCCGTTCGCTCGTCAGAAATTCACTTTGGACGACATTAATCCTTACCTGGACCCGCAAGAAAAGGCGCGCATCCATGACATTCTCGTAAAAGCGAGCAATGACGGTATCTATACTCCCCCAGCTTACAACCAAGCCACGATCGAGGTACCGGGTGAAAACGGCGGAGCTAACCAGGGCAGTACTGCTGCAGATCCGTCCACCGGTGTGATGTACGTCAAGAGCTATGATGAGCCGACGATTCACCGCATGACCGAGGCTCCTCCCGTGCGGCGGCTGAGTACGACTCAAGGCACGCTTGAGCAGCGTGGGTATGCTCTTTATACGCGGAATTGCATTACTTGCCATGGGCCAAACCGGGAACGAATAACTTTCCCCGCAAAAATTGGATTTGACCGCTTCACCACCGTGGTGAGGAGCGGTAATGGAGTCATGCCGGCGTTTTCGGAGACAACCCTCACGCCGGAAGACTTACTTACGTTGGCCGCTTACCTCAAAGATCCGATCGCGGGTGAAGGAAATCCTGAGAACCCTCAAGTCAACCCGTCGGCTCCGCCTCCGCCCACAGGCCAGACCCGGTTTTACGGCCAGTTTGGATTTGTCTTTCGCGCCAAAAACGGCCTGCCGGCGTTCAGTCCGCCGTGGTCGTCCATCGTGGCCTACGATCTTAATGACGGAACCATCAAGTGGCGCAGGCCTATTGGAACAACGCCGGGCCTTGCCGCACAGGGAATCAAAGACACCGGCAGCTCCGACTTCATCCGCAATGGGCCGGTCGTAACCGGGGGCGGTCTGCTCTTTATTGGAACAGGACCCGATCGAAGGATCCAAGCTCTCGATAAAGATACTGGAAAAACGCTCTGGGAAACGGAACTGGATGCGAACCCCGATGGGATTCCAGCAGTGTATGAGATACGCGGCCGGGAATATGTCGCTTTCTATGCGGCGGTGGGCGGCGCAAAGGAGTCGATCTCTTACAGCCCCGGTAAACCCGGAGCTCAGGGTTACTACGTTTTTGCCTTACCGGAAATCGTGTCCGACGGTGGGAAATAGCGAACTGCAAGCGAGCGTTTATGACTCAACTGTTTAAAAGGGGTATGACCAGATGATTAAGAGCATGCGTTTTGGCGTTTTGATGATTGCGGCGGCGGCGATTCCGTCCGCCCAAGTGGCTGGCGCAGCTCCCCCCGCGCACGTTGCGGACAAGTCGGTCCGGTCGAATTCCACCCAAATCCGGACCTCCGTGAATAAGTTGCTTGGCTGGCGCGTAGGCATTTCCTCCAACGTGTTCCGCTCGCGAACATTCTTCGCGTCGGCAACCTTGGCCGATGCTTTAGGATTGGCGGATATCGAAGGCAATAGCGATCAGAAGATCAGTCCGCAGATTGATAAGAATCTGGACTATAACCTCTCGCCCGATGACATAGCCGCGGTCAAGCAGAGGCTTAGCGAGCTCCATCTTAAAATGTCCGCTTACCGTGTCGAGAGCATCCCCTCCGATGAGGAGTCCTCGCGAAAGCTTTTCGCCTTCGCCAAAGAGATGGGCGTCGATACCATCATCACCAACACCGCGCCATCCTCCCTCTCTGCCGTCGATAAGCTCGCCGGAGACAACGGAGTCAACGTCGCGATCGAAAGTCCGGGCAACCCGGAGAGCGTGATGAGCGCGATTGGGAGTTTAGGCCCGCATATTGGCGTTAGTATCAATTTTGGCGAGTGGCTTGAGCACGGAATTAAGCCGGTTGATGGGCTGGCAGCCATCAAGGACCGTCTGATGGCTGTAAGCCTTAGGGACCGAAGCGATTTTGGGCTTGTTGGCCGGGATGTGCAACTGGGGACAGGCGTAGCCAACCTGCAAAAATTTCTCTATAGAGTCGCTCAAATGGAACCCCCGCCGGAGGAGCAGCCCACTGCGTGCTCAAATTGCAGCCGTCCCTATGGCGGCGTCAGGCCGCTGTTCATCGCGCTCGATGTCGATCCGTGGCAGGTAATCATACCGACAGGGCCGCAGTCCGGAACATCAACCGGGTCGTTTGCGGATCTCTGGCGGGATGCGGATGGCTTCGAAACCGCGGCTCGCTGGGCGATGGGGTATCGCATCGCGCAAGATGCGAAGTTGATCCCGCCCACCAGCACGGCTAACCTTTCTGCCGGCGACAAGCAGAAGATCAATGCCGCGCTGCCCAAGGCGCTGGTGGAACCGAAGGCGCCGAGAAAACTTCTTGTTGTAGATTTGTCCCCGGCTGGAGGTTACTACCACACCACGGCAGCGAACGCGAATTTCGCAATTCAGAGAATGGCTGAAACCACCGGTGCATTCCAGGCTGTATTCAGTAACGATCTGGATAACTTAAAGTACCCGAAGATTTTGGACTACGATGCCGTGTTTCTTAATAGTGGCGACGGAGAAGTCTTCTCCGATCCGAACGTGTTAAATGGCCTCATTCGCTTTGTGCGTGAAGGCGGCGGAGTCGCTGGCTTGCACGGGGCGAGTTATGCCTCCGAGGATGTGCCGGAATACGGAGAGCTGATCGGCGCACAAACTGGTCCGCATCATGTTGAGACAGCAACGCTCAAGGTCGATGACCCGAACAGTCCGCTAACCAAACAATTCGCTTCGAGCCAGCTTACTGCGGCGCTCGGAGGTAAGGGCTTTGTCTGGACGGATGAGTTCTATCATTTCTTGCCCACGGGACCCTATTCGCGTGAGAAACTGCACGTTCTGCTTAGCATCGATGCTCAGAAGACCGACCTGAGCAAATGGCATGTACGTCCCGATAAGGACTATGGCGTGGTTTGGATCAAGAGCTATGGTGAGGGCCGGGTATTCAACTGTGCTTTGGGACATACGCCGGCACTCTTTGAGACGCCTGCGATGGCGCAAATGATGTTGAATGCGATCCAATTCGTCCTTGGCGATCTGCCGGCCGATACCATGCCTAGCGGAACACCGGCCAGCGAGTAGGGAGTAGAAGGGCGTGATTGCTCCGCTTGTTCGCTGGAGCAATCACACAGCTTGCTTAGCGCTGGAGCATCGCCTGTCTGTTGTAGAGACGGAGCGCCGCAAAGTAGCTTAACCGCTTCAGGAAGCGGGATATGCCGGATGCCACAAACGCGAGGTGGTGTCTTTCTCGTAACCTTTTCCGTGAGGGAAGCTGACCAGTTCGAATTGCGATGTCGTGGGTTCACCAAGGAGCTTGACACCTTTCGCCGAGAGGTATTCGACCGCTGCGTTAAAATCATCGACATAGAAGGCAAGATGATGGCCGCCTATGTCGCTGTTCTTGGGCTGAAGAAGGTTTTGGTTCGGGGCCTCATAGTGAAAAATCTCAAAGTTCGGCCCGTACTTACACCGAAAAAATCGCAGCTTACGCATCCCCTGGGCAGCCTGGCGAGATCGGCAAAGTCGCGGCATTCCTTGCCTCCGAGGAGGCAGAGTACGTCACCGGCCAGTCTATCTTTGTAGATGGGGGTTGGGTCGGGAAATAGTTCTCACCCGACGAAACTCTGGAACTGTCAAGAATTGATCGGCTAGCGACGTCCGGAATTAAACCTTCAATCGGCAATTTCCTCCTCTTGAAGAGCGAGTACGCGTTGCGCCGGCAAATAAATACGCTCGGCAGGGTCTTACAAGCTCCGGCAGCAGTTAGTCGTGAATATATTAACGGCGCCGTACTCAGGCAATATTCACTATGGTTAATGATTTCAATTTCTTGACGAGCTATTGATGTAACCCAAGCCGGGCAGTAGAGAGTAGGCGGCGTTGCTTGCGCTGTATTCATGACTTTCAAAATGTAAGTGAATCAGTTTGACAGCGATCGACAGATACTCCTATATTTTAGGGCTAGGTAGATAATCAGAGTTGGTGTAAGACAGCAAACCATTCTCTACGCAGCCGTCAAGAACGGTTGCTCATAACCGCATCACGGTATTTTCTGAATAATGCCAGATGAGGGAAAACAGTCTCCAGGTGAAGCTGAAGTGCTCAGCAGCCAAGACTGCGTGAGCGAGGACGAGGTGCATGCCCCTATTGAAAGATGAGGATCTCTTCCGCTCCATGCGGGAAACTCTTTATACCCCGGTGATCGGCGACATCTTGGACGGCCTTGGGTACTGTCACCAATTCCTTCCCCAGGCCGTGCAGCCGCTGCAAGACGACATGTGCATAGTGGGACGAGCTATGCCGGTGCAGATTGCAGATGCTTGGGGTAAGCAGAAAGAGCCGTTTGGATTAATGACCACCGCATTGGACCAGATCGAGCGGGACGAGATCTATATTGCAACGGGTGGTTCACTGAACTGCGCCGCGTGGGGCGAGATTATGACGGCGACAGCGCGGATGCGTAACGGCGCAGGCGCGATTATAGACGGGTTTCATCGCGACACTCCGCGCGTACTTGAACAGAAATGGCCGGTTTTCAGCCGCGGGAGGTATGCGCAGGACGCTAGGATTCGATCAAAGGTGGTAGATTTCCGCTGCTCGATCGAAATCGGCTGTGTGCGTATCGAACCGGGAGACCTGGTCTTCGGTGATCTCGATGGGGTTATAGTGATTCCGCGTGTTGTAGAAAATGAGGCGATCGTGCGTGCGATGGAAAAAGCGCGTGCGGAAAAGGTCGTGCGTAAAGAGATTGAGGCGGGATCTTCCAGTACGGACGTGTTCCAAAAGCATGACATTTTGTAGCGCGAACCGAGTCTGCAAATGAAACGTTGCTTCCAGATTCATCCTTCCGATAATGTGGCAACACTGCTCCAGGATGCCGAGAACGAGCGGTCGCTGGTTGAGAGCCAAATTCCGGAAAGGTATGTTGACTTGAAAGGCTCAGTCTCGTTGGGGCACAAGGTTGCGCTCTCCACGATTGCGCCGAATACTCCGGTAATCAAATATGGAGGTGCGATCGGAGTCGCGACAGAGGTGATACAGGTGGGCCAGTGGGTACATCTGCATAATTGCCACAGCAAAGTAGACGAGCGGTGGAACCACGCGGGGCGGTATGGCTGAGGTGAAACTTCCGGATGTCGATATTCATTCTGTCGTCGTACTGGAAGGATGATTCGACGTTAGAAGATGTACTTTGACGAGGCTTCCTCGCATAATCATGAAGGCAACAACAGGATACACGGGAAGCAAACGATCCATCGTCGTTATTGGAGCGGGAGGCATTGTGCACGATGCGCACCTGCCAGCCTACAGCAAGGCTGGATTTCAGGTTGCTGGGATCTATGACCGAAACCGGGATCGCGCTCGCGGATTGGCCGATGAGTTCAACATTGCACGGGTCTACTCATCGATGGGTGAAGCTCTCCAGCAGCCCATCTCCAATACCATCTTCGATATCGCACTGCCGGCTGGAGCTTTCCTGGAAGTGCTGAGTTCCATGCAAAATGGGTCGGCCGTGCTGCTGCAAAAGCCAATGGGGCAGTCTCTCCAAGAAGCGGGAGCGATCCGGGATATCTGTCGTGCGAAGAAGTTAATTCTGGCAGTGAATTTTCAACTGCGTTTCGCGCCGGCGATCGCGAAGGCTCGAGAAATAATCGAGCAGGGCTGCATTGGAGAGCTTCACGACATGGAAGTTCGGGTATCTGTATTTACGCCCTGGCATCTCTGGACATTCTTAGAAGGAATATCCAGGGTCGAGATTCTGTATCACTCGATTCATTATATAGACCTTATCCGTTCCTTTCTAGGCGACCCTATCGGCGTCTATGCTCGAACGGTGAAGCATCCCATGACTATGAAGCTGGCGTCTACCCGATCGAATATCATTCTCGATTATGGCGACAGGCTGCGCGCTAGCATCAATACGAACCATGGGCATAACTATGGTCTCGAACATCAGGAGAGTTTTGTTAAGTGGGAGGGAACGAAGGGCGCAATCAAGGTCCAGCTCGGGATTCTGATGAATTATCCGAAGGGACAGCCCGATATCATCGAATATGTCCAGACGGATTCCGAACAGGTCCCCGGTTGGCGCGTATTGACGACGGAAGGATCTTGGTTTCCCGATGCCTTTATAGGCAGTATGCGTAGCTTGATGAATTTTTTAGACGGATTCTCAAACCTGCTGCCTACATCGGTAGATGACGCGTACAAGACCATGGCAGTAGTGGAAGCGGCATATGAGTCCGACTCATCGGGAGGTACAAAGGTGCACTACGCATGAGGCAGGCTCGTTCGCCGCATCAAATTTGTGCATTAAGTTACCTTTTGACGTCGCTCTACGAGCAGGAGGTGTTCGCAGGCGAGTACGATTTCTCCGTGCTGATTGAATACTTCGCACATTTCGACCACAATGCCTTGCGTTGGACGCTTGGCGTCGTTGCGCTTTTCTTTCACCGATATGACCGTGTGAATTGTGTCACCGATAAATACTGGCCTGATAAATCGAAGCCGGTCGTAGCCATAGGACATTGCATGTGGATTGATGGCGCCAGCGGTCATGCCGATTGCCACGCTGAATATCAGGGTGCCGTGAGCGATTCGTTGGCCGGAGGGCTGAGATTTACACCATTCGGCATCCATATGGTGCGGATAAAAATCTCCCGTCTGCCCGGCGTGAATGACGATGTCGGTTTCAGTAATCGTTCGTCCGCTGGTCTCGCGGCGAGTTCCAGCCTCGTAATCTTCGAAATATTGTTCTGTCATCGAAATTTCCGCTGCCCATTTCGTTATTTCCAGCTACTGAAACTATGAGGCTGGCGCCGCTCGGCTATGGTCGAGTATATTCGCAAACGAATAGATTTTACCTTTGAATGCAGGCAACCCTATAGTATGAGAACGGCCGCCCAGGCCTCATATTTAAGAACAAGATCATTCGGTGTATCAAGGTGGTCCCGTGACTCAGCTCAAAGGCATTACATGGCGCCACACGCGCGGCTACTTGCCGATGGTGGCCACCGCCCAGCGCTTCACAGAACTCCGTCCCGATGTATCAATTCAGTGGGAGACCCGGTCCTTGCAACAGTTCGCGGATTCTCCGATCCAGGAGCTTGCTCAGAAGTTCGATCTATTGGTTATCGATCATCCATTCTCCGGATATGCCGCCGAGCACGATGTTCTATTGCCGCTCGACGAATATCTCCCTGCTTCATTCTTAACCGATCAGGCAAGTCACTCGGTCGGGCACTCGCACGAGAGTTATCAATATGGAGGGCACCAGTGGGCCTTGGCGATTGACGCAGCAACTCCAATCAGCGGATGGCGGCAGGACATGATGGAGCGGGCGAAAGTTGCTATTCCGGGTACATGGTCCGAATTGCTTGATTTGGCCGCTAGGGGTATGGTGGCCATTCCTGGCATACCGATCGACAGCTTGATGCATTTCTATATGCTGTGCGGAGCGCTGGGGGAGGATCCATTTCAGACGCCGGACAGGGTTGTCGCCATGGAGATCGGTGTACTCGCTCTTGGCATGCTCCGCCACTTGTTCTCATTGTGCGATCCAGTCTGCCTGCGCCGTAACCCAATTGCCACCTGGCAGGCGTTGTCGTCTGGCGATACCGCCTCCTATTGCCCATTCGCCTACGGTTACTCAAATTATTCCCGTAGGGGTTATTCCGCTCACACGTTGAAGGCCGGAGGACTTGTGACAATGGATGACGGCAGAATGCTCCGGTCCACACTCGGTGGCGCCGGGCTGGCGATTTCCTCCCAATGCCCGCAGAAGGAGACTGCCGCCCTATACGCGCAATTTGTCGCCGAAGCCGACTGCCAGATGAACCTTTATTTCACCGCTGGGGGACAACCTGGCTATCGACGGGCATGGTTGGACGAAGAGGTAAACCGGCAAAGCAATCACTTTTTTGAAGACACTCTCGGTACATTGGACTCGGCATATCTGCGCCCGCGCTTTAACGGGTATTTGAGATTTCAGGATGCGGCTGCACCCGTTGTTCACAAGTACCTTGCCGGCGAGGGTGGGGAAGCGTCCGTGGTTACCGAGCTGAATCGGTTGCTCAACAGGTTTCGCAACACAGCCGGTGACGGAGAATGAAGGTATGAAGCCGCTTGAAGGATTGTTCGTTGTTGATTTCAGCCAATTTTTGTCAGGTCCTTCGGCCTCGCTTCGTTTGGCTGACCTAGGCGCGCGTGTGGTAAAGATTGAACGCCCGGGCTGTGGCGATCTTTGCCGCGCTCTCTACATCTCAAATCTGGAGCTGGATGGCGACAGCACGCTCTTTCATTCGATCAACCGGAACAAGGAGAGTTTTGCCGCGGATTTGAAAAATGCGGATGACCGTGCCCGCGTGGTGCAGCTCTTGCGCCAAGCCGACGTTATGATCCAGAACTTTCGGCCTGGAGTTATCGAAAAGCTTGGACTCGATTATGATTCTGTTCGCCGATTGAATCCCAGGCTTGTCTACGGGGAGATCACGGGCTATGGCAAAGTGGGACCTTGGCGAGACAAGCCCGGCCAGGATCTCCTGCTTCAATCATTATCTGGCCTTGCTTGGCTGAACGGAAACGCCGATCAGCCACCTCTTCCTTTTGGGCTCTCAGTCGTTGATATGTTTGCTGGGGCTCATCTCGTTCAAGGCATTCTAGCCTGCTTGGTTCGCAGAGGAATCACCGGACAGGGCGGTAAAGTGGAAATTAGCTTGCTTGAATCCATTCTCGATTTCCAATTCGAGGTGTTGACCACTTACCTCAACGATGGAGGCCAGCTTCCACAGCGAAGCACGATTAACAATGCTCATGCCTACCTCGGCGCGCCTTACGGCATCTATGCGACCGCCGATGGCTATCTGGCGCTGGCCATGGGCTCGATTATCCGTCTGGGCGAGCTTTTGGGTTGCCCGTCCTTGCTGGCATATTCCGATCCAAAAATGCTGTTCACCTGCCGGGATGAGATTAAGGCGATTTTAGTGAAACATCTCAGAACCCGGAGCACCGGCCACTGGCTATCGATTCTTGAGCCTGCTGATATCTGGTGTTCAGATGTCCATAATTGGCGGCAGCTGTTCCAGCAGGATGCGTTTCGTTCACTCGACATGATCCAGGAAGTCAAGCGCGGTGACGAGGTAAGCCTGCGCACTACGCGCTGCCCCATACGGATCGATGGAGAGATTCTAAAGAGCGAAAAAGGGGCGCCGCGGCTCGGGCATGATACGGCCAGACTTACTGAGCAGTTTTTACTTGGTGAGCCGGCCAAGAACCTGGATTCTGCGGAATCTCCAAACGGGCGTAATCGGCAATGAGCCGGAAAGAAAAATTCCGCATCGCCATACGAAAGTTTGCTCCATTTGAGTCGTCGATTCAAAAGCAATGGACAGCCTTCGAGGAGATGGCAAAGACTGGGCTCATCCTGGAAACTGAGGCTCTCGATCTACAGCCTCTCTCGGAAGCGCTCTTCGACCACGAAGGACTTCTACATGGAACATGGGATGTCGCCTTCATCAGTACGGACTGGTTGACGTTGATACATGAGTCCAAGTCCGTCGTGGATCTCAGTCCTTACCTCCAAGCCGATCCGCCCGACGAATATCCGCTGGCTTGGGCCCCTTCGCTGCTTCGGTTGCAACAGTTCGGTTCCTCTGTTCTGGGCATACCTTATCACGATGGACCGGAGTGCCTGATTTACCGAAAGGACCTATTTGAAGATCGGGAAGAACGATTCGCCTATCGGGAGCTCTCGGGTTTCCCGCTGCAGGTACCTCAGACCTGGAGCGAGTTTCAACGCGTCGCACGTTTTTTTCAAAGACCGGACCGTGGCGTCTATGGAACTGCCTTCGCGGCGTATCCGGATGGACACAACACTGTTTACGATTTTCTTTTGCAGTTGTGGACACGAGGCGGGGAGTTGTTCGATGCTTCAGGTCAGCTTCGCTTCGTAACCCCGCAGGCAATCGACGCCCTCACTTTCTATCAATCCATGCTGCAGGACACTGCTGCAGTGCACCCCCGCTGCCGTGAGATGGATTCGGTTCAGTCAGGGCTGGCTTTCGCTGCGGGCGAGATCGCGATGATGGTGAACTGGTTCGGCTTCGGCGCGATGTCAGAGACCCTTCCCGATTCACGTGTAAAAGGATGTGTCGGCATTTCGGAAGTTCCCCACGCTGAAGGCGCCTCTTCCGTTTCCCTCAGCGCATATTGGATTCTTTCGATAGGCGCCGGCAGTCCGCATAGAGATATTGCTTACCAGTTCTTGCGCCATTGCTTGACTGCGCCTATGGACAAGTTGCTGACCATGGAAGGAGGAATCGGTTGCCGCAGGTCAACCTGGGATGATGCGGAGGTGAATCGAAGTGTTCCGTTCTACAGCAAGCTGGAGAGTCTGCACGCCAATGCGCGAGAGATGCCGCGTCTCACAAATTGGCCCCGGATCGCCGAGATCATCGATCAGACGGTCTGGGATGCCATTAGTTCAACGGACTCGATTATTCAAGTTGCCCAGAAGGCGGAATTCAAAGCTTCCCATCTGCTTGGATGACTCCAGATGAGGTTCAGCAATCGTTTGGACGTTTCGTGGAGCCGTATTTTAAGGACCGAATCATGAACAACAACTCAAAGCCTTCGCGCAGAGCAGTTATCAGGTCGCTTATCGGAATGCCGGTGGCGTGGGGAGCCGGCCTCGCCCAGACACATCTTCCGGCCCTGGAAGTGAATGCCGGAGCGGGTCCCATTTTGGCGGTTCAAACTGATGTCAACGCAAAACACGTTAAGGCATTCTGCATTGATTTCAACTGGGCGGAAGGCGGAGTATTCGCGCCGCCTGGACAATGGGCCGATGCAGAACCGAAGGCGCACGTGGACTGGTATCGCGAAGCCGGCGTCAACACCATACAAACATTTTGCGTTTCCTGTAATGGCTATGCCTGGTACAAGGGGGGAAATATTCCGCCGCAGCCTGGGCTAAAATACAACTTTCTCGGGGATGTGTGCAAACGAGGGCAGGATCGTGGCCAAAAGGTGATGGGCTACTTCTGCATCGGAGCAAACAGCCGATGGGAGAAACTCCATCCAGAAGAAAGTTATGGTCCGGCTTCGTACAGACCAAATATCGTCTTTACCAAACGCTACCTGGAGTATCTGGATAGCGCCATCACCGAAGCTTTGAAGGTTACCTCGATCGACGGTTTTATGATCGATTGGCTTTGGACTCCGTCCGGCCCCCCTAAATGGCTTGTTTGTGAAAGGGAAATGTATCAGGAATTTTATGGCACGGCCTTCCCGGGAAAGGAGAAGATTACCGCTGAAGAGGAGCTTGACTTCAAAAGACGTTCCATCAACCGCTGCTGGACCAGAATTCATCTCGCGGCAAAACGTGAAAAGCCGCAATCGATTGTGTGGCTGAGTTGTAGCAATCCCAGTGACCCGACGATCGTCAGTTCGAAGCCCTTTCAGCAGGTGGATTGGTTGATGAATGAAAACCCGGATTCTCGTACATGGCAGGGAAGAGGAGAGGTGGGTAAGCAGACGCGGCTGATACAGTGCGTCGTCGGCTGGGGATCAAAGGATGACGCGCCAGCGATACTTCAGCATCCGGTCCTTGGAATTAAGGATTTCTATGGGTTCTCCCGACCCGAAAAGAATTCCTTGCCTTTGCCTGTCGAAGTCTATCTGCAAAGAACGATTGATTCGTTTCGAGACAACGATAGGAACATAGCCACCTTGATTCGCTATTTCAATGATCTATCGTTCAACTATGTAAAGAAGGATCGCTAGAGCCGCCAGGAGCATCCTATGCGACCGAGAACATGTTTATCAGTCGTTCTGATCTCTAGGAAAATTAAAAACTCAGCACGTCGATGCTTCTCGGCGTTTTCATAAACTAGACATCCTTTATCTTAGGCGGCGCGCCCGTCCCCTTTGATTCCCACATAGGGGGCTGCAAAACGTCCTAGTTGATGCGGGGCTAACCGCCCCTGATCTTATCAAGTAAATTAAGGACGCAATTAGGCTGGGACGTCTTTCCTGCACAGAAACTAAAATGCCCGGAGATATCGCGCCTTACTCCGGACATTCGAACGGTTGCCTTGGTCCACCCGATAGACAGCGGGAGTAAAACCCGTTTCGCGCTTGAATGCGACGCTTAAGTATTCGGAGTGCTCGAAACCAGTGCGACTGGCGATATCTGCGACCGCAAGATCAGTGTTGACCAAGAGCTGCTTCACGCGATCAACTTTTACCCGGATAATCTCATCATGAAGGGTATGATTCAAGAGTTTTTTGAAGCGCGTTTCAAGAACTTTGCGGGACAAGGGCACGGCGCGAAGCACATCCTTAACGTTGATGGGTTCGCACGCGTGGTCGCGAATGAACCGCACCGCTTGCACCACATGCGGATCTTCGGTTGCCAATACATCGGTCGATTGCCGGCGGTGCACACCGATGGGTGCGATACGAACCTCGACCACCGCCAAACGCTCCCCGTTCATCATCCGCGCCAGCAAAGCGGCAGCCTCATAACCGGTGCGGTGGGTATCGGGGATTACGCTGGAAAGATGAGGCGATGACAGCTCACAAAGCAGTTCGTCATTGTCAACGCCGAGGACCGCTATCTCATCGGGAACCGCGAGGCCGGCGTTCCGGCAAGCATCGAGGACTTGTTGGCCGCGAATGTCGTAGCAGGCGAAGACACCCACCGGTTTTGGCAGTTGTGTCAACCAGTCTTCCATAGCCGTGATCTGCGTATCGGATTGCCGGCGCGGCGGTACGAAAGTGTGGCATCGGTGTCCCGCGGCATTGAGTAACTTACCGAAATGCTCACCGCGCCAGCGTGACCAGTTAAAACGGTCGTCTCCGCAATAAGCGAAATGCTTGAAACCCCGTTCCAAGAAATGATTGGCCGCCAGATTCGCAATCTGCCGATCATCGGTCTCCACCCACGGTATCGCGGGAACATGGCGTCCGGCGCTTACATCGACGGTCGGGAGCTTGGAATTCACAACGGCTTTTGCAATTCTCTCGCTTTCGATGCGCGCAATGATGCCGTTGCCATTCCAGTGCGCCAACCAAGACGGCGGATCGTCACCGCGGCCCTGTTCCATAAGGTAGAACGACCAGGGCTCGTGCTCGCGAATATAACTGACCACGCCGTGCAGCAGGCCACGCGCATAGGCGTTGGAGGTTTCGATGAGCAATGCAACCTTGGGCCGGCTGCGCGAAAGGAACCAGCCTGCTCGGGCTGAGTGGAGCGATCGGGGCATATGAAATCTAAATGGCCGTCTTGTCAGATGTGATCTGCCCTCTCGGTCTAGTTCGGATAAGTGAGAGGACTCGGGTTTGAGTTTAGCAGCGAGATCAACTCGCCGCCCTTGGGCTGCACAGCCGATTCGAAACTCCTCCGCCGTCAGATAGTCCAAAGAGATGTGTGTAGGCGAACCCGATTGTAATCGATCCGCCAGTCTTCGATGGAATCGTCCGAGGGTGAGGGAACCGGCGCTCGTTCAGGCACTCCTCCCGAGACTTGCCCCGTGGAACGATTCGATATAGCCGTCCCTCCATCGTACGGCCACGCACGATCGACTAATCGGAGGCAGGCAGCTCAGATGCTGCCGGCGGCCGCGGCAAAAAGTTCAGTAAACACTAATCTTACAACGTCCTTGCTCTTTAACTTATCGCTTTCGTCCGGAACATTGATATCGATTGATAGCAAATAAGACAAAAGCTTCAAGGATAAAAATCTCAAATTAAATACGTAAAGTCTCATAGCCAGGAAGTCTGGGCTTCGCTAGTATCTGTTTGGTTCTGCAGGGATGCTTGCAAGGGAGTTGCGTTGAGAGCCGGTGGCTGGACCGGTCGGAGTGATTGTCGAGCAAGGCGGGGTTGCAGAAATCAAACTGAGGAGCTATGTCGCCGGCCTTGGCCTAGGTAGCGCCTTTCACTCCTGTACCAATCTAGAGGGTCGTTTTGGTAATGCTTCGGAGGTGCTAAGCATGCGTCCAGTGAAAGACATTTTGGTGACGTTTGGCGACAGGAGCAGGAGCGCATTCGAGGTCACTCTGCTGCCCATAGGTCATTACCGTGTTACTGCGAGATGACGGGCTTCAAGATTGCTACGGTCCCCGAGATCAATCTCGCAGAGGGGGACCGACCAAACCTCGATCTTCGCATGGAACTCGGACCGCTTGAGCAACCGGTTAAAGTGCTGGCGCAGACGCCTGCATTAGAAATCGAGACATCCGGCCTGGGCGCCCTATTTGATCAGCAAGCGATCGATGATCCACTGCCAAACCAAGGATGCCCAATTTAGGTCGAAAGGTGCTTCAAGTGATGACAATATCGACAAGAAGTAATTACAAGATTTGCCTCAGGTTCGGTGTGCTCGCGCTTTGTATTTTCCTTCTGGGCGCGGGGAGGTTATTCAGTCAGGCGGACACGGGGAGCATTACTGGCACGGTAACGGACGCTTCCGGCGCCGTCGTGCCGCGCGTGAAAGTTACCATCGTTGCGGTTGCAACCAACCAGCGGCAAGAAGTTACTACGGATGGCGCCGGCCGTTATTCTTCAGGTCCGCTGCGCCCTGGTGAGTATCGGGTCGAAGCCGAGCAGACAGGGTACAAGCATCTGGTCAGCAAGAATATCGTGCTGGAGGTTCAGGAAGCCGCTGTGATGAACCTCGCGATGGAAATTGGCGGCGTGCAGGAGGAGGTGACGGTTACCACTGCCCCGCCGATGGTCAACACTAGCGACGCGTCACAGGGGTCGGTAATCGAAGAGAAAAGTGTCGCAAACCTCCCGCTGAATGGCCGCGACTACCTTCAGTTGGCTTTGCTTTCCGAGGGCGCCTTGCCTCCTCCAGCCTCGCATACCGCAGATGGCTCCAACGCCAACAGGGCCGGAGGATTTTCCGCGGGTGGAGTGCGTACTACGGACAACGACTACCTGCTCGATGGATTCGACAACAACATGGATGACACATCGTTCGATGTGGATCAAGCCGAGGTAGTCAAGCCGTCAGTCGACGCGATCCAAGAGTTCAAAGTGCAAACCAACTCGTATCCAGCGCAGTTCGGGAGAGCTGCCGGTGGTGTCGTGAACCTCACCATGAAGTCAGGAACCAACGGGTTTCATGGGACTGCGTACAACTTTGTCCGAAACCAATTCTTTGATGCAAGGAACGATTTTAATTTCGGAAAACAGCCCGAGTACAACCGCAACGACTACGGTTTATCCGTTGGTGGGCCCATCCTCAAGAACAAGGCATTCTTCTTTTTCGCCTGGGAGGATTGCTAAAGCTGAAGAGAGTCCAATATTGATAACAACACGATTCCGACAGCCGCCATGAGGCAAGGAAATTTCTCGGCGCTCAGCGTTCCCATCTACGACCCTCGGACATACAATTCAACGACGAATACGCGGCAGCCTTTCCCGGGGAACATCATCCCGTCGAACCGGTTCGACCCGGTCGCGCAACAGCTCATGAGTTACTTTCCCACTCCCCAAAACAGCAATCTTTCTCAAAATTACATCTACATTTCGCCGAACGACGAAAATCTCGACCGAATCAACACGCGAGAGGATTATCAACTCTCCCAGAAAGATCAACTTTCAGTGATATTCAATAGCCAAACAATTTTTATACCGACACAGCCTGTCCTGCCGCCGCCCGCATTCGGGGGCGATTCGCGCCAGAAAAACATCTGGCCTATGGCAGCGGTATCACCTGGACCCATGTTATTTCTCCGACACTTCTGACTAGCCACCAAAGCGGGGTGGTTCGGGGATAGGTTCTGGATCGCTTACCCTCCAGCGGCGCTAGCCATCGGGAATGTGGCTGCGAAGATCGGCCTGCAACTGCCCACATCAACCCTTCCCGTGATGTACCCGAACTTCGGCATGACCGGCTATGCCACACTCGGACCAGGCAATTTCTTGCCCGTTTGGTCCGAGGGACAGGACCGGCAGGTCGGGAATGATACGACCTGGGTGAAGGGCGCGCACACAATCCAATTCGGGGGTGGGATTGAATGGATACAGACCAATAACAACAATGCCCGGAACCAAGACGGAACCTATCAACTTCACCGGCAGGTACACGAGGAATTCTTCAACTCTTACTGGGGGGAATGCGGTTGCCGATTTCCTTCTCGGCTATGTCGATAACGTCTGCCTTCAGCACAGCCACAAGGGTGGAAGCGCGGGCAACTATGCTGGACGGATACTTTCAGGATGAATGGAAGGTCAACAAGCGATTCACGCTGAATTTGGGGCTGCGTTACCAGTATCTGACCCCATTCCATGATATATATGACAGGTTGGCCAATGTCGATCTGGACACCAATCCCCTACAGCCGCAAATCATACTTGAGGCCCAGACGAAGGCCGACGGCTTGGGTGCGCAACAGCCCGCTTCGATTTTGAGCCGCGTGTGGGTCTGGCGTATAGACTGTTCGGGGACAAGGTGGTTTGGCGCGCCGGGTACGGGGTGTATTCGCCATTTCAGAGGTTCTCTCCTTTCGGCGATTCCGATTCGATGGTTGTGAATCCTCCCTACGACGTTGCGATCACGACGAGCAGCAATGGGATCACTCCCTATTCGCTGCTGATAGAACGGAATCCCCGCCGATTAAGTGATCCCTGCAGAATGCGACCTCAGTGTCACTGGCTTCTCATGCAACGCATCCCGCCACACGCGTATACCCAGCAATGGAACTTGAGTGCGCAGTACCAGTTTGCTGAGTAACTGGATGGTTCAGGTCGGTTATTTCGGCAGCCAAGGGAACGCACTCGTGAACTTAAATGATACGAATTATGTAACTTCGCTAGGCCCCGGGAGCATCAACTCGCGGCGCCGATTCACCAGCATATTCGTTCCCACATCTGCTCCTGCCATCGCGGGGCCGGTTCAAGGAGTCACTATTTCACCGTTGGGCTCAATTCTGCGGCAGGAGTATTCGGGAAATACGAACTTTAACGCCATGCAGACAAATCTGACACACCAAATCTCCCACGGCTTTACGATTTTAGCGACCTGGGTATGGTCCAAGGCGCTGGGCGATACCTTCGACGCCTCCCCCCAAGGCAGTTCTGCCGGATACAGCTATCCAGAATCCCGCGAATATTCACGGGGAGTACGGTCTATTGGACACGCAGCTTGCACAGTCGTTAGTGTTCAGCGGAATCTGGGAGCTGCCTTACGGACACGGAAGGCAATTCGGATCAAATCTTGCTCCTTGGGCAAACGCCGTGTTGGGCGGCTGGAGTCTGGGCGGAATCGTTCGGCGACGAGCGGAAGGCCGTTTACCGTCACCGTGAACGGCAATCCCTCCAACTCAGGGCAAACCGATCGAGCCAATATCGTGGGCAATCCGAATTCCGTTCCGGGCGGACGGACAAAAGCCGAATTCTATCAATACTGCGGCGTTTGCGGCCAACGCACTGTACACGTACGGCAATGAGCAACGAAACTCCATAATTGGCCCCGATTATACGGATATCGATAGCTCTCTTACGAAAGAGGCGTCGATCTTCAAAGTGAAGGATCAGCCTGTGGACCTTCAGTTCCGCTGGGATGTTTTCAATACCTTCAATCATCCCAACTTCGGTTTCCCCGGTAATGTCCTGGGTACTCCGACCTTCAGGCAACTAACTTGCGCCCATTACCCACGACAGATGCAGGTGGCGCTTAAGTTGATTTTCTGACGGCGAACGCCATCAAGCGTGATGAATCCCGTTTATCTGTCGGCCGGCGAGGAACTTATCAAAAAGGAGAAGCAGGCATAATGGTCCCCAAGCGTTCGGTCCTTAGAAGTTTTCCGTTTAAAGCATTGGTGCTGGGTGGCGCGGTTCTTAGTGCTTTACTTTGCACTGCTCAAAGCGGTCAAGAACGGCTGGACCTTGCCGGAGAATGGCCACTCTTTCGCGGCAACGTGGACTGGACCGTCGATCGCGGAGGCCCAGGTGGAACCCAGTTCGCTGCTCTGGCGCAGATTAACGCAATCAATGTGCACCAGCTGCGGCCCGCGTGGGAGTACCACACCGGGGATGCATCGCCGCGATCGACGATGTATGCCAACCCCATTGTCATTGACGGGACGATGTACCTGAGCACCGCAAGTCTTAAGGCCGTGGCGCTCGACGCCGCAACCGGCCGCGAAAAATGGGTCTTCGATCCTGCGAAATACAACAACGGCAAGGTCATGCGTCTGCGCAATCGCGGAGTGACGTATTGGAAGGGCGCCGAAGGCGAGCGGATCTTCGACTTTGTCCGCGACAGGGTCTACGCCATCGATGCGAAATCGGGCCAGTTGATCCAATCCTTCGGAAAGGACGGCTACATCGATCTGCGCGAAAACCTGGGCGTGGATCCGAAGGGAGTCGAGTTGGAAATGACCTCCCCGGGCGCGGTCTATAAGGATCTTCTCATTCTCGGTTCCCGCGTCGGCGAGACCTACGGCGCCTCGCCTGGGCACATCCGCGCCTACGATGCCGTCACGGGTAAGCTGAAGTGGATCTTTCATACGATCCCGGAACCGGGTGAGCTTGGTTACGACACGTGGAACTGGCCTAAGGGCGAGACGTTCGGCGGCGCAAATGCCTGGGGAGGAATTACTATCGATGAAAAGCGCGGATGGGTATTCGCGGCAACCGGGTCGGCGACCGACGATTTCTATGGCGGGTATCGCAAAGGGAACGATTTGTTTGCTAACTGCGTGTTGGCAATAGATGCGGACACCGGCAAGCTGAAATGGTACTACCAGACCGTTCATCACGATCTCTGGGATTACGACAATCCACCGTCCCCAATTCTGGTGACGGTGAAGAGCGGTGGAACCTCGCGGGACGCGGTGGTCCAGCTCACGAAGATGGGACGTGTATTCGTCCTCGATCGCGATACGGGCAAGCCCATTTTTCCGGTCGTAGAGGTCCCGGAGCCCCCCTCTGATGTGCCGGGAGAGCAGGCATCGCCGACCCAACCGTTCCCGCTCAAACCCGCTCCATTGACTCGACAGGCGATCACCGAGGCGGATTTGACGAACATCACGCCGGAGGCCCATGCATCCGCTCTTGAACGTTTCCGTAGATACCGCTCGGGATCCATTTATACTCCTCCGAGCCTGCAAGGCATGATCACCATGCCCGGTCACCTGGGCGGCGCCGAGTGGCAAGGCGCCTCCTTCGATCCGCAATTGAATGTGCTTTACGTGAACGTGAATGAGATTCCGACGATCAACCGGCTGCGCCCCGTTTCCGATATTGGCGCCGCTCACGGCAATGCAGATGGCGCGCAGAGTAAGTTGAGTCCGGCCCAACTGGGCTTACAAATCTATCAGGCTAGGTGCATGGCCTGTCACGGATCGGACCGTCTGGGAAATCCGCCACAGATCCCGGCGCTCGCGAAGCTCGATCTTAGCCGGCCCGAGTACAAGGCAGTTATCAAAGGAGGGCGCAGCGGCATGCCCGCCTTCAGCCAGTTAAGTGACAATGAATTGGCAGCCCTGGCGGCCTATGTCAGCCATCCACCGAGTAACGGTCCAATCGGCACGCCCTTCGCGCGGCGCTATACTCTCGACGGTTACATCCTTTTTAACGACGCTCAGGGATTCCCCGGTATCTCGCCGCCCTGGGGCACGCTCAACGCGATCGACATGGTAACGGGCAACATCCTGTGGAAAATGCCCCTCGGCGAATATCCGGCACTCGCAGCCAAAGGCATTCACAACACCGGTACGATGAACTTCGGTGGCGCCGTCGCTACGCCAGGAGGAGTGCTTTTCATTGCCGCCACCGCGGACGCTAAGATCCGGGCTTTCGCAACACACTCGGGTCAGCAACTGTGGGAATATCAATTGCCTGCCGGCGGCTATGCGACTCCGAGCGTATACATGGTGAACGGCAGGGAATATGTCGCGATCTCGGCCGGTGGCGGAGGCAAGAATGCCACGAAATCGGGAGATTCCATCGTCGCGTTTGCTCTACCGGAGAAGGAGGAAGCGCCGGCTTCCAGCAGCCGCAGCGAGCGGCCTTCCGGTTCCGGGTGGATTCAGCTTTTCGACGGCAAAACATTGAAGGGTTGGGAACAGATGAATGGCGCCCATAACTTCACGGTCGAAGACGGCGCTATCGTCGGCCGGACTGTGGAAAGCAGTGCGGGCATCAACTCGTTCCTGTGCTCGCTGCAGGAGTTTGGCGACTTTGAGCTTGAACTCGAAACGTACATCGACCCTGTAATCAACTCTGGCATCCAGATCCGAACTAAGGTCAGGCCTGTTGATGGACCCGGCCGGCCGTACGAATCGTTCGCCGGAAGAGTGAATGGCCCGCAGGTCGAGATTCGCCGCCACTACAAAGGGTTGCCGACAACGGGCGTGCTGTACGGGGAGGCACTTGGCACAGGCTGGCTATCCTCACAGAAGAAGATCGATGAGGGACATCCGTATTTCATCGACGACGGTTGGAACAAACTGCGAATTGTGGCCAAAGGGGCCGCGGATTCAGACCTGGGTGAATGGTCATCTGATCGAAGACTACACTAACGAGGAGCTCTATAAGACCCACGCCAACGGTTTCATCGGCCTGCAGGTGCATGGGCTCAGCGAGCACGAGCTAAGTCTTCCCGTAAATGCCGGCCGGGGCATCACGAAGAGCCAGCCGCTGATGGTGAAATTTCGGGACATCCGAATCCGGCCGCTCTCTGCCCACGAGTGACAAATAGCCGGCCGGTGGCATTGCCACGCCAGCCGTGTATGAAGTAAACGGCAAGGTGTATGTAGTCATTGCTCGTGGGGGCGGAGGCAAACAGATGGCTAAATCGGGCGATAAGTACATCGCATTTGCTTTACCCGATTCATTGAAGAGCAGACGCAATTGATCTTCGAAAAAGGGAGTCTTTGGTGGGTGATATTATTCTTCACGGCACTACGCTCAACACGCATTCCACTGAGAATAATATTTCAAGTCGAGCGAAGTTAAATATAGCGATTGTCGGACTGGGTTTTGGTAAAGAATTCATTCCTATCTACCAGAACCACCCCGACACGAATATGTACGCGATCTGTCAGCGAACCAGAAGCAAGCTGGACGAAGTTGGAGACCAGTTTAACGTCAGTAAACGGTACGAAGATTTCGACGAGCTGATCCAGGACCCTAGAGTTGACGCGGTCCACATCAATTCGCCAATCCACTTGCATGCTCCACAAAGCATTGCCGCCCTTCGTGCCGGCAAGCACGTCGCATGTACAGTTCCAGCGGCGACTACGGTTGAGGAGTGCCATGCGGTTGTAAACGCTGCCACGGTGTCTGGCAAGAACTACATGATGATGGAAACCGCGATCTATGGCCGCGAGTTTTTATTTGTTCGGGAGTTGTGTGACAGCGGAAAATTAGGCCGAATTCAGTTTATGCGCGGGTCCCACCAACAGGAGATGGCAGGCTGGCCCGGGTACTGGGAAGGGCTCCCGCCGATGCACTATGCGACTCATGCCGTCAGCCCGGGCCTTGCCTTGGTCCGCGGCGAAGCCGAGTACGTCTCCTGTTACGGTTCTGGGAAAATCGAGGATCGCTTGGCCGCCAAATACGGATCTCCGTTTGCGATCGAGAGCGCTTTGTTCAAGGTGCGCAACCAGCAACTTGCGTTCGAAGTAACTCGATCGTTGTTTGAGACCGCGCGACAATACCGCGAGAGCTTTGATGTTTACGGAGATAAAATTTCTTTCGAATGGACGCAGATCGAGAACGAAAATCCGGTGATTCATGTGGGCGAGAAGCCGGAGCGCGTAACGATACCGGACTATGCACGACTTCTTCCTAAGCCGATCCAACGTTTCACGACAAACGGTGTTTATGACGAAGCCCATGCGCACCTCTCGTTTATTCAAGGCGGAGGACACGGCGGTTCGCACCCCCACTTAGTACATGAGTTTGTTTCCAGTATTGTGGAGGGACGGCCTTCGTTTCCGGATGTTTATCAATCGGTAAATTGGACTTGTGCCGGCATCTGCGCGCATGAGTCTGCTATGCAGGCCGGCCTTCAAGTTACACTCCCGGATTTCCGGAGAGTTGACAAGTAGCCTCTATCGGGATAACCAAAAAAGCCCATCTTGACGGAAAATGCCTACGAAGATACTCGGGCCTATATTCACCCAATCGTCGCGCCCGATGGCAAAGGACTGATAACGGAGTTCCGTCCTTCACACCACCGCCACCAAATGAGAATTGTTTTAAAGCTTTAAGTTGGTCAATGTCCATGACTTTAGTGACTTTTTTATGCGATGGCAAAACGACCACTATCGCAGACTTTCGGCTCGTGCGATCCAGCAAGAGGAAAAGCAAGTCAAGTGGCAGACTGTTTAGGGTATTCGTGACCGGGAAATAAGTGAATAACCAAAAACATCCGGGGAACGCTTTCGCTTCTCTATGACTCAGAAGTGAGTGGCGCCTGCTTCGCCGTTCTGCCGTAAGCGTCGCAGACTCTCGACGGAAGGCACGAAATAGTAGGAGCCGGTCAGCGGCTGAGAGAAGCGAGTGAGCGCGTCGCGTGTGTTGTTGACAAGGCCTGCCATGCTGTCCAGCATTCTCGACAGCCGCTTCTGGTCGGCGCTGAATCCGACGAACATGGTCCCATGGTTATCTACGCCCCCGTAAGGCATGTTCCGGCGAAAGATCTCTCCAAACTCGTCCTGATCGGTGCGAGCGACATGCGAATCCGATGGCTTGTTCGTCATCTCGACACTATCGAGCTTGATGCGCCCGATGATGCGCTCCTGTTGATCGATCGGCAGGGCTTCCCATTCAGCCGCTTTGTGTCGCCACTTTTGCAGCAACAGCACCGAGCCGGCAGCGCCGGGGATACCTTCCGGTATAAGCGCCGCTGCGGGAGCGTCAAGCAGCGTCGGATTTTCAGAACCGTCGATGAAGCCGGTAAGGTCGCGATCGTGCCGATAAGGCCAGCTTGAGGTTTCATCTTCCAGCGACGCCAAGCCTGCCAGGTCGCGAACGATCGAGCGCGCCATATCGAAAATAACGTCATAGGCACTGCCGGACAGCCATACCAGCGCGTCATGTTGTGTGCTCGGCATGGCAAATCCTTCTATGCCCCGGACCTCGTTGTTGAAACCTTCCACTCCCGCAGGGGTGTCGTCAGGAACAAGACTGGCCCACAGCTCGGGCCGAAAGCCGATGACGAAGTTCACTCCTCCCGTGGTCGTCCGCGGTTCGCGGATAGCAGAGATTTTAGAGGCGAACTCCTCGCGTTTTCTCTCATCCAGAATGTCAAACTCCAGGTACGCATGAGAGGACGTCCCAAGAGCGAAAATTCCAGCCTGAGGCGTGTACATGCGGGGATTATACCGGGCGCCCCATTAGCCAATGCACCGGAGTTCCTGGTTTGTCATGTCGGCCTAGTTCTTCGGCAGTTGCTTCTTTGTTGACGGCAATGGCGCTTCCACGGCAATATGCCGTCCGTCGGAGTCGGCGAGCAACATTTGCAGCGCGGGCCGATGCTGCTGTTCAAACGGACGCACAACAGCGCCACTATGCAGGGCAGTAAACTGCGAGGCGTCATCAACAGCGAGGCCCAGCCTGACCTGGACGGGGTGATCCTGCGGCCGCTCGGCAACAAAGATGTAAGCGCCTCCATGCGGATGGCGCAGGCGGCCCAAATTGTGATCGGTCTCGAACTCCAACTCATCCTAGCGTCAATAGTGAAAATATCAGCTCCCATCGGGGGGACCGTATACTAAAGGGACTTCAATATCCGGGCTGTGACAACTCTGATTCCTGTGAAAACGAAAGCTCCGCGGATTCTCCCCCTTACGTCTCTTCGATTCGCCGCTGCGCTTTATGTCTTGTCCTTCCATACCGCCGGATTTTTCCTGCAGGCGGAGCATCTCCCGCTATGGGTACTGCGCATTCAGCAGTGTGGATACGTTGGCGTAAGCTTCTTCTTCACGCTCTCCGGATACATTCTCGCGGTCGTCTATCTTCGTCCGGGTGAGCCAGTCGCTCGAAGAAGATTCTGGATAAACCGTTTCGCGCGAATTTATCCACTGTTCTTGGTTATGCTGGTCTTCGATGCCCCTCGATTGTTGGGCGCCCGGATTGCCACGTACGGGGCCGTTTCTGCGGTGTGGAAGACCGGCGCAACGTTCCTTGGCAACTGCTTGATGCTGAATGACTGGATCCCGCGACTCCAGGGACTCAACGATCCTGGATGGTCAGTTGCAGTGGAAGCTTTTTTCTATCTTCTGTTTCCATATCTGGGGATCGTTCTCTGGCGCTCTTCGGCACGCCGCGCTGTCATTCTTTCCATTGCACTTTATGCGGCCGGCATAGCGGCGAGCGGCCTCGCGGGGAAAGCGGGGATGCCGGGTATCTTCCTAAGGTGTTGGCCAATTTTCCATTTGCACGAGTTTCTGATTGGATTATTGGCTGCCCGCATTCAAGAAGCGCTCCCGCGCGACACCCTCAGGAGGGCCGCACCCCTGATAGCCGGAGTAGCGGCCGTTGCTTTCTTTGCCGTGCTCCTATCGATGCCGTGGGTGGGAGATCTCCTGCTCAACGCCGGCGTTTTGCTCCCGGTCTTCGTCGCTGTCATTCTGGCCTTCGCGAGCGGCAACAAGCTGATTGAAGGCCTTTTCTCGACGTGGTGGCTGGTCATCCTCGGTGAGGCAAGCTACGGCCTTTACCTCATCCATCTTCCGTTCTGGCATCTCTTCGAAGCCGCCAACTTGGACAGGGATTTCGCCGCCTATCCGGCGTACCTTGCTCTCAGCATTCTTGCCAGCATTGCCAGCCTCTACTTGCTCGAGACTCCAGCCCGGGCTGCGATTCTGAAGCTGGGCGTCCGATCGCCGGAATCCTCAGTCGCGGCATCGCTTGCACAGTGACGCCGGGTTCGCGATGAGCGGGATATGGAAACGGAGCACGGTCCGGCTCTTCGCTTTATACAGTCAGGAGAAATGCTCTGATGTTGGCTCAGCTCAAACCAAACCAAAGTTCCTGGTCGGCAGGCGCTTTACAGTCCACTTACAAGCGTTACTGAGGCGCTCCAAAGTTAATCGGTGAGGCCGGCGTGACGTACTTCACGACCTGGCGGAAAATGTCGAAAGCAGATGCGTCGGTGGTGGAGGTCTCGCTCTTGGTGGCCTCGACCACGATGGTCACTCCATTAGCCAGGTTGTAGCCGAAGGCGCCGCTATAACCGTTGATGCTGGGGTTTTGCACAATCCAGCCGTTGGCAACGACAAATCCATAAGCAAAATAGAGATCGGGTCTGTTCTGGCCCTTGCCAGCCGAAGTCGGAGCGATCTGCTCCTGGAAGTGCGCCGGCGAAATTAAACGGCCGGTTCCGAGGATCGGGCCCCATTTACCCAGGTCATGAAGGTTGGAAGTGGGCAACCCTGGCGTCGAGCCCCAGGACGGGTTCCAGTAGGTGCAATCCTCGTAAATTCCGCGATCCATTGTGAATGCGTGCAGCACCGGATTTTGGATTTCCTGATTGAGCGGCAGCCGCGTGTCCCTCATGCCCATCGGCCTAAAAATATTCTTTTCGTACAACTCATCTAGGGGCTCCCCCGTGGCCCGCTGAATGACCTGCCCTAGGATGACATTGTCCGTGTGGGAGTATTGCTGACTTGTTCCGGGTGGGAAGTTCATCTCGCCGTCGCGCACCGAATAGTTGATCAACTCCTCGTCCGTAAAGGTACGAAACGGCTCGGCCAGTTGCAGTTTCACAAAGTCCTGCACGGTCACGTAGTCGAGGTAGCCGGCCGTGTTGGCCACCAGCATGCGCACTGTTACCTGATCGGCGTCCAGAAGGTGCGGGAACCAGCGCGAGATCTTTTCGTCCAGGTTGATCCGCCCCTGCTCCTCTAGCATCAGCAGGAGCGTGGACATGAAGGTCTCCGCGATCCCGCCAATGTGGTAATGCATGTCCGTAGTGGCCGCTACCGTTGTCATCGAGTTCCCCAGGGCCGTCGTCAGCACCTCGCGGTCACCCACCCACATTCCAAACTCGACTGCCTTCGTGCCATACTCTTGAGCCCCGGCCTGGACAATCGCTCGAAGTTCGTCTGGATCGGTGTTGGGTGGCGGGACGGTCTCACCGGTTGCAGCCTGCGCCGCCGTCGTGGCAGCGATGGCCAGAGATTCGTGTCGTCTACGCTCGGTCGACGCGGGCGATAAAGCCACATTGAAGACCGAGCCACAGCCAACTTCAACCGTCGGCACATCTATACAGCCGGTTGGCGCGGGCCCACCGTATTTCGCCGCTCCATAGAGCGCGCCCTGGTATTCGAACAGGCCAGCCGTAGGCCAGGCGCCGTCGCTACCGCCATTCGATTGATAGAGCGTGGCGCTAGCCGCCCTGCATGGGATAAGGCCAACGAGGCTGAGTGCCGCCACGCTCAGTGCCACAGCGCGACAATAATTCTTCATCGGTTTCTATCTCCACTTACGTCGACGTTGGCATTTTGCCGGAGAAATATAGGACAAATTTCCAATCGGACTGAGTTAACCTTGCGGCAATCTGGTCCGAGCTAACCGGGAACAGACAAACCACGAGCCCAAGGTTTCAAGAAGTATCCGGATGGGGAGGGGATCGCTACGGAGACTATCGCATTCGCTGTAGAAGTGCAAGGCTATTGTCGTTAAGCATTCTAGTTTACTGTGAACTGGTTATGTCAGCTATGAGCGGCCATTCTTCGATGGAACGGCCGCATCGGAAGCGGTTTTCTCGTCTACACCGAAATCTAAAATGCTCTAGCCACCGATTTCGATGCTGCGGCGTTATGCCTACATTGTGAACGACAAGGCACTGTCGGCCTGAATTTTCCGGGTTCCCCGATAAGAAATGCCGCATCTCGCGGACGACTTTCATCGACCAGGGACCGAAAGCTGCCGATTCGAATATCTGCCGGACAGCGATTCGTGGAGACCCGCTGTCATTGAAAAGGCTGCTCGTGCTGAGCAAGAGGCCGGCCGAAGTTGGGGTCGAACGGGAGGTGGTCCGGCTGGCAGACGGTCGCGGTGGCCGGCGTCGCCAGCGTGACCAGATAGGCGCTGACGGCCTCGTCGATGCAGGCGCTCGGGTCAACGTCGCTGGTGTGGCCATACCCGTCGAGAGTAAGCAGGACCGCGTTGTGAAGACGGCGTGAGGCGAGTTTGGCGTTTGCAAACGCTGTTCTGGGATCATAGCGGTTACCAATGACCAGAATCGGGTGCGGGGTGGAGGCATTCCACGGGCCGGTGTACACATCTGCGCTACTCGCCTGCCAGGAAGCGCAGGGCGCCCAGAGCCACCAAACGTCCACGGACCCGAGGAAATTACTCGCGGTGACTTGGTCAATGACCTCGGGCCAAGCCAGGACCGCCCCCGTCAGTGGAAGAGGCTTGTCGGCGCATTGCAGGGCCACCGCCGGCACCAAGGCTTGCTCCAGTACGTCTCGTGAATCGCGAACCGTGGTTGCGAGAGCGGAACCGTCCCCGTCGGCCGCTCGGTTGAGCCCGGCAGCGAGCGCCGGCCAACTGGACGGATTTCCGAGCGTCAACCAGATCCCCAGCAGCGCATCCCCGTAGCGCAACTCCTCCGGCGGAGGGGCGGACGGCGCCGGTATCGGCCCCATGCGCAAGCGTGCCAGCAGCGCGCCCACCCGCGAGGCAACAGGGACCTGACCGGCAAGTGCGCAATTCGCTGGCCCTGCCTCCTGACACAGCGATAGAAATTTCTCGAACACCTGGTCTGTGTCGGCTTCGCTGCTAGCTAAACCCGCCTGAACTGACGTCGTGAATGCGACCGGGTCGATGACGGCGTCCAGGATCATCGCTCGCACACGGTTCGGGAACATGTTGGCGTAGGTCTGACCGAGAAAGGTGCCGTACGAGAGGCCACGATAGTTCAACTGAGAATCACCGGTCAGGTGGCGCAGGTAATCGAGATCCCGGACCGTGTCTGCCGTGGAGATGTGTTCCAGCAAGGAGCCGCTCGACGCAGCGCAGAGCCGCGCGTATTCGACGGTTTTGGGCACATAAAGCCACGAGCTTGCCGGCGTCGTCGGGATCGTCCAGTCCTCACCCCAGAACTGCGCCATGCTCTCTTCGTTTGCGAAGCAACCTACATGCGTGCTTTCGCCAGTACCTCGCGGATCCCAGCCGACGACGTCGAATCGTCCTCTGCCTAACTTGTCCAGATCCGCCCCATGATCCCGCACCATGGGAACTCCCGCGACGCCCGGACCCCCAAAGTTGACGAACAGAGAACCGATCCTCTGCCCCTCAGACTCGCTGGCACGATGACGAATCACTGCCAACGAGATCTTGGGGCCGTCGGGACGATCCCAATCCAACGGCACTTGCACCTGTGCACAATCAAGCTGCTCCCCACAGTTCTGCCACGCGATACGGCCGGAGGGCTCGAGCCTCCAAAAAGATGCGTCCACAACTGCAGCATCCGCTCGTTGAGGCTCCCTAAGCACCGCGAGCGCCAAAGATGACAGATACAGCAGTACAAGGATCGCAGTACGGAGCATAGGCACTTATACACCGCAAGGATTATCACGACTCCAACAAAGGCGCTCAGTCCAGCAATCTCCTCGCGGAGCATGCAGAACTTCGAGAAGTGATAAATCTCCTGTGCACAATTTCAGGATTCAAGCGGCCTACTAATTGGAATCCATCACACAACGAAATCCTACTGTTCCGGAACGATCGTAGCTCGGGCGCCATTAGAAGCAGTTTCCCGTGCTCGTCATTCCGGTATGCCTCAGGAAAATACCAGACGGACCCTTGTGGCTGGTAGTAGTTTCCACCGCGAAGAATGCCAGCCCTCGTATGATCGTCCACATATTCGTCCGTCCATTGCCAGACATTCCCCACCAGATCCATGACGCCAAACGGGCTCGCACCTGCGGGATGGGCATCCACATCATCGGGCTGCGTCAACGATCGTCCCTTATCAGGAGTAGGAACATCGGCGGGATTCCAGCCATTTCCCCACGGATAAACCCTGTTCTCATCACCACCTTGCGCCGCATATTGCCACTCCCATTCATGCGGCAGCCGCTTGCCGGCCCATCGAGCATAGGCGCGGGCATCCTCAAGCGATACCCAGGTCACCGGCTTGTTGTCCCAACCCTGCGGATACGAGCCACCCTTCCAATCGCGGAGAAAGTTCAAGTCATCCTGCGGACGGTAATGCGTGGCGGCGAGAAACTTCTTGAAGGCTGCGTTTGTCACCGGGAACTTGTCGATGTAAAACGCATTCACATGCATCCGGTGCTCATGGAAGCGCCGCGGCGTGTCCTCCCAGGGGTATTGCACATCCACGCCAACATCATCGAATCCTTCAATCTCAATTCCCTGCAGCTTGAAGACATATTCTCCCGCAGGGATCTTCACCATACCCTCCGGCGTAGTGGCTGCCGCCTTGGTCTTCTCAATCTCCACCAACTGCTGCGTCAGCGGCTTCCACTCATGCGAATATGAAGAAAGTGGCGTCGCGGTCATCGTTTTCATCCGCGACATCAGTTCGTCGATCCTGGCATCAGGCGAACCATGGACGGCCATCACCGCGCCATACCCATGTGCTTCGATAGGGAACGAGAGCACGGCCTGCGTTCCTTCGTGCTCCGGCATGAGTTCCACGCCGTGGTAGAGATCGAAATAGCGCACGCCGTCTTCAGATGGAATAGACATTTGTCGTCCCGTTACGTTGTATTCGTTGCGGTTCACGATGGTCCACACCGTGCGGTCCGCGAGCGGCCAGCGGCTGGCGAATACACCGTACAGATGCATGGGATAAAACGGTTCCCATCCGGTGCTGGCGAAGAATGGGGCCACTCCGCGCTCGATCGTCGCCATTCGACGTGTCGCCTCTCCATCTCTAGGGGTCACGCCATTCCAGATGCCCCACACGTTTTCCCAACTCTCCCAGCCTTCTCCGTTGAAAAAAGCGAATTGCAAATCGTCGGTCTTGTCGCGATCCCAACGGCCTTGAATGTTGACCTGGTGCTTCGGCTCGAGCCAGCGATAACGATCGATGGTAGGCACAAATTGAAATTTATATTGTCCCCACGTCAGCACATTCCAGGCGAGTGCCTCGTCTGCGGGACCGAGCTCCGGTTCGAAGGCCAATGGATGTCCGACGCGATCGGCAGCGAGGGAGAATGCCAAGGGCACGCCATCCTGCGTATCCCCGTTGACGCCGTCAGCGTCGACCTCCTTCATGATCTCGGCGATGGCATCGGGCCACGGCTTCCCTGGAGCATGAGTCCCCTGATCCCACATCATCATGGGAAAAAGTACGCGCACTCCCCGTTTATGGAAGTCCTCCACCATCTGGCGAACTCCGGCCAAGCCGCCGGGCATGGACCGAATCATGTCAAGCTGATTACGGTCGTCGATTCCCATGTTCGGATAGGACTGCCAGATCAGCACTGCGTCGATACCTCCGTACCGCTTCTCCAAATCGTCCAGATAACGGCCAACCGTGTATTTGTGAGCTACAGGATCGTAAAAATATCGATCCTGCACCATCATCTGCGGCTGAATGAATTCTGATTGCGCCCACTGCAGTGCCGGCATGCGATAACGCGCATCGTCATAACCCACGCGAATCCGGCGCTCCGTCCGCCAATGCGAAACGTCTGCGAGCCACTGCTGGTGGGTCGAATTTGTGCACGGCGTGTAGCCTCCTTCCCATGCGCCCTTCAGCGTGAGGCAGGCTGGCGGGGGAATCTGCTGACCACGGGGTGCGAATTTCGTATCTTGTGCTGCGACGATCGCGATCCACGTGGCCGCTGCGAAAATCGCAGCGGAGATTCTCTTCCTCTGAGCTTTCCTCATTCTCATTCCTCTCACATTTCCTCGCGGCTCCTATATTCGAGCTGCTGCGAAGCAATCTCTGTACAGCGAATCTCCGCCGCCTGTACGCCGGCAGCTGGAGTCGAAGGCGGCCTTCACCGGACTAATCGGCAGATACTCGCTCCCCTTCGAGCAGCCTGCGGCGTTGCCGTCAAGACTGGAATGTTGATTCCAGGATGGCTGAGCAGATCTCATCCGGCGCGTTTTCCTGAATGAAGTGTTTCGCCGCAGGGAGAAGGCAAACACGATGATTTGGGAAGTATTCCATAAGACGGAGCCGGTCCCGAGGTGCATATTTATACCGACGCCGGAACGAGTTACACCATACAGCGGGATGATGCGCTTTTCCTCCGCCCTTCCGCACTTTCGATGTTACTGCCTCGATGATCACGAGCGTCGAACCGGCAACGGTGCAGAGAGGTGGAGGCACCTTCCTGATCCGTGGCACGCGGATGTATCCGGGAATTGTTACGAATGTTCTGCTGGGTGGGGACGCCCTTCCCACATCGAATTTTGTGCCTATCAGCGACACGGAAAATCAGGGTCGTGGTAACGAGCAACCAGAAGACAGGTATGAATGCAGTTCAGGTAAATACGTCGTTCAATGGGACTGTTCTGACGTCGAACACCAACGTCAAGGTGAACGTGAAATAGCGGTCGCATGATCGGAACGGCTGTTGAGGATGGTGCACGCTGAAGCTGGATCGTAACAGGATGTTGTTTGTAATCATGGTGGGCGCAGAAGGAATCGAACTTTCAACCTGTCGATTAAGAGAGGACGGGAAGGGATTTGCTCCTGATCGCTATTGATTGCTGTAGACCCCTCAAATCAGGCACTTTTGCAAGGGGTATGCGGCCTAACTCTGTTAGTACCGATAACTGCTGTTTTTCCACACCCAGGGTCCCTGGGTACTTTCCCTGATACCTTCCCCAGTATTTTCCCCGGCATAGAACGCGCTCCATTTGGCCAGCGGGTTGCTTTTATCTACCTCGTCTTTGGTTTTGTTCTTAATTTCTTCAAACTTTATTATTTTTTTGTTTATGTGCGCGCCGAAGCGGCGTACTATCCTCTACGTAGAAAACTCGGGCCCAACCTAAGAAAAAAGACGCCGGGAGTCTTTCTCGGCGAGGGGGGCACCATGACACACGTGACGGTACTCACGACCGTTCTGCTGAGTTCTTCGATGCTGGCGGCAACCGCAGCCGCGCAGACGCAATCGCAATCGTCTCAGTGCACACCGCTTGGGCAGCGCCTCGGCGTGTGCCAGACCATCGGGGTCTCGGCCTCCGCCGCCGGTGGCGCCCTGGACCTGCTGCGCAAGGACTATCAGATTGTGCCGATCGAGCAGACCGCGGCGAGCGTGCTCCCCAGTCATCTCGTGATCGGGCCTGCCGACCTGGATGACCCCCAGGTCATCGCCTTGCTTAAACGGTCGTACCGGGTCGGCAAGACCGTCGCCATCGTAGGCGCGACCGAGGACCAGGCTGGCCGCTTCCACCGCCTGCTGCGGCTGGGGGAAGCGGCGAACTGCCGCCCGGCGAAGGGGCAGGCGATCATCTCGCTTTACGGGCTGCAGCGCTCGCGGTACCGGTACCCCCCGCAGAATTCCAGCTACTGTTTGGTCAATCTGGATGTGCAGCATCCGGCCACGGATCGCCGGTGGCTGCGTGAGCGCTTCGGGCTGATACCGCCGCAGCTGGCGGCGGGCGCGGTGACCGCCGTCACCGCCAAGCTGGCCGCCACCGCTGACCCGACCGAGTTTCTCACCGGCTTGGCCAGCGCGACACACTGCAGCAGCAAGACGACCAACAGCTATGGCGCCATAGAGATGGATCCCTATATCTATACCATGCGTAATTTTACCGATACCGGATGCAGCTCGTGTAAGGACGTGGGCGCGGACTACTATCTCGTCCAGGACAACTTGAGCTTTGCAAAATACTCGTCGGAAGTGGCCGGCTTCAACAACTTAGCCGGAGATCTGCTCGACACAACGAACAATGCGACCTTGACCGCAGGTTCATACAATCTCGAGTTTGCAGATCCCGCAACGACAACCACGTACGAGTCCTCGTACAGCAACAGCACGAGCGTGACGTTGTCGGAATCGATCGGGTTCGATGCGGATGGCCCCAATGTCAGCGCGGGTGCCTCGGTGACCACATCCCAGGAGATGACGTACAACGTGCCCCCGACGCAGATTTTGAACCAATCGACGGTGTCTAGTGCGACCGCGGAGTGGGAATTCTTGCCACAAAGCTTGCCCGTCAACACCGACTTCGCCGCCAACCCGACTTGGACCTGGTTCGTACCCCAGGACAGTTATCCGAACGGCGGTACCGGTAACGGAGAAATCGAGTTCACCCAATTCGCCGGTCTCCTCGAGTCTCCCGGTGTGAACATCGGCGGCGGCGGCCTCATTCAGTACTGCAGCGTCCCCTTTCCTTTCTCGGCTTGGACGGTCGATCCTCCCCAGCTATCGTCCCTCGCGCCCGCGTCGACATCGACAAGCGGAGGCGTGTTCACGATCACCGGTCAGTACCTATATCCTGGCAGCGTTGCCTCTGTGCTCATCGGTGGCAATGCCGTTCCCCTAAGCACCAACGTCGATCTGATCGACGCCACGACCATTGAGGTGACGGTACCGGGGGGCTACGCTCCCGGCACCTACCCGGTCCAGGTCAACACGCAGTTCAACGGTGAGAACAGGTTCTCCAATACCCTGAGTCTGACCCTGACAAATTGACGGCTCGAGGAAAAGCTGGTGAAGTCTCCTCTTTCTGTTTGGAAGAAAGTCTGAGGGACATTTAGCCAACTGCTTCCGGCTGCGGCGGGAACGTAGGTCGAGCCGAGCGCGAACGGGCGCACTCATCTTCCGATGCCGATCCCCGGATAGGTACCGGGAAAGTGGTGTGTGCTTACCTGTCGACTCTGGACGAAAAACCGGCTTTCCGGCACCGGTGGCAACGGAAGGCAACTGCAGACAGAGTGGCCCACAAGTCACTAACCTCATGATCCGCCGCAATGGAGGGCGACCCGCCATGAGGAATACGTCTACGAGAAATTCAAACAAGAAGAGCCGGCCTAAGAATAAGCTCGGCATCCCCGATCTGGAACACTCGAAAGCCGCGGTTCTACGGAGCCTCGCTTCCCCGGACTCCAGGCGTGGATACCAGCATGCGATCGATGAGTTCGTCGCTTGGTACTGTTCTGAACCACGATTGGGCCTTAGCAAAACAGTGGTTTTACGCTATCGGTTTCACCTTGAGGAACGCGGCCTGGCTCCCGGGACCATCAACGTGCGGATGGCCGCTGTACGACGTCTGGCTTTCGAGGCGGCCGACTCCGGTCTGTTAAGCCCGAGCTGGCCGCGGGCATCCACCGTGTCAAAGGCGTTCGCAAGCTCGGCTCGGCTAGGTAACTGGGTAACAGCGGGAGAGGCCTCGGCGCTCTGGCAGCTCCCCGACCGGGAAACTCTCACGGGAAAGCGCAATCGAGCCATTTTGGCCATACTGCTCGGATGCGGGCTGCGGCGCCGAGAGCTTGCGGAACTGACGTTGGAGAGCTTACAGCGGCGCGAGGAGCGGTGGGCCATAGTGGATCTCATTGGCAAGGGCAAACACATACGGACCGTTCCCGTTCCAAGTTGGGTAAAAGAGACGCTCGATGCGTGGTTAGCGGCAGCCGGGATCGAAAGGGGCCCGCTATTCCGATGCGTCTGTCGGGCGGGTAAACTCTGGGGACACGGTATCTCAGAAAAGACAGTCTGGCATGTTGTCAAGAAGACCCCCACGAGCATGAACATCCCTCGGCTCGCGCCACATGATCTTCGACGATCCTGTGCGCGACTTTGTCATGATTCCGGCGGCGAGCTTGAACAAATCCAGTTTCTTTTGGGGCACGTTTCAGTGCAAACTACGGAACGCTATATCGGCTGCAAGCAGCGTTTAAGGATCGCTGTAAACAACAGGCTTGGCATCGAACCGGGGTGAGATGTGAGGTTTCCAAGTTGACGCAAAGCCGACTACACGGCCAAGTGGCTACGGGGCGTTTTCAGGACGCATCAGCCCTTCAGCAATATTCGTACACGATCCGGTATTCGTCCTATTAGAGGCCTCCATACCCGGGCCGGCTACTTCTTCGGCGCCTTTATGTCGTGCCCGTTCCGATGCAGAACGAGATGGGTCACCGTGCCTTGGCCATCTTTGACGAACTCGATTTCCGCTGGGATAACGGTTGGAAAAAACTTCGTCTCTGTTTCGGCGTAGAGTGGATCTCTTCCCTCGCCAGTCGCCTGAATCATCAACTGGCTACCCTCCAGCGTAACAACCAAATCGAATCCTTTCCGAAGCTCGAAAGTTCCGACGTATTGGGCCAGGATCTTGGGATCGATCCGGACGGCTACACGGATAGTAGAACGATAGTCAGGCCACCCGTATTCGTCGGCGATGCTGTGCATGACTTCGTCGCCCAACTCACCGCCGGCGTCGCTGTTGGTCATGACAACAGCGCCATCGCCACTCTTCTCGTATGCCACGAAGATACTCCTGAAACCTTCGTTCGCTCCGCCATGTGAGAAGTATGGGTTGGAGTCTGTCCCGCCGATCTCGAGGCCTAGACCCCAGTGTCCGATACCTGGCGTTAGCATCTGTCGTGTCATCTCGATCGACAGAACGTGATTCGCTTTCCCCTCGAGGGATTGCTCGATTTCAATTGCGTAGCGTGCCAGTTCGCTCGGGGTTGTCCACAAACCCGCTGCTGCCATTTCGGGGTAGGTGTGCGCTCCACCTTCAACAGGCTTGCCGTCGGCCCGATAAGGAGTAGCGGCGAAACCTTGAAGAGCCTGCGGCAAGGGCTGCTCATACGTGCTGTGCGTCATACCAATAGGTATTAACACCGAGGCCTTCATTAGTTTGGGGAAGGGTTCTTTGCTGGTGTCGATTAAAACCTGCTGCATGATGGTGTATCCGCCGCCTGAGTACTTCCAATTAACCCCGGGCGCCCCTTCGCTGCGGATCGCCGGTGTATTCGCAGGCTGTTCACCGTTGAGCACCTGTAGCAACGTCGGGACGGGCTCATCTGTAGCGTACCCGGGAAATCCGTGCACGGTAGTTCCGGCCGTATGTGTCAGCAACTCTCGCAGCGTTATCGGCTTATCCATAGCAACGGGATCGGCAGGAAACTTCCAGCTGGTTAAGTAGGCATTTACGTCAGCATCCAGCGAAAGCTTTCCTTCCTGCACCATACGCAAAACCGCCATGGCCGCAAGCGGCTTACTGATAGAGGCGGCCTGAAACATCGTATCGGCGGTGACGGGCGGTCCACCCAGGCTGCGCACACCAAAGCCACGCGCCCATTCGATCTTTCCCTGATGAATGACTGCGATGCTCACGCCAGGAACCCTGAGTTCCGTCATTCGATTGGCAAGCGTTTGAGTCGCGTGCTCATTGCCTTTGACCACTACGCCGCCAGTCAGGCCCGTAATGACATGTTGAATTCGCTGCTCGATGTCCGGTGCAGATACGAGAGCATTCTGCGCATGCGCAAGTGGTGTTATGGAACAAAGCAATGCCATGAGAGCAAACTGCCTGGGGGCGAATATACGCATCAATCCTCCCGTGCCAACACCTACCATGCCGGTGTTAGACAAACACCTACTATATAGCAAGCTACATAGGCCGTGACATTCCGCTGCGAGGTCGCTCTATATTTTTTGGCAACTTGCCGAATAACCGGCTTCGCGGAGAAGTGATCTCTCCCGATTGACTCGTTACGGCTTTCTCTCTTCGGGCTAAATCGCCGAGGCGCTCATAGAGGGCCGATGAGTACCGACAAGCCGGCTTGCGTCTTGCCGATCTTCCACTATTTGAAGAAGATCGGCGAGAGGCTAAAACGTGATGCCACCCCGGGCGCCGCTCATGGCTCTAATTATCAGAATGGTTCCGATGAACAGACAGGACGCACTCTTTCCCGAGATGGAAGAGAGACCTGCTCAACCAGAGCCTCGCGGCTTCCGCTATAGGGAGGAGGCAGTGACCGAAGAAGAGGAAGGCTGCACTTGTAGCTTCGCTCGGACAACTGAACCTCAAACCCTTTGAATTCCATGGACACTTTGGCAATCGGAGGGTCGCCAGCTTTGGCCTCAGATATGACTTCAGCCGCCGCTCTGTCGAACCAGCCAGCGAGATGCCGGCGTTCCTCAACGATCTTCTCGTCCGTGTCGCGGAGTTTGCCGGCTGCGAGGCCGGCGCCTTCCGACAGGTGGGGGTCAATGAGTACCGCCCGGGCGCAGGCATCGGGTGGCACAAAGATAAGTCACAGTTTGGAATCATCGCCGGAGTTTCGCTGCTCGCGCCGGCAACGATGCGATTCCGGCGAGCACACGGTGCGCAATGGAATCGCATCTCTCGCATTGTCAGGCCTCGCTCTATCTACATCCTCTCTGGAGAGGCTCGGACGGAATGGGAACATAGCATCCCCCCGCAGACTGATCTGCGATACTCGGTTACGTTCCGCACCTTATCGGAGGCTAGCCGGGCCGGCGTGCCTAGCGAAACAGATTAGGCTTGGCGAGATCGAGATCATCGGGGCGACCAGAGCGGAACTCCTTTGTTAGTGCCAAAGAGAGACACGCTCAGTGTATTCCGAAGGCCAACGCGGAGCAGATATTCATGATGTCCCGTCTGGCGCTTGCTAGGTCTCAAGAATGTCCGACACGAACGAGATTGCAGTAGCGCTGGAGCGCGCTAAGGTGGTCTCGGTCGGACCGCAGGCCGATATACCCGTCGGGGCGCACTGCGAGGAGTGTGGTTCCTTCGACGCCAAGGACGTCCGCTGCAACTGAGTCGAGCTGCCCGATCTGGGCGGGTAAGTTGGGATTAGGCCCGAGGGCGATGGCCGCTTCAAACAGAGGCGAGCGGGTGGCGAGGTCCTGCAAGGTGGCATGAAGCTCTACGAACGTCGGACCGTGTGCGGTTGGGGCAGCTAAGAGCATCAGGGTATGGCCGGCGCGGTGGGCAAGCTCGTGAAGTCGGGAAGGCCGCCCGTCCGGCCGCTGGACCGAAATCGAATCCGGTAAGCGTTGTCCTGGAGCGAGGTAGCTGTTGAGGTCACCGGACACGATGGGCGATCGAGAATAATCGACGTTCAGTTCGGTCTCCGCCACGATGTCGTGTTGTCGGCCCTTCGGATCGGCGATCCTGGCTTTGATGGCCTGGTCGCGGTTGTCGCACTCTGTTGGGTCGGTCATCGTTAGTGCGTGTTCGAACTCATCTCCGGATCGAGTGACCAGTTCGGCGGCGGGGCGCCGCTCGGCCTCATAGCTGTCAAGCAGGGCCTGTTCGGCGGCACAGTGGTGGACAAGCGCAAGTTTCCACGCCAAATTGAAAGCGTCCTGCAGACCGCAGTTCATGCCGTGTCCCTGGGAGGGTGAACAGAGGTGCGCCGCGTCGCCGGCAAGAAACACTGCCGCTGATCGGTACTGGGTGGCCACTTTGGTGTGGCCGTGGAATCGTCTCGGGTTCTCCACGTCGACGAAAGACGCTGCGGGTGCATAGACGCGCAGGATCGAAGCCGCATCTGCGACGAGATCCGACTCCTCGGAGCTCGGCCTCAGGTAAACACGCCACCGTCGGCCGGGAATCGCAGTGAAGATAGTCGGAAGCGTACCGAAGTAAACGAAGGTGGCTTCGAACGTGTCGGTCCAGCCTTGCAGCGTAGCATCGAAAACGGCCCACTGCTTGGCGAATTCGTGGCCCTCAAAACCGATGCCGCTCAGCTCGCGAGTGGGGCTGTGAATGCCGTCGCACCCCACTACCCACCGGACTTTCATCTGGTAGCGGCCACCATCGCGCTCGATCTCAGCCAAAGCGCCGTCGGCATGGGGTGTCAGTCCGACCAGCCGGGACGATCGGTTCACCTCGCCGGCCTGTTGGTGGAGATAGTCGGTGAGGATGGACTCGGTGACCTCTTCGGACATGCCGACATTGAACCCATAGATGCTTCCGCAGGTCGACAGGTCCATCGTACCGAGCAGTTTGCCGTTGGAGTGGATTTTGATGGCTCGCTGTCTGCAGCCGGCGTCGAGGAAGCTTCCGGCGAGACCCAGCGACTCGAAGATCTGGAGCGAGCGCGGATGCACCACCGTCGCTCGGTCCCAATGAAGAGGCCCGGGCATGGCGTCGATCAGATGGCATGGCACACCGCGCCGTTGGAGCTCTGAAGCGAGAAGCAGCCCCGTCGGCCCCGCACCGACCACGAGTACGGCTGGTTGATGGCCTCTCGGATCGACGTCGCCGTCCTCCGATACCTGGTTTGAATCGTTGGCGGAATCCCTCACTGTGCCCCTCCGTATCGTTCCTGAGTAAGCGCATGATCGGCCTCGAAAGCGGTCTCAGTGCCTCATGAAGCTAGAAGGTCCAATGCACTGGTGCAACTCGGCTTCCTCGGATCTCGTCGGTAAATCAGGCATGGGTCAGCGGCAGCGACCGATGCTATTGCTGGGTTATCCGCGAAAAAGAGACTGTCCTTCACCCATACCGGGCCTTCGACCCAGGCAGAGCCATTGGCAATACTCTCCAGTTTGGCATCCGCTGGGATGATTCGATCGGCGGACGGATCCAGCCGGTCAATCTTGATCGGACTTGAACTCAGCACTTCGGTCATTTCAACGTATCCATCTCGTTGGCCGAGGACATTCGTGCGGCGGATCAACAATTACGATCGGTCAACCTCAAAAGCACTCCTCCGGGTGGCTGCTGCGTCTACGGCAGTTTAGGAAATGATGTAGACCGAAGCCGCTATTGCCAAGCCGACGCGACCAACAGGGAGCGGCGGCCTCGATCAAATTGGAAAAGACCACATTATTTCCTAAACTGCCTTAGTCCACCTACACGGCGTCGTTGAGGCGCTCAAACAGCTCAAATATTCCGAGTCGCGCGGTTGTAATTCCTATCCTCCTATGGCGCTAGTCAGGCGGACGGCGCTCGGCTGTTTCGGATGGATAGTCCATCTTGAAAATCGCGCCACAGAAACAGGCGGCGCCTTCGCCGTCATAAGATGTCGTGCCATAGAGCGCGCCCTGGTAGGCGGTCAGGCCAGCCGTGGGGTAAGCGCCGGCGGGACACCCGGTTTCGTCAGAGCAGAATCTGTAGAGGTAGGTTAGGGTCCAAGAGACGTCCGCGCCGGTCAGCCTGAAAATCGTGCCGCAGTTATAAAGTAAACCGCACGGTCCGGTAGCGGTACGATTAGGGGTTCCACCATATTCGGTGGTGCCATAGAGCCCCCCATCCCTGCCGAAGGTCAGGGCGCCCAATGGGTACTGCCCGTCGTCGGGGTCGTTGTATTTAAAACTATGAAGGGTGGACAGCGTCCACTTCGGTATGTACTTGTCGGGCGGCACCATTTTGAAAACTGTGCCACAACCGTAGGAGTTGTCGCAGTTAGCCCCTCCATAGGTCGTGGTGCCGTAGAGGCCCCCACCGGCGCCGTGGACGCCCCCGCGTGCATCAGCGACCATGGTGGCCCTGGGGTTAGCGCCCTCACTGCCGCCGTCAAAACTATGGAGCACGGTATGTGACCAACCGGTCTCGCCCGTGGCGGGGGGTGTCAACTTGAAAACTGTCCCATAGCCGGACGAGCCACCCTCATAGGTCGTGCCATAGAGCACGCCCTGCTTATCAACGATCAGGCCAGCTTTGGGGTATCCACCGTCGTTACCGTCGCCAAAGCTGTACAGCACGGTCTCGTCCCAGAGAGTCCCACTCGCGGGCGGCGTCAGCTTGAAAACTGTTCCGTAGCCGTTCGCGCCGCCCTCAGACGTCGTGCCGTAGAGCGCCAGGTCTGGTCCGATGACCAGTTCGGCGACGGGGTATTCACCATCGTTGCAGTAGTAGCCCACTGAGCAGAAATAATAGATATCGGTCTTTGTCCAACTTTTATGTCCGGGGGCGGGCGGCTCCAGCTTGAAAACTGTCCCATAGCCGGCCGAATTCGGTCCATATCCACCCTCTTCCGTCGTTCCATAGAGCACCACGCCCTGCTGGTCGAAGATCAGACCAGCTGCAGGGTGGGAACCTTCGTCGTAGCCGAAGAAACTGTAAAGCACGGTATGTTTCCAAGCGGTCTCGCCTTTGGCGGGCGGCGTCAGCTTGAAAACAGTTCCACCGCCTGCGCCGCCGCTATATGTCGTTCCATAGAGCGCCCCCTCTTTGTCGGCGATCAAGCTGGACACGAGCCCGGAGCCTTTCGTTGTGTCGAAGCCAAAATTATAGAGCGGGATCACGGTTGCCGCGGCCGAGGAAGGAGTCAGGTCGCTCTGAGCAACCGCTTTCCATGCAGGCGCCAGCATCAGCGCTATAACAAAGTTGAAGATCCAAAGCGCTTTGCTTCTTTGCGTGAGCTGCAGTAGTAGTAAGAGCATCGTCAGGTTGTCCTTTGGTGAGAATGAAAGCAATTTGGCCCGACTTCGCGGGGGAAAATTGTAGTTTGGGTTCAAAATCCGAGTGCAACAAATCGTTAATAGATCGACCAGCCTCAAAGGCGCCGCTCTGGGTGGCTTCTGGCTTTCGTCCACCTCCACCGCGTTTCACTAGCACTGCACGATAAACACTTTCATCGTTTCCTATCTCCTAAACCTCATATTAATGTTGGAACCTTGCCGGAAACATGAACTAACTCCCCAAGGGACTGCTTTAGCCGTGCTGCCATCTGAGCAAGAGCGTTTCTTAGTTCTATAGCTAAAGGGACTGGTTTACCCTCACTGCAAACTCTGCAACGGCACTTATGTCGATTTACTGATTTACTTACTGATTTACGATTTCGTTCGGATTGGTTCAGCGCAACCGGACAAAGGGCGGCACAAAAATCCGGACGACGGCCTGTGCTGTGGAACGCGGGGAAGGAACTATAAGGGGAAGAACGGAAGTAATCGTACGCTGGAATTCTGCAAATGTCTTGTGAAAAATTCCAGGACTTTGGACCCTTAGGCAGGACCCCGAAAACGTACTGGTCGAATCAGTCTCTTTGGTGCCGAAGAAAGGACTCGAACCCCAGCTTTAGGCAGACCTTTTGAACTCAACAAAATATGACTTGTCGGTGAATATATCAAATTTGCAGCGCGTTCAATAGATTCAACCGGTTCAACATCGTCAGCCGACAGGTACAGAGCTCCAGTGCTTGTGGACACCAAGATAAAGAATATGGATTGACACGCGCCACATTTATGTATGAAAAGGACCTCACGTTTTCGGTTCTGATTTGTACGTTTATCTTGGTAGGTGAAGTCACCCCCTTAAGGATGATTCGGTAGGGCGATTCGGAACTGCATGGAAGCGGATCGAGAAGCGTACTGTGGAGAAATAGGACACGACGGCGGGGTTGTTTATTAAAGGCTATCGAAGACTTGGGCCTTGGTCCGTGTAACGCTACTCTCCTTACCGATCAGCTTAGATTCCAGTTCTTCGTCAGGGGAGCAATCGCCGAAGATGAATGGCTAGACGCTCGTTCTCTGAAGGTCATTCCCGGTAATCGCTGCGAGGCCGCCGCCTTTCGACAGGTGGGAGTCAATGGGTACCGCCCGGGTGCAGGGATCGGGTGGCACAAAGACAAGGCACAGTTTGGAATCATGGTCGGAGTTTCGCTACTCGCGCCGGCAACGATGCGATTCCGGCGGCCACACGGTGCGCAATCGAATCGCATCTCTCGCAATGTCAAGCCTCGCTCTATTTACATCCTCTCTGGAGAGGCTCGGACGGAATGGGAACATAGCATCCCTTCGCAGACCAACCTGCGATACTCGGTTACGTTCCGCACCTTCTCGGAGGCAAGCCGGGCCGGAATGCCTAGCGAAACAGATTAAGCTTGGCGAGATCGACGATCTCGTCTCTATCCCGCACTCCAAGGTGGAAGCTTGATAGGGAGAGCCCAGGGCGGAGCACCCGCGACACGAAGCTTGCGCCTGTAAATCTTGCCTCCGGCTGAAACATAAATGGTATCGAAGTCAAGGCCTCCGAAACAGAGGCCGGTTGCCGCCTCATTGCCGGGCAGCGGGAGAATTGCCGTCACCCGGCCATTGCGATCGAAGACCTGAATTCCCATCCGAGTGGCTACGTAGGCTCGCCCATCCCGATCCATTGCAATTGCGGCCGCGCCGCTGTCGTCCGCCCAGCTTGGAACATAAAAGTCATAGAACGGCGCTCTCGCATCGAGCGTGCCATCGGATCGGACGCGATAACTGAAGCCCGTACGCGAGAGGCCCTGTGCGACAAATAGCCAAAGCCCATCAGGTGAAAGCGCAATTCCCGAAGCTCCTTTAAGACCTTGGTCTAGCCGCACTTTCTCTCCATCGGATCGAATGAGCCATACGTCGCTTCCTGCGTCGGGGCCTCCCGCATTGCGAGTCTCCGTCGTTGAGTAAATGTCTCCATTGCTTCGAACCAGGAAATCGCGGACATGGAGATCCTCGGCTTGAATCTTGGCCTGTCCACGCATGCCGTGATCAGCCATGATCTCTATTCCGCCGGCGGCGCGCGCCACGTAAAGCTTGCCGTCAGGCCCAAAGGCGAACGCAGCACCGCCGCCCATTTGAGGGCAGGGAACTGGCCCCCCGCCCGTCTGAATTTCGGAAATTTCCTGAACGCCGTGGCTCCCCGCGAAGACTTGCCCCTGCGGATTCGAAGCAAGGTTGGTGATGGGCGAACAACCATCGGCCGCGGTCTGCCAGCTTTCACCCGGCCGTAAGATCGCCTTGAGTACGGGATTTCCGGACTGGCCGGCTTGGAGAGCGGCAGGCCAATCTCGCCAGAGCCACCGCATTGCATCCGGGAAAACAGATGCCGCCTGGTTGCCATTGTGCGTTCCTGCACCCCAGATATGCCGAACGTCATAGCCGGCAAACTCCAGAGCGCGATTCATGGTCTGGTTCGACATCCACCAATCGCCCATCTCAGGGCCGCCGCCCCACTCATCGTGGACACCGTCTTGCATGAAGATTCGTAAAGGCTTCGGCTCCGTTTTGCGAACCAGAACATAATATTGTTCACCGCCGCGCATTCCTACAAAGGTGCCGATTGCACTGAAGACTCGGCGAAATGCATCAGGACGCTCCCAAGCTACAGTGAAAGCTGCAATTGCGCCTGTACTTCCCCCGCCGATTGCCCGGTCGTTAGGATTGCCGGAGAGGAGAATCGGGCCCCCGTCAGGAGTGCGATGCCGCTCAACCTCGGGAATGACTTCATCGAGCAGGAAAAGCGCCAAACGATTATTGAGGCTGTCGAATTCAAAACTGCGGTCAAACCGGGGATCGTTCGGCGGGTCGGCTGATTGCACGGTTCCAGGAGAAAGGCCGATGCCGATTGTGACTGGCATCGCGTGTTGGACGATCAGGTTGTCGAAAACCGTCGGCGCGTTGAAGCCGAGGCCGTCCAGGCCTACATAAAGGCACGCAGGCTTATCGCCTTTGTAGGCAGCGGGTATGTAGACGGTGATGGTGTGTACAGTTCCTGGAAAAATCTTCGAGTCAGCCAAGTCGAAGTTGAAGGTTTTTCCCACTGGAACTGACGGATGGGGCTTCGACTCCGGTCCCAGAATGTAGTTGTTAGACTGCGGCGGTACGGTCTCTTGGATCGCGGGCGGCTCTGGTGTGCTGGCCGAACCGCTGCTTTGGGGAAAGCTTGCAACGGAACCCGTCAAGAGAAGAGCGATGATTAGGAAGGCTGGAGTGTTTGCACGCGGCTTTTTCATTGAATGGACTAGCTTAAACGATCCACCCGCCGCCCACGACTTCATCTCCGGCATAAAAGACTGCGGCTTGGCCCGGAGTAACAGCGCGTACGCCCTGATCGAATGCCACCTCAACCTCATCGCCGACCTTTGCAATCGTTGCCCAGGCTGGTTCGTGCCGATGCCTGATCTTTACCTGAACCCGCATCTTCGTGGTCAGGTCCGCAATCGCAATCCAGTTCAGATCGCGCACTCGCATGGAATCACGCAACAGTTCGCTCTCGGTGCCTATCGCAACCTGCTTGCTTTCGCGATCGATGGAGATTACATAAAGCGGGACAGGGGAGGCCACGCCTAATCCCTTGCGTTGTCCGACGGTGAAGTTGTGAATTCCTTCATGCTTTCCCCGAACCTTACCTCCTGCGGAAACCAGCTCACCCTCGGTATCGGGAATGGTTTCGCCCTGCTCCTCAAGATAGGCATCGATGAAGCGTTTGTAATCTCCGCCTGGGATAAAGCAGATCTCCTGAGAATCAGCCTTATCCGCTAAGGCGAGCCCGTACCCTCGCGCCAGCTCACGAACCTCCGGCTTGGTATATCCACCGAGCGGGAAGAGCGTATGCGCGAGTTGTTCCTGAGTTAAGCCAAAAAGGAAGTACGTCTGGTCCTTGCTCTCATCTACTGGACGCTTCAGCAGCCAACGTCCTCGATCCGGATCGTATTCATTCCGGGCATAGTGGCCAGTTGCAATGAGGTCTGCTCCAATCTGCCGGGCCGTCATAAGCAACTGATCGAATTTCAGGTGGTTGTTACATAAGCTGCAGGGAATCGGCGTTCTTCCGGAGAGGTACTCGTCGACAAACGGCCTTATCACGTCGCGCTCGAAGCGTTCCTGATGGTTAACCAGGTAGTAGGGAATTTTTAAAGTCTCCGCGACCCGTCGAGCATCGTACACGTCGTCGATCGAGCAGCAGCGCCCCTGTACCTGCTCCGGTATGCCTTCCTTGCCTGCGAGCCGGCGTTGATTCCACAGCTGCATCGTCAGGCCAACGATCGCATAGCCGCCGGCCTTGAGCATCGCCGCCGCCGCCGAAGAATCCACGCCGCCCGACATTGCTACTGCGATCGTCTTTTGCTGCTGAGGCTGCACACTGGCCCTTCGTTTCTTATTTAGTTATGGAGAGATACTTTATTGAGCACCTATTGCCACTTGCTTGCCATAAACCGGCGAGAGCTCGCGCAGCCTGCTCACTTCCGAGGGCACAAGCTCAAGGGTGTGCTCAATCTCTTCCACTGTGGTTTGCTTCTGCAGGCTGAAGCGCACACTGGTGCGCGCCCGCTCCACGGAAACACCCATGGCGAGCAATACATGGGAGGGTTCGGTGGCGCCGGAAGCACAAGCTGCACCCCCGGAAACGGCAAGTCCCTTGAGATCGAGCGCGATCACCAGAGCCTCTCCCTCCAGGTGATCGAACCACAGATTAGTAGTATTGGGAACTCGTGGAGCACCGCCGCCATTGACCCCGCATTCGTCCACGCGGTCGAGCAATCCGCGCTCTAGTTGGTCGCGTAGAGCACTGATTGCTTCCGGCACTCCGCTGCGCAGCCCATCGGCGGCTAAATCCGCCGCCTTCCCCAATCCCACGATTCCGGCAACGTTCTCCGTTCCGGCACGCCGCTGCCGTTCGTGGGCCCCGCCAAAAAACAACGGCTCGAGGGGCGTTCCGCGGCGCACAAACAGCGCTCCTGTTCCCTGAGGCGCATGTATCTTGTGGCCGGAAATTGTCAGCAGGTCACAACCCATGGCCCCGACGTTCAGCGGCAGCTTGCCGGCGGCTTGTACAGCGTCCGTATGGAAGTAGATATCGGCTTCCGCCGCAATGCGGCCTATCTCCGCCACCGGCTGCAGGACTCCGGTCTCATTGTTGGCGGTCATCACGCTGATAAGCTTGGTTTCCGGCCGCAGCGCTTTCCGCACCTCATCCGGATCGAGGACACCCTGGCCGTCGACTGGCAGGAAGCTGACCTCGGCTCCTCGCCTGCGCAATTCCTCCGCGGCATTCAACACCGCGTGATGCTCGACCCTGCTGGTGATTAGGTGGCTGCCCGGCTTGACCAGCCCAAAGATCGCCAGGTTGTCGCCCTCGGTTCCCCCGCTGGTAAAGACAATTTCCGCCGGGCGGCAACCCAGGAGATCGGCGACGCTGGCGCGCGCGCGCTCCACCGCCGAGCGTGCCTGCTGGCCGCGCAAATGGATGGACGAAGCATTTCCGAACTGCTCGATGAAGTATGGGCGCATGGCTTCCATAACCTCGGGCAGAAGAGGTGTAGTGGCATTCGCATCCAGGTATACACGCCGCATAACCGGCTCCCATCTCTATTTTACGGGAAGGCGCAGTGTGGCGCTGCCCGTAAGAGGCCGGATAGAGCCCTTTGTTATGTTTTTTACGGGACGGATATACTTGCAGAGCGCACGTGGCGGATGATTCGCCGGGTGCGAACTGGATCTGCAATGATGAATAGCTTAGGAGGATCCTTGAAAATCAAATTCCGGTCTACTGCGTGTATCGCCGTCGCAACGGTTGTCGTGGGCATGCTGCTCACCTCGTCCGTCCCAACAATCGCACAAACCTCTTCCGCCAAAGTAGGGGCGCAATCCACGCCTGCGGCGGTGTATGGCAAGCTGCTGAGGGGTGAGGAATCGGAGATCGTGGGCGCCGCAGAAGCCATGCCGGCCGACAAGTACGATTTCGCTCCCAGCAATGGGAACTTCCAAGGCGTTCGCACTTTCGCTCAGCAGGTAAAACATCTCGCCCAGGCCAACTACCATCTCTTGGGACAAATCGGACCCAAACCTGCGAGTTGAAATGAGCAGCATTGACAAGCTCACCGCCAAGGACGACATTGTCAAGGCTCTCAGGGATTCCTTTGCCTTTGGTCACCAGGCGATCGACACCATCACGGCGGAGAACGCTTTTACAGTAATGGACGCACATGGAAACACGCGGGCCGGATTGGCTGCTTACGCCTTAGCGCATGCCAATGATCACTATGGGCAAATGGTCGAATATTTACGAATGAACGGGATCATTCCGCCGGCTAGCCGTAAGTAGGCCCGACTTTTGCGAGACAAGATCCGCGTCCTCTTTCAACCCACCGTCAGCGTCAGCTCCACCAGGCCTAAAAAGGCCTGATGTTGGGGATGGAAAGCTACTCGTGGGCCTGGAAGGCCCACTTCCCCGGACTGAAAATCCAGGGCTTCCACCCTTCCCTTTTTCCATACATCGGGTGAGAAATCCTGTTAGCGGTTTTCGATCGGCGTGTATTTGGCGGGATACTCCACGCCGATATATTCAGCGCGCGGGCGGATGAGACGATTGTCTTCAAGCTGTTCGATGACATGCGCCGCCCAGCCTGCTATGCGGCTGATGGCGAAAATCGGAGTAAATAAATCCAGATCGATACCCAGCGTGGTGTAGGTGGAGGCGGAATAGAAATCAACATTAGCATTGAGCTTCTTCTCGCTTAAAACATACTTCTCGATCGCCCGCGACATTTCGAACCACTTTGGATTGCCCGAGGATCTGCCCAGCTCCTCCGACATTTTGCGTAGATGCGTCGCTCGCGGATCCTCGGTGTGATAGACCCGGTGGCCGAAGCCGGAGATCTTCTTTTTTTCCGCCAGCATCTTCTTGACATACTCCACCGGGTCCGCACCCTGCTTGTCGATCGCGAAGAGCATGTGCATGACAGCCTCATTCGCGCCTCCATGCAGCGGCCCTTTGAGCGCGCCAATGGCGCCGGTGATCGCCGAGTGAATATCCGATAAGGTTGCGGCGATCACGCGAGCGGCAAAGGTGGAGGCATTCAGTTCGTGATCGGCATGCAGGATAAGGGCGACATCGAGGCTCCTGGTCGCCGTTCCAGACGGTTTCTCGCCATTCAGCATCCACAGGAAATTCGCAGCGTGAGTGAGGCTTAAATCCGGCTCGACCAGCGATTTGTTCTTGCGCAGGCGGTCGTAGAAGGCGACAATCATCGGAATCTGCGCAGTCAACCGAAAGCTCTTGCGGAGATTGGCCTCGTGTCCGTTATCGCTTTCGTCAGGATCGTAGAAGCTCAACGCGGAAACGGTGGTGCGCAGGACCTCCATCGGCGACGCATGGCGAGGGAAGGAACGCAGCAGGTCGATAATTTTGGGATCGAGCGAGCGCGCTTCCACCAGCTTCTTGCGGAAACTCTCCAGCTCGGCGCGCTTGGGAAGCCGCCCATTCCACAAAAGGAAGGCCGTTTCCTCAAAAGTCGACTTGTCCGCCAGCTCGTGAATATCGACGCCGCGGTAGGCCAGCACACCTGCATCGCCATCGATCCAGCAGATACCGGAATTCGCCGCTACTACGCCCTCAAGTCCCTTTCCCGCCAGCGCCGTCGACATACGTGGGTACCTGCCTTCTCTCTAATCGTCTTAACAAAGTTATAGCGCAGCGTTCGGAGCATTGTCACTTGAGGGCGGCGATCGGCTGCCTTGGGGGACAGCCAGCACAGATCAACGCTCCGCTGCGAAGGCGTCCAGGGGAATCTCGGGCGGCTGTTGCTGCAACAACTGGCGCATCAATAAACCGGTGGCGGGAGCCAACAGAATCCCATTGCGAAAATGCCCGGTGGCTAGCCAGCAGTTGGACACATCCTCTTTCCCCGTGCCGGCTTTTCCAATCACCGGCAAGTCGTCGCTGGTCCCTGGGCGCAGTCCCGCCCAGCTCTGAACCACCTGAGCCGAAGCGATCGGCGGCCAGAGATCGGCTGCGCGGGAACGCAGGCTTTGCAAGGCCGCTGGTTCGACCTGGCGGTCGAATCCGGCCCGTTCTACGGTGGCGCCGATTACAATTCGGCCCTCGCCGCGCGGCACCAGGTAGATCTCAGGCGTTCGCAGCACATGCTGCAGCTGAGCCGGCCCGTCCAGATGAACTTCGATCATCTGTCCCTTCCGCGGAACAACAGATAAAGCCAAAGGGTCGGGGGAGGATCGGACCGGGTGATCGCGACCCGCGGCAGCAGCGTGCCCGGCGGGTTCGAGCGTATGCCTTACCGTGCCGGCCCAGGCGCCACAGCAGTTCACAAAACTGCCGGCACTCACCAATCCGCGCGAGGTCGTGACCGCCACTGAGCCGGCTCCAGCCTCGACGGCCATGACCTCGGTGTTCTCCTCCAATACCACGCCAGCCGCTACAACGGCCAGAGGGAGCGCTATGCAGAGGTCTCTCGGATCGAGGCTTGATTCTTCCAGCCACAAAAAGGACCGGCCGCCGGCCCGGAGGCCGGAGACCCGCCGTTCCGCCTCTTCCGGCGTGATAAGCGACCGCGTTCTGGTTGTGCTGCAGTGAAAGGCTCCCCCAAGCCGGGTGGCCTGCAGTGTGTTATAGGTTCGTAGTGGAACCCGGCGCGCCGATAAGCGTTGCACAAGGCGCAGATATTCCGGGTAAAGATTCCTGCTAAGAGCGGCAAGCGCTGTAATCTCCGGAGGATTGTCCGGATCCTCGGCAGCGAGCATTCCTGCGGCCGCCCAGGAAGCCTCCGTCATGGCGCGCCCCCGCTCGAGCACCCTTACGTGAAAGCCGCTTCGCGCCAGTTCCAGTGCGACGGTCAGGCCGATAATTCCCCCGCCGCCGATAACAACGTCTGCACTCCCCACGCGTCCATTGTAGGATGAGGAACGTCTAAACTGGAGGCGCCGGTGTTCCCGGCTGCTCCTCCGATCATCTTCCAGGAAAGGCAGTACCATGGCCGACATCGATAATGTTGAAAGAACACACTCCGGACTTTTCGTGGGACTTTTGGGCTTTGCGGTTCTTGCCTCTCTCGCCGGACTGATCTGGAGCTATACGCTGCAGAGCCGGGTAACAAAAACCAGTGCGCTCCTGGCTGCGGCGCAGCAGCAAAATCAAAAACTGGTGGCTGACTTGGACAGCACCAATGCCCGGCTGAGCGTCGCGACCGACGCTTTGGGCAAGAGTGTCGGCCTTACCCAGCGGCAGCTTGCGTCGCGCGCCAGGGACTTGCTCAGAAGACAGCAGGCGGATGCGGCCCGCTTGGAAAATGAACAAGTTGCGGCCCAAGCCGCGTCTCAGAAGCAGATCGGCGCGGTTTCCGGTGAAGTGACCAACGTAAAGACGGATGTCGGCGGAGTAAAGACGGATGTTGCCCAGACCAGGACGGAGCTGCAAGGCGCGGAGGCAAAGTTGCAGAGCGCGATCGGCGATCTGGGAGTGCAAAGCGGCCTGATCGCCACCAATGGCAAAGAGCTGGAAGTTTTAAAGCATAAAGGCGATCGCAACTATTACTCATTTACCTTGAAGAAGGGCGCAAAGCCGACGCCTCTTTCGGGAGTCAGCCTGGCCCTCAAAAAATCCGATCCAAAGCACTCGCAATACACGCTCCTGGTCGAGGCGGACGACAAGAAAATTGAGAAGAAAAATAAGGGGATCAACGAGCCGGTGCAATTCTATACAGGAAGAAATAATTATCTTTACGAGATCGTCGTAAACAATATCAATAAGAATCAAATTGTCGGCTATCTATCGACTCCCAAAGGCGCCCCGGAGCCATTGACTCCGTAGGTTCACCGGCGGGTGTCCCACCCTACGCGTTGTTCTGTGCGTAGGGTGGGATACCGCAAATCGCCCCTCAGTAATGGTCTGCCCTCGCAGAGAGTTTTCCCGCAACCTGTAAAGCACTTAGCGCGGGAAGCTTATCAACAGATCGCTTTGATGAGCGAACGAAACCGCGACATCTCCGCTCTTTCGAGAGTCCCATTGCTGCCGGGTGAAGGGAAAGCTGAAAACGGCAAGCCCCTCCGTGCTCTGTCCGGGTTGCACTGTCGCGCTGCGGTCGAAGGGTGCGGAACGCAGCGGGGTCAGCGCGGGGAAAGCCTGAAATACCCGGTCAAAGTCTCGTGCCCCGGCTCCTATCGACGATTCGGTTGAACCATCGGGCATGGTTACCTTTGCCGCAATATCCTCCAGGAACAAAGGAATATTGGTCTGGTTGCTCACCCGCACCTTAGCCAGGATCACCAATTGGTCGAAGGACTGATTGCTGCCCTCCATTCCAGCGCCACCGCCGCCACCGCCGCTGACCGTGGAATGTACGGGATAGTAGTTTACCTCCAGGATCCGGCCAGAGGCAGGAGGAGGTTTGCGCACGAAAAACACGAAGATCGCGATTGCCAGGGTCAGCACGATGGCTGCAACCAGGAACGTCTTCCACGCGCTTTTGAATGGATGCGGAGGGTCAACCTGCTCGAGGTGAAAGCCGGGGGAATCGGGGGGTTCCGCTGATGGATTCACAGTGCAGGCATTCTAGACCATTTTGCGGCCGGATGTAACACCCCGAACGGAGCAGATCTTCTCGGCTGTCTAGCCAATGCGCTGAGAGCCGTTCCGGAAGGAATTGCCGGAGCTTCCTCTAAACTAACTTTGGAACGCCATGCGAATACTCATTATCGGAAAAGACGGGCAGGTCGGGCACGAGCTCTCGCGCCGTGATTGGCCCGGATACGAATTGATCTCCGCTGGAAGGGAATCCTGCGATTTAAGCAACCAGCAGTCGATCCGGGACCTGGTTCGCCGGTCGTCGCCTCAGGTCATCGTGAATGCCGCCGCATATACCGCGGTGGACAAGGCGGAGGCAGAACGCGATCTCTGCTTTGCCATCAACGCCACCGCTCCGGGGGTGTTGGCTGAGGAAGCAGCCCGGCTCGATGCGCTCCTGATCCACTATTCGACCGACTATGTTTTCAATGGAGAGAAGACAGAACCTTATATAGAGACGGATAAGCTTGACCCGCTCAGCGTCTATGGCGCCTGCAAGGCTTCCGGCGAGGCGGCCGTAGCCGGTTCCGCGAATAAGTATCTGTTGCTGCGTACGGCTTGGGTATATGGCCCACGGGGAAATAACTTCCTGCGTACCATGATCCGTCTGGCGCAAGATAGGCCTGAACTCCGGGTAGTCGACGATCAGATTGGAGCTCCTACTTCGGCGGGAGGGATTGCCGCCGCCACCGCCCGTCTGATTTGGCAATATACCCAGAGTGCCGCCGCGTTTCCATCCGGGGTGTATCACATGACGGCCGGCGGTTCGACTTCATGGTGCGGTTTTGCCCGCGCGATCTTCAGTGCAGCCGCGGACGGTCCAAAGCCTCGCGTGCTTCCTATAACCACCGCCGATTACCCCACTGCTGCCAAGCGGCCGAAATATTCAATTCTCTCCAATGACAAATTCGAGAGAACATTTGGTTTTCGTTTGACACCTTGGCCGTCGCAGCTCACAGAGGTTCTGGCCAGTTCCTCCTTGTAGGGAACATGCCGTTGGTTAGAAGGTTAGAAACAACGTTACAGATATTCCGGCCGCCGGATGGGGTATAAGTTATCCCAGATAAACGAATAGGGTATTGTCTCGTACATTGACTTGTTGGAGAGTAAAGCCATGAAGGAAGTATCCACCAGGATCCCGGAAGTAAAGGTCATTGAGCCCAAGGTATTTCGGGACAGCCGCGGTTTGTTTTTCGAGAGCTATAACCAGCGCACGCTGGCTGAGTTTGGCATTGGCGATCCGTTTGTCCAAGACAATCAATCTCAATCCCAGCAGGGTGTCTTGCGCGGGCTTCACTACCAGATCGAGCAGCCTCAAGGGAAATTGATCCGCTGCCTTCAGGGCGAGATCTTCGACGTCGCGGTCGATCTGCGAAAAAGTTCCCCAACTTTCGGTCAATGGGTGGGCGCCACTCTGAGCGGCGAGAACCGGCGTATGCTTTGGATTCCGAGGCATTTTGCGCACGGATTCCTGGTGCTCTCGGAAACCGCTGAAGTACTCTATAAAACGACTGATTTTTACGCTCCGAAATATGAGCGCACCATCCTTTGGAACGACCCCACAATTCACATCAAATGGCCCATCGATACGTCTCCGGTGCTTTCCGGCAAGGATCTCGCGGGCCAAACCTTTGACCAGGCTCAGGTTTATAGCTAAGCAGGATCACGGGACCACTTATAAATCGCCGTGAGAACGGGTGCCCCACATCTCGATTTTGAGATGTGGGTTAGAAGAGGTCGTTCAAGACCTTAGCCGTCTTCTTCATTTCATAGCGTGAGCGGAAGCAGCGCACGCCATTCTCCGCCATGCGCTGCCGTTCTTCCGCGCTCATCTCCAGGAACGTAACCATGGACTGGTATGTTCCTTCGGCCGTATCGTCGCTCACAATTCCGGCGCCATCGTCGAGAATGTCCGGCCAGATGTTGATCTTGTCAGTGAGCAGTACCGGTAGTCCAGCGGCCAGAGCTTCCACTACGGCTACACCGAAGTTCTCCTGATGGGAGGGAAGAACGAAGGCCTCGGCGGCATAAATAGCTCCCCACTTTACGTCACCCTGGAGCATGCCGGTCCAATGCACCCGCCCCTCCACTTGGAGGGCGCGGGCCTGTTGTTCGAGCTTCCAGCGTAGACCGCCTTCGTCCGGCCCCGCGATCACTAGATCCAGGTCCGGTTGGGCTTGCGCCAGGCGCGCGAAGGCCTGAATGGCAAGGTCGCAACCCTTCTTGGGATGAATTCTGGAGAGAAACAAGAAAAATCTGCGCCGGGCAAGCCGGGGGAACAGATCCAGGAACATTCTTCGCTGCTCGGCCGGATCCCCGGTGGGCGCCGTGGTCCCGAAGGAGACGACCAGCGGATTCCAGTGATGCGGCCACATCGTGCTGAGCGCGCAATCCCGTTCGATGGGCGTAGTAAAGCAGACTGCCTTCGCGTCACGCAGAACACGATACTCCCTGGCGAGCCAATATATCTGTTTCCTCAGGTGCTTCAAGGGAAACGCCCGCTTGAAATACGGATCGAGCATTCCATGGGGAAAGATGGCGTATGGAATCCGGCGGTGAATGACGCGGTAGGCGCCGTAGCTGTGATATTGCCACAGGCCGTGGATGACGACCCCGTCGAAGCGCTTCAAATTCTTCTCTAACCACTCCGCCAGCCGCGGCGTATAGCCGTAATGACCATCTGCCGGTCCGAGCGCATGCACCGGATACGCTTGCTGCGCGACGAATTCCTCTGCCGGATTATCCAGGCAGACCAATTCCATCGCTCGCTCTCCGCTGGACTCCGCCAGGTGGCGGATCCCTTCAGTGGGCCCTCCTGCTGCCGGGGCAATCGATCGGATAATATGCAACAACCGCTTGTCAAATACCGTCGTCCGCTGCAGCGGATCCGCTTGGTCAAGGAAATGCTGCAAGTCTTGTGGCGTCATGGTCTCTTGAGCAATTCTAAAACGTCCTTTCGGCGAGACTCATATCGTGACCCAAACGGTAATCCGTCCGGCCGCAACATGCATGTCATAGAATGGGTAAGACCTCTCGGAGCTTCTTCTTGAAACGAGCTTTGCTTACCGGTATCACTGGGCAGGACGGCGCATATTTGGCTGAATTCCTTCTCAAAAAGGGATATGAAGTGCACGGCATCAAGCGCCGCACTTCGCTGCTCAATACCAACCGCATCGACCACCTTTATGAAGATCCTCATGAGGAGACGCGCCGGCTCATTCTGCACTATGGCGACATGACCGATGCCTCCAGCCTGGTCCATATCGTCCAACAGGTTCAGCCCGACGAAATTTACAACCTCGCGGCGCAAAGTCACGTAAAGGTTTCCTTTGAAGAGCCGGAATACACAGCCAATTCGGATGCGCTCGGTCCGCTCCGCCTGTTGGAAGCCGTACGCATTCTGGGCCTGACGGATAAGACGCGCTTCTATCAGGCTTCCACTTCTGAGATGTACGGCTTAGTGCAGGAGATACCCCAGTCGGAGAAGACACCGTTCTATCCCCGCTCGCCGTATGGCGTCGCCAAGCTCTACGCCTACTGGATCACTGTCAATTACCGTGAGTCCTATGGCATCTACGCCTGTAATGGCATCCTGTTCAATCACGAGTCGCCCATGCGCGGAGAGACCTTTGTCACTAGAAAAATCACTCGCGCCCTGGCGCGCATCAAGCTCGGATTGCAGCAAAGGCTCTATCTCGGCAATCTCAATTCCAAGCGCGACTGGGGACATGCCCGCGATTATGTGGAGATGCAATGGCTGATGCTGCAGCAGCAGCGGCCGGCGGATTACGTCATTGCCACCGGGGTGCAATACAGCGTTCGCGACTTCGTCACTTTGGCAGCCGGATGCCTGGATATTCATCTTCGCTGGGACGGTGAGGGATTGAAGGAACGGGCCTATGACCAGCATGGCGATTCGATTGTGGCGGTCGATCCCCGGTATTTTCGTCCGGCTGAGGTGGAGACGCTTTTAGGCGATGCGAGCAAGGCGCGGAACGAACTTGGCTGGTCTCCTCGCATCGACTTCCGAACGCTGGTGGAAGAGATGGTTCGTGAGGACTTAAAGGCTGCGGAGCGGGATGCCCTGGTCCGGCAACATGGATTCGCGGCGTATAACCATCACGAATCCTAGAAAAGCGCTAGCCACGCGGGAGAAGATTGAGTGGAAAAGAGCAGCCGCATCTACGTAGCAGGCCACCGAGGTCTGGCCGGCTCGGCTATCCGGCGAGCGCTTGAGCGTCAGGGATATCGCAATCTTCTTCTGCGTACCCGCGCCGAAGTGGATTTAGCAGATACCGCGGCAGTGGAGCGGTTCTTTGCCGGCGAACGTCCGCAGCATGTGTTTCTTGCCGCGGCGAAAGTAGGCGGCATCCAGGCGAACAATAATTACCCGGCGGAGTTTATCCGGGAGAATCTGCTGATTCAAAACAATCTCATTCACTCGAGCTATCGCCATCAGGTCGATCGGCTGCTTTTTCTCGGCTCCAGTTGCATCTATCCCAAGCTTTGCCCGCAACCCATCAAGGAAGAATATCTGCTTACCGGTCCTCTTGAGCCCACCAACCGCGCCTACGCGATAGCGAAAATCGCGGGCATCGAGATGTGCTGGTCCTACAACCGGCAGTATGGGACGCGTTATCTCGCGGCGATGCCAACCAATCTCTACGGGCCGGGAGACAATTTCGATCTCGAAAACTCTCACGTGCTTCCCGCGCTGATGCGTAAGGTTGTGGAGGCAAAGGCTGCGGGGGAGAAGCAGATTGTGGTTTGGGGAACCGGCAAACCGCGGCGCGAGCTGCTATTTAGCGATGATCTCGCTGAGGCATGCGTCTTCCTTATGAATCTGCCCGAAGCCGATTATTCCGAATTGCTGGCCGGCGATAAGCCCCCGTTGATTAATATCGGCGCCGGCAGGGATTTGACCATCAGGGAACTGGCCCAGACCGTTTGTGATGTGCTCGGCTATAAGGGCGAGTTGATCTTTGACACCAGCCGGCCCGATGGCACGCCGCAAAAGCTTCTCGACGTGAGCCGAATGGAAAAGCTAGGCTGGCGGGCCAAGACCAAGCTGGACCAAGGGATTCGCCTGACCTACGATGCGCAGTGGCCCTCCCTCGCCGCCAGTCATGCCGGATAAAGTACCCATCCCAATTGAGACTGTTAAGTTAATTGAATCCAATCTGGAAGCGAGCCGACTCGGCTCAGCAATGAATACGAATGAACTCGCGGGTGCATCCTTCGGAACCGAAGGGCCGCTCCGTATAATCGAGGTGCCATGCTCACGCGGGTCTATATCGACAATTTTCGAAGCTTTCACAACTTCGAATATAAGCCGGAGAAGAAGCAGCTACTGCTTGGCGCCAATGGCAGCGGAAAGTCTTCACTCTTAGAAGTTCTTCGGCGTCTGAAGAGCTTTGTGAAGGGCGACTCGAGCCAGTTTACGCAATCGACTCGTACCCGCTGGGTCGATAGCCCAACACAGGTATTTGAGCTTGAAGCAAGGCTTGACAGCAAGAGGTTCGAATATCGCCTGGAACTTGGCTATGAGCTGGTGACGAAGGAACAGAAGGTCAATCTTGAACGTCTGACGGTCAATGGCGATAACGTGTTCGAGCTTGCTGAAGGAAAGATCCGGTTTTTCCCGAGTACAAGCGAGTCGGTTGCCGTTCCCCTTCAGACCAATCGTTCGGCCCTCCCTCTCTCCGTGCTGAGCAATGATGATGTTCGGCGATTCGTTGAGTGGCTCAGCGATCATGTCCACTGCTTTGATATCGACCCCTACCCGGGCCAGATGGACGAGGCGGCCGATACCGACGAACGCGAACCGGATTTTGAGCTCAACAATCTGGCTGGTTGGTACCGGTCGCTCGTCACCACGTACCCCGACGAGAACGTTAAGTTCCTCAATTCCATGAAGCGGTGTATGGATGGTTTTCTTACGCTCAAGTTCTCCTCACAGGAGGACGGCATGCGGAAGCTGAGAGCGGAGTTCACCTCGCCCACGAAGAAGAGGGTGAGCTACTCCATCTCGGAGTTGTCCGAAGGTCAACGCTGTCTCATCTCTCTCTACATGATCCTGCACTTCTCGATCGAAAGGGGAGACACCGTCTTTGTAGATGAGCCCGACAACTTTATTGCACTGCGCGAGATTCAGCCGTGGCTTCTTTCTGCCGAAGAGGCTGTCGAAGAACACAGCGGACAGTTGATCCTCGTCTCGCATCATCCGGAGACATTGAATCAGTGGGCCAGGCTCTATGGGCTTCGGTTCTTCCGGGAGCAGAATGGTCAGGCGCGTACAGCAAAGTTCTTGCCCGATGGGGCCAATCTCCAGCCCTCCGAAGTGATAGCCAGGGGATGGGAGTAGATGGCCAAACCTTCCCAGGTAATTGTCCTCGTGGAGGACAATCGCCAACAGCAGCTCGTCTTTCGCTACCTGCGCCAGATCGGACTCGAAACTCATGCAATGCGATTCATGCTTCCATCGTCGGGCAGCGGAGAGCAATGGGTTCGCGAGCAGTTCCCGGTCGAAGTTACCGCCTATCGGAGACGGAGCGCCCGCGCCGAAACGAAGTTGATCGCCGTTATCGATGCGGACAATTTCACGCTTCCGGAGCGATTGGCGCAACTCGACCAGAAGCTCCGGGAGGAGGGTGTCGAGATCATTCGCATGGATGTTGAGCAGAGAGCGGTAGCGCGGCTCATTCCGCGGCGCAACATCGAAGCTTGGATTCTCTGCCTGAACGCGGTTGAGGTCAACGAAGAGACCGATTACAAGACAACCCGAAATGACTGGACAGAGCTGATTCGACCCGCGGCAGAGACGCTCTATGCCTGGACTCGCCCGAATACCCAGTTGCCAGACAATTGCATAACCTCGTTGCAACACGGAGTCGCTGAACTTCGCCGGCTCGATTTCAGCGCCCTGTAGACCCCTTTCGAGGATCACCGGTAAATCGAGAACACCGAGTTCGGGATGGATCGCCTTGCGAATCGCACAAGTACCGAAGGGGCGGATCATATCATCTCTTCGATCCTGAGGGGGTCTCCCAAACAGAACGACGACCTTACCGTCCTGATTTGTGATTTATGCGGCCTAATTTCTAATGTGTCCATTAACCCCCCTACGATCTTATGCAGCAAGGCAAGGACCCTTCACACTGAACCTCCAAAGAACGCGGGTAGATGTTGATGGGCGCGCGGAATCCGGGGCGCCGGCTGACAAGCTACCGTAACACTCGAAGTGTCAAGGCCGGTCTTCAGGAAAAAACAGAGCCACCTGTTCCTGACGCGGAGGCGGGGTCAATGCGCTCACGCAGGCAAGGCACGCGACGGCGGCGATGAGCGCCGGAAAGATCGCGTCGCGTTGCGCCAGAATAGTCGGCAAATGGCGCCTGATCATCGCCGTGTCCCAAAACACGGTGACGAATGTGCCGGCGGCGATAGCGCTTATGGCTCCATACGCGTTAGCCCGGCGCGAATAGAAGGCGGCCAGAATAACGGGAGTGAGCGCTGCGGAGTAGATGGTATAGGCATAAAGAGTTTTCGCCAATACGGACTGGGTGTTGAGCGCCTGGTAGAGCGCCCAGATGCCGAGAAAAACCACCACCAAACGCGACACGATGAGTACCCGGCGGTTCGACGCATCGGGCGCGACATAGCGCGTGAAGATGTCGTTAACCAGATTGGTTGCGGGAGAGAAAAGATAGTTGTTCGCGGTGGAGATAATCTTTGCGAAGACCGCTCCCATCAACAACGCTCCCAGCCAGACCGGCACTCCGTGGAGCGCCGTATAAGCGATGATCTCGCGCGGCCGGGCATGCACCTCGCCCGAAGGAAAAACCGCCGAGCCAAATACGGCAAGAGCAACAATAACGGTTTCGAGAATCACAGTGCCGATGATCCAGCCGATCACGGCATGGCGCGCATCCTTCTCCGATTTTGCGGAAAAGAACTTCTGATACATGGACTGATTGCCTAACATCAGCAGCATGGTGGGCAAGAAGAGTTCCAGCGCCTGAAGGATGTTGAAGTCCCCCAGGAGCTCAAAGTGGCTGGCCGGTAAGACGTGAGTGACGCCGCTCCAACCGCCTGCGCCGTGCAGCACAAAAGGGAGCGCCAGGATCAGCGTTATCGTAGCCAGAAGCCCGATTGCGACATCCATGTAGGCGACCGATGACATGCCGGCAATCGCCGTAAAGACGATGACGAAAACCGCGATTATGTATTTCCCTAAATCCGCGGTGATGAAGGAGGGAAAAACAAGGTGCAGGATATCGCCGCCGCCGATAATTTGATAGCTGGTTATCGCAGTATAGGCAAAAAGAATGGCGATTACGCCGAGCACGCGGGAGGTCTGGTCGTAGCGCGCTTCAAGTAGGTCGGGTATGGTGAATTGGGCAAACCTGCGCGCTCTAGGCGCGATGAAATAGATGAGCAGCAGCCCGGCCCATCCGCCGCCCGCCTGCCAGAGGGCCGCGAAGCCGTGCTGGTAAGCATTCTCCGCTCCACCCAGCAACGATCCTGAGCCGATCCACGAAGACAGCAGAGTAAAAACGAGAACGAATGTCGGGAGCGAGCGCCCGGCGACCAGGTAGTCGGCTTTAGTCTTGGTTTTGCTCAGCCGGGAAAGCGAAACCGTGAGCAGGCCGAGCACGATTACGCCGAGCACCCAGGCATAGCCGGCGTGAATCGGAGCGTGGAAAGAGGACATGGACTCCCTTGCGTTTCGATTCTAAGGCAGAAACAGGAAAGGTGTGGCTTCGATGAATTCCACAAAGTGGCCTTTTTCTTGAGGAAAAAGGCCGTTGATGGCAGCGGCTTGGGATATATCTATCCTGTTTCTGCCTTAGACGGCGAAGTGATCGCGGAGAGCCAGCTCGAGCGAAGCGGCCGTACGATCGGCGATGCGAATAACTTTGTTGCGCGCCCGCGCTCCAGTGACGATCTGGACCGCGGAACGCGGCACATTGAATAGACCGGCGAGAAACTCCGTCATCTCCTGGTTGGCGCGATCTTCCATAGGCGGGGCGGAGACCGCGAGCTTGAGAGCTCCGGCAATCGTTCCGATGATACCTGTCGCACCGGCGCCCGGATGAATACGGACGGCAAAGCTGGCGCCCAAAGCGGAGTCGCGGAAATCGATAGGGAAGCTTTCTTTCATGAGGCCCTCAAGCGCTCTGTCCAGGGGGGCGAGCCCCGAACAGCGCGGTTCCGATACGGATTTGGGTGGCGCCTTCCTCGATGGCGACGGAAAAATCGTGCGACATGCCCATAGAAAGATGAATCAGGCCGAGATGTGGATGCGTCCTGGCGAATCCGTCGCGCAGAGCGCGCAGCCGAATGAAGTACGGCCTCGCCGCCTCCGCATCCTCGAGAAAAGGAGGCACGGTCATCAGTCCGCGCGGCTCAAGGGCAGCCATTTCCGGCAATCGGTCGAGAAGATCACTTAGCTCCGTCGAATCAGGGTGGAATCCGCTCTTGGCTTCTTCCGCACTGAGCTTGATTTCAAGCAACACCGGCAGGCGCCGCTTGCGAGGGGCAGCGGCGTCGTTAAGACGTTCCGCCAGGCGGAGAGAATCCACGGAATCGATGGACGAGAATAACTCGACTGCGCGGGCAGCCTTGTTGGATTGCAGATGGCCGATCAAGTGGAACTCGGCATTAAGATGGGAGCCTGCTTGGTTCGGTTGCGCCGCCTCCGCTTCGCCATCGAAGAGATAGCCCAGCCGGGAGAGATCGCCACGTTTCTGTTGGAATTCCTGAACGCGATTTTCACCAAAGAGCGTGATGCCGAGAGCCGCAGCCTCGACAATGGCCGAGGCAGGATGCGTCTTTGTCACCGCCACGAGTGCGACTTCAGAGCGGACGCGGCCGGCCCTGGCGCAAGCCGCGGCGATTTCAGTTTCGATGCGCGATAGATTTTCGCCGATCGAAGTCGGGTTGGTTGCCATGCAGGCCCTCAAATCCGTTGTTAGACAATAATCGTACCCACGCGTCAACCCAGGTCAGCTTCATGATGCTTTACCGGCCGTGCTCCTCCAGATATCTCTCCACCTCGAGCGCGGCCATGCAGCCGGAGCCGGCGGCGGTAATTGCTTGGCGATATCTCCGGTCTTGAACATCACCACAGGCGAAGACTCCCGGCACGCGCGTGAATACCTGATCGTGCGTCTTGATATAGCCGTCATCGTCCAGGTCGATAAGCCCCGCAAACATTTTGGTGTTGGGCTCATGGCCGATACCCAAAAACATCGCGCTGACTTCGAGCACGGAGCTTTCTCCCGTGACCGTGTTGCGCAAACGCAGTCCGGTTACTTCCTTCTGCTCCACTCCCAGAACTTCTTCGATGGCGGTATTGGTGAGGAACTGTATTTTTCCATGCGCCATGGCGCGCTCCAGCATGATGCGCGAGGCGCGGAACTGTTCCCGGCGATGGATCAGCGTGACCCGGGTGGCGAACCGGGTGAGGAAGAGCGCTTCCTCCATGGCCGAATCGCCGCCCCCGATTACGGCGATCTCCTTACCTCCAAAGAAAAAGCCGTCGCAAGTGGCGCATGAGCTGACACCATGGCCGATGAGAGCCTGTTCGCTGGGCAGTCCCAGCCAACGAGCCGAAGCACCGCTGGCGATGATCAGCGTCCGCGTGTGTACCGTTTCCTTGCCCAGGTTGAGGCGGAAGGGACGCCTTGAGAGGTCCACTGAAACCAGGTGGCCCATCTGCACATCGGCTCCGAAGCGCGAAGCTTGCAAACGCATATTCTCCACCAGTTGAGGGCCCTGAATTCCTTCCGGCCAGCCCGGAAAATTCTCGACCAGCGTAGTGATAGAGAGTTGACCGCCCGGTTCATGACCTTCCAGGACAAGCGGTTTAAGGTTGGCGCGGGCCGTATAGATGGCGGCCGTGAGGCCGGCGCAACCAGAACCCAGAATGACGGTATCGCGAACAGTATCGGGCATATAGGTTTTCAATCTTTGATTCTACTCAAGAGCAGAAGAAGCGAGTTCGCCCCCGAGATTCGGAAGCCAATGAGGCCGTAAATAGAGAAACCCTTTAAGATGGCCGCATGGCGGATTTAACACTCATCTATGGCTTGCGGCTGCTTCCCGCCGAGGAAGTAGCCGAAGTGGGCGATGCGCCCGTGACGCTCAAGAATGGCAAAGAAGCGCGGGTGACCATGCACATACTGGAGGGCAGCCGCGAGCAGATTGAGAAGCAGCTAAGGCAGAGCATCGAGGCATTCTTCGAGTTCTATCCGGAGATTTAGCTGCAATTTCTCATAAGAAAGACCAGGGCTGAAGCCCGATTTTGTTTAGCCCAATTGCTTACGCGGGTTCGCCGCGGCGAACCCGCTTTCCGGCTAAAGCCGGGAACTACACCGGTGGAAGCCCTGGGCTCAGCCCAGGGAGGCGGACCTTTTAGGTCCGCCGAAAGAGGCTAGTTAAATCAAGGGCTTTAGCCCTGGTGCTGTGATGTTCGGGTCACGTTATGTCACGCTTATGAGAAATTCCGGTTAGGGATCTTGCATTGAAATGTCTGGTTCGCGCCGGCGGGTCTGGCGAGCTAATGATGCGCACCCCAGCGAATGGAAATCCTTCATTGTCATTCCGCCCGAAGCGCAGCCGGGGTCTCCGGCCACGTCTCAGGCAGGCAGCTCAGTAAGGATTAATAAAGAGCTGCAATGGATGTGAATCGTCGAAGTAGCCGTGGCCGGAGTTGAGGATGTCGAGCGATCCATTTCCCGTCACGTTGCCGACGCAAATGTTGTGGGCCTTCGCATTAGAGATAATTTGCTCAGTAAGGTTTCCCTGGCCATCGTTGTAGAAGACCGCCACCCGGTCAAGAGGCGCTTGATCCTGCTCTCCAACAATGATGTCCACGGTTCCATTACCATCCATGTCCCCCAGCGCGATCTTGTGGACATCAAGCATGTTGGCGTCCATGACGTGCTTGATCCAGGTTCCGTTTCGCCGGTCTGAGGGCGCCTGCCACCAGATCATTCCTCCAGGGGGTGGCGCGATACCTCCGCCCGGACCTTCGGATTGACCTGAAATGACATCCATCATTCCGTCGCCATTGACATCGGTGGCATTAAACGCCGCCACTTCACCGCTCCCGCTGGCTGAGGAGCAATTGTCAGGGCTGCATGGATAACCCGGCCCGATGGTGTGCATGATCCACTGTCCGGTCCGCGCATTGCCGCCGTTTTCCCGCGGATTCTCCCACCAGACTAGGTTGTAGGGAGAACCTGGCTGTGTACCCACGAGGTTGATGCCTCCCAACCCCGAGCCTATATCCAGCAATGCAACTCCACGGAACGATTGACTGTACTGTACCTGCGTCCATGAATCCGGACTGTTCTGGAAGTACACCGAGGATGCTGTCGCTATGTCCATCCGGCCATCGCCATCGATGTCGGCGAAGACCATATTGTTTTCTCCCAAGCCGGGCCCAATTACGTGCATCACCCATGGCTGAGTCGGATCTCCGCCTGACCCGCGCGGATTTTCGAACCACACGAGTTCGGGAGTCCCACTGAAGTTCGGATCGAAGCTGGCGACGATGTCTACCGCTCCATCGCCGTTGACATCGTAAGCCGCCATATCCTCATAGGCGTCACCGCTGCCCGCAATCGTGTGGATGATCCAGGGATCGTTCAAATTGCCCGACGCCGGATATTCATACCAGTAGATACCGCTTTGTCCCCCATTGCTGGAAACAGATTCCGATTCCAGACCGATGACAGGATCGAGATGCCCTGTGCCTTGGATATCGGCCAAGGTCTTCTCTACCAGCGTGGAAGCAGGATTAGCGTCAACCGTGACATAGCCGTAGGGCAGTGGACCATCCTGGTTCGAGATAGGATTGGCGGTGTTGAAGAAGTAATCCACCGTCGCCGTGAAAGCCGGTGTATTGGCTGCAACGGAATTTGCATTTCCAGCGTAAGGACCGATCTCCGCCACATTCAGGTCGAAGGTGAAACTGCCCGCGGCGGTGAAATTGGTCCCGTTGGTCGACCAGCTGGCAGTCCATACGTTTCCGCTTCGCGTCAAGCGAAGCACCACCGGTCCTTTTGGAAGTGAGATTGGGCTGTTGATAAAGATGGTCGCGTTTGACCCATTGATACCGGCCGCGAATAAGAACGGCCCTGACCCGGCCCCATAAATCACATCGAAGCGCAAGAAATCGGCGCTGTCCTGTTCGACCAGAATCCCTTCCTCCTGATTGGCGATTTCTCCTACCGACTGGAAGCGGACATCGGCGCTGAGGTCAGAATTTCCTACCGACTGCATAATGCGGAGTGTGCCATCTCCACTGGTCCATGGATCGTGCACCGTGCCCTGGGGAACGTTCAGCGTCACACCGGAGCCGTTCATGCTTACGGTACCGTCGCCCAGCGGATTTTCTATCGTCCACAAAGCGGTATTCAGGCTTGACTCGTCGAAGTTGTCCGAAACGATGGAGCCTCCAACAACCGGCACGTAGGTATAACTGGCCGTGGCCAAAGCGCTTTGTGTATAGCCGCTGGCTGTGGCAATCGCATTGACCGTAGTGGAAGCGCTGATCGTGAACGGACCGGAATAGAGCTGGGAAGATGTTGTCGGCGTGGTTCCGTTCGTGGTGTAGTAGATGGCCGCGCCCGGAGTAGCATCGGCGATCGAAACACTCAGGGTAGAGGAAAAGGTAGCGCCGCTGGCCGGCGAGAAGGTTGGTGTGGCTACGGTTTTGCCAACCGATGTCAACGTATAGCTGGCCGTGCCTAATCCGCTTTGTGTATAGCCGCTGGCTGTGGCAATGGCATTGACCGTAGTGGAAGCGCTGATGGTGAACGGACCGGAATAGACCTGGGAAGATGTTGTTGGCGTGGTTCCGTTGGTGGTGTAGTAGATGGTCGCGCCCGGGGTAGCATCGGCAATCGAGATGCTCAGCGAAGAGGAGAAAGTAGTGCCGTTGGGCGGAGTAAAGGTTGGGGTCGCCGCCGTGGAGCTGGTAGCCAGATTGTGGAACCAGTCGAATTTCGCGGTTAGCGCCGGCGCATTACTAGGAGTGGAGTTATAGTTCCATGCATACGGCGCCAGGCCCGTCACTACCAGGTTGTCGCTGAAGCTTCCGGCTTGATTCCAATTCACTCCGTCGGTTGACCAGTAGCCGGTGTAGGTGCTTCCAACGCGCGTCAGGCGCAGATAGGTCGGGCACTGCATATCCGGTAAAGGGCTGCGACTGGAACGGCGTACTCTCCTGTCCCGAGATGATGGTATTGGCAGACAGAGCGATCGATCCTCCTGCGCCTACCCCGAACCGGATGTAATTACTGGCGTCCCCTTCTACTAATAGCCCTTGTCCGTAATACTGGGTCGACGCGGTTAGCGTGGAATCGATCTTGACCGCCACGTCGAAGTTCTCATTGCTGATTGACTGCACTACCTGGACCGCGTCCAGAGCCGGCACGAACGCGTCATGATTGCTGCCGCCGGGCACTGTGAGCACAAGTTCCCCGCCGCTTACCGCGGCTCCGCCGCCTGAGGGCACAACTACCTGCCACAGGCCTGCGTTCAAACTCGACTCATTGAATTCGTCCGATACCGGTCCGCCGCCTGTAACAGGTACATAGGTATAGCCGGCCGTGCCTAGAGCGCTTTGCGTATATCCGTTGGCGGTGGCGATGGCATTGACGGTGGTCGATGCGTCGATGGTGAACGCACCGGAATAGACCTGGGAGGATGTCGTTGGCGTCGATCCATCGGTCGTGTAATAAATGGTCGCCCCCGGCGTAGCATCGGCAATCGAGACGCTCAAGTAAGAGGAGAAGGTAGTGCCGCTCGCCGGAGAGAAGGTCGGTGTTGCCGCTGTGGGGCTTGTAGCCAGATTGTGAAACCAGTCGAATTTCGCGGTAAGCGCCGGCGCATTACTGGGACTGGCATTGTAGTTCCACGCGTACGGCGCGAGGCCTGTCACTACCAGGCTGTCGCTGAAGCTTCCCGCTTGATTCCAGTTCACTCCGTCGGTCGACCAGTAGCCGGTGTATGTGCTTCCCACGCGCGTCAGGCGCAGATAGGTCGGGCACTGCATATCCGGTAAAGGGCTGCGACTGGAATGGCGTACTCTGCTGTCCCGAGATGATGGTATTGGCAGACAGGGCGATCGATCCTCCTGCGCCCACTCCGAACCGGATGTAATCACTGGCATCACCTTCTACCATTAACCCCTGTCCGTAATACTGGGTCGATGCGGTTAGCGTGGAATCGATCTTGACTGCAACATCGAAGTTCTCATTGCTGATCGGCTGCACTACCTGGACCGCGTCCAGAGCCGGCACAAACGCGTCGTGATTGCTGCCGCCGGGAACCGTGAGCACAAGCTCCCCGCCTGTTACTGAAGCTCCGCCGCCTGATGGCGCCTCTACCTGCCACAGGGCGGTATTCAGGCTGCCCTCGTTGAACTCGTCCGATATCTGGCCGAAGGCGGGATGACCCGCTATCCAGACCGTTAGCAAGCACATGATGGTGGCAAATAGAGAGCAGCGGCGCAATCTCGCAGTGAGTTGCTGCTTGTCGCGTGGAAGGCATAGGAATTCGCGGAACAACCGGGCAGGAAAGAATGACATAAGAGCCTCGATTTCCCTACTGGAGGATTCTCTTAAAGCAGGATCGGGTTTTTGTCGTGGGGGAAGTATTTGTTGCTGGGGGGAGAGCCCCGGTATTTGGCAGAAGTCTGCTCCAAGTAGTTGAAGGAGTCAAGTGGAAAATTCCTAAACAAAACACTGTTGGGTACATACAAGTCTTTTCGAGCGAAAGGAGCAACTTTCACCGTTACTGGGTCGTCTTAGGGACGACCTGCGATTCCCCGACAAGGTTCGCGGTTTTATGCCGGCGCTTTGACCGCAAAGGATGCATTACCTGCTTCTTTTGAAATCGGAAACTCCCGCAACATAGCCCAGATTACGTTGGCGCAAACGTGGGGCGCCCAGAACTCAGGCAGGCGCAGCATCATGCGGTCAAAATTCAGTCGCCCTGATCGCGTGGTTTTTGCCTCATCTTCTTGAACAAACAGACGGCAAAAAACGATCGAAAAACACCGCCCGTGGCCTCCGTCTTCGGTCCCATGAATTCATTCGCATTACACTAGAGCGAAGACGTCGCGGATCGGGTGTTCAGGCCGCGCGCGCGGAGGTATTTCATTTCGCAATGGCAAAAGTGACTATAGGTTTTGGAATCGCTCTCATTATTCTCGGTGGGGCAAGTTTCGTTTTGACCGGGAATAAGTTTCCTACTTCGCTGATTCCAGCCGCTTTCGGCATCCTGCTGCTGGTCTTCGGCAGAATGGCAGAATCTCCGGACAGCAAACGGCGGATGCTCTTCATGCACATTGCGGTCACTATCGGCCTGCTCGGCTTTCTGGCAACCGCGGCCTCTATGGTCTCGTTTGTCGAGCTCATGAAAGGCAAAGTCTTCCCCTATCCGGCCGCGGTAGAAGAAAAAGCAGCGATGGCTACCCTCTTGCTCATCTTTGTAATACTCTGCGTGCGCTCGTTTATTGTGGCCCGCCGCGGCGGAGCGGGCGCCAGGGTTTAGGAGACAGCGCGTTTTTATGAGCATTCGATCCAGTGTAGGGGCCGGTATGTCCGTCCGTGCCGAGCGGAGTTCCATGCGCTCGAGCGCGCGCGGAACTGAGTCCGGCGGCGAAGAGCCCAAGCCCAAACCCAAACTGCGCAAGGTTCTGCCCGAGATTTGGACGCTCATCGCCCCCCGCAAGGGATTGCTGGGAGTGGGCTTCGTGCTGATGGTTTTCAACCGCGTAGCCGGGCTTGTGCTTCCCGCCTCGACCAAGCTCCTGGTCGACGGGGTCATGATCAAGCATCAGATCGCCAAGCTGCCTTATATCGTCGGAGTTGTGCTGATTGCCACCGCTATTCAGGCAGTCACGTCCTATTCGCTGACCCAGTTGCTCTCCAAGGCCGCTCAGCGCCTGATTGCGGATCTGCGCATGCAAGTCCAGCAACACATAGGCCGGCTTTCCATCACCTTTTATGACGCTAATCGCACCGGCTCATTGGTTTCCCGCATCATGACCGACGTGGAAGGGGTGCGAAACCTTATCGGCACCGGCCTGGTGGACTTCGTGGGAGGCGTGCTTACCGCCGTTCTCGCCTTCTTTTACCTCATGCACATCAGCGCCAAGATCACGCTCATCTCCTTTGGCCTGATCTCGGTCTTCGTCCTCGTTTTACGCAAGGCGTTCAAAGTCATCCGGCCAATCTTCCGGGAACGCGGCAAGATCAGCGCCGAGGTTACCGGCCGTCTCACCGAGTCGCTCGGGGGCGTGCGCGTCATCAAGGGCTACCACGCCGAGGATCGCGAGGCCGGGGTTTTTGCAACGGGAGTCGAACGGCTCTACCAGAACGTCGTTCGCTCGCTCACCGCAACCTCTCTGCTCTCGCTCGCCTCGACAGCGATTCTGGGTGTAGTGGGCGCCACCGTAATGTTTCTCGGCGCGAGAGAGGTGATGGCGCACAGCATAACCTTGGGCGATTACTTCACCTACAACATGTTTTTGGCCTTTATGATCGCCCCGGTTTTCCAGGTGGTCAATATCGGAACCCAACTCACTGAAGCCATCGCCGGGCTGGACCGCACCAGCGAAATTCTGGGTGAGGAACAAGAAGATGCCGATCCCACCCGTACTGTGACCTTGGGACCGATTGAAGGCGACATTCGCTTCGAAAACGTGCGCTTTTCCTACGAGCCTGGAAAGCCGGTGCTTCACGGCATCTCGCTTCATGCCCGTCCGGGCACCGTTACTGCGCTGGTCGGTTCCTCGGGATCAGGCAAGTCCACCATCATCAGTCTTATCTGTGCCTTCCATAAGCCCGACTCGGGCCAGGTCCTGGTAGACGGAACGGATCTTTCCACTGTCCGGCTGAAGAGCTATCGCAGCCAGCTTGGCGTGGTGTTGCAGGAGTCGTTCTTATTTGATGGTACGATCCGCGACAACATCGTCTTCTCCCGCCCTGAAGCAACCGAGCAGGAGTTCCTCTCCGCTGCGACGATTGCCCGCGTCGACGAATTCGCCGAGCGTTTCCCCGACGGATACGACACCGTAGTGGGTGAACGCGGAGTCAAGCTTTCAGGGGGACAGCGCCAGCGGCTCTCCATCGCGCGAGCTATTCTTGCCGACCCACGCATTCTGATCCTGGACGAGGCTACATCGTCCCTCGATTCCGAGTCGGAAGCCATGATCCAAAATGGCCTCAGCTATCTGATGCAAGGCCGGACCACCTTTGTGATCGCGCACCGCCTCTCGACCATCCGCCGCGCCGATCAGATTCTGGTCGTCGAAGGAGGATCGATCGTGGAGCGGGGAACACATGAGAGTCTCTATGACCTGGAAGGCCGTTACTACGATCTCTATACGCGCCAGCATGGCCTGGAATCGAACCGCTTCCTCGCGCCCGGCGAAGGCGAAAAGCTTTTCGAGGAAATAGAGTAGGATCGCCTCTTGTTAGTTGTTGCGCCACTTGAGCAGGGGAAATACGCTACTGTAACTGTCCGTCCAGGTCTTCAAGCCGGGCCGCCGGGCTATGGGGATGGCACGGACTAATTCCGGCAGTCTCAGAAACGCCTTATTGGACGTTACCAGCATCCAGTTCGAGGAATAGAAGCCATTCTGATCGTCCGCGTGCGTATCGACTGCTACCGCCTCCAGCCCGGCATCGCGCGCGATACCCGCCACCACCGGCTCCAGATCGATGAACCTGTTCGACACATGGAAGGCGATAATTCCATTCGGCTGAAGATGTTTGCTGTAAAGCGCAAGCGCCTGTTTGGTGAGCAGATGGACGGGAATCGCATCGCCTGAAAAAGCGTCCACGGCGATCACGTTGTAGTGTTGCGGACTCTGCGCCGCGAGCGACAACCGCGCATCTCCCAGCTTAATTTCGATTTTCGCCTTGCTCTCGCGTAAATAAGTAAACCAGTGACGGGCGAGAGGCTCAACCAGGGGATTGATCTCGTAAAACCGGATCAAGTCTCCCGCATTGCCATAGGCGGCCAGCGTGCCGGTTCCCAGGCCGATCACAGCCACCCGCTTGGCCGCTCCGCCACAACACAGGCGCATCGCCAATCCCACGCCTGAGTCCGGAGCGTAATACGTGATTGGCTGGCCGCGATATTGAGGCGCGAACCACTCCGCGCCATGCTCGATGGTTCCGTTCAAAAGCTCTCGGCTGGTCTCAGCCTGTGGCGGCAGAAATGACTCTCGTACCCGCAGAGTTCCATAGAAGTTGCGCACCAGGGCGACTGCGTCGTCGTTGTATCCGCGCACCTGGGCGTGCACCACCACGATTGCGCCCGCGATTCCCGCCGCCCAGATCAGACGCGGACCCCATCCTTCCTTCCAGCTCGCCGCCAGTGCTATGGCCGCAATTGCAACCAGGGTGCAGGCAAGGTCATAATTTGCCCGCAGCACCACCGGAGCCGCCAAGCCCACCAGCATGGTGCCCGCGGCTCCCCCCGCGGCTGTATATAGATAAAACTGCGTTAGCCGTTCTGCTCCCGGCCGCCGGGCATACAACTCTCCGTGCAGGAAGAAGCAAATGGCGAAGAGACCTATCAGGAAGACCGGTAAACTTACTTCGATCGGAAACAGCTTCCGGATATCCATCAGCGCATAACCCATGACGGCCAGCGACAGCAGGGCCAGCCGCAGAAGAATCGGCCGCGAATACCACCCGCCTCCCTGAAAAGTCAGAATGAAAGTCAATAGGTAAAGCGCCAGAGGCGGCAGCCACAACAGCGGGATAGCGGCAATGTTCTGGCTTAGGTGATTGGTTACGGCGACCAGCATCATGCCGCCCCCGGCAGCGAGGAGAAACCACACGGCCGGACCGGACGGTGCGCCGCCCGCAGCATTCGCGCGCTGCTCCGAATTCTGCTCCACGGCAGCCGCCGCGGGGGCTTTGCGGACCCGGCCCGACCAGGCAATGGCGCCACAGGCCACGGCGAAGACAAAGAACGCCGGCGCCCATGCCGATGTTTGCTGGTCCAAGGTAAAGTACGGCTCAATCAGCACCGGATAGCTGGCGAGCGCAGCCAGGGAGGCGAGGTTTGACAGCGCGAAGAGCCGGTAAGGCGACTGGCCGGGGAAGGTCTTCGCGAACCAGTAGGTCAGCAGCGGAGTAGTGGCGGAAAGCGCGAGATAGGGCAAGCCGATCACCGCCGAAAGTGTCCAAAATACGGTCAATGCCGGGTGGTAAATGGCCGCCGCGGCGCGCGGCCTGAGGTGGACGCCCAGCATGAGGAGCGCCGCGATCAGCAGAAGGATATGCGTGTCGGCTTGGCGCATCGGCTTAAGCTTCGATGACACCCAGTGGGCATAGAGATAGCCCAACAGCAGTACCGTTTGAAAGAAGACCAGGCAGGTGGTCCAGACTGCGGAGGATCCGCCTAAGGAGGGCAGCAATTGCTTTGCCGCCATCGGCTCCACCACAAACAGCAGAAAAGCGCTTAAGAAAATCGTAAGCGCGTACAACCAGCGGACAAAAATCATAAGGGCCGGCTAGGAATCCCGAAGTTGAGCCTATCAGTAATTGTCATTCGCTTTTTCCTGGACCTACCTGCCGCGAAAACGAGTGCCTTGTATCAGGTATGGCCTTTGGGACATACGTTTCCGCCCTGAAAATTGATTGGCTTTAGCCGCTGCGGGATTTTCAGTAAGCAGGTGAGTCTGCGGCTAAAAAGCCCTCGCTAGTGCGTTGTTTTATGGCGCGACGGAAGTCGTGCCCCGATACAAATTTCCAGTGCTTTCATAATCGTTAAATCAACTTCGGAATTCAGGCTAATTGGAATCCCAACAAGCTTCGCTTGTCGGGGTCCCCGGGATCGATCGACTACCTGTGGTTGTATCACGATCCCATCTCACCTATTCAGAACAACGGTATAGAATCCAAGCCACGAATCTTAAACCTGCGCATCCATCCCATATTTCTCTGATCGCTATAATTAGAGAAGGTGTCGCATGATGCCCTAAACGCGAAAGCGCGGAGGCCAGGTGTATTCGGTTTTCGTGCCGAGCTTGCCGGCATAACCGTGCTCCGGCCGACAGGAAGAGATGATGAAAGCCCACCAACATCCGCTGGAAAAGATCCTCGAGAGTCGAATTGCCATCATCGATGGAGCGATGGGCACGACTATCCGCACTTATGGCATGACGGAAGCGGAAATCCGCGGGCAGCGCTTCAAGGAATCGAAGAAGGATCTGCTGAACAACGGTGATCTCTTTACCCTGACTCAGCCGAAGATGATCGGTGACATACATCGCCGGTTTTTGGAGGCCGGGGCGGACATCATCGAGACGAACACCTTCGGGGCGACGGCCATCACCCAGAGCGAATTCTTCGTAACCGATCCGCGGGAGCACGGCGGCCGTAAGGATCCCGAGTTCTACCAGAAAGTCATCGACGATCCGTTCCTCACCAGCCTGGCTTGGGAGATCAATGAGCAATCGGCGCGGCAGTGCCGGGAATGGGCGGATCGTGTCGGGAACACAACCTCGCGTCCACGGTTTGTTGCGGGAGCCATTGGTCCGCTGACCGTGTCTCTCTCGAACTCGCCCGATGCCGACGATCCAGGCTTTCGGGTAGTCACCTTCGACCAGGTTAAGACCGCCTACGTGCAGCAGGTGCGCGCCCTGATCGCCGGTGGTGCGGACCTGCTTCTGGTCGAAACGATCTTCGACTCGCTCAACGCCAAGGCGGCACTGGTCGCCATCCGTGAGGTGTTTGATCAGGACGGCAATTCACTGCCGGTGATGATTTCGGCTGCTGTGGGGCGCGGCGGCGAGACGCTGATCTCGGCGCAGACCACTGAGGCGTTCTGGAACGCGGTGAAGCATGTAAAACCGCTCTCGGTCGGGCTCAACTGCTCTCTCGGCCCTGACCTGATGTATCCGTTCCTGGAAGAGCTTTCGGCGAAGGCAGACGTGGCGATCTCGTGCTACCCGAATGCCGGTTTGCCGAATCCCGCTTTCGGAAACCGGATTCGATTTGGGACCTAAGGATATGGCGCGTTACCTGGGAGGCTTTGCGCGAGCGGGACTGATCAATATTGCCGGCGGCTGCTGCGGCAACACGCCTGAGCACATCGCGGCTATTGCCCAAGCCCTCGAAGGCGAGTCTCCGCGAAAGTGGGAGCCGACGCACGCGGGGGTGTACGCCCGCCAGAGCGAGAACGTAGCGTGAGTGTGATCGAGAGCGTGAGCGCGGCCGAAGCCGCGGAGACGAAGCCGCTTCGCCTGTCGGGATCACAGCCATTCACTCAGCAGCCCGGCGTCTACATCATGATCGGTGAGCGGACCAATGTGGCCGGTTCGCCTAAGTTCGCCAAGCTGATCAAGCAAGGCAAATACGAAGAAGCGGTGAGCGTTGCCCGGCAGCAAGTCGAGAATGGGGCGAATGTTCTCGACATCTGCATGGATGAAGGCATGATCGATGGCGTCGCGGCCATGACGCGCTTTCTCCAATTACTGGGAAGCGAGCCCGAAGTCGCCAAGGCGCCGTTCATGGTTGACTCCTCGAAATGGGAGGTCATCGAGGCCGGACTCAAGTGCCTGCAAGGCAAGGGCATCGTAAACTCGATCTCGCTGAAAGAAGGCGAAGAGAAGTTTCGCCATAACGCCGCGGCAGTGCTTAAATATGGCGCGGCAGCAGTGGTGATGGCCTTCGACGAACAGGGCCAGGCAGCGACGTATGAGGATAAGATCCGCATTTGCGAGCGCGCCTATCGGATCCTGGTCGACGAGGTCGGTTTTCCGCCCGAAGACATCATCTTCGACCCGAATATCCTCACTGTTGCCACCGGCATGGAGGAGCACAATAACTACGCGGTTGATTACATCAACGCCACGCGCTGGATCAAGGCCAACCTGCCGCACGCAAAGGTCAGCGGGGGCGTCTCTAACATCTCCTTCAGCTTTCGAGGCAACAACAAGGTTCGTGAGGCCATGCACTCCGCGTTTCTTTATCACGCCATTGCTGCGGGCATGGACATGGGTATCGTGAATGCCGGGATGCTCGAGGTGTACGAGGAGATTGAGCCTGAGTTAAAGGTGCTGGTCGAAGACGTACTGCTCAACCGCCGCCCCGACGCAACAGAGCGGCTGGTAGAGTTCGGCGAATCGCTCAAAGGCGTTCGAACGGCGGCGAATGAGAAGAAGTCTGAAGAATGGCGCAACGGCGCCGTGGAGGAGCGTCTTACTCATGCACTGGTCAAGGGCATCGACACGTATATCGAGATCGACGCCGAGGAGGCCCGCATCAAGCTGGGCCGCCCTTTATTGGTCATTGAAGGCCCATTGATGGCCGGCATGAGCGTAGTGGGCGATCTGTTCGGGGCCGGCAAGATGTTCTTGCCCCAAGTGGTCAAATCCGCCCGGGTGATGAAGAAGGCTGTGGCCCACCTGACCCCGTTCATGGAGGCCGAGAAGGAAGAGATGGCTGCGTCTGGCCAGGCGGTCAAGGCGCAAGGGAAGATTGTGCTCGCAACCGTGAAGGGTGACGTTCACGATATCGGCAAGAACATCGTCGGCGTCGTCCTCGCCTGCAATAACTACGAGGTCATCGACCTGGGGGTGATGGTCTCCTGCGAAAAGATTCTGGAACGCGCCCGAGGGGAGAAGGCGGACATGATCGGTCTCAGCGGGCTGATCACGCCGTCTCTCGACGAGATGGTGCATGTGGCCCGGGAGATGGAGCGGCAGGGCTTCAAGTTGCCGCTGCTCATCGGCGGGGCAACCACCAGCCGGGCGCACACGGCCGTCAAGATTGCGCCGCATTATAGCGAGCCGGTGGTCCACGTCCTCGACGCCAGCCGGGCGGTGCCCGTGACCACCAGCCTCCTTAGCGATGAAGGCAAGCCGGCGTTTGTGGCGAAGCATCGCGCCGAGTACGAGAAGCTCCGCAAGGCTAACTCCGCGCCGCGCCAACAAGTTGTGTCTCTTGAAATCGCTCGTACCAGGCGGACCCCGATCGAGTGGCGTCCCCAAGATCTACCTGTACCTTCGTTTACCGGGGTGCGCGCGCTGGACAACTTTCCTCTGGCGGTGCTGCGCGAGTTCATCGACTGGTCGCCATTCTTCCACACCTGGGGACTGAAGGGCATCTATCCCCGAATCCTAGAGCATCCGGAGCACGGACCGCAGGCGCGGCAGGTCTTCACCGAAGGCCAAGCGCTCTTGGACCTCATCATTGAGAAGAACTTGATCACAGCGCGCGGCGTATACGGCTTCTTTCCCGCCAATGCTGTGGGCGACGATGTCGAGCTATACACGGACTGCAGGCGAGGAAAGGTGCTGGAGCGATTCCACTTTCTCCGTCAGCAAGCAAATAGGGAAGGCAGCGAGCCGTGCCGGTCACTGGCCGACTTTATCGCGCCGAAGGAAACCGGCCTGCCCGACCACATCGGTGCTTTCGCAGTGACCAGCGGAATCGGGCTGAAGGAGCTGTGCGACCGGTTCAGGGCCGAGAACGACGACTACAACGCGATCATGGCGGAGGCCATCGCTGATCGCCTGGCGGAAGCTTTTGCCGAATGCCTGCACAAGCGCGTGCGGGAAGAATGGGGTTACGGTCGTGAGGAAGGCCTGAGCAACGAGGAGCTCATCCAAGAGAAGTACCGTGGGATCAGGCCGGCCGCGGGTTACCCCGCTTGCCCCGACCATACGGAGAAGGGTCCGCTCTGGCATTTGCTCGATGTAGAGGCGAACACCGGAATGCGGATCACCGAGTCGTTCGCAATGTGGCCCGGCTCGAGCGTGAGCGGGCTCTACTTTGCCCACCCGGAATCGCGGTATTTCAGCCTGGGCAAGATCGACCGCGACCAGGTCGCCGATTATCACGAACGCAAGGGAATGAGCGTGGCGGAGGTCGAGCGATGGCTTGGGCAAAATCTGAACTACGACCCCGCCGAATAGCACCCGCATTCATGCTCCGCCGGCGCTGGAACCGCACTCGAGCCTTTGCCCCAAAGGTTGTATGGCAGCGCCACGCTGCCGCCCCTACGCTCGATAGGATCTGAAATTTCCCGCCATTCCGTGGGCGAGCAAGATTACTCATTTGCGAGCAACATAAGCTGCGAGCGGGAGTTTATATCAAGCAACGCGGACAGTGATTGAATAACTATCGCTGTTTGGAACGGCGAAGAAACAAGATGGAGGGTATCAAGATGGGCCCCATTAGCAAGATCCGTACTCTGCTTCTCGCACTGCTTATTTCTATCGTGCCGGCGGCGTCCTTTGCCGGTGTCTTTGTTTCTATCACAGTGGCGCCTCCGGTGTTGCCCGTCTATGCACAGCCGGTTTGCCCGGGAGACGGCTATCTTTGGACCCCGGGATACTGGGCCTACGCGCCCGCGGGTTATTACTGGGTACCTGGCGTGTGGGTGATGGCTCCCCGGCCTGGACTGCTATGGACGCCCGGCTATTGGGGCTTTGGCGGCGGCTTTTACGCTTGGCATGCCGGCTATTGGGGCCCTCATGTAGGTTTCTATGGAGGGGTTAACTATGGCTATGGTTACGGCGGAGTCGGTTTCTTTGGGGGGCGTTGGGAAGGTGGTCACTTTGCTTACAACACGGCCGTGTTGCATGTGAACACGACCATCGTACACAACACCTATGTGGACCGCACGGTGATACGCAATACCACGGTGAACCGGACCAGCTTCAACGGACCTGGAGGAATCAATGCCCGGGCCGGCCGGGAGGAGATGAATGCGCAGCGGGAGCAGCATTTTGGCGCCACCTCGGAGCAGATGTCGCATGAGCACACGGCCAGCTTTAACCGGAACAACTTCGCCTCAGTCAATCGAGGAAGGCCGGGCACACCTGCAATGAGCCGGCCGGCATCTTTTAACAACCGGCAGCAAAACTTCAATAACCGGCCCGCGGCGGCCACCTATCATCCGGCAGCCAATCAGGGCCATCCGGCAAACAACAACGGTGGCGGTCATCAGAATTACCAGCAGCCTCGGCAAAACCAATCTCATCCCCAGGGCAACGGAGGCGGCGAAGGCCACGACCGCCGGTAGAGCTGCAGTTTCCCAAGATGCCCTTAGGTGCCCCATTCTACGCACGGCGTTGTTCGTGCGTAAAATGGGTCACTGCAAATTGTTGTCAGGGGCTGACTGGGAGATCCACACCACTAACTACGTTTCAACCTCCAGTTCGCGCAGCAGGAACGCATAATCAAAGGCTATTTCTTTCAGATAGTCGTAACGTCCGGAAGCGCCGCCGTGCCCTGCGCTCATGTTGGTATGGAGCAGCAGAAGTCGAGGCCCGGTATTAAGTGTGCGCAATTTGGCGACATATTTTGCCGGCTCCCAATACATCACCTGACTGTCATTGAGCGAGGTCTTCACCAGCATCGCCGGATACTCCCTCCGCTTCAGGTTGTCGTACGGAGAGTATGCCAGCATGTAATCGAAATATTCCCGTTGATTCGGATCGCCCCATTCCTCATACTCCGCAACGGTCAACGGCAGGCCGGCGTCGAGCATGGTGTTCATCACGTCGACGAAAGGAACATGGGAGACCACAGCGCGGAAAAGCGCCGGGCGCATGTTGACGACCGCTCCCATCAGCAATCCGCCGGCGCTCCCGCCTTCAATAGCCACCCGCTTGGGATCGCCATAGCCGTTAGCCGTGAGAAACTCGGTGACCGCAACGAAATCGGTGAAGGTGTTCATCTTCTTGAGCAAGCGCCCTTCATCATGCCAGGGTTTGCCCATATCGCCGCCTCCGCGAATGTGCGCGAACGCGAGCACAAAACCGCGGTCAAGCAGGCTCAGCCGGTTGGAGCTGAAGCCGATAGGCAGCGGATATCCGTATGATCCGTAGCCGTAGATGTGCAACGGATTGGTGCTTTGGCCCTTCAGCTCGGAGCGGTAGACGAGGGAAACAGGGATCTTTACCCCGTCTTGCGCGGTTGCGAAGACCCGCTCGGAACGATAGCGCGCGCGATCGAATCCCCCGGGTATCTCCAGTTCCTTGAGCAGCGTTGATTTACCCGTCGTGATATCGAATTCGTAGACCGAGCTGGGTGAAACCAGCGACTGATACCCATAACGGAACCTGTCTGTCACGAATTCACGATTGACGTGAGGGTGCGCGCTATATGCGGGCTCAGGAAACTCAATCTCCAGAGCTTTTGCGCCAAAAGATTCTTCCCGGTCGAAGTGCATGACCCGCATGCGAGGCAAACCCTGGAAGCGTTCTACCGCCACCGCGAAGGACTGGAACAGATCGAATTCCTCCAGCATCACATCGTCGCGATGTGGAATCAATTCGCGCCAGTTTGCGCGGCCCGGGCTCGCGGCCGGAGCTGTGACCAGGCGAAAGGTCCTGGCAGTATCGTTCACCCGTATATAGAAGAGCCCGTCTCGATGGTCTGCGTAGTATTCAATGTTTTCCCTGCGCGGCTCGATCAGCCTCCACTGCCCGTAAGGATCGCCGGTGGCCAGGAAGCGTTCCTCGCTCATAGTGTGACTGGCGCTCTCGATGAGGAGGTACTTGCGATCGCGCGTGCGCCCCACCCCGGTGTTGAAGCGTTCGTCTGTTTCTTCGTATACGAGGACATCGTCCTGCCGGCTGCTTCCTATCAAGTGCCGGTATATCTGGAACTGCCGCTTGGTAGTCTCATCCTCCACGGAATAAAACAGGATTTGATTGCCGCTCGTCCATGCAACCGATCCGACACGCTCCGCTCGATCCTCGAGTACTTGGCCGGTGCGTAAATTCTTGATGTGCAGCGTGTACTGACGAAATCCCGTGTTGTCGGTAGTGTAGGCGAGCAGGTTTCCGTCCTCTGAGACAGTCATCGCGCCCACGGACATAAACTCCTGGCCCTGGGCGAGATGATTGACGTCCAGAATCACCTCTTCCGGATTTTCGAGCGAGCCATGTTTGCGGCAATAGATGGGATATTGCGCTGATTGCTCCGTCCGCGAGTAATAGAAATAATCATGCTCTCTGAAGGGAACGGAAACGTCGGTTTCTTTGATGTGGCTCACCATCTCGGCATAAAGCTTGGCCTGTAAGGCCTCAGTCGGCTTCATTACGGCTTGGGTATAGGCGTTCTCCTGTTCGAGATAGGCGATGGTCTCCTGGTTGGTCTTTTCGCGAAGCCATGCATAGTCGTCCGCCAGAGATCGTCCGAAGAGGGTAGTTCCGGTTTGCTGACGGCGGGCAACAGGTGGTTGAAGGATGGTCTCAGGCATCTCTTCAGCATATCTCCATGCGCTCCGGGCTGCGAGACAGCTCAATCGGGATCATGGTTCCAAACGAAGCAGCAACTGCTCGTGCGGAGTAAAGATCCTGCCTACGACCAGATAGCTCGCGGTAAAGCAGGTCAGCGCCGCCGCCGAGAAGATGATGGAGAGCACCACGAATTGATAGAGCGCAGCATAGATCGGTGAGGAGCCGCTGAGCACCATTCCGGCCATGAGGCCGGGAATCCAGACAATGCCTAAAGAGCGGATATTGTCCACCGACGGGATCAGGCTGGCATGAAAAGCTGCGCGAACGTATGGCAATACCGCTGTCTGCGGATTAGCTCCCAGCGACAATGCCGACTCCACTTCTCCCACATGGGTCAGGATCTCGCCTCGAAGCCTGTCCAAAAAGATGGACTGCATATTCATCGTCTGCGCGATGACCATGCTGCCCACCGGGATCAGAATGGCGACCTGGACGGGGATCACTCCTGTCGCCATCATCACTGCCAGGACAGTTCCGGCGCCTACTGCAATCGATAGCAGAGCCAGGGTGAACGCCTGTGGGATAGAGCGGGCTCGCCGGCGGACAATACCGGCCGCGGCGAGCATCATCATAGCCAACACCAGTACAGCGATCCATCGCGGCCCATGCAGCAGATAGGCCAGGATCAGTCCCACGGCCACGATCTGAGCGAGTCCGCGAAGTTGCGCAGTGGGCAGCTCCCTCAACATATCCACACCGCGCCGGCGAGCCAGGAGCATGACCAGCAAGGCGATCACAGCGGCAAGGATGCATTCAGCTAATCCTTGCGAAAGTTGGGAGTGAAAGAGTCTGCTAATCATTCAACCGATCCTTTTTGGAGGCCATCCCCGCGTTCGAGGCGATCGTTGGAAGCGAGCGTTGGAGGCGGATTCTGGAGCTTCCCGAGCGAGAGAACCCGGCCACTCTCCAGGGTGAGTGCATTTCCCGCCAGCCGCCTTGCCTGATCCTGGTCGTGGGTCACCCAGATGCAAGCCAGCCTGCGACGCTCGACCACGGACTTGAGAACGCTTTCCACAGCAAGCTTCGCCGTTTCATCGAGAGACGAGGTAGGCTCATCGAGCAGGAGAAGTTCCGGGTCGTTGGCAAGAGCTCTTAAAATTGCTATCCGCTGCGCTTCTCCTCCGGAGAGGGTTGCCACGTTGCGCGCTGCATAGCTTTCGAGGCCTACTTGGGAAAGGAGATCGTCGATCGCGCGGGCGGAGATTTCGAGGCCGGCCTGTTTGGGGCCATAACCAATGTTTTCCGCCACGGTCCCGGGAAACAAGAAAGCCCGCTGCATGACTGTGCCCACGCGGCGGCGAAGCTGCCGGGGTGACAATTCGCGATAGTCCTGTCCGTCGAGGAGGACCTGACCTGCGGTCGGCTCGTCCAGCCGGTTCAGAAGGCGGAGAAGACTGCTCTTGCCGGCGCCGCTGGCGCCGACCACCGCCAAGACCTCGCTGCGCTCGAGACCGAAGCTGATGTCGTCCAAGAGAAGCCTGCTCGAATCGTCAGCCAACCTCCGGCTCAAATGGATGCACTCCAGAAGGTATCGGCTCGGTTGCATCATGAATTCCCAGACAGATTCTCGGTCGAATTTCCAAATGAATTCTTTGAACGAATTTCAGCCAGTGTACATTGGCGTAGTGCGGCAGCGTTGACGCTGCTATTTTCCTCCGTGGGTACAATTGTGTGATGCGTGGACGTTTCTATGTCGCGGCTTTGCTTCTGGTTACCTCGTCCGTGCTGCTCGCCGAGCGGGTACAGGATCTGCCCGCGCCTTCAAATTATGTGAACGACTTCGCCGGCGTTCTTTCTCCCGGGACCGAGCAGGCGCTCAACGCCCTCTGCACCCAAGTTGATCGTCAGGCGCACGCGCAGATCGCTGTCGTGACCATTAAAACCCTTGACGGCGAACCCATCGAGAACTTCACCACAGCGCTTGAAGAGAAGTGGAAGGTAGGGACTAAGGGTACTGATCGCGGCGTGATTCTGGTTCTGGCGACCAATGATCGCAAGTACCGCATTGAGACCGGGTACGGACTGGAGGGCATATTGCCGGATGGCAAGACCGGCAATATCGGCAGGTCGATGATCCCCTACCTTCGCCAAGCGGATTACAACCAGGCGGTGACCACGGCCGTAAATCAGATTGCCCAGACGATCGCGGCGGATGCCGGCGTGAAGCTCACCGCATCGGCCCCCCGCGGGCCGCCTCCACCGCAAGCGCACAGGCTCACGGGAGGTCAGTTGCTCATTCTCGCGGGCCTATTCTTTCTGGTTATTTTTATTCTCAGCCGCCTGGGCGGTTCGGGATTGCTTGGATTCCTGATCGGCACGTTCCTGGGCGGCGGTTGGGGCGGTGGAGGCGGTCGCGGCGGCGGGGATTGGGGGGGCGGTGGCGGCGATGGAGGATTCGGCGGCTTTGGCGGTGGGAGTTCCGGCGGTGGAGGAGCTTCCGGCAGTTGGTAAGGCTCTGGTAACGGCTGCAACTACTAGGAGGAGAACGTTCAGATGAGGCGAGGACTTTGGATTGTACTTGGGATAGTAGTGGTCATATTTTTTGCCGTGCTGCTGATCTTCGGCAGCTATGTAAGCGCGAAGAATCAGATGGTCGCTAAACGGGAGGCGGTCGACAGTTCCTGGAGCGAAGTCAACAATCAGATGCAGCGCCGCGCGGATCTTATCCCCAATCTGGTCGAAACCGTGAAGGGCTACGCCAAGCAAGAGACAACGGTTTTCGGGGACATAGCCAACGCGCGGGCAGGATTGCTCAATGCGCATGGAGATCCTAAAGCCACAATTCAGGCCAACGGGCAACTGGACTCAGCTCTCGGACGGCTTCTGGCGATTTCGGAGAATTATCCGGAATTGAAGTCGAACGCGAATTTCCAAAGCCTGCAGGATGAGCTGGCAGGAACGGAGAATAGAATAGCTGTCGCTCGGATGCGCTATAACCGCAACATCCAGGACTACAACACGTTTATCGGCCAGTTTCCCAATAGTATTTGGGCCGGGATGGCCGGTTTCCATCGCAACGACGCTTATTTTGAGGCGAGCGCCGCGGCAAAAAACGTTCCCTCGGTGAAGTTCTAGGGCATGAAGAGCTGTACAGAGTGTATTTCGGAGGAGATGGTTATTTTAACCGTGCCCCGGAGTTTTCAGGTTCGGGAAAGAGTCCCGCTGGGACGGCACGAGAATAGCCCAGCACGCCAGTGCTGGGTTCTCATCAGAAACAGAAGATCAGGCCCGCAGGGACGACTGAAATCATGGAGTTGAGCAATGATTCAGCCGTCCCTGCGGACTCTTTCCCATTTGGACCTCTATCCTTCGCGCTGGGCTATTCTCGTGTCATCCCTGCGGGATCCCTCCAAAGGCCGATTCCATCAACCTCGAGCAGACCGCCTGCAGCCTGCCAAGAGTCGCAGCAGAATTGAAATCTGGAAATGGTTCTACGCAGCCTTTCTTTAAGGGAAAAGCTGCGTTGGCGGGGTTTGCTCGATCTTCGCGTACAACGAGACGCTTTAAGGGCGATCGAATGCGGCTATACCGCTGGCTTCATCGTCCTTAATGTCAAAGACGGTGTAGAGCTTGGTGATTTGTAGAAGGTCGTGCACCTTCTTGGTCAGGTTGAGCAGCTTAAGGTCCCCGCCCTGGTTGCGGACAGTAGTGTAGGCGCTCACCAGCTCGCCAATACCCGAGCTGTCGATATAGTTCACGTCTCCCAGGTTAAGCAAAATTTTCTTAGAACCTTTGGAAAGGAGATCGCGGACGGCATCTCGCAACTGCACACTGCCTTCACCTAACGTAATACGGCCGCTGAGATCCAAAATAGTGACCCCGTCGACTTGACGGGTGCTGACTTTCATACTCACGTAGAGCCTCCTTATTTGCCGGTGCTTGCGGTTCCCAAATGTTTGACGAGGGTAAGTTCAGTGCCTGGATGCAGTTGACGAAACCTTACTTCATCCATAAAAGATCGAATCAAAAAGATACCACGACCGGAGCCGCGGAGCAGGTTTTCCGGAGCGAGCGGGTCGGGTAACGTGTCCGGATCAAGTCCCTTTCCCTGATCGGAGATGCGGATGATGAGGTCGTCTCCGGTGGCTTCGAAGGACGCCGTCACGCGCTTTTCCGGGTCGTAGCAGTTCCCATGGAGGACCGCATTCACAGCCGCCTCGCGGACCGCCATGGAAACCCGGAAGATTCCATCCTCATCTACCCCTGCCTTTTTTGCTATTTCTTCCGCTGCCTGTTCCAGGCGATTGACGCTCTCCAAGGACGAGTCGAGCGTATAAGTGATCCGGCTTACCTGTGATCCCGCCAATTGGCCATCCTCGTTCTGACGCATTGGAGCCTTTGCGAAGGGGAGTGATACCTGTGTGGAAAAGTTTGCTTCGCCTCCCGCCCCTGTGTCAAATGCGCCAGGCTGAAACTGGCGCGGCAACCACCCGGGATAAGACGCGGTCGAAGAAGAGAACGGTATAGACTGCAACCGACGGACAAGTTGCCAATGCGCGCCAAACCTCACATCCAAGCCAGCCTTGCCTTGCTGATAGGCACCCCGGTCACCGACCGGCAGGGCGGGGTGCGCGGCCGGCTCAAGGATATTGCGGTTTTCACCGGAGATTCGGCGGGAAGCGTGTCCGGGATGGTACTGGGGACGCGCGATGGCGCAAAGATGGTGGCCGTCGAAGACGTGCGGCAGACACCTGCCGGAACACTGGAGTTGCGCGACGGGGCCGTTCTGCAATCTCTGCGTGGGGACGAGAATTTTCTATTCTTGCAGCAGGACCTGATGGACCGCCAGATCATCGACGTACACGGCCGTAAGGTAGTGCGCGTCAATGATGTTGATTTGCGCTGGTTTCCCGACGATAGCGGAGCGCGGCTGCATGTGGCGGAGGTGGAAGTCGGCTTGCGCGGCGCGGTCCGCAGGTTGTTGAAAGGCCTTGTGCCCAGGAGTTCCTTGGAAAGCTTCACCAGGCGCTTCACTCCAGCGGTGATTCCCTGGGAGTTTGTCGATGTGATTGAGGTTGATCCGGCGCGGCGGGTCAAGCTGAAGATCGAGCATGCCCGGCTGTCGGAAATGCACCCCGCCGACATAGCCGAGATCCTCGAGGAGTTGGCTCCGGCTGAGCGCGATGCCGTCTTTGTCTCGCTGGATGAGGAAATAGCTGCCGACGCGCTTGAGGAGGTTGAGCCCCGGTTACAAAAATCGCTTCTGGAATCGCTTGATTCAGGCCGGGTAGCGGACATTGTGGAGGAAATGGATCCGGGCGCGGCTGCCGATCTGCTGGCCGAACTTCCCGACGAACGTTCCGAGGCGATCCTGGAAGAGATGCAGCCGGCGGAGCGTCACGAAGTGGAGGAGTTGCTCGAATTTCGCGAGGATTCGGCCGCCGGCAAGATGACCACTGATTATGTAAAGGTGAGCGCTTCGGCGACGGTTGGAGACGCCGTCCGGGCACTGCGCGATTACGATGGCGATCTGGAGAACGTAACCGAGGTTTATCTCACGGGCGAGGACGATACGCTGCGAGGGGCCGTTCCGGTGGCGCGTCTGGTCGTATCGCTGCCCGAAACACGAATCGTCGTCCTAGCTGAGCCTCGCGTTCTCTCTTGTCCGGCCGAAGCGCATCAGAACGAGGTAGCGGAGCTTTTTGATAAGTACAACCTGCATGCATTACCGGTGGTAAACAGCGCGAACCGGCTGGTGGGAGTGATTCAGGCTGACCACGTAATTGCCTTCCTCAGAGAACGGCAATAGGGCGCCCCATCCTTCACCCGGCGCTGTTCCGCGCGTAAGGGTGGGAGGCCGCAAATCTCCACCAAATTTTTTATCTGCAGTGGTGCGCCCCCTGGGTTCTGATAAGTTCTTGAAAGCAAGTGCTGCCTCCGGCCACGTCAGGTCAGGCTCTTTGCGCTCCCTTTCGCTCGAACATCGAAATATTGAAATACTGGCCGCGACCCATGCTAAGAAGCTGGAAAACCCGCATACTGCTGTTCCTCGCTGTGCTCGGTCCGGGGTTCATCACCGCCAACGTGGATAACGATGCGGGCGGCATTTTGACCTACTCCAACGCCGGAGCGCAGTTCGGGTATTCGCTGCTGTGGACCATGATTCCCGTTACGATTGCCGTGCTCGTAGTGCAGGAAATGTGCGCGCGAATGGGAGCGGTCACGGGCAAGGGCCTGAGTGATCTGATCAGAGAGGAATTCGGGTTGCGCGTCACGTTCGTAATTATGGCGCTGCTGGTGGTCGTGAACTTTGGCAATGTCATGGCCGAGTTTGCCGGTATCGCCGGCAGTATGCAGCTCTTTCACTTGAGCAAGTTTTTCTCAGTGCCGGTATGCGCCGTGTTGGTTTGGCTGCTGGTAGTGAAGGGAGATTATAAGAGCGTCGAGAAGGTTTTTCTGGCGGCATCGGTCTTCTATATCGCATACATCGCGACCGGAGTTCTTGCCGGTCCAAGCTGGCACGATGCGCTGCTGGCGACCGTGCGACTGCCCAAGTCTCCTGCTTGGCACGATAAAACCTACATTTACATGACGGTTGGGGTTATCGGCACCACCATCTCTCCTTGGATGCAGTTCTACCTGCAGTCCTCGATTGTTGAAAAGGGCGTTAACGTGAAGAGCTACAAGGCTTCGCGGCTGGATGTGATCGTAGGCTCCTTCTTTACCAATATCGTGGCTTGGTTCATTGTGGTGGCGTGCGCGGCGACGCTTTTTGCCCATGGAATGGGACCGATTCAGGAAGCCGCCGATGCTGCCGAAGCGATGAAACCTCTCGCCGGACAGTATGCCTTTCTTCTCTTCGCGGCGGGCCTGTTCAATGCTTCATTGTTCGCGGCTTCCATCCTGCCGTTATCGACTGCATACACGGTTTGCGAGGGACTTGGTTTGGAGTCCGGTGTAGACCGAAGCTTCAAAGAGGCGCCGTTCTTCTATTGGCTCTACGGACTGCTCATTGCGGGCGGGGCCGGGGCGGTCATTTTGATTCCCAATGGAAAACTCATCAGGATGGTGATCCTTTCCCAGGTGCTGAATGGAGTGCTGCTGCCCCTGGTGATCGTTTTTATGCTGCTGCTTATCAACCGGAAGGACCTGATGGGCGATTATGTAAACTCCCGCTGGTTCAATGCCGCAGCATGGCTGACGGCGATCATTGTCAGCGGGCTGTCGCTGGTGATGCTGTTTACTGGAGGCGGATAGAGCATTTCTCCGGGGGCCTTCCGGCTGTTACCCTTAGGGCGTAGGAATGGGCGGCAGACGATCCTCTCATTTTGAACGCGGTTTGCTGTCTCGAGGCTCTTTTGGAACTCGAAACTCCTCCTAAGCAGGTTACCGAAGTTCCAGCGCCGGATCTTCCAGTAGAGGAACGGCGAACGTCCGCCGCGATTTGGACGCTGGCCTTCTTTGTCGCGTTCTGGTGCTCTTTTTATGCCTTGGAACGAGGCCTCCCCTTCCTGAAAAACGGATCCGATATCGTCTTCACGGCCAAGTTGCGATTGGAGCGCACAGGGACGATCTTTTCTTCCAATCCGAACGTGCAGCGGATACTGATTTTCGGCAACAGCAAAATTCTTGCCGGTTTTCTGCCAATGCTGTTTGACCGCATGGCCGCAGCCGAAAATTTGAAAGTGGATTCCTTCAATTCCGGATTTCCCGGCTCGGATGAGTTTCTGCCGGAGCTTAAGATCTTATGCGAGCGGGGCCAAGCCCCAAATGTTCTTCTGCTGACCCTCCCGTGGGATCAGGATCCGCCCAAGCGCGATCTCTTCCATCTGGTCCAGAACGACCATGAGGTAATAGAGGAATTATTTCCCTTTCGCTTCTGGTTAAGGGATTTCACCAGCTTTCTGATGTCCGCCAGAAGCCACGGCGGTGTGGTGAGCTTTTACAGGGAATCACAAAACGCCGCCAGTCAGGTCATCGCCGATCACGGCTATTACCTGATCACCGAGCAGAGCCGGTTTCCCGGAGGCCGTATTCCGGACAATTTCCATCTGGCCTCGGATGATCCTGGAAAAGTGGCTCTCCGCGACGCGCCGGCCCGGGATATACAAAGCAGGGAACTGAAGAATTTAGTCCAGCAATATCACATCCGCTGCTACTACGTGCCGTATTACCTGCGTATCGGAGAAGCCGCGCCGCCGCCTCCATTGGACGAAAGCTTCGCCGCTTCCGCCCGGAGCGCTACATCGTGCAAGGTTCTGGGGCCCGACTATTTTCTCTATCCCAACCGCCTCTTTTCCGATCAGACGCACCTGAATACAGCGGGAGCTCGTGTCTATACCGGGGCGCTCTTTCAGTTGGTGAAGGACCAGCTCAATCCCCAGCTCAATGAAGGACAAGAACGTGCTCTTCAATAGCTTCCAGTTCCTGTTCTTCTTTATTCTCGTCTGGCTGCTGGTTCTGGCGACCCGGGGGACCACGCGAAAAGTCATTCTGCTGATCGCCAGCTACTACTTCTACATGTGTTGGAGCACCAGGTACATCTTTGTTATCTGGGCCATTACCCTCATCGACTATATCGCGGGGCTGCAAATTGAAAAGACCGAGGAGCCGCACCGCCGCCGAATCTTTCTTGGTCTAAGCCTGGTCTGCAACATCGGCTTGCTGGCATTTTTCAAGTACTTCAATTTTCTGCTTGGGTCGGTTTATGGAGCAGGGCATCTGTTCGGGCTGAGATACGATCCGCCGTTGCTCTCGATTATTTTGCCGGTCGGCCTTTCTTTCCATACCTTCCAGGCCATGAGCTACACCATTGAGGTCTACAAGCGAAAGGTTCCGGCGGAAAAAAGGCTGCTGGAGTATGCGCTCTATGTCGCCTTCTTTCCCCAGATGGTCGCGGGACCGATCGAAAGGCCCAGCCAGCTCCTGCCTCAATTTCATCGCGAGCCCCGGATCACCTCGCTAGGATTTCGTTCAGGACTGACTCAGGCCATGTGGGGCTTGTTCAAGAAGATCGTGATTGCCGACAATGTCTCGGAGTTTGTAAAGCTGGTCTATTCGTCGCCCAGGCAGTATGACGGCGCCGCGCTCCTTTTGGCTACGACGCTGTTTTCCATCCAGATTTATTGCGATTTCTCCGGCTACACGGATATGGCTCTCGGCTTGGCGAGGATGATGGGCTATGAGTTGGTGGTTAATTTCCGCCAACCCTATTTCAGCCGCTCCGTGGGTGAATTTTGGAGACGCTGGCACATCTCCCTCTCAACCTGGTTTCGGGATTACGTCTATATCCCTCTGGGAGGAAACCGCGTGAGCACTCCCCGGCATTGGTTCAATCTGATGGCCACGTTCGTGATCAGCGGTCTCTGGCATGGGGCCAATTGGACGTTTGTAGCATGGGGATTCGTGCATGGACTGTTCTTGATCGTCTCCCAGACCGCGAGTCCCTACACCAGCCGTTTGGGGAAGGCGCTGCGCGTGGAGCGTTTTCCCAAGCTGCTGAGCGCCTCGAAGATTCTTCTGACTTTCACTGTGGTCACGCTGGCCTGGGCTTTCTTCCGCGCAAGCACCATCGGCGATGCGTGGTTCGTCCTGACCCATCTGCTTCCTCTGGGACGTCTCGATCCATTTCTGCTGAAGGTCGGCGGTTTTACTCGCGCGACTGCGCCGTTCCTGGCGTTGTTTCTTTTTGTTATGACGGTGGTGGAATGGTGGATCGCCCACCCCTCCCAATCGCCCAGATTGTGGAGGTTACCCGCATTCCGCGCGCTCTGCTACAACGCCTGCATTTACAGTATTGCCTTCTTCGGGTTTTTCGGTCACCGCGACTTCATCTACTTTCAATTTTGAAGCCAGTACATCAGGAGGCGGGATTCGCCGGATGCCACAAGCGTGACGTGGTGTCTTTCTCGTATCCTTTACCGTGAGGAAAGCTGACCAATTCAAACTGCATACCCCAAGGAGAAAGAAAGTAGATCCAGGTCTGCCCCGCGTTTGGTCCCGACGTTCTAACCGTCGGCTCCCCCATGAGCCGGACTCCTTTCCTCGCAAGATAATCAGCTGCCGCCTTAAAGTCGTCGACATAGAAGGCAAGATGATGACCGCCTATGTCACTGTTTTTTGGTTGAAGCAAGTTTTGATCGGGCGCCTCGTATTGAAAAATCTCAAAGTTAGGCCCGTACTTACACCGGAAAAAGCGCAGCTTACGCATTACGGTTCGAGGATGCACGTTGAGATGGGTCGCCATCCAGTCATCCTCGGCCACAAAGGGACCAAGCTCAAACATATATTCACAGCCGATTACGTCGACAAAGAATGAGGTGGCCTGTTCTAAGTCCGGTACCGTAAAACCGATATGCTCCGTACCGCGAAGACCGGGCAGCCCATTTGAAGGCAGATTATTGGATGTCGATGACAAATTGTCCTCCTGTTACGTGTTGGGAGTTCCCGCGGAATCGTGCGGCGTGCGGTCTCCGGAAGGTACTCACTTCTCCGGCGCGATGACAATATTGCGTCGCGCCAGCCGTTCTGCTGCTTCCCAGTTGATCGAGATTCCCACTCCCGGCTCTTCAACGGGGCTCATTTCGCCATCTTTGAGAACAGGAGCATTCCTCAACAGCTGATGCAGAGGATCCGCGCCGGAATCTTCCGGTATCACCTCGACTCCCTCTACGTTGGAGAAGGCGCAAGCCAGGTGAACGTGGAGCGGCGGAAAGACGTGCGGTAACACCGTCTTTCCAGCCGCCGCGGCAATGTTAATTGCTTCGATCGCGCCGGTAAGTCCGCCGCAAGTGGTGGCGTCTACACGTAAAACGTCGATTCCGCGCGCCAGGTCGGAAATGGAGCGGCTCCCGAAAACGTCCTCGCCGGCCGCAATAGGCGTGATCAGATCGCCTGCCAGTTGATGAGTGAGCCGCCAGTCTGAGGCGGCAAAAGGATCTTCGAGAAAACTCAATCCAAAACCATCAAGAGGGCGGCAGCTTCTTTTGGCTTCCGTTAACGTGCTCCAGCTCCAATGGGCGTCTGCCGCGACGCGCCCCGGCATCTTACCGGTTACAGCCGAGACATACTTTTGGTCGAAGACTGGGTCGTCGCCTCGGAGCATGATCTTCACTCGACGGCAACCAGCGCTTTCAAGCAGACTGACTTCGTCGACAACTTCAGAGATCGAACGGCGATCCATGTAATAGCCCGCTACTATCGTTGCCTCGGCAGCTTTCCGCAGGCCGCCCAACATCTGAAACAGAGGCTGCGCTGCCCGTTTGCATGTTATATCCCAAAGCGCAATATCAATTAAACTGAGAGCTCGTGTCAGGGCAGCGCGACCCGGAATATTTGATTGCTCCAGCTCGAACATAACTCGCCGCCGCATTTGCGCGTCTGCTCCTAGAATCCGCCGTGCCATGTTAGTAAGTGTCTCAAACAGAGGTGTCCCACGAGGATATCCAATGGCCTCTCCCATAATTCCGGCATTGGTTTCGATCCTTATAAGGACATAATCTCTAGTACGGATCTCGACTGGCCCCAGCCGTAACACTTGCGGAAGGGATATCGGACACTCGGCGATTTGTATTCTTGAGATTTGCATTATGTGTTTTTCTACTCCGCTTCGTTGGGTGCCCCATATCTGACGCGCTGTTTGCGTCAGATGTGGGAAACCACAAAATCAAGAGGACCGTCTTTGTTTTCAGTAAGAGTACTAGGGCCTGCTAACTTCGCTCCTTCAGAGATCCTCACGCCTGAAACCCTTCATATGGCTTCAATGGAACCAGCGAGATTTCTACTACATCGGCTTGATAAGCGTTTGCGCCATGAAAGAGATTCCTTTGGCTGAAATGCTCGCATTTTCTTACTGTGTTACGGTTAGTCCGCCATCCAGGTAGAGCGTCTGTCCGGTAATAAAATTAGAAGCCGGCGATACCAGGAACAGAACCGCGCTCATAACTTCCTCCGGCTCGCCGATCCGGCCTAGCGGGATTCGAGCAACAAGACCGGCGTGGAAGGCTGGGTCGGATAACATCTTGCTCACCTGCGCGGTCCGGATAAATGTCGGGGCTACAACATTTACGTTGATTCCGTTCGGAGCCCACTCCGCTGATAGTTGCCTGCACAGAGTAATCAATCCGCCCTTGGCTGCGCAGTAAGCTGCATAACCCCGGCCACGCAGCGCCAGAAGTGAGCGCACCGATCCCAGGTGGACCTGTTTGCCGCCCGTCCCCTGCTCGATCATGTGACGGGCAACTGCCTGCGCCTGAAACATGGCGCTCTTGAGGTTTACGTCGCAGACATAATCGAACATCTCCTCGGTAACCTCTTCGGCCTTCTCTTCCCGGTTGAGGCCAATGCAGTTCACCAGAATATCCAAGCGTCCAAAATGGGCGGCGGTTTCATCCACCATCCGCCGCGTGTCGGAGACGGAGACCGCTTCAAACGAAGTAGACCATGCGTCGTAGCCCTCGGATTTGAGGGCTTCGACGCATGCAGCAGCACGTGCCCCGTTATGGCCGGCGATGCCGATCTTGGCTCCCATGCTTACCAGGCCCCGGCAAACGGCTTCACCAATACCCCCATAGCCGCCTGTAACCAGGGCTATCTTGCCATCTAATCGAAACAATTGGTCTATACGCGCCATCGAGCCGTTTCTTTCTCAAGCGGAGCATGGTCCCGCTTGGGCTTATCAAGGTTCAACCGCATTGCAGCGTGATATCTTACCCTGCGCTGCCCGCTCTATCGGGTCGTTGGGATGCGAGCAGAGTGAATGTACGGTAATCGTCAGATAGGGGAAGAGCGGTAGTGAGGTGAGTGCGTTGTGAAGTTGGTCGCAATCGTCGGCCTTCCATAGGCCCCAGTTCTCCCGCCGTCCCGGCACGCGCCATAAGCGGAGCAGAATCCCGTTATTCGCTAACTCACGGCCACGAGCCGCTTCTTGTTCTCGCAATTGCTCTTCCGCTTCACTGCCGCCCTCAATGCGGGCGACCACCATATGCACAAGAAATTCCATAGAACAGTTCTCCTATAGGTGTAGACCGGAATTCGCCTGTATACGCAGCTTTGTGCCAAGAGAAGCCGCACATAGAAGATCTTGGAAAGGACACATAATAGGAGCAATGCTCCAAATAATCTCTTGTCGTGGCCAGCATGTATGTTTGTCACTTCACAGCCAGTAATTGCCGGACCTCCTCGATAACTCGCGTGGTCGTGGGAAGGAGCGCCTGCTGTAGAACCGGTGCGGCGGGTATCTTCACATCGGGAGTTGCAATGCGAGTCACGTTTAGAGCGAGCTCGCGACCGAAAAACTCGTGCAGCCGCGCGAAAACTTCTGCGCCGAACCCGCCTGTCCGATTCGCTTCATGCAATAGGATGGCCCGCCCCGAGGCGCTCTTGACAGCAGCTCGCAAGCCATCGTCATCCAAGGGACAAAGCCAGCGAAGATCAAGTACGCCCACTTCCAGGCCCTCTTCCGCGAGCTTCTCCGCAGCCTCTAAGGCAATCTTCAGCATAGTTCCCCAGGTAACAATCATTGCGTCCCGGCCCGGCTTATGCAGGCGGGACTTGCCGATGGGCTCGATCTTATTCGAAAAATTGACAGGGCCGGTTGTCTGATAAAGCGCCCTGGATTCAAATATGACGCACGGATCGGATGCCGCGACCGCAGCGCGCAAAATACTATAGGCGTCCTGCGCGGTCGCTGGAACGGCGATTCTCAGTCCTGGAATATGGGCAACAAGAGCTTCGAGACTTTGAGAATGCTGGGCGCAGGATCCTGGAGTTACACCCTGTTGGGTGCGAACCACGATGGGTGCGCCCGATCTGCCGCCGGTGATATAGCGGACGTTCGCAGCCTGATTGATGATCTGATCCAGCGCAACCAACATGAAGTCGGCCCACATAATCTCTACGATTGGTTTCATTCCCATCACAGCCGCGCCTACCGCCGAGCCAAGAATTGCACTCTCTGAAATCGGCGTGTCGAAGACCCTATCCGCCCCAAAGTTTTTTTGCAATGCCCGTGAGGCTCCGAAAATGCCTCCGGCCTGCCCCACATCTTCACCATACACAAGCACTTCGGGCCGGGTGGCCAATTCGCGGGAGAGTGCCTCGTTTACCGCCTGGATGTAACTAACCGTCTTGGTCTCTCCGATTTCACCTGAACCAGCTTCACCGGAGTTACGGGAGTCTATCTCAATGCCGGACTCCGCCCAAACATGACGCTGGGCAGTTGCCGCATCCGGCGGCGGTGAATTCAGGACGATCGCTTGGACCTCCTCCATCTCTGAGACGACACTCGCCTCTAGTTCACGAAAGGAATCGCTGCTCAGAAACCCGGCGGCGAGCAGCTTATTGGAAAAAATAGTGATTGGGTCAGTGGCACGCGCCCGGTCGCGATCTTCTTTGGGCCGGTAGTGCTCAATATCGCGGTTGTAATGCCCCCACAATCGGGGCACGCGGCACTCGATCAATACCGGCCCTCCGCCTTCTCGTGCCCGCTTCGCCGCTTGCACTATGGTCTCGCGGACGACGAGCGGATCGGCGCCGTCAATCGTAACACCCTGGATTCCATAGCCGCTGGCTCTTTGAGCGATCCGGTCCACTTTGAAAGTGAGGGAACTCGGCGTCAATTCTGACCAGCCATTGTTCTCACAGACAATAAGAAGAGGCAGTTTACGGGCTGCGGCAAACGCCAGTCCTTCATGAGTAGAACCCTGGTTAAATGCCCCGTCTCCAACAGAAACGGCAACCACGTTGCCATTTTGGGAAGCTACATTAAACATCGCCACGCCACAAGCGATTGGAACACCCGCGCCAACGATCGAATTTTCACCGACGAAGCGCCGTTCGGGCGCCATCATATACGCGGAACCGCCGCGGCCCCCGTTGACTCCAATGCTGCGATGGCAAATTTCTCCGAATATCTCGACCAAAGATAAGCCCGAGGCCAGCGCCCATCCATGTCCTCGGTAGGTCGCAACCACCTGGTCGGCGTCGCCTAGAGCCGCTAGTGTTCCAACCGGAACCGCTTCCTGTCCGGCGCAAAAATGCGCCGAGCCGACCACTCCCGGCGGCACTGTCGCGCTCAGGGTAAGCGATCGCTGTTCTAATTCCCTGATGAGAAGCATCTGCCTGAGGAGCGCGATGGAAGCCGTTCTTTCGTCCTTATCCGCACCGGAGGAAGCGCCCGAGACAGAAGTCATTAATTCACTCCTCATATGTTCTCCAATAGCTTTTTCACAATTGGTGTATCCCAACGAGCCTCACTCCACGCAGGCGTTCCATCAAAGAACGCCTGCACACAGCCAACTCTCACCAGGACACAGTAATTGTGAAAACGCTATCATAGCTTTGAATAGCACTGGCTTGTCGAACGCAAAAGCCGTTGATCTTTTCTTCGGCAATTCACCCCACTTATAGCGATCAGTGCCGCACGTTTGGATATTCTCCTGATGCCTTTGCTGCGGAAAGTTTGGCGCTGGGGGTGGTATCGGCCTTCAGGTCACCCAGCATAAACTGGATTCCGGCGAGGAAAAACTGCGCCAGTTTCGGCGTAGTGAACAAAGTCGGATTGTGCCCCAGGATACAGAAAAATACGCGGCCTTTGCCGTAGCTGTGAATCCAACTCACCGCATAATCGGCATCAGGCCGCGCGAGTGAGCCCGGCATGAAAGGCGTCCCTTGACTCATGTCGGTCTTGGCCACATCCATGCTTAACAGAACGTGCAGCTTTTCGCGAGAATAAGGCGGGTTAACGAAGCGGAAGAACTCGTCCTCATATTCGAACTCCTGTCCGTGGAACGCGGCAGTCAAAGGGCTATTAGGGTCGTCGATTTTCACCCAAAATTTTTCCGTATTTTGCCGATGTACGCCCCGCGTCACACCGATCATGTCGTGAAAAGAGGGCCAATCCATAGAGGCGTGACTGGTTCCATGATTGCCGCCCAAGCCTCCGCCTTCCCGGATAAAACGGAGTAGTCCTTCTCGCACCGCCGGATCGACAAATATCATGCCAACGGTATTATTTAGAAAGATCGCGTCGAACTCCTTAATTTTTGGGTATTTTAGATTATCCAGATCGTCGCTAAACACTGCTTCATAAGCGCCTGTTTTCTTGCCCATCATCTCCAGCGCATAGTTTTCCGCCGGGATAGAACGATGGCCGCCATAGGCAACGTTCAGATCCAGGACCAGGAGCTTGCGCGGCTTCTTCGGTTTCGCGGGCGCTTCGCTAGGCAGCGCGGCATCGATCTTCTGCTTCTCCTCCGGACTCAATCGATCTGGTCCGCGGATCGCTGTGGTGCGGGACATCTCGTCCACCCGCTCGGCCATTACCGGTTGGAGAGCCTTCTCGAAATCATCGATCGAGCGCGAAAGATCGGCCATCGTGCCGGTCACGCCAGTTGCGTCCACCGTGATGAGAGACGGCTTTATTTCCAGGCGATACATCTCGTGGAGAAATTGCGGTATACCGGCTAGGCCATGACCCAGTGCGACATTGCGGCCATTCACTCCCAGCGCGCTTCGATCGCGCAACCCGAGGACCAGCAGCCGGCCTTTTACTTGGGAGAGAGCCTCCATCGGTTTGATCCGCTCCTGCAGCCAAGCGCCGGTATCGCCGCAGACGCCGAGTCGATTGCTTCGGTCCTGAACAGCCGCCAGCACGCTCTTTAAATTTCCGCAAAGAGCTACATTGATTCCATACTCGTTCGCCAGCTTGTCAATGAGCGGGAGGTCCTCCGGCATTCGCTCCGCTACGATCGTCTCGACCTTGAAATCTTTCGCGAATTCAAAGACCTTCCGGCTGGAGGCCTCGTCCGGCCCAAGGGTAGGCACACGGTACGCCACCATCCGGATGTTCAAGGCAAACAGTTTGTCCTGTATCGCCTGGATTTCGCCGGACTGGAGATGATAGTCGACGTTCTTTGGGACTCCTTCGTTGACCTTTTGGCTGCTGGACGCTTCTATATAGGACAGGCTCAGGGCGTCGGCGCGTTCGAGCGTATTAGACAAGGTGAGATGCGGGAAGCTGGCGGCCGCGATCCCTACTTTCCAGCCGAGAATCGGCGCCGCGGCCATGCGCATCGCCGACCACGGTTCCCATCGTACCGCTTCGCGTCCCGGCCGCGGAGCGTTTGGGGCGCCCGGTTGCGCGCCCTGGAATCCATTGTGACCATTGCCGTGAATGGCCGTTCCCGGCTGTTCCGGCGATTGTGCCGGAGCAGACAGAACAGCGGCGGCAAGCATCATCGCCAGCAAGGAAGAGAAGCTTCGATAACTCATCTCCCGGTTACTCCGCGAACGCAAGAAGCAGATTGCCCGGCTGGCCATTCTGAAATCCGGTGTACCCCGAGGTGACGAAGACCATCCCGTTGGCAACTGTGGCGCCGGCAGATCCGATGGAACCGCCATGAGCTTTCACGCCATTCACAGTGGTGACTTCTTGCGTCGTGTCGTATTCCCATATCGGTTTCCCATCGAAGGAGTCGAAGGCGCGAAGCATACCGTCCAGGCCGGAGGTAAACACGACACCTGGAATAAGAGTAATGGCTGCGCTTAAGCCGGCATGGCTTTCCATGGACTCCTGCGGAGGGATAGGTGTAAACCATTTTTCCAGGCCATCCGACAGGCGGAGTTTCACCAAGCCGCCTCCGCGAAAGGCGAAATAGGCGTCGTGGTCATCCATTGCGCCGCCGAAAACGATCTGACCGCGGGAGACGTCGGACCGCCAAACCAAAGCGCCGTTATTATCCGGATCGTGGGCCCAAACCATACCGGATTTCTGTCCTGCAACCAGAAGCCTATGGCCATCCGGTAGATTCGCGAGCATGGCGCCCGACGAGATATCCCAATCGGGGCCTTCCGGGTCCGGGCAGTAATAGGAAGCAGGCATGGCAGGAGCGTGATTGGGGCGCCGCGGTTGAGCGGCACGTGTACGGCCTGCATCTTTCGGTGCGAAGCCGGGAGGTGCCGGGCCTTGAGGACATCCTGTGTGCCACACATCTTGTGGCTCGTCCTGCTTAACCCAAAGGATTTTACCCGTATCCAGATCGAGAGCGATAATCGCATCCGAACGGCCCACGTCGGGCGCGGAGAACGTGTTTCCCGTCCCGAAGTAGATAGCATTTCGTTTTGGATCAATTGTCACCGGACCCCACACTCCCACGCCGGCAGGACCCAGATAGGTTTTGCCATCGGGAGTAGTTTGTTTTGTGGGCGGATTCGGAACCATGTAGGTTTTCCAAACCTGCTTTCCGGTTTCCGAATCCAGTGCGGCCACCAAGCCCCTGAACTGGCAGCAGCGATAATTCGAGCTTGAGGATTCAGGCTCCTCCAGCGAGGCAACCGGCACGTAAAGACGGCCATTATATAGTCTGGTGCCGCCGGTGATGCGAGAGAGCGGCTGCGGATCGATGGGCGCCCGCCAGAGCAACTTGCCATTGCTTGCATCGACCGAGTAGATGTTGCCGCGGATGTCGCCGAAGAATGCTGCGTACTTGGTTGAACCTGGTTTCGTGGGGCCTATCGTGATTGCGCTGCGAACTCCCGCAAGGGCTTGGAACGACCAGTGAACACAGCCGGTCTTGGCGTCTAGAGCGTAGACGTAGCCGGCATCGGAGCTGACGAAAACCCTTCCATCCACGATGGTCGGTTGTCCGTAGACCGAATCAGCCGCGGGGAAACCAAAAGCCCATTTCAATTGCAGCCTCCCAACTTCTGCCGGCGATAAATTGGCTGCTTTTGCCGGTTGGAAGCGTGTGGTGGACAGATCCGGGCTCCAGCCGTTCCAGGAGGGAGTGGAAGTCAAATCGTGAATAGGGGGATTCATGGAGCAGACGTTCGACATTTTGCCGGCGTCGCCGCTCTCGATAGCGCCCAGCTTGCGGCCGCCTACCCATTCAGCGATATCGCGCTTTTGCTGATCGGTCAGATCCTTTGCCATAGGAACCATCTCGCCCTTGGTCAGGGTTAGATAAATACGTTCCGGAGTCATCATCTTGAGAGTGGCCGGAGCAGGCGCAGCCTCCACCTTTGGATTGCCATGGCAGCTCTCACAATAGTTCCCGAATATCGTTGAACCCGCGCCTTCTGTGAATCCTCTCCTGGGTTGAGAGTTCATTTGCTGCGGCGATGACGCCGCTGGTGTTTGCGGCTGAACCGTTTGCTGTTGGGCGGGAGCCCGCCCCATTGCCGGCATGAGCAAAGCCAGCGGCGCGATCAAAATTCCAAAGGTGGTTTTCATAATGTCCTATAGTCAAAAGGTTATCCGGCCGCTGAACTGGATATGCCGCGCTTGGTTTTGGGTCGACGCAATGAGACCGAAATTGGCGGAATCGATATCCGTGGCGGGCGCAGAGAAGCTCACGCTGTTAACCAGATTGAAGAAGTCGGCTGCAATTTGCAGGTTGATCCTTTCGCTGATCGCGATCGAGCGCCGCACGGTGAAATCGATCTCCCATAAACTCGGAACTGTAAGGCCATATGGCGCCGAACGTGCGACATTGCCGAACGAATAGGGAGCGGGATCCATAAACGCAGACTTGTTGAGGTAGTCGGTGGTAGCAACATTCCCGGATCCAATTGGGCTGTTATAAATGTGCCCGGTAAAGGCAGGGTTGTAGCTTACCATGCAGTTTGAATAGATGCCTGGTGTCGTGCATCCATTGCCCGTGACGCCGAGCGGCATGCCGGTTACGAAGCTATAGATACCGGACAGTGACCAGCCACTTACCAGGCTGCTGACAATCGGGTTTCCTCCGCCCATTTGCTGCCCTTTTCCAAACGGCAGAGCGTAGACCGCCAGCAAATGGAGATTATGGCGATGATCGAGTGCGCCGAGACCGCGATCGGCAAGTCCGTCATAAGGATTGCGAGTGCCGCCGCCGATAGCGCCTATCTGACTCGCAGAGTTGTTCAGATCATCGATTTCCCTGGCGAAAGTGTAAGCGAATTGGGCCGTGAGTCCTTCCGAAACCCGGCGATCCAGAGTGACCTGAAGGGAATGATAACTGGAATTGCCTAAGTCGCATGAGTAACAAGTTATGCCAACCGTCGCGCCGGACGGTGCTGCATACTGAGGGAATGGCGTCAGCATGGTGGCGATGGTGCCTTTGAAATTGCTGAAGGGCATTGCGATCTGCGGGAATTTGGCTTGCGCCGATGCAATGGTCGCAGGACTCGCTTGCGCGTTCAACAGGCTGCCCAGAGCGAGATACTGCGTCGGCATCGAGTTGGTCCACATGCCCAACGCGGTGTAGCGAGGCAGGAAGTGACCCACACTCGCTGAGTACGTTATCCCAAGGACCAACGAGTAGGGAAGCTGACGCTGCAGACCGGCGCTCCAGTTTATGTAGTAGGGGGACCTGCCGGAGAGCTTTGGATCGATGTAATCCGGGTTCACCGCGCCGGTTGGATTAATGGTCGAATTGCCGGCCCCAAATCCGGGAGTCAATAGCGGAAATGGCGTGGTAGGCGTCTGTACACCATGATCCCAAAAGAAAGCAGGCTGACCGGTTACTGCCGTTGCGATAGCGCTCGGTGGATTGAAACCGGTCCGCCCCGGTCCCGCGCCGCTATTGCCTCCAATGCCCAAAGCGCCCAATGTATCGGCCATCACAAAACCTGCCCGGAACACGGTTTTGCTGTCTATGGAATAAGCCAATCCGAGGCGCGGCTGGAAGTTCTTCCAATGGGTGTCAACCGGCTGCCCGCCGTAAAGCAATGCCCCGCGTATATTGCCCGCGGCTGGATTCGGCACATTGGGACTCATGTAGGAAAAGCGCTTATGCTGTTCCTGGTAGGGAAGATAAGCATCCCACCGCAGGCCTAGATTCAGCGTCACTTGGGAGTGACTTTCCAGTCGTCCTGACCGAAAAACGAAAAATTCGAGAAGCGCGATCCTGCTTCAACGATATTGTTGTTGACTATCGACGCGGAGTCGACGGCGCCGAGAAGATAGCTCGCATATGCATTTCCAGTAGTCGTAAGCAAGCGTCCCCGTAGGCGAGAATCCAGCCGTTTCATTGTTGGAGAAGGTGAACGTCGCGTCCGTGCCTGAGGCTGGATTGGCAAGATTGTCCTGTGTAGATTGGTAGGTTCCGCCAAATTTCAAGATATGACTGCCGCGCACCCACTCCAGACTATCCTGCCCCACATAATCGTTCTCATATTCGTTGAAAGGTCCGGTCCCTGACCAGTTGTTCGGGATATTCGCGCCCGAAAAATTGATGCCCGGAAAGCCTGTTGCAGCCTGGCCATGTCCGGGCAGGCCCGTCAGTCCGGCCTTCTGTGGATAGTTTCCCGAGGCAGTGACCGGGAAAATAGGAATGGACAGCCGCGTTATTCCGACGCCGAATGTATTGAATAAGCTGGGCGAGAATAAGTAAGTATCATGGACTTGCACAATCAACGGGCGCTCGACGACGATGCCTGGCGTTGAAGTATAGGGCAGAGGCAGCGCCGTCCCGGTGGGCGTGAGGTTGCCGGTGTAGTCGGTGCGCCATTCTCCATAGGCAAACACTCCGTATAGCCGGTGCTTGTCATTGATGTTGTAGTCCACTCTCGCCGTCGTGTTTTTGTTCCAGATCGAACGTGGTAATTGGCTGAGATAGTTGTTCACGAAACCTGTCCCCGTTGGAGACGGGAGATAGGACGCCAAGGACAAGGCGACATTGGAGAGCCGGCTCGCTGGGATTATGTTCCCGTGAAACTGGGTTTTGCTGCAAACTGCTCCGTTGCAGACCTGCGATGCCGGATCATAGATTGGGGTAGGTAAAGCGCTGAAATTACCGGTGCGCTCCGCAAGACTAGGAATAGAAAGGATACTCGGAGCGGTAGTGGTGTTGAAGTCGTATGCGTCGTAGTTAGCGAAGAAAAAGAGCTTTGCCCTTTTTGATGGGACCGCCGATGTTGCCGCCATATTCGTTCTGATGATCGGTAGGGACATAGGTGGAGAAGTAGTTGCGTGCGTCGAGAGCCGTATTGCGAAAAAATTCAAACAAAGTGCCGTGAAACTGGTCGGTACCGTTCTTGATTACGTAATTGTGAAAGCCCTGGCCCTGATACTCCGCCTTCTCACCGTTAATCTCTACCTGGAACTGATTGACCGCGTCGACCGAGACGCCCAAAGCAATCGGGCGCGTATCGCCCTGCTGATTGGGGAAGGATATAGGCAGCCCCTCGAAATACAATCCGTTAACTTCCTGTTGTCCCCCATTGAACGACGTAAAGGAAGGCCCCGCGGACTCGAGAACTACCGCCGCCACTCCGGGAGCGAGGCCGATGAAGGAAGTGGGATCCCGCGGTACGCCCAGATTCATCGCGAGCGGAAGAGCGGCATAGACCTCGTTCCGTACCGTCGTTCCCAACGTTGTATCTTCAGTTTGAATACTGACAGCGGTTCCGTTCACCGTGACCTGAGTGCTCGCGGCCCCGACGCTTAGTTGAAGATCTAAAGGCACCACGGCCAAAGCGTCCACTGTAACCTTTTCGTGAACGACGGACTGAAACCCAGCCGCGCTCGCATGAATGTTATAGTCGCCGGGAGGAAGCACGAGCACAAATAAACCCGCTCCGTTCGTGGCGCGTGTTGTCTCTACCGCCGTGGCTACGTTTTGGGCGGAGACTGTTGCGTTGGCGATAACCGCCCCGCTCGAATCCGTCACCGTTCCTTCGATAGTTCCGCTGCTTTGTGCGTTGGCAAGATTTGTTGCGACAATCAGGCCAAGAAAAAAGAAACATGCGCGTTTCAATGTGTGCATCTCCCTCTCCCCCTCGAATGCAAGCTTTCCCCCTGGATTGCGCCGCATTGTCTTTAGCCGGCGGATGCGGAGAAGAACCGGCGGTTTCCGGTAAACCTCTCGCATACCTATGGCGGCTTTTTGACCGCTCAAAAAAAGCGTTTCGCTGAGCGGCCCTTCTTATAGGTTTCGGAATATGCAATTGTCAAGCGAAAAATATCTTATGCTGAATATGTGACAACAATATGATGACTTATGGTTCTCATTCGGATCCTGGTAACAGGAATACCGCTGCAGGTGCCGAGCGTATTCTTTGACGATGAATGCGGTCGATGCTTCCTACTTGAATCCCGCCCGCGGCAGCCTCGGCTGATTAACCATTGATCCGCGCGGCACTGAACAGAGCCGCTAAATAGCGGTCGACATTTGCCGCGAAACGTTCCTTGGGAACGGAGATGCCCAATGCGAACCGGCCGCCAAGGCCGTCCACGGGGACGGCGAGGCATCGTAGCCCTTCGTGGAATCTGAACCGCGGCAGAAAGCCCTGAATTGCCGCCTGAATTTTCGGTTGCTTTCAATTCTGAAGCTGTTACCCCAACAAGTTCTCGTAAATAACTAGGCACTTCCAGTAAATTTGTATAACCTGGACGATACCTCGATCAGATGCTTAGAAGTAAAGCGGTATTCGGAAGGGACGCTATGCCCTCGCTACCAGGTTCTCAACTCCTCCCCGTCCTGCCAAGCTCACAGCCCTCCAATTCAACTCTTCCACCGCGCATCTTAGAGGCCGCGCCTGAGCCCTCAGATGCGCCGCACTTCACGTCCTTGCCGCCCTTAGGCTCGAAGCTTAAGGTGCTCATGGTCTGGCCGAGTTTTCCGCCGTCCTTCTGGGGATTTGAGGGCGTGCTGCAGATTATTCCGGAGCGAGCGATGACTCCGCCTCTGGGCCTGATCACGGTCGCCGCGCTTTGCCCGGAGAGCTGGGAAATTCGCCTGATCGATCATGCCTTCGATGAGTTGCGGGATGAAGATTTAGAATGGGCCAGTCTGGTGATGGTCAGCGCCATGCACGCGCAGCGGGCGGATGCGTTGGTCGTTCTTGCCCGCGCTCGCGCACTGGGGCGGCGCACGTTCGTGGGCGGTCCCTGGGCAAGCACGGATCCCGAGGCCGCGCTACTCGCAGCCGATCACGTGATGGTGGGCGAGGCGGAAGAGGCCTTCCCCAACATCGCGATTGAGCTGGAACAAGGCACTGCGCGCGCCCTATACCGCGTCATCGACAAGCCCGACATGACGCATTCCCCGGCGCCTCGTTTCGACCTGTTGTGTCTCAACAAATATACTTCGATGCCTGTGCAGTTCTCCCGCGGATGCCCATTCCAGTGCGAGTTCTGCGACATCATCACTATTTATGGACGGCGGCCGCGGGCAAAATCTCCCGCACAGCTCATCCGCGAGCTCGATATCTTGCGCAGCCTGGGCTGGCGCAACGAAGTATTTATTGTCGATGACAACTTCATCGGCAATCACCATCAGGCATTACAGCTATCGCGTGAGCTCATCGAATGGCAAAAATTGCACCGGCAGCCATTCTCGTTTTATACCGAAGCGTCGATCGATCTGGCGGCTCGCCCCGAGCTCATGGATGCCATGGTCGAGGCGAATTTCATGTACGTTTTCATCGGAATTGAGACGCCCTCTGCCGAAGCGCTGAAGGAGTCACGTAAATTTCAAAACCTGCGAAAAAATAATGTTGAGCAGGTACGCACCATTCAGGAGCGAGGTCTTTGGGTGCTCGCCGGGTTCATCGTCGGCTTCGATTCCGACGATGAGACCATCTTTGCCCGGCAACTGGAGTTTATTGACCAGACGGCGATCGCCTGGGCAATGGCCGGTATGCTGATGGCGCCCCCCACGACTGCTCTCTTCGACCGGATGAAGCGCGAAGGCCGGCTAATCGAGGATAGCCAATCGATATCCAACTTTGGCGTGCCGAATTTCCGCACCGTCCTGCCGCTGCCCGTCCTGCTGCGCGGCTTATGCACGTTGCTCGGCGGCTTGTACCAGCCGGACGCGTTTTTTGAGCGCGCGTATCACTCTTTGCAGGTTTGGCAGCCTCGCGCCACCCAGAAGCCGCCCAGCTTGCCCCTGACCTACAACCTGCGGGTTCTTTTCTCATCGATATGGCATCAGGGTATTTGCTCAACTTACCGCGGCAGCTACTGGCGATTCCTGCGCAGACTTATCTCCTCCTATTCGCGGTCGCCGGCAAAGATGTGGCTGGGCTTTATGGTCTTGCTCTCCGCACACCATTTCGTCCTCTACTCCAAGGTGGTCATCGAGCATCTGCAGGAAGAGAGCGAATCCTATGAACGGCGTTCGCGTCCAGCAGTAGGAACTACGGGCAACGGGACCGCCGAGCTAGAAGTGGCCAGTTGCGGTGACTGATCGAGGGGTCCAGATAATCCCGGGCCGCCAGAACGTCAGTTCGAGAACCTAGGGCGCCCGCCCTGCGTACCGGAGATCGTGGGTCAAAGCCACAGATAAATCTGTGCGGGTGAGCACAATAGCGGGAGCACAGACGTCTTATATGTGATCCTTCACTTCTTCTACAGCATTTTTTCCTCTGTTTTTGCCATAGCTGGCTTATGTATCCGAAGTTACAGGGCTGAGCTACAGAAAGGATGGCGCGAATGATCGCTGACCGTGGAGCCCGAAAGCTGGATTTCAGCAGAAGGCTCTTGCTGAGCGTAGCTGGATTGTTGACCATCGCTTGCCCGGTCGTGTTCGGCTTGGGACCGTCAGCACTAAGCTGGGCTCAGTCCTCAACCGAAAACAATTCTCACGATATTACCGGAACCTGGCAGGGAACACTTCATGCCCAGAAGGACCTGCGGACGATCCTCAAGATCTCGAAGGACGATGGCCGGTTAAAGGCTGTCATGTACAGCATCGACCAGGGGGGGCAGCCTATCAACGCCTCTTCAGTCACCTTGGATGGCTCGAATTTTAAGTATTCGATCGACATGATTGGAGGCAGCTACGAGGGGAAGCTGAGCGCGGACGGCAAGTCTATTACTGGAACCTGGAGCCAAGGCCCTAATCCGCTGGCGCTGAACTTTGAACGCGCTACTGCGGAGACGGCGTGGGAGATTCCGCCTCCGCCTCCGCCGCCGAAGCTGATGGCGGCTGATGCGGATCCCTCGTTTGAGGTCGCGACCATAAAGCCGAATAACTCCGGTGCGACTAGCATGCAGGGCCTTACTTTGAGAGGGCGCAACTTTGCAACGCGCAACTCGTCTCTGGGAGACCTGATCTCGTTTGCCTACCAGGTGCAGGCAAAGCAGATCGTCAATGCGCCGGAGTGGACCAGCACGGACCGCTACGACATCGCCGCAGTGCCGGATCAGGAGGGCGCTCCGAACCCTGAGCAGGTGCGGACCATGATAAGGAAGCTGCTGGCAGACCGGTTCAAGCTGACGTTGCATCACGAGAAGCGGGAACTCTCGGCATTCGTGCTTACGGTGGGAAAGAGTGGACCCAAGCTGAAGCCGACGCAAATGAATGGACCCCTGCCCGGCCTGGGCTTCAGGCCGGCCAAAGGTGGATTGATGATGATGATGATGAACGGGACCATGGGTGATTTCACGAGCTTTCTGCAGACACTCGTCCTGGACCGGCCGGTAGTGGACCAGACGGGCCTTACGGGCAAATACGACTTCAGCTTTACCTTCACGCCCGATGACTCAGAATTCAACGGGCATCCCCCAAAGCTGCCGCAGCAGACCGACGATGCCGAGGCCGCGCCGGGATTTTTTGATGCAATCCAGCAACTTGGCCTGAAGCTGGATGCGGAAAAGACGCCGGTCGATGTGCTGGTGATCGATCACGTCGAGAAGCCTTCCGCTAATTAGGGGCGTCTCATCGCCTCTGACTCCTATTTCTGCGATAGCTGGGTGCAAAAAGGATTGCGTAGATAAGGATTGCGTAGATCATGACCGAACCCGTCGCGCGCAAGCCGGATTTTCGTAGAAAGCTGCTGCTGGGCATTGCTGGATTGCTGGCCGTCACCGCATCGGTGGCGTTTGGTCAGGCCAACGCAGTGCAGAGCCAGGCTGCGCCGCAGGCCGGAAACACCGCCGCCAAAATACCTGAGTTCGAGGTAGCTTCGATCAAACCAGACAAATCCGCCGGCGGCATGTCAAGGATAATGTTCACGCCGGACGGCTTCAGCGCAACGAACATCCCGATGAAGATGCTCATCAGCGAGACATACCAAATCCGGCAGGATTTGATCTCCGGAGAACCGGGTTGGGTCAATTCGGCTCGATACGATATTGAGGCGAAGGTAGCCGGGCCGGATGTCGCCGGATTGCGCAATCTCAGTTTTGATCAGCGCAGGTCAATGCTTCAGCCACTTCTGGAAGACCGCTTCAAGTTGAAGGTCCGCCAGGAGACGAAGCAGCTTCCAATTTATGAACTGGTCATCGCGAAGAATGGCCCCAAATTGAAAGAAGCCAAGCCCGGCGATACTTATCCCGATGGAATCAAGGGCCCTGACGGAGTCGCACATCCGGGCATGATGATGATGGGGCGCGGCCAACTCAAAGGTCAAGCGCTTCCTATGACGTTTATAGTTAGGACGTTGTCCCAACAGCTCCAACGTACCGTTGTAGACAAAACCGGGCTTACGGGCAAATACGATATCGCTCTGAAGTGGGCGCCGGACGAAGGCCCGGGTCCGATGCCTCCCGGCCCAATGCCTCCCGGCCCAGTCCCTCCTGGACCGGGAGGCGGCCAGAAAGGGGCTGATAGCTCGCCCCCGCCGGACTCCGGACCCTCGATATTTACCGCCATTCAGGAGCAGCTTGGCCTGAAACTGGAATCTACTAAGGGCCCCGTCGAGACCCTCGTTATCGATCACGTCGAACCACCTTCGGAGAATTAGCAGAGCGGCGGGTTTATTCGATGAGATGGCGGCGAGTGTACAGCTTTCTCCGGTTCCTTTGTGCCATAGCATGCTTGGCCTGTTCCTGCGTGGCCGTGGCGTCGAGATATCAGGGACAGGTCACGTTTGGCGGCTTGCCGGTCCCCGGAGCCACGGTAACTGCATCACAGCATGAGAAGAAGATCACAGCTATTACCGATCAGACGGGTTTCTATTCCTTTCCTGACCTCACGAATGGGGCCTGGACGTTTCAAATCGAGATGACGGGTTTTTCGACGATCGAACAAGATGTGGTGGTCGCGCCGAATGCACCTGCAGGGAATTGGGAACTTAAGCTGTTACCGCTGGACAAAATCAAAGCTGCAATCGCGAAGACGGTTCCCGCCGGCCAAGTGGCGGTAACGCCCGGTAGTGAACCAGCTAAGCCGCAGCCAGGTCAGCCCGCCGGGCCTTCTGGACCGGGATTATCTCAAGAAGATCTGCGGCAGAGGGCCGCCGAGGGTCTTCTAATCAATGGCAGCTCGAATAATGCGGCTACTTCGCCATACTCCCTCGCTCAGGCTTTTGGAAACAATCGTAACGGCGCCAAGGGACTATATAACGGCAGCATCGCCATGACGCTCGAAAACGCCGCGTTGGACGCGCGGCCGTTTTCTCTAACAGGACTGAACACGCCCAAGCCGGCTTATAACGACCTGACCGGTCTGGCTACGTTCGGTGGTCCGCTGAAAATCCCCCATTTCCATTGGAACAATCCCAATTTTATTGTCGCCTACCAATGGACGCATGACCGCAACGCGACGACCCAATCGACAGCCGTCCCGAGCTTGGCGGAACGGAACGGAGACTTCTCCCAGGTGCTGAACGCGGCCGGGCAGCCTGTCCAGATCTTTGATCCGGCAACTGGCCTGCCCTTCCCGGGCAACGTTGTGCCGATCAGCCCTCAGGCGCAGGCTTTACTGAAGCTCTATCCCGTGCCCAATTTTAACGGTGGCACCCGGTACAACTATCAGATTCCGATTATCAGCAACCTGCATCAGGATGCTTTAGAGTCACGCTTGAACGATACCTTGAATTTTAAGAATCAGCTTTACGGCGGCTTTGCTTTCGAGAGCACGCGAAGTGACACTCCGAATATCTTTGGTTTTATCGACACCACCGATGTGTTGGGAATCAGCGCCAACATCAATTGGTCGTACCGCATCAATCAGCGGCTATTCATGACACCTGGTTATAGCTTCAGCCGTTTGAGGACGCGGGTGACGCCGTACTTCGAAAATCGCGAAAATGTTTCAGGCAACGCCGGAATCTCAGGGAATAATCAGGAGCCGGCAAACTGGGGTCCGCCGGCCCTCACTTTCTCCAGCGGCATCGCCGAGCTGTCAGATGGGCAAAGCGCATTCAATCGGAACCAGACGAATGCGTGGTCCGATTCCATATTGTGGAGCCACGGCCGTCACAATGTCACATTTGGCGGCGATTTCCGCCGGCAGGAGTTCAATTACCTGTCGCAACAGGATCCGCGAGGCACGTTTACTTTTACCGGCGCGGCTACTCAGGGCATGGAGAACGGCGCTATTACGGGCGGCTCCGATTTCGCCGACTTTCTGCTGGGAATTCCGGACACGAGCTCCATTGCATTCGGCAATGCCGATAAGTATTTTCGCGAATCCGTTTATGACGCTTACATCACCGACGACTGGAGAATAGAACCGGAATTTAGTTTGAATGCCGGATTTCGTTGGGAATACGGCGCGCCGATTACAGAGCTGTTTGGCCGCCTGGTAAACCTGGACATCACTCCAGGTTTTGCGGCCGTGGCGCCGGTAGTGGCGAACAATCCGATCGGGCCGTTGACCGGCCAGAGATATCCGGACTCGCTTATCCGGCCCTACAAGCACGGTTATGAGCCGCGGGTGGGAATCGCTTGGCGGCCTATCCCGGGATCGTCTCTGGTGGTTCGCGCCGGATATGGAATTTACGACGATACTTCGGTCTATCAGACCATCGCCACCCAGATGGCCCAGCAGGCGCCTTTATCGAAGAGCTTGAGCGTCGAAAACAGCGCCGCATGTCCGCTCACGCTGGCCAACGGATTTAATCCCTGCTCCTCGATTACGCAGAACACCTATGCTGTCGACCCGAATATCCGCGTCGGTTACGCTCAGAACTGGGAGCTTACCGTGCAACGCGATCTGCCCGGTTCACTGCAGTTAACCGCAACCTATCTCGGCATAAAAGGCACACGAGGCCAGCAAGACTTCCTGCCGAACACTTATCCGATCGGCGCGACGAATCCCTGCCCCGGCTGCCCTGTTGGATTTGCTTACCTCACGTCGAACGGCAATTCAACTCGCGAAGCCGGCACGATTCAGTTGCGGCGAAGGTTACATAATGGTCTTACCGGGACGCTGCAGTACACGTTCTCAAAATCGATCGACGATGACGCCGCCTTGGGAGGTCAGGGACCCGTTTCTGCGCAAAGCGCGTCATCGTCGAATTCGTCCGGCTCCGGCAGCAACTCCGGCAACGGTTCGGGCAACGGTTCGGGAAACGGCTCTGGCAACGCTTCCGGCGGCAGCTCCGGCAATGGCTCGGGCGCTGGTTCCACCGGAGCATCCTCGAGCTCAAGCGCCGCCGCAAGCACCCCAACCATCGCCCAGAACTGGCTCAATCTTAGGGCCGAACGCGGGCTCTCGGCCTTCGATCAGCGCAACCTTGTGAGCATGCAGTTGGCATACACCACCGGCATGGGACTCGGAGGGGGAACGCTGCTGACCGGTTGGAGAGGAGCGATCCTCAAGGAGTGGACCTTTTTTACTCTGGTCACGGCGGGCAGCGGCCTGCCTCAAACCCCCGTCTATCTTGCGGCCGTGCCGGGCACGGGAGTGACAGGCTCCATCCGGCCTAACTACACGGGAGCGCCCATTTACGCCGGCGCTCCAGGTTATTTCCTGAATGCCGCAGCCTACGCCGCGCCCCCGCAGGGGCAATGGGGAAACGCCGGGAGAAACTCCATCATTGGTCCATCTCAATTTGGTTTGAACGCCTCGGTGGGGCGCACCTTCCGCCTGACAAACCGGTACAATCTCGACTTGCGCGTCGACTCCACTAACTTGCTCAACCATGTCACCTATACCACTTGGAACTCCACGGTTACCAGCCCGCAATTCGGACTACCGATAGCGGCCAATGCAATGCGCAGCATGCAGACCACTCTGCGCCTGAGGTTCTGAATATGCGCTGGGTGACTGCATTTGTCCTTCTCGCAAGCCTAACCGCCGCTGCTCAGCAGATAGGAGAGAATGCTCCGTCACAGAGCAGCCAATCACCCACTATCTCCGTCAGCTCGCAATTAGTTGTCGAGCAGGTCGCGGTTAAGGGTAAGGATGGAAAACCCGTCAATGGTCTGAACGCGAAGGACTTTGCTGTTACGGAAAACGGCATACCGCAGGCAATACGCTTCTGCGAATACCAGGAATTCTCCAAGGCTCCCGCTACTGCCCCCGCAACTCCAGCCGCGCCTGAGAATATCAAGATCTATTATCGGCTTGCCGGCAGCCAGATTTCACCGGAACCGCCGGGGACCACGCGATATAAAAACCACCGCCTGTTGGCACTGTATTTCGACATGACCGCAATGCCGCCCGCCGACCAACTCCGCGCGCTGGGCGCGGCGCAGACGTTCATCAGGGCGCAATTGAGGCCGGAAGATCTCATGGCCATCATGAGATATTCCGGCGGCGCGGTTGATGTATTGCAGGATTTCACAGACGACCGCGACCGGCTGTTGAGCATTCTCGAAACATTAATTGTGGGGGAAGGCCAGGGATTCGCCGAAACGACGGACGACGCCAGCGCTTCCGACAAAGGGGCTGCATTTGGCCAGGACGACAGCGAGTTCAACATCTTCAACACGGACCGCCAGTTAGCTGCGCTGCAGACAGCCGCCAAAATGCTGGGCCGGCTTAGCGAGAAGAAATCACTGATTTATTTCGCCAGCGGCCTGCGGCTGAATGGCCTGAACAATCAGGCGCAGCTTCATGCCACTATCGACGACGCTCTTCGCTCCGGCGTGTCGTTCTGGCCGATCGACGCGCGCGGCCTGGTGGCAGAGGCGCCTCTAGGCGACGCCACCAAGGGATCGCAGGGCAACATCGGCATGTATTCCGGCACGGCGGCGCTGGCCGTGACGACACGGTTGCAACAGTCCCAGGACACGCTCTATGCCTTAGCCTCGGATACGGGTGGAAAAGCTCTGTTTGACTATAACGACCTTACCAAGGGAATCACGCAGGCGGAAGAGGCCGTAACAAGCTACTACATCCTGGGCTATTACACGAGCAACACAACACAAGATGGAAGGTTCCGCCGTATCAAAATTTCGCTCAACGGGAACTTGTCCGCTGATTTGGATTACCGCCACGGCTACTATGCCGGCAAGCGCTTCAACAAATTCAATGCAGTGGATAAGGAACGGCAGCTCGAAGACGCCTTGATGCTCGAAGACCCGATTACGGATCTCACCATCGCGATGGAGATCGACTACTTCCAGTTGAACCGGGCCGAATACTTTATTCCGATAGTCGTCAAGATTCCAGGACGGGAGCTGGCGCTGGCCAAACGTGGAGGCGCCGAACACACCCTCATCGACTTCATTGGTGAGATCAAGGACGACTACGGCGGCGTAACTGTCACAAATCTGCGGGACAAGGTGAATATCAAGCTGAGCGACGCAACTGCGGAACAGCTCTCCAAGCGGCCGATTGAATATGACGCCGGCTTTACTGTTCTTCCCGGCAAGTACACCATCAAGTTTCTCGCTCGCGACGATGAGACGGGGAGAATCGGAACCTTCCAGACCTCGTTTGTGATTCCAAACCTGAACAAAGAGGAAAAGCGAATCCCGATCAGTTCTGTGGTGCTGAGCAGCCAGCGCGTGGATCTCAAGGATGCGCTCTACAACGCGCAGAAAACCAAAGATGAGAACAAAGAGGAGGCGGTCAACCCCCTGGTTCAGAATGGGCAGAAATTGATTCCCAGCGTGACCCGCGTATTTCGCAAAGACCAGAACATGTACGTTTACCTTCAGGCTTATGAGCAGGGCGAGGCGGCCACCCAGCCGCTGGTGGCATTTGTAAGTCTTTACAGCGGGCAAACCAAGACGTTTGAAACCCAGCCGATGAAAGTGACGGCAGGGCTGGACAACCGGTTGAAGACGATGCCCTTGGAATTCAACATTCCGCTCAACCGGCTTCCGGCAGGCAGGTATAACTGCCAAGTGACGGTGCTGAATCCTGCCGGCCAGAAGGCCGCATTTTGGCAGGCTCCAGTCATGCTTTTGCCGTAACCGGGAAAATTGTCACAGGAGCTTGCCGGCGGCTAAGTCGCGAATGAGGGTGCGGTCGGCGGTAAGAAAGTCGTAGCGCGTCAACTCGTCCAGCGGACTCCATCGCAGGTCGTTGAAGATGCGGTTGGTAAGCTCGCCTTCAAAGGTGCTGACCAAAAAAAACTGCAAATCGATTGCGCTTCCGCTGCGGTAGGTGTGGCGGATGTGAACGATGCGCTTCCCAATCTCCGCCGTAATCCCGAGTTCTTCCTCAAGCTCACGCCGCAGTGCCTGCTCGGCGCTTTCCCCAGCTTCGACTTTGCCGCCTGGGAACTCCCACTTCAGTCCCATGGCTTGGTCCGGCCGGCGCTGGCAGATGAGAACCTTGCTATCGCGCAGGATAAGAGCGGCGACTACCAGGCGCAATGTCTTAACGCCGTCTCCCGGTTTGCCGGACCGGGCATTTTCCTGCACGTTCAAGCTGTCCATGTTCACACCATATTAGACGCTGGAAATTGAAGATCGGGGGAGTTAGGGCCTGATAACACTAATAGGACGACAGCGACGGCAGCCAGTTTTTTTGGATTCTAGGAGCGAGAAGCGACGAATATCCGGCATCTTCGAGCGCCGAGCGACAACGAAGCCGGTAAAACTGGCCCCGTCCCTCCGGGTTGCGAGCGAAAATGGGGCCATACTTCGTTGTCGTCCTTGCATGGGGACCTGCCACACGCTGCGGACTCCGCCTCGTCTGGCCCCATTTTCGCTCGCAACGCTGCTCGCCCTATTACTGTTAACAGGCCCTAATCCAGACCGCGAAGGTTGCAATTGCCGCCGAAGATCTCCGGATGAATCCCGGCGGCGAGTGCCTGAAGTCCATCGAGCAGATTGAGCGCGGGGGTATTGAGCAATTGATCCGGTATGCAGTAAATGCGGCCTGAACGCACGGCTCGTAAACCATGCCACTGCCTCATCTCGACCACGCGTGCCAGGGGAACGCGGTCTCCCGCGCCACACCAGGCAAAAAAGAGGACATCGGGATCAGCCTGCGCGATTACTTCTGCCTGAGTAGCCGAGCCTGGCGTGCCGAAGAAGCTGCCGCCGGCGGCAGAGACAAGCTCGGAGACCCAGGCTTGCGAGTGAATGAGGGGATTACCCCACTCTTCGCAGTAGACGAGGGGCCGCGCCGGGGACTGATCTCGAGCTTCAGCAATTCGTGTGCGAATGGCATCGATGCCTTCCTGCATCTCCGCCACTGCCAATTCCGCCTGCTCATTTGCGTGCAGAATCGAGCCAAGAAGCCGAATGTCCTGGTAAATGTCCGCCAATGTATGAGGGGCGAGCGTGAGCACAGGGCAGCCGCTCTTGAGAATCGCAGCTAAGGATTCGAGACGGTAGGGAACCGAGGCAAGAACCAGATTGGGAGAAGCGGAGAGGATCTCCTCCGTTGTCGAAGACCACGAATCTGCGATCACCTTGATGTCACGGCCGCGAAGCGCGGGGACAGCCTCAAGACAATACCGCGTGCAGGCGACGATTGAATCCAGCCGGTTCAGGCGTTCCAGCAGCAGACTTAAACTCGGTTGCAGCACGGCAATGCGCAACGGAGGAGCTGGGCAATGGGAAATCATAGCCGTTCGGGCAAGACGGCCTCGGGATAAAAAACAGGCCATCCATTCCGCGCCGCGGACTTCAGCAATTGCGGAGTGGGATTCACAGCAAAGGGATGCCGCGCGATCTGCAGCATGGCGCCATCGTGGATAGAATTGCCGAAGACCACATCGGGCGTGAAAATTCCGGCGCGCGCCAGCGACATGGCCTTTCCCTCGTCGGAGGGAATGTCGAGCAGCCTGCTTGTGATTACGCCGCCGGTTACTTGGACGCGAGCAGCCAGAATACGCTCTGCCGGGATCTTAAAACTGCGCAGGCCCTCTTCGATCACCCAATTGTTGGTAGAACTCACGGCCCAAATATCGGAGCCCGCCTGGTGCAACGAGCTGACCAGACTGCGCATTTCGGGGAAGATCCCCGCGGCGATACGGGAACTGAAAAAATCCAGCGCGGCACGGCGAATCTCCGTCTCCCTTAGGCCGTCGTAAATCTGCACCATCTCGCCGCACATGGCGATTTCCGAGACCTCGCCGGCACGGTAGAGGCGGTAGCGGGAATCGATCCAGTCACTCGCGTTGCGTGACACGATCCCCTCGGCAATGGACCAGAGCATGAATTCGTATCCGGCGTCGCCGTTCCATAAGGTGCCATCGCAGTCGAACACAGCAACGGCCGGATGAAGTGAGAGAACAGTCTCGCGAAACTCCTCGGCGGAAAGACGAAAGGACGCAGTTGAGTGGATGCTAGTCAAAACGGATGAAACCTCTAAACGGGCCTGGAAGCTTATATTCATTGTCGGCTATCCGGGACAATTTTGCACTTGCGCCGAAGATGGGAAATGGCTGATTGTCTTGGTTCCCGATGCAATGGACAACTCACGGTGATAGAACGCGAGAGGCGATAATCAGAGATGTGACGGCAAGCTCCTTAATAGACCGGAGGATAGACCCGAAAAACAGGCAACCTACTCTGCTTGAGAATTACCTCAACTACCTGCGAGTAGAAAAAGGTCTTCGTCCCTTGAGCTGTGAAGCTTATAAGCGCGATCTGGAACAGTTTTCCGAATACCTGGAGATTTCGAATGGCCTTCCGGCTAAGGCGCGGCAAGCGGACGTAGCGGGATTTCTCGCGCATCTTCAAAAGCATGGCGTCGAATCGCGTTCCATTGCGCGGAAGCTCTCATGCCTGCGGGGCTTTTACAAATGGATGCTGCTCGATAAACGGATTCAGCACGATCCTACCGTGAATCTCGAATCGCCCTCCACCTGGAAGGTGTTGCCCAAGGCTCTGGCCGAGAGCGAAGTGGAGAAGATGCTGGAGCGGGCCGGCAACGCGGCGAAGCATCCTATGTCCGACGCGATTGCATTGCGCGACCATGCCATTCTGGAGTTGTTGTATGCCGGGGGAATACGCGTCTCGGAATTGACCGGCTTGGGGGTTGAGGATTTATCCCTTGCGGACGGGCGTATTCTGGTGCGCGGTAAGGGCGACAAAGAACGCCTTACGCCCTTGGGGCGCGCCGCCGTCCAGGCGTTAGAAGAATATCTGAGCCGAGGCCGTCCCAGGCTTGCGAAGAGATCGAGCGGCAGCCGGCTTTTTCTTTCCCAGCGCGGCTCGGTTCTCACCCGGCAATGGGTTTGGCGGCTGGTGAAAGATGCAGAAGGAAAGGCTAGTCCTCATATGCTGCGTCACAGTTGCGCGACCCACATGGTTGAGAATGGCGCCGACTTGAGGACTGTCCAGATTCTCCTAGGGCACGCCGATATTTCCACGACGCAGGTTTATACGCACTTGGCGCTCGACCGGCTGAAGGTTGTCCATCGTATGCACCACCCGCGGGCCAGACGGAGAAGCGCAAGCGAGACTCCGCAGCAAGGCCGCCAGTGAAAAAGAGGCTCCAGACATCCAAGCCAAGCGAAGCCAAGCCCGAGCCTCTGCGATTGGCCTATGAGTTCCTGGCCATGTTGGCCCATGAGCGAGCGGCGTCTCCACATACTCTGCGCGCCTACCATCGCGAAGTTCTGGGCTTTGCCGAATATCTGATCCGGCAGCGTGGGCCGAAATTGGAACTGCGCCGGGTTGAGCATACCGAGATTCGCAGCTTTCTAGGCGAGCTTTATACGCGCGGGCTTTCCAAGGCCTCAGTCGCCCGATCTCTGGCGGCGGTACGATCCTGGTTCCGATGGCTGGCCAAGGCGGGATATGTCGAGAAGAATCCCGCCGCGCTCGTAGCAACTCCTAAGCTACCCAAACATCTGCCGCGGGTACCATCCATCGAGCAGATGAACCGGCTGGTGGAAACGGCCGCGGAAGGAGCCGCAGCTTGGCCGGAGAGAGATCGTATGATCTTCGAGCTGTTGTACGGCTGCGGCATTCGCAATGCCGAATTGGTGGGTCTCAATCTGGCGGATATCCACTGGGCCAGGGAGGCCATCCTGGTGCGCGGCAAGGGCCGCAAGGAGCGATATGTGCCCTTGGGAGATGCGGCGGCGGAGGCGATTCGGGCCTATCTCCCCTCGCGTCAAGCGAAGCTGGCAGGCCGAGCAAACCAGGCGTTGCTGTTGAACCTGCAGCAGAAGGCAACCGGGCGGTTGACGACCCGCAGCGTGGCCCGGATCGTCAAGCAAATCGCCCTGGCGAAAGGGCTGCCCGCGGAAATTCATCCCCATACACTGCGCCATGCCTTCGGTACCCATATGCTCGAGGAAGGCGCGGATCTCCGGGCAATCCAGGAACTGCTCGGCCATGAACGGCTCGCCACCACCCAGCGCTATACCCAGCTCACCGTAGGCCAGGTGACGCAGGTGTACGACCGGACCCATCCCCGGGCCAAGTAGGAAAGGCTTGTTTCGTTGGGAGGGCGAAGCTCTAGCTAGCAGGCCCGGCAGCCGGGGTGGAAGCCCTGGGCTTTTCCTCCAGGGTAGCGGGTCAGCGCCACCAGGCTCATTGGGAGACGTAAAGCTACTCGTGGCCTGGAAGGTCCACTTCCCCGGACTGAAAGTCCAGGGCTTCCACCCTTCCCTTCTCCATACATCGGGTGAGAAATTCGACTAACCGCAGATCTCTGCACTTCGCTACGCTTCGGCCGAGATGACAAATCTATTGTTACGCTTAAACCTCTATACTGGTCCGCGTGAAACACATTCCTCTGAAGGGCATCCTAGGATTGGCGATCTGTCTATCTCCGCTTACCCCACAACTCGACGCGCAAGCTGCATCCCCCGCGGCCTATCCGCCTGCGATCCCCCTGTGGTCCGGCGCGGCTCCGGGAGCAATGGGTGGCGCTGAGGCTGACAAGCCGCGCATGTATGCGTTCTTGCCGCAGACCCGGTCGACTACCACCGCCATTCTCGTCATCCCCGGCGGAGGCTATCAACATGTAGCTCTCGGCTACGAAGGCTTCGAGGTTGCGCGCTGGCTCAACCAGCAGGGGATGGCCGCGTTCGTCCTGGATTACCGGGTCGCGCCCTACCACTATCCGGTTGAGATCGACGACGGCCGGCGGGCGATGCGTTTGATCCGCGCTCATGCCACGGAGTACGGGATTGATCCGAACCGGCTCGGAGTGTGGGGATTCTCGGCCGGAGGGCACCTGGCCTCCTCGCTGGGAACGCACTGCGAAGAAGGGCAAGCCGCCGCCTCATCCGATCCTGTAGACAAGCTCAATTGCAAGCCTGACTTCATGGTGTTGGCCTATCCTGTGATCAGCATGACGCTGCCCGAGGCGCACGCCGGCTCACGGATGAACCTGCTCGGTCCTAATGTCGATCCTGCTCTAGAACGCGAGTATTCGAACCAGCTTGCGGTTACTGCCCAGACGCCGCCGACATTCCTGTTTGCCACGACCAGAGATCCTACCGTGCCGATTGAGAACAGCCTCGACTTTTATCGCGCCCTGGAGCGCGCTCATGTTCCCGCCGAGCTGCACATTTACGATTACTCCAATCACGGCTGCGGGCTGTGCGGTGACATTCCATTGCTCTCCACCTGGCCGCTGCTCTTGCGCAATTGGCTAATAGAGCACAAATGGCTGCCGGCGGATGCGCCTCCGTTACCGACGCCGGAACCAAAGGGCCCAGCTTGGCCACCTGGAATAGCCGGGCCAGGAATAATGCCCGAACATAAGCCGTAATCGAACACCTCACGAATGAGGAGTGGTAATGAAGAATCGATTAAGCATGACCCGCCGCCGCTTTCTATCGGCCAGCGCCGCCACGGCCGCCTACACGCTGGTTCCCGCAAGAGCCGGCGCGCTCGGCCAAGGCAATGCGCCGCCGGCAGGCACATCTCCCACGTCGAATTGGAAAGACGAAGGGGTCCTGGACCTCTCCAACTCTCCTCACGCCAAGCTCAAGACCGTACCTATCCGCGCGGTTGTGATCCAGCAAGGCTTTTGGTCCAAACGCCGCGCCACCAATGTCGAATCGAGCATACCGAGCATGCACGATGAGCTGGTCGCCCATGGTCGATTGGATAATTTCCTGCGGCTGACCGGCAAATCGAATGCGCCTCGAGTTGGACCCTACTACACCGATTCCGACATCTATAAGTGGACTGAAGCGGTTGGCTTCGCTCTGCAATCGGGAGATCTTCCCCAGCTGCGCCGAACCGCCGAGAGCATGATTCAGGACGTTGTCGCCGTGCAGGAGCCGAGCGGATACCTGAATACCTATTTCGTAGGCGCGCTTAAGGCTGATCGCATGCTGCCGCACACGCAGGAAGTGGGCCACGAGCTCTATTGCCTCGGCCATATGCTGCAGGCAGGCATCGCCTACTATCGAGCGACCGGCAATCCTACTCTTCTCAATGCAGGTATTCGTTTTGTCGATGATTTTGTGCTGCCCAACTACGGTCCCGGAGCAAACCAAAAACCTATTGTTGCCGGCCACCCCGAGATTGAGATGTCGCTCATCGAGCTGTACCGCACGACGGGGAATCGCCGCTACCTCGATCTGGCGGGCTACATTCTGCAAGGGGACGCTCGCATCCCTCTCCAGCCGAAAGATATCGTCTACATGTTTTGCGGCATCCCTTTTACGTCGCGCACCAAGCTTGAAGGACACGCGGTGCGCGCGATGTATGCCTGTTGCGGGGCTACGGACTACTATCTCGAAACGGGAGATCCGGCTTATCTCGCAACGCTCAACACACTGTGGCACGATTTGTCCGAGCACCAGATGTACGTTACCGGCGGCGTCGGCGCGCGGAGCCAAGGTGAGGCCTTTGGCAACCCGTATGAGTTGCCCAATGCTCGCGCTTATGGAGAGAGCTGCGCCGCAATCGGCAATATGATGTGGAACTGGCGCATGCTGTCGGCAACCGGCGACGCGCGGTATGCCGACATAATGGAGCGCGCCCTCTACAATGGCATCAACTCCGGCATGTCGCTCGACGGCAAGCTCTACTGCTATCGCAATCCGCTGGCCTACGATCCCTCTTCGGGCGACAAGATCCGCAATCCCTGGTATGACACTACCTGCTGCCCGCCCAATCTCGAGCGCACCTTTGCCTCCTTGCCCGGTTATTTCTACAGCATGGCGGACGATGGCCTATACGTCCATCTCTATGACAACTCCGAGATGAACTGGCGGCTGGCAAGCGGCAATGCCATCAAGCTGACGCAGAAAACCAATTATCCCTGGGAAGGAACGGTGAGGCTTGCCGTAGCGCCCGCTTCGCCGGAGAGCTTTACAATTTACGTCCGCATTCCCGGCTGGTCGCGCAGTTCGGCCGTCAAAGTCAATGGCAAGCCGGTCGAAGGGGTAATGCCCGGCAGGTATCTTCCGATCCGACGCCATTGGACAGGCAACGACGTTGTCGAGATCAGCTTGGATATGGAACCGCAGATGGTCAAAGCCAATCCCGCAGTCACCGACGATACGGGCCGAGTGGCCGTGCAGCGAGGCCCCATTGTGTTTTGCATGGAGCAGCTCGATCAGCCGGCCGGGAACGCGTCCAAGAATTTCTATCTGTATAGTGCTCGTGTGAGTGGGCAGCGAGCTGCCAGGTACGATCCCGCGCTACTCGATGGGGTTGTGGCGCTGGAATGTCCAGGTTCCTACACCGCTGCTCCGCTGCCACAGCCCTTGTATCGGGCTCAGGCTATGGCTGCTCCGGTGAGCAGTGCTACCACCCTCAAGCTCATTCCTTACTATGCGTGGGCCAATCGTGAAGAGTCAGCGATGCAAGTGTGGATACCTGAATCGGCAAAGCTGGAGACGTAAGCACAGTTATCCTGAGTCCAAGAAGTGCGGAATATAGGCTGAACTCGCAATTGATTCGCGCCGAAGCGTGCGCCTGATGGTTAACAGACAGTAAATTCAGGACTGTATACTGGTAGGTCGAGCCGCATCCGCACAGGTTCGCTTACACGAAATTCCGTGATTCATGGTTGTAAAGCGAAGCAGTGCAGATCGATGGCGCGGTAGTCCAAATTGCGAGTCGATCCCGAATGAATACCAAGGTTGCTCTTCCCGTTCAGGCGAAGTTTTCAGAAGAAGTGGCAGAGTGGATTGAGGCCTTCGACGATGTTGTCGTAGACCAAGGCCCGGAGCAAGGATCAGAGCTTCTTGCGGCGTTGCGTCAGCGGGCGCGCGAAGCTGGCATCTCCACTGCCGGTGAACTGAATACTCCGTATGTGAACACCATTCCGAAGCACGATGAAGTTCCTTATCCGGGCAATCTCCAGATGGAGAGCCGCCTGGAAAGCCTCATTCGCTGGAATGCGATGGCCATGGTGCATGGCCAAAACAAGAAGGATCCGGGGATTGGCGGCCATATTTCCACCTATTCTTCATTGGCTACCTTGCTCGAGGTCGGGTTCAACCATTTCTTTCACGCGAAGTATGGGGACCAGCCCGGAGACCTGATTTATTTCCAGGGACATGCGTCACCCGGAGTGTATTCCCGTTCCTTTCTGGAGGGGCGTTTCGACGAGCAGCATCTGCTCAACTTCCGGCATGAGCTGCGCGACAAACCGGGACTCTCCTCTTATCCTCACCCCTGGTTGATGCCGGATTTCTGGCGTTTCCCCACTGTCTCCATGGGCATCGGTCCGCTCAATGCGATTTACCAGGCGCGTTTCATGCGCTACCTCGAGCACCGCAATCTGCTCGAGAAGACTCCGCGAAAAATCTGGGCCTTTCTGGGGGACGGTGAGACCGATGAGGTGGATACGCTGGGGGCTATCGGCGTCGCTTCACGGGAAAAGCTCGACAATCTGATCTTCGTGGTCAACTGCAACTTGCAGCGCCTGGATGGGCCGGTTCGCGGCAACAGGCGCATCATCGATGAGCTGGAAGCGATTTTCCGCGGCGCAAATTGGAACGTGATCAAGGTGATTTGGGGATCGGACTGGGACCCGCTCTTTGAGCGCGATCATACCGGACTTCTGTTGAAGCGTATGGAAGAGTGCGTGGATGGCGATTATCAGCGGTTCAAAGCCAAGGATGGCGGCTATCTCCGGCAGGAGTTCTTCGGCAAATACCCGGAATTGCTGGAGCTGGTGCGCGACATGTCGGATGATGAGCTGGCCGACCTGCGCCGCGGCGGACACGACCCGGCCAAGATATATAACGCTTACAAGCAAGCCACGGAACATCATGGCGGTCCGACCGTTATTCTGGCCAAAACCGTCAAGGGTTATGGTCTGGGCAGCTTGCAGGCGCGCAACGCCACGCACCAGGAGAAGAAGCTCACAGATAGCGCGTTAGCTGAGTTCGTGGAGCGCTTTGATATTCCCGTCCCTGAGAGAGAGGCCAAGGGCGGCAAGCTCTATCGCCCCGCAAAAGAAAGCCCGGAGATCGTCTACTTGCAGGAGCGCCGCCGCGAGCTGGGTGGGTACCTGCCCTTAAGGGAGTCGCCAAAACTCGAATTCAAGGCGCCCGATTTGAAGGAATTCAAGGAGTGGACTGCCGGCTCCAAAGGACGCGCCGTTTCGACCACCATGGGCTTTGTCAGCATCCTGCGTCATCTGATGAAGAATCCTGCCATCGGCAAGCTGATTGTACCCATCGTGCCGGATGAAGGGCGCACTTTCGGTCTGGAATCGGCGATTCGCCAGGTCGGTATCTATGCCAACGAGGGGCAAAAGTATCAGCCACACGACGCGGACATGCTGCTTTACTACCGGGAAGAGAAAGACGGTCAGATTCTCGAAGAGGGCATCACGGAAGCGGGATCGATGGCCTCCTTCACCGCTGCAGGCGCCGCTTACTCGAATTACCGTGTGCCCACCATTCCGTTTTATATGTACTACTCGATGTTCGGCTTCCAGCGCGTGGGAGACATGATCTGGGCCTTCGCCGATGCGCGGGGCAAGGGCTTTCTGATGGGCGGTACTTCCGGCCGCACCACCATGCTGGGAGAAGGTTTGCAGCATCAGGACGGCCATAGCCCTATCTTGTTCAGCACCGTTCCCACCTGTCTGAGCTACGATCCGGCATACGTGTATGAAATGGCGGTAATCCTGCAGGACGGCATCCGGCGGATGTATCAGGAGGGCGAAAGCATCTTCTATTACATCAACATGTACAACGAAGACTATGCGATGCCGGCAATGCCGGAGGGCGCTCGGGAAGGGATTCTCCGCGGCATCTACAAGTTCCAAGCCGCGCCGCAGCAGAATGCCGTAGCTCAGTTATTTGGCAGCGGCCCTATCTTGAATGAAGTATTGCGTGCCCAAGGAATCCTGGCCGGGCAATACGGAGTGCAAGCGGATGTGTGGAGCGTAACCAGCTATACCGAGCTGCGGCGCCAAGGGCTCGATGTGGAGCGCTGGAATCGCCTGCACCCGGCACAGCCGCAGCGAATCGCATACATTCTCGAAGTCCTGCGGGGGGCTGAGGGTCCGATTATCGCCGCCAGCGACTACATGAAAGCCGTTCCCGATCAACTAGCGCCGTGGCTGGGCGACCGGCTGATCTCTCTTGGCACGGATGGTTTTGGCCGCAGCGACAATCGCGAGCATCTGCGGCAACACTTCGAGGTGAATGCCGAGTCGGTGGTGGGCGCCACCCTCTCCAAGCTGGCGCGCGAGGGCAAGTTCGATGCCGAGCGAGCGCAAAAGGCGTTTGCTGAACTCGGATTGGAGACGGAGACAGGCGACCCGGCGCGGCGATAGTGGAGGTTATTTCTCCCACATAATGTGGGGGCTTTTGTCCGCAGCCGCTTTACCGGAGGGGCACATCAACTATCAATCTAGTCGCAGGAACATAACAGCCACAGTTACCTTCCTTGTGCTTGGAGCTGCGATGCTCCTCCCGGCGGCATCCGCGCAACACGACCGCAAGCAGACCCCCGGCAACGGCCCGGATGGGGTTCCACAGGCCACTTTCTTTGTGCATCGTTTGGGCACCGATCACGACGAAGCAATCACCACAATGGACATGAACGGCGACGGACGCCTCGACCTGCTAAGCGGAGCCTATTGGTACGAAAACCCCGGACCGGCGGGAGGCGAGTGGAAACGGCATCAGTACCGCACGGTCGGTATCCTCAGTGAGTTTGTCTCCGATAGTGGAGAATGGACAATCGACGTCAATCATGACGGGGCTCCCGACGTTGTCACCACCGGATGGATGCTCAATGGTTTGTGGTGGTACGAAAACCCAAAGCGGCCCGGCGCGATGTGGCAGCGGCACTTCATTACCAATAGCTACGACACTGAAGGCGGCGTGATGGGTGATATCAACGGAGACGGCAAGCCCGATCTGGCGCTTGCTCACTACAATCACTCCGGACTGATATGGGTGGATTTCTCCTCCAGCCAACCGAAAGTCCATCACCTGGGGAATAAGGAGCAGGATGGCCACGGTGTGGGGATCGCGGACGTCAATGGAGATGGCAAAGCCGATGTCCTAACGCCGTATGGGTGGTTCCAGAACATCGATGCGGATCACGATCAGTGGCAGTGGCATGGAGACTGGAAGCTAGGCGATGCAGGTTTCCCCATCATTGGCTATGACGTAAATGGAGACGGCAAGCTCGATATTATCTATGGGCAGGGGCATGGCTACGGCCTCTATTGGCTGGAGCAGCAGGGAAGCGGAGCGAACCGGCGCTGGGTCAAACATATTATCGATGAGTCCTTCTCTCAAAGCCACGCTCTCCTGCTTGCGGATATTGATGGAGACGGCGAGCCGGAACTCATCACCGGGAAGCGCTATCGCGGGCACTCCGGCAACGATCCGGGATCTTACGATCCATTGGTGGTGTATTACTACAAGATCGATCGCAAGACAGGCAAGTTCACTCGCACCGCGATCTCAGTCAATGGAACCGCCGGCGTGGGCACTCAGATTATCGCCAAGGACCTGGACGGAGATGGCGATATCGATCTGGCGACAGCTGGAAAGTCCGGAGTACATTTCTTAGAGAATCTCAAGATCAATCACGTCCCGAAAGCGACTCGCGAGCAGGAACTGCTGCTGAACAAAGATTGGCCGTTCCCCGGAGAAGGCACGGAAGTAAAGCAAGAAAACGGCCCGGCGAGCAAATAGATCTATCTGTTGTCGCTCTTGACGTGAAGCGGCCAGAGATGGTGGACCACGCCATGAATCGGAAAATCATACCTGGTGAGCGGCTTGATCTTGCAGGTCCAGTCGTTGGAGACTCCGAACGACCATCGGCAGTTTGCTTTATCGGGCGCCCCCACCGGAGTGTCATTCTCTGAATCGAACGCATTGGCGTCAAACTTCGGAATGGCATCCTGCGCCGTCCACAGCTCCTGCGGTCCGCCTCGCAGAGCTGTCGCGTTCGATGCCGAAGCGGTCAAGGTGGGTTCCCCGGAGAAGGCGGGGACAGCTTCAAGCTGCATGCGTGCGGCGTTGATCGGCGATTCGGTTTGTGCCTTCGCCGATGTTGTTGGAAGGGATATCAGAGCACAGCCAAGGAATGCGAGCCATCGAGTTCTCAACGGACCCTCCTTAACGGAACTCTGGCCTGCTTTGGCAAACCAGAGCGTGGAGAGACAGTA
>CAWDNI010000061.1:0-28223 GCA_963803615.1 uncultured Acidobacteriaceae bacterium
ATAACCCAAAGGTCGCTGGTTCAAATCCAGCCCCCGCAACCAATCAGATCAACAACTTTCGATTTGATGGTCGCTCCGGCAAACTCCCAATATCTCCCAATAAGAAATCGACGTTTCAGGCACTCGCCAAAACTGGCTTGAGTACCATCTCGACGATCTTCCCATTCGCTTCTCGTTTGGATGACGACATGGCCTGTCCATAGATGTTCATCGTGGTCTGGATTGAGGCATGACGCATCAGCTCCTGTTGCACCTTCATCGGTGCTCCGGTTTCGTCCAGCCACGGACGGTACGTGTGCCAGCCGATAGCGGCATACTTCCCGGCAGCGACTCTTCTGCGCTCGTCATGGACAAGGAGCCGCTTGCCGTTCGGTGTCGGACGATCTTGCCGACACCACACACCGGGTGCCGCACCGCACGTGGGACACGCGACCACGCAGCATCCCGAAGGGCGAAGATGCCGCTTCTGGATCTCGGTCGGGTGGTACGGTCGGTTCGTCATCGGGTTGGCGAACACCCACCCTTCCTCGGTGGGGACGGCCTGCTTGCTCCAAGCCAAGACGATCTTGGTCAGAGACGGATGCAAAGGAACATAGTCCTGGGAGTATTCGGTCTTGACGTCATCCACTCGCCCGCTCACGAAGCTTCGTTGCACGAGGAGTTGATTCTTTTCAAAATCAAAGTCGGCCCACTGAAGCGCCGCGATCTCGCTCACGCGAAGACCGAGGCATTGGGCGATTTCAACCATCGTGCGATACGGCTCGCGCAGTGTCGCAACGACGAGTTCGAACTGCTCCACAGTCAGAATGATGGGGCGCTGCCGGCGCTTGCTTCCGCCCTTTCCAAATGTGAGACGGGGGAGCGCCGCATAGATGTAATGGAATTGATCCAATTGGAGCAGCTCTATGGTAAGCCGCTCCAGTAATTTCTTGAAGTAGATTTGTAGTAATCCTCGGGCATGCGGCCATCGAAAGGCCATTCGGCAAAGTCAGACCATGTAATCGCGGAGAGCGGAGGCAGTCTGCATGAGCCCTTGCGCCTCTAGGGAATCAAGATATTCTTCTACGGACTTGGGCGGATTCTTCAAGCTGATTCGATGGTTTTGCGCCGCTTCGATGACCAGGCCGGGCGCGAGGTCGAGGAGATGGAGAATGAACTCATCGGGATGCTGGGCCTCGATGTCGAAGGGAGTCAAGGCATCTGGCGGAAAGTCGTTCAGATTACACGTGACGATCAAAGTAGCTCCGCTTCGTATCGCGGCTGCTAATACATGCCGGTCATCTTCATCGGGGAGGACGAGTCCAGGAATCAGGTGCTCGTAGCCTGTGACCAGCGCATCCGTCGCAGCTTTGTCCATCAACTGCCGCGTGCGTTCCAGCTTTTCCCTTGTCAGGTCGGACCGGTTCCTCAGGAGACTTCGTATCCATTCCTCGTGAACATCAGCGGACCATCTCGCACGGAATATTCCGGTTAGAGCCAGGTGCATCAGGAAGTTTCGCAACTCCGCGGGGTAGAGAACATTCGCGTCATAGAAGACTGTGAATGCTGCCACGTTCAGATCTTGAGTTCCTGGTCATAGGCCGCCAGTTCGTCCAAGGCGGCGCGACGTTCCGCATTGGCACGACGCTTGTATTGCATCAGCGCCTCAAACCGAACACGGCGATGGGTTCCAACCTTTCGATAGTCGATCTTTCCCTCATCGAGAAGTTGAATCAGGGACGGCCGCGAGATGTTCAGCATGTCCGCCGCTTCCTGGGTGGTGAGCTCCGCGTGAACCGGAATCAAGGTAACGGCGTTTCCTCGCGCCATCTCTTCCAGGATGCGAACCAGCATCTTGACCGCCGAAGCGGGGAGCTGCATCGTCTCCTCTTTGGTAGAGTCACCGATGCGAAGACGAAGTGGAGTTTTGGAGCGCATACGAGGAGCGAGCAGACGGCTGGTTTCTCTTGCCAGAGTGGCGTCCGTTTCGGTCGGTAGAGTGGGATCTAAGAGCGCCTGGGACATCGCATTGCCTCAGGATCATTATCTCACTAAATCGAAGCAAACGCAAGTATTCGCAGCAAACGAAACAGGTCAAATCGGCTTCAGTCGCCAAAACCAGCGCCCATTAGCAATGAAGGCCCTTCACTTGTTCATGGGAGCTTCGTATATGACCCTTCCTTGGCGAATCGTGAACTTTACTTCTGTCATTGAGGACGGGCCAGTGGCCGCCGGATCGCCAGCGAGGATCGTTAGATCTCCGTCCATCCCAGCTTTGATTTGCCCCTTTTGATATTGCACACCAAAGCGCGTTGCCGGAGCTGTGGTGAGCATCGCCAAAATGTCGCGAAAGGAGAAGCCGCAAAGCGACAGCTGACGATACTCCTCTTGAATGTCGTAGTCAGTCAGGAATCCGGTATCGGTTCCAAACATCAGCTGGCCGCCCAACGCACGAAAACGCCTGACAACGTCTCGGATTGCTCCGATATCCGAATCGCGAGAGAACAGCATCAGCGTCGGAATCATCGTCGTGTGATTCTTGACTAGCTGCCTTAAGAAGGGGTCGTCGAAGCCGCGCGTGGATTCCGGTGCGTGCGCGATCACGTCAACTCCTGCCGACATCGCCACTTCGACACCTGCAAGATTTGTTGCATGCGTAAACACCAGTTGCCGATGAGAATGGCCTGCCTCTACTGCCGCCCGAGCCAGCGGCGCCGGCATGGGAACAACATGTTCTGGGGATACGATCGAACCTGTGAAGAGCTTCACAATATCTGTGCCCATCGCGATGTTGCGCTCGACCGCCTCGACCGCTGCGACTGGTGTCTTGGGTTGTGGGAGCCGCGACAAGAAGTCCGGGGGCAGGTCGCGCAGGTAGTAGGGCAATGCATCCGGAGGAAACAGTGGCAAACCTGCAGTATAGATTCGCGGTCCTGGGACCTCGCCGGATTCAATGCGCTGTCGTAAAGCAATCGTGTTGCCCGGATCTGATCCGGTGTCCACAACTGTCGTGAAGCCTGACTTCGTCAACATCTCTCGCAACTGCCTGGCCAATTGAGTTGCGGGGAGCTTCGCCGCGCCGGTCCATTTAGGTTCCATGAAGTGAACGTGCGTGTTCCAGAATCCTGCACAGACTGTGCAGCCGTCACAATGGAGAACGCTCGTTCCCTTTGGGACTGCGACGTTGCGGCCAATCGCCGCGATCTTGCCGCCCTGAATAAGTATGGTGGCATTCATTAAGGGACTAGCGTCAGGGGAGGGATAAACCTTGGTTGCCTCGACAGCCAAGTTTTGCCCGGCCGCGAGACTGCAATAAAGTAGGAGCAGGAAGAATCCTCCTAAGCGGCTGATCATTTCGCTCTCCCTCTTTGTTGAGTCTTGCGTGATGTTCGCCAGTATCCCAATCGTAGGTCCTTAAATTCCTTTGCATACTGCGTCATGGTTCTGCCCCTGCCCAGAGGAGCGCGTCGTCTGTGTCCGCGAACGCTCGCGTTTGTTGGCACAGGATGAAGCTTAACCTCCGCTGTACTGGCAATTTCCGTTGATTAGCCCACAGATTCATTTCCATGGTTTGAGCGTGGGCCACAACATCTGGAGGGTAGGAGTCATCCCGCGGCAATGATAAACGGGAAAGTCCTCGTCGGGACGAGAATACGGGTCCATGGGGTGGGCAATTTCCTGTAAGGATTGACAGTGGGATATATGCTTCTTCGGCGAATCTTCATCAAGCAGAATGATGCTCTGTCCTGTGTAATTGCGCTGCTCCCATATTGAGTAGTTGTTGCTGCCCCTGATCGAATTGGGCAGCCCGTACTTCGGACCGAATAGATCAATGGCTCCCGCCTCGCCGTAATTCGGGGCTCCGATCGCCGTCATACTACGCGCCGGCTGCGCAACTCCGCCGGCATCGAGATGACAATATTTAGCTTGAGCCCGGGCCGTTGCTGTCTTTCCTGCGCAGCGCAAGCGCCATCTTTCCTAGCGCGCCGGTGCACGTCTCTGCGTCCTTACGGCTGAGATCCAACCGCCGGACCAGGCGGCGGGCCTTCTCGAGGGAAACAGCCTCAGAGCCGGGCTTGACATAGCCACAGAGCGCCAGTCCGTCGAAGAGCGCGAGCGTCATCCGTTCCAACTCCGCCGCCTCAGCTAGATCTTTCGCCGGCGCGGCTGCGGGAACCTGATTCTCCCTGATCAACTCATACAGGCAGACTGCAACCGCCTGGCCGAGGTTCATCGAGAGGTTCGCATCCGCTGTGGGAATGCGCATCAGCCAATGACAATGGCTCATATCGTTCTTCGACAGGCCGCGTTTCTCCGAGCCGAACAGCAGAGCGACAGGGCCAGCCGTCAGCTGTTCCCGGATGGCCGTCCCGCCTTCTTCAAGCCGCTTCACCGCATGGAGCAGTTCACGAGAGCGCGCAGCGGTCGTTCCCGCCACCAGGCAACAATCGGAAACCGCTTCTGCGACAGTTGCAAATTCTTCAGCAGTTTCGAGTAATCGTGAAGCGCCTACAGCCGAGCGCGCCTCACGGAATGATACTTCGTAAGGCGCCACAACCCGCAATCGCGAAAATCCAAAATTAGTCATGGCGCGAGCAGCGGCGCCGATATTCAGCGGATTGCGCGTGGAAACAAGCACTACCCGCAATCGGTCCAGAACGGGGGCCGAGTCTGGAGCCATTGGTCTACCGGAACTCCGCAGGAACTTCGGCGAAGGTTAAATTCCGCACATCCGATTTAGATTGTTCGCGCCACGCCTCGAAGATGCGTCCATAGCTGAGCTTGACGAATTGACTCTCGTCAATGTGGAGTTGACTCGCGATAGCGTCAATCCAATCGCTTGGACCTTCGAGCTCAGCATAGAGACCGAGCGGGGTTTCATCGAGAACACAATGCCCTTTCCGATCTTTCCATTCGGTACGCCACTTCTCGTAGACGAAAACCGGGTAGAAGCCCAGGCTCTCGAAAATAGTTCCAATGGCTTCTCCGTCCTCGACGGTGCTCTCGGTTTCCATTCGCCGCTTGTGCCGCTCTGCCGGACTCTCGTCGTCAGGAACGCTCTTGTGGGTAACCACCCATTTGCCGCCGTACTCACGAATGCGCAATATTCGCCGCGCGCTGCGGAGCCTGCGGTCCGGTGTGTCATACAGGGTATTGCGTTCGAAAGTTCGAGGAGTGACCTGGCGGAAGCCGAGCCGCGGCAGGTTTTGCTCCAAGCTCTCGCGGTCGGCAATGCGAATCTTTATCTCGGTTTCCATGGCCTGCATAAACGGGAGTCTATACCCGCAAGCGAGGCGTGGGAAAATGGCAAAGGCGAGATCTGTTGGAGCACGCCGGGGGAATTTGGAAGAAATCAAAACACTGCGCTTGACGGTAGATGCGAACGCACTCGATTCGCGGGCCTCGGAAGATGCTTTATTCCGGGCCGCGGAGATTCTCCAGGCAGGGGGAACGGTTGCGTTTCCCACGGAAACTGTCTATGGGCTGGGGGCCAATGCCTTCGATGCGGCGGCGGTGCAGCGAGTTTTCCAAGCGAAGCAGCGCCCATCCTGGGACCCTCTGATCGTGCATGTGAGCGACAGGGGACAACTGAGGCGTGTAGTCGAGGAAATACCGGGGAAGGCGGAGCTTCTGATCGACGCATTTTGGCCGGGTCCTCTGACTCTACTGTTGCGCAAAAGCGACAGATTGCCACCCATTGTGACGGCCGCCCGGCCTAGAGTGGGTGTACGGATGCCGAGCCACCCGGTGGCGCGTAGATTGATCGAGTTGGCTCGGCTACCGATCGCCGCGCCCAGCGCAAATTCCTTTGGCCGAACCAGCGCGACCCGCGCAGAGTTTGTGCTGGAGGATCTTGATGGGAGAATCGACGCTGTGATCGATTCGGGCGAGAGTACGCTCGGACTTGAATCAACCGTGGTCGATATGTGCGAGGAGCCCCCTATCCTCTACCGGCCGGGCATGGTTACAGCCGAGCAGATCGAGGGCATTTGCGGAACGTTGATCCGCTACCGCGCTCCTGAAGCCGTATCGGATGAGCCCGCAACGCAGCCGTCTCCCGGGATCGGCCTCAGGCATTACGCGCCCAGAGCGCGCTTGATTCTCTTCGAGATGGCAAGCGTGGGAAAAGCGTTCGAATTGGCGGAAAAGCTCCAGGGAAAGGGTGAGACAGTCGGAATCATGTTGCCCGATGACGACCAGGAGAGTAAGCGGCCGCCGCGAAGTCTGGTCTATAGATGGGGGAGATGGAGCGACGGCAATGAGCTGGCGCGGCGTCTGTTCGCCGGGTTGCGCGACCTCGACCGAGCGGGCGCTACTGTCATCCTGTGTCCGTTGCCGGAGGAAGAAGGAATTGGGAGCGCCATCCGCGACCGGCTGTTCAAAGCGGCGCATCCAAGCTCAATTAAGCAAGAGTAGAGTTACGAGCACCGGGCGCACTTCGGTTGCTCCGGGATGACCATTCTGCAATGAGATGCAGATCTCTCGCCTCGGTCGAAATGACAAATGCGCAACAACTCACGAGTAATTAGCAACAAGCTCGGATGCTTCAGATACACACGCCTTCTTCAGATCTGGTTACCTTCTTCCGCCTTATACAGATATTTGATGCTGGATTTATAGATGAGGGTGCGGCTGCCATGGCGTACCTTGACGACATTTTTGTCATACCATTCGATATAACCTGCGAGTTGTTCGCCATCCTCAAGCACGAACATCATCAGTGTCTGACTCTGTAGTTGTTTCTGCAGATAGAAAGTCTCTGCATGAGAACTCCTGTCAAAAGACCCTGCCGCGTCCGCCGAACCGCGCAGCGGCCCGGCAAGGTAAGAACCTCGGCGAAAAAATCTGCGGCTCTCCGGATTGCGAGGCTCCAAAGTTCTTGCCGGAAGACTGGGCCGGACAAGCTTGCGTGGATTTGCCGTGCTCACCGAAGCAACTTTGAACTTCTCTAAAGCCGCTTTCGCGGCCTTAGCTTCAGCCTTCGAGCGCTGTAACTCGTCCGGAATAGGAGCGGGCACTGCAGAAGAGTTGGCCATGGCTCTCAATTAGAGTTGCTGTTTGGTTAAGATGCAAATTCCGGCTTCCGCGATGGAATCGGTCAAACACTGCCAGGTTTGACGCTTCAGGGCTGACTTAGATCGACGGCAAAGGAGTCGAGTGCGAGAGAGCGCAATAAATTGCGGCGCATGCCTTGTTCGACCTGCACCAACCCGCGGGTTGCTTTCTCCATCCAATGCAGGTTGATGCTTTCAGAGATGCGTGTAAGTTCGGGCAGAAGATCGATATTGCGTGCTCGCTGTTTGCATCCTGACTGGATCAGGAGGAGGTCTTCCAACAGACTGTTGAAGGCGCGCAGCAATCGCCCGGTTTTCTCCTGACCTTCGGCGCCCGCGCGGTAGGTCTCAGTCACTCGGAACACCGAGGAGTAGTCAAATTCCGCGGTACCGGCTGGCTCGCCGGCCGCGTTGCGCAACAGGAGAAGAGCATCCTGTCGGCTGGCCAGGTATTCGGCAAGGTCAAAACCAAGAGCCTGGCCGATGGCTCCGCCGGCCAGACGGGCTACCAGCGAGCGCTCAACCGGTTTCCAATCAGCACGCCGCTGGGCCAGCAGAGCCTCGATCTGCTCGGCGGGAATCGCGCCAAGACGGAAAAGGCTGGAGCGGGAACGGATGGTGGGCAGAAGCTCGCCCGGATTTTCCGCCAGCAGAATAATATGGGCATACTCCGGCGGCTCCTCTAATACCTTGAGGAGCGAATTGGCAGCCTCTTTCATGAATGCTGTGCCGGTAAATATGTAAATGGAACAGGGAGATTCCGCCGGGAGGCGGTAAATGCGCTGGATTACGCTGCGCACCTGGCCAATCTTAATGAGCAATTGCGGAGGATCGGGAGGAATGACCAGCAGATCGGGATGAGTCTGGATCAGGATGCGAGTGTCTTTCTTATCCACTTCGCGCAATTCTTCGCGGGCGGCGACCGCTTCGCTCACGCGATCCGCAAGAGACTGCGATTGAGCGATACGGATGCAGTTGCTGCACTCTCCGCAGAAGTCCGGCAGTCCATCCGCAACCGGCCCTTTAAGGCAGGCCAGAGTCTGTGCCAGCATAATCGCCAGAGTGTACTTGCCGGCGCCCCGCGGTCCAGCGAGGATGAGCGCCGGCGGCAGCCGTCCCGCGGCGATCGCCTCGCGCAATCGGCGAACCGTCGTGCTATTGCCCAAAAATTGATCGAAGCCCACAGAGAGAGACTAGCAAAAAGCCAGCCCGCATTCTCAAAACTTAAGCGTGTTATCGCGCGACGACCGCTCCGGTTGATTCGTTCAGGATGTACGGCTTCCCGTCCGGATGGGCAAAGTCGAACATACCTTCTATAGAACCGGCGATTGCATCGAACGATCCTCCGCCCACCCGCTCACCGTTGAGCCAGTTGTCTTCAATGAAACGCAGGATAGATGTCTGATCCGTCAGCGTGTGGTCTACGTAATTGCGCTTCGCAAAAGGAGAGATCACCAGCAACGGCAGGCGAGGGCCGTAACCGCAGCGGCCCTGCGCATGTTTCACTTCCGGCCCAGGCAGGGCCGTTTCCCCATTGCCGCACTGGCCTGATCCGGTTAATGCATCCACTCTGCTTGTCGATTGATTTACGATCGGCCCCATTTGATGGTCGTACCATCCGTCGGAATCGTCGTAGGCCACAATTACCGCCGTGTTTTTCCACTCCGGACGCCGCTCGAGGAAATTGATTACTTTCACGAGAAATGCCTGCTCATCCAGCGGATCGGAATAACCGGCATGTGCATCCTGATAGGCCGGCGCTTTCACGAAACTCACGGCCGGGAAGTTTCCCGCCTTGACCGCGGCGAAGAAGTCGTCGGTATCGTACTGATGATTCGCCCGATCCCCGTTCTTGCCGATCAACTTAACGGAGGCGGGCCGGGTGTGATGCAAGTTTGCGGTCTGTGTGTAGTACTGAAACGGGTCATGATGGGGAATGTAGTCTCTGGACAGCACTTGAGTAATTTGCGAAAGCGTACTGCGCAAACATCCCGTTGTCCCGTTCGGATTTTCTTTGGCCAAATCGAACCCGGCTTCGAACCATCCCCAGGTTACTCCGGCTTTGCTCAGCATCTGGCCGATATTGTTTCCTGTGAAGTGCAATTCTCCGAATGCTGTGTTCGAGCACCTGTCTCCGATCGGATCGCCATCGGCGATTTCGGTATATGTACCGTTTCCCGCTTCCACCACAAGACCTGCCGCGTTGATCTGATCGGTCACGCCATTGGTTTGGCCCGAGATCAACTCGATGGCGCCTTGTGTCGATTGCCCGAAGGTCGATCCGTACGAGTTATCGTTCAATGCATAGCGCTGCGCGTAATTCCACAATGCCGTTACCGTGTTGCCATCGTAATAACCCATAACCAGACCCTTGGTCTGGTGTAGATATTCGGGAGGCGCTCCGAGCAGACTCTTCGGGCTCAATTTCTGCGTCGCAGGCGCTGGAAGCCCGGTATATTGCGGAAACGAATCCATCAGCCCGGCATGAAAGGCAAGCTGCTCCTCCAAATAGGCGTGATCCTGGTCTGCTGTGGCTGCTTGCGCCCGGCCCAGCCGCAAGGGGTTGGTTGCGTAGCCCTGATTGACTTTCACATTCAGGAAATTCGGGTTGTGCTGGAGCAGCGGCGCCGTCAAGCCGTTGATCGTGGGCGTGCCCGCCAGAGCCGTAAATGCGGGCTCGTTGGGAGGATTCAGCGCATGCGGATAGGTCCCGAAATAGTGATCGAAAGAGACATTTTCGTCAAAGATCACCACGAGATGTTGGACGGGAGTCGCCGGCGAATTCTTTTGGGTGCGTGCAGTTTGGGCAGTGATTTGGCTAGGGCCTGTTAACACTAATAGGGCGAGCAGCGTTGCGAGCGAAAATGGGGCCAGATGAGGCGGAGTCCGCAGCGTGTGGCCGGTCCCCATGCAAGGACGACAACGAAGTATGGTCGCATTTTCGCCACATCCCGGAGGGACGGGGCGCTGAAGCGCTCCGTCCCTCGCATGAATGCGGGGGCTTCTACCCGTCTTCGCTTTTCGCTCAGGCGTGGGCTTTGACCGCATGCGTTTTGGAATCGATACACTCCATCAGATCGTCCCACGATTTGTTGAAAGCCTCGGCGCCTTCGCTCTGCAGCTTCTCGGCGAGACTCTTTGGATCGACTCCCGCAGCGGCGAATTTCGCCAGAACCTCCTCGCTATTGCCGCCGTCTTCCGGAAGCGGGTTGGAAATCTGGCCATGATCCGCCAAATCCAGCAATGTCTCCTCCGGCATGGTGTTGATGGTGTTTGGAGAGGCGAGCGCCGTGATGTAAAGTGTGTCAGACGCTTTGGGGTCCTTGGTGCCGGTACTCGCCCAGAGAAGCCGTTGCACAGGAGTTTTTTGGGCGGCCAACTTTTTCCATCGCTCAGAGGCCAGCAGGTCAAGATAAGCCTTATAGGCCTGCATTGCGATAGCAATTCCTAGCCGATTACGTAATCCATCCGGTTCCTTTCCGGAAACCGCCTTATCCCATCGGCTGATAAAGATCGATGCGACGGAGTGTATCTGCGGACTCAGTCCGGCTTTGAGGCGCCGCTCAATTCCCCGCATGTATGCGCCGGCTGCGTTGAGGTACTGCTCGCTTGAAAACAGCAAGGTCACGTTCACATTGATTCCGGCGAAAATAGCGTCCTCGATGGCCGCCAGACCCTTCTGCGTGCCTGGGATTTTGATAAAAATATTCGAGCGGTTCGCCTGCTCAGATAATTCTTGCGCGGCCTTCACTGTTCCCGCCGGATCATACGCAAGATGAGGCGAAACCTCCAAGGACACCCACCCGTCCATGCCCTGGGTCGAATCGTGGATCGGCTTAAAAAGATCCGCGGCGCGCGTCAGGTCGTCGATGGCCAGATCGAAGAACAATTCCTCGTTGGTTTTGATATCCCCTGTTTTGCGGCGGATCGCATCATCATAGAAATCAGTGTTACGAATTGCGTGATCGAAGATGCTTGGATTCGAAGTCAGCCCGGTGACAGAAAGATCTTCGATATACCGCTCAAGCGTGCCGCTTGTGAGTAGACCGCGGGTGATGTTATCGAGCCAAAGGCTTTGGCCTAGCTGATGGAGCTGTTGTGTTGCTTTCATGTGGACCTTCCCAATCTTTGAACTTTAGGCTCTGTTCCGTAAGATGCGGGTTTCGATGATGGCGTTCAGGGCGCTGCGCGGCCGGATTTGGGAACTGAGGCTTTGAACAGGACTGATTGCCCAAGGGGTGACCCAATGACATACCGTGTATTCCAGGGCGCGAAAACAATGCAGCCTCGCGCGAGCGGCAGATTTTGGCCGGGCGCCTCTAGCATGGCGGACCCATCCAGCACGAGGATCGAATCCGGGCCATCTGCGGCATGCCCGGCATATTGACCTCCCGGTTGCAGCGTAATGCGGCTCAACTCAAATTCCTTAGCTGCGGCGCGATAGACGCGTTCTGTGTCGCTCACGCCATCGCCCTCCATGGGATGAGGGTCGCCGCTCTCGAAGGAAAGAATCCGCAGCAGCTCGGGTACATCGATGTGTTTGGGTGTCAATCCGCCGCGGAGCACGTTATCGGAGTTGGCCATCAATTCGACATTTACGCCTTCCAGATAGGCGTGGAGCACGCCTGCTGCCTGAAACGATCCTTGCCCCGGCATGAGGTGAACCAGGTTCAGAAGATAGATAGAAAAGATACCCCGGTCGTAATGTCCACCGGGGAGAGGGAAATCCTCGGCCGCCCGCAGAGCCCAGTAATCGGGATTATCTTTCTCCGTGGGTTGCGAGTTGAGACGTCCCAGCAAACCTTCGATCAGGAGATCTACGCGCTCTTGAGGCATGGTCATCGCGCGGCTATAGAGATCTCGTAGCAGGGTCTGACGAGCCTGCCTATCTTTTCCTGCCTCAGCAAGGGCGGCGGCGAAATCCGGCATGATGGAGTGCAGCTCAGGAACTATTTGAAGAGTTTCCGCAATCTGCTCCAGCGGCCGGAAGCCGTGCAGCATCCATAGCTCGGTCAGCGCTACTGCCAGTTCCGGCTTGTGATTGTCATCTTTATAGTTTCGTTCCTTGGCCTGCAGGCCGATTCCCGCCGCATTCTCGCGGGCAAAACCTTCCTTCGCCTGGGTCTTGGTAGGATGCGCTTGTATGGATAGCATCTTGGCCACATCGAGGATCTTGAAAAGATACGGCAGCCGGCCGCCAAAGTGGGCAGCGGCAGAGGGGCCAAGAATTACTTCCGGCGCTTGCGCGATGAGCCGGTCCAAAGGAATTGCAGACCCCGCAATGCCGGCTAACGCCGCTGCTTTCGGGTGAGCGCCGATCCACAACTCCGCGAAGGGCTTGCCGCCTGGATTTGGGACGCCTAGCAGCTCGGGGATGAACTTGCTTCCTCCCCACTCATAGTGCTGCACAATCCCTTGCAGCTTCAGAACGCCTGCTTCCTCCATCGAGCGTCTCCCGCATGATCCCAAAAGTCACAAGTGACAGGTTCGCGGGTGCTTCTCAGTATTTACGAGCACCCAGCCATTGTCAGCGCCACGATGGGTGGAGCAATGCACATCGTGTATTCCGGCGGCGAAGTGTCCTCCTTCCGGGATAAAGGCCTGGCCATAGGCGAATACCGCGGCTCTCGACGGCGCGGTGACAACGCCGTCAAGGTCGTCGTTGGTCACTACCTCCACCAGGTGCTGGCTTCCGTCGGGAAACTTCACAAGTAAAGGCAAAACTTCATGGCTGCCATGGCGCCCGGCGCGCTGCCTATGCGAAGAGCTCACCGTCACACCGCAAACCATCACATTATCCACTTCGCGCGGGCTGCCTGCCGCGACCACCTGAGCCAGCTTAGCATTCACTTGAGGGGTACACTCGCGTGGAGGCGGCACATCACGCGCCGCGCGCAAAGGCAGCGCTGCTCCCAGCAGAGCTGTCATCAGGGCTAAAGTCCAGATCCTCGGATCCATACGCGGTTCTCCTTCCCGGTTCGCCTCAGCTAGCATACCTTCAATAGAATTGCTCTAAGCCTTAGATAGGTGGACTTGCGCCGTGAGAGCCTGACTCTAGCGCTTTGTGGAGGAACAGAATGCGGACGCTGCTTTCTGCGGACGACCGGCAGTCGATTGTGGACCGAATTTCGAAGTTGACGCCTCAGGATCGGCGGCGATGGGGGAAAATGAGCGCGGCACAGATGATCTGCCATCTGACTGACTCCTATCAGCTCGCTTTGACTGAGACGAAAATGAAACCAGTGACCGGTCCGTTCCGGCGTGCCATCGTCAAGTGGGTGGCGCTGAAGTCCCCGACAAAGTGGCCCAAGGGGGTTCCGACGCGCCCGGAGATGAAGCAGGGGGTCGGCGGGACACCGCCGGGCGATTTCGCGGAAGACCGCGACCGGTTGCTGGCCGCCTTCCACCATTTCTACGATGAGCCGCCCGATTCGGATTGCCCGCATCCGATTTTCGGAGACCTGACCAGGGAAGAATGGATGCGCTGGGGTTGGCTCCATGCCGATCATCATCTGCGCCAATTCGGGCGATAAGCGGCTAGGGCCTGCTCTGGTACTCTGAACAGTCCGCTAGCAATATACAGGCCATACCATGTCCAATCCAACCGCTCCGGAATCCGGAACCAGCTCCGAAAATCCAAGTCCCGAGAACAACGAGTCCTTCGGCGATCTTCTTTCGCAATACGAGCAAAGCCATTCGCGGAAGTCCGATGACGGCGGAAAACAAGTTCAGGGCGCCGTGATCGCCGTTTCGGGGGACCAAGTGTTCGTGGATATCGGTTTCAAAACCGAAGGCGTTCTTCCCCTTACGGTGTTTTCAAGCGCGGGTGAAACGGTCAAACCCGGCGACATCTTGTTAGTTACAGTCAAAGGCCGGGACGCGGAGGGCTATTACGAGCTTACGCGCTTGAAATTCGCGCAGCCGAAGGATTGGTCCTCGCTCGAACAAGCTTTTCTTGAAAAAGCGATCATCGCCGGCACAGTAACAGGCGTGGTCAAAGGAGGGCTGAGCGTCGATGTTGGAACGCGAGCTTTCATGCCGGCCTCGCGCAGCGGAGCCCGTGATGCGGCTGGGATGGAGAAACTTGTAGGCCAGGAGATTCGATGCCGCATTCTCAAGCTTGACGTGACCGATGAAGACGTGGTGGTAGACCGCCGCGCGGTTATGGAAGAGGAGGAGCGATCCACCCGGGACCGCCGATACTCTGAGATCAAAGAAGGGGAAACGGTGCGAGGCGAGATCCGCAGCTTCACGGATTACGGGGCGTTCGTCGATATCGGCGGAGTGGACGGGCTGCTTTACATTGGAGATATCGCGTGGGGCCGGGTGAACAAAGCGGAGGACGTGCTCTCATTAGGCCAGCAGATCGAAGCCAAGGTCCTCAAGGTCGATTCGGCCAAGCAGCGCATTTCGCTCGGTCTTAAACAACTTCAGCCTCATCCCTGGGAAGCGGTATCCGGCAAATATAAGGTTGGCGAACGCGTCACCGGCACTGTGACGCGCTTGGCGGATTTCGGAGCATTTGTGGAGCTGGAGCCGGGGATCGAAGGGTTGATTCATGTTTCCGAGATGTCCTGGGTGAAAAAGGTGCGCAAGCCCAGTGACCTGCTGAAGCAAGGCGATACCGTGGAATCGGTGATTCTGGCTGTGAATCTCGGCGAACGCCGCATCTCGCTCGGTCTCAAGCAGGCGCTCGGAGATCCGTGGGCGGAGGCGGCGCAAAAATTCCCGCCGGGCTCGGTGGTGGAAGGGCCGGTGATTAGCTTTACAAAATTTGGCGCATTCGTCGAGGTTTCCGAAGGCGTCGAGGGCATGATCCATATCAGCGAAATCAGTTCGGAAAAGCGCATCAACCATCCTCAGGACGTGCTGAAGCCGGGCCAGCAGGTCAAAGCCCAGGTGCTCGAAGTGGATACGGCGAAACGGCAGTTACGGTTAAGCATCAAGAAACTGGTTCCGGTGAGCATCGATGAATATATCGCCGAACACCAGGCGGGAGACGTGGTCACCGGCCGTTTGATCGAGGTTTCCGGATCCGCCGCCCGCGTGGAGCTGGGCGAAGGCATTGAAAGTATGTGCAGGCTGGCTGGCCATAGTGCGTCTGAGGAACAGTCGCATTCGGGCGGGAAGACGGATCTCTCGTCGTTGAGCTCGATGCTGCAGGCGCGTTGGAAGGGCGGCGCGGCGAGCAGCGCGCCCAAACCGGAGCCTGCACGCACCGGTCAGATTCGCAGCTTCCGCATCGCGAAGCTCGATGCCGCCGCAAAGAAGATCGAATTAGAGCTGCAAGGATGAAGATGACAGAGGTTTGCGGTATTCCACCCTACCCACGGAACAAGGCCGTGCGTAGGACGGGCCACCCTAGATCTGTGGTGTTTCTAGAATCTATATTCCAAATGAGCTTGGCCACAGCGGCTCTTCTGCTCGTGGTGCTGCCTAGCGCACCGGCCGGCGCGCAACCCGGGGGTGCGCAGCAGGCGATTGCTCTGATGCAGGCGGGGAAATTTCACGATGCCGAGGTGCTGTTAAGGCAGCTTGAACAAAGCACTCCCGGCGATGCCTCGGTCCATGCAAGTCTCGGGCTGGCCCTGGCGGAACAAGGAGAGTTGCCAGCAGCGGCGGCGGAAGATCGCAAGTCGTTGGCGTTGAATCCATACCAGCCGGATGTGGCGCTCAACCTCGGGTTGGCCGAGTTCAAGCAAGGTCATTTTGCAGCGGCGGTCCCGCCATTTAAGGCAGCGGCGGCAAAGCAGCCGGACGGCCGCATCGTCGTGCTGCTGGGTATGAGTTACTTCGGCATGCGTGAGTATGCGAACGCGGTGCCTTATCTCCGGACGGCCAGCAAGTCTAAACCGGAAAATCTTGAACTGCACGATGTGCTTGCACAGAGTTGTTTGTGGAGCAAACAGTACGACTGTGCATTGTCCGAGTTCAAAGCAATCCTCATGGTCAATCCGGACTCGGTACAAGCTCACATGATGATGGCGGAGGCTCTGGATGGCGTGAGCCGGCGCGCGGAAGCAATTGAAGAGCTGCAAGCAGCTGAGCGCATCTCCCCGGCTGAGCCCAATGTCCACTTCGAGCTGGGATACCTCTACTATGTCGAGCGGGACTATGACCGCGCGGTTCCTGAATTGAAACTGGAGCTGAAGAACAATCCAGGGTATGCGCAAGCGTATACATATCTCGGCGATATCGCGTTTCACAGGAACGACGACTCCGCCGCTGAACCCCTACTGAACAAGGCTCTCGAGTTGCATGACCGGAGCCGGCTTACCTATTTCGATTTGGGCTGCGTCTACGCCGATCAAAAGCGAAATGAGGAGGCGCTGAAAGCCTTCCAGCGCGCCGAGCAGCTCGACCCTACCCAACCCGACGCTCATTATCGATTGGCGCGGGTTTACTTAGCCCTTGGGCAAAAGCAAAGGGCGGACCAGGAGTTCGCCAAAACCAAGGTTCTGCACAGTAAGGCCGAAGAGACTCTGATTGAGAAGGTATCCGGCGCAGCAAACGCGCCGGGCGAATCCGATCTGAAACCCACACGGCCGTGATTCGTAACGGATTCTACTGCGAAAGATCGGAATGAAGCAGCCGCGGCTGGCCCATCCAGAAGGAATTGCTTCTGCGGATGAGCGGGCCTGGAGAGCGGCCGCGCAGCCGGGCCGCCGCCTCGTGATAAGGTCCGACAAAGCGCACGGTTTCAGGAAGGCGCCGGTAAAGCCGGGGAAGCCAGCGGGCACAGCGCCGCAAGGCCGCTTCTTCTCGGACGTCGAAGCTCAGCGCAAATGCACTGCGCAGCCGCGGCGGCATCCAGTAGGCGGTCAGCGCCCGGTACCAGAGTGGAGGATGAAGCCGGCTACCGGCGCCCGACAAAACACTATGGCCCAGCGCTTGTCCCTCCGGCCCGACGCCGAGCAGCGGTGAGTCAAGCATCTCCGCTGTGTACCGGGAAAAAGCTGCCCAATCCGTAGGCAGCGATCCGGCGGGAATGCCGCAGAGCGCTGCCATTCGCTTGCTTTCCGCATAGTAATCTTCACGCTCGCCTGGCTGCAGCGGCGGCAGCACAAATTCGTAGGCCAGGATCGCGCTCTCGACCAGTGTGGCATACACCCAGCGGAGAGCGGCGACCTCGTTGGCCTGATAGTGTTCGCCTTGCCGATGAGCGCCGATTGCATGCGGCAGCTCGCCGCGAATGGTGGTATGGAGGCGGTAAAGCTGCCGGGCCGATTCGACCGCTTGGGCACGGGCGCCGAACAACATCGTGTAAACAACGCGAAATGTCGAGTGAAAGCGGCCAATAGGATTGTTGAGGAGATTGGAATGATGGGTCAGCGAGGCCGCGACCCAGGGATGAGCAATCTGTAGCAGCGCCGCGCGGCCGGCGCCGAGAAAGACGGCGGACTCGCGATTGATCCGCCAGCTCACCGAGCCCGGGCCGAAGAAGCCTAAGCGAGGATTGCCGGGAAGTTCCAGCAATCCGGAGATTAGCTCCTCGCTATCTGTGTAAGAGACATTCTGCCGGGACTCGGGTTCAGCCGCCATATTCCCTTAGACGCGAGAATGGGCGATCACCGCCTGCATCGTCTGGCGTGGTCCTCTATCGCCGGGTCCGCTTACCAAGCTCCTGGTTGAAGAAGGAGGCCATTATTCCATCGGCTTCTTTGGACTCCGGCAATCCGGGGTTGTTCCAGAAAGCATGGGGCAAACCTTCGAAGACGACCAGGCGCGCGTCGGCTCCCGCGGACAGGAACTTGCGATCGAGGATCGTGGTGCCGCTCAGCAGCATGTCGCGGGTGCTTGAGATAAATAAGCTGGGCGGCATTCCTTTCAGATCCGAGAAGATTGGCGACAGGATTGGATCGGTCAGGCTGGTGGAACCGACGTACGGGGACGGCGCGGCGTTTGAATGGGGAGGGTCCAGGTGACCGGCGAGACCGGTGACCGAGAAAAGCGCGGAAGAGTCGCCGACCCGGCTGAAGTCTCCCATGCCGGAGAATATGCCGAGCGCCGCGGGTAGCGGCAAACCAAGCTGCTTGAGCTTGGCTGCGACTTCGGCGGTAAGAATGGCGCCTGCCGAGGTTCCGTACAGCCCGATATTTTCCGGCTTGTAGGTTTTGAGCAGGTCCTTATAGACAGCGACCGTATCGTCCACCGCGGCCGGGAAGGGATGCTCCGGAGCCATCCGGTAAAGCACCGCGATCACTTTGGTCTGGGTGAGGTTGGCAATGGGGATGGTTTCAGTCAACGAGCCGAAATCGCCATTGAATCCGCCGCCGTGGACATTGATGAGCACGCGGTTCCGTTTGGCTGGAGGAATTTCTGTAGGAGTGAGGATCTTGACCGGCACGCCTGCGATGTTATCTGCGGAAATGTCTTTCAACGGATAATCTTGGCGGTAGAGATCTCCATTGCGCGCTTGCGATGCATCCGCCCGGCTGCGGCGCTCTGCCAAAGTCTCCGGCGCTGGGGCGTCAGAGATCTGCCGGGACAGGAACGCCCGCGCTTCCGGGCTGACCGTCTCCGGCACGGGGACCACCCGCGTGATGTGAGCTGTTCCGTTGGCGTCGATAACGCTCGAATCGGCCTGTGGGATCGAAGGCGCGGCATTCTGCGGCGCCTGTTTTGCGCAGCCGAATACTCCGAATGCCACGACGGCAAGACTTATATATTTCAGGAGGGAATCAACCTTCGTTCGCTGGCGCAATCTGTTTTCGATCATGCTCGCTCGCTCTCCAAAACACCGAATAGTAATGTACACGAGAGCGGCGATCTCTATGAATATCCGGGAATATCCGGCTTTCCTGCGGCGGGATTCGAGGCCGCTTCTTACAAGGCGGCCTTTACCATCTCGCTTACCTGGCGGCCGTCGGCCCGCAAGCCTCCGGCCTGGATCTTCGCTTGCACCGCTTTCATCGCCGCGCCCATATCCTTAGGTCCCAGCGTCGCCCCCTGAGCGCGCAATTCCGCAATTGTCTCAGTGACCAATTGACGCACCTCCACCTCGCTCGCGGCTTTGGGCATGTACTCTTCGATCACGACAATCTCGGCGGCTTCTTTGGCGGCCAATTCCGGGCGGTTGCCTTTGGTAAATTGCTCGATGGACTCCTTGCGCTGCTTGATCAGCGTGGATAGGACCTGGACTGCCTGTGCGTCGGTAAGCGGCGCACGCTGATCGATCTCCTTATTTTTTAATGCGGATTTCACCATGCGCAGCGTGGACAGGCGCTCGGCTGCGCGTTGCTTCATGGCCGCGACCATCTCCTGATTGACTCTTTCGACGATACTCATCCTGCTCCATTTCAATTGCGAAGGCTAAACCTATCATTATAGAAAAGATCGCGGATTTCTGGCTCTGATTACAATAGAGACAAGGGATATGCCAACCATGATTCGCAAAACGAGATTGTTTACGCCGGGTCCGACGCCCCTGCTTCCCGCAGCGCAGTTCGCCATGGCCGCAGCCGACATCCATCACCGGACTGCTGAGTTCCGCACGCTCTATCAAAAGGTTCTAGCCGGCCTCAAGAGCTTCGTTGGAACTAACAACGATGTCATTCTTCTGGCTTCTTCCGGTACCGGAGCTATGGAAGCCTCGGTATCGAACCTCACTTCGCCCGGCGACCGCGTGCTGGTGCTCTCGGCGGGTAAGTTCGGCGAGCGTTGGGTGAGTCTGGCAAAGGCATTCAGTTGCGAGACGGATGTGGTGAGCGCGCCTTACGGTCAGACCTTCGCCATGGACGAGGTTCTTAAAGCGCTCAAGCCGGACACCCGCGCGGTCTACATGCAGGCGACGGAAACCTCAACCGGTGTGCGCCACGATGTGAAGGCGGTCGCCGATCTGTTGAAGCGGAGTGGTCAGAGTACCCTGCTCGTGGTCGATGCGATTACCGGCCTGGGAACCACACACCTCGATATGGAAGCTTGGGGCGTCGACGTGCTCATCGGCGGATCGCAGAAAGCTGTGATGATTCCTCCAGGTCTTTCCTATCTCGCGGTGAGCGAGAGGGCTTGGAAGGCGATGGAGAGCAGCCGTAATCCGCGCTACTACTTCGACCTGCGTAAGGAGAGAAAAAATGCGGCGAAGGGGGAATCCGCCTACACTCCGTCGGTCGCGCTGATCGCCGGACTGGGCGCCGCTCTGGACTACATTGCCGGGCAGGCGGATGGCGATCTGGCCAAGGGCAGAGCGAAGCTGGTGGACAACGCGGAAACCTGCGCCGCGATGACCCGCGCCGCAGTCCAGGCTCTGGGCTTGAAGCTTTTTGCGCCGGCCAGTCCGGCGGCGGCGGTCACGGCCGTATTGCCGCCCGAAGGCATGGATTCCGGGGCAATCGTGAAGGAGTTGAAAAGCCGCTTTGCCGTCGTCATCACCAACGGCCAAGGCGAGATGAAGGGGCAAATCTTCCGCATTGCTCATCTAGGATTCTTCGACTATATGGACACTATAGCGTTGGTCGGAGCCTTGGAGCAGGTGGCTCAATCGCTTAAGCTTCCCGGCTTCGCGTTTGGGCAAGCTCTGGCGGCTGCGCAAAAGGTTTTCGCTTCTCAGGGAGTGGATCAAGTAGCAAAACGTGAGGGGAGCGAATCGACCGGCGATTTGGCATTAGCAGGCGCCGCAGCCTCAACTCGCTAAAGATTCGGCTTAGTAACGAGTACCGACATCCGGCGCAAACAGCGCGCCAGATGTCGGTACTCGAAGCTGCGACAATACACCCGCCGCTGTGGTGGTTTTGGATTGTCCTAACCTTGCAAGGAGAACGATGAAGATCGTAATAGCAGAGAAAGTTTCGCCCGCTACCATCGCAGTTTTTTCCGGCGAAACGGGGTGGCGGATCGTAACTCACGATCAAATCAAGAACGGATTAGCTGCTGAATTGGCCGATGCCGATGCGCTCGTGGTTCGTTCCGCGGTTCAGGTAGACAGCGCCTTGCTGGAACAGGCGCCCAAACTGCGCGTTATCGGCAGGGCCGGGGTGGGTGTGGACAACATCGATGCCCCCGCGGCCACGCATCGCGGCATCGTGGTCATGAACACGCCGGGCGCCAACGCGGTTGCGGTGGCCGAGTTGACCATCGGCCTGATGCTGGCGCTGGCGCGCCAGCTCCCCAAAGCAAATGCCGCGCTGCACGCCGGGAAGTGGGAGAAGAAATCTCTGCAGGGCGCCGAGCTGCGCGGCAAGATATTGGGCATCCTCGGTCTTGGGCGGGTTGGGCTGGAGGTCGCCAGACGCGCGAAGAATTTCGGCATGGAACTCGCCGGCCACGATCCATTCGTATCGCCGGCGATCGCCCGCGAGAACGATGTCCGCCTGTGCTCTCTCGACGATCTCTTTCGCGAGGCGGATTACCTCACCTTGCACGTCGGGCTTACGCCGCAGACGGCCGGCATTATCAACGCCCAATCGTTGGCGAGCATGAAGAAGAACGTAAGAATCATCAACTGCGCGCGCGGAGAATTGATAGACGACCGGGCGCTGATCGAGGCTCTGGGCTCGGGAAAAGTGGCCGGAGCGGCGCTGGATGTTTTCAGCAATGAGCCTTTGCGGGATTCGCCCTACTTCGGCATGGAGAACGTGATTTTGACGCCGCACATCGCCGGTTCCACGGCCGAGGCGCAGGAAGCAGTCGGCGTGCAGATCGCAATGCAGGTCAAGGAATATCTTAAATTCGGCGTGGTGCAGAATGCGGTGAACCTGCCCTCGCTCACCCACGAGGAGTATCAGGAGCTTGCGCCCTACATCACCATGGCCGAGCGTTTGGGCGCGTTTGTCGCGCCTTTAGCTTCGGGGAATGTTGAGAGCATCCATCTTTCCTACAGCGGGCGATTAGCCCAAGCCAAAACTGAACTGGTGCGCAACAGCGCGATCCAGGGCGTGCTCTCGCATTCCGAGCATGTGAACCGCATCAATGCGCTTTCCGTGGCTGGGGAGCGGGGAATTCGCGTGCATGAAGAGAAGAAAGATCTGGCGACCGGCGGCGCCGGCAGCGTGCTCAAGCTTACGCTGCATACGCGCACCGGCGACAGAACGGCGAGCGCTACGGTGCTGCACGGCCATTCTCCCCGGCTACTCTCCTGCGATGGCATCGACATTGAGGTCCCGCTCCACGGCACTCTTCTTTTTTTCCGCAACCGTGACGTGCCCGGAGTTATCGGACAGATCGGCACTATACTCGGCGAGCACCACATCAACATCGCCAATTTCGCTTTAGGGCGCCGGGTGCAGGCGATTGAGACAAACGTCCCGGCCGATGCGCTGGCCGTGGTGCAGATCGACGGACGGGTCACGCGAGCCGCGCTCGAGGTTCTTGAAGCTACCGATGCCATCACGCAGGTGCGCCTCATTGAGCTTGAGAGCCCGCAGCCGGAATACGCGACAGTAGAATAAGAGAGGATTTGAGAGGGAGCGCGGGATGCCGCTATACGAATATCAGTGCAAAAAATGCGGACACCGGTTTGAACGCATTCTTCAGAGCTTCTCTACCGCGGACGTAAAAGAATGCCCAGTGTGCCAGGGCGAAGTCGAGCGCCTGCTTTCCGCGCCGGCGGTACAGTTTAAAGGCTCCGGATTCTACTCAACCGATTATGCGGCGAAGCCAACCGCTAAGCAGGGTCAGGCTTCCGATGATGGCAAGAGCAAACCCGCGACTGACGGCGCGGCGGCTCCCTCGGAAAAGAGTTCGCCCGCGAAAACCGAAACGACAGCCTCCAGTTCGACGGATAAGGCCAGCAAGCCAGCTGGTTGAATCGGAGGCGAGGGAGCGCCTACGGTTAAATTCATTTACGGACACGCCCGCAGATCTGCGCATCACCCCTTCTTCCGCTGTACTTCGATCACCGTCACGCTGGCATGTAAAAAGGCATAAGCAAACGTTGCTCCCACATTTACCTGGCTGACGTGCGGCGTCACCGCGTCCGGATTCATGGGCATCGTTTTCAGAATAGATGCTGGGCGCAACCAGCGTTTTTACTTGAGCCGCGCCCTTCGGCACGAATCCATCGAGAGTGATCCTTGCCCGCAGATCGCGTGTAAGGCTGCGGTTCACGCAGAACAGCACCAGCTTATCGGGATCCGCTGCCTGGGTGGCCACCACCCCCAGCCAAGGAACATTCCCAATTCCGGTAGCCGGGTTGAGCCATGCTGGACGGAATAGACAGGCGAGGCGTCTTCCACCGGCAGCAGGCGTACCGGGCGAGCATCTGCGTACATACGCAGCACCCAGTAACCGGGTGCTCCAAATGCTTGTCCCTGCGCTTTGGAAATACCCGCGAAATTCATGATTCCCGTCATATCGGAGATGGGAACGATCGCAGCATTCTGCATCAGGATGTCGAGAAATCCCGCGGTGTCGATCGCTCCTCCCATATTGGTAAAGTTGGGCGTAGCTTCCCGGCCGGCGAAAAGCCATTCAGTAAAGGCGATCTTTACATTGTTGTGGCTGCTCTGCTGGATCTGTTGAGTCATTTGCTTCAGCTGGCCGCCTTAAAGCCACGGGCAGAGCGAAATTGGCCAAGGCAATAAAATCGTCCGACGGATTGTGGAGCTGGACTGAACCGGTTCTCACTACGAAATGCGTGGAGATGTAATCGAACGTATTCGTGGGAGTGGCCAGTTGTTGCGCATTCCAGTCCTGATAGTGGTCCGGATCCGCGCCGGTGGCAATCAGGCCTTGGGGTCCACCTCGCGGACAGCTTCACTGAAGCGCGCGGTGCGCTCGCCTATTTGTTGAGCAGTCGGATATCCCAGGTTCCAGTTGCCCCACAATTCGTTGCCCAATTCCCATAGCAGACCTCCCTGGAAAGGCAAGCCCACCCGAACACAGTCTGATATTATTGCCCGCACATTCACTCGGGGTGACTGCCTATGTGCGAAGAGAAGCTCTACTCCGGTTACCGCTGGCTCGCCGCTCTATTAGGTCTCGCTCTTTGTGCCGCCGCCGCGGCAACGGCCCACGCCGATGACTACACTGCGCTGGTGGTCTCCGCACAGAAGCCCCAGACCTATCTTTTCCCCGGAACAGACGGCAAGCAGCACGTCGTGTATGAACTACTGATGACCAACGCAAGCGCGAAGCCGGTGACGCTGCAGAAGGTGGAAGTCCTCGACCCTGCCGATCCATCGAAAGTCATCGCCACCTATGAAGGAGCGGCCCTGCCGCTGCGACTGCGAAAAATGGCACAAGGGGCATCCTCCGGTGCGGAAATCGAGGTCAACGGATCCCGGCTGTTCTTTATCGATCTGGATTTCGATGAAGGTGCCACGCCCCCCAGCCGCCTGCTGCACCGTTTCTCAATTCTCGCAACTGCTCCTGGAGGCTTGGCGGCTGCCACTACCGCGACCTACACTGCCGCGCCCATCGCCGTCGTCGCGAAGATTACAGAGATTGGTCCGCCCCTCACCGGCACCGGTTGGGTAGCGATGAATGGATGCTGCGCACCAGGCGGCGCCCACCGTGGAACCGGCCTGCCGATCAACGGAGGGATTTATTTCGCGCAACGCTTCGCCATCGACTGGATGCGCCTGGACAGCCAGGCTCGGTTAGCCCATGGAGACCCTTCCGATGTGCATAGCTATGCCGGGTTTGGCGCAGACGTGATCGCCGCGGCGAACGGCACTATCGTTGAGACCCTCAATACTCTCCCGGAGCAGACGCCGCCCAACAGTCCGGACCCCAAAACTATCACCTTAGAGAATATCGGCGGCAATCACATCATTGAGGACCTGGGCAACGGCGTCTTCGCCTTCTATGCCCATCTGCAGCCGGCCTCGATCAAAGTCGCCGTCGGCAGCCACGTCCGGCAGGGCCAGGTCCTCGCCCATCTCGGCAATACCGGCAACTCCTCCGCGCCGCACATGCACTTTCACCTGATGGATGGTCCGTCGATGCTGGGCTCCAGCGGCATCCCGTATGTAATCGATTCCTTCGCGCTCGCGGGGCAAATCTCCGCAGCATCGAATGCCCCGGATAGCCCGATGGATGCGAGCTGGAGCAAATCGCTCTTTCCCGCTCCAAGCCCCCGCCACAAACAATTTCCCATGGACCAGGCAATCATCGATTTTGCTCCCAGCCAATAATCGCAGATGATGTCTTTTTGGGGCCACCAGGACTTGAACCTGGAACCAACGGATCATGAGCTTCCGGGCATGCACCAGCAGGCCGAGCGAACCTGCCCAGCCGCGCACCGAATGCGATTGCCTCGTCATCCGGAGGCGCAAAGACGAGCATGCTTTCCGGCGCAGAATTTCTGATCCTGCTGGTGGTGTGGTTTATGCGAAGAGGTCCGGCGAAATCATCCGGAAGTGATCTCCCGTTTGGTACGATCCGGCCGAGAATGCTCGGGGCTGCCATTTCGCAGCAGGCGAGTATCTTTGCAGCGCGCTGCTTGATGACGCTGCACGGATGGCAGAATGAATCGTTGTCTCGTGTGATTTCGGTCGCCTATTCAGTGACAAAGAATGTAAAAGGATGCCGTTCCCGCCGCTGCTGCAAAATCGGAAGCGCGACATTGCATACCTTTACCCCGGCGCGTGTCTTCGCTGAAAACGATCCGTGGTGCGCGTGTCCGTGAAGAGCGAGTGCCGGGAGATGATTATCAAGCGCTCGTTCCAGACGTGAGCTGCCGAGAAATGGGAACAGCGGTTCTGGTTCCCCGAGAACTGTTTCTCTGAGTGGCGAATAGTGGGTTACGGCGATCTTTACTGGTGTGTGCAATTGCGCCAGGCCGTAATCCAGCTTGATTGCCTCGCGCTTCGCGATCTCGACGAAATTCTTGATCCCCTCCTCGCCGAAAGGCATCAGCTCATACGGCGCAAACCCCCCGCAAAAACCCTTCGTGCCGGCAAATCCAACTCCATCCTTCTCATAGCAATTGCCATCCAGCAGGTGAATCCCGGCGACGCGCACCATTCCGGCAAGCTCATCCTGATGCCCGCTCTCATGGTCGTGATTGCCCAGCACCGCGACGATCGGTATCCGGATTGCTTCCAGTACCGAGAGGCAAGTTTTCATCTCCTCGGGCAGGCCATGGTTGGTAAGGTCGCCGGCCACAACCAGGACATCCGCCAAATTGTTGACCGGAAGGAACCGGCGGATGTTTTCCTCCAGCTCTTCCGCTTTGAAGTGCACATCGGCTACGGCCGCAACTCTCATTTCAGCTCCGGTCCTCTGCTTCGTTAGCTCCCGTAATCTGCAGTAGAGACGGATGGCGCGCCAGGTATTCCTGGTACAAGTCGCGCTCTCCCCATTCCTTTACATCAATTGCGAACATGTTCGGATCGATGAGAGTTCCTCGAAACGGTTCGTCCTTTTTTGCAGATCGCACACGCCGGTTCCATTGTTGATTCAGCGTTTTCAATAGCTGCTGCGGCACCAGGTCGAGATGGGACGGATAGATATAGGAGAAGAACACCAGGCTCCAAAGGAGCAGTTCCCAATGGCCAGTCAGAAGCTGCTGAAGGCGCTCCCAATCCAGGTGGCCACCACAGGCGCGGATGAGATGAGCAACATCGGCGCCGTCAAAACGTTCTCTTCTCGACACAAAGATTTTAGAGGCGATAATTTCTTCTGCCGCGAGCACGGGACAGGACACATCCAGGATCGTGTAGGGCTCAGCTCTGTCGAGCCAGCTTCTATCTACAATCAACACTGCATTGCCCAGCGCTGTAATCAGATCGACGAAGTATTCACCGCGTGCTGCTTTTGCCAGCCAGACGGGATCTTCAATATGCGTTTTAAATCCTATTCGCTCCAGGCGCGACAGAGCGCGAGGGACGGATTTCGCTTCCAACACGACATCCAGGTCCTTCGTATTCCTCCAGATTCCGGTGTGCTTATGAAGCGCGAATGCGCCGGCTACTGCGTAAGGAATTCGCGCCTGTCCCAATGCCTCAAGAATTCCCCGGTAACACTCAAGCGCCTCCGGAACCAGATCCGGCGGAGTGGACGAGCTTACTGGCAATATCTGTTCGTTCCCGGGCATACGTTCGTTATGACGCAAATCTGAACGTGGCGGTCGCTCGCAAAAATGGCAACCCCTGTCAGACAAGAGGAGTCCGAATCGCGCCTGTGTGCCGCACTGATCACCGCCCGATCGCAATCTCCACTTCGCCCTTGCGGGCCGCCTTCTTGAGCAGTTCGTAGTCGCGCTCGGTGGGTTGCTGGGAATCTGGCTTCGTGAGGGTGCCGCTTCTCCTTACGGCGTAAACTCCAGGGTAGAGTTATTTAAATTTAATTTCTTTTCGGCAGTAAATTTGTCATCTCGACGGAGCGCACAGCAGTGGAGAGGTCTGCGGTAATGAAAAGGTAATCGCAGAAGCTGCATCCCAGAGCTGACCGCGATCCCGGCGGGTGGTCCGTGTAAACATGTTTCTTGCCGGTTTGTGCGAAGCTCCATGCCAGAGAATGTTGACCATCCAATTGATACATACCATGATATATACTAAGAAGGGTACACGATGGCAAAGCTCGAAAAAGCCAAGGTCTTCATGAGCGGAAGAAGCCAGGCCGTGCGCATCCCGGCAGAGTTCCGCTTCTCCAGCAATGAAGTCTATATTCGGCGCGATGCGAGGAACGGTGACTTAATTCTTTCCCAAAGTCCCGGCAGTCTGGCGGAGATTTTCGCCGCGCTCGACAAACTGGCTGTTCCCGACGACTTTCTCACCCCCTCGGATCGGACGCAAGGCCCGCCGCAGGAGAGGTCCGAGGCGTGACGTGCATCTATATGCTGGATACCAACATGGTCAGTTACATCGTCAGAGGACGGTCCTCTGCTGCACGTAACCGGCTATTGAAATTGAAGGCCGATGAAATTGGCTGTATCTCAGCTACAACCGAGGCGGAAATTCGTTATGGTCTTGCTAAGAGACCGGAGGCCAGCGCGCTCAAAGTTCTGATGGACGGGTTTCTCGCCAGCATCCGCGTCCTACCGTGGGGCCGCGACGAGGCTGAAGCCTATGGTGTGGTGCGAGCCAAACTGGAGACCGCAGGGAAAACGCTTGGCAATATGGATATGATGATCGCCGCACACGCGATAGCGATTAAAGCGATTCTGGTGACGAACGACAAGGCGTTTGCGCAGATCGAGGATCTTCACGCCTCTGACAATTGGGCGACCGATTTGGAGCCAGTTTGAGCAGATGATGTTTTTGGTGGGCCCACCAGGACTTGAACCTGGAACCAACGGATTATGAG
>CAWDNI010000062.1:0-19943 GCA_963803615.1 uncultured Acidobacteriaceae bacterium
AACCTGCTTTTCGAATTCCTGGCCCAGAGTGGTAATTTGTGCTTTCGACCACGGCTGCCGCATTTAGTAACCTGCGCTGACCACGTTCCGTAGCGGGATGCCACTGGCATACCTATCGGCCTGTTCACTGACGAACCGCATGGCGCGCCTTATGAATTGATCGGACGCGCCCGCCACATGCGGCGTTATCAACAAATTGGGCGCCTTCCACAACGGATGTCCTGCGGGCAAGGGTTCAGGATCCGTGACGTCGAGAGCGGCACGGATCCTATTATCCATAAGAGCCTTGACCAACGCTTCTGTATCCACCACTGGCCCTCGCCCCACATTGACCAGCAAGGCTTGCGGCTTCATTCTTCCAATCCGCTCGGCGTTCATCAACTGCCGGGTTTCTGGCGTCAACGGCAGGATCAGTGCCACGATGTCGGCCTCGCTCAAGAACCCATCCAATCGATCTGCTGATTCAACCCCAGGGCGCTTCGTACGCGCAATACGCAGAAATCTACAGTCGAAGGGCGCGAGACGCGCCTCAACCGCCTGGCCGATCGATCCGTAGCCCACGATCAGCACCGTTTTCCCAGCGAGCTCGTCCACAAAGGAGGGAGCAGGAGACGATGCCGGCCCACGTATACAGCGGTGGAACTGATGGACCTTGTGTCGCCCCTGCCAGTCTTCTTTGACCTGCAGCTCGAAATAGAGGGGCAGGTACTTCTCCATGGCTAGAATGGCCGCTACCGTCCACTCCGCGGTCGGGATGTCGTGGACCCCGCGCGCATCGCAGAGCTGCAACCCCGCAGGCAGCAGGGGAAGGAATATATCCACGCCTGCCTGGAGGGTTTGAACCACCTTGACACCTCGCAGATACGGTAATTGGCGCGAGAATGTGTCGAGTCTGAGTGGCGTAATCCAGAACTCCACGTCCACTTCATGAGCAGGCCTTGAAGGTACTCGCACCAACTCAACCGTATTGCTAAAACCCTTGAGCAATGCGTGTTCCAGCGACTCCTCCACACCTACTCGGACCATCCCCACCTCGCAATCCTGCAGTTTCTGACAAAGCTTCCTACATCTCGATACGAAACTAGTCTACTTCAGCCGCCTCGAAAAGATGGTCCAGGGACGACGAGAGATGCCTCGGAGAGTTTCTCGTCAGCACCTCCAAGAGTGTTCTTACACTCCGTTCCATCCCAGTATGGTTCTTTCAGCGCGCACCCCACATGCTGGTTTCGCTGAGCGAAATAGTCTGGATTTTCATTTTGCTCGTATGTTAGATTCCGGCTGCAATTACAAGAGGGCCAATCAAGAACGGCGCCCCGAGTTGCTTATCGGGTTGTTGCAGCTTAATGCAGCGGGCACGTTGTTCAGAACTATTGCTGCGGTTGCACTACACGGAGGCTTACGATGTTCAGAAAATCGTGTTGGATAGTGTTTATTGCTTTCTTTTTCCTGATACATTCCCATGCTCAGACCACGAACGGCTTGATAACCGGAATCATTACCGATTCCTCTGGAGCTGTCATCGTGGGCGCGCAAATTGAGATAACCAATCAAGTTACTATGCTGCTCCGGAGCGCGACTAGTGGCAATGATGGGAACTATATCGTTCCCCAATTGCCCCCCGGTGTTTACACCATATCTGTAAAGAAGCAGGGATTCACAACCGAAGACCGCCAGAATATCCGGCTCGAAGTCAATCAAAGCGCCACGCTTGACTTCAAGCTCGGCGTCTCTTCCACCGCGCAAACTATCCAAGTCACGGGGGCTGCTCCCATCCTGAATACCACGTCGGCCACACTTGGTGATGTTATTGCCCACGACGCGGTGGTAGATCTACCCCTCAATGGGCGGCAGTTCACTCAACTTGCTCTTCTGGCGCCTGGAGCGACCCCGGTGCAAGACAGCCAGCAAGGCTCGTTCACCGTGTCGTTAGGTGCAGGAGGAATCAGCCCCTCGGTCAACGGTCAGAGAGGCGAGCAGAATAACTACACTATGGATGGCCTGCTAAACAATTCCCTCTTTACAAACATATGGGCGATCAGCCCGCCCCCGGATGCCCTACAGGAATTTAATGTCCAATCGCACATCACCGATGCGCAGTTCTCCATCAGTTCCGGAGCAAACATTAATATCGTCACTCGCTCCGGTACAAACTCGTTCCACGGATCGGCGTGGGAATTTATTCGCAATACCGTGCTCGATAGCAAGACCTATCCCGCAACAGTAAACCTTCCCTATCACCAGAATCAGTACGGTGTTTTTCTTGGTGGTCCAGTGCTGCTACCGCATTGGAACGGTAAAGACAATTCGTGGTTTGCCGGCTACTGGGAGGGCTTCCGATCCAATCAGACCTTAAGTTACCTCGCCAGTACTTTCACCAACGCTGAGACAAAGGGTGATTTCTCCGCCTTGCTTGGCGCTCAAGTCGGAAAAGACAACCTGGGCAGGCCGGAGTATCAGAACGAAATCTACGATCCAGCGACAAGCCGGACCGATCCCACCAACCCGGCGGCCGTCATTCGTGATCCCTTCCCGGGCAACATCATCCCGGCCGGCCGAATCAATCCAGCCGCCCCTGCAATTCTCAAAATGTACTATCCTGCGCCGAACCGCAATGTAGCCCCCACTGTGCTCCCTAATTACCAGTTCTCCGGGGCCACCGATATTGCGAGTGATATAGCCGGAATAAGAGTAGACCATCGATTCCGCAACGATGATATTCTGTACGGCCGATTCAATCGAGCCAATGCGAATCGATCTGTTCCGGAATCGCTTCCGGGGTATGTAAACACGCTGAATAACTACTCGGAGAGCCGGGCCCTCGGCTATACCCATCTTTTTGGAAGTACGACAATCTTGAACCTGCGTTATGGATGGACGAAGAGCAGTGTGAGCACTACGGATACACCTGCAGGGGCAGCCTTCGCCTCATCGTTCAATTTTATGTATGGTGTGGAACCCGATGGGCTGGATGTAACGTATGGCCCTGGGATTTCGATCTCGAATGGCTACAGCGGCGTCTCTCAGACCCTTCAACACCTCGGCCCTCAGAAGGGCAGCGACTATCACGTCGATCTATCGAAGGTTATCGGCCATCATACTCTTGGTGTGGGCGGTATGTTCTATCGGATCAGCAGTGACACCGCGAGTTATTCATCCACTACCAGTTTTACTCAAAATGCGACCTCCCAAGGCGCCGCGTCGGGCTCAACGGGCAATGGAGCTGCCAGCTTTATGCTGGGCCTTCTCGACAATATCAGCGCGTACGCAGGAAACACCAGGGAATACATGACTTCGAATTGGTATGGGGCCTATGTCCAGGACCAGTGGAAAGCGACAAAGAAGATGACGCTTACCGCGGGGTTGCGATATGACTTTGTTGCACCTCCTAACCCTCATAGGATCCTCTCCGGGCTTAATATCTATACCGGGCAATTTAACGTAAACCAACCGGTCCTGCCGCTCTTTCCCAAAGCTACCGTTCCAGCCAATTACTTTTATCCTCAATACGACGGCTACGAGCCCCGTTTTGGCGTCGCTTACCAGGCCTCGAGCCGGATTGTGATACGAAGTGCTTTTGCAATTCTGGACGACCATAACAATACGTTGGTACAGGAATCGCAAAACGGTAAGAAAGCTTGGCCTGATGCCGTCCTGGCCTCCATTCTTCTTCTCAATCGCTCTCAGCCCACTGTCTTTGAAGATAATCTTCCGTCCTTATCGGCGTATCTGAACCCTCTTCAACCGTCCGCCAGCCAAGCGGCCGATCCAAACGCCAGGATTCCATACTCCATGGAGTACAACGCCGGTATTCAGCAGCAGGTATCAAATTCGGTGGTGATGAATCTTGACTATGTAGGCTCCCTGGGTCGCCATCAATATATGCAGCCGACAGTGAATACCGCGACGATTCCAGGCCCAGGATCCCTTGCGTCAAGAGGTCAGCCATATCCCCAATATGCAGGAGCAACTTTCGCTTTCGAGACAAACGTCGGGAATTCGAGTTACAACGCGCTCCAGGCGGAACTGAGAAAAACCATGTCCTCCGGATTGGCTTTCATGGCTTCCTATACCTGGTCGAAATCGATGGACCTGCAGTCCGATCCTTATGGCGGAGCCACACAGAATTTCTATAATCTGGGCGCAGACTGGGGACCGTCGGACTACAACGAGCCTCAGGTCTTTGTCTTCAGCGGGGTTTATGCGCTGCCCTTTGGCGCGGGCAAGCCATTCTTACCCGGCTCGAATCGTCTCGTCCAGACGCTTCTTGCTGACTGGAATGTGGGTTCCATCATCAGCCTTCATTCGGGGCAGCCTTTCAGCTGTCTAGCCGGAGGGGACATCGCGAATGTCGGAGGCGGAACCCAAAGGTGTGACAAGATTGGCAACCCATATGCCGGCCCGGGGTTTCAAAAGAGCCCAAGTAGTTGGGTAAATCCAGCCGCGTTCAAAACGATAACATACACCTACGGCACTGAGAGAAGGAACGATCTGAAGGGACCCTCATATAAAGACGTCGATTTTAGCGTATTTAAAGATTTTGTTTTGCATGAGAACGCAAGGCTTGAGTTCCGGGGAGAATTCTTTAATCTTTTCAACCACACAAACTATCTCAACCCCACCAATAGTATCCAAAGTTCTGCGTTCGGGAAAATACTTACCAGCAATTTCGGGCGTGAAATCCAGTTCGCAGCGAAGCTGACCTTCTGATCACTGCAAGACGAGATGTGAAGATGATCCTGCTGATCCAGGTCAACAGACGTCGTCGAGGCAGTATTCGAGCGAGTTTCACTACGCGAAATCTTCGGGCATTTCCTTTTGGTCTTGTGATAGATTTGCGGCGTTGAGGGAGTCTGTAGCCGTTTCGAGCAAAGCTGATTCGTAGTTGCCGATCAACCCACTGCCGGCAATTCCGCGATAATTGAGGCGCCTCTACGATTCATATCCGCTGAGGGGAATCATACCGTGGTAAATAGACGAGACTTCATGATGATGGCAGCAGCGGGCGCCGCCACATTTCGGACCCTGCCTTTGCCTGCACAGATCGGCTCTTCGCAGTCGCCGGGAGCGTTGAAGCTTCACTCTAAGCTGGAGCCGTTTTCCGGGAATGAGGTCCATCTGCGAGATGGACTCCTACTAACCCGGTACAACGTGAACAGTAGAAAAATAAAGGAGATACCGCCGGAGGACATATTGATGCCCTTCTTCCGCTCGCGGGGGCTTCCGACGTCTGGTAAGGAACTCAATGGGGATTGTCTCGACAGGTGTCAGACGGGGCCGGCAAAATGGCCGGGGCTGCAAAGCGCGTTCTGGTTTTCGGCCGCGGCGGCAACAGCCCGGTGGGGGAACGACACCGAATTGCAGGCTCAGTTGGTCCAAATGGTCCGCGACCTTGCGCGTACCCGGAAGCCGAATGGCTTCCTGCTGGCCTCGGTAACTGGTCTCAACGATTGGGACGACCATTATTCACTTACTCCCAGATTGCGCAGCATGATCCATGGCTTGCTGGATATTTACGAGGCGACGGGCGACAAGCTGGCGCTCGACCTTGCGCGGGGTCAAGCGGATTGCCTGTGGAATGAGATGCAATCCAGGCAATACCCGCAGGGAAATGCTTATGTTCAGCCGGGCAGTGTGGACATGGCGTTGACGCCAGTTCCGCATCGGCTTACGATGCTGGATTTCATTTCCATAACAGAAAGACTGACGCCGGCGTTCACCCTGCTTTATCAGCATACGGGTGACGCGCGCTATGCGGAAATCTCCCGTATGTGCATCGACGAATCTTTCGTGAAGGCGCTGGTGCTGGAGAAACCCGCTCATAACGACCCGCTCACTGGACGCCATTCAGGCACCACGATGGAGTTCCTCTACAGTGTCCACTTGCTCGGCCAACTTGCCGGCAATGAGCTGTATGTAGTTGCGGGTACGAACGCCTGGAACTTGATCTCCGAGCGATACCTGTACGTCACGGGGGGAACCGGAAGCCGGGAGAATTGGTTGCCCGGTGCACAATCGTGGCAACTCCCGGATACTCAGAATGCCCAGGAATCGTGCGCCGCCGCGTTTTGGATCTTTTACAACGACGTCATGTTGCAGTGGTCGGGCGATGCGAAGTACGCGGATCATATCGAGCAAACGCTCTATAACAATGTTTTGGCGGCGCAGGACCCGGATAGCGGCGACGTGAGCTACTTCTTAAACCTGGCAGGCAAAGACAAGCTGTTCGATCCGCCTCCTCGCCATGGCCGTCATTGTTGCGAAGGCAATCTCACCTACGCCCTGGCCAGCATCCCGGCCATGATCTACGGAAGATCGAAGGACGGGATCAGCATCAACCTGTACACACCGTCCGAGTTAAAAACAACCGTTGGATCCGGCGTGGGGGTCATCGTCGTGCAGGAAACAGATTACCCAATCAACGGCGAAGTGAACATCCACGTCCGATCTTCTCGCGCCCAGAGGTTTGCGCTTAACCTGCGTATACCCAGCTGGTGCCGCGAGAGTCCGAGGTTAGAAGTGAACGGCGCTCCGGTAACGACTTCTCCATCTTCCGGCGGATACCAGGTGATCGATCGGCAGTGGTCGCAAGACGATCACGTTCGCCTGAGTTTGCCGATGGGCCCCTACGTTCGCCACAACACTGTTGGCAACATCTCCCGCGTGGGCCTTGGGTGGGGACCTCTCGTCCTGGCGGGAACTTGGGAGGACGGTCTTCCGCTTGCGCTTGACCCGCCACTTCCGGAGTTCGGAGCCCGAAGTTCAGTGAATAGAGTCCCGTTTGTGCCTACTCTTCTTGTGACAGCAGGCGATCCGGTACGAACGTGGAGTCGTGTGAATGAGGCGGAAGTATCCTATGAAGCACTTGCGGTGCCAGCGGCATCGCCGACGGAATCTACCGCACCGTCAGCGCCGATCAACGTGCGCTTCCAGCCGTTCTACGCAGTCACTCAGGGAAAGTACAGTGTATGGTTTCCTGCAATACGAAAAACTTAGAATGCTTGCAAGACCCTCCGCAGGAAGCACAAATGCAAGTGGTGATCTCTGTGCGGCGACCTGCCGTTTGACGGGTCTCGCAAATCGCGTCCCTGGACTTGCTCTTCACTTTAGCCTCGCTTCGGGACTGTCAGCCGTGCGGTCGGTTCAACCGTGAGCGTGGCAAGAACTCCATATGGAAACCACCACTGAGAGATTTCAGGTGAGTATGCCAGCTACGATAAGACGAACCAGCCTAAGTACGAAATTCATACAAGGACTATTGGTCTTGCCATGTCTGTTTGCCGTGCTCGGCCATGCGGCGGTGAACAACGATGCAGCCAATGCATCGCAACGATGGGTTGCTGCAAAGTTTCTCGGCGTCGACGAGCCACTCCCTCCGGCAAAGCCATATCTGAAGGTCCAGCTCAAACCCGATACGTTGATGCGCGATAGTATTCATGGCTGGCCTTTATTAATCGCCAATCAGAAGTATGAACATGGACTAGCGATGCGCTCTCCCGGGGCGATATCGGTCGAGGCGCCTTCGGGGGCGCGGAGTTTCCAAGCGGTGTTAGGTGTGGACAGTAATGATTTTGGGCACCTTTCCGTTGTAGGCCGAGGCAGCGTTGTAGCGATCGTTGAATCGGAAGGGCAGGAGCTTTACCGATCCCCCGTACTCCACGAAGGAATGGAAGGTATTCCCATTCATGTGGACCTCCAGGGTACGCACGAATTCACGTTGCGGGTGACCGCGGTAGGCGAGCGGATGGTTGGCTCTCCTTCGTCGGATTTGGACAATGCCGATTGGGCGAATGCCAATGTGACGCTTGCAGATGGAACCAAATTGTCACTTTCTGATCTGCCTGTGGGAACTGTTGCTAGGCCTTACTCACTCACACCGCCCTTTTCCTTTCGTTATGAAGATCGCGCATCGAGCGAGTTGCTAAAGAGTTGGCCGGTTGAGCGCAGTACCCGGAAGATTGATCAGCAAAGAACGGAATATACATCGATCTACCAGGATCCATCGACGCACCTCATTGTGCGCTGCGTAGCGGTTGCTTATCGGGATTTTCCTACTGTCGAATGGACGGTTTACTTCAAGAACGGCGGCTCAGCCCGGACGCCGATTCTTCAGGATATCCAGGCACTGGATACTTCGTTTGAAGGAGAGGACCAGAGTAGCTTTGTTCTTCATCACACGGAAGGAAGTAGTGCTTCCGACACCGACTTTCGGCCGATCGAAACGTCTTTGCCGCCACGGGCTCAGCAGCGCTTTGCTTCTATTGGCGGCCGCCCGACGGACGGCGATATGCCTTATTTCAATCTCGCTTGGCGGCGTCGCGGCGTGATCTTCGTGATTGGCTGGCCTGGCCAATGGGCACTGCAAGTTTCACGCGATCCATCAACGCTTGTTCGTATTCGGGGCGGTCAAGAGTTGACGCATTTTTGGTTGGCTCCGGGGGAAGAGGTGCGGACACCGCTCGCCGTAGTGCAATTCTACGAAGGTGATTGGATCGATGGCCAGAATGTTTGGCGGCAGTGGATGGATGCGTACAATCTGCCGCGGGTTGGGGGAAAATTGCCATCGTTGTTTCTCTCCGGCGACGCCGACCGCTTCAATCACTTGATGCAGGACGCGACGGTACCGATCGAAGAAGAATACATAGACAAGATACTCAAGATTGGAATTCCCATCAATCACTGGTGGATGGATGCTGGCTGGTATCCCATAGATGAAACGGGATGGCGGCATACGGGAACATGGATTCCAGACCCGAAGAGGTTTCCGCAAGGGTTGCGGCCACTTACCGACTATATCCATGAAAGACATTTGAAAGCGGTCCTTTGGTTTGAACCCGAGCGAGTCGCCAAGAATTCATGGCTTGACCAAAATCATCCGGAATGGTTGCTCGGTCCGATCGGACCGCACCAGGATAAATTGCTGTTTCTAGGGAATCCGGATGCATTGCACTGGCTGGTGGACCACGTGAGTGAGTTGATCCAACAGCAGGGAATCGATGTCTATCGCCAGGATTTTAACTTCCCTCCGTTAGAGCTTTGGCGTGCGCATGACACCGAAGATCGTCAGGGGATCACGGAGATTGAGCATGTTGAGGGCTATTTGGCCTATTTCGACGCGTTATTGCACAGATTTCCCAATCTAGTCATCAATACCTGTGCCTCAGGCGGCCGTCGGGCCGATCTGGAAACGCTGCGCCGGGCGCTACTCCTAACCCGCAGCGACCGTGCCTATGAGCCCATATCGCAACAAGGCCAAACCTTTGGTCTTTCTCTGTGGCTGCCCTTCTATGGCGTAATGGGAACCGGCTCTACAGATCCCTACACCATCGATCCCTATCTCTTCCGCAGCCAGACTGCTCCTGCCATCCGTTTAGGATTTACTCCTGAAACGATGAGCAAGAATAAGCAACAATTTTTGCGCTTGATTGCACAATGGCGTGAAGCTGACAGTCTCTACTATGGCGACTTTTTTCCCTTGACCCCCTACAGCCTGGACACCAATGCCTGGATCGCATGGCAATTCAACCAGCCGAAGCAGGGAACAGGCGTTATTCAAGCTTTCCGTCGTCAGGATAGCCCGTTCGCTTCCGCGCAGCTCAAGCTGCGTGGCCTGGATCCGGCTGCGCACTATGCCGTCAAGAACTTCGATACCTCGCAAGAGAGCGAATTCACCGGTAGCCAATTGATGAACGAGGGAATCTCCGTTCCTATCCACACTCAGCCAGGGGCGGCCGTCCTGCTGTATCGTAGAAATGCGCAAGCGTCTGCCAAGGCGACAGCCGAAGGGCCAATCCCGTAATCTGAATGTGCCCTCTAACCTTACCCTAGCCGGATCCGCATGCCCCGTCCCCGAAAATTCTCTTGCTTGTTTGCAAAGCCGGGTGGAGTATGTCAGTTGTATTTCGGGTAGCGAAACCATGACGACCTACTCCGACCCATACCTGATCGAAGCCGCAGTGCGCGTCCTGGATGTCCTCGAGATCTTCCGGAACACGGGCGAGGAAGCCACATTAAACGACGTCGCAGCCCGCCTGGGCCTGGTGAAGAGTACGGCGTTTCGTCTCTTATACACCCTCGAAAAGAAGCGCTACATCGAACGCGTGCCTGGTTCCCGGGGTTACCGTCGGCGTCGTGGGCACCGCATCGGTTTCGCCTCCATCAGTTTGACGATTCCATTTGCCCTCGAACTGAACCGCTCCATCATCGCGGCCGCGGCGCAAGCCGACATGGAACTCCTGGTTGCCTACAACGAATTTAATGCCGAGCGAACGATCGCCAATGTCGACGAGTTTGTGCGTGCTGGAATCGAGCTGTTGATCGAATACAATACCGACGAGCACGTCTCGCACATCATCGCCGATCGATGTGCACGAGCCAATATTCCAGTGGTGGGCATTACCTTTCCAGTTCCCGGTGGGATTACAGTCGGTGTGAACAACTATCGCGCCGGCGTAACCGGTGGTGCGGCTATCGGGCAGCATGTCACGACGGCATGGAAGGCTGGGCCGCAGGCAATTGTGCTTCTCGACATTTTAGGAAACAGCCCGACTCAACAAGCTCGGATGACAGGCATGCTTGATGGATTGCGCGAATTCGTTGACGTGACCGCTTGCGAAATGCAGCACTTGCACGCTAACCGTCTCCTTAGAAACGCCGACGATCTGATGCGCAAGTTCCTTAACGAACAAAAACGTGCCCGCCGCATCCTCGTGCTCTCCTTCAACGATGATAATGCCTTGACTGCGCTGCGTACCATTGAAAAGTGCCGTCGTTCCCGCGACGTCTGCATCCTGAGCCAAGGTGGGGTCACCGCGATCCGTGAGGAATTACGGCTTCCGCAGAGCGCAATCTGGGGAGCGGTGGCACATTTTCCTGAGCGCTTCGGACCTGCTTTGATGCCGGTGGTTTCCCGAATTTTGCGCGGCGATCGGGTGCCGAATACCGTTGTGTTGGAGCATGCGCTGTTAACGCGATCGAATCTCGGTCAGTACTATGGAGCTCCCGGCAGGCGATTGGTTGCAGCTAAATAGTTTCAGTCATCGAAATTAGCTTGAAGTTCCTAAAACGACCCATGTATAAGAACCCCACTAAGTTCCCAGGCCAGAGGGCCATCCGCTAGGACGGGTTTCGCTCACACCGCAGCGATTCGAAGCTGGTGCGGCGAAGATGGGCTTTGTGATGCTAGGAAGGAGCACGAGGAATTTACTTATGCAAGACCCTGGAGGCGAGATACTCGCGAAGAACTCATGGCATATAAAGTAGGTTACTTCCTTCGCGCAAACCAAGGCGTCTACGGTGTAATTGCCCGGCATCTTCCGTTGGATGCAACGTTGGTAACTCTTGCCACGAAAGACCCCCAAGAGGAAATCGAAAGGGCGCACGACGTCGATTTCTTGATTGCCGCGAAATGCACACGGGAGATGATCCGGGGTGCTTCGCGATTGCGGCTGATACAAGCGCCGGGCGTGGGTTACGACCAGATAGACGTGGAGGCTGCCCGCGCCGCCCAGGTTCCCATCGCGCTCACCTCAGCCGGTACGGTTGAGGCCGTGGCCGAGCATACGATTTTATTGATGCTCGCCGTTTGCCGCAGGCTGGTGGAGCTTTCCAATTCTGTGAAATCGGGAAAATGGCTCATGTGGGATAGGCGCTTGCAATCGAGGGATCTGCGTGGTATGACCCTCGGGTTGATTGGAATGGGCCGTATCGGCCAGGAAGTGGCCGCGCGCGCGGCAGTGCTCCAAATGAAGGTCCAGTATTACGATCCGCGGCGGGTGCCTGGCTACCACTATGTCGACCTGGATGAACTGTTGCGCAGCAGTGACGTCGTGAGCATTCACATTCCACTCATGTCTGAAACACGCAATCTGATCGACCGGCGGAGGATTCCACAGATGAAGAAGGGAGTGTTCCTGATCAACACTGCGCGCGGCGAGATTGTTGAAGAAGCTGCTTTGTATGAGGCGCTGCAATCGGGGTGGGTGGCGGGAGCAGGCCTGGACGTGCTTGCCAAAGAGCCACCCGATCCGCAAAATCCGCTGTTGCAGCTTGATCAGGTCATTATCACACCCCACGTCGCCGCGGGAACCTTGGATAGTCTGCAGGCAAAAGCGCAATCCTATGCGGCGAATATCCAACGGGTGCTAGCCGGCGAGACGCCGGAAGGGCTGCTTCAGCTTTCCGCTGCTTCATGAATTCTCCGGCTACACTTGTGCAAGCTCCCACCGCGATCCGCTGGCGAATCGCCTGGCTGTTGCTTCTGATCACGACCCTCACCTTCATCGACCGCTTCAATATGAGCGTGGCGGCTAAGTTCATTCAGCCGGAGTTTCATCTGTCCAACGTGCAGGTGGGATCGATCCTCAGCGCGTTCGTGCTCGGATACGGCTTGTTCCAGGTTCCAGGCGGAATCCTCGGCGACCGCGTCGGACCTCGACGGGTGTTGTTCGGCGCAATCCTTTGGTGGTCGGTTCTGACGGCGATGACGGCGATTGCGGCCAAATTGCCTTGGGTGCGATGGACCGGCGTCGTGATCTCGTTTTGGATAGTGCGCTTTCTGATCGGAGTGGGCGAAGCGCCCACGCTTCCCAACGCGAACAAAATGATCGGCACTTGGATGGCGGCGAACGAGCGCGCACGCGGAAGCGCCCTGTTTATTATTGGGGTGGGGGTGGGCGGCGCATTTACTCCGCCCGCGATCGTCTGGATGATGGTCCATTGGGGGTGGCATTCGTCATTCTTGATCTGCGGCGCGGCGGGGTTGCTGGTTGCTGCAATATGGTATCGCTACACAACGGAATTGCCTGCACAACATTCCGGCGTGAATCGGGCTGAATTAGAGTTAATCGGCATCCGGCACGCCTCACCGGCGGTAAGTGCTCCTTGGCGGCGCATCTTGTCAAGTGTCACTGTGTGGGCCTTGATGCTGAGCAATCTCTTACTGGGTTACGTCACCTATATCTTCTACACTTGGTTTTTTCTATACGTGGTTAATGTGCGAAAGCTATCCCTGGAGGCGGGTAGTTATTGGTCGACGGCGCCCTTTCTTGTAATGATATTTTCTACCCCCTTAGGGGGTTATGTTTCCGACGCAATGATGCGCAAGCTTGGGCATCCTTGGGGCCGGAGAGTCCCTGTGCTCATTGGCTCAGCGCTTTCCGCTACGTTGTTGCTGATTGGCGCACGCATCGCCGACCCATACGCGGCGATCTGCATACTGGCGCTGGCTGCGGGGTGTAATCTTTTTGTGACCGCCAGTTGCTGGGCACTCCCAAACGATCTGTCACGACACTACTCGGGGTCGGTCTCCGGGGTGATGAATATGGCAGGTCAGCTGGGGGGAGCCATCTCGCCGACTCTAACTCCCTTCATCGCCGGACGATTCGGATGGACAGCCGCGCTCGATGTTGCCGCAGTAGTGATGCTAGGGATGGGATCACTCTGGTTCTTTATTCATGCCGGCCGCGGAATCGATAGCGCCTGATACTTCAGGAGCAGCATTGCTTGTAATGGGCGGATGGAGATTCCACTGGCTCATCACTGCGGGCCGTCAAACGATAAGTGTCCGGTGCATCCGGCCACCTCTATTGATCGAAGACGAGACATCTATAACTGAACCTCCGGCAGCCAAACACTATACTTCCCCGTTGTTACCGAGGAGAAAGGGACAAATCGCACTTGGGTGCGCGAAGCTGTGCCCGCTGAAGGGGAAGTCAGGGCCGGGGAAATCGCCTCCGCCTCGAAATCCCGTATAGAGGACGCGACCACGGACGGCACATACGGCCACACATCGACGGAACTGTGAGCACCTTGCGGAGGGACTTCGCCGGACATCCGCACCGGGAGATCATCGCTCCAGGTGCCCGCGAATATCACTGGTCCACGGCGTAAGGCCGTCCGGACGACACCGACACGCGTGTCATGGACGATTGTTTGTTTCATAGGAAATTCCAGCCGCACGGTGTCCCCGGATTTCCATTCGCGCTCAATGACCCCATTCGCCTCGACCGGGTTCCCGTTTAACTCCGCTCGCAACTCAGGCGAACTCCAGTTCGGAATACGGTAGCGCAGTGTGAAGCGCCGCGGCTGATCGGGTTGCACCCGGATCAGCACGGTGCCGCTCGCGGGATAGTCCGTCTCCTGTGTGATTTTCACGCCGTCGCTAACCGCTTCCGAACCGGCATAAAGATTTATGGCAATCCCGTCCCCGGTCTTGCCATAAATGAGTCCTCCGAGTCGCCCGATCGCCGTGAGCCCGTTGCCATCGCAGCAGTGATAACCATATGCCGGCGGCGGATCGTACGGTTTGTCCTTGCCCTGCAGGTCCAGGAAATAGCAGAAATCACCGCTGTCGGGGTTTTGCGAGGCAAAGAGGTCATTATATGCCGCTGCCTCGATGCAATCGGCATGGGCCATGTCGCCTGTGCCATGCAAGAGGTTCTGCTCGAAAATCACCCAGCTATACGCGGCGCAAGTCTCCTGGGCGTGGTCAGTTTCACGGAGTTGCCATCCATTACTCCCGGACCGCCAATGCTCCTCACTACTACTGCTGCCCGTAATGAACAGGTGCCGCTCGCGAATAAGCGCCCACGCCTTCAACGGCGCCTCCACATAGCGCTGGTTGCCGGTAGTCAAGCCAATCTGATAGGTCCCCATAAGAAAATCGGTCCAAGTGCTGGCGTGTCGGTCGAGGAGCGGGTCGACCTTACTGTCATTCACCAAATCATTGATCAAAGGCATGTCTATGCACATGTCTGCGAGTTCAAGATAGCGCTCGTCGCCCGTGTGTAAGTAAAGCTGAGACAGAGCAGGCAACAATTTGTAATAGCTGGGGACCGGGTGCTGCATGTTCTTCAGAAGGATTCCTCCGCCAGGTGGCCGGCGTTCTTGTAGGTCGTTGTAGACACAGTCCATTTGGCCGCGCGCCAGTTCAAGGGCCAACTTGTCGCCAGTCACCTCATAGATATCCAGCATGCATCGCACCATGGAGCGCACTAGTGCGTAGATATCCTGGTGAGCCCAGCGCTGATCAGGCGAGCGGCCCATTGCCAGTAGGAAGCCGTCCGGCTCTTTCGTCTCGGCCAGCTCGTGCACCATCTGTGCCAGCCTCTGCCGCTGCGAAGGATCTCCCGACCATCTGGCAATGTGGGCTGCGCCGCTCATCCACATTGTGGAATAAAGTCCTGGCCAAATGCCTGTCTGCACCTTGGCGGCATAACCGCCATTCAGTTCCTTGCCGCGGCTCGGTAATCCCTTAGCCCGAAAGAACGGCAGCAGGATGTCGTCGGGAGAGATGGCAAAGGCGCGCTTGGAATTCAAGACAAAGCGGTCGTGCAGTAGCCCGCTCGTCAGCCTGACCTCTCCGGAACGCAACGGCTGCTGTCTCAGCGCCATATGCGGAAGGGCTAAGTCACGCGATACGGCTGTGTCAAGCGGGACAGCCGCGAGATGCGGTACGGCTGCCCCGGCTATTACGGCGCCGCCCATTGTGAACAGGAACTCTCGTCGATCCATAGGTATCTCCAACATACATTTGACTCGCCCCAAACATTTTGGGACCTGTGATCCGCGCATATTGCCAGCCTATGCGGTGGCGCTCATATTTCCTTAAGCTACCCTTTAGCTAAATTGCCCTGAGTGAGCCGATCCGAATCCTGTTTCGGAGCAACGTAAGTCTGTCAGTCGGCCCTGGCACCCACCCCGGTCCGCGCACTAACGCGAATGGATGTGCGCGGATCCGCCAGAAATTCCGGCTTGAGCTGTGTTCCGAGACCCGGAAGTGTCGGAAACGAGGCGTATCCTCCCTCTATTGAAACATTGTTCGTGTATACCGACTTATACCAGCCGCGGTAAAAGCCACGTACGCTTTCCAGAATCATTGCATTGTTGCTTACCGCGCAGAGATGTAGATTGGCGAAAATCGTCACCAGGCCTGTGCAGTCATGGGGTGCGATTGGCAGATGGAAAGAATCGGCAAGAATGGCGATCTTGCGGGCTTCTGTTATCCCGCCGGTCCAGATCAGATCGGGCATGATGATATGGGCAGCATGCGCCTCGAGCACTTTCCTGTAGGCAAATCTTGTGAAGAGACGCTCGCTGACACTCTGCGGAACACGTGTTTCGTTTACCAACCTGGACAGGTCACCAACGCTGTCTGGTTTTATTATGTCTTCCATCCAGAGCACGTCATATGGCTCGAGGGCTTTGCCTATTCGGATCGCGCAATTCAGATCCCAGCGGGAGTGCCCTTCAATGATTATCTCTATGTCTGAACCGACTGCGTCTCGAATGGCTTTCACGATGCTAAGTCCAGCATCGAGATCTCGCGACGAAAGGAACGAGCCTGAAGGTCCCTTGGCCTTGAATCCAGCGGGCCCTAAAGGAGCTGCCGATTTCATTGCTGGAGCAAAGCGATCCCAAGGAAAGATCTTCATAGCTCTTATACCTTGCGAAAGTAGATCCTTCGCGAGTCCAGCGGGACGGTGAAGGAATGCTTCTTGATCGTCGTACGCTTCCGTATCAACGCACGTATTGTAAATGGGGATTCTATCTCTTACTTTGCCGCCGAGCAGGCCATATATAGGCTGCCCGCTTCTCTGTCCCATTACATCCCATAATGCTGTGTCGATGGCGGACAAGGCGCGCATCTCTGCTCCGGCATAGCCGAAGAAATTGCAGTAGCTGAAGACCTGATCCCAAATGCTCTCAATCTCGGAGTCCGGCTGCCCAAAAACGAATACGGCAATTACATCGTGTATCACGGCCTCAACAGCACCCGGAAGATAAAAAGTCTCGCCCAGACCAATGAGCCCCTCTTCTGAGACCACCTGCACCCAAAGGAGGTTTGGCAGCCCAGCGTGGCGAATTGTCTTTACCCTAACGACTCTCACTTGATCTCCGGTACAAAACTGGGTTCACTGTAGTCATCGACTTTAGAGATAAGCCGTTCAACCGGGATGCTCCTGAGACGATCAACCCACCCCCCAAAAATGCAGTTCACCGTTTATCGTGACGGATCAATGTATGTCAAGCATATTTCGGATGGTGAAACTCTGATGGCTGAATCCGGCCCTAACCTGACCGAAGCAATCGTGTGTTTAGAGATCCTCAGGTCTTTCGGAACAAGGGTGGGTCGAAGCATGGCGCCGAAGGCGATCGAGGTTCGGTCACTGTTACGTGTCCCTTGTAGGGCGGTTTGATCGCAGCCAGCTAAATTTCATGCAACGAAATTAGCTTGAACATCCTAAAGTGACCAATGTATAAGAATCCCACTTGTCATCTATATCTGTCGTCTTCGGTAAGATGAGTGTCACCGTCTCGCCGACGCTGACCGCCGCCGAATGCCGGATGATTTGGATTGACAGCCGCGCTCCGTGTTGCGGCAACAACGATGCCAGGGATAGGATCACTCTGGCTCTTATTCGCGCCGACTGCGAGATCAATAGCGCATGATGCTTCTAGGCAAGGTTGCTTTGGTGACCGGAGCGGCCCGCGGTATCGGCCGCGCTATCGCCGACGAGTTCGAACGCTGTGGAGCTGAAGTGGTGCGTAATGATCTGCCGGACGATATCAGCCAGCGGGAAACCGCGGAGAGATCTGTAGTTGACGTGGTACGGCAGTACGGAAAAATCGACATCCTGGTGAATAACGCCGGCATCAGTCACCCTGGCGGCATACTGGAGATTAAAGATGACGATTGGAGCCGGGTATTGGAAGTGAATCTGAACGGCACGTTGCACTGTTCGCGCGCGGCTTTTCGGCAGATGGTTGCCGGCAAGGGGGGCCGTATCATCAATCTCTCCTCGATGGCCGCCGACAGCGGCAAAATGTTCGTCTTCAACTACGCCTACGCCGCATCAAAGGGCGCCATTGTAGCGTTCACCAAACAGCTGGCGATGGAGGCGGCGCCTTACGGCATCACAGTGAATGCGATCGCGCCAGGTATTATCGAAACCGGCATTCGCCCCCCGCTGACGCCTGACCAACAACGCAAGGTACAGGAGCGGGTCCCTGCGCAGCGTATGGGAACGCCGGAGGAAGTTGCCTCTGTGGCAGCGTTTCTGGCGTCGGACGGCGCGGCTTACATTACGGGAGAAGTGATTCGCGTTACAGGAGGGGTTTGAGTGGAACACAAGGGATTTGCGAAACAACTGCGCGAAGAGGGTAAGCTGCTGGGCGCCTGGTGTACGTTCGCGAGTTTTTCCAGTGCGGAGGTTATGACCCATCTGAACTTCGATTTTCTGGTGCTCGATCTTCAGCACACTGAATTGACGTTATCGCAATTTCCCGGGATTTTGGGTGCATTCCCCGGCCCACGGCCGGTTCCTGTAATCCGGGTGCCGGAAGTGAATTACCACAGCATCAACTGGCTTCTTGACCAGGGTGTGCGAGCGATTCTGGCGCCTATGGTGAACTCGGTCGAGGCCGCGCGGCGAGCCGTGGATGCCGCCAAATTCCCGCCAATCGGCAAGCGCAGTTTCGGCCCCTATCGCGCCGCTCGTTACAGTTTCGAGGTCGACGATTACATGACGCGAGCGGACGAACTTGCAACCTTGATCGTGCAGATTGAAAACGTTGATGCCGCACGAGATGTGGACGAAATCTTGGCCATTCCAGGCATTGACGCGGTCTTCATGGGTCCGAACGACCTGGCATTTTCGATGTTGCGCGAAGGGCAGTCGTTCTTTGGTAATGCAAAATCTGGGCCTGGTGCAGGCGGCGTAAGCCAATGGACCGGGTTTGCCCGAACCCCGGAAGTACTTGATGTTTGCGATCATGTGATGAGGCGCTGCCAGGCGGCCGGTATTCCCTTCGGGATGACGTCCGCGTCGATGGAGGAGGCCCAGCATTGGCTGGCCAAAGGCGCCCAGTTCATGACCTTTGGCAGCGATTTTTTGTTCATGCGCGCGGGCGCCAAAGCTATGATGAACGCGCCAAAACCGCCGGCCGGGTAGGGAGCATATGCGTCTGACGGGGAAGTGTGCGGTGATAACTGGTGGTGGGTCGGGCATCGGTGCGGCCACCGCCAGTCTGTTTGCGGCCGAAGGGGCGCGCGTGGCCATTCTAGATTGCGACCTGGAGCATGCAGAGCGAATCGCGACCGAAATTTGTGAATCGGGAGGAGATGCCGCTGCTTTGCGTTGCGACGTGAGAAATGAACCCCAGCTCCGCGACGCTATAGAGGGCATCGCACAGCGCTTTGACGCCATCGATGTCCTATTTAACAGCGCCGGCACTGCAATCCGGCGCACTGTATCCGAGGCCGAGGTTGACGACTGGGACCGGGTTATGGAAACGAATCTCCGCGGCTCATTTCTTAGTTCAAAGTTCTGCTTGCAGCATTTTCGATCGGAGGGCGGAAGCATCATTCATGTCTCATCGGTGACCGGCACCACGGGGGTGCGCGGCCGCGCCGCATATAGTGCGTCCAAGGGCGCCTTAGTGGCACTGACACGAAATATGGCGATCGATTTGGCCGCTCGCAAGATCCGGGTCAACTGCGTGTGTCCAGGCTTCGTCCGCACCCCGCTGGTACAGGCGCTATTGGATGATCCCGTCCGGCATGATCGGTTGGTTGCCATGCATCCGCTGGGAAGGCTTGGCGAGCCGGGCGATGTTGCGATGGCCGTACTGTTCCTGGCGTCGGATGAATCTCGATGGATCACCGGGACCAACCTGGTAGTCGACGGCGGATTCTCGGCGGGCAAATCAGACGAAGTTTAAATACATACACAAATCAACCGCGACGTTTATCGCGCTGCTTTTGGTGCCGGTCCTGTTCAGCATCTCTATGCTGGATTTCGAAATCATCCGCTGGGGACGACCAAAATGGTGGTGAGTTCTTGTTGAAGGAGTCTGCTCCAGGAGTTCTTAGAGCGTTTGATACCGTGGTGCGGCGAGAGTAGCGATGTGTAGCCATTCTCCTATGGAATGGTTACGTATAGGCC
>CAWDNI010000063.1:0-187998 GCA_963803615.1 uncultured Acidobacteriaceae bacterium
GCTAAGATGCGGTCAGCAAGGCCGGTCAGTTCGGTACCGATTACCTATTTAAATAAGCTTTAGTATTGTCATCCGACGAGATCTGCGGTTTGCGAATGATTTTCAATCGCATAATAGAATTGTCATCCCGACCATTTTATTGGTAAGGGAGAATTTATTAACTAAGCCGCTGACCTGCTGACTTGCCTGCTCGCTGGTTCGCCGGCCTGCTGACTCGCTGCTGTGGGGGCGCCGTGCTTTGGCGGATGATAAGTTCCGGCCGGATTTTATACTCGCGGCCGTCCGCGTCCTTCTCATGGCTGGCTGCGAACAGGGCACGGAACGCCTGTTCGGCAATCTCGGTGCGAGGAAGCCGGACCGTGGTCAGCGCCGGGTGAAGAGACGCGCTGATCTCAATATCATCGAAGCCGATAACCGACACATCGCGAGGCGCTTCCATACCGTGCTGATGGATCGATCCAATCGCGCCGATGGCTGTCAAGTCGTTGGAGCAGAGAATAGCGGTGGGCCGGTTCCTTTCCGCTAATAAGCGGGCTGCCGCCAGGCGTCCGCCGTCGATCCGGTGATTGCCTTCCTCCAGAAAACGGCTACGGATCGTGATGCGATTATGTTTTAGGGATTCGAGAAAAGAGTTGCGGCGTATGCGCGCCGAGGAGAGCGCCATCGGTCCGGAGATAAAGCCGATGAGCTCATGGCCCAGGGCGGCAAGGTGAGCGACCGCCGCATCGATTCCAATGGAGTACTCGATCAGTATGTTGCTGGTCGCCGGACCGACAACTCCGGTATCCAGAAAGACCATCGGAATGCGGCGGCTGCTGAGCAGTTCTACCAGATGGCTGCCCATTTCCGAGGTCATGATGGCCACGCCATCGACTTTGCGCTCCAGCATGCGCCGCACGCAGAGTTCGGTCCGCTTGGGATCATAGCCGGTATTGGCGACCACCACTTCCTGGCCATGAGCAACCGCCACATCCTCAAAGCTGCGAACCAGCTCGGGAAAGAAGGGGTTAGTGATATCGGAGATAATCAGTCCATAGAGCCGGCTGCGCCCGGAGCCAAGAGCGCGGGCATTGGTATCGGGATAATAGTTGAGGTCCTCAATGGCGCGGCGAACGCGTTTGGCTGTTTCCGGCGCTACTTTGTCCGAGCCGTTGATGGTTCGAGAAACGGTCGCGGTGGAGACTCGAGCTCGCTTAGCGACCTCTTGGATGTTCATGCGCTCACTCTTTTGTCCCTATATGCGTGCACGAGTGTAAATGATAGCGGAATCAGCTAGTTTTCTAAGCTTTGCTGCTTTTTTCTGGGGTTTCAAAGAAAATCGAAATGCTTGCAAGTATCCTTGCGACATTCATGAACCAGAACGGTATGCAGTATCCACATCGCCGGTTCGATCCTCTGCGCGGTCGCTGGGTGTTGGTTTCACCGCAGCGCACAGAGCGCCCGTGGCAGGGCGAGGTGAGCAAAACCGAGACTGCGCCGGCGCTCAGCTATGACCCGCTCTGTTATCTCTGCCCCGGCAATGCGCGTTCAGGAGGCAAACGAAACCCGCCCTATACGGGCGTATTCGTCTTCGACAATGATTACGCGGCGCTGCTGCCGGATTCACCCGGTATGTCGGCCGAGGGAGAGCATTCATTATTCCGTGCGGAGAGCGAGCGGGGTATTTGCCGGGTGCTCTGCTTCCATCCTGACCACAGCCTGACCTTGGCTCGCATGGAAATGGCAGAGATTATTTCCGTGGTTGAGGCTTGGACCGCGCAATGGGTAGAACTCGGCGCCCAAGAGGAGATCGGTTATGTGCAGATCTTCGAGAATCGCGGCTCCATGATGGGGGCGAGCAATCCTCATCCGCATTGCCAGATCTGGGCCACGGAACACATTCCGGATGAGCCGGCCGCCGAGCTGGAAAATCAACTTGCTTATCGCGCCCGGCACGGCGGCTGCCTGCTATGCGACGCTCTCCAGGCGGAGCTTGACTTGCGACACCGCATTGTCTGCGAAAACGACGAGTTCGTGGCGCTGGTTCCTTTCTGGGCTGTTTGGCCGTTTGAGACTCTGCTCCTCAGCCGCAGGCATATGAGCGCCATGGACCAATTCAGTCCTGCGCAGCAGCAGGGCTTGGCCGAGATGCTCAAACGCCTGACCAGGCGCTACGATAACCTGTTCCAGACCAGTTTCCCTTACACCATGGGCTTCCACCAGCGCCCGGCGGACGGCCAAGAGCATCCCGAATGGCACTTTCACGGGCATTTTTATCCTCCTCTGCTGCGATCGGCGACTGTGCGGAAATTTATGGTTGGCTTCGAGATGCTGGGCATGCCACAGCGTGACATCACCCCGGAGAGCGCCGCGGAGAGGCTGCGCAATTTACCCGAGTGAGTAAGGTGGGAGACCGCGCTCAAAGCTGGACCACGGCGTGTCTTTTGACGCTATGTTTCTTGGGTACCGGGCGGCGCGCGTTTTCCAAGGATGAGCGCGGCAACCCAGCAAGGAAAGCCATATGTGGTCATGGTGTCGCTGGACGGTTTCCGCTATGACTATGCCAAAGAATATGGCGCGACGGAGTTATTGGCTCTGGGCGCGGCGGGAGCTACGGCGCCGCAGGGAATGATTCCATCCTACCCGTCGCTGAGTTTTCCCAATCATTACAGCTTGGTGACTGGCCTTTATCCCGAGCACCATGGAATTGTGGCCGGCGATTTCTATGATCCGCAGCGCAAACAATATTATTCTGCACGCGATCCGGTATCGAGCGCCGACGGAAGCTGGTATGGAGGCGTCCCGCTTTGGGTCCTGGCGGAAAAGCAGGGCATGCGCTCGGCATGTCTCTTTTGGCCCGGGCTGCGAGGCGAAGATCGACGAAACGCGGCCGTCCTACTATCTCAAGCACGGTAGCCGCCTTACCGCCGAGAAGCAGGTGGCGCAGGTGATCGCCTGGCTGCGCCTGCCTCTCGAACAACGGCCGCACTTCATTGCAATCTACGACCCGGCGGTTGAGCAGGCCGGAGATCAATCCGGTGCGGAAAGTTCGCAAACAGCGGATGCGGTGCAAGCAGCCGACCGGATGATAGGAAAGCTCCGGGCCGAAATCGCGCATCTTGAGCTGCCGGTCGATCTGATCGTGGTTTCCGGCTATGGAATGGAGCGTGAGCGGGGAAGTTGGATCGATTTGGACAAGTACGCCGATCTCTCAAATTTCGTCACGGTTGGGCCGCTCCTTTATCCCAACTCCGAAGCCGCAGCGGAGAAGGCCTACCAGCAACTCAAAATCGTGAGCGATGAATTTACCGTCTACCGGCGCAAGCGGTTTCCGGCTGAGCTTAACTACAACGGCAATCCCCGCGAGGGAGATCCGGTCATCGTGCCCAATGGTCCGTATGCCATTCGAGCGAAGGCTCCCCGGAACAGCGCCGCGGACAAGCCGCCCGGCGTGGGCGCGCAAGGTTACGATTCGAACTCCCGGAAATCGATGCGGGCTCTTTTTATCGCGGAAGGCCCGGATATCCGTCCCGGCTCCACTTTGCAGCCCTTTGAGAATGTGAATGTCTATCCATTGGTGGCCACGATTCTCGGCCTGAATGCGCCCAAGAGCGACGGCAGCATCAATATACTTTCGAAGATTCTCAAATAAACTGGAATTGAGATGGCTAACAAGGCGCCGCGCCGGGTCGGCATTCATCTGGGAACTGTGGGTGGTGTTTTCAAAGCGGCTGAACGCGCCCGCGAGATTGGCGCCAATACCTTCCAGATTTTTTCTTCCAGCCCGCGTATGTGGCGCGGCAGCCGGATCGCCCCTGAGGCATGCGTCAGGATGAAGGAGCTGCGCGCGCTCCACGACTGTTCGCCGCTCGTCATTCACAGCAGCTATCTGGTGAACGTGTGCAGCCAATCCGCGGAAGTACGGGCCAACTCCATTCAAGCTTTTCGCGGCGAGGTGGAGCGGGCGCTGGCTCTCGGCGCCGAGTATCTGGTCCTGCATCCAGGATCATGGAAGGGACTGCTGCGGGACGAGGGTTTACGGCGGGCCGCCGACTCCATTGAGCGCGGACTCGAGGGATTGCCCTGGCACGCTTGCGATTTCACCATCCTCATTGAAAACACGGCCGGAGCCGAATTTTCCTTCGGCTCCTCACTTGATCAGGTCGCGGAGCTCATTACGCTGCTTAAACGGGTCGCTCCCGTGGCCGCTTGCCTCGATACCTGTCACACCCACGTCGCGGGATATGACATTGTGAGTCCCGATGGTTATGAATCAACTGTGCGGCAGATTGAAAATGTCCTGGGTCTGGAGACCGTGCGGGTATGGCACATGAACGACGCCAAGGCGGCTTGCGGTTCGCGGCTTGACCGGCATGAACATATAGGAGAGGGGACGATTGGTATTGCTCCCTTTCGCCGCCTGTTGAATGATCCCCGCTTTGCTCACGCCGCCTTCATTGCGGAAACACCGGTCGATGACGATGGCGACGACCTGCGGAATGTGAGTTTGCTGCGTTCCCTGATGGCAAGACCGGCTTAGGACCTGTCAGATATAGGGGTACTCGGCCCGGCCGGTAGAGCACTCCGTAGAGCCGGACGCCGTCCCAGTTACAATCGAAGAGATATGCCTCTGAGGGACGTCAACAAGAACGCCGCCTTATCTGCGACGCCAACGGCCGCACCCGATGGGCGCGTCCAGCACTCGCAAGGCCAGCAATCGCACTATGAACCACGCTACGACCCGGCCGAGCTCGAAGCGCGCTGGCAGAGCCGGTGGGCGAACCAGCCGGAACTCTATCGCGCCGAACCTGCCGCATCGGGGAAACCGAAATACTACGTGCTGGAGATGTTGCCCTACCCTTCGGGCCAACTGCACATCGGGCACGTGCGCAATTACTCCATCGGCGACGCGCTGGCGCGCTACATGTGGATGAAGGGATACAACGTGCTTCATCCCATGGGATGGGACGCTTTCGGGCTTCCCGCGGAAAACGCGGCGCTCAAAAACAACACTCCTCCTCGCGACTGGACCTTGTCCAACATTGCGCAGATGCGCCGGCAGATGCAGAGACTCGGTCTGGGTTATGACTGGGATACCGAACTGACAACCTGCCTGCCGGATTATTACCGCTGGAACCAATGGTTTTTTCTGCGCATGTTGGAGCGCGGACTGGCGTATCGCAAGAAGAGCAAGGTGAACTGGTGTCCGCAATGCGCCACCGTGCTGGCTAATGAGCAGGTCATCGACGGATGTTGTTGGCGGCATGAGGACACGGCGGTGGAGCAGCGCGACCTGGAGCAATGGTTTCTGCGCATCACCAACTACGCGCAAGAGCTGTTGGACGGTTTGGACAAGCTTCCCGGGTGGCCGGAGAAGGTGCGCACCATGCAGCGCAACTGGATTGGGCGGAGCGAAGGCGCGACAGTTGAGTTTGCCGTGGAAGAGACCGCGGACGGCGAGGAGAACGAGAACGGCCGCCGTCACGGCAAGACCCCGCTACCGCCGGTCGAAGGTTTCTCCATTGATGAGTTCCAGCAAGCGAAGAACAAGGTACGGGTATTTACCACCCGGCTGGACACTATTTTCGGAGCAACCAGCCTTCAACTTGCGCCCCAGCATCCGCTGATCCAGCAGCTCGCGCAGGAGAACGAGCGGCTCCAATCGGATGTGGCCTCGCTGATCGAAGAGCAACGCAAGGCGCGTGAGAGCGATGAGGTTGGCACGATAGAAAAACATGGTGTCTTCACCGGCCGCTACGCGGTCAATCCTTACAACGGTGAACGCGTGCCCATCTGGGCGGCCAATTACATTCTGCTCGAATACGGCACGGGCGCCGTGATGTCGGTGCCGGCTCATGACGAACGTGACTTTCGAATTCGCCAAGAAATATGGGTTGGAAATCCGTGTCGTGGTGCTGCCCAGACGGGTTGAGGAGCTCGCCGGCGCCAGCACTCCGGCGGCGCCCGTCCTTCCTTATACCGAGGAAGACAGCCTGTTGATCAACTCCGGAGACTACAGCACCTTAGGCTGCGCGGAGGCGCGGCACAAAATGGCTGCCTTCGCTAAGGAGCATGGATTTGGCGAGGCGACCGTCACCTTCCGCCTCAAGGATTGGGGCATCAGCCGCCAACGCTACTGGGGCACTCCGATTCCTGTCCTCTACTGCGGACGAGACGGCATCGTTCCCGTACCGGACGATCAACTCCCGGTACTGCTTCCCGAGAATGTCGAGATTACCCAGCAAGGCGGCTCGCCCCTGGCAAGGATTCCTGCGTTCGTAAATGCCGTTTGCCCTAAGTGCGGCGGTCCGGCTCAGCGCGAGACCGACACGATGGATACCTTTGTTGATTCCTCGTGGTACTTCTACCGCTATATCGACTCGAAGAACGGCAACGCGCCGTTCTCAACAGAGAAGGCCGAGCATTGGTTCCCCATCGATCAATACATCGGCGGAGTGGAACATGCCATCCTGCACCTGATTTATTCGCGATTTTGGACCAAGATGATGCGCGATCTGGGTCTGATCCGGAACGATGAGCCCGTAGAGCGGCTCTTCACCCAGGGAATGGTGATCAAGAACGGCGCGAAGATGTCCAAGTCCAAGGGCAATGTGGTCTCTCCCGACGAGATGATTGAGCGCTTTGGAGCTGACGCCACCCGCGCCTACGCTCTCTTTGCCGCGCCGCCCGATCGCGATCTCGACTGGCAGGAAGATGGCGTGGCCGGCGTAAGCCGCTTTCTCAGCCGTGTTTACCGGCTGGGTATGCGTTATGCCGGTCAGATGCGCGGCGCCTCCGCTGCCTCGGACATGAACGGCTTGGCTCAGGCCTCGCCTACGTCACAGAAACTATTACGTAAACTGCATCAGACCATTCGTAAGGTCAGCCAGGATTTTGCCGCACGCTGGCACTTCAACACGTCTGTTGCCGCGCTGATGGAACTGGTCAACGAGATCGTGGCAGCCGAGCCGCGGCTGGCGGAAATGCCGCCGGAAATTTCAGCGGAGCTGCTCTCCGCACTGTTACGTCCGCTCATTTTGCTGCTGGCGCCCTTCGCTCCTTACCTGGCGGCTGAGTTGTGGGAGCAGTTCGGCGAGACCGGATCGCTGCTCCGCCATCCCTGGCCGGAGTTTGACGAGAACCTCGCCCGCGAAGAGGAGGCGGAGGTGCCTGTACAGGTGAATGGAAAGCTGCGGGCTGTGGTGCGCATCCCCCTTGGCTCGGACAATGAAGTGTTGCAGAACGCCGCCCTGGCTGAAGAAAAAGTGCAGGCATCGATCGCCGGCAAGCAGATCGTGAAGGTTGTGATAGTGCCGGCCAAGCTGATCAACCTTGTGGTCAAGTGAGCCGTATGACGGAGATCGCGCCTGGCCAGACGCGGCTAATCCGTGCGGATAAGGCGGGCAGGCCCGGTGTCCGCGGCACGCAATCGCTGGTACAAATAACAGGCGCATGCGCGCGCCGGCCTTCGCTGCTGGCTCTGGAACTGTTGTGGCGCTGGGGCTTCGGTATTCCCGCGCTTGCCATCCTCGGCTATGAGGGCGCCAGGGTGCTGGCCCACGTCTCTCTGAAGCAAGCCGGTGTCCTAAATCTTTCGCTGCTGGATCCGTTGGGAGCGGCCCAGATTCTATCGGCGGCCGTGGCCATGCTGGTGCCGCCGGTGCTTGAGCTTGCGAGCTGGCTGGCGCCCGTTTTGGCGATCGCCTGGGCCATTGCTTCGGGGCTGGGCAGGAGCCTGGTGCTCAAGCGGCTGGACCCCGCGATGCGCTTTGCTCCGGTAACTCTGATCCTGCTTCAGTTGCTGCGCATCGTTGCTCTGGCCGGTGCTTTGGCTGGATGGTGGTTTGCTCTCCGCTGGGTGGCCAATTCCACTCTGGACACTCCCAATCCCAATCTGGTCGCCTATCTTGCCTGGGTCATCTGCCTCTCGTTAGGGATGTTTACGCTGTGGGCGATGGTAAGCTGGATTTTTTCGATTGCGCCCATGATCGCCATGTGCGAAGGCGCCGGTGTTTTTCGGAGCTTGGCGCGCAGCCTGCGGCTCGGTCCCCTGACCGGTAAACTGGTCGAGGTCAACCTGTCGCTGAGCATTGTCAAGCTAATTTTGGTCCTCCTGGCTACGTTCCTTTCCGCCACCCCGGTTCTATTTATGCAATCCGCCGCGGGAACTCCGCTCTACCTATGGTGGGCCGGTTCGAGCATTCTTTATTTCGTTGCATCCGATTTCTTCCAGGTAGCCAGGCTGGCGGTTTTTGTTGAGCTGTGGCGGATCTATCGCGGGTAGCTGGTGAGGCGGTCTCAATTCACGGCGCTCTTGCTTTACGCTAACCGGCTTTTAGCTGACCGGCAGCTGATCGGATCTTCTGCTGACCGGAGTTTAGCTGACCGCTTCATCAGCTAACTGACTTGCTGTTGCCTTGAAAGCCTGAAAGACTGGACCGTGCATAATCCTTCGATCGTTGTTTTGGATTTCGGCAGCCAATACACTCAACTGATTGCCCGTCGAATTCGCGAGCAAAAGGTCTTCTCAGCGGTGCTTCCTTGTACCGCCTCGGCGGCGGAAATCCTATCGCAGAATCCGATTGGGCTCATCCTTTCGGGAGGACCATCGTCGGTGTATGACTTGGATGCTCCGGCCGCCGACCCTGAGATTCTCGCTTTAGGGATGCCCATCCTTGGTATCTGCTACGGATTACAATTCGTTACTCATCACCTAGGCGGCAAGGTGCGTCCGGCGGAGAAGCGCGAATACGGCCACGCGGAAGTCTCCGTCTCTACCCAGTCTTCCGATCCACTCTTCGCCGGCCTGCCTAGCTCATTCGCCGCCTGGATGTCGCATGGAGACGAGGCCCTCGAGCTGGCCCCCGGATTTGTTATTACCGCGCGGACCACGAACGCTGTGGCCGGGATCGCCGATCCCCAACGCCGCATCTGGGCGGTGCAATTCCATCCCGAGGTCCATCACACTCCACAGGGAAGTGCGCTGCTGGCAAACTTTCTATTTTCCATCTGCCATGCCCAGCCGGACTGGACGCCGGAACACTTTATCCAGGCGACAGTCGCCTCTATACGGGAAAAGATAGGCAGCGGGCGCGCCATCTGCGCGCTCTCCGGCGGCGTCGATTCCTCGGTGGCCGCAGTGCTTGTCGCCCGCGCTATCGGCGAGCAGCTTACCTGTATCTTCGTCAACAACGGGGTCCTGCGCCTTAACGAGTTCACCAAAGTGCAGCAAAATCTGCGCGAGAAACTTGGTCTGCATCTGATCGCGGTGGATTCGGGAGACCGTTTTCTTGACATGCTTGCGGGGGTTACCGATCCGGAGGCCAAGCGCAAGATCATTGGGCGGCAATTCATTCAGGTTTTCGATGATGAAGCCCGGCGCATCCTCGAGCGAGGCCATAGCGGAGACGAGGTTGCCTGGCTGGTGCAGGGCACGCTCTATCCGGACGTCATTGAGTCCTCCTCGGTCAAAGGCCCATCGCAGACGATCAAGAGCCATCACAATGTAGGCGGCCTTCCCGAAGATATGAAGCTAAAGCTCATCGAGCCTCTGCGCGACTTGTTCAAGGACGAAGTGCGGCGAATCGGCCGGGAACTCCAAATGCCGTCCGACATTCTGGAGCGCCAGCCATTCCCTGGGCCGGGACTCGCCGTCCGTATCCTGGGAGAGGTTACGCGGGAGCGCGTGGCGTTGTTACAGGAGGCGGACCACATTGTGGTGACTGAGATCAAGGCCGCCGGTCTTTACACTCAGGTCTGGCAGTCGTTTGCCGTGCTGCTCCCCATTAAGAGTGTTGGCGTTATGGGCGATCAGCGTACTTATGCCTACACCTGTGCAATCCGCGCGGTAAATTCCGAAGATGGCATGACGGCCGATTGGGCGCCGCTGCCTTATGAGCTGCTCAAGAAGATCTCCAACCGAATTGTCAATGAAGTGCGCGGCATCAATCGCGTCGTCTATGACATCACGTCCAAACCTCCCGGCACCATCGAATGGGAGTAGATCCCGACCTTCCCTGCGCTAAGAAAAAGGGAAGTCTGTAGAACTCTTGCTCCTGGTATTTAAATATTAGAACGCCTCATTCTGATCAAGGCAACGCAAAGGCAACGTAAACGCCGCCCGAATGGCTTGGAGTATTTTTTCCTCCGCCGGCGGCAATTACTACATATTGTTTCCCATTCACCATGTAGGTGGCGGGCGTAGCCATACCGGCAAACGGCAGTTCGTAATCCCAGAGAAGCTTGCCCGTGCGGCTGTCGAAGGCGTGGAATTTCCGGTCATACGTTGTTGCGCCGATAAAGATCAGGCCTCCAGCGGTTACGATCGGGCCACCGTAGTTCTCCGATCCGGTATTGCGCATTCCTTTTGCCGCCAGCTCCGGGTACTCACCGAATGGAATCTTCCAGAGATAATTGCCGGTATTCATGTCGATCGCATTCAACGTACCCCAAGGCGGTTGAATCGCCGGGTAGCCATCCGGGTCCAGGAATTTCTTATACCCGGTGAACTTGTAAGGCATGTCGTTGTTCGCGCCGCCGACCGGCGCCATTTCCGTCTTGACCGGCGGCGCGCCTTCGTCCCTTCCCTGCCCGGCTGTGAGGTAGCGCAGCAAAGCCTCGAATCTGCGCCTCGTTCATGTCGCTGAAGGCAGGCATCCGGCCCCTTCCCTGGTGGATAGTCTTGGCAATCTCCTGATTGCTGAGTCTGTGTCCGATATCTATCAAAGAAGGAAAAGACGGTGGAGAGCCACTCCGGTCCGCGCCGTGGCACATACTGCATTGGTTCTGGTAAATGCTCTCGCCCAGACTCTTGGGTGGAGGGGGAACAGTGAGGCCGCCGAGCCATGCCATTTCGTTTGAATTGATATAGATCACGCCTGTTGCCGGATCAACCGCCGGGCCGCCCCACTCCGCACCGCCATCGAAGCCGGGAAATACCACGGTCGGCTTGTTCAAGCTGAAGGGAACGAACTGTCCCTGGCTGCGCACTGTTTTGAATTCCTTCACCGCCCAGGCGTGCGCTTCCGCAGTTCGATTTGTCAGCATATCCGCGGTAAGGATCTGGCGAGCATAGGGCGCGGGAGCCGTTGGAAGGGGCTGGGTAGGCGAGGTTACCTCGCCGGGGACATCGCTCGCTGGATAACTCCGCTCCTTAACCGGAAAGAGCGGCTTCCCGGTCGCGCGGTCGAAGACATAAAGAAAACCTTGCTTAGTAGTCTGCGCCAGCGCGTCGACCCGCTTACCGTCGTGTTGGATGGTCACCAGCGCCGGAGGCGATGGAAAATCCCGATCCCAAAGGTCGTGGTGTACTCCCTGGAAGTACCAAATGCGCTTGCCGGTCTCGGCATCGAGCGCGAGCAGCGTATCTGCGAACAGATCGTTGCCCACCCGATCGCCGCCGTAGAAGTCGAAAACTGCCGACCCGGTCGGCACATAGACGATGCCTCGCCCGGCATCGAGAGACATGCCCGCCCAATTGTTCGCAGAGCCGGCATCCTTCCATGCGTCTTTCGGCCAGGTGTCGTACCCGAATTCGCCGGGATGGGGAATGGTGTGAAAGCTCCAGCGAAGTACCCCGGTGCGCACATCGAAGGCGCGGATGTCGCCGGGAGGCGCAGGATGCTCCTCCGGTTCGCGGCCGCCGACGATGATCAGATCTTTGTAAACGATCCCTGGGGTGGTCAGCGCGATGGACTGGGCTTGATAATCACGGCCGAAGCCCTTGCGTAAATCGATTCTGCCATTCTCCCCAAAATTAGGAATGGGCCTGCCGGTCGCCGGATCGAGAGCATACAGAAAGTTCATCACCCCGGCGAAAAGGCGGCTCTGCTCCCCGTCGGTCCAATACGCCACGCCTCTGGCCGGCTGGGTGCTGCTGATCCCTGAATCGAATTTCCACAGCAGCTTGCCGGAAGCCGCATCGAGGGCGATGACCTTCTGACTCGGCGTGTATGCATAAAGAACGTTGCCAACAATGATGGGGCTGGTTTGCAAGCCGCCTTTTTCATGAGAATCGAATTCCCACGCCACGCGCAGTTTACTTACGTTCTCTCGGTTGATCTGAGCGAGTGAGGAATAGTGATCTCCCGCAACCTGTCCGCCGTAGACTGGCCAATCGGTGGACTGCCGTTGTCGGCGTTCTGCTTCCACGCGGCCGGGCAGCGCGAAGATCGTCGTGGCTAAAACCAAAGCGGCAATGATTGCAAAGCTTCTATCCTTTGTGAACTCCCAAGGGGCGAGAATCGGCATACCCGAGGAGCATACCAGACCACTCAAGACGAATCGGTCTGCACTATTCCGGACCCGCCAGGGATGTGATGATGCATTTCCTGCCGGTCTGCTAGCCTAATAGGAGAATGGCACTTCCGATTCCCTAAGGCCGCCCAATGATCAATCCAGAACAGAAGCTTTACTTTTTTGAAAAATTTGGCCTGACCGAGCGGTTGCTTGAACGCTGTCTGAGCGAAGCGCTTTCGGCGGGCGGCGATTATGCCGATCTCTACTTCGAATCGATCGCCTCAACCTCCATCTCGGTAGACGAGTCTTTGGTGAAATCCGCGAGCCAGGGCATCAGCAGCGGCTGCGGCATTCGCGTGGTTTCAGGGGATCGCACCGGCTACGCCTATACGGACGACCTCTCTTCCGAGCGGCTTCTGCGCGCGGCGCGCACCGCAGCCTCGATCGCCAGCGGCCCGGCCAAGCAGCCGGTCGCCGGTTTCCGCGAAACAGCCAAATCCAGCCTCTATCCCGTTCCCGCGGCAGATATCGATTCAGGCATCGCACAAAGGCTGGAACTTGTTATGCGGGCCGACCGCGCTGCCCGGGCCTTTGATCCTCGCATCGTGCAGGTGCGCGCCGGCTATAACGATGAAATGCGCCACATCCTTGTCGCAGCCTCCGACGGCGCCTTTGCCAGCGACACCCAACCTTTGGCCCGATTCAGCGTTTTCGTCATTGCCCGCGACAAAGAAAAAAGTTCTCGCGGAAGTTCAGGAGGAGGCGGCCGGGTTGAGATCGATTTCTTTCACCAGGAAAAGACGCCTGAGCATTTCGCCCGCGAGGCCGCGCGCCAAGCTATTCTGCAGCTCAATGCCGTGCCCGCGCCGGCAGGTGAGATGGAAGTGGTCCTGGGGCCGGGTTGGCCCGGCGTTCTACTCCATGAAGCCGTCGGCCACGGTCTCGAAGCCGACTTCAATCGCAAGAAAACATCGGCTTTCGCCGGTCTGATCGGCCGCCAGGTGGCCAGCTCCAAGGTGACGGTGGTCGATAACGGCACCTTACCCTCGCGCCGCGGTTCGCTGAACGTCGATGATGAAGGCTCTCCCACACAGGAAACTGTGCTGATCGAGAATGGCGTCCTCAAAGGCTATCTCAGCGACAAGCTATCCGCGCGTCTGATGGGAATGGCCGATACCGGCAATGGTCGCCGGGAGAGCTATCAGCACATTCCCATGCCGCGCATGACCAATACCTATATGCTTTCCGGCGATGATGCTCCGGAGGACATTCTGCGCAGTGTGCGGCGCGGGCTCTATGCTGTCAACTTTGGCGGCGGCCAGGTGGATATCACGACCGGCAAATTCGTCTTTTCCGCCTCCGAAGCCTATTTGATCGAAGATGGCAAAGTCACCGCGCCGGTTCGCGACGCCACCCTGATCGGGAACGGCCCCGAGGCGCTCAAATATGTTTCCATGGTGGGCAACGATCTGGCTCTCGACGAAGGCATTGGGACCTGCGGCAAGGATGGTCAGAGCGTACCCGTAGGTGTCGGCATGCCGACCATCAAGCTCGACCGCATGACCGTGGGCGGTACGGGCAGCTAGAGAATATATGTCAACAGAAATCGCGGCGAAATCCAGTTCCACGGACCTCGAACAGCTCGCCAACGATGTTGTTCGGCTTGCCTTGCGGGCGGGCGCCACAGACGCCGAGGTAGTGGTACGCGAAGGCGATGAGTTCTCAACCTTGGTCCGGCTGGGCCAGGTGGAGACGCTGAAAGAGTCGGGTTCGCGCGGCATCGGTCTTCGGGTCTTTGCCGGCGCCCGCAGCGCCAGCACTTCATCGAGCGACTTCTCCGCCGAGGGTCTCGATCGTCTCGTCTCCGGGGCCATGGATCTGGTGCGTATCACCTCAGAAGATCCCTTTGCCGGATTGCCCGAGGAGGGCGCCTTCGGCAAGCTCACGGCTGATCTCGATCTCTATTACCAGGATGTCTACTCCCTGCCTGCCGCGGAGCGTATCGAATTCGCGCGGCGCGCCGAAGCCGCCGCTCTAGCCGCTGATACCCGCATTCAAAACAGTGACGGTGGCAGTTTCGACGCCGCGACCGGGCGCAGGATCATGGCCAATTCCCGCGGCTTTTCCGGGGAATATCAACGCTCCTACTGCTCGCTTTCCGCCATGCCCATCGCCCAGGCAGAAGAAGGGGGCATGCAGCGCGACTATTGGTATTCGGTCGCGCGCACCCTTTCCCGGTTGGATACACCGGAGAGTATCGGCGCCGAGGCCGCGCGCCGGACTCTCCGCCGCCTGCACGCCCGCCGCGTCCCTACGCAGCGCGTACCCATTGTCTTCGCACCGGAGGTCGCCCGCTCTATCGTGGGTCACGTCTTTGAGGCCGCCAACGGCGACAGCATCTACCGTGGCGCATCTTTCTGGGCCAATCAACTGGGGCAGAAGGTCGCATCGGAAAATGTCACAGTGGTGGACGACGGCACAATACGCGGCGGCTTCGGCACGGCGCCGTTTGACGGAGAGGGTCTGCCGCTGCGCCGCACCATGATCGTCGAGAAGGGCGTGCTCAAGAACTATCTGCTCAACACCTACACCGCGCGCAAGCTGAATATGCAAAGCACGGGTAACGCATCGCGCGGCCTCGCCGGCAACCCTGGAATCGGCGCGGGCAATCTCTTTCTGGAGAACGGCTCCATCACTCCTCAACAACTGCTTAAGGATGTCCCAATAGGTCTCTATGTGACCGGGCTGATGGGCTTCGGCGTCAACATGGTAACCGGCGACTATTCTCGTGGCGCCACAGGGCTTTGGATCGAGAATGGCGAACTTACCTATGCCGTGGAAGAGGTCACCATCGCCGGAAATCTAAAAGATATGCTCAACAACATCACCGCTTTTGCCGACGATCTCGAATTTCGAGGCTCCGTCGCCTCTCCCACTCTGCGCATCGACGGAATGACTATCGCAGGAGAATAATTTCTCCGTGCCGCTACGCAACTCCATACCCTTCGATTCCGGCGATCCGCTCACCAGCCTCGAGGGCCTGCCAAACTCTCCGGGAATTTTCGCGCTCTATGGCGCCCAGGGTCCCGGTGAACCGCCGGTTGAGCCATACCTGAGCAAAACTCCAAATCTGCGCCGCCGCCTTATGCGATTTCTGCGCGAAGGACAACCGGGCAGCGCGGCGCCGCAAACCCGGCGTCTGCAGTTGGCGCATATGGTCCGCCGCATCGAGTACACCGCCACCGGATCTGAGTTCGAATCCCTGCTGTGCCTATATGAGGCCGCGCTGGAGGCTTTTGGCAATCGCGGCCGTAGCCGTCTTCGCCTGCGCCCCCCCACCTTCCTGCGAATGTCGCTGGACAATCCCTATCCCCGCGTTTATCCGACGGCGAAGATCGGAAGAACGGCAGCCAAGTCGCTCTTCGGCCCGTTCCCTTCCCGTGCCGCAGCCGAACGCTATGCGGAGGAGATGCTCAATCTTTTTCTTCTGCGCCGCTGCACGGATAATCTCCATCCCGATCCGGCCTTCCCTGGTTGCCCTTACTCTGAGATGAAAATGTGCCTGGCGCCCTGTTTCCAGGGCTGTACGGATGAGCGCTATGCTCAGGAGTCCGCCGAAGTTCTGGCTTTTCTCTCCACCCGCGGCGCATCGTTATTGACGAAGCTCGAGACGGAGCGCAATGCCGCATCCGAGGCGCTCGAATTCGAGCGCGCGGCAAACCTGCATCAACGCATGCAGAAGGTCCAGGCAGTCACTCACCTGGCAAGCGAAGCGGTCCGTCCTTTGGCGGATTTGAGCGGAATCCTGGTTCAACCCGCAGCTCAGCCTGGCGAGATAGCTCTTTTTCGCTTGCACAGCGGATTTATAAACGGTCCTGCTCTCTACTCAACCGCCGGCATGCGCCTTGCGAACGAGCGCTCCGGCTCGACTTCCCTCTTCGCGCAGCCTTTCGCGCCGGAAGCCGTCCCGCTCGACATCGCTCCTGCACCGGCAGCCGGGGTCCAAATGGACATTGCGAAGGCTCTTCCCGGGAAAAATATTTTAGAGTCGCGTCTTGATGAGGCGCTGTCGCAGCTTGAGCAGTCCGCACGTAAATCCGGCTCGACTCAAATTCTGACGGATCACCTGGCGCTTTTTACGCGCTGGTTTTATCGTCCGGCGGCGCGCCGCGTAGGAGAAGTGATCTTTGCGGAAAACGGCGGAGAAGTCTCTCGCAAAGCTCTGCTGCGCGTCATTTCGCGGGTCGCCGTCCGGGCCGCCATAGACGACAGCGCCCAAATGGATGGTGTTCCGCTGATACACTAGAGGAACTGGGGATTGTACCTGTGGTCCAACTCGCGCCATCCATCCTCTCCGCCGATTTTTCCCATTTGGCTCGCGATATTCAGGCCGCCGAGCGCGGTGGCGGATCCGTGATTCATATTGACATCATGGATGGTCATTTTGTCCCTAACATCACTATCGGGCCGCCGGTGGTCAAGTCCTTGCGCAAGGTCACGCAACTGCCGCTGGACTGCCATCTGATGATTGAAAATCCGGATGACTTCATCCCGGATTTTGCCCAGGCCGGAGCTAACTGGATCGGCGTACATTATGAGGCTACCCGCCACTTGCACCGCAGTCTTGAACTGATCGCCGAGCATGGCATGGAACCGGGGGTGGTTATCAATCCGGCAACCCGGGTCGATCTGCTCATCGATATTCTGCCTATGGTCCACCACGTGCTTGTAATGAGCGTGAACCCCGGGTTTGGAGGCCAGAAGTTCATCGGCTTCGCGTTGAACAAGATCAGGCGGCTGGCCGAACTCCGGGGAGAACTCGAGCTGAATTTCGCGATCGAGGTCGATGGCGGAGTGGCTCACGATACGGTCGCTTCCGTGGTCCAAGCAGGAGCGGATCTGCTGGTCGCCGGCAGCGCCATTTACGACTTCGGGGATCCCGAGCAGGCAGCGCGTAGATTGCTCGCGGCGGCGCGGGAGACGGAGCGGCGCAAGTTGAGCCAAGATTTTCATCCAGCGGGCGCCAGGGCAATTTAGACTAAGAAATTACATTGCGGTCGCGCGAATTACAGCAGGCGAATTACCGCCAATGTCAATGAGGTGCTAATGAATCGGTTGTTTTTCCAGGTCCCCACAGCGTGTCTTCTGGTGGCATTGGCCGCTCCCGCTCCGGCCGGTCTTTTCAAAAAATCCAAGCCTAGCAACACTCCCACACCCGCCAATCCCCTGGCCGGCAACGCCTCCAAACAGCCGGATAAGGAACTCTTTGACAAGGCCATGGTTGCCATGAAGAAGGGCAGGTACGATGTTGCGCGTCTGGATCTTCAGACTTTGCTGAATACCTATCCCGAGTCCGAGTACCAGATGCGCGCCAAACTCGCTGTAGGCGACAGTTGGTTCAGGGAAGGCGGAACCGCCGCGCTGACCCAAGCGGAAGGAGAGTACAAGGATTTCATCACTTTTTTCCCCAATCAGCCTGAAGCTGCCGAGGCGCAGATGCGGGTTGCGGATATTTATTACATGCAGATGGAGAAGCCCGACCGCGACCACACGAACGCCGACCGTGCCGAGCAGGAATATCGTACGATGATCGAGCAGTTCCCCAGCTCTCCTCTGGTGCCGCGGGCAAAGCAAAGATTGCGCGAAGTACAAGAGGTATTGGCGGAGCGCCAATACGACGTCGGTGTATTTTATTCGTCGCATGAGAACTGGCCGGGCACGATCGCGCGGTTGGAGACGGTCACGGATCGTTATCCGCTCTTCAGCCACAGCGACCTGGCGCTCATAGACCTGGGTGACGCGTACGCGGCGGAAGCCCGCTACGCGCAATCGCTCAATATCAACCCCAAGGCCAAGCAGGAGCTGATGAAGGCATACGACGATCGCGCGGCCGCTGCTTATGACCGGGTTGTCACCCAGTACTCTGCTGCGCCGCACGTAGAGGATGCCCGGGAGCGCCTGATAGCCCTCAATCGCCCCATTCCCGACCCGACGCAGCAGGAGATGGCCCAGAGTGAGGCGGAAGAGCAGAGCCGCGCCCCGATAACCTTGAAAGACCGCGCAATGTTCCTGGTAAAGCACGGCCCGAGCACGGTGAGTGCGGTCCGGGTCGGCGAGCCGACCATGGTCGATACCGCGCAAGTGATCGCCCCTGAGGTAAACCAGCAAAACAGAGAACTCTTTACCGCGGCCCTCGGCGGCAAACCGCTTCCGTCATTGGGTGGGAACACCACCCCGGCTGCTGTGGAAGCTACCAATAGCGCCGCCCCGGCATCGGGAGCCGACAGCGGCACTGCCCCACTGCAGTTGGAGAGTGTGCCAACTGTCCCGGCCGGAGGAGCGAATGGAGCTTCTATCGGAGCCAGCATTGTTGATCAAGGCGAAGGCTCAGGTAGCGCAGCCGCTCCGCAAGGCCAGACTGCCCCGCCAGGACAGGCCGCTCCCGCCGGGCAAACTGCGCCCGTGGCGGCAACTCCCACGGCGGGAGCAACTCCCACGGCGGCTGCGGCGCCCGGCGCCCCGCAGAATTACGGTATCGCTCCTGTGAAGCCTCCCGACACCACGCTCCCGCCGGTCGAGAAACCGGCTGAGGCTGCTGCGCAGGTCAACGATGTGCATGGCAACACAGCCCAGGTGCAGACCGGAACAGATGCCGGGGTAGCCAATGGGAAGAAGCCCAAAGCTCCCAAATACAACTCAAGCGATGAGTCTTCCAGCAAGCACAAGAAGAAGAAGGGCCTAGACAAGATCAACCCCTTCTAAGGCATTGGTTCAGTTGGAACTCCCCACAGCGCCGCGAGGAAGCAGTCTGGAATCATTGGCAAGATGAAAATACTGACGAACGAGATGCGGGGATCCCGCAAAGGGCCGGAGGACTGGTTTACCGGCACGGTATGGCTCGACGAAATCATAGCCGCCGGACCTTCCAGGTCTAAGGCAATCCGCGTCTCGTTTGAGCCGCGTGCGCGCACAGCGTGGCACAGTCATCCTTTGGGACAGACTCTGCACGTGGTAGCCGGCCTTGGCCGCGTCCAGATCAAAGGCCAGCCGCCACGGGAGATTCATCCCGGAGACACGGTATGGATCGAACCTGACGAGGTTCACTGGCACGGTGCGGCCTCAGGACACACCATGGTGCATCTTGCTATGCAGCAAGCCGACGAACACGGTGTCGATGTGCACTGGCTGGAAAAGGTCAGTGACGAGGAATACTCAGTCTCCTGGACCTAGCCGCGATTTCGCATAAGCGTGACCTAACGTGGTCCGAACATCACAGCGCCAGGGCTAAAAGCCCTTAATTTAACTAGCCCCAGGGCTTCCACCGGTGTAGTTCCCGGCTTTAGCCGGGAAAGCGGGTTCGCCGCAGCGAACCCGCGTAAGCAATTGGGCTAAACAAAATCGGGCTTTAAGCCCTGGTCTTTCTTGGAGAAATTGCAGCAGGGGCCGGTTAACAGGCCCTAGTCTAATGGCATTCACAGGCCGCTCCTCGCCAGAAACAGGATAGATATCCCAAGTCGCTGCTATCAACGGCCTTTTTCCGCGAGAAAAAGGCCACTTTGTGGAATTCATCGAAGTCACACCTTTCCTGTTTTTGTCTTAAATCTGAGAGTAAGACGTCGGGCTGAGGATCAGATTCGAGATATTGCTTACGGTGGGTTCGAAGCCGAATTTCGGCGAAGTCGATAGCTTTATCCAATCGGGATCGGCCCTGAAAGCGACCCAACCTTTTTCCAGGGTTTGCATGTCAGGGAAGGTCAGCATGTAGGTCAAGCATGGCATATGGGGACCGATGAGAGTGTCACCGTAAAAGACCTGCCCGCAGCCGGCTTTCCGGAAAAAGTCGAATTCGCCGCTCTCAAAGCTCTCGATTTTGACGATGTGATCTCGATTACTTGGGCTTTCATAGGTCCGCAATTGGAAGATTCGCTTCTCGCGCGCCGGCGGAGTGAGCTTTGGGTAGCCTTCGAAGGCAATCAAAAGAGAGCTGGTTACTCTGACGAAAGCAGGCTGGTTGGCCGGAGCGTTCCAGAAAGGCGCAGCGGCCTTTAAGAACTCCTCGTCCTGGGCCAGGCGCAACTCGACGCTCACCAGCGTCTCGAGCGAGGTGCTCGGGATCACCAGGTAGAGGACTGGTGTTTCCGGCCCGTAGGTAAGCTCGAAAGCGCCCACCGGGCTCATTCCGAGCCGGTTGAGCGCCGGTATCAATGCGTCTGACAAATAATGGGCCGTCAGCTTGGCTTGGGATCCTTGCCCCAGTTGATATTTTCGAAGTTGATAGTATTCACGGGGCGCGCCCGCCGGCGCTTGAGTTTGGGCTTTGGACTTGCTCGCCAAAGCGAGTGCGGATGCGGCAAGTGACGAGGTCAGAAAACGGCGTCTCTCCAATGTTCCTCCTAGTAAATGAGCATTTTATAGCTTTTTCGCTCGACGCGTGGGAAAGCAGCTGCAGACGCCCTTCGCGGCGTTCGGGTGACAGTCGCCGGCTTACGGCTGTCTCTTAGTGACGGCGCCATCGATCGAATAACGGTTGTATCTCAGCAGAAAGAGCAGCCCGGAATAGGCGATCGCGTAGGTCAACTGCAACCCGGCGATACCAAAATCCTGCACCAGGGTCGAGCCGAAGGTCAGGATGAGCATGAGGAGGCTTCCGGCGATCAAGGCGAAGCGCGTCCACAAGCCAACCAAGAGCAAGAATCCGAGCAAGGCCTCCACCCACGGAAGAAGAATAGCAAAGGCGACAAGGCCCTCATGCGGGAGAGGAGTGTGCGCAAATTGTGTCGTTATCTTTGTGACGAATACCGCTGAACCTGCAAGCAGCCGGCTCAACCCGTGCATAAAGATGTTCAGGCCAAGAATGACGCGCAACAGAAAGTATGCGATGCGCCGGTCTTTTGAGCCTTCTCTTGCACCTTCTCTTAGGTCTTCTCTCTCCGGCATTTCCTCACCGCCTCTGCGACTTCTCTAGCCTACTCCCCGCAGTCGGCGGCGATGCACACCAAGCAAGGCGCCGCCCCGCAAATAGAGCATGCGCGGCGCCTTGTCGTTACTGTTTTTCTGAAGTGGGGGCCAATTGCGGCTATTGGTCGTTTCCTTTCGTCAACTCAGTGGAAACAGCGGTCAGATAGCCGAACAAACCTCCTGAGCCGTGTTGGGGACCTGCAGTGAAATACAGCTGCGCGGCGGGTGAAGACGCAGCGTCGTAATTGCCGGTGGACACGTTCCCCGGGCTGATCGCCCATATTCCATTAATAGCTATGGGCTGACCGCTCGCGTCCTGCAGCAGGCCATCGAACCGCCCCGTCGCCAGGTCGTAGGCTGCGATCCATCCGCTGGATTCGGTCGTCCCGCCGCCAGCGAATTGCCCGATCAGCAGGTCGTGGCTGAAACGTCCAAAATCCAGTGGAGCCAGGGCCACTCCCCAGGGAGCGTTCAACCAGTTCCCGTGATCCAGACGCAACAGCAAGCGGCCTCGCGATGTGTAGATATCAACATAGCCGAAGCCCGGTCCGTCGGTCTCAAACTGATTCCCTGGCTGATGGAGCGCATAGGTCACGACGATGTCGTTTCCAATGGCCTGCACGTTGAAGGGTACATAGTCGCGCGGCAGTTGATCATCATCGAAACGCTCCTCGCTGAGCTTGACACGCTGGAATGTAGTGTCATAAACATCCACACTCCCCTTGTTGAAATTGGCGGCATAAAGATAGAGCTTGCCATTGATATAAGCGCTGGTTAGACCCGTGTAACTCGAGCCATCGGTGGTCTTCACCATAGTTACGGCGCCTACCGTTGAGTTCCAACCGGCGATGGTTCCGTCGATCGTGGAAAACAGAAAGCTGGCCTGTTTTCCCGGCGCCAGCAGGAAATCGGTTGTGCTGCCGTTGAAGATGATACCGGTTGGGGAGCCTGTCTGACCGGAGGCCGCCGGTGGAATGGTGACAACCAATGCCTGCTTGGCCCCGGCCCCGTTGTAGAGAGTGCTCAGACCCGTAGCGTTGTCAGCGACCCACCACGGACTGCTGGAACTCCTGGCGAGTCCCCACGGATTGATTAAGCTCGGGTCAGTCACCGGTGCGGTTCCCGCCTGGTTCGAAACGAGGTTTGTCTGGCTATAGTGCTGCCCAAAGGAGACTGCCCCCATGGATAGAGCCATTGCTGTCCCGCCTGCAAGACGAAGAAATGCCCTCATGTCAGACCTCCTATGATGGTCGAATCCGCTTTGCCAGTGCTGCTCCCTGGCCGGCCCAAGTGCCGGCGCTCAGGGCTGGAACCGAACTTCAAGCGCGGAGAAACTGTGGAGGTCGAGTTCCAAGCGCGATCATAGTCCGCTTAGCGCATTGGAATTGTCAATGCTTTGTCATCAATTTTTGGGATTTGGGCAGACAGGAACCTGCATGAAGCAGGCTATCGAGCTTGAAAAGCCACAATCGGAAGGTCGGCGCTGTTGCGATGGCGGAAGGCAACATGGCACGGGCGCAAAGCGACTCCCTGTAAAGTCCCGCGCAGTCGTAGACTTCGGACACGCCTGGAAACTTTATGCACAGAGCCGGAAAGACCTCGAAGACCCGTGTTAGAGATCGGTGAGCCGGCGGAAAGAAGCTTAGAGGCTTTGCAAATTCCGATCGCTCATCCGAACACAGTACCTCAGCTTGCCCCTTATGCTCTTCAACCACACGGATTGATTCGATGATCAACGCCCGCAAAGCGGGATAACTCATAATAACAATATCAGTTATATTGGTAGACAACCTTGCCAAACCTGTCCTTGGAGTTGTAAGTTCTGGCAAGAAACTGCGATGTTTGTGCCCCGGAGAATACTGAGTCAACAACTACGTCGAGTGAACCTGCATTGAAGTCGTTAACTGCTTCTTGCAGGTCTGGCTTAAGCCCAAGGCAGTTCCCCATAATTTCCAGATTCTTGAACATCACGGTAAGTAACTCCCGGCCTGTTCTGTCACTGGGAGGCGCCGGCTTCTGAATGAGCGACAGGTATTGATCGTACAGGCCGCAGGTAATGTATTTCCCTCCTATGGCCATAACGTCAAGCACCCGCGAGAAGTGAAGGTCGAAATAGGGATCGATGACAAAGTGGAAGCCACCGCATCGGTTCACGATTGCAGCTATCCCCTGGTCTTTGATGAAGTTCTGGCAATCGGAAGGGATTACGACAAGCTCTTTCACTCCCATCTGCTTCAGCTCGTTCTCGAATCGCTTTGACGTGCTGGTGGTGTAGACATTCACGTTGTGCTTCTTCAAGGCATTAATCGCGAATAGAGACGTGTTGGACTTCGCTGATGTAACTAACACGTTCGCGCCCTCGAAGGTTCCGAGTCTGCGGATCATGCTGTAGGTCGTCTGAGCGCCAAGGCTGAATCCTGCCGCAGCACCATCCGGCATCGAATCGGGAATTTTTAGCAATTTGGCTTGATGAAAGACCTGAAACTCCTTGGATGCATGATTAGTGGGCACGCCAGGCGCCAGACCGTCCCAGCCCGACGAAGGATAACTGTTGTTGCCTACGACCCGATCCCCGCTGATAAGCCCAGTTACACCCGGCCCCACCTCCAGGACTTCCGCTACGAATTCCGAGCCAACAACGTAGAATCCTTTTTCGGAACCTCGCGTAGCCATCGAAAAAATTAGATTCTTGTCACGATAGTTGAGTGAGAATGCTCTTACATGAACAAGCACGCGGAATTCATTACAGGCTTCGTCTTTGCGGAACTCAGGTTTAGGTGTTTCGATGATTCCACAATGCACCGGGATGTCATCCAGAACGACTGTGTCGATGAAACCGCTCGCCGGAAGGGTTGTTCTGCCTTTCGTCCCCAGAATGGCAAAATTTCTCATACTTCCCTCCAGGAAATTGCGGTTTGAGATCGCTCCAGCAAGCGCTGTAAAGTCCGGTTCAGAGTTTCTTGAGCTCCATCCTCTGCTAGCTCTTCGAGCGTTAGTGTGCTCAGCGCAGTCAACATCAAAGGCTGGAAATCGGACCGGCTCACGAGATCGATGTGGCGATCAGTGAATCGTTCGAGTGATTCTGCGGCAGACTTGACGATCGTCTGCAGAATCCGGAATGCCGAGTCGGAAAGGGCCGGCTCGCCACGGTAATTCTCCAGCCTGCCACCGCTTCGATAAGCTGGAAAATTCTCAAGACCCATAAAGTGCAAGAACCAGTCTGCACGAAAACGTCCGGCGGCAGTTAGGATTCCGCTGTAGTCCGCAATCAGCTCGTCTAAAAGATGATTGCGCATCGAGGAGAATACACGCCGCGTGAGGTAGTGAGTGCATTCGTGTTCTCGCCGGATAACAAGCGATTTCTCCCCCCACTCGGCAGCGGAAAGGTTTAAGGCGGCTGGAGAAAGGTCGCTGTAATAGCCGCCGCTCAATAGCAGGAAACGATCTTGATAGAGCTGCTTACGTGAGATAAGCTGGCGGAACTCGGCATCCCACTCTGAATCGAGACATTCACGGCCCTGGTCGCGCTCCCATCTGGCACGGTACGCCCGAATCCGGTCCCAATTGTTATAGCCGGAAACGATGCATCCGCCCATCGATTCAGGCACGGGCGCCGGCTCATTCCGCATGGTCAGGGCACGCACCAAGGAGACGAAGTCGGCCCTATGCGGCGTATAGAGAATCGGAACTTTCCCGGCGGGCGTCTGATAAATCAGGACGCTCAAATCGCATGGTTGCTCGAGAACCAGCCCGGTTGCTGTTTGCATGCTCCCGACGGCCTCGCCCCGTTTAGTCGCCGCAACGTAGTCCTCACAGCGGCTCATGCCTTCGCGTATCGGGAAACTCAGTTGCGGTAACCGGACTTTAAGAAAGTCGAAGACTTTGCCGCGCCCGGCATTCTTCGCATAATCAATCCAGCTTGAGATGAATTCCTCATCGGGAAGTGGATAGGTTCGAGACGCCAAAACCGCGTCCTGGTCGAAATGATTTGTGTTGTAAAGCAGCAATTCGTGCAGCGTATCCCCCGCTGCCCCATGAGCGCGTAGAACACGGGCCCGTCGCTCGATATCGCTCATGTCAACTGCCGTTTCGCGAGTTGGCCGAACAATCCATCCTGCTGGATCAATTCGGCATATGTGCCGCTCTGAACCAACTTTCCATCATCAAGGACGATGATTTTATCAGCATTGATTACCGTACTTAGCCTGTGAGCGATCACGATCCGGGTTGCTTTAAGTCCCTCCAGGCTTCTGCTGACGATGGCCTGCGTTTGATTGTCCAGAGCGCTCGTGGCCTCATCGAAGAGCAGGATACGAGGCTTGCTGACGATGGCGCGCGCGATCATAAGGCGTTGCCGCTGTCCTCCCGAAATCCCGCCGCTCTCGGTAATAACAGTGTGCATACCCATAGGCATTTTCTCTATATCCTGGTCCAGGCCGGAGAGGCGTGCGGCCTCCCAGGCATCCTCGACGGTCAACGGCTTGGATCCTATGATGTTGCTAAGTATGTCTCCGCGAAAAGGGAAGCTGTTTTGGAGCACGACACCCATCTGCCGCCGCACCGATGTCGCATCGAGCCCTTTCAGATCCATTCCGTCGTAGAAAACTACTCCTATTTCCGGTTCCTCGAAGCCGAGCAGCAGCCGCAGCAGAGTAGATTTCCCGCAGCCGGAAGGCCCAACCAAGGCGACCATTTGTCCGGCCTGTACGCGGAAAGAGACATCCTTGAGTATGAGGGGCTTGTCCGGCCCGTACCGAAAACTCACATGGCTGATTTCGATCGCACCGGATAGTTCGCCCGGGTCCGTCCTGAAGTCTGTTGCTTCGGGTGGAGTTTGGAGAATGGGCATGGACCGTTCGAGCAAGGGAACCAGCCCCAGGACTTGTAGCACCGCACCAGCCATTGCCATACTGGAAAGAAACATTTGTGTAAAAGCGGCATTGAACGCCAGGAAGTCGCCGGCGCTAAGCGGGCCCGCCCACGCTTCCACTGCATAGAAGACCGCCATCGACCCGAGCACGCCGAAAGCGGCATTGAAGACGGAGAAACGATTGGAAAGAGTGCGGCTTCCCGTGAGGAGTTTCTTCTGTGTCGAATAGCGCTTGCTCCAAACTGCGAAGGCTCTGATTTCAGCGCCTGACACCCGGAGCTTGGCAATTCCACTTATAAGCTCAAACACTTGGCCTGAAAGCTTCCCGGCGATCTTAGTCAATTCCCTGGTAACTCGCAATTGGAAGCGCCCGAGCGACATCGTTGCAACGATGGCGATAATGAGCAGACCAAGAGCAACCAGTGTCAGCATCGGGCTGTAATACAACATCAAAGCTAGATTGAAACAAGAGAAGATGCCTGCGATGATCGAATTACTCGCGGTGCCAGTCAGAAAGGCGCGAATAGAGTCGATCCCGTTTGCCCGGTCGGCTAAATCACCGGCGGAGAACTGGCGAAAGAAGGAAACAGGTAAACTCAGCAGCCGGTCCCAAACCGCGGCCTGAAGCGCCGCGCCCATTCTGCCCTCCAGCCTCAGAAGAGCGAAACTTCGCGTCATTTCGAACATTGCAGTTGCAAGCGCACCGACCAAGAGCAAGAGAGTAAGTTGAAAGAGCGCTGTGCGATTCGCTGCGGGGATAACTGTGTCGAAGAAAATTCCGGTGATAATCGGAGTAAGTAAGCCCAACAGTCCGGCCACAATTCCCGTCAGAAGAATAGTGGTGATCTCACCACCCAAATTCTTGAGCCCAAAATCAATCAGGTCGCGGGTGGTAAGTCTCCTTTTCGAGAAAGGGCGATAGAACGTATAAGCGAAAGGATCGAGCTGCAACGATTTCTCGGAATCGACGCGAGCGGTGATCCCAGTTGACGGATCATGCATTTCATAGCCCCGTGGTTTCGGCAGGAGGGCCACGGGGCGATCGCCTTGCTCGTTAAAGGCCAGCAACGGGCCGTGATCGTCTTTCCACCAGGTGTCTCGCAGAACGACCCGCCTGATGCGAACGTTCGATGCCGCCGCGATCTCGCGCAACCCGTCTTTGCCGGCCTTTGCGCCAGGTGGTGGCAGCCCGCGAATATCGATCCCGATTGCTTCGCCTGCCATTTGACACGCTGCGAGTAGGACGTCCCCTTCTTCATGCCTAAGGACGAACGAACGGGCCGGTTCGCCTGAAAGTGGCGAGGCAAGCCGCGATAGGGATAACCGAACTTGCTTTTGATCGGAGGCGCGCTTGTTTCTGAGACGCGCCTCCTGTTGCTCGTCTTCTTGATGAAACCGGTGCTCGAGCGCCGAAAAACAGATTGAATGAAAGAAACCCAGTGCATCCCACGCCGGATCGCGAATTTGGAAATCCCTGGTTTGGAGACACTCGAGGACGGATGGTTGAATTGCTTCCAGCCAGGTCTTTGGAATCAGGGGGAAATATAGTTCGCCGGCGATTGGGATAATCGCCGCCTCACCCAAGAAAAGGGACGCCCCTGAAGAATGCTTAACCCACACGATGCCATGATTGCATAATATGTGTTCGCCTATACCCGCTTGAACCTGCGTCTCCGGGTGCGCCAAGAGGTACTTCTTCGGCGGCACGCCCCATGAGATAGCGCGAGACCAAGACATGATCCAGTTCTCGAGCAACTCAGTGCCGGTGGGATTGGGATAGCCGTCAGCCTGCAACTCCTTGAGGTACTTTAGAGCGATCTTCCGCAATTGCATACCCGGAGAACCGACCGCCATAAGTTTGAAGTTGAGCTGATTGCGGGTTAGATCGAAGCCAAAAACAGCGTCTCCGGCGAGTACTCTCAAGACGTGACGACGTGGTCCCTCAAATCCTTGCCTGTCCTCCTGGACAAACAGATCGAGGGTTCCTTTTTCGACAATCCATACGGCGTTCGGATCATCGATAGAAAAAGGTCTGCTGCCCTGCAGTTCCTGCCCCGCATTCACAGTGGCATCGAAGATGGCATCACTTTGCATGGTCCGCGTCAGCTTGCCCGGATGAGCCTCGAGTAAGGTCCATCGGCGTTTGCCATTTCGTCGTGACTACCGCGTTCAACAACTTGGCCACGCTCGAGCACAATGATCTCGTCGCAATCGCGAATTGTGCTAAGGCGGTGAGCCACAATCAAAAGAGTGCAGCCGCGGCGCCGCAAAGCATCATCTACCAACTGCTCTGTCTTAGCATCGAGCGCGGCTGTCGCTTCATCAAGAACGAGTATGCGCGGATTGGTGGCGAGCGCCCGTGCGATCTCCATTCTTTGCCGCTGGCCGCCACTGAAGTTACGCCCCAATTCCTCAATGGTGTAATCGTATCCGCTACCCCGCATCATGAGATCGTCGTGGATACGGGCGTCTTTCGCCGCTTGTGTCAGATCGGGTTCGCCGATGCTACTATCCCACATCGTCAAGTTCTCCCGTATAGAGCCCTCAAATAGAAAAATCTCCTGGTCAACCATGGCGAGTGAGTTAGTGATCAGCTCGCGAGGCAGGCTGTTTGTTGGCTGCCCGTCGAAAAGAATTTGCCCTTCCCAAGGGTGGTAAAGCCCTGCGACAAGTTTCGCCACCGTCGATTTACCGCTCCCGCTGCTGCCTACAATTGCAACGCGATCGCCCGGCTTGAGCTTGAGATTGAAGTCTTGGATTAGAGCTGGTTCCAGGCGGCTGTAGCCAAAGGTGACGTTCCGCATTTCGACATAGCCCAGCAGCCGCGCGGTAACTTCCTCGCCGCGTTGGCCGCGATCTACTTTGGAGACATCTGGATCGGCGTGATAACGCAGGACGTCATCCAGGCGGTGCAGCTCGCCCTCGGTCTTTTGAATCTTGCCTCCCAAGTCGGTGAGCTTGTTCACCGGGTCAATGAAGCTTCGCGTCAACGTCTGAAAAGCGACTAACATTCCCATGGTCAGGAGACCGTCCATGACGCGATATCCTCCTATACCGAGCACGAGCGCCATGTTAATGCCGGACAACAAGGGGGGAACTCTGGAGAGAAGCTGGGAAGAAACCCCCAACTCCTGCTGTATGTTTACGACCTTGGTATGGTTTCCAGACCAACGCGCGAAGAAATCCGATTCAGATCCTGTCGATTTCAAAGTCTCAATCATCAACAGGCCCCCCATAGTCACGCCCCAAAGCTTTCCTTGATCCTGAAGCAGCCGCCTGTTGTCATCAGTACGTTTGCGCGACACGTATCGTAGAGCGGCAAAATTCAAGGCGCCTGTCAGAATTGCAAGCAGGGTAAGGGCTACGTCATATTGAAACATGAGGAGAGCATAAAAGCCCACCATCAAGAGATTCACTGCGTTGGTTGCCAAGTCGCCTGAAAGAAGAGCGGCCACGCCGTTATTGATGTCGATGCGAGCCACCAGTTCCCCTGGCGCGCGTTGTGAAAAGAACTCAATAGGCAGGCGAAGTATGTGCCAAAAGAACTTCCCGGTCATGCCGATGGCGAGCTGGTTTTCCAGGCGGAGAAGAGAAGATTGCTGAAGATATGTGCAAAGCGCTTGCAAGATAGCCGTTATGCCCATTGCGATAAGCAGCGGCGGCATCCAGTCTTTCATGTGGCCAACCAGGATGTTGTCCACAAATACCTTAGTGAACGTCGGAATTGCGAGACCCGGTATGACTAAGGCAAGACTGGCCAAAAGCACGTAGACCAGGGCAAGTTGGCTTCCTCCCAAACGGCTGAGGAGCGCCCGGACAAGCGAAGGATTTCTGCCGGCCCGAATGAACTCCGGCCCTTTCTCAAAAGTCAAAACTACGCCAGTGAAGGCCTGATTAAACTCTTCAGCGCCTACGGCCCTGGGACCAGTAGCTGGATCGCTCAAGTAATACTTGGAGCGATCAATCCCCTCGACTACTAGAAAGTGATTGAAATTCCAAAAAACGACAAACGGCAGACGGAGACCGCGAAGTTTTTCCGGCTCTGCCTTGAGCCCTTTGCTTATAAGCCCATATTTACGAGCTGCCTTCAGAACGTTACTCGCCTTGACGCCGTCGCGTGAGACTCCGCAAGCACCGCGAAGTTCCTCCAAAGATACAATCCGGCCGTAATAACCGAGAACGATCTTCAGAGCCGCAGCGCCGCACTCGACTGCCTCCATCTGAATAACAGTGGGAGTTCTAACGCGCTCTCCCCTGAATGCGCGCCGTACCCGTTGGAACAACGAGTTTTGCCGGCTCGTACTCATTTCAAGCCCAATTGTTTTTTGATATACGGAATCACCAGCTCAATGGGATGCTGCGCCCGCGTCACGATTTCTACTGTAGAAACGGAACCGCTGGTGATCAAGCTGGGAGGGCCCTTGGGCGAGGACCAAACATAGCCGCTTTGAGTAAGAGGAGTCGTCGGCAAGTCAATGTGCACTTCGGTTACCGGTCCGCTGGACATCATGGAGCGGGCCAGGGATTCATTTTCGAAAGCTCGCGAGATCGCCTCAAAAGTGGCCGGGAAATAGCCTACCGAGCGTACCTGGCCGAGCATATATCCGTACTCTTCGCGTTGGATGCCTGAAGGTGAGATTTGCGCTCTCATACCCGGCTGGATCTCTTTGGCTCTTTCCGCGGGTACATAGGCGATGGTCTCCAGCCGGCCGTTAGTCGGTTCATAGCTAAGGATGGGCTGGCCTGAACTGATGAGAGCGCCTCGGTAGGATTTGATTTCGACAACCCGGCCGGCGCCGGTGGCCACAACTTCCGACGCGTTTCTAAACGCCTGCCGCGTCATCTCCAGATTGCGGCTTAGACCATTGATCTTGTTGGTGTAATCGAGTGTGAGTTGAGAGGCCTCGTCTTGGACCGCGACTTGCTGAACCTCTACCTGTGCGATCTGGACACGCAATTGTTCCACCTTAGATTCGAGCGACGCGACCTTCTGCTTGTCCTCAATCGCAGCCTCTTTGGTAATTAGACCTTTGGTGAGCAGCTGGTCGTCGACCGGGAGCCGTTCTTTCGCGTACAGGACCTGGTCGAGTGTGTGACCAATGTCCTGTTCATTGCCGGCAATCTGTTGTTTCATGGTGGCGGTTTTCGCTCTATCAGCCTCACTCCGCGCAACTAACACGCTGGCTCTAGCTCTTTCAGCATCCGCGAGTTCGGCTTTGGCCTGTTCTACCTGCTGCTCCAGAGAAGGCTGCGCGACAAAAGCTACAATCTGACCCGCCTGAATTCTGTCCCCGACCTTCACTCGAAGGTCAGTGACAGTGCCGGTTCCGAGCGCGACCACGTTATCGACGCCCTCAGCCTGCGAGATAACCCCCTGGGCATTAACCGTAGTATCGATGAAGCTCGTCAGGCTCCAGACCAAGGCTGCCGCCAAGCTTCCCCAAAGGGCAAGCAGGGCGACCCAACTGCGGGTCGTCGTGACCTGCAGCATTTGATCGATCTGTTCGGGCGACGATAGCCGGTCAAGGGCTACTTTGCGAAAAACTTCTGATTCTGGCATACCTGGAAGTGCGCTCTCCTATCGCAGTTCCGTTTCCGAAGGGGGTTGAAGGAAAGTCTCCTTTACGATTGTCTGGATAGGCAGATTAGTATCGACGACGGTCCCCGTGGCAAGGCGCAGGTTTTCAATCGCTACACCGTAATTCAGGCGTGCCGAGAGCTCCTGCGACAAAGCTCCTGTAAGCCGGTCTTCTATGGTCAACAGATTCACCAGCGAAGTCAGACCGGCGCTATATTTATCTTGTTCATCCTGCAAGGCCAGCCGATAATAACTGGCCGCCTCTCTCGCTTTGTGCAAGCCTGCGATGCTCGTGGATAGATTAGTTACGGCGGTTATGACACTGGATGCGATGGTGCGCGCAAGATCTGTCTCGGCCAATACCGATTCCTGGTATGACGCATTAGCCTGAGCAAGCTGGCCAATTGCGATGTCATTGCTTGGAGGAAATGAGAAGTTAAGCGATCCATAGGCATTCAGGCCCTTAGAGCCGGTAAACGGCGCGACCAAAGACTTCTCGAACGCCGTGCCCTCTATAAGCCCGTTGTAGCCGGTGTTGAGCGTAAGATTGAGCTGGGGACGAAGTTGATTGCGGGCTGCCGGGAGAAGTTGTTCCGCCGACTGGCGCCGCAATTTGGCGGCAATCAGATCCGGTCTAGCTTTCATTGCCCTTTCCACGAAGCTATTAATAACGTCAGGCGTCACTTTGGGAATCGAAGCGTCCGGCCAGTCGGGCAGCGAATCCGAGGCATCCGGCGAGACCAATACTTGATCGGCTCTCAAACCCATTGCCAGGGCTAAGCTCTGCTGGGCGGTTATCACACTCTGCTCCGCTGCGATTCGCGACGCAGTGCGGCCGTCGAGGTTGGCAATAAGCTGATTGATTTCCGCTTTAGCAACTTTGTCCGCGTCGATGAGTGTCTGTACATCCTGTACGTACTTGGCTCCACGCGCTTCTGAATCCTTGGCAATCTGGAGATTTCCCACCGCCGCAACTGCATCCCAGTAACTGATCGCCGTATTCACTAGTAGCTGGGCCACCGTTTGATTCGTGTCGTGAAGACTGGCATTGACCGCACTCTGTGCCGAGAGTTCCTGGGCATCGACGGCGGCCCGTCCGCGTCCACGAAGGAAAGGCAGAACAACCTGAAACAAAACCTGCGACTGATCAACACCTTCTGTGTTCGTGACGTTGTCGGTGAGTCTGTTCAACGTGAGTGAGGGCTCTAAGGCGATGCCGTTACGGAATAGCTTTTGCGCGCCCAGCGTATAAGTGGTGGTATTGGACGCGATATTCGAAACCTGCAAACCGTATAATTCATACTGAAGCTGCTGAGCGGTAGTAAGCGGCGCTTCGGAATAGCTCTGCGACGTCCCGGCATTCAGCAACGTATCGAATTGACCTGATGCCACGCTGAGGATACCCTTAGCCACATTTACCTGTTGTTCTTGTAACTGAATGCCGGGGTTCTGCGCGAGGGTGGATCGTAGAGCGTCCATTAGGGTCACCGGCCGGCGAGGCATGCTGGGCTCTGTCTGGTTTTGGCCGCGACATAGAACACAGGCGAAGAGAGCAAAAGTGAGAACCCGGATGCACATTCCTCGTCCTAGTCTCATCTCTTCTGTTCCAGCATACCGGCCGCAGCCTGTTGCAACATATCCTTCAACGCGGCTGGAGCAAGCCAGAGATGAGAGACGCCGAAATACGCTTTGGCTTGCAGCGGGAGATCTGGTTGATAGACGATTTTGATGTGGTGCAGCAAGCGCGCGAAAGCGCTGTGGACTCTTTCTCGCAAGAAACAGGAGAGCGCCAATAGATCCCGAGGCCAAATGTCTGGAGTTAGCCGCTCGTGCGCCATACCTCCCCAGGATTGAAGCGCCTCCGCCTTAGCAGGGGTCGACAGATTCGACGAGACCAGATAGTTAAAAAAACGTCGAATGGCGACCCGATCCGCGGTCACGCGGCACTCCAGGCCGATTTTGGGCAGAACTCGATCGGCAACATCCAAGTCCAGCTTGATCCGCTCCACAAGCGGATCAAGCGAGTTGACGAGATCTTTCACCTCGGTAAGCGGTGTGTAGTAACCTAGAGCTCGGAGATACTCAATAATTTGCGTTCCTGAGAGACCGCCTACGCAGAGTCGCGTAATAGGGGAGGTTCTGCCGAGCATCAGGCCGACCTGAAAAATGTATGCGCTGGAAGGCAGAAAATTCAGGCAGCGGGCTATCTGCCGGCGAAGACTCGAGTCGAGACTACTACCAAGCAGAATCGGTAGTGCGGAATCGGTGAGCCAGGCGCAGTGAGACGGCATCTCGCTGGTATCTGGTGCAGGTTGCAGGGGCCGCAGATTCGTTGCCCCGATAAAGACGCTGGGCACGGGTGTTGAGAGAGGCATGCCGTCCACATCGAACTCGGACCACATATTGTGTACATTCGTGAAAAGCGCTGATTGAGGGTTGGACCACTCGGTCGAGAAAGACCGAATTCGCCGCCAGACTGGATGCTCTTGAAAAAGATCTGTAAGCTCCGTGCCCGGTCTATGGCCCGCTAGGATTTCCCGTCCACTCTGGCTAGCTTCGGAGCAGACCAGGAAGTCGGCTCGCGGTTCCCTGATGCCCAGCGGACATTCAAATCCAAAGGAATCGGTGAGGGCGCCCGGCAGCAAAGAGGCGATGCCCTGAATATTTGCCAGCACATCGGGCGAGATCAAGTCGCCCGATATGTATGGCGTTACCGCGGCATTTATGTAGTCCGCGACACTGCTTTGTAACACCAGGTGTGCCCTGCCAAAAGCGGCCGGCGTATCATTTTCCCGAGCCCAGGCGAGGGGACCGATTATCGGTCCCCTCGGACTTATATCCATCGAACTGGACGATGCACTCATACACCAGCCATCTTTAAGAATCTAATTCCAAAGCAAAACGGAGGAGACCGTTCCGGGAAAAGCCAACCGAAGGAATTCGTATCCGATGCCAGCCATGCCTTCGTAAAAACCGGGCAGGAACACACCTGCGGGCAACCGGGAGTGCAGGCGATAACCTGAATCGCGTTTGGATCGGCCGATGCACCAGCCGGCCTGTTTCCGGGCCGTTCTCAGCAAGCTGGAACCATTTTTTCTGCGCCGGGAGATCTCGATCAGAAAATCCCACCGTCCGGCTGCGCCGCTATACACCTGGTCGGGTGCATTCCAGGGAGCTTGGAGGCAACGTTCCAGAGCCGCCTCTATGGCAAAGTCAGCTTGGTTGGCATCTAACGACTCGCGGTTATCTAACCAGCTAAGGCCAAGACCTGCTGCGCCTGTAGACCAGTCTGCATTGACCGAAGCCCAATTCTTGTCATCGACAGGGCGGGTATTAGTTTCCGGGCGCCGTGTAGGAATCGTTGTTCGTTGGTCGCTTTGTAGAGCCGCAGGAGAGCGTGTCCGACGCCTGCCGGACCTAAGGCGAAACCTCCCGCAAGTCCGTCGGCCAGACTGGCCGGCCGGTTATCTGCGTAGCGTTTCAAAATCATATCCCCACAGGCAGTCGCAGTGTGCAAAAGAGATGGATCCAAACGGATCTTACAAAGAGAGAGCAATCCTAAGATCGCCCCTGCGCACCCGTTGAAGACGTCCACACTTGCCTCGCCAGTGGAGAGATAGAGAGCTATCAGAGCAGCAGCCGCTTGAGCAATCTCAAACGCAGCTTCTTCTTGCAACATTTGGCCGATACGAGTCAGAGCGTAGACGATTGAACCAAGGCCGGTTAAACCAAGAGTGAGATTTTGCGGCGAAGATTTCCTATTCGTCCGGATCATTTTTTCACAGGCAGTCAGCGCCCGGCGCATGGAGACCAGTGTTCCCAAGGCCGTCTGCCGGAAGCCCGCTCCGGGATTAAACTTCTCCAGGGCTGCCAAGAAGAAAGCAACTCCAGCCAGCCCATCGAACAGCCCGGGGCTTAATTGCGATAAGCGGTAATTGTGTCGATCCGTCTGGCGGCTTAGGCTGATCCAAGTTATGCTTCCGTCACTGCCTAGAATCGCCTCGTGCTGTAGCCGGCGCCCGATGCATACGGCTGCATCTATCAAATCCCACGACTGAGGCTCCGATACATCGATCGGTGGTATCGCCGCCGCTGCCGCCGGACCCGTTTGGGAGCCCAAACTAGCAGCCTTCGCCCAGAATGAACCGCGAATGATCCCGATCTGCTCTTCGAGATTCTGGTTTCCGAGCGCGAACAGATGTGCACGGACGCGATCGTAGCCGGTTTGAGCGAAGCAATTTTCGACCGTTTCAGCAGAGCCAAACGTCATAGCACGGCTCTGGGGCGATACGGTGAAGAACGGTATATCCAGCCCCATGAGGGCCTGCTTCTCCGATTTCAGAAAAGGAGCGAAGCGCACGTTCGAGTCGGACACTAGAAGTACGCGGCTGAGCGCCTCAAAATGAATCGAGTGATCCGCTCCATCCCGAAGCAGGGCGGCATCGAGAGAGTTTTTCAACATCAAGTAATAGGTTGAGGTTTCGCGAAAAACCAGGCGCATGGGTAACCTTGCCAAATGATCCAGCGGACTATTCGCTGCCAGCAACGCCTCGCGGTGCGCGAGCAGGAGCTGATACATCTCGCCGAACCCGGTTACAACCTCTTCCACATAGCGGACGGGATCGGCTGCTTCGTCGGCCGAAAACGGGGCATTCCCATTTCGCCCAACTTTGACCTTCACGGCCTGGCGTTCTAGATTGTCGGTCCCGATACCCTGCCAGGCATTTGTGATCAGCTCTTCGCCGCCAACGCTGCCCAGGGCGCTTAGATCGCCGGACTGGTTGCGCGCAAGCGAGCTCCACCAAGGGAGCATACCCACCCGAAGGACGGAGGTGTTCAGGCGATGCACGGCTATTGTTTCAGCGTCGCTGTTCTGGCGCTGATCCTCATCCAGTGACGGGGTGATCAGGGTCTCTGCATCGATCAGCACCGGCTGTTCCCCGGCCGCAATCAAGTTCTCGAAATGTACATCGGTGCTGTCCAAAACGTAGAACAGGCAAAGCAACATGCCGCTGCGGCGGTAAAATCGCGCCCGCTCGGCTTCGTTCGAAGCGGCCGTGTGCTCGACGAACTCGGCCCAGCCATAATCTTGACGCGACAGCACCTTCACACCATTTAAGGGAAGACTGATCCCTTCCCGGTTTATCCATTCCAGGAGCCGGGAGTAGGCCTCTTCAGTCTCGAGGCCTTTTGGTTTGTACACAAGCTTCAGACCTGAAGAGAAGGTCAGAGCAAAAACGTGGCGCCCGCCGCGATGAGGATCGGAAAGATCGGGGCTGAGTTCCTCGACTCTCCCGAGATCTCCTTCGCCTTCAAAAGTGTTTGAAAGACTTTTCCGGTCCGATGTCAGGCGAGTCAGGAACTCCGCTGCGGAATCGATCCAGTTCTTCATCAAAGTAGCAACGGCGCGCGCCAACACGCTGTATTCGTGAAAAAACGCGGCCAGACCTCCGCCCCTCAAGTGGGCCAGATAGCTCCGATAGATCTTGCTAGAGGTATCGCCCGGAGATTGCAGGTCTCTATCGAGAAGTTGTCGCCGTTTCAGCCTGAATATCGAAAACTCGAGAATGAGCGCGGAACCACAGACGTTCACTAACCGATACAGTAGTTTTCTTTCCAGGCCGGCGTGTGCTCGGGGGGCCAGACCGTCATAAGCCTCACCCGCCCTTACTCGAAGCCGGTGGCTAGCGGTTTGAACAAAAGGCGCCATGATCTGCTCAAAAGGCCACGGCTCCATTGCGTCGAGAAAGGGAGGCGACTCTGAGCGCCAAGCGTCCACTGCATTCAACCCATCCTGCAGCAGGTCCGTCCACTCCGGAAACCGGTGCAAAGCCGAGAACTGCACGCGGCCCAACCCGGTCCTCACCGAATCGAGATCCAGTCCATCGAGCGTAAGTAGTTTCTGAAACTGCTCACGATCGCCCTTGGCGGCGACTTCACACCACCGTTCCAAGCGCCGGTCTATCTCACCCTCATCCAATTCCGGTTGAGGAATGATATGGGCGTTGCCCAGCCGCTCATCAAACCCGCTCGCCCTGGCAGCAATGTCTGCTAATAGTTCATGGGTGAGGTTCATCAGGCGACACAACTCCCGCTTTCGCGCTGTTCAAGGTACGGCGTAGGACAAAGTTTAACCCGTATTCACAGTGATTGCGGCATATATAACGTGCGGGTGTTTCCGCTGTATTCCGCAGCTCATTATGCTTGATGCTGGATCGCAGCGCACCCTGAGCGCGACAACTGCACCAGCGGTTGGACTACGCGATATCTGTTGATTTACAAAGACATCGGTTACCGGGATCCGTTGGTAGTCCGCAGGTAAGCGGCGGGTCGGGATATCTGCCGTTTGCTGTACAAAATTCGACGATCTCGCGATTTGCTACTTACCTGCTCCTTGCCCCCGGTCGATCTGCGATGCGCCATGCACCGGGCATGGCCGTTCCGACCGATCGTACGGCGGAAGGTCGAAACGGCAGGCGCCTAGCGCTAATCCCAGGGATTCTTCATTGAAACGCCTGCCTGCGCCGCCGACAGTAGAACGCTCATCTGCGGCATCCGGATTCCGGTCCCGCCGGCGACATGCTCCAGATCCTCGTCCGACAGTTCCGTCAACTCTGACGGAGCCGGCGGAATCGCAAAATGCAGAGTGTTGGCATCTTCCTGGTGTACAAAGATCTTCACGTTCTCAGGCAACTTCTGCCCGGTAGCTTTCTCTATGGTGCCTTTAGGATCGCTGACGATCTGCTTCTGGAACGCCGGATCTTTCCAGCATTTCTCAATCAAAGCGGTTTCCATTTCGTGTCGTGTCATAACTGGTTGTGATCCTGCTGCTGCTGACATCTCGATGTCTCTCCTTATATGAGTTAGTTTGAATCGTGGTTGAGCGAAAATTTGTCTGTTTGGCGGAGTTCGCTACTTCAGCAACAGGCCCTCTCCTGGCCAGAACCGAAGCTTCCCGGCGATGGTCCCGCTTTATGACCACTTGGCATTATCCTCTTCCGAACGACTATTTAGTTGCCGGGAAGCCAATTGTACGGCGTCGAAATAGCCAGGGGCAAGTGGAAAAACACCATATTCATCTTAGGTCGCGTCCGATGCCGCGCATTGGCGCGTGGCACGGAGTCGTGATTTCTTCTTTCTCTGGCGGACCGCGGGTAAACGGGGGCCAGGCTCTACTGCCTCACAACAAGTTGTAAGTGGGCAGATGTTGTAAGTGGGCAGATGTTCCCGCGCGGTCGGCCTGCGATGCGCCATGCACCGGGCGTGCCGTTCCGATCGATTGTATGGCGGAAGGTCGAACGACAGAATCCGACTAACCCCAGACATCCTTCATTTTGACGCTTGCGGCCGCTGCCGATATTGCAACGCCCGTCGCCCCACCGGCGACATGTTCCAAATCCTCGTCCGACAGTTCCGTCAGATCTGACGGAGCCGGCGGAATCGCAAAATGCAGAGTGTTGGCATCCTCCTGGTGCACAAAGATCTTCAGCTGCTCAGGCAGCTTTTGCCCTGTAGCTTTCTCTATGGTGGCTTTGGGATCGCTGACGATCTGCTTCTGGAACGCCGAATCTTTCCAGCATTTCTCAATCAACGCGGTTTCCATTTCGTGTCGTGTCATAACTGGTTGTGATCCCGCTGCTGACATTTTCGATGTCTCCTTTATTGAGTGGGCATTTGATCCGTCGTTGAACGGAGATTTGTCTCCCTTGGCGGAGTTCGCTAGTTCAGCAACCGACCCCTCGCGTGGCCAGAACCGAAATTTCCCGGCGATGGTCCCGCATTATGACCATTTGGCATCATTCTCTGCCGAACGATTTTCATCCCGCTGCAAGCATGCTGGGCAGGACATCAGCAGGCAAGTTAAAATCGCGATATCCAGTTTCAGCTGCGCCAGATGTCGCACTTTGGCGCTTGGGACGGCGTTTTGCGTGCATTTCAAACCTACGGAAGCCAGAGTTAGAGCAATCGGCGGTCTGCAGGATCGCGACCTCGGCGATTATCAGATGTCATTCCGAGCCGTCGCGCTCGACCCAGCGGCTTATCGCCATTAGCGATACAGCAGTGGTCAGGAGTCGACGATCATCGCACGCGATCTCGAAGACGGACGGCTCGCCCTGATGGGGAACGAGAAGGACCGGAGAGCCGGGCCAACCGCCATCGCTACATTGCAAGTCAATCAAAGCACCGTGCAGGTGCGAGGCCTGGACCATCGCGTTAACGTGCAATGCCGCCACCAGCCGTTGCGCCGTGTCAAAAGCCGATGTGCTGGGGGATAACGCGGCGAGAAAATGACGTTCGGACTCGCTAACTTCATCTGGAATACCTCCGGTTAGGGATAGAAATTCAAGACTCTGCGCGCAAACATACGAGCGTCCCTGCCACCAGAACGGCCGCCATCCACGCTCCGCCCAGGAGTCCAGGACGGCGGCGCGAATCCGAGCAACAAGGGCATCTTCCCGGGCGGCGAGCAGCGCCAGACCCGCCATCGGTGCCACCTCATCATGCTCTGTTGCCCAGCTGCCAAAGCGATCAAACGAGGCGAAGGTGCGGATTCGATACGTCGCCGTCACATAAGGGCTTAGCACGCCTGCTGCGGGCACGTCGCCAAGTGCCTCGTGACGGGCCAGAAAGCGAATAACCCAGGATGTTGAGTCGGCATCGCAGGCAGTCTTGTTGTTGTAGCCCCAGCCCCCTGGCCGTCGCGCCGCAAGCAGTGCCGCAGCGGCCCGGTCGAGTGGCGCTCTGGAAGTGGACGCCCATCGAGAGGCCGCGAGGAGAGCGTAACCGACGCACGCCGTCGTCCACGCCTCTGACCGGCCCGGCGCAAGTTGGTAATCACGCCAGTATCCATCGACGTCTTGGCAACGGATTAGGAACGATGCGGCGGCTTTGCTTGCGCGCATAACCAGCGATACCATTCCAGGATTTAAGGCAATCGGCAGGCGCTCCAGCTATTCTGAGCCCACTCTCCAATCGCAGGTTGCTTTTACTGGCATAGGAGCTGATGGGTATGGAGAGACTTACTGACGTGGTGATCGACCTGAACGGATTGTATAGCACCAATTAGCGGACTCTCAAACCGAGAACTCTCAACTCGGCTAACCGCTTTGCATCTTGCAGCAGCCCGTCCATCCGCTCTGTCACGAGTTCGCAGGCTGCGATCCAGCCCCTGGACTCTGTCACGCTGGCGGCGACCTGTCCGAATCGGCAGGTCGTGGCTGAAAACTCCAAAATCAATTGGCGCCGGGGCCACTGCCCAGGGAAACGTGGCAGCTGAAAGATAGGATTGGCTATCAATTTCAAGATCTGGTCGGGCAAAGCGTGGACTGGTACTTTGACCTCACAATTCTTGTGGGTATGCGAGATAGGGAGCCCAGATTTCGCGAAGCTAACCTAGCTGGGTCTCCGGTATGACGAGAGTTTTGTTTTCTCTCCCCCTGGCGCAAAGAGGGCAAAAAAAGGACGACGAATCTCCAGCGCCACGGATCCCGTCATTCAGCGGGCGAGCTATGCTTGTCCAGTGTCTCCCCGATGCTTTCCAGCAGTGCGTTCACTTGTCCATCGACGCTGTCGGTGTTTCGAACCATCAGCAGGTAATCATCCATGTAAACGGGTATCCCGTTCAACGGCACAGCCAGCGCCACAGCTATGATGGAGGAATCGCTGCTTCCCGCTTGGTTGAGGAGCGTCAATGTGGTGATATAGAGACCCAGATGGGCGTCGGTCATCTTGTCGACAATGCATCCGTGATGCAGCGTCACCGCTGATCTCAATCCGTAAAGAAACAAATCCACCGTACTGTCTGTGGTGTTATCAGCCGAACCCTGGGTTGCTTGAATGTACAAGGGGAGTTTGCAAGGCGCGTTCGTTTCGGCGGAAGCGGCGCCCACGCTCAGAAATGCAAGCAGCAAAGCAATTGTTTTCACAGTGGCCCTCGGGAAGCAATACTGACTTCCCATAACGTTTCACCATCGTAGGCCAGCTAGCCGCTCTGCGCTTCTCCCCAAAAGAGGCAGAGCCGTCCCCTTTATCTGTCATCTCTCGGGTTGCTCCAACCGGTGCTGTTTCGGTTTCCGGGCTGATGGATTCGCGCAGTTTCCCATTCCGTTCGTACCCGAGGATGCTCTATCATCCCTAAAAATGCTCTAGTGCCTGTGGCGAATTGGGCGGGCAGGCCAGAGAAAGGCAGGCGCTTTTTTGTAGAAAAGCCAGCCTGTCATAGAGCTGCAGCAGGTTGCACGTCTTCCCAGCGAAGCGTTGCTCGGCAACAGCAGAGCATCTCTATAGCTGAATTGGCAGGAGATCACATGGAGGAAAATGAATGAAATCGATACTGGGTCTGGGCTCAATCGCCGGGCTTTCCCTCGTCTGTGCCTTATCTGCAATTGGTCAGGCACAGAGCGCCGCACGCGACCACTCTTCAACCCTTTCCACTCCGGCTCACGTCACGCCGGACAACACAACCTATCAGTATGATTTCATTTCCAAGGGCTATGTCTGGAGCAATAAGCCCCTGCGCAAAACCGCAGGTAAGATTTGCAAGACCATGCGAGACCGCTCCTTCTCAGAGTCTCCCTATGCGATCAACGGCGAACAGGACTGGAATGAGTGCCTTGACACTCAGATTCGCAGTATTGGCTACCTGCGCTGGCTGCGCAACGACGGCTTCAAGCCAAGTTCCAAAAACCGTAAAAACGCTCAGGCATACCTGAAGAAGACCTACACCATGGGACCGTGGGGGAGCTATACATTCACCGAACTCAGCCAGGCGGTAAAAGCTACGACAGGACAACGCCCTTAGGAAGGGGCTTGCGTCCTTCTCACTTCGGCCGGAGTGGCAAATCAGCCCTGGGAATGAACGGCTGAGCGCATCAGCGGAAGTAACAATAACGCCGGCTTGCCGTCACACGAAGAGGGGCGGTTGAGCCGGCATATCTTCCGGTTCGCGGAAGTTGCTCAAGCCCACGCCAACCAGACGAAAGCGTTGCTCCGATCCCAGGTCCACCCGCTCCCGCAGCGACAATGCGATGCCAGTCAACTCCTCGCAGCAGGAAGGAGGCGAGCAGGGGGTATGGCTACGCGTAAGGATATCGAACTCGCTGGTCTTTAGCTTGAGGACCACGGTGCGTGCGATACGCGATTCCTTGCGCGAAGCCAACCATGTCTTTTCCGCGAGACGGCGTATCATCGGCTCAGTTTCCGTTAAAGGTACGTCATGCTCAAATGTATCCTCCGAGGATACGGTTTTCGAGGGCCTATCTGAGATGACCTCATTGTCATCGAGTCCTCTCGCGAGCTGGTAGAGACGCAGACCGTGCCGCCCGAAGAGGCCTTGAAGCACCGCTAATTCCATATCTCTCAAGTGCCCCACGGTCTGTATTCCCAGTTTCTCAAATTTCTCTCCGGTGACTTTGCCTACTCCAGGAAGACGTCGAACCGGCAGGGGAGAGAGAAACGTATGCACGTTTTCCGGCAGGATAACGAAAAGTCCATCCGGTTTGCGCCAGCCGGAGGCGATCTTTGCCAGGAATTTGTTCGGCGCGACGCCGGCCGAGGCGGTCAGATTCAATTCCTGGCGGATTTCCTCACGTATTCTCCGGGCAACACGCGTAGCGGTAGGCAAATCCGTTTTGTTCAATGTGACGTCAAGATACGCCTCGTCAAGCGAGAGCGGCTCGACCAAGTCCGTGTGACGCTTGAATATTTCCCGGACGAGACGCGAGACAGATCGATAGCGCGCAAAATCCGGGGCAACGAAGATGGCGCCGGGACACAGGCGTTCGGCACGAACCGCCGGCATGGCGGAACGTACTCCAAAACGTCTGGCTTCATACGATGCGGCACAAACGACGGAACGGTTGCCCCGCCAGGCCACGACCACAGGCCGGCTCCGCAGTTTTGGATCGTCCCTCTGTTCAACGGAAGCATAGAAGGCATCCATATCGACATGTACGATTTTGCGGAAGGTCACCTCTGCCTCGCAAATAAGAAGCCTGGCAATCGTTCACTGCTGATGAGCGCCCAAGCGCAATTTTTCAGCGCTGATCGCGTCCTCCTGTTGGGTCTGTTCAAACTGCTTCGCCTCGGCCGCCATCTCATGAGCTTTCTTTATATCTCCAGTCCGTGTGTAAGCCCGGCTAAGCTGATAGTAGGCGACCGCGCGGTGCGGATCTATTTGAAGAACCCGTTCAAATTCGGCTTGAGCGGTTTTCCACTGCTGCATTTGCATGTACAGAACTCCCAATTGATAATGCGGCTCCGCCACGTTTGGAGCCAGTTCTTCGGCATTCTTTAATGCCTGCATCGCTTGACTTTGTTGGCCCAGGTGATAAGAAACGAGTCCGAAAACATATTCCAGTGCGAAGTCGCGCGGGACCTTCGCCCGGCCTTCGACCAATACCTTGAGGGCTTCCTCTTCGTTCCCTTCCTTCATATACGACTGAGCCAAAGCGACATACCCCAAAGCGATCTCCGGATGTTCTGCGATCGCCTTGCGGAAGTGTTCACGAGCCTGGTCACGGTTACCCTTCATCACCTCGACCGCGCCCAAGCGGACGGTCAATGGATAATCGTCGGCAACCTTCAAAATGCCTTGCTGAACGACATCCTCCGCATCGTCATAGCGGTTCAGATCCATGAGCAATCGGCTGCAGTCGAGGTAGCGATCGGGATTTTGCGGATCGGCTGTGATCGCCTTCCGGTATGCGCGGAGCGCAAGGTCCGAATTGTTCGCCGATTCATAGGCAGATGCGAGCATGGCCAGGATATGGCCGTCGTTTGAATGCTCCTCTGTTAGAGATGCAAGCAGCGGAAATGCCTGGTTTGGCTGCTTCGCTTTAATGAGAGCAATGGCGAGATTGTACTGGTTCTCCCATGAGGAGGGTTGCATTTCGGCAATTCGGCGGAACCGCTGCACTGACCCGGTATACATCTGCTTTTCATCCAGCAACTTGGCTAATTCGTATTCCTGTGCAAGAGAAAGCGCAGAGCGCTGCTCAAGAGAATCGATGAGCCTCAATCCTTCAGCGGAGGCATTGGAGCGCAGGCATGCTTTCGCTGCCAGAAAAGCAGTCTGCGGGTCGTTATCGAAGAGCGATCGAGCAGGACCTATGTGTGCGATCGCATCCTGATCCCGTGAGGTGGAAAGATACAAGATGACGAGATAGTAGTGCACGAAAGGATCGTTACCGTTGAGAGACAAGGCTGTTTTCAGTTGCTTCTCGGCTAGCTCGTATTTCCCCGAGGCAAGATAATTAAATGCCAGATTCTTGTGCGCGTCTGCAAGTCTGGAATCCAATCGGATGGCGGCCTCATAATCCGTATTAGCTTGCTCTATGCGGCCAAGCTTAGTCTCGGTAATTCCTATGAAATTTTCAATCGAAGCGTTTGCCGGCTCCGCGCGCGCCGCATTCTTAAATTGTTGCAGTGCAGCCTCATATTTCTCCTGGCGAAATAGCTGAAGCCCATGTTCGAGGGGATCCGCCTGCCCGAGAGCAATGGATGAGAGGAGAACAGGCGCCAGCAAAACGATTCCACGGCAGGCAATCATTGAGGTAAGGTGTCCAGCGTGGTCATCTCTGTTTCGGCATGGGATAAGCTCGCAAGCTTGAGCTTGCGCGAGATTTCAAATTGCTGGCTTGCGGTCTCCGTCTGTCCCAAGGCGCGATACACCAAAGCCAATTGATAATGGACAGAGCCGTCGGGATCGTGCTTCACAGCTTTTCGCAATACCGCCTCAGCCTTTGCAAACTCTTTCTGCAGGTAATACGCTTTGCCCAATTGTTCGAACGTAGCCCACTGCTCCGGATCGAGCTGGCTCGCTTTCTCGAGGTATGGAATGGCCTTGGCTTGCTCGGATCGGGCAATAAGAATCTTCCCCACTGCCGCGTTTGCCTCCGCATGGTCCGGGTTCAAGCGCAGTTCGGCTTCCAATTCCCCCATTGCCTGGTCCGGCTGGCCCATCTTCAAAAGGAGGCTGCCGATCGAGAAATGTATCCCGGGCAAGTTAGGAGACATGTTTTCGACCGCTCTATATTCCGCCAGTGCCTTGTCGTCTTGGCCGGCATTCCGGTAGGTCTCCGCCAGGAGTTGATGCGCCGGATAGGAATCGGGAGCTACGGCGAGTAACTGTGCGAAAGTCGATGAGGAAAGGTTTCGATAAGTTCGGGCCAGCAAATATTCGGCCCCGAGGTCGTTTGGATGCAGCGTAAGCCATGCGTCGAGATCGGTTTCGGCCGCATGGAAATCCTGACGATTGAAATTCAGCAAACCGCGCTCATAGGAATTGGACGGAGCGGAATTTCGCGCGCTGCTTTGAAAGCCGGTCCAGGCGGCGGTGAATCCGTCATCGTTGCCAACAAGCGATTCGGCCACAGCGAGGGCCAGACTTCGCGATGGACTCGCCGGAGAGCTCTCCAGCGAGGGAATGCAATTGCGCAATTCACGTACGGTCTCTTCGCTGAAATTCCTGGCCGAGGCGGGATAGGATCTAGGCAAACCTACGGCATTCGAAGCCTGTTCTGGCGCAATATGAATTGCCGATTGGAAAAGAGCTAAAGCATCCTCAGGTTTGCCCTGAAGCAGCGCTATTTCAGCAAGTCTTGCCAGGGAAGCGGCGGAATTGGGGTTGATCTGTAATTCGCGGCGATACTCTTGTGCCGCCTCATCCAGCTTACCGGTAAGCAGATCGATTTCGCCCAATCCGAAGTGCGCACCTCGCCACTGGGGATCCTGCTCGATGGCGCGATAGTAGTGAGCCCTGGCGTTCTGCCATGTACGCTCGTCCTTGTAGATGTCTCCATAAACCTGGTGCAGGAGCGGCGCGCCTTTCGCCCCAATGAGGACACGTTCGATTCTTTCGTCGGCCGCCTTGCGGTAGGCCTCTCCCAAATCCAGCAGAAGGACAGGATCGGAGGGAGAGCGCAAAGTGGCGCTGCGGAACTGCGCCAACGCCGCCTCGATATGACCATCCTCCCATAAAGCCGTGCTGAGCCATGTCTGCACTTCTTTGTTCTGTGGCTCCAGGCGAGCAGCTTCCCGCAGATAAGGAATTGCCACAGCAGCTTGGCGCAGCTTTACATAGTCAATCCCCAGATAGAGGCTGACGCCCGGCAATCCTGGTTTTAATTTTTCAGCCTTGCCTAATGCCCGCGCCGAGTCCGCGAATTTTCCCTCCGCATTGTAGACAAGGCCGAGGCTCGCATAAGCCTCCGCTGCGTCGGGCCGCAATTGTATGACCTTCAGATATTCCCGAGCAGCCAGGTCGAAAGATCCTGCCTGTTGAGCCTCTTGCGCAGACCTGAAATGCCGGAGGGCCATTGTCTCAGAGTCTTGACCGAATATAGGTGTCGAAGCCCCTAGGAGAATCGAGATAGCGAACGCGGCATATTGAAGAAACAGTAATCGGCGGTTGCTACAAACCAGCATGAATATGCCTGATGAAGCCCATTGAAGACAAAAGCGCGACGAGGAGACCATTCCTCGCGGCTTTACGGCAATCTCGAACCATTATAGGAAGCCGAGCGTGAGGTAGGGGGACTAATTTTCAGTCCCCCAGAGTCGAAAGACCTTTAGAAGGTTATGCGGAAGTTTCCTTGGAGAGTTCGGCTCGATGGCACAGCCGTGGTTATGTTGTTGTTGGTCTCGGCATTCGGTCCGGTCCCACAAGTGAACGTCCCAAAGCCGGGATCGCCGACGGTATTATCCGGACAGCCCCATCCGTGCCGGTTGAATAGGTTGAATGCATCGAAGCGCACATTGAGAATCAGCCTTTCCGTGACCAGGGGGAAGCTCTTTCCAAGTTGTAGATCTTCACTCTTATGCGCAAAGAAACGGGCTCCTCCTAGAAATCTCGGTGTATTTCCAAACGTATAGTTCGGGGCTTGGGTAAACGCGGCCGGATTGATCTTCGTGGTTTGCCCAAAGACAAAGGTCCCGCCATGAAATCCGGAGACGTTCGCGTTGGGGACCATATTTGGTCGAGCCGCGGCGCCGGTTGCTACGCCGGCAAAGATGCCGGAGGTCCAATTGTTTTCTGTCACGCTGAGCGGAAATCCCGACGCGTACGAGGCAATGCCGCCCAGGGTCCAGCCACCTGCCGCTAAATCGACAAGTTTGTTCGCGTTTGCCATGTACTTCCGGCCCTTGCCGAACGGCAGTTCATAGGTGTAAGCGATCTTAAAACTCTGCGGTTGATCGAACTCGCTATACGATTTCTCTGCCTTAGGATTGTACGGGTTAAGCACGCCGGCCGACTGACCGCCGTTCCAAGCCGCTTGCGGAGCGTAGTCAGAGTCTGCATCGGTGAGGTTCTTGGACCAGGTATAGTTTGCCAGGACCGACAATCCCGATCCAAAGCGCTTATTGAGCTGTATCTGTGCTGCGCTATATGTGTAGTCGCCCCATGGATTGGCGCTGAACGAGGTATCCAAATCCTCAGTTTTATATTGCGGAAATGGCCGCATGGCTTGCGCAACCGTCGCCGACGAACCAAAGTCGGAGACGAAATTTGTATAAGGGATGGGAACCCTTGCTTTTCCGGCGCACGCCGCACTGCTGGCTTGCTGCGTGACAAGAACCGCCAGGCAGCTGCCATAAGCGAGACCAGATAGCGGGCCTACATTCGGGTCCGCAAGCAGCGCCTGGAGATGCGCCCCGTGATTTCCCACATAAGCCATATCGAGCAGCCATTGTCCCGGCAGTTGCCGCTGGATATCGACGGTCCAGTTTTGAACGGCGCCTGGCCTTGCAAGCCTGCTGGGAAGCATAACCGGACCACCGGTCGCCGCGCCTCCCCCTCCATTCAATCCATTGAGAGCCGTTGGCGTAATGGTTGGCGGCGGTACTCCCGGATAGCTCGGAACCTGGCTAGGAATCAGAGCGGGAGTTTGTTGATTGGTGTTGGCAGGCCACTGATAGCCTGCCGCAAAAAATCCTGCACTATCCGTGTTGGCAAAATTGGAAACTTTCAGCGCCGTATAGTAAATACCGTATGCGGCACGAGCTACTGTCTTGTCATCGAGTTGGTAAGCCAAGCCGAGGCGCGGACCCCAGGAGCCCCAGTATTGATTCATCGGGGAGCACCTGCCGTCCCTGCCCGGGCCATTTCCCTGGAACTCCATTGCGCCAGGCCTGTTGTCGGCGCCCGGATTGGGTAGAGTTGGATTGACCTGAGAAGTCCTGCACTGAGACTCAACCACGGGCTCTGGGATCTCATACCGGAGCCCCAGGTTCATAGTCAGCTTCGGGGTAGCTTTCCAGTCGTCTTGCGCATAAAAAGCCCCAATATCGCGCTCGCATGCCTGCAATCTGGGGGCCGCCGACTGTTCCGGAGGTGGCCGCGCCGAGGAAGAAGGACGCCGCCCCTGAACCGGAATTTGGGTCGATTGGAGCGCCTGAAGCGGTGTTCCCCGCGGAGGTCAAGGCAGGTAGGAAACTGAAGCCAGCCGCCGCATTGCTGCCATAGAAGGCATTGAATTCCTGCCTCCGGTGTTCAACTCCAAATTTCCAGTTGTGGTTTCCATGGCTCCAGGATAGAGCTTCATCCATCTGATAACTGTTATCGATAAAGTGGCTGTTATCGCTGGGAGGAGCGGGATATTACCGCAATGTTCAGAGTGGGGTCATATTGGATCCCAACGCTCGGTATCAGGACATCCTGGTAGTCGCCGTGCCAGTCGAGTTTGCCTTCCCATTGCCCGACCCCATTCGGGCCGTTTTCGATGCGAAAGCGGCGGGTGTAATCCAAAATTGAGCTGATTCAACAAATGCGGAGTAATGGTCCAGGTTTCTACCACCCGGGCGTAATGCGTGGTCGTGCTGCCAAAGTCGTTGGTGAAGAGAGGCCCGTAGGAATATACATCAAGCACCGGCATATCCGCTTGGGCATAGCTTCCGTAGAGTTTATGCGCCTGCCCGATGTTCTGGTCGATGCGAACGGAATAGAGATCATTGTTAACCGGAGCCGAAAGCGTATAGTTCAAGTTCTGATACGGTTGAGTGGGTGTCGTAGCCGTGGCCAGGTACGGAATAAAGCTCTTGGCGAAGGGATCTAACCGCGATATCGGAATCTGATTGTTGGGAAATGGCTGGCAGGTCTTGCCGAGATTCGCGCCCGAACAGGTTGTGTAGTCGTATATCTGTTTTCCAGGATAGCTAACTCCGTTGATGCTTTGTGCGTGCAATATGGAAGAAAAATCCCCATTCCACATCGCCGGGGTCGCAGTCGACGTGGTGTCATGGGCTACGGAAACATAGCGAAATCCTTCATAGGAAAAGAACCAAAAGGTCTTACCCCTTCCGTTGTAAATCTTGGGTATAAACACCGGACCACCGCCGTATCCGCCGAAGTCATTCTGCGTATCGGTAGGTTTTGCGTTCCCAAGGTGATTGTTCTGCCAGCTATTTGCGTCAAATGCCTTATTCTTCAATAAGTCATAGATCCCGCCATGGAACTGGTCCGTGCCCGCCTTGGAGGCTACATTCACAAAGCCGCCTCCCGTCCGCCCATACTCCGCGGCAAACGTGCTGGTGGTGACTTTGAACTCAGTGATTGCGTCAACGCTTATGCCAAAGTTCCACTGATAGTTCGGCGAGGCGAGAGAGATTGACGATCCATCCAATATAACGTCTGCGCTCCCGGTTCCGCCGCCATTGAGCTTAAAACTGGCCTGAGATTGCGGGTTTCCCGAAGCATCACCCTGAAATCCGGGAGTCAGGGTCATGAACTCTAACGGGCTACGCACCAACCCGCTGAAAGCCAACGGAAGCTGTGCGATCTGAGTTGGGGTGACGGACGTTCCCACATCCGAGGTTTCCGTCTGAATCTGCTGTGCGTTTCCGGTGACAATGACCGATTGAGACGCTCGGCCAACCTGCAAAGAGACATTCAGATTGGCAGTGGTGCCGATGGAGATCGTAACCCCGGCTTGTACCTGGTCCCGAAATCCGCTGGCGGTAACCTTCAGAGTGTAGTTGCCGACCGCGACCTGCGGAAACGAGTACCGTCCGGCATCGTTAGTGACGGAGGAATAGGTCGAGCTGGTGTCTGCGTTTGTTAAAATGACGGCCGCATTGGGAACAACAGCTCCTCCCGGATCGGTGACCGTACCTACTAAGGCTCCTCCTCCGGTTTGCGCCGGCATGGGCGCCAATGCTGCCATAAATAACGCGCAGCCCGTCAATACATAACGCAGTAGTTTATGTCTGCTGTTCTGGGCCATGGAAGCTCTCCTAGAATGAATGGTTCTTCAGCCACAGCCCTTTTTCCCAAGAAAAAAGGCGGTGTCACAAAAAACTTATCGAAGCCACGCCTATCCTGTTGCTGCCTAGAGCATTCTTCCTGATGGTGTAGAGGGAGCGACAGCTCCTGGCCTAGCCATTCCTCAGGCAGCGAGCCCATAAAGTTATTATCGTAAGTTCATATAGTTTCGCTTTGACGGCTGTCAAGAACTATTTGATTACTTAGTTCCCCAATGAACTTATGGAGCTGATGACCGGGCAAAAAGCCATTCCGAGCCTAACCTGGCTGTCCCGGCGGCGGGGGCTCCTCTACATCCCGGATCTCGACGTTGCCTTCACCGGGGCATACGTTACAGGAGCTTTCATTCTTCGCTATGGGTTGTTTCCGTCACTGGAAGCGTGTAGAACACGTATCTATAAGTCCACTCAAGTTGCTTTCCGGGCTCGACAGATACATCAATGAATGGCTCGACCGCGAGTACGGATCGAATGGACCATAGCGCCATCTTTTGAAGCGCGCGATCTCCGGAAATCATCATCCCGGCATTCACCTTGGTGTTGTCGATACGGATCTTGTAGTCGTCGGGACTATTGGTGAAGCCCTGTATTGTGGTATACACGCGGTCCTTTCCCTCCAATGTTTTCAGGTAAACAAGCCGCTTTCCGTGGACTTCAGCAAAGCTGGTATCCAGATGTTTATCGGCTGTAATTTGGAAAGGAAGCGTTATCGAAAAGCCCGGTCCGGGCGGCTGGTTATCCAGGACAAGGAAGTTGTGATCATAAACGCTGCTGTGGATTGGGCGCTTCCCTATGTTCTTCAGGGTGTGTTCGATTTCCATTTCCGGTTTGCCCGGAAGAAGCCTTACCGTCTTGCGATAGAGATATCCATATCCCGAGGCCGAATCGAAGAGCTCCTGGGTAAACTCTACCGAATCACCCCGCTTGGTAATTTTCCACTTCCCCGGATCGACCAGCTTATAAAGCCGGTAAGCGTCGTACTTGGCATCGTCGGGCTTACGGAGTACACCCACGCCGATTTTGACGAAGCTCCCTCCGGGCTTTGCCTCCTCGTATCCCAATGCCGGAGTAAACTCTTCCACAGGACCGCTGATTGCGCTGGCCGGGCCGGCTACGATATCAGGCCCGTCGTACACAAAATCGTGGACTTCGGGATCGGTTCTGGTAAACCACGGGCCGTAGTAGCGATGTCCCCGGTATTCGAGATCCCCGATGACGCCCGACCAATCGAACCTTGTGCCGCGATAATACCCCTTCGCGGCGTTTGGCAGATAAAGCTTGGCATGCAAGATACCGTTTGAGATCTCCGTCTGGGGAGCCGCCGCTCTCGCGTGGCCCAATGCGCCAAAAACACACAGCAGCGACGTTAGACAAATTATGATTTTCATCGTCCCGAGGCGCTCACTTCCGGATCGTATAGAAAGATGTCCTGCCATTGGGCACTACCGCTGTTTTACCGATTGAAGGCCTCTAGATCTCTGACCGAATGAATCCGTTGCTCTGTATCAGGTATGGTCTTTAGCCATACGCTCCGTTGATGGCAATGATCCGGCTTTAGCCGCTGCGGCGATTTCTTTCAAGGACTGAAAAAGTATCCCCCAGGGGCTGAACAGGGTGCGGAAAAAGGACCTTCGTCGGAGAGGTATTAAGAAATAGTGTTATAGGAACTATAGAAAAACTGTACAGCTTTGTATCAGGGCGCGACTTCAGTCGTGCCGTAAACAACAAGATAAACGAACTTTCAGAGTATTAAAGCATTTCGCCGGCTTATTTGTATTCCCGCTCAAGGCTTTGAAGCCGGGGTGGGCATGCTGGTAGTGGGCTCTAAAATACTCTCTCCTGGAGCCACGTTGCCGGTCGCAGCCCATTCCGTTCCCCGCGCGAATGCATCCATAAACCCCGGTTGGCTCATCGCCAGAAGATCGTGGCCAAGCACCATCACTACCACTCTTCCCTGCCCATATGGAACGGTCCAGATTGCTGGTTCCTCCTTCCCTGTCCCTCCCTGACTTACCGGAACATCCAGAGCGCTGGCCAGGACATGGGCAGTCGGCTTGAGATCTATCTTGTGATAAAGCTCATCGTTGGCTACGAATGTCGGCGGCAAGCCGCGGCTGATGGGATTGTCACGATCGACCCACTGCACCACGAAGACGTGGCGCTTGGCGTGGCCAATGTTCTCTAGCTTCCAACTCATTCCGAGCATATCTGAAAAGGCGGCCCACGGCTCACCTTCCAGACGGCGTGGTTCCGTGGGGCTTCCCCCGGCTTGGCCGAAGAACGGGCCATATGTGACACCGTGCACGGTGATCATTCCCTTGCCGGAGCGCAGAAAATCCTCCACCGCATGCTCGGTAACATCACCCCACCGTGGACCGTAATAGTAGTCCACCAGCACATCGTAGTTGGCCAGCGTGGCGGACGTGATTCCGCGTACTTCCTCTTCGAGTTTCACATCGAAGCGCCCGGTATTCATGAGGATACCCTGCATGAACGGCGCCGTCCCCTGCCAAGGGTGAGACCAATCGGAACTCCCGGTTAGTATTAGAACGCGAATCTTCTGAGCAGACGGCGGAGCGGCAACCTGGGTGTATGCCGGACGTGCCGCGGCGGCGAACAAGACTAAGCAGCACAGGATGAGCAATTTCTTCATATCGACTCCACACCTAAAATTGTTCAGGGCGCCCCAATCGAGACGGATCCTTCAATGAGTTGCCGCGGTTAAGGGCTGAGGGGTTATGTCGGCGTCGACTAACCCGAGGGCCCATTTGATTGCTCCGACATACATTTGCTGAATACGAGGATCGTCCATAGTCTCTTCGAGATGCCCAAAGGTCGAGTACCAGACCCTGCCCTTCCCGTACTTCTTAGCCCAGACTATCGGGTAATCGCCGTCCGTACGAAGAGCGGCAAGTTGACGGAAGTGCGCCCGGTATTGCTCGAGATTGACAGGACGGCTGGAGTCGCCTTCCGGGCGGAGAGCTGCGAAGGTAGCCTCGAACTTGCTCGGATCCATTCTCATGATGACATGATCGATATCTCGTGAGTAGTTGGGCCCTACAAGGGTGAACTGATCTTTAAACCTGAACTCATGAGGAAATCCCTGTACCCCGGGGAATTTCGGATCTTCCAAAATAATGGGCATGGAGGCCGTGGGGAATTCGCCGACGAGATTCCCGCCTATCATTTTGGCGTATTCCGGCCATAAGAGAAGGTGACCGCCGTTGCCGGCGTGACCGGCGATAAACCCTTTGCCGTCCTCATGCACAAACGACAGAAGATCGGCCTTCTGCTGATCGGTTATGTTCCAAGGACCTTCTCCCATATAAAAGACCGCGTCGAAATCGTTTAGAGTTCTGACATTGAACCCGGCAATCGGCTGCTTGGTGAGCAGGCGCATATCGGTTCGGATCACGGTTATCCAGGCGCCCGATTCGCGCCCGAGCCGTTCAACAGTCGCCAACGTATGCGAAGCCGAATCGTGATGATAGCCCGGAGACGAGTACCATTCTTCGGGATCCGCAATGGCAAGAATTCTCTTCTTTCCCGGCCAGGGATCGTCAGGCCGCCTGATCTGTGAGCTTTCCGCGGGCGCCTGCGCCTGTGCACCGTATAGAGCCTTAGCGGGAAGCCCCGCATACGCCGCGATCGCTAATCCTTTCAAGAGTTCACGCCGTTGCATTGCTCTGCTCCTCCCGCAGGATAAGGGATCAAAATAACATTTCGGAAAGGCGCCGGCCGCCTGCCACAGAAGGCGATACCGGATACACTCTATTCTTCGGGGCCTACCGCTTAGCGGTGCCGGAAATCTCGACCGGTGGTTCCGGCAAGGCAAATGCAAACCAAGTATCGTTCGCGCCAACCAATACATATTGGCGCCCATAGAGTTCATAAGTAATCGGAGCGTTGGTAACAAACTGGCCAAGATCGACGTGCCAGAGAGTCTTCCCGGTCGCGGGATCCATCGCCATGAAATTCCCGAAAGAGTCCCCGCCAAACAAAAGGTTTCCCGCGGTACTCAACAGGCCGGAGATCAGTACTCCGCTTTTGTCTCCCAATTCATGGGACCAAACGACCTTCCCTGTTTTGTAGTCGATCGCATTGAGCACGTAATCCGGAGGAGAGCGGAAGCGGCCGTAACCCGCGGTCGTAAAATATGCCCAGGTACGTGCTGCATTGACAAAGATAAGCCCTAATTTGGGATCATAAGATGGAGACCACCAGTTAGTCGCCCCGATAGGGTACGGAGAAACCAGGGCTCCCGGAGGGTTGGCGTCCTTAGCGTAATTGGGGATGGGGCGGCCCTCCGCATCTATGCCCGTTGCCCAGTTGGTCTGCGGCATATACTTAGTGGTCAGCAAGTGCTCGCCGGTCACGCGGTCGAGAAGGAAGAAGTAACCGTTGCGGGATACTTGCGCCAGCAACTTGCGCTGCTTTCCCTGAAACTCCGCGTCGAAAAGTATAGGTGTCTGAGCGGCATCGTAGTCATGGGTATCATGCGGCGTCACCTGGTAAGCCCACTTGAGCTTTCCCGTATCGGGATTCAAGGCGACGATAGAAGCGGTATAAAGGCTGTCTCCTTCAGGCGTCGGGTGCGGCGCCCGGTCCTCCGGCACTCCGTTCCCAGTGCCCAGATAGTAGAGATTCAGCTTCGGATCGTAAGTTCCATTCAGCCAGGGAAAGCCCCCTCCGTGCGCCATTGTGTTGGCGTCGGTCCATGTTTCCGATCCTGGCTGGCCGGGATCCGGATCCACCCACCACCGCCACTGCAATGCGCCTGTTTCCGGATCTCTGGACTCCAGCCAAGCTCTAATATTGTCGTTGTTGCCTGGGCCCACGATGACGTGGTCGCCGATAATCAGCGGCGAGCTGGCGGAAAAGAAATCGAGGTTCACGTCGGCGATTTTCACCCGCCAGCGTTCGCTGCCGTCTTTGGCGTTCAATGAGACCAGGTAATCGTCCGGCGACATGAAAAACAGCCAACCCTTGTACATCCCAACGCCGCGATTCGCAACGTGGATGGCCTTATTGTTCGGCCATGAATAATGCCAAAGCTCGCGGCCGGTGAGCGCATCCATTGCCCACACGTTATCGGTAATGGTGAAATAGAGCACTCCGTCCACCAGGAGCGGGGTTGCCTTGATCCTCCGCCCTTCACTGGCCTGCTGGGCAAAAGATTGCGTGCCAAAATCTACCTCATGCGTCCAGACCAATCCCAGCGTGTTGACATTGGAGCTGTTCACCTGCGAAAGCGTGCTGTACCGCTGACCTGAATAATCGCCGTTGTAGGTGGGCCAGGTATCCGTGGGCGGCTTGTGCAGAGCTTCGGGGTTCAACGTCTGCGCGGAAAGAGAACAGGGCAAGAGCGTCAGCACGATGGCGAACAGGATGGGCCCGTAATTCATTTGAGAGTCACCAGGTACGCAAGTAAGTTATGGATGTCGTTATCCGTATACATGCTCAGCAATTGTTTATGAGCTGCAAGCGGGTCAATTACATTCACCGATTTAACGTAACCGCGCGGCCATGAATGATACATTCCCGAAGAATCAGTCATTGATATCGTAAACTCGTCCATATAATCCAACTTCCCCGAGATAGTTTCTCCCGAAGGCAAAGCTAGCGTCACCTGGAGCGGCTTGGCGGGTGGAGTTAAAAACGCTGTGGTCAGCGCGAGTGGCTGTTCTTTGGCTCCAATACCCGCCAAGTCTCCTGTCGGGGAATGACAGGTGTTGCATCTTCCCGCGCCATTGAAGTACGCTTCCCCAGCCTTGGCGTTGCCAACAAGCAGTGCGGTTTCCGGCAATCTTTTGCCGCGCGTCTCTAAGAGCCGCGAATGGAGAAATGCGACAATATCGGAAAGCTGCTGGGGCGGCAAAGATGAGAAAGAAGGCATGCCCAGCGTTGGCCGTCCGCCTTTGATAAAAGGTATGAGGACGTCTCCATTCTTATCTCGAAAGAGAAGTGGGCTGCGGAGTAAATTGGGCGCTTGTTCGCTGCCTGTGGCTTGAGCGCCATGGCAAAACGAGCAGCTTGCTGAAAAATCGCCTTTGCCCCTGGCCACGGCCGCTGGGTCAGGGTGGGATGCCTCATTGGCTGCCGGAGCCTGGGCTAGGGATGTCTCAGCCATTCCCAATAGAAGCATTCCGGAACATAAAAGCAGTAGCTTCAACACCCGCGAGATCCTTAGCCTTTTCTCCATCACCTATCCTGGCAGGCGAGTGCTGCCGCTCTCCGGCGCCTGCAGTTACGACACCAATATCGTCCAGTTCCAATAGGAACTAATTCGATAAATGATCCGTGAGTGCCACTATACTTGCCATTCAGAGGCTGTCAAGAGAGCTTTTCAAATGGGAACCATTCGGCGCGCAAGTCCTTGAGGTGGATTCAAAACTGGAGTGTCGCGCGAAGGACCACGGGGAGCGTAGCGTCGTTCGTGGATAGGTGTGGATCGATTGTGGACGAGAGACGCGAGCCCGCATATGGACTGTTACCCGCGGCGAAGGACGGTGGCAATATCAAACCCTCATAAAACCTCGCCATTGCGGAAAAAGTGTCGCTTCCCATACTGCCGGGGGGAGAGGTATTCACGAAGTTGTCCGTTGCGGGCATCGTGGTTTGCGACCCCGGGGAAACCAGCCATGCCTCCCAGTATTTGACGGAGGACGGTGTGATCGGAGCTCCGTCCGGCTTGGCGCTTCTAATCGTTCTGGTTACCTGTTGAACGACGTAGCCGCCTCTCTTTGACGCTTGGGCTAAATGCCATTGCCGTTCCCAATCCGCGCTGCCTGGACCTCCGCTAGCCGTCGAATAGCTCAGCCATTGGCCATCGGAATCGATCCCGGCGACCGCTATGGCCGACGGGTTCAGGTTTCCTTTAGCGGATACTCTGCCGTTGTTCGCCGAAAATGAGCCCTTGCTGTTGGTAAGCGAATCGGCGGTGAAACTGGCCCTCCAGTCGCCGTTCTTTGGCCAATAGCCATTCCCGGCCGGGCAAATGTAAGAAGAGACTCGATTGCCGCTTTGTGGATTCGAAAAAAGGATTCGCTCGCTCCTGCTATGGGACGAGGTGTTAAAGGAGACTTGAGAATCAGTCGATGCTCCGAACTCCCACGCCGCATCTCCGATCTGAAGAGTTGCATTTATACCCGGAGACAATGAATCGGCATCTTGTATTCCGGACTGAGTAATGATGTTGCCACTGACCTGTGAGACGCCCCCTTCTCCCTTGGTATCGTCGAAGCTATAGGTCAGCGTGAAAGCCGTACCGTCGGGTATTTTCTGGTATGAGCTGTAGCCGAAGATGGGTCCTTCATCAACCCGCACTTGGCTCGTGGTCCCGGTGATCGTCATAGTGATGATCGCGGCTCTTGCCGTTGTCAAAAGGCCGGCTGCCAGAATGAAGAACGCTCCTAACCTCACAGGGTCCTCTTAAGGCGGCAAGATGGTGGGCGCGCCCTTCGAGGAGAATTCTACAATGACATCTCACCGGCCTTCTGCAAGGTTAATCGAGCGGCGCAACATTGCTTTTGGTTGGAGGAGGATAGACCTTTATCCAGTGGTTGCGCATTTTAGGGCGTATGATTTCGCCCGCTGTTTCCGATATGACAGCACTCGTCGGCTCAATGGGCATATGACAGTCGATGCAATTCTCCGCGATCCTGGGCCCCATGGTTTTCGCCATACCGCAGTTTTCGATACGGTGGCAGCTCAGGCATCGGGTGGAATACGATGCCGCCGGCCGCTCCGGCGCGTGTACGTCGTGGCAGGTCGAGCACGTCATATCCGGCGAGGAAAGGTAGCAACGGCTACGCTTCAGCAACCCAACCTGGTTTCCATGCACGTTGGGATGCGCCACAATTTCTCCCACGTCGGGCTCGAGATAGTTATCCAACGGCTTGCCCGGTACAAATGAGAATGCCGGGGCTGCTTCTTCCTGGCGAATACCGTTGTGGCAGAGCGCGCACAGGTCTATCTGCCTGTCCCGGGAAAAGTGGGCAGGATTCAAGATTGTGTCCTCGGCTGATCCCGCAGCAGCCTGCTGCCTTTGCTCTGTGCATCGCAATGTGATCTGAACCGGGGCCGTGGCAACTCTCGCAGGAAATGCCCGTGATCAGGCTTTCTTTGTAATAGTGGTTGGTGAAAGGATCCGGATCGCGCGGTTCAATAAAGGTGGCGTGACACTCGATGCAGCGTGGGGTAATAGGCCGTTGGAAGTTCATCGTGCCGTCTTTGTAGCCCGGACTGTTGATCCACCGCTTTCCATCCGACCAATAGCTGACCGGCAGTTCATACAATTGGTCCCCGTGCCAATAGAGATAGCTCTGGCCGCGCACACCTGACCCGATGACCACATCCATCCGCTCGCTTCGCCTCTCGAACTGCCCCGGCCATCCGGCAAACGCAACCTGATAATAGCCGTCGCGCTTTGCCTCCATCTTGAAATAAAGGCCAGGGTTGTCATGAGCCGTCGCCGGATCCTTAATCATCAGCGTATTGGATCTGTCACTGAACGAACCGAGAATAGAATCTTTGCCGGCCGGCTGCGAGGTCAAATGATGCGCGGTGTGCTGGTAGGTAAGGCTCTGCTGCTGGTGGCACGGCAGGCAAGCCGCATCTCCCGCAAACTTAGTGTGGCCGGCGCTGTCGTCATGTCCGGCCACACGCTTGCCGGGCATATGTGCAGAAGGTGACACTTGTGCAAGTTGTATAGCTGGACAAAGCAGACCGACCCAGACTACGAGTAAGATCATCTTTCCGCGCGCCACGAGGAGTTACTCCTTCTTGAGCGGCTACTTTCGCTTCGGCTGGTATGCAACTTCGCAGGTGATCTGCCGCAGCTAGCAGGTGCCGGGCGGCGAAGCAAAGATCCGCCGCGTTGCTTACGCATAGCGGAACAGAGCTTTGAATCCGTAGTCCATGTGCTGCTGGATATGGCAGTGAAAGAGAGATAATCCGGGCTGGTTGGCGACAAAATCCACGACCGCCCGGCCATAGTAGGGGACGACTACTGTGTCCTTGATGATGCCCGCTGTTGGCCTGCCATTCATCTCGACCAGCTCGAATTGATGACGGTGCAGATGGAGCGGGTGCGCATCGTCGGTTCGGTTACGGAAGACTAAACGATAGCGGCCGCCTTGCTTCAACACAAACTCCTGGTCGTGCGGATATGGCTTTCCATTCACCAGCCAGGTATTGAATTTGCCGGAACCTCCAGGGATTTTCTCGAATGCCATCTCTATCGTCTGGTCCGGCTTAGAAGCGGACCCGCCGGTCTTACCAAAGATGGTATAGTCCCAGGCATTGCGAGGCGGATCCATCCATTGCGGCTGGCGGTGCTCGTTGGCATACTCAACAATAACGCCCAATCCGGAATTGCGAATCTGCTCCTCCGGCGCGCCCATGATCCAAACTCCGGGCTGGTTCATCTCGACGATTGCATCCGCGCGTTCTCCCGCGCCCAGCGAGATCGAGTCGACCAGTTGTGGAGCGGGCACAGGATTGCCGTCCAATGCAAGAATTTGAAAGCGATGTCCAGGGAACGCGATGCGACGGTTTTCAATGGCGCTGGCGTTGACCAGGTGCATAAGGACCCGCTGGCCCGGCTTGACGCGAATCGGCTCGCCGGCGCCCAACGCCTTGTCATTGAGGGAATAGGTCATGGAGTTGACTTCCAGACCATTGGGCGCGGTGTTCAATAGTGCGGGCTTCTCCGGCTGCGGTCCGGAATGCGTGTCGTCGTCATCATCCTCCATACTGCTGGTGAAGAACGGTTCCCAGTCACGCAACGCGAGGAAGATCTCCTGGTCATATCGCCCGGGGTCATTACCCGAATCCACGTAGACGAATCCAAACTGGCCGGTGTAGGTTCCCCGATGCAAGTCCGCCCCGGCCATAGCATGCGAGTGATACCATCGCGACCCGGCCGGGCGCGGCGTAAGCTGATAACGCCGGCGCCCGCGCGGCGGTACCAGCGGCGTGCCTTCCTCTTCCGTCCCGTCCACCTCCGGCGGAATCAGCATGCCATGCCAGTGGACAACTTCCGGCACATCGGTCTCATTAATTACATCCACAGTTACAGACTTGCCCTCGCGCATTCGCAGCACCGGTCCGGGAGAGATGTCGTTATATCCGATGGTGCTCAGAATGTGGTCGGGCGCCAGTTCAACCGTAACTGGCGCAATGCGAAGCGTATAGTCTGCCGGGGCCGCCGGGCCGGTGGAAGCTCCCGGCTGTTCGCTCTGCATTTGACCCGTTAAGGTTGGCAGCTTTCCCATGGCTCCCGAGCCGGCAAGAGCCAAACCGCCTAATCTCATGAATTCTCGTCGCTTCAAAGGGTTTTCCCGGTGGTCTGAATTTTCCCTGATGCCACGATACCTCCGGCAATGACGCGGAACAACCGCCATAGAGCATTTTAGCTTTAGGTGTATGCGCGGCGAGCACTGCCCACGTGGCCGTTCCATAGAAGAACGGCCACAAACAGCTGCTCTTGCCAGATCACAGTAAAAGCTAAAATGCTCTAGTAGCTCCACGTTAGGCAGTTTGCGCAGGACCACAACTACTTCTTCCCTGACTCCGTCTACGGGTAGAAGAGGTTCGCGGGATTCTGGTAGTCTCAACGCCCTGGGAGGTTTCCGTCGTGAAGGCCCTGCACTTGATTCCGGCAGCGCTCGTTGCTCTGGCGTTTTGCACGGCTGTCTTCGCCTTTCAGCGCACCGCCGACTACGGATTCGATAACGATGATGCGCAAAGCAATCAAAAGGCGGAGTTCTATTGGTCCCGGCTCAGCTACACGGCCCGCGTAGGCAGTTCCAGGGGAGGCTATGGCGGGTATGGCTACGGCGGCTACGGCTATGGGGGATATGGCGGTTACGGATGGGCCACTTGGTCGCGCGATTATCCCAAAGCCGACCGCCAGGTGCTATTGGCCATGAAGCGTCTTACCCGAATCGAGACTCGCCCGACCGAGCAGGTGGTCAATCTTGATTCCAATGACATTTTCAACTATCCCTGGATCTATGCGGTGCAGGTGCAGACCTGGTCGTTTACCGATGCCGAAGCCAAGCGTCTCCGGGAATATCTGCTTAAGGGCGGATTCCTGATGGTCGACGACTTTCATGGCACGGAGGATTGGGAGAACTTCATGGAGGGCATGCGCCAGGTCTTTCCCGACCGGCCGGTGGAAGATCTGGACAGCAACGATGAGATCTTTCACGTGCTTTACGATGTAAATGACCGCATGCAGATTCCCGGCGAGCAATACATCCGGACGGGCAGGACCTACGAAAAAGACGGTTACGTGCCGAAGTGGCGCGCCATCCGCGATGACAAAGGCCGCATCATGGTGGCCATCTGCCACAACATGCACCTGGGCGATGCATGGGAGTGGGCCGACGATCCGGAATATCCCGAAGTATTTGCTTCGATGGCCTTCCGGATCTCATTGAATTACATCGTTTACGGCATGACGCATTGAGTCGTTACAGCATGACCGCTGAAAGTGATCTATCAATGGAGTTACTAGCCGGCGGAAGCAGCGCCGTCAGTTCCGTCAGGCACTTTTTTCAAGATGTTTCAATTCTTTTTCAAGTACCCGATTCCGGTTTTTACCAAGGGCCGTTTTGTCCTGCTTGGGGCGTGGCCCGGATGGGTGCTGCTGCTGCTTATTGCCGCGTGCGTAACATCTCTGGCGCTGCTAATCCGCTGGCGCCTGCCTGCCGCGGCGCCCAAGCTGAGAACGTGGCGCGCCGGGGTAGTTTGGCTGCTCCAGTCGCTATTGATAACACTGGTCTTGATATTGCTCTGGCAGCCGGCCATAACGGTTGCGGAACTCTCGTCGCAACAGAACATCATCGCCATCGTGGTAGACGATTCGCGCAGCATGGCCATCGCGGACAGTGGCCGTAATAGTAAGCTGACGCGGGAAGCGGCTGCTGTAAAGGCGCTTGAGGACGGCGTGCTGGCGGGCCTCAAAAAGAAGTTTCAGACCCGCATTTACCGCCTCGATACCCGGATTGCGCGCGCTCCGTCATTGGATGAGATACACCCCTCCGCCCCCGCCACTCACATCGGCGACGGACTTAAGCAGCTTGCAGCCGAGACCTCCGACCTGCCGATCGGCGCCATCGTTCTGCTCAGCGATGGCTCCGAAAATTCCATTGACGGCTCGGGAAGCATCGACGCGGACACCATCAACGCCCTGCGCAATCGCCGCTTGCCTGTCCATACTGTGGGCTTTGGCAAAGAACAGCTTGCGCACGACGTGGAGATAAACGACTTTAGGGTCGCGCCTCGAGCCACAGCCGACTCGCGCATTCCCACCACCGTGAGCTTCCATCAGAGAGGATTCGCGGGACGGCAAGCCATGCTGGTGGTCCGCGATGGCGCTACGCCGCTTGCTTCTCGCGAGGTTACTCTCGGCCATGATGGAGTCGTCCAGGTGGAGAAGCTGTTTCTGGACGCAGGCTCCGCTGGAGTCAAGAACTTGCGGGTCTCGCTCGGACCGCTTCCCGGCGAAGAGAATCTGCTCAACAACTCCATCAATCGCCCAGTGAGCGTGAGTGACCAGAAGCGCCGCATCCTTTATGTCGAAGGCGAGCCGCGGTGGGAGTACAAATTTATCCGGCGCGCCGAAGATGATGACAAGACGGTGCAGCTTGTCTCTATGCTGCGCACCACCGAGAACAAGATCTACCGGCAAGGGATCAGTAATCCTACGGAGCTGGCGGATGGCTTCCCTGTCCGTCCCGAAGATCTCTTCAATTATCAAGGCATCATCCTCGGCTCGGTGGAGGCCGGGTATTTCACGCCGTTGCAACAGGAGTTGTTGCGCGAGTTCGTCGACCGCCGCGGGGGCGGTATGCTCTTCCTGGGCGGCCGATTTTCACTCGCGGACGGAGGCTGGGGCGGCTCAAGCGTTACAGACTTGTTGCCCGTAGTTCTACCTAAAAGCCGTAGTACCTTCCATCGTGACCCAGCGACAGTCGAGCTCACCGCCGCCGGCGCGGATAGTCCAATTACGCGTCTGATGGACGATCCGCAGAGAAACCTGGAACGCTGGAAGAAACTTACTTATTTAATGGACTATCAGGATCCAGGCTTGCCTAAACCCGGCGCCACTGTTCTGGCCGAGATGAATGCCGGCCGGCGCAAGCTGCCATTGCTCATCACCGAAAACTATGGCCGTGGCCGCACCGCCGTCATGGCGACCTCCGGTACATGGCGTTGGCAGATGAGCCAGCCGTTAGGCGATCCGGCACACCATCTTTTCTGGCAGCAACTGCTGCGCTGGCTGGTTCAGGATACGCCCGGCCAAGTGGTGGCCTCCGCTCCCACGCAGATGCTGATGGATGACGGGCGCATCCAGATTTCGGCAAACGTTCGCGACAAACAATATATGCCCGCTCCCGGCTCACAGGTGACCGCTCATTTCATCGGTCCGGACGGCATCTCGGCTATGGTCGATATGTTGCCGTCACCGGACAATCCCGGCGAGTTCCATGCCGAATGGACTGCGGAGAAGCCTGGCTCGTATCTGGCCGAGGTTACGGCCCAGCGTGAGACTGATCCTGGTTCGGAACCGGGCCCCGAACCAGGCCCCAAACCAAGCCACGGGCCAGCCCACGAACCAGGCAAAGCCGCTCATGGGGCCGGAGTCGAAGACTTGGGCCGCGACGTGCTCACCTTTCAGCGGACAGATGGCGTCGCGGAGAATTTCCACACGGAGCAGAACCGCGAGTTGTTGGAGAAACTCTCGTCCGAGACCGGGGGCCGCTATTGGAATTCGCAGGATCTCGGTAAGCTACCCAGCGAGATTTCCTATTCGGATGCAGGCATCTCCGTGCGTGAGACGAAAGAGCTGTGGAATATGCCTGCCGCATTTTTATTGCTGCTCGCGCTGATGTCTGCTGAATGGTTGCTCCGCCGCAAATGGGGTGTGGTATGAGAAGTACTTTGCTACGCTCGGGACTGCTCTGCATCTGTCTGGCCGCATTCACCGCGCACGCAAGTGTCTATTATGTTACGGTCGCGGGACTTGGCGGTGAGCCAGATTACCAGCAGCGCTTCACTGCCGCTGCGATGGAGCTGGATAAATTGTTCAGGGGCTCCGGCAACGGTGCGCAGGTTTGCACCTTGACCGGAAACCAGGCCACGCGCGCCAATCTTACGCAGACCCTGACCTCGATCGCACGTAATGCAAAGCCCCAGGATGACTTTGTGCTGATCCTGATCGGGCACGGATCCTTCGATGGCATCGACTATAAGTTCAATCTGGTCGGTCCGGACATCTCCGCGGCGGAGCTGGCCGGCCTGATCGATCGCATTCCAGCGAAGCGGCAACTCATCGTCAACACTACCAGCGCAAGCGGCGGATCTGTATCCGCTCTTGAGAAACCGGGCCGGGCCATCATCGCGGCGACCAAGACCGGCACGGAAAAGAACGCCACGGTCTTTGCCCGCTATTGGGTCGAGGCGCTCGAGGACCCCACCGCCGATGTGGACAAGAGCGATTCGATCAGCGCCATGGAAGCATTCCAATATGCTCAGCGCAAGACCGCCGCATTCTATACGTCGCAAAAACGCCTGGCGACGGAACATGCGGTTTTCGAGGACTCGGGCTCGAACGAACCTGTCCGGGAGCCATCGGCGACCGAGGGAAGGCTGCTGTCGAGCTTTGCCGTGCTGCGTATCGGCGCCAGCCGGAACCAGGCCGGAGATCCAGCCAAGCAGGGGCTATTAGCGAAGAAAGAAGCTCTGGAAGAGCAGATCGACTCGCTCAAGTATCAGAAAGCCGCGATGGATCCGGCTGACTATAAACGCCAGCTTACGGCCGCGCTCGTGCAGTTGGCGCAGATACAACAGGAACTCGATAAATGATCGGACCAAGACAAACCGCCGCTGCGCTCGTCCTAATGCTGGCCGGCATAAGTCAAGTGTGGGCTGCGCCGGCCTCTCCCGCAGCCTCTCCGGCCCGCTGCCAGGCGCTGCGCAAGCACGGTAACCGGCCCGAGGCGCAGGCTTGCTTTGAATCATTGGTACGCAGTAGTTCCGCCTATCTTCGGGCGGAAGGCTACTGGGGATTGGAGCAATACGAGCAGGCAAACGAGCAGTTCCGCATAGCGACAGCACAGCCGGACTCGAGTGCTCTCTATCGCGTCCGGTGGGGATTGCTGCTGCACGAACGGTTCAACAACACAGATGCGGTGGGGCTCTTCAACGAGGCATTGCAAAAGGATCCCGCGAATGCGCCGGCATACTTAGGACTCGCGTTGGTGAGTGAGGACGGATTCGACGATAAGGCGGAGGAATACGTCGGCAAGGCCCTGGCGCTCGACCCCAAGCTGGTCGAAGCACATGAATTGGGCGCCAATCTCGCGCTCGAGAACGGGGACACCAAGAATGCCATCGCGCAGGCTGACCAGGCGCTCGCTCTCTCCTCAGACGCTTTGGACGCAATGGCCATTCATGCGGCGGTGGAGATCCTCGCGGACCGCCCCCCTGACGCCTGGTTCGACAAAATCCGCGCCGTGAACCCCGGCTATGGAGAAGCTTACGCCCGGGTCGCTCACATCCTGGAGCTCAATTACCGGTATGAAGATGCAGTCGGCTACTATCGCAAGGCGATCGAGGCTGACCCACGGTTTTGGCCGGCGCGTTCGCAATTGGGGATCGACCTGATGCGTCTTGGCCAGGAAGACGAGCCTTTCCGCCAACTGCAGATGTGCTACGACAATGGCTACCGGGACGCTGCCACGGTTAACAGCTTGCGTCTCCTGGACAGCAACAAGAACTTCGTTACCTATAAGGAAGGTGCAACCATCCTTCGCCTGCGTAAGAGTGAAGCGGAGTTATTGCACCCCTACTTCAAAGTGGAGCTGGACCGCATCATCGCGACTTACGAGAAGAAATACCAGATGACGCTGCCCGGACCAGTGCAGGTTGAGGTTTACCCTGACCATGAGGACTTCGCGGTACGCACTATGGGGATGCCTGGGCTGGGCGCGCTGGGAGTAACCTTCGGATCGGTGGTGGCGATGGACAGCCCCTCGGCCCACAAGCCCGGCGATTTCAACTGGGGCAGCACGCTTTGGCATGAGATGAGTCACGTCTTTATCCTGTCGGCCACCAATCATCGCGTGCCTCGCTGGTTTACCGAGGGCCTTGCGGTACACGAGGAGGGCGAGCGATCGCCGGAGTGGGGCGAGCGCGTGTCACCCGAAGTACTTGTCGCCATCCGCGACAAAAAACTGCTGCCGGTAACCCAGCTTGACCGTGGTTTCATCTTCCCGCAATACCCATCGCAGGTCGCGGTCACTTATTTCCAGGCAGGCAGTATCTGCGATTACATCAAGAGCCGCTGGGGCGAAGGCAAGTTGCTGGATATGGTCCATTCCTACGCACAACGCAAAACTACTGCGGAAGCCATTCAGCAGGATCTTGGAATTTCACCGGAGGAGTTCGATAAATCGTATCTGGGGTGGATGGAGACGAAATATGGAAAGACGGCCGCCAATTTCGATCAATGGCGCAATCTCCTTGCCGGCCTGGTGGAGCTCGAGCGGCAAAAGCAGTATGACCAGGTGCTGGTAAAGGGGCAAGCGGTCCTCAACATGTACCCCGAGTACATCGGAGATGCCAATGCGTACCAGTTTCTCGCGGAAGCGGATTTAGCGAAGAACGACAAGCCCGCCGCTGCCGCCATATTGACCGGCTATGAAAAGATGGGCGGAGAAGATCCTTCAATATTGAAGAAGCTGGCCGCGCTTGAAGAAGAGTTGGGCCACCCTAAAGAAGCTGCCGCGACCCTGGATCGCATCAACTATATCTACCCTGTCAACGATGAGGGGCTGCACCGTCACTTAGGAGATCTGTGGTTCGCGCAAGCTAATTATCCCGGAGCGATTCGCGAATATACCGCCGTCGTGGCGCTGAACCCCCTCGATAAGGCCGGGGCGCAGTTCAACTTGGCGCGAACGTACTATGCGGCTGGCCAGCGCGCCAAGGCGGAGGATAGTGTGCTCGCGGCGTTGGAAGCGGCGCCGGGATACCGGCCGGCCCAGCAATTGCTTCTTGAGATAGAACACCCGCAAGATCAGGGAAAGAAGGATTCAGTAAAAACGAACTAGAGCTTGGGTTGGAAAGTCCCGTAGGGACAGCGAGAAAATAGCCCCGCACGTCAGTGCTGGGTCCACTTTGGAGGATGAGGCTCCAGTCCCGCAGGAACAGCTGAAACAGGAGATTGAAAATAATTCAACCGTCCCTGCGGGACTATTCCCATTTTTCTGGACTCTACCCAGCACCTTGTGCTGGGCTATTTTCCCGCCGTCCCTTGCGGGACTTATCAAATCCGGAACTCCAGGGCGCGGCCGAAAACAGGAAGTCGCTGGAGAAAATAAGCCAGGCGCAGGGAGATGTATAACCCGAGACAGCACTCCCCAGGTAAGGAAACATAGGGGTTTCATAACGAATTAAGAAGGGAAATTGCCGATGGTCACGCTCCCTGAACTTAGCCTGGACGCAGCCCAACTGCAGCAACGCATTGACCGCTTCCATACTGTCCGCGACGGCATTCTCGCCCAGGTGCACCAAGTCATCGTAGGTCAGGAAGATGTCCTCGATCAGATTCTCATCGCCTTATTCGTCGGCGGCCATTGCCTCATCACCGGCCTGCCGGGAACGGCAAAAACGCTGATGGTGCGCACCATTGCCGAGAGTCTCGGCCTCACCTTCAAGCGCATCCAGTTCACGCCGGACCTCATGCCCTCCGACATTACCGGAACAGACATTATCGAGGAAGACCTCACTACCGGCCACCGCAAGTGGACTTTCGTCCAGGGGCCAATCTTCGGAAATGTTCTCCTGGCCGACGAGATTAACCGCACTCCGCCGAAGACTCAGGCGGCGCTGCTGGAGGCGATGCAGGAACGCTCATGCACGGTCAGGGGCCACATCTACGAACTGCCGTCTCCGTTCTTCGTGCTGGCCACGCAGAACCCGATCGAGCTCGAAGGCACTTACCCGCTACCGGAAGCGCAGCTAGATCGTTTTCTCTTCAATACCATTCTCGACTATCTCAGCGCCGACGATGAACTCAAGGTAGTCGACCTGACGACCACCACTCGAGTCGCGCAAATCAATGCCGTCACTTCTTCTGAGGAATTGCTTGGTTTTCAACAGCTTGTTCGCATGGTTCCCATTGGCGAGTCGTTGGCGCGGTACGTGGTCAACCTGGTCCGGGCCACGAGATATAAGAGCGGGCTGGCGCCGGACTTCGTCAAGAAGTATGTCAATTATGGCGGTAGCATTCGCGCCGCGCAGTTCATCGTGCTGGCAGCCAAGGCGCGAGCCCTATCCCGCCGCCGTTATCACGTCACCTACGACGACATCACGTCTCTTGCTATCCCGGTGCTGCGCCATCGCATCCTGCTCAACTTCCATGCCGAGTCGGAACGCGTAGACGCAGACGACATTCTTCACCGGCTGATCGAACAGATGCCGCCGCCAAGCGAGGCCTGATGGAAACGCTGCAACGCTTTCTCGATCCCGCGGTGCTCGCCAGCATTGGGAGCCTCGACCTGTTGGCCAGGACGGTGGTAGATGGGTTCGTCGCCGGTCTCCACCGCTCGCCCGATTTCGGCTTCAGCCAGGAGTTTGCCGAGTATCGCGCCTACACGCCGGGGGACGATCTGCGGCATGTCGATTGGAATCTCTTCGCCCGCACCGAGCGCTGCTACCTGAAGCGCTATCGGGGCGAGACCAACAGCCAGTTAACGATTTTGCTCGATGCCAGCAACTCGATGAATTACACCTCTGGAGAATCCAGCTCCGGATCGGCTTACCCTAACAAAATGGACTACGCGCGCTTTGCCGCTGCGTCGCTGTTTTATCTGGCAATCCACAACCAGCGCGACGCGGCCGGTCTTATCGTCTTTGACGATGAGGTGCGTAACTACATCCGCCCCTCGACCCGGCAAGGACAGCTGCCTCGCCTGTTGGCTGGATTGGAACAGGCCGAGCCCCACGCCCGGACGGATTTCACCAAGCCTCTGCTTCACTTCCAGGAGCTTCTGCACCGGCGCGGCATCGTGATCATGTTCTCCGATTTCTATGAAGACCCCGAGGCCATTGTGCGGACAATCGAGCCGCTGCGCTACCACGGCAATGAAGTCGTCCTGTTCCATGTGCTCGATCCTAAGGAAATACGGCCGGAGTTTCGCGGACCTGCCATCCTGGTCGATCTCGAAACCGACCAGCGGATGGAGGTTATTCCGGACTACACGCGCAATGAGTATCGCAGGAAAATAGACGCCCACATCGAGCAATTGGGCGAGCGCACCCGCGCGGCCGGAATGGATTACCACTTGCTTGTGACCGACCAGCCGCTGGACGCGACCCTCCGTGAGTATCTTGCAATCCGCCAGGGAGGCCGCTGATGGGTTTCCTTTCTCCATGGTTCCTGGCCGGTCTGGCTGCATTGGGCGTGCCCATTTACGTCCATCTGCTGCGCCGCCACATCACGCCGCCGCGGCCATTTAGTTCGCTAATGTTCTTCGAGCGTGGTACGCAAAGCTCCACGCGCCACCGGCGGCTGCGTTACCTGTTGCTCTTCGCCCTGAGAGCCGTGCTGCTTCTTCTGCTGGTGATCGCTTTCGCCAATCCTTTCGTCCGCCGCGCGAGTGCCGGCGCTCAAGGCAAACTCCTGCTGATCGTAGTCGACAATTCTTTCAGCATGAGGGCAGGCTCCCGCTTTCCCGACGCGAAGCAAGGCGCCTTGCAGATATTGGCCTCCAGGCCACCCTCGCAGCGGGCCCAAATCATGGTCCTCGGCGAGCGGCTCGCAGTATTAACCCAGCCTAGTCAGGACGCGGGAACATTGCGCTCGGCGGTGGAAAGCATCCAACCCGGCGATTCCCGCGGAAACTTCGGCGAACTAGGGCGGGGGATTCGCGCTATTGCCGAAACTGTTCCGACGCCAATCGTGCTCCATCTTTTCAGTGATATGCAGAAAACGGGTATGCCGGCAAACTTCGCCGATATGGCGCTTCCGGCGAATGTTTCTCTGGTTCTGCATCGGGTAGGCAAAGCTGCCGGAGAATCACCCATCCCGAACTGGACTGTGGAAAGCGTAGATGCCCCGGCCCAGCTTACCGATCCGAAAGATACGAAGAAATCGCGCGTGCAGGTAGTCATCGCCGGATACGGAACTCCAGCCGCCACAAGGACCGCCGCGCTGCTGGTCAATGGCGTTACCATTGCCACGCAGAAAGTGAATGTTCCTGCGAACGGCCGCGCCACCGTCCAGTTTCAATCGCTCGCCGTGCCTTATGGCCTCAGCCGCTGCGAAGTGAAGATCGACTCGGCTGACGGATTTCCCGCCGATGACGCAAGTGTCTTCGCGGTCAAGCGGGCCGATCCGGAGCGTGTATTGTTTGTACATCAAGCCAACGACTCGCGTTCGCCGCTCTACTTTGGCGACGCCTTGGCCGCGGCGGCGCAAGCATCGTTTATCCTGCAGCCTATCCGCGCGGACCAGTCCTCCGATATCGATCCTTCCAAATACGCGTTTGTGGTACTCTCCGATGCTGTTGCGCTCCCTTCGATCTTCGAAAATGCTCTGTTGCAGTATGTGCGTCGCGGCGGCGGCGTTCTGATCGCGGTGGGCATTTCAGCCGGACGCCGTGCGCGTATTCCTGTCTTCGGGGAAAGCATTCTGGATAGCCATTACTACGGGCGCGATGGGGCCTTTGCCACCGTCGGCTACACCGACCTCACGCATCCTGCTATGAACGAAACTGCGGAGAAGAATGGGCCGGGAAATGGCGCGGCAACAACTGCTGCAATCGTGAAGGACGCCTCTGGCTGGTCCGATCTCAAGTTCTTTTACGCGGCTCAAGTGCCTGCGGAACAATCGCGCGTAATGGCGCGTCTCGCCGATGGAACGCCGCTGCTCCTGGACAAACAAATCGGCGAAGGGCATGTGCTGCTGCTTGCCTCGGGATTGGAGGATGTCACCAACGATCTTCCTCTTCATCCGGCATTTGTGCCTTTTGTCGACCGGACCGCGCGTTATCTTGCCGGAAGCGGCCGCATCGGCGGCTCCCGCCTGGTAGATTCTTTCGTCCAACTGCGAACCACGCCCGTCCGGCCCGACAATCAAGCTGGGAACGTAGAAGTCATCGGCCCGGATGGCCACCGTCCTTTGTCCTTAAGCCAAGCCGCCTCGATTCAGTCCTTTCAATTCGCTCGCGCAGGTTTCTATCAGATCCGGTTTGCCAATGGGAAGAGTGCGCTCGTCGGTGTGAATCCCGACCGCCGCGAGTCCGATCTGAAGGCCGCTCCGGATGACTTGTTGCAACTCTGGGCGAAGAATTCCGGCTCGTCGCCGGGAGAGCCGGCCGCAGCCTCTTCCGGCATAGAAAGAAATAAGCCGCACAGCCTCTGGTGGTACGTTATGCTTCTAATATTGGTGGCGGCCGTTGCCGAGTCCATCGTTGCCAGCCGCTACCTCGGCACACAGAGGGAGGAGGCATGAGCAATCAAGGCGCGCTTAACTCCTATATCCGGCAATTGCACCAACGGTTGCGTTTGGGCGCCTCGCTGCGGGGCGCGGCGATTCTTACAGCCACCGCGCTGTTAACAACCGTCTGCCTGGTCCTAATCCTGAACGCCTTTGCTTTTCCACTACGCAGCATTCCCGGTGCTCGCGCGGTTCTGCTCATCGTTCTCGCCGTGACGGCGACCTTCTGTCTGGCCCTCCCTTTGCTGCGCCTGAATCGCCGCCGTTCCGTAAGTGCGGCCGAGGCGGCTTCTCCGGAGTTTCAACAGCGATTGGTGACCTTCGAAGAACGGGAGCAGTTGGGAAACGATCCCTTCCTGGAATTGCTGGCGGCGGACACGCTGGCGGTGGCGCAAAATGTGCCTCCAGCAAACCTGGCGCCGAACAATAAACTGCTGGCCCTCGCCGGGGCAGGCTTGGCCTCGATCTGCGTGCTGGTTTGGATGATCGCAGCGGGGCCTGGCTATCTCGGCTATGGCGCGTCGCTGATCTGGGCAGGACCGAAGCATAATGCCGCTCCGCTTTACAACATCGTTGTCAGCCCCGGCGACGCTGCGGTGCGCCGCAACAGCGACCAGCTCATCACCGCCCGCATAACCGGCCTGCGGCCGGACAAAGTACGGTTGTACGCGCGCTACAAAAGCGCATTGGTGAAGTTCGGACGGGATGGCGGTTGGGAGCCGGTCGCCATGCAGCCTCAATTCAAGGACTCAGCCGGCGGAAGTTCCGGCTTCCATTTCCTTTTCGCGGGCATTCCCGAAGACGTTGAATACTATGTGGAAGCTGGTCCTCTCACCTCCCGCCATTTCAAAATCCGGGTGGTGGATTTGCCTTCCGTCAAGCAGATTCAAGTGACTTACCATTACCCGAAATGGACTGGCATGAAGCCGGTTTCCGAGGAGCATGGCGGCGACCTCCGCGCCATCGAAGGCACGGATGCGGAGATTCGAGTTCTCATGGACCATCCGCTGCGTGACGGCCGGCTCACGCTGGACAACGGACAGCAGATCGTCCTCACCGGTGGGGAGCGACAATCTCTACAAGGGCGCCATTCACATGCAGAAGGATGGCGCGTACCATGTAGCCGCGAACGATCATGGGCAGCAAGTCCGCCTCTCCGAGGACTACTTCATTGCTACGGACAAAGCGAACCCTCCGGAGATCGCGATCGATCGTCCCGCCGGTGATTACCGGGCGAGTCCTATTGAGGAAGTAACAGTCGGGGTGAAGGCCGCGGATGAGTTTGGCCTGAAAGATCTCAGCCTGCATTATTCCGTGAACGGCGGACCGGATAAAACAGTCAAGCTGCTGAAACAGCCCGGAGCGAAGAACGCGAGCGGCGCCACCACCCTAAACCTGGAGGATTTCAAGCTAGTCCCAGGCGATCTGGTAAGCGTTTATGCCACGGCCAGGGATGGGCACTCCGAAGGGCGCACGGATATCAGTTTCATCCAGGCGGAGCCGTTCGAGCGTGAGTTCTCACAATCGCAGCAAAGCGGTGGTGGCGGAGGAGGAGGGGGAAGTCAGGGCCAAGATCAGACCGACATCTCGAAGCGCGAGAAAGAGCTGATTGCCGCCACATGGAAGCGGCAAAACCAGAAAGCCGCCGCTCCAAAGGAAGCTTTAGACGCCGGCAAGTTTCTCTCCCAAGTACAGTCCAAGCTGCGGGACCAGGTGTTGGCCCTCGCTGCGCGAATGGACAGCAGGGACTTATCCGCCGCCAATGAGGAATTCAACAGCTTTGGCCAGGATATGCAGGCCGCTGCTGGGGCGATGGCGCCATCCTCAGAAAAGCTGAAACAAATGCAGTGGCGGGATGCGATTCAAGGCGAGCAGAAAGCCCTGCAATACCTTGTTGCGAGCGGAAGCTACCTTCCGCAAGATCGAGGTTGCCTTCGGTCAGCAGCGTGGCGGCGGTGGCGGCGGCGCCAGCGCCGGCCGTGACCTCGCCAGCCTTTTCGATCTCGAGCTCGACACCCAGAAAAATCAGTATGAGACGGCCCAAACGGGCTCTCCGGCGGACCAGCACGCCAAAGCGGTGGACGACGCTTTGCAGAAGCTTGATGCCCTAGCGCGCCGCCAGGAGGAACTTGCCCAGCAGCAGCGCAATAATCCCCAAACTATGCAGGAGCGATGGCAGCAGGAGATGCTGCGCCGTGAGGCTGAACAACTTCAGCGCCAGATGGAGCAGATGGCGCAGAACAACCAGAACGGACAGCAGGGGCAACAAGGACAGCAGGGACAGCAAGGACAGCAGGGACAGCAAGGGCAGCAAGGTGAGCAACAGAGTGCGAACGGCTCCGCAGGGCAATCCTCTGCCGGCCAGTCGCAATCCTCGCAGGGTAAATCCGGAGCTAGCCAGGCTAACTCCCAATCAGGCGCCGGCGGAAGCGCCGGTGACCCGCGCGTGGAGCAGGCACTCAACCGGCTCCGTCAAGCCAATGAGGAGATGAAGCGGGGCGCAGGGCAGCAGCAAAGCCAAGACGCGGCGCGGCGCGCAGCCGAGCAGCTTCGCGAGGCTACCAACATGCTGGGAAGTGCTCAGCAGCAGCAGGCCTCCGGCAAGCTCGATTCCCTCTCCCGCGAAGCGGGGCGCCTGAGCAAAGAGGAACGCGCGCAGGCAGACCGCATTCGCGCCCTGGCGGGACAACGGCAACCTGATAATCAGGCACAGTACTCGGCAAGGATGCAAGAACGCGATAAGCTGGCGGACGATCGCCAGCAACTCTCGGACGATCTTTCTCAACTGCAGAAGAACCTTCGTGGCACAGCGCGTGAGCTTGCTCCGAACCAGCCGCAGGTCTCTTCCAAGTTGCGCGACGCTCTGAGCGGTATGGACCAGTCTGACTTAACCAACCGGGTGCAGCGGACGGCTGACTGGCTGCGGCGTGGCGTCAATCCCGACTCCAATGGGACAGAGGACGGCATCAGCGCCGGACTGCAACATTTAAATGACCAGGTGCGCCAAGCTCAACAAGGCTTGGGAGCGGAAGGTACCCAGGCTCAGGGCGGATCGCGCGACAAATCGCAGGGGGAGCAGATTGCAGCGCTCAACCACCTCGAGCGCTTCCGCGGCGAGATTGAGTCCATGACTGCGAATGGGCGAAGTGCGCGGGGCCGGCAATCGGCCACTCAGGGGCAGAATGGGCAACCGTCCCAAGCGGGACAAAGCGGCCGAGGAATGCAGCCGGGCCAGAATCCAGGCCAGAGTCGAAGCCAGTCCGGTCAGCAAGGCCAAGCCGGCGGACCCGGTCAGCCTGGACAACAAGCTGACAACGGAGGATCCGATCGGCAAGGCGGAAACCGGTTGGGCAATCCGAGCGGTGACGTTGGAAATGGAGGCTCGGGGGGCGCCTGGATCGGGACGGTTTACAACAATGTAAATACAGGCAACAATCATTTCGACCATACAGGACCGCGCCGTATCTCTCCTGATATTTCCCCTGCTCCTCCCGATGCTGAAGCCACATATCGTGACGGAATGGCTCAGCTGAACCAGCTTAACCAACTCGCGCAAAGCGATCCCGAGGCGCTCAAGCAGGTGCGGGATCTGGTTCGCGAGATGCAGCGCCTGGACCCCCGCCGTTTTCCCGGCAACCCGGAGATCGTCGAACAGCTCCATGCCCAGGTGCTCGATGGAGTGGACAGACTTGAGCTCCAACTGCGTCATGACGCAGAGGCGTCAGGCCAGGTACGTACCAGCAGCCCTTCTTCGATTCCTCCGGGATATCAAGACGCGGTAGCGGAATATTTCCGCCGTTTGAGCAAAGGCCAATAGAGCATTTTAGCTTTTGGTGTATGCGCGGGAATCGCTGCCCACGTGGCCGTTCCATCGAAGAACGGCCACACACAGCTGCTCCTGCCAGATCACAATAAAAGCTAAAATGCTCTAGCCGGGATTTCTCATAAGCGTGACATAACGTGACCCGAACATCACAGCACCAGGGCTAAAAGCCCTTAATTTAATTAGCCTCTTTCGGCGGACCTAAAAGGTCCGCCTCCCTGGGCTGAAGCCCAGGGCTACCACCGGTGTAGTTCCCGGCTTTAGCCGGGAAAGCGGGTTCGCCGCGGCGAATCCGCGTAAGCAATGGGCTAAACAAAATCGGGCTTTTAGCCCTGGTCTTTCTTGTGAGAAATTGCAGCTAGAAATATAGATTCTCAAATCACTACAACTTTAGGGTTCCCCATCCTACGCGCGGTGTTCTTCCACGCGAGGATGGGATACCGCAAATCTCTAAAATAGAGAATTTCCCGTTTCGAGCAACCATGCCCGCCGACAACACCACGCGCCGAATCACTTTGTTGAATTTCCGCACCTTTGGAGATTACGTGCTAAAGGCGCCTTTTCTCTATGAACTCTACCGGCGCTATCCCGCCGCCCAGGTAACCATCGTGACCAACGGAAAAGGCGGCGCTGTTTATCCATTGCTCGATTCACGGCTGAATGTGGTTGTACTCGAGCGCGGGCAGCAAACGGCGGCGATGTTGCGCAAGCTCTTCCGTATCCCGTCCGCGGACGTGGTCTATTGCATGGATGACAGCCGTACTTCCCTCATCTTGGCTATGCTGATCCGGGGCAAGCGCAAAACAGGATGGGTGCAGGGCATCAGCCGCCTCTATTCCAACGATGGCTATTTTGAATGGAAGAGCGTTCGCCCATGGCTTTCGGCAATGGCCCGCATAGTCTTCCGCCCAGGCAAAATCAGGCTTCCTGAAGATAAGTATGAAGCCGAAGTAGAACTCGAGCTGCTCGGGATGGCAGGAACCGGTCGGCCGCTAGCGGAATACCGAAGCCGCTTCGCCTGTCCGCCCGCTTCACCACCGGATGTACCGTATATCTATTGCGCTGCGGAAGCCGGATGGATCGCGCGACAGCTAACGGGTGAGCAATGGACAAGCATCGTCGCCAGCCTGCTGCGAACTTTTCCCGGGCACTCCATTGTCATTCATGGCGCTGCGGCCGCCAAAAGCTGGGAGGAGACCGGGCGCGTTATCCGGTATGCGCAGAGATCGATCAAGCAGCTCTTTGAACAGATCTCGGCAGCCAGCTTGGTAATCGCTCCGGATAGCTTTGCGCTGCACCTGGCTTCACTCTACGATGTGCCGGCCGTCGGTTATTTTGGACCGGCGCATCCACATCGCTTCCGCCCAACCGGTCCGGGAAGCAGCAGCTTGTTCCGCCAACCGGAGTGTTCTCCTTGCCTGCAGAGGCGAGGTGATGAGCACTGCGCCAAAGGCCTGACGCAGTGCTCATCGTTAGCCCAACTTTCCGCTGCCGATTTCGTCGCCGCCTCGGAGGCGGCGTTGGCGTACAAAAAAATTTAGAACTGCCCTATGCATATCGCGGCCCTTGTCCTTGAATTCCGTATCGAACATTCTCAGTCTCTCAAGGACCGGCGCCAGGTTGTCCGCAGCCTCAAAGACAAGCTTCGCCATAGTTTCAACATCTCCATCGCGGAACTGGACGAGGCAGTCACCTGGCAATCGGCGACGCTTGGTGTGACCGCGATTTCCCGCTCCCGGGATTATCTTGCCGGATTGATGCAACAAGTGGAAAGCGCCGCTAACCGCATCGCCAATGATCTGGGCGCCGTCGTCAGCGATTCCTGGTACACCTTCGTCGAAGAAGAGCCATAACAGGAGTAGAGCAACCCAAGTGAAACCGCTTGTGGGCTTCTGATATTCTCAAGAGTTTAATGCATTATGCCGGAACCTAGGACACGCAAGTACCATCGGGATCGAGTCGCGGAAACGCTGCGCGAGGAGATAAGCACCATGATTCAGGGTGAACTCTCCGATCCCCGCATCAGCTTCGCCTATGTGAGTGAAGTGGTTCTCAACCCTGGAGGCAAGTCTGCTCGTGTCTACATCGCCGTCGATGGCGGCGAAGCCGAGGAACAGCGGACACTCGATGCCCTTACCGCGGCCCGGGGATTCATCCGCCATGAGTTGCTGGAGCGGATGGGGGTTCGCCATGTGCCTGACCTCAGCTTCCAGATCGACAAATCAAAGCACCTCAAATTGCGCATAGACGAGTTGCTCGGACGCGTGGAGAAGCGCCGCAAAACCGCTCCCGGAGGCGCCTGATGTCCAACCCGATCAAAAAAGGTTGCACCCTCAATCTGATAGCCTTGTCCCGAAGGGCTGTGGGGTAATGCCCGCAGCAGACCGAACGAATGGCTGAGAGAAAGGTAATCCCAGGCCCGCCTCGTCAGGTTTACCCGCCGGGCAAATTTCAGCAGATACTGATATCCCGCTGGCCGTCGTCGCGTGACGCCATCGAGGGTGCCATCCTCTTCGTCACGACGGCATTTTTTTTGTTCTACGGTCTTGTTCCAATTTTCGGCGGAGACGGTCTCGGCCTGGTAGGGGCAGACGAGCCCCGCTATGCGCAGGTAGCCCGCGAAATGCTGGCCCGGCACGATTATGTCACGCCGTATCTATGGGGTCATCCGTGGCTGGAGAAACCGGCGCTCTATTATTGGCGCGCCATGCTCGCCTTCCGCGAGTTCGGCGTTCACGACTGGTCCGCGCGGCTCCCCTCAGCCAGTTTTGCCTTCATTCTCGTCGCCTTGATCTATCTCCATATCCGCCGTTTCCGGCCCGGCGGCCAGCTCGACGCCGCACTGATTACCGCCTCCTGCGCGGGTATCCTGAGCTTTGCCCGCGGTGCATCCACCGATATGCAGCTTGCCGCTCCCTTCTGTATCGGCATGCTCGGCTGGTACGCCTGGTACGAAACAGATAGTAAGTTTTGGCTCTTCGACCTCTATTTCTTTGTCGGGGCCGCCACGCTGGCCAAAGGTCCGGTCGCTCCCTTTCTGGCAATCGCCATCATCCTCACCTTCGCCGCCTTACGCCGGGAGTGGTCTTTGCTGCGACGAACCGTCTGGATCCCGGGCGTTGTCCTTTATCTTGCGATGGTGTTGCCCTGGTATATCGCCGTGCAACGCCGCAATCCCAGCTTTTTCCGGGTCTTCCTGCTGCAGCACAATCTTGAAAGATTCGCCACCGATCGCTACCTGCACAACCACTCCCACTGGTACTACTTTCCCATCACGCTGCTCGCTCTTATGCCATGGACTGTCGTCGCTATGCGCGCGCTGGCAGAGGCGATTCAGCACTCCATCGCGGAGTGGCGGGCGCGCCGCTCCAAGCACCACTATGTTGGCCACACGCGCTGGGGTGACGCTTTCCCGGAGTTCCTCGTCCTCTTCGCGCTTTTTCCAATCATATTTTTCTCTCTCTCCCGCTCCAAGCTTCCTGGCTATATCCTGCCGGCTATTCCGCCCCTGACCATTCTGACCGGCGACTATATCAACCGTATTCGCCTTAAGGGACTTAGTCCCTGGCTGCTTATCCTGCACGCTCTGCTGACCGGCTTAACTGTCTTCATAGTGCTGCTAGTGCCGTGGCATATTGGACATCCTGGAGCGATTCCACCCGCAAGTATTCTTTTCTCCGCAGGCTTGAGCGGCGCTGCTTCCGTTCTGCTTATCCTGGTAATCGTGGCCCGCTTTGGAGTGGCGCGGCTGCGCCTCGCCACGATTATCCCTATGGTCATGATGCTGTTTTTTGTCTTTGGCGTGGGCCCCTTTTTTGGCATTCCCGCCATTTCCGCGACGAAAAAGAACATCCGCTTGTTGGACGCCGCGTACTCCGCCCGGCCGCTGGCCTCAATCATCAGCCAGATTGCCAAGCCGGGAGAGCAGGTCGCCGTTTACCGGGTGCGCCGCGATGCAGAGTATGGGCTCTCCTTCTACCGCGACCGCCGGGTCGACGACTACGACAAGGACGGCATTCCGCCGGAGCAGCATATCCTGGTCACGCGGGAGCCCTTCACCCCTGACCTGCCCCATCTCCTCGCTGGACGATCCTACGAACCGCTCTTCTCTTATCCGGCACAAAACCTTGCTGTTTATCAGGTCTTCGCGAAGCAATAGAGTGCTTTCCGCCGGACCGCTTTCCATAATGCGGTCTTCTGCCGTACACTCCACTCCAAACCCTCCTGGCATCTCGGCTACTTGTATTTGAGACCAGACGGCTTGACTTGAGCGGAATGACGCCAGCGGTTCAATTAGAAATTCTCGATCTGCGCCACTTCTCCGCCGGCAATCTCAAGCCGGTTCTGGAGGCGGAGAGTCACGTCTGGAGCGAGCGCCTTCGCTGGGATTTTCGTGCATCGGCCAATCTTCTGCTTCAGTACCTCGACTCGCGCGTACTGCCTGGTTACGTCGCGCTGGAGAACGGACGCGTCCGCGGCTATGTCTTCTGTGTCTACGAAGGCAATAAGGCGGTGGTGGGCGATGTTTTCGCGCTCCCGTCGGCCACCAACCCGGAGTCCGCTGCGGACGTTGAACGCAGTCTGCTGGAACACCTCGTGGAGCTGCTGCAACACTCCCCGGGCATCGACCGGATCGAATCGCAACTGCTGTTGCACCCACATGGAACTCACACGGGAACCTTGATTGGCGCAGGATTCCGGAGCTACGAAAGACTCTTCATGGAGCTGGATCTGGCTTTGCCGGACCTGAGTGAAAATCCGCTAGGCCGGCAAACGGGCGATCTGGATTTGCGCGCTTGGCAGGACAATGACTTTGCCGCCGCCGGCCGTCTGATTTCGCAAGCCTACCAGGGTCACCTGGACAGCTTCATCAACGACCAGTACCGGTCAGTATCAGGCTCTCTTCGCTTCCTGCACAATATTGTCCGCTTCCCCGGCTGCGGCCTTTTCGATCCAGCCGCTTCTCGCGTGCTGGTGGATCGCAACCGCGATGAGCTCGCCGGGGTCCTGCTTTGTTCCCGGGTGCGCGAAGAGGTGGCTCACGTTACTCAAATCTGTGTAGGCCAGCGCTATAGGCATCGTGGCTTGGGCGCGTGGCTTCTCACGGAATGCTCCCGGGAGCTCAGGAATCGCCGTTTCCAGGCTCTGACCCTTACTGTCACCAAAGAGAACGCAAACGCGGTTGCGCTTTATCACCGCCACGGTTTCACTATCAGACATACTTTCGATGCAATGGTTTGGGACGAGAACGAGCAGCCAAAGATCTGAAAGAAACTTAACGCCGTATGAAATACATAAGCCAGCTCGCCACGATCACGGCCCCAAGGAAGAGCACAAAACAATAAATGCCATAGCGAACCATGGCTTTGGGCGTTGTCCGCTGGGTTATGCCGAAAATAACGGAAGTGAAACCGGCGAATAAAATTACCGCGGTGAAATGAGAAGGCGCTAAGATCATGCCTTTCTCCCCACAGCGATATTGTGGGCGTCCACTGCGGAGATCAGGTTTAGCAGGCCCGCGACCACAATGAATTTCGCGCCATAATCGGCGGTGACGACCTGCACCGGAGCCTGGCCAAGTCCCATACCGTGGCCAATAAAATATAAGAGGCCCGTCCCCAAATCACCGAGAAAACCCAGCATGTCCAGCAGGTCCGCCGTATTGGGCACGTAGAGCTTGCCTTGCATCATAATGCCCAGCACGAACATCGCCGTGATCGAGAGCAGGATCAGAATCCCCCGCCCCCAACGTTTGAGCAGCAAGTGGCCTGCTCCCGGAATCAGCCAGCCGGCGATCGTGGCCATATACCCCAAGCCATTCGACTTCGCCGCGGCTGCCTTTTTTATTGCTTCTGCTCTCTGCGCCATCTCTCAAGAATATACAGGGACTATGGATGTCAGGACCAGACGTGGGCCCTCAGTTACGGGATTGCGATGAAGATTACCTTGTGAGGATTGGCTTTTCAAGAAAATGCCAAGACAGCGCGGCATAGATGATCGTTATGGCCGCAGCCGCCGAAGCAATGGCGAACTTGGTGTGCAAATACCCTTCTACTTCCACAATCACCGCGACTTGAATCAGGTAAACGGAGTAGCTGATCCTCCCGAGGTATACGAGTGGCCGCAGCGTGAGCAATCGCACTCTTCGCCCGCTCAAAGCCCATAGAAATGCTCCGGTACAGGTCAAGAGGCTGAACTCATAAATCCATACGTTCCCGGCCGGTGTATTGCTGAAGGTCGAGAGTCCAAATATTCGGGAGCAAACGACGAGCGCGAGGACGGCCACTGCGGAGATAAGTAAGCCGTATCGGCCGAAATGTTCGACCTTATCCCGATGCTTGCGCCACACAATCGCTATCAGGGCGCCGGCCGCAAGCGTATCCATGCGGAAAGGCGTGAGAGCATAGATCGCAAAATGACTGGAGAACAGTGGCGTGCAAAGCCATCGTAGGACGGGCGCCACAATGAGCAGAACGGCGGCGAGGCGGAATAGGAGCGACTCGCTCAAGAAGTAGACTGCGAGAGGCCAGACGAAGTAGAACTGCTCCTCGACAGCCAGAGACCACAGAGGTCCGAATGCTGCAGGTGTCCCGACGTGGGTGGCGAGAATAACATTCATCAGAAACGCGTACAAATACCAGCGATTTAACCACCAGGTACCGTAAAGAACCAGACCAATACATAGGAATAAAAGGTAAGGCGGGAGGATACGCCGGGCACGACGGCTATAAAAGTGCGTGAAGTATCCACCCAGGCTCTTACTTCGCTGGTCAAGAAGAATGCCGGTAATCAGAAAGCCGGAAAGAACAAAGAAGAGATCAACGCCCATCCACAGCAATTTGACTTCGAACATGTGCTGGATAAAGACTGCCGCGACAGCAATTGCCCTAAGGCCGTCCAGCTGGACGATGCGCTTAGTCAGGCCTTTCGTCGCTTGCGCTGAATTCGAAAAATTGGCTGGGGGAGCTAGCAAGTGCGGTCAGTTTATCAGATCCGAACCGTCCAGCTGGATGATGCGCTTAGTCAGGCCTTTCGTCGCTTGCGCTGAATTCGAAGAATTGGCTGGGGGAGCTAGCAAGTGCGGTCAGTTTATCAGATCCGCACTAAGTCGCTTTGTATCCGTCCGGTAATCATCGCCTTGCCCGGCTCAGTCATCATGTTGACCTCGCTGCGAACGCCGAATTCGGGCAGATAGACTCCCGGTTCCACCGAGAAACAGGTGAAGGGAAGAATCTGCCGCTCATCGTGCGTCTCCAGATTGTCGAGGTTCGCGCCGTTGCCGTGTAGTTCAGCGGCGATATTGTGGCCGGTGCGATGGGTGAAGTATTGGCCAAGTCCTGCCCCGCGGATGACATCGCGAGCGGCATCGTCGGCCTGCCACCCCGAGATCGGCTTGTTCGAACAAAAGGCATCCTCTACCAGCTTGATTGCCGTATTCCGGGCTCGGACTACCGTATCAAAGACCCGCCGCTCGTCATCCCTTGGCTCGCGTCCAACGACACCTGTCCAGGTGATGTCATAGAAGCAACTGCCGGGCTGGTCCTCGCGCCCCCAGATATCGATAAGCACGAAATCGCCTTGGCGGATCGCCTTGGCGGAGTGCGCTGCCGGTTCGTAGTGCGAGTCCGAGCTGTTCGCATTGACCGAGACATTAGGCCCGTGTTCCCACAGCAGTCCCACCCGCCGCAGCGCCTCCTGCAACCAGACAACCATGCCGTATTCGCTGACCCCACTTTCGCCGTGAGTCAAGCTGGGAGGGCGCAGGCGCGCGGCGATCTCCTTCCAGGCGCCGGACAGTATTTCGTCGATCTTCCGCTGTGCGCTGTAGTGCGAGGCAATCTGCTCCGGCGTCAACGCTGCTTCGAACCGGCTTACCAGGTCGGCGGAACTTACGATCGTTTTGCCCATTTCACGCAACAACTCAATAGTTCCCGCATCCACAAGAGAGACATACATGATTGCGTTTCGAGGAGAGTATTGCATTGCAATCCTCTTTGAGGAGGCGAGGATGGCAGCGAGTTCCCGCTCCAGTTCCTGCCAGGAGGAGTAGACGTGCTTGGCTCCGGGAAGTCCGTCCAGCCTGGATTGTTCAACGCGATGCACCAGCTTGCGGGGATCGCCCTCGGCGGGAATCAGGTAGTACCAGCGCCGCGTAACGTGAAGCGATGAGCTTAAGCCTAGAATGCGATAGGCGATGGGATCACGGTGATGGTGATCGTAGAAGAGCCAGCCGTCCAACTGCTGCTCACGGAGCGCGGCTTGGATCGGATCGAGGTCCATAACAGGGATCAGGGTCAGGAATCATCGATAAGGGAGGCAGAGGATCAAGGGGATCTTTTTCCGATCCCCGACCCCTGTTAACCTACTGCGCCGTCAACTCCGCAGCCACCCGCTCGGTTACGAATGCTTCGATGGCGTCGCCGACCTTCACGTCATTGAAGTTTGCGATTCCAATGCCGCACTCCATGCCATTGGTGACCTCACGGGCATCGTCCTTGAAGCGCTTGAGCGAGGCCAGCTTACCTTTGTAGACTTGGGTTCCATCGCGCACCAGACGAATTTCCGCGTCGCGCTTGATCGAACCGTCGGTTACGCGGCACCCGGCAATCGTACCCACCTTAGGAATCCGGAATACCTCCAGGACCTGTGCCCGGCCTTGCGGAGTCTCCTTGATCGTCGGCTCAAGAAGCCCTAGCATTGCCCGCCTGATCTCATCCTGCAATTCGTAAATAATCGAATGCAGCCGAATTTGCACTCCATCCTGCTCGGCCAAATCCGCAGCCTTGCGTTCCGGACGCACATTGAATCCAATGACGATCGCATTGGATGCCGAAGCCAGCAGGATGTCACTTTCCGTAATCGCGCCCACCCCGGTGTGCAGCACTTTGATGCGAACCTTTTCGGTCGACATCTTCTGCAGCGAGTCGGCCAGCACTTCCACCGAACCGGTCACGTCGCCTTTCAGTATCAGCGGCAGTTCCTTAACCCCGGCCTGCTTGATCTGCTCCGCCAGACCCTCGAGTGAGACGCGCGACGACTTCGCCAATTGCGATTCACGCTCTTTCATCTTGCGGTACTGCGCGATGCCCTTCGCTTTATCGCGATCCGCAACCACCAGGAACGTATCGCCCGCATCCGGCATGCCCTCCAGTCCGAGGATCTCGACCGGCGTCGATGGCCCTGCTTCCTGAACCGCGCGGCCTCGATCATCGAACATGGCGCGCACCTTGCCGAAGGTGTTGCCCATGATGAAGCTGTCACCACCATGCAGTGTGCCGTTCTGCACCAGGACCGTAGCGACTGCTCCGCGTCCGCGGTCCAGTTTTGCCTCAATCGTTGTTCCCACCGCGGGACGGTCCGGGGTGGCCTTCAGGTTGCCCAAATCGGCCACCAGGCAGACCATTTCGAGCAGCAGATCGAGATTGATCCTCTTCTTCGCCGATACATCGACAAAGACAGTCGAACCGCCCCAAGCCTCGGGCACCAGCCCGCGGTCTCCTAACTGCTGCTTCACGCGATCCGGCTGCGCATCCGGCTTATCGATCTTATTGACAGCTACGATCATGGGCACGCCGGCCGCCTTAGCATGATCCACCGCTTCCAGCGTCTGAGGCATGACGCCGTCATCCGCCGCGACCACAATCACTACAATGTCTGTTACCTTAGCTCCGCGCGCGCGCATACGGGTGAAGGCTTCGTGACCCGGCGTGTCGAGAAAGACGATCTCCCGGCCAAATGCGGGTGAGTCCGGCTTGGCGATGCGGACCTTGTAGGCCCCGATGTGCTGGGTAATCCCGCCCGCTTCGCCGGCGGCGACATCGGTCTCGCGAATAGCGTCCAATAACGATGTCTTGCCGTGATCGACATGGCCCATCACCGTGACTACCGGAGGACGGGTTACTTCGATCTCGTTGACGTTTTCCTGGCTCATAAGGCTTTCCAGCGCCTCATTGGCCATTTCGTCTTCGAAGGTGATGACTTGCGTGCCGGCCCCAAACTGGGCTGCCACATCCTTCACCAACTCGGCATCGAGAGATTGATTGACGGTGACGAATACGCCTCGCATGAGCAGGGTCGCAATCAAATCTTTGCCCCGAACTCCCAGTTTTTCCGCCAAGTCCTTTACGCTGATGCCTTCAGTGACGGTAATAGACCGGGTGATCGGGACCGGCTCCTGGGGAATCTGTGCTCCGCCAAAACGCGGCGGCGGAGCAAAGCCCTTCATCGGTCCTTCCTTGGTCTTAGGATATTGCTGGCGTCCCCGGCGCTGTTGAGGGCCGGGCCGCTGCGGCCGCGGCGCTTCTCCAGGGGCCGGCATCAATCCCGCGCCGCCTGCTCCAGGACGAGGGCTGCCAAAGCCGGGACGAGCGCCAAAACCAGGCCGGCCACCCGGACCGGCAGGGCTGCCTGCGGGCTGCGTCCGCGTGGGATGCATTGGCCGGCGAGTGCCCGGAGCGCCGCCTTGCGGAGCACGCTGCCCAAATCCGGGTCCTCCGGCGCTTGGTCCCCCGCCGGGTCTTCCCCGATCGAAAATTGGCCGCCCCCGCTGCAGGACTCCAGGCGGAGCTGACGTTGGACGAGCTGCGACCGGCGTTGGAGGAGGCGGCGGAGCTGTATAGACGGGCCGCGGTCCAGTCTGCGGCATGATTACGCGGCGCGGAGGAGGCGCAGGGCTCGGTACCGGTAGACTGCTCGATGGCGCTTCCGCGCTTGCAGAAGCAGGAGATTGCTCGCTCGCTGCCGCAAGCGTCCCTTGCTCTCCGGGCCCATCCGTCGCTGCCGAAGCTGGGGGGGCTGCCGAACGCAGGGGGGGCTGAGGCACGGCAGACAAATTTACATTAGCGGCCGCCGGAGCGGGATGCGTTCCATGCCCAGGCTGAGAACCGGATTGCACCGGTTGCCGGGATTCCGCGCTCGGAGCTGCCGCATGAATGGAACTCTGGGCCTGAACTGGGGGTTTAGCCACCACAGGCCCTGCGGGAGGCTTCGCGGCGATAGCTGGGGCTGGAGGGGGAGCCGCAACTACAATTCTTGGCTCCTGGCGCGGCTGGGGCACAATTTTCCTCGGCGCCGGCGGCGCAGGACGGCGCGCAGCACCCTGATCGGAGAGACCCTGACCGGGCGCGGCTGCCACAGATCTTTGCTGGCCTTGCGGCGCTTGGCTGGATTGCTGCGAGCCTTGGCTGGGTGTGGCAATCTGCGCAGCCGCAGCAGGCGTTGACGGAGAAGAAGACGCGGCTACCGGGCGTTGCGCCGGGGGCGCAGCCGGGCTGTGAGCTACGGCTGGGCTGCCTGCCACCGGACGCGGCTGCGCCGCCGGCGGTGCAACCTTGCGCTGTGACTCAGCGGCGGCCTCGTCTTTTCTCTGTTGAATGGCTTTCAGCACGTCGCCTGGCTTGGATACGCGAGACCAGTCGATCTTAGGCTTCTGCTCGCTTTCGCGGACTGCCGAGCCGGCACCATTCTTACCGGGGCGATGAAAGTAGGCGCGCACGCGCTCTGCTTCGTCCAGCTCGAGCGAGCTGGAATGGGTCTTTTTCTCAGTCACGCCGACGTCATTCAAGGCATCGAGAATAGCCCTGCTCTTTACTTCCAGTTCGCGCGCTAAATCGTTGATTCGAACTTTGCTCATCCGTTCCTTTTATGTGCAACTAGCTCAGCCGTACCTCAGGTCTCCATAGCAACCTCATGGCTGGGGCATTGAAATCTCGTCTTCTTATTATCCTCTGAAACCGGGGAATGTGCGCCACCCGAAACCGGGGCAGCGCCGCATTTACAAGCCACTTTCATCTACCTTCGGCTGCCCGGCGTCTTCGGGTCCATTTTCCTCAAGCTTATGACTAGTATCCTGTTGGCCGGGCGCTACATCGAGCACGCCGATCTCACCTACATCCTTGCCGGATTCCGTAAGCTCTTCCATACGCTCCGCGGCGATATCGTCATGAACTGGTCCTGAGCCATCTTTGCCGGCCGAGACGTCTTCTCCGTCGCTCTCGTTCACTTTAAGAGCATCGATCTCTTCTTCCGACTGCGCCGCCAATTTATCTTCAGCCGCGGCCAGTTGCTCTGCCGCGTCCGAAGCCGGAGCACCCTCGGCGCCCGCGGCCGGCGAGCGCTCCTCTCCAGGCTCGTATTCGCCGAAATAGTGCCGCACTGCCACGCTGATCTTCTCCAATGTCTTCTCTCCGATACCGGGAATCTCTTCCAATTGTTCCGGCGTCATGTCGGCCAAAGCCTCGACTGTGGTGATGCCGGCGACTACCAGCTTCTGAATAATCTGCTCGCCCAACTCGGTAACCTGCTCGATCGGAGTAGACGGTCCGCCGCTCATCGCCGCAATCTGCTGCTCCACTTCCTGCCGCTTCTCTTCCTCGCTCTTGATATCGATCTTCCAACCCAGAAGCTTAGCCGCCAACCGCACATTCTGGCCCTTCTTGCCGATGGCCAGCGAGAGTTGCGAATCGTCCACAATCACTTCGATCTGCTTGTCGCCAAGATCGGTAATGCTCACCCGGCTCACTTTCGCCGGCTGCAGAGCCTTCTCCGCGAAAGTCGTGATCTCGTCGCTGAATTCTATGATGTCGATCTTCTCGCCGCGCAGTTCGCGAATGATGGACTGCACCCGCATGCCCTTCATGCCGACACAGGCGCCCACCGGGTCCACATCCTTGTCGCGCGACATCACCGCGATCTTGGTGCGTTCCCCCGCCTCGCGGGCAATGGCCCGGATCACGACGGTATTGTCGTAGATCTCCGGCACTTCGCTCTGGAACAAGCTCTGAACCAGCTCCGGAACGGCCCGGGAGACAATGACCTGAGGCCCCTTGGATGCGCGATCCACCCTTTGCAGCACCACCCGCACGCGCTCCCCAATGGCAAATTGCTCTAACCGCGACTGCTCGCGTTTGGGCATGCGCGCTTCGGCTTTGCCGAGATCGAAGATTACATCCTGTAACTCAATGCGCTTCACGGTGGCGTTCAGCACTTCACCCAAGCGATGCGCATATTCGTTGTAAACGGTATCCCGCTCCGCCTCTCGCACCTTTTGAAAGATGACCTGCTTAGCCATCTGCGCGGCGATACGGCCCAGCACGTCAGTCGGCTTGTAGTATCGGATCTCGCCGCCGATTTCCACCTCCGGAGCCAAGGTCCGGGCGTCGTCCAGCGTAATCTGATTGATTGAATCTTCCAATTGTTCAGAACCCTCGACCACCGTTTTATATACATAAGCCCGGATCTCGCCCGATTCGCGATCCAACTCCGCCCGCATATTCTCTTGCGTTTTATAGTACTTACGAGTCGCCAGCGCGATGGCATCTTCCACCGCTGTCACAACGATCTGCGGATCAATTCCCTTGTCCCGGCTTAAGGCCTCGATACTCTGATACAACACGCTCGCCATAGTTTCTCTCGCTTGTGAGATCTTCCCAGTTGTCTTTTATCTTTGGTCCGGTATCTTAGTCTCGGTCCGGCATCTTGGTTCGCGAAAAGCCCCTATCTCAGAACTCGGGCGCCAGATTGACTTTTTCAATATTGTCAAACCCAATCTCGAGCGTCTGCTCCGCCGGCATCTTTCGTTTGCTGCGTTTATCTCCGGCGGTGAGTTCGAGCATTATCCCGCCGGGCTTTACCTCTATCAGCCTGCCTTGCCAATGACGGTTGCCCGCGAGCGGCGAGAAGGTCTGCACTTTCACTAAGCTATTGCGAAACCGCTCAAAATCTCCCGGAGTTGTAAGCCTGCGATCCAAACCGGGCGAGGAAACTTCTAACGTATAGTCCGAACCCGGAACCAGATCCTCCACATCCAGAACAGCTCCAAAGTCACGGCTGAAGCGCTCGCAATCTTCATGAGTGACCCAAGCCGCCTGATCGAGCGCGGCGCCCTCGTCGCCCATCAGCCTTTGGAACGCGTCCTCACCGCCAATCGCCTCCGGACTCAAAAAAGCCGCAGCCCTGGCCTCTTCCGCCCGCTTGGCGCGCTCCTGCCGATTTCTTTCGATAAAGATGCGCAGCACACGATGCTTGCTGCCCCCGAGGAACTCGATGTCTACGATATCCAGGCCGTGGGAGGCCGCCACCCGGTCCGCAGCGCGACGGATTTGCTCCAGACTCAATGCCATAATCGCCAATTCGAACGGGAGACTAGCCGCCCGGCCGCGTTTCCCCGTTCAAAAGAAAAGTGGGCTTTCGCCCACTCATTTCTCCGCGTTCTCCCCTGTGTACCCAAGGGCGAGCAAAAGGACAAACTCGTCTGCCATCTTTAGAATACGCCTATCGGATGTGGAATTCAACGGCCCTAAGAGAAGGGCAAAACACCCCCAAGCGGTTGAAGCAGGCGCATTACACTCAACCGCGGAGGAAAGATCTTACTACGCTTTACAATAAGCAGAAATCGCTCACAGCCGCGGAAGATAGCTCGCAGTTGGCGCAGTTTCAGGATCGCAAGAATCGCGCCTCAGGGTTGCAATAGGCAGGAGCTGTGATAAGAACAGTGAATATGGTCCAATCGCTCTCCCTATGATTCAGACACCGGTAACGGAAGCTCTCACCTTCGACGACGTCCTGCTTGTGCCCGCATACAGTGATGTGGTTCCCGCTCAGGTCAGCACCCAGACTCGGCTCACGCAATCGATTGCCCTCAATACGCCCCTGCTGTCTGCCGCTATGGATACGGTGACGGAGTCGCGCCTGGCCATCGCCATGGCGCAGCAGGGAGGGCTCGGCATCATTCATCGCAATCTTTCGATCGAGCAGCAGGCCAGCGAAGTCGACAAGGTCAAGCGCTCGGAAAGCGGGATGATCGTCGATCCGGTGACCATTGGGCCCGAACAGCTTATCTCCGATGCCCTGGATGTGATGCGCCGCTACAAGATCTCAGGCGTTCCGGTAACCCAGGGCAAAAGGCTGGTCGGCATTCTGACCAACCGCGACCTGCGCTTTGAGACGCGCACCGATATCCCCATCGGCGAGGTCATGACCAAGGACAATCTGATCACCGTTCCCGTAGGTACGACTCTGGAGAACGCGGAGAAAATCCTGCACCAGCACCGGGTCGAGAAGCTCCTGGTGGTGAACGGCGATTACGAGCTGAAAGGCCTGATCACTGTAAAGGACATTCAGAAAAAATTGAAATATCCCAACGCGGCCAAGGACGAGCAGGGGCGGCTGCGCGCCGGGGCCGCCATCGGAGCGACGGGGGATTTTCTGGAACGCGCTCACGAACTGGTGCGCTTCCGCGTGGATGTCCTCTCCATCGATTCGGCGCACGGGCACACCTCGCGCGTATTAGACGCCGTTCGCGCCATCAAGCAACATTTCCCTCAAGTCGCACTCATGGCCGGCAACGTCGCTACCTACGAAGGCGCCAAGGCGCTCATCGATGCCGGCGTGGATACCGTCAAGGTGGGCATCGGTCCGGGATCGATCTGTACCACGCGCATGGTCACCGGGGCGGGAATGCCCCAGATCACCGCCATCAGCGAATGCTACCGGGCCGCTCGCGAGCGCAACATCCCTGTGGTCGCCGATGGCGGCATCAAATACTCGGGCGATGTCACCAAGGCGATCGCCGCCGGCGCAAGCGTGGTGATGATCGGCTCGCTTTTTGCCGGAGTCGATGAGAGTCCCGGCGAAACCATCCTGTACCAGGGCCGTAGCTTCAAAGCCTATCGAGGGATGGGCTCGCTCTCCGCCATGGCGCAAGGCTCCGGAGAACGATACTTCCAAGGCAAGGACGACATCGAGGATCAAGTTTCAGCCGAAGGCGTGGTCGCCCGCGAGCGCAATGGCCAGAACCGTCTAGCCAAGTTCGTGCCCGAAGGTATAGAAGGGCGGGTGCCCCATCGCGGCCCGCTGGAATCGATGGTCTATCAACTGGTAGGGGGCCTGCGCTCCGGCATGGGTTATCTCGGCTGCGGCAGCATTCAGGAACTGCAGGAGAAGTCACGTTTCATTCGCATCTCCAATGCCGGCCTGCGGGAGAGCCACGTTCACGATGTAATCATCACCCGCGAAGCCCCCAACTACCACGTCGAATAACCGCTAAGCCGCGACAGCTTCCGCCGCTCTTTCCCTGCGGAGCTGCCAGTGAACAAGAAACAGCAGTGGGATTGCGGTCGCGACCGCCGCCAGGCCGTCCACGGATAACAGGCCCCGCACGCCGAAGAAGTGATATCCCCGGCCGTCCGCCCAGGTCATGAGATCGATCGCGGCATTTGTAGAAGCGGCAAATAGACCCAATTGCGTGCTTGCCACCGCGCTTTTATGCCCTACAAGCTCCAGCCCCAACGCAGTGAAAGCTGCATAAGTGATTCCGGCGAAGCAGTTGTAGAGCAACACGCCCCAGATGAACGCTGCCCGGGTATGCGGTAGAAAGGCAAGTGTCAGCGCACACAACCCCGCCGCCAAGCCCGCGGCGAGGTAGACATATCCGCGGGGAAGGCGTCCCGATGCAAAGCCGCCAAGCAGCGAGCCGATCGACGCGCTGATGGCGCAACCTCCGCCCGTAACCGCAATCACAGTCGCCGGGCTGGTATTGAAATCCTTTCCCAATCCGGAGAAGAGGTTAATAGCAGCAACCGAACTGGCGGGCGCTAAAAACAAGGCAAAGCCCACCAGGCATTCCCGGCTCTTGCAGGCGTGCCAAGTGGCGCGGATAGACGCGGAAAAGACCTGCCGCAACGCAAAGTAGGACGCTCGCGCCGGAGGAAAAAACAACAGCGGGGTGGCGGAGACGAGAATCGCCAGCATCATGCCCAATCCAAGCCAAGGCCCTGAAAGATGCGCCGACAACCACATCACCGCCATCGATCCCAGCGCTCCGCCTCCTAGATTGGCGACGTTGGTCCATCCACCGACTGCTCCGCGGGCAGATTCGGGAACGAATTCAGCAGTCCAGCCGCCGACGGCGGAACCAAACAGCACCATGCAGAGCTCGCCTGCCAGCAGGAGCACCGTCACCAAGCCGAGGTGATGAGGCGAGAGTGCAGAAAGCGCCAGGGCGATTGACATCCCCGCGATCGCTATTGTGATCCAACAGTACGTTCGCCGGGTGAAGCCGGTGTCTAAAACAGGATTGAGTAGAAAGCCCCACGCGGTGGGCGACATTACCGTCGCGCTTACCACGGCCACGCGGTCCAAACCAATCCCGGATTTGGTAAGAAGATAGGGTAGCGCAGTGATAGTAAAACCGATGACCAAGCCGAAGGGGAGGTATGACATTCCAACCACCCAGGAGGGCGGCATGGGATGGGGCGGAGCCTCGGGCCCAACGGTACCTTCCAGGTTTCGCCTCCATCCGGCTCTATGTCCATCTATTGGACGTTTGATCCCAATGATCGCACGCGGATGCTCAAACCTTTTCACCTAGTTCGGATTGCGGCCAGTCCCGGAGTAACTGATCCTTGAGTTACATTGATTCGATTCGCCGGCCGCGAAATAGCGCGTGGCCTCGGGACGAAAGAGAAACCAAGCAATCACGGCACAGAACAAAGCGTGGACGGCGAATTCGTGAAAACGCTATAGCTTTTGCGCGGGAGATCGGAACTGCCGATCTCCCGGGCCGGAGCTCCCCGGATTTGTACAACTTTTTTGCGGCCGGCGCGTCCGAATAGCTATGCCCCGCTCATGGACTAAGCTGTTGCCGGTCCTGCTGCTTAATGCGTCTTTGGCACTGTTTGCCCAGACGGCGCAGCAGCCAGGCTCCGAACCTCCAGGATGGGCGCCTCCAAGTATCGAAGCGCTCGGGCAGCATGCCACTTTTCACACTAACTTCACGTTAGATCGATCGATGCTGCGGTTCGCCAGCAACTTCATGGACAATGAGGACCAGGATACGCAGCGCGCGGTCAACAAGCTGGACGCTATCTCAGTGCACAGCTTTCATTTCTCCGCCCCCGGACTTTACGATCCGGCGACGCTCGCAACAGTTCGTGCGCAATATGATGCCACGGGATGGAAGCACATGGTCACTGCCCACCCCAAAGGCGATCCGTTCAGCCCCAGCGAGACCGATCTTTGGATCAGTTTCGCCCACATGGACGTCACAGGAATGGCGGTGTTGTTGGTGGGCGCCAGAGATATAGATTTGATCACAATCACCGGCGATCTCAGTCCGCTGGATCTGCTTCACCTGCGCGGTCACTTCGGCATTCCTAAATTCGATGCCGGTAACCTGGTCCCGGCGTCTCCACCTGCACCAGGTTCAGCTCCCCAGCCAAGCGCCGGGCAGGAGGAAACCCAACCTGCTCCACCGCCGCCCACGCCGCCAAAGCCTTAGATAATTAGCTTTTTTCGCCGTCTGCGCTCTCAGCCGGCGGCTGCTCAGACATCGCCTGGTCAACCTCCGCGCGGCGCTTGGCGCGCGCTTCAGCACGCTTCTGACGCTTCTCGTCAAGCTCCTGCTCGGCCCCAAGCAGTTCGATAAAGGCTTTTTCGGCGCCGTCGCCCTTTTGGAAACCGGTACGTACGATGCGCAAATAACCTCCGTTACGCTCGCCATAGCGCGGGGCTACGGTGTCAAAAAGCCGGGAAACCGCCTCGCGCGTTTGCAGGTATGAGAGTGCCTGCCGGCGCGAATGCAGATCGCCTTTCTTGCCCAGCGTAATCAGTTTTTCCACATGGGGACGGGCTGCCTTAGCCTTGGTAATTGTGGTCTCAACCCGGTCCTCAAGGAGAATCGAGGTCACCAGGTTGCGCAGCAATGCGCGGCGGTGACTCGTGTTTCTTCCCAGTTTGTATCCTGCATTGCGATGGCGCATGACCTATCTCTTTCCTTGCGAGTGAGCGTGACCGGGAACAGAGAACCACTTGCCAGAAACCCGGCCACTCTCCAACTGCCTGCCAATGAATGCATTTTTCCTGATACCGCGGTGTGGCAAGATTTGCTATGTGTGGCCATTCATTGAGGAATGGCCACGTCAGGAGCTGTTTCTCCTCCTACACCATCAGGAAAAATGCTTTAGAAATTCTCCGGCTCCGATTGAAGCGGGATATCCACTCCTTCGAGATCCTCATCGTCTTCGTCTTCGTCGTCGAACCGGCTATAGCTTGCAGCCAAAGTCGCCGCCGGAAGCACGCTCGTCGGGCCGGGAACAGCATTGCCTTGCTCGTCGATCTTCATGCCGAGCGATAAGCCCATCTGAGCGAGAATTTCCTTGATCTCGTTCAAAGACTTGCGCCCGAAGTTCTTGGTCTTCAGCATTTCCGGTTCGGTCTTCTGCACCAGTTCGCCGATGGTCTGAATGTTCGCGTTCTTCAGGCAGTTGTAGCTGCGCACACTTAATTCAAGCTCTTCCACCGAGCGATTGAGATTTTCATTGCGCATCAGCAAACGGCCTTCATCCGCCGCATGCTCAGCTTCAATCTCTTCCTCGAAGTTGATGAAGATGCTCATGTGATCTTTGAGCAGCTTAGCGGCCAGGCCCAGCGAATCGGCGGGCAGAACTGAGCCATTCGTCCAGACTTCCAGGGTCAGCTTGTCATAATCGGTAATCTGACCCAGACGAGCCGCATCCACCGTGTAATTTACCTTGCGCACCGGCGAATGGACCGAGTCTACGGGAATAAATCCGATTCCCAGATCGGAGTCGAAGTTCTTGTCGGCGGAGATATAACCTCGCCCGCGCTTGAGACGCATTTCCATATCCAACTTGCCGCCTTCGCTCACGGTCGCGATGTAGACGTCCCTATCCAGGATCTCCACATCACCATCGGCCTCGATCATGCCCGAGGTGATCACGCCTGGCTGGTCGGCGCGCAGATACAGCGCCTTTGGACCTTCGCCGTTCAGCTTGAAGGGAACCTGCTTCAGGTTCAGGATGATGTCTGTCGCGTCTTCGACGACACCGGTGATGGATTGGAACTCGTGCAGCACGCCTTCGATTTTGATCGCCGTAACCGCGGCCCCCTCGATTGAGGAAAGCAGGGTGCGGCGCAGGGCGTTGCCGATGGTGGTGCCGAAGCCGCGCTCAAAAGGTTGAGCGCTGAACTTGCCATACTTCTCTGTGAGTGTTTCCGTATCGACTGCAAGACGCTTGGGTTTTTGAAATCCTCTCCAAAGCATATCCGTATTCCTCTCTATGCACGGCTAGCGTCGCGAAGCATTTTGCAACGGCCGCGCCCGTTTCTCCATTGGTTAGGTTAAGTTGACAACGCTTTCGCTTACTTGCTGTAAAGTTCGACAATCAACTGTTCGTTCACCGGCAGGTTCACATCTTCTCGCTTGGGCAACGCCACAACCTTGCCGGAGAGGTTGGCATGATCCACCTGAAGCCACTGCGGGGCTACTTGATGGCTGGCAAATTCGGTCGAGGATTCAAGCACAGTCAGCTTTTTGCTGCCCTCGCGAATCTTGATCTCATCGCCTACACTCACCTGAAAGGAAGGAATATTCACCTTACGGCCATTGACTTCGACGTGTCCGTGGCGCACGATCTGGCGCGCCTGGCGCCGCGAACTGGCGAAACCCAGACGGAAGGCTACATTGTCCAGGCGCCGCTCCAATTGCTGCAGCAGCAGCTCGCCGGTAACACCGGGAGCCCGCGAAGCCTTCTCGTAATAAGCGCGGAACTGGCTTTCCAAGGTGAAATAAATGCGCTTGGCCTTTTGCTTCTCTCGCAACTGCAGACCGTATCCTACGATCTTGGCCTTGCGGGCGCGGCCATGTTGGCCTGGAGCAAAATTGCGCTTCTCAATGGGACATTTCTCTGAAAAGCATTTTGTGCCTTTGAGAAAAAGCTTCATGCCTTCGCGGCGGCAAAGGCGGCATACTGGTCCTGTATAACGTGCCAATTTTCTCTCTCCTTACTTCGGAGGCCAAGCGGTTTACAGATAGCTTTCTCATAAGAAAGCTTCCTTCGTCCCGCTCCACCCAAGTGCTCCTCCCCCGCATAAATGCGGGGGCTTTCACCAAGATACTTTCCCTAGACGCGCCTGCGCTTTGGCGGCCGGCAGCCATTGTGAGGGATCGGCGTAACGTCCCGAATGGAGCGTACGTCGAGACCCGCGGCAGCCAAAGCGCGCACTGCCGATTCACGCCCCGAACCTGGACCGCTCACCCGCACATCGACGGAACGCAGACCGTGATCCCGCGCCTGGTTTGCAGCATTGACCGCGGCTTGCTGTGCGGCAAACGGCGTGCCCTTGCGAGAACCGCGAAAACCCAGCGAACCCGAGCTCTTCCATGAGAGCGTGTTTCCCTGGCCGTCCGTGATGGTCACTATCGTGTTGTTGAAAGAAGCCTGAACGTAGACCAATCCGTAAGGAACATTCTTACGCTCGCGTTTCTTGAACTTTTTGTTCTTCGCTGCCTTGCCGGTTGCCTGCTGGGGTTTCGCCATTATGTCTTCGCCGTCGCTTTCTTCTTGCCGGCAATGGTGCCCTTACGCGGTCCCTTGCGGGTGCGCGCGTTGGTGTGCGTGCGCTGGCCGCGTGTAGGCAGGTTCCTCCGGTGGCGTAATCCGCGATAAGACTGAATATCGATCAGCCGCTTGATGTGCATCGAAACATCTTTGCGCAGGTCGCCTTCCACCTGGCCTTCGTTCTCGATCACTTGGCGGATGCGGTTCACCTCGTCTTCACCCAGATCCTGAACCTTCTTGAGCGGGTCTACGTTTGCCGCTCCCAGGATGCGCAGTGCACGAGGGTTGCCGATTCCGAAAATGTAGGTCAGGGCGATTGCCGCCTGCTTTTGCCGCGGCAGATCGACCCCAGCGATACGTGCCATATCTCGTCCTTCTCTTTTCTGCGGATTTTCTCTAACCCTGCCGCTGCTTATGCTTGGCGTTCTCGCAGATCACCCGCACCACGCCGCGGCGATGGATGACCTTACACTTGTCACATATCTTCTTAACCGATGCCCGAACCTTCATAACTTTTCTCCTCAACCCGCGCGTGGGCGCCGAGCGCCTATTTATAGCGGTAGACGATCCGGCCGCGGGTCAGATCGTAGGGACTCAACTCCACCGCAACCCGGTCGCCGGGAAGAATACGAATAAAGTTCTTGCGCATTCGTCCCGAAACATGCGCCAGAACCTGATGCTTGCTTTCAAGCTCGACCCGAAACATTGCATTGGGCAACGTCTCAACGACGGTCGCCATTACCTCAATCGCATCTTCCTTCGACAAGCCTCATCCCGATTCTGCCTGCGGTCCTCGCCGCAAAGGCCAACCTTAAAATATTTCGGGCTTCGCGATATTCCCGCTCTAGCCCTCCTGCTCTGCCTCGCCCTTCGATGGTTTGCTTCCCGCTCGATAGCTGGAGAGAAATAAACTACTGGGTCAAAACCACGGCGCCCTCAGCCGTCACCGCGACGGTATGTTCGAAATGGGCGCTCAAGCTTCCATCCTCGGTCACCGCGGTCCAGCCGTCACTCAACACTTGCACGCCCGGCTTGCCCACATTGACCATAGGCTCTATGGCCAGAACCATTCCTTCGCGCAGCTTAGTTCCCTCGCCGCGCCGCCCATAATTTGGAACCTGCGGGTCTTCGTGCATCCGCGTCCCAATCCCATGCCCAACGAAATCCCGCACTACACTGAAGCCGCCCGCCTCGACCACTTCCTGTACCGCCGCCCCAATATCACCCAGAGTTGCCCCGGCGCGTACCGCCTGGATGGCACTTTCAAGCGAGGCCTGAGTAACATTGAGCAAACGCATCGCCCGAGGCGATAGCTTCTCCCCTACCGGCACCGTGATTGCAGCATCCCCATAATATCCATCCAGCACCACACCGCAGTCGATCGAAACAATATCACCCTCCGCCAGAATTCGCTGACCGGAGGGAATTCCGTGGACCACCTGCTCGTTCACCGAGGTGCACAACACGCAGGGATATCCATGGTATCCCTTGAAGGCCGGAGTCGCCCCCAGCTCGCGAATCTTCTCTTCCGCCGCGGCTTCAAGGTCGAGCGTAGTCGCGCCCGCCTTGACCAGCGATCTCACATGCTCGAGAACCTGGTGAACGACCCTGCCGCTGCGCCGCATTTTCTCGACCTCCTGCGGCGTCTTGATTACTATGGCCATCAGCCTCTTTCAACCCTCAATACGCGAAAAAAGGCGCATCCATGCGCGTTTTCCGGAAAATCTCAGCCCTAATTCCGCTCTCGAAGACGAACCACTCCGGCCATGATGGCTGCCGCCACATCGCCCACCGGCTGCTCCCCATCCACTTCTATAAACCGGCCCATAGTGCGGTAATGCTCCACAACCGGCGCGGTTAGAGCTTGGTAGACGCGGATGCGCTCTTCGAAAACCGCTTCTACGTCATCCGCACGAGCCACCAGGGGCGTGCCCTCCACATCGCAAACCATGTCCACTTTGGGAGGCTGCAGGTAGATGTTATAAATGCGCTGGCAGGTTGGACAGTTGCGCCGCCCGGTAATGCGACACAATAACTGATTATAGCTGACCTGGATGTTCGCCGCAATCACCGGAAGACTGCCTGGAGCCGCTTCCAGCCTTCTATCCAGCCACTGCGCCTGACCCAAGGTCCGCGGATAACCATCTAAGATGTACCCTCGTCTGGTATCCCCGTCAGCCAACCGCGCGGCTACCATTTGGTTCACCAACTCGTCGGAAACCAGCAGCCCCTGATTCATCGCTTGGGCTGCCTGGAGGCCGAGCGCGGTGCCCCGTGCCTTGTTATCCCGCAAAATATCCCCGGTTGAGATCTGAGGAATGCCCCAGGCCGCCATGATTGCCTTAGCCTGTGTTCCCTTACCCGATCCCGGCGCTCCCAAAAGCAGCAATGGACCTGGAGCAACCGCAACCGATTCTTTCCCGGACTGCGAAGACTCCAGCAACGACACGGGCGCTACCACGCCCGCCTTCCCCGCACCCGTCCGCTACGCGGAGAGAAACCCTCGTAGTGCCGCATAATCAACTGCGATTCGACTTGGTTGATGGTATCCATCGCAACCCCAACCACAATCAAAAGCGAGGTGCCGCCGAAGTAGAAATTGACGTTTAAACCATGAGTCACCCAGGTTGGCAGCCGTTCAAAAAAGCCCCCCACCAGCCACAGATCGTTCAAGTGAATGCCGCTGATCAGAATCTGCGGAATCAGCGAGATGATGACCAGATAGATCGCGCCCACCAGCGTAATGCGGGTGAGAATATCATTCACAAAATCCGAAGTGCGCCGGCCGGGCCGGATTCCAGGGATAAACCCGCCGTACTTCCGCATGTTGTCGGCAATATCGTCGGGACGGAAAATGATCGATATATAGAAGTAGGCGAAGAAGACAATGCCCACACAGTAGAGCACTTCGTACCAGGGCTCGCCTGGCGCCAAACCGTCGAAAATGCGGGTTAAAAAGCTGCTGTTGCGTACGAAGTTGGAGCTGGCGAAAAGCATGGGCGCGGACAAGATCGAGCTCGCGAAGATTACCGGCATGACGCCGCCCGAGTTTACTCTCAACGGCAAATGGGTAGATTGGCCGCCCATGAGCCGCCGCCCTACAATTCTCTTTGCATACTGCACCGGAATGCGCCGCTCGCTGCGCTCCACCCAACAGATGAAGGCCACAATCACGATCATGGCCACGATCAGTATGACCAGCGCCGGAACAGTAAATGATCCCCAGGCTTGGGTACGCGCCTTGTCGACCAAATCCTGAATGCCGCGCGGCAACCCAACCACAATTCCGGCGAAGATGAGCAGGCTCATCCCGTTGCCGATGCCCCGCTCGGTGATCTGCTCGCCCAACCACATGATGAAGGTGGTGCCGGCGGTCAGGGTCAACACGGTCATCAGCACAAAGCCGATGCCGGGATTCAACACGTAGGAAACTCCTCCGGAACCATGCGACAGCGTCAGGGCAATGGCCAGGGATTGCACTACGCCCAGGATCACCGTCACGTAGCGGGTCCACTGGGTAATCTTGCGCCGCCCCAGCTCGCCTTCCTTCTGCAATTTGGCCAGCGGCTCATAGACCACGGTCAGCAACTGAAAAATAATGGAGGCGGTGATGTAGGGCATAATGCCCAGTGCGAAAACGGTGAGACGGCGAAGGTTTCCACCGCTGAACAGATCTACCAGTCCGAGCGCGCTCCCCGCCTGTTGGTCGAAAAACTGCGCCAGCAATTTGAGGTTGACGCCCGGCGTCGGGATCTGCGAGCCTAGCCGGTAAACCGCCAGAATGCCTAGCGTAAACAAAACCCGCTTGCGCAGGTCGGGGATACGAAAGATGTTGGCAATCTTTTCAAACATACATTTCCTGTATTATCCGCTGCGTCCCGCATTAACGGTGGAAGGAAAAATTCGGATTTGATCCTGCGCTTTAGCGCTGGCATTGAGAAGCCCAGGGCTAAAGCCCGTTTCAAGATTGAACGCTTTCCGCTGGACTAAAGTCCAGCTCCCCCCTGCTAAAGCAGGGGGCTCCCACATCTACCCGGCGACCAGAACTGCCTTGCCGCCCGCCTTCTCGATCTTTTCTTGCGCCGATTTTGAGAACTTGTGAGCATGCACGGTGAGAGCCACATTCAACTCTCCGTTCCCGAGCACCTTGAGCAAGCCCTTGTGTTTGCTGAGCAGCCCCTTGGCCGCCAGGCTCTCCAAGGTCAACTCGCTCTCGCCGCTCTCCGCCTGCAACTCCGCAATCCGGTCCAGATTGAGGACCGTGTACTCGGTGCGGAAGATGTTGGTGAAGCCGCGTTTCGGCAAGCGGCGGTGCAGGGGCATCTGGCCGCCTTCAAAGCCGCGCATCAGGCTTGAGCCGGAACGCGAACCCTGGCCCTTGTGGCCGCGGGTGGAAGTCTTTCCCATGCCGGAGCCCATGCCGCGGCCCACGCGTTTGCGGCCGCTATTCGCCTTATTCGGCGCCCGTAAATTGGATAAATTCTTAGCCATTTGTTTCCTCGCCGCCGTTGAGAATCCTCACCAGGTGGGGGACGGCCTTCACCATTCCACGAATCGAAGGCGTATCCTCACGCTCTACAACCTGATTGAGCCGGGTAAAGCCCAGCCCCTGGATCACTTTCTTGTGCTTCTCCGGAGTCGAAATCTTGGACCGGAAGTATTGCAGGCGAAGCTTGGGCTTAGGCGCTGTTTCAGTCGATGTCTGGGGCGATGTCTCGCGTTGGGCCTCTGCCATCACTATAGCTCCTGTACCTGCTTGCCGCGAAGAGTGGCCACTTCCGCCCGGTCGCGTAATTGCACCAGCGCATCGAAGGTGGCCTTGATAACGTTGTGCGGATTGGCGGTGCCTAAGCTCTTGGTCAATACGTTCTGCACGCCTACGGAAGTCATCACCGCGCGCACCGCGCCTCCGGCAATCACGCCCGTTCCTTCGGGCGCCGGCTTCAACAGCACGTGGCCCGATCCGAACCGGCCCAACACCTGGTGGGGAATGGTGGTCTGGCTCAGGTTTACGCGCACTAGGTTCTTCTTAGCCGCCTCGATGCCTTTGCGGATCGCTTGCGGAACCTCCTTGGCCTTGCCGGAACCGTACCCTACCACTCCGGCGGAGGGATCTCCAATCACCACCAAAGCGGCGAATGACATGTTCTTGCCGCCTTTAACCACCTTGGTCACCCGATTGATGGACACCACCTGATCTTTCAAATTGTAGTGTCCGGCATCCAGCTTTCGTTTCACTATTGCCATTCTCTTGCCCTAATCCTTCTCGGTCCCGCCTCTGCGGACCGCGCCCAACCGTCAAACTCTTGTGGTCGAAAATTGCTTAAAACTCGAGACCGCCTTCACGCGCCGCATCCGCCAGGGCCTTGATGCGCCCGTGATAAAGATAGCCGCCGCGATCGAAGACCACCTTTTTGATACCTTTTTCCTGAGCGCGCTCGGCCACCAGCTTGCCCACTTCCCGGGCTGCCGCTACATTGCCGCCGGTCTTCAGCTTGGCGGAGAGCGTCGAAGCCGACACCAGCGTCTGGCCCGTTCGATCGTCGATGATCTGCACATAAATGTGGTTGAGCGAGCGATACACATTCAGGCGCGGACGCTCGGTGGTACCCTGCATCCTCTGACGAACGCGCGCATGCACGCGTTGCCGGATCACGTTTCTCTGTCTCTGCGGAATCATTGGCTCTTACCTTCCTAACAGCGGAACTGCCCTGCAGCTCCGTTCGGTTTTTCTACTTGGCGCCAGTCTTGCCGACCTTCTTCTTGAGACGCTCGCCCGCATAGCGGACACCTTTATTCTTGTACGGATCGGGCTTGCGCAGCGAACGCATGTCCGCAGCCACCTGACCCACCTTCTGCCGGTCGATTCCGCGCACGGTCAAGCGCGTCTGCTTGGGATCAACCGCCGCCTCAATACCCGCCGGCAAAGGAAACTCGATCGGGTGCGAATAGCCCAAGGTGAAGACCACCGTGCTTTTGCCCTTCAGCTCGGCGCGGTAACCGATGCCGACGATATCCAACTCCTTCGTCCATCCTTTGGTTACACCCTCGACGGCATTGGAAACCAATGCCCGGGTCAACCCATGCAGGGGAGCCAGTGAGTCATTCTCCCGCACCGCGCTCAGTTGCCCGTTTTCGCTCTTGAGCGTAATGCCCTTAGGCAACAACGCGCTCAATTTCCCCTTCGGTCCTTCCACCAGCACGGTAGCCCCTTGGACGGTATATTTCACGCCGGCGGGCAACGGAATCGGTTTGTTTCCAATACGCGACATATGCTTTCAAATCCCTTGACGGCTTGCGAGTCCCGGAAACCGGAAATCCGGTCCTCCGTTCCACTGCAGCCAGAACCACGCTTCCACCAATCACGCTCCAGGCATCCTGCCCCCGGCGAATTAAACGGACAAGCTACCAGACCTCGCACAGGATCTCGCCGCCGACACCTTCGCGCCGCGCCTGCCGCCCCGTCATCACTCCCCGTGGAGTGGTCAAGATGCAAATTCCCAAACCACCCTGCACCCGCTTGATTTCATCCCTGCCGACATACACCCGGCAGCCAGGGCGAGAGACCCGCGATAAGTCGCGAATGGCAGCCTCATTGTTCGCGCCATATTTGAGATAGACCCGCAGAACCGCGCGGCCATTCTCCTCCGCCGCCTTGTAGTTGGCGATGTAGCCTTCTTCTTTCAGAATGCGGGCGATCTCGGTCTTCAGCTTGGAGGCCGGGATGTCCAGCTTTTGGTGGCGCGCGCGAATGGAATTGCGAATGCGCGTCAGAAAATCGGCTACTGGATCGGTCAAACTCATTCTCTCTCCTTCATTCCCCGTTCGCTCCGGCTTCTGACGGCCAAAGAACCAGCGGGAACGTTGTTGTGCTGATCAAATCGGCAATAAACTTTGCACTGCGAGTGCAGCCTATGCGAACCAGCTTCACTCCAGGCGAAATCCCCTACCAACTGGACTTGACCACTCCGGGGATTTCCCCTTTGAGCGCCAGCTGACGAAAGCACAAGCGGCACACGCCGAACTTGCGCAGGTACGCGCGCGGCCGTCCGCAAAGCTTACAGCGATTGTGCTGGCGGCTGGAAAATTTCGGCTTGCGTGCGTCTTTGACCCTTTTTGCTGTAGTTGCCATCTGCTTCCTGTGATTCTCTTTCTTCGAAGGGGCGGCCTTCACGCCGCCGGTAAATATTGAAATTTCGATCGGCTTCAGCCACTGAGGAAATTAAGCCGTCTGCCGAAAAGGCATGCCAAACTGGCGAAGCAATGCGCGGGCCTGGTTATCGTCCTTGGCCGTGGTCACAATGGTGACATTCATGCCCTTGAGCTTCTCCACCCTCGCATAATCGACTTCAGGAAAGATCAACTGGTCACGCATGCCCAAGGTGTAATTGCCCCGCCCATCGAAACTTTTAGTCGAAACGCCGCGGAAGTCACGCACCCGAGGCAGCGCGACGGAGATGAGGCGGTCGAGAAATTCATACATGACATCGCCGCGCAACGTCACCATGGCGCCGATCGGCATCCCTTCGCGCACCTTGAAGGCCGCAATGGATTTCTTAGCGCGTGTGGTTACCGGCTTCTGTCCGGCAATCGCCGTTAAATCGGCTACCAGAGGGTCCATCAGCTTCACATTCTGTGTAGCCTCGCCCAAACCCATATTCAGGACGATTTTTTCCAGCCGTGGCACGGCCATAGGGTTATTCAAACCAAGCTCCTTCTGCAGGGCCGGCTTGATTTCGCTGTGATACTTCTCCTTGAATCTTGCCTTTACCGCCATCGTCTCTTCTCTTCCTTCACGGTCCCGGATTGGGCTCTTTCTCGGAATCGCCCGTTTACCGTTGCGTGATGCTTATCTCTCTTGCGATAACCTTCTTACTTCTTCCTTGGCCGCGGCAGAGTCTGGCCGCACTTCCTGCAGACCCGGACCTTGATATCGCCTTCCCACTTATGCCCGATGCGCACCGGGCCGCACGTGCCGCAAACCAGCATCACATTCGAAATCTGAATGGGCGCTTCCTGCTCGGCGATTCCACCCTGGATATTGCGCTGCGGATTGGGGTGAACATGTTTTTTCACCACGCGTACGTGTTCCACCAGCAGCCGCTGCTTGTCCTCGTGGACGCGCAGCACCCGGCCCCGCTTGCCCTTATCGCTACCCGTGATTACTTCCACCGTATCGTTTCTTTGAATATTCAAGCTCACAGCTTCTTCTCCACCTCCGGCCCATTTTCAAAAGCGCCTTAGAGCACTTCAGGAGCCAGCGAAACAATCTTCAAGAATTTCTTTTCCCGCAGTTCCCGGGCTACCGGCCCGAAGACGCGCGTTCCTACCGGCTCTCCAACATCGTTGATGAGCACGGCGGCATTCTGATCGAAGCGGATATAAGTACCATCCCGGCGGCGGTACTCCTTGCGTGTCCGCACAACCACGGCCTTCACTACCTTGCCCTTTTTGACTTGGCCATCGGGGGAGGCTTCCTTCACCGCCGCGGTAATCACGTCGCCCAAGCCGGCCTTTTTTCCGCTTGAACCACCTAGAGGCAGAATCATTTGCAGCTTGCGTGCGCCGGAGTTGTCGGCCACATCGAGCATCGATCTCATCTGTACTGCCATACTCGTCTCTCCTCTATTGCAGGGCTTCGCGGTGTTGCCGCTCTCGCCCTCTTGTTTTGCTCGCCCAATCCGGGGCTCGCTCCACAATTCACCTATTGCAGGGCTTCGCGGTGTTGCCGCTACTATTGCTTCACGCGCCTCGGGGCGCGGCCCTCTTGTTTTACTCGCCCCATCCGGGGCTCGCTCCACAATTCACCGGGCCCGGTTTCCGTTCCTAGCCGACTGCCTGCTCCGCCGCTTCCACTTGCGCCAAAGCGGAACGCCGGATGATGTCTTTGAGCTGCCACCGCTTCAGTTTGCTCAGAGGCCTGGTCTCGCGAATGCGCACCACATCGCCTACCCTGGCCGAGTTCTCCTCATCGTGCGCATAGAACTTCTTGCTGGACTTGATCACACGCTTGTACTTGGGGTGGGCCTTGCGCATCTCGACCTCGACCACAATGGTCTTCTGCATTTTGGTCGAGATTACGTTGCCTACCTTCTCATTGCGCCGCGATTGCTGCGCTTGCGTCTCCGGCTTGGTTTCTGCGTTGCTCATTGCTTAGCGTCTTCCCTTCCTGGCCGGCTTGGCCGTCTTCGCAGGCGCGCCGCCTTGCGCCTGGGCAGAGGCTCCACCTGCAAGCTCGCGCTCACGCTCGATGGTCTTGATACGCGCAATATCCTTACGCAGATCGCGCAGCTTTTTCACGCCCTCGTTTTGCCCCAGTTTCATCTGGAAGCGCAGGCGAAAGAGCTGCTCGGCAGCCTGGCGGCCCTGATGTTTGAGTTCTTCATCGCTCAAATTGCGAATCTTTTCCGTTTCCATTGCCTTCTTTTCTCAATCTCTTTTCTCGCGGCGGCTGCACTCGCTGCCGGCGCTTACTTGGCCGCGGCCATCGGCTTTACTTCGTGGCGCATCACGAATCGCGTCTTGAGCGGCAGCTTGTGAGCGGCCAGACGCATCGCTTCCTGCGCCATCTCCGCCGTCACGCCTTCCATCTCGAACAAGACCTTGCCGGGACGAACCACAGCTACCCAATGATCCGGAGCGCCCTTGCCCTTACCCATACGGGTTTCAGCCGGTTTCTTGGTCACAGGCTTGTCGGGAAACAACCGCAGCCAGATCTTCCCGCCGCGCTTAATAAAGCGCGTCATGGCGACGCGGCTGGCTTCGATCTGCCGGTCGGTAATGTATCCACATTCCAGAACCTTCAGCCCATAATCGCCAAACGACAGCTCCGAGCCGCGCCACGCCTTGCCGCACATGCGCCCACGCTGCTGTTTGCGGTACTTCACTTTCTTTGGCATCAACATAAGAAATCCTAGTTTTGAAGGGGACGGGCTTCAATCCGTCCGTAAAAACAATCTCGGCTTCATGCGCTGAGGGATTCTCTCTACATCCCGCCAGCAACCTGCCCGGAACCTAGAAAACCCCGACACCCGCCTGCTGCGGCTGCCGGCGCTTCTGCTCATAAATGTCTCCGCGATAGATCCAGGTCTTCACCCCAATCACACCATAGGTAGTGCGCGCTTCCGAGAATCCATAATCGATGTCCGCGCGCAGCGTGTGCAGCGGCAGCCGCCCCTGCAGATACCACTCCGAACGAGCGATCTCATTGCCATTCAATCGGCCGGAGACTCGGACCTTGATGCCTTTGCAGCCGAAGCGCAGCGCCGAATCGACCGACTTGCGCATGGCGCGGCGAAAACCAACGCGCTTCTCTAATTGCAGCGCAATATTTTCCGAGACCAGTTGCGCGTCCAGCTCGGGCTTATTCACCTCGAGAATATCGATGAACACATCCCGGTTAGTCCGCTTCTGTAGATCGGCTTTGAGCTTTTCGATTTCCGCGCCCTTGCGGCCAATCACGATGCCGGGCCTGGCTGTGCGGATAATCAGCCGCAGCTTGTTGCCCGGCCGCTCCACTTCCACCGAGCTGACACCGGCTGCCTTAAGCTTTTCCTTCAACTCCTGCCGCAGATGCACGTCCTCAATCAGCAGCTTGTCGTAATCGCGCTCGACAAACCAACGCGACCTCCATGGCTTGTTGATGCCCAGCCGAAATCCGTAAGGGTGGACTTTCTGTCCCATAATCTTCCTCGAAACCTCTATTTCCGGGTCTTTACTTCCCGGCCTTCCACGATTTCTTTTGCGCTGTCTTCTTCGCGGGCGCCTTCTTCTTGGCTACGGCCCTCTTAGCCGCCGGCTTTCTGCCCTTGACGGTCCTCTTGCGAACCGTCCCGCCGGGCTCGGCCGTTCCCGCCAACTCGGCCCGCTTCCGCGCTGCCACCGCGATAACTATATGCGACATCCGCCGCTGATAACGGTAAGCACGGCCCATGGGAGCCGGACGAACACGCTTCATGCGCGGCCCTTCGTTGGCCAGAGCTGTCTTTACATAGAGGTCGTCTACGTCCAGATCGAGATTCTGCTCCTCGCTCAGGTAATTCGCGTTCTGGATCGCCGAGCGCAGCACTTTTTCAACTAAGGGAGCGACGCCCTTTTTGGTGAAGGCGACCGTCTCCAGTGCTTCTCCCACCTTGCGGCCTTTGATCAGCTCCAGCACCAACCGCGCCTTTTGCGGCGATACCCGCTGGAAGCGCGCTTCGGCGCGAAACTCTCGTGTGTCCAGTTGCATTGGCTTGGCCAATCCTTCCTTGATATTCCAGGAGTTCGCAGCGTTGCCGAACTCATTGCTTCCCACGCCCACCGGGCGCGACTTTCTCATACCGCCCGGCGCCGCTAAGCGCCTGCGCCCGAATGGCTATCGCGGTTTGGCGGCAGACTCCGCCGACCTTGCGGAATGTCCCTTGAACGTCCGCGTCGCCGCAAACTCGCCCAGCTTATGGCCCACCATGTTTTCTGTCACATACACAGGAACAAACTTCCTGCCGTTATGCACCGCGATGGTGTGTCCTACCATGTCCGGATGGATGGTGGACCGGCGCGACCAGGTACGCAGGACTTTCTTGTCATTCGCCCGGTTCATGATCTCGATCTTCACCATCAGGTGCGTATCGATGAACGGACCCTTTTTTGTGGAACGTGCCATATTGCCGATCACTCCTAACTTGCCGGGCGGCGCATCTGCAATGCACGCCACCCATTTACTCTTACTTACTTATTACTTACTCGCGCGGCTCACGATAAAAGAATCTGTCCGCTTGTTATTACGCGTCTTATATCCCCGCGTGGGCTGACCCCACGGAGTCACCGGATGACGGCCTCCCGAGGTTTTTCCTTCTCCGCCGCCATGCGGGTGATCGACAGGGTTCATCGAGACGCCGCGATTGCTTGGACGAATGCCTTTCCAGCGATTGCGTCCTGCCTTGCCGATAGCCACATTTTCGTGATCGGTATTGCCCACCTGACCGACCGTGGCCATACATTCCACCAGCACTTTCCGGGTTTCGCCGGAAGGCAGTTTCAACAATGCGTAATCACCTTCTTTAGCGACCAACTGAGCCGAGGCTCCAGCGGAGCGCACCATTTGAGCGCCCTTGCCCGGACGGAGCTCTACGTTGTGTACCGTCGTCCCGGACGGGATGTTCTTGAGCGGCAGCGCATTGCCGATCAGAATGTCGGCTTCCGGACCGCTCATAATAGTCTGCCCCACCTGTAGACCGACCGGCTGCAGGATGTAGCGCTTCTCGCCATCGGCATAGCTCACCAGCGCGATCCGCGAAGAGCGGTTAGGGTCATATTCGATCGAGGCGACCTTGCCCGGCACACCGAACTTATCCCGCTTGAAATCCACCAGGCGGAGCTTCTGTTTGTGGCCCCCGCCGTGATGCCGGATCGTGATATCGCCCGAATTGCGGCGGCCGCCGGTGCGTTGCTTGATAACCACCAACGGCTTGTGCGGCCGGTTCGTTGTAATGTCGTCGTTCACCAGCGAGGTTTGAAAACGCAGCGTGGGTGTGACCGGTCTGTATGTCTTGATTGCCATGTCTTATACCGTTCTCACTATTACGGTCCAGCTAATCTTTGAGAGTCTCTCCCAGGCGCTCCGGCCCGGAAAGTCCTACAGGTTGTTAACGTAATCCGGCATTTTTTCGCCCGCCTTCAGGCGAACATAAGCCTTCTTCCAATCGGGACGATACCCGGTGAACTTACCCCGGCGGCGCTCCTTGCCGGCAAAGTTCGCCGTGCGCACCGCAAAGACTTTCACCTTGAAGAGTGTCTCCACCGCTTGACGCACTTCAGTCTTGGTGGCATCCACCGCCACCTCGAAGACCAGCGTCCCTTCCGTTTCCTTGGCGCCCAAACCCTTTTCCGTGATCATCGGACGCCGGATCACGCTATAAATATTTGCCATTACGCCACCTCCCTCGCTGCGGTCCTGCGCCGGGAGACTACCTTCTTCAATGACTCCTGCAACTGCTCGATCGCGGCGCGGGAAAATATCGCCCGCTCATTGCGCAACAGATCGTAGGCATGCACTTCTTTCGAGAGAACCAGCTCCACTCCCGGCAGATTCCGTGAACCCAGCGTAAGCGACCGGCCCGGAGTGGACCCAGCTTCCACCAGCAGAGTCGTGCGTAACGCACTCAGCTTATCGAGCGCTTCCCGGTAAGCTTTCGTTTTCGGCTCGGCCAACTCCAAACTCTCGACCACAGTCAGCTTGCCATCGGCCAGCTTCGACGCCAGCGCCGAGCGCAACGCGCCCAGCAGCTTCTTGCGGGGAAAAGCGTAGTCGTAGCTGCGCGGTTGCGGGCCATGCACTGTTCCGCCATGCCGCCACAACGGGGAGCGCACCGAGCCTACACGGGCCCGCCCAGTCCCTTTCTGCTTCCACAACTTCTTGCCGGAACCGGCAACCAGCTTGCGGTTCTTGGTGGCCGCCGTACCTTGCCGCATCGCGGCGCGATAATGCTTCACCGCTTCCCACAGCAGTGCCTCATTGATCTCGCTCGGAGCGAAGACCTCATCGGCCAGCTCCAGCGAGCCCACTTTCTGTCCACCGAGATCCACTACGTCAATCTGTGCCATTTCTTTAAGCTCATTCCTTACTTCTTTTACTTCTTTTTAGGAGCAGCCTTACCGGATGCCTTCTTCGACGCCTTCAGCGGATCCACTGTTCCCGCTCCGCCAAATCCACGGCGCTCCCGCGGCGGCGCCTTGGATCTCGAGATCAGAACATAGCCGTCACGCGGGCCCGGCACTGCGCCCTCAACCATCAACAGATTTTCTTCAATATCGATGCCGCGAATACGGAGGTTGCGCACTGTGACCCGGTCTCCGCCGAAGCGGCCCGGCATGCGCTGCCCGGCAAAAACGCGCGAAGGAAACGACGATGCTCCGATCGATCCCTGGACTTGAAACATATGGCCGTGCGATTTCGGGCCGCCGCCGAAGTTATGGCGGCGTACAACGCCTGCGAAACCGCGGCCTTTGCTCGTTCCTGCCACATCGACGTACTTGTCGTCGCCAAAGATGTCGACCAGAACTTTGTCGCCAGGCTTCACTCCATCCGGCACGGCGTCCCCTTCGGGAGCGCCCTTCACCGTCTCCAGACCCACCTCGCGAACCAGTCTGACCGGGGGAACATCGCTCTTGGCGAAGTGTCCTGCCATCGGCTTGGTCACCTTCGATCCCTTGACAAACCCCACCAGCCCGATCTGCGCCGCGTCGTAACCATCCTTAGCCAATGTCTTCAGTTGGGTCACGACACAAGGTCCGGCTTGCAGCACGGTAATCGGGTGAACGTCACCCTTATCGTCGAACACTTGCGTCATGCCGATCTTCTTGCCCAGAATCCCGGTTACCGCCATCGTTTTTTCTCCCATCCCTCAGCGGCTAAAGCCGATCCACATTTGAACCACTTACGGCGCGGCTAAAGCCGTGCCCTGATACAAAACCCTCCGCTTTCCGCAGCCTAAAAAACCCACGTCTCAAAGTACCTACGGAGAGGGTGCCCCAGGTCTCGATTTTGAGACCTGGGATATCCGCAGCACTTACTTCTCGAAGGCCTTAATCTCGACATCCACGCCGGCAGGCAGATCCAGTTTCATCAGCGCATCGACCGTCTGCTGGGTGGGTTCGAGGATATCGATCAGCCGCTTATGCGTGCGGATCTCGAAGGCCTCGCGCGATTTCTTGTCCACATGCGGCGAACGCAGCACACAATACTTGTTCTTCACCGTCGGCAGGGGAATCGGGCCTGCGACTTGGGCGCCGGTACGCTTGGCCGTCTCCACGATCTCGCCGGTCGAGGTATCGAGCACGCGATAGTCGTAAGCCTTGAGGCGAATGCGAATTCTCTGTCCTACCATTTGCTTCCTTCCTGCTTCCCTTCGAGTTGGCCGACGCGCTCCCGCCTGGACGGCCAGTTCCCTATTTCAATATGTCGGTAATAGTCCCGGCGCCTACCGTCCGTCCGCCTTCGCGGATAGCGAAGCGCAGGCCCTTCTCCATGGCTACCGGCGTGTGCAGCTCAATCTCCAGCGACACGTTGTCTCCCGGCATCACCATCTCCGTGCCTTCCGGCAGCTTCGCCGTCCCGGTCACATCCGTCGTCCGAAAATAAAATTGCGGCCGGTACCCGTTGAAGAATGGCGTGTGCCGCCCGCCCTCTTCCTTGCTCAACACGTAGATCTCGCCCTTGAACTTGGTGTGCGGCGTGATCGATCCCGGCTTGGCCAGCACCATCCCCCGCTCTACATCTTCCTTGGCGATGCCCCGCAGCAGCAGCCCCGCATTGTCCCCAGCCAATCCTTCGTCCAACTGCTTCTTGAACATCTCCACTCCGGTCACCACCGTCTTGCGTGTATCCCGGAAGCCGACGATCTCCGCCTCTTCTCCTACCTTGATCTTGCCTCGCTCGATCCGGCCCGTCACCACCGTGCCCCGCCCCGAGATCGAGAAAATATCCTCAATCGGCATCAGAAACGGCTGGTCGATGGCCCGCGCCGGAAGCGGCACATTCTTGTCCACCGCATCCATCAACTCATCGATCTTCGCTTCCCATTGCGCCTCCCCGTTCAACGCTCCCAAAGCCGAGCCCCGCACCACCGGCACGTCGTCCCCAGGAAAGTTGTACTTGGACAACAACTCGCGCACTTCCATCTCCACCAGGTCGGTCAACTCTTCGTCTTCCACCGCATCGCACTTGTTCAAAAACACCACGATGTAAGGAACCCCCACCTGCCGCGCCAGGAGCACATGCTCCTTGGTCTGCGGCATCGGCCCATCGGTCGCCGCCACCACCAGGATCGCGCCATCCATCTGCGCCGCCCCGGTAATCATGTTCTTGATGTAGTCCGCGTGCCCGGGACAATCCACGTGCGCGTAATGCCGGTTCGCCGTCTCGTACTCCACGTGCGCCGTCGCTATCGTGATCCCTCGCTCCCGCTCTTCCGGTGCGTTATCAATCGAATCAAACGAGCGAAACGCTATCTTCGGATTGTGCTTCGACAATACCTTCGTGATCGCCGCCGTCAACGTCGTCTTCCCGTGATCGATATGCCCGATCGTCCCTACGTTTACGTGCGGCTTCGACCGGTCAAATTTCTCCTTCGCCATCTCGTCCCTCTCTATTGCTGCTATTTCTCTGCTATTGCTGAAATCATGCGCCTGAACTACTGCCCCGAATCACTTGCCTTGATTGCGTCCGATAATCTCCTCTGAGACCGACCGCGGCGCCTCTTCATAGCGGTTGAAGTGCATCGAGTAATTGGCCCGGCCCTGGGTCGAAGAGCGCATGTGCGTGGCGTAACCGAACATCTCGCTTAAGGGCACATTGGCCTTGATGACCTGTGACCCGGCACGGTGTTCCATGCCTTCAATCCGGCCACGGCGCGAGTTGAGGTCGCCGATGATGGTGCCCATGTATTCCTCGGGGACCACAACCTCGACCGACATCACCGGTTCGAGCAGCACCGGGCTGGCTTTCCTTGCCGCTTCCTTGAAGGCCATCGATCCGGCAATTTTGAACGCCATTTCGTTCGAATCGACATCGTGATAGCTGCCGTCGAACAAGGCAACCTTGACATCCACGATCTCGTAGCCGGCCAGCACTCCGCCCTGCAGCGCTTCACGGACGCCCTGCTCGGTCGGCTTGATGTACTCCTTAGGCACAACGCCGCCTTTGATCTCGTTGACAAACTCGAAACCCTTGCCGGCTTCGTTGGGCGCCACCCGCAGTTTCACGTGACCATAGTTGCCCGAGCCGCCGGTCTGCCGGATGTACTTGCCTTCCGCCTCAGCCGACTTACGGATGGTTTCACGATAGGCCACTTGCGGCTTGCCGACATTGGCCTCTACCTTGTACTCGCGCATCATGCGATCGACGATGATCTCCAGATGCAGTTCGCCCATGCCGCTGATGATGGTCTGGCCCGAGTCGGGGTCCGTATGCACTTTGAAGGTAGGATCTTCCTGCGCCAGCTTGGCTAGTGCCAGGCCCATCTTTTCCTGATCGGCCTTGGTCTTGGGCTCCACGGCTACATGGATCACCGGAGCGGGAAAATCAATCGATTCGAGTACGATCGGCGCCTTCTCGGTACAGATCGTGTCCCCCGTCACTAAATTCTTTAAGCCCACGCAGGCGCAAATATCACCGGCATAGATCTCGGTAATCTCTTCTCGCTTGTTGGCGTGCATCTTGAGCAGGCGGCCAATGCGTTCGCTCTTTCCTGTCCGTGGATTGAGCACCGTATCGCCGGTCTTCAAATGTCCGGAGTAGAGCCGGACGAAGATCAGCTGCCCGACGAAAGGATCGGTCATAATCTTGAAACCCAACGCCGCCAGCGGCTCATTATCGTCCGCGTGACGAACCACCTGCTCATCGGGATTGTCGGGATTCAAACCAACGATCGGGGGGATCTCGAGCGGACTGGGCAGATACTCAACCACCGCATCGAGCAGCGTCTGTACGCCTTTGTTCTTAAATGCACTGCCGCAGAGCACCGGAAACAGCTTCATCCCGATTGTCGCCTCGCGCAGAGCCTTGCGCAGTTCGGCCGCGGTAGGCGTCTCGCCTTCCAGGAACTTGTGCAGCATCTCGTCGTCGTTCTCGGCGACCGATTCGACCAGCTGCATGCGAAATGCTTCCGCCTTCTTGAGCAGCGCGGCGGGAATTTCCTCGACCGAGTATTTGGCTCCCATGGTTTCGTCGTGCCACAGAATCGCCCGCATCTCGATCAGGTCGACCACGCCCTTAAATCCGGCTTCCTGGCCGATAGGGATCTGGATAGCCACAGGCCGGGCATTCAGCCGCTTGCGAATGGTATCGATGGCGTGCTCGAAATCAGCCCCCATCTTATCCATCTTGTTGATGAAGCAAATCCGCGGCACGCCGTACTTATCGGCCTGCCGCCATACCGTCTCCGATTGCGGCTCGACGCCGTGCACGGCGTCAAAGCAGGCTACCGCGCCGTCGAGCACGCGCAGGCTGCGCTCGACCTCGGCGGTGAAATCGACGTGCCCCGGAGTATCGATGATGTTGATGCGGATATCCCGCCAGGTGCAAGTGGTCGCGGCGGAAGTAATGGTGATGCCGCGCTCCTGCTCCTGCTCCATCCAGTCCATGGTCGCGGTGCCTTCGTGCACCTCGCCAATGCGATGGGTAATGCCGGTATAAAACAGGATGCGCTCAGTCGTCGTTGTCTTCCCGGCGTCGATGTGCGCCATGATTCCGATATTCCGGCAACGATTCAGCGGTACTAGACGAGGCACGGTATCTTCTCACTCTCGCGCGAGCCGATCAAAGACTCGCGGTTTTTGTTTACTGCTTTGGTTTGAAGGTGGAATCCCACCCTCCCTACGCAGGGATGGGCTTACCAGCGATAGTGGGCAAACGCCTTGTTGGCTTCGGCCATGCGATGGACATCTTCTTTCTTTTTCATCGCGGCGCCGCGGCCGTTGGCCGCATCCAGCAATTCATTGGTCAGCTTATCGATCATTCCTTTTTCCCCGCGCGCGCGCCCGTACGTTACCAGCCAGCGGATAGCCAACGAGGTACGCCGCTCCGGATTCACTTCGATCGGCACCTGGTAGTTTGCGCCGCCCACCCGGCGGGTCTTGACTTCGAGCAGAGGCTTGCAGTTTTCCACTGCCTTCTTGAACAGCTTGAGAGCCTCATCGCCGCCCTTCTGCTCCAAGTTCCGCATGGACTCGTAAAAGATGCCTTGCGCAGTCGATTTCTTGCCGTCCCACATCATGGAGTTGACGAACTTGGTGACCAGCGACGAGTTGTAGACGGGATCGGCTGCAACCTCCCGCTTCGCGATATGACCTTTTCTGGGCATGAGACCTTCCCTTAAATCTATTTGGCCGCTGCGACCTTGGGCCGCTTGGCGCCATATTTCGAACGGCTTTGCTTGCGGTTGGTGACACCGACCGAATCCAGCGTTCCCCGCACTACGTGATAGCGCACTCCAGGGAGATCCTTCACGCGGCCGCCGCGAATCAATACAATGGAGTGCTCCTGCAGGTTGTGGCCAATACCGGGAATGTAGGTCGTCACCTCAACGCCGTTGGTAAGGCGCACGCGAGCGACTTTCCGCAACGCCGAGTTCGGCTTCTTGGGAGTCTGCGTATAGACGCGGGTGCAGACTCCGCGGCGCTGTGGCGATCCCTGCAATGCCGGCGAGGCTGTCTTATATCGCGGCGCGGTGCGGCCTTTCCTCACTAACTGACCGAATGTAGGCAAATCTGACTCCTTAAAACTCTCGCGAAAACCTGAACTACCCACAAGCAATAATCCACAGCAACTACCGGACACCGTCCGAAAGCCGGCGCTTCACTCCGCAGCTTCTTGACTGCGAAGCTTTCATGCACACGAAAGCCGGGAAACGGCTTCGCAGCTTCCTTACCCGGTACCGGACAAAAACCAGGACGGTGACCGTGCGTTTCTTCTCTTGAATCGGCTACGATCCGGGGCTTTGGCGCTCATTCGCGCCTCTACGCCCTGCGCTCTAACTTAAGCGCACAAGAAGAAGCCAGTTCCGTTTCCTAGTTCCGGCCCACATAGCCTTCCCAGGTGGAAGGTGTCGCAGGCGCCGATGGATCGTTGACTTCAACTGACCTTCATTCCGCGATCTCATCCCTGAACCGATGAGCAGACTCCACAAGCGATCTTGGGAGTCACCCCGGCGAAATCTGTTCACTAGGGGTTTGGGCGGAACCTCCTTAAGATATCAAGAGGAACCAGCCACGTCAATGGAAAGTTGGGATCTATGAGGTTGCGGCAAAAATAGCTCAGTTGCCAAGCCAATTCTGAAATGCTTTCTTCAATTGCGCCGGCATCGCTTCGCGAGGACTCATGCTAGCATGGCCAGCAATGTCCGCCCGCGCTACCGTATCTCTGCGTCGCCTTCTTCAAGTAAGCCTGATCAGCGCGGCCATCCTCGCCCCTCTATTTCTTCCTTCGCAAAACACTTCCCCATCGGCGGCTCCCGTCGATTCGCGAATAACCCGCATTGTCAGCGATCTTGAGCAAGAGCGAAGCATCTCGCAAACCGCGCTCTCGCCCGACGGCCGCCAAATAGCCTGGGTTGTCGCAGAAGATGGAGGCACCGATATCGAGGTGGCATCCACCTCCAATCCGGCCCAGTCCCGCCGGCTCAGCTCCGGGGCGGCTCCGAACTGCGTGGAGCGGAACCTCGCTTGGTCGCCGGATTCAGAAGATCTCGCATTTACCTCCGATTGCGAGGGAGGCTTCCAGCCAGAGATCTATGTCGCTGCCATCGCCAATGGACCATCGCCAAAAATATCTCCTCCCCGCCGCCTCATCCGTCTTCGCGGTGCGGTAGACGGCTTGGCTTTTTCCCCGGATGGCCAGCAAATCGGCTTCCTCTATGTGCAAGGCGCCACCCGCAAACCGGGTGCGCTCGACGCAATGAACCCGCCCTCCGGCGTCATCGGCGTCGATAATCTTGAGGTTCAGCGCGTCGCCTCGGTCCGCACTGCCTCTGGTGAGCTGCTCGAGATCACACCCTCCGATCTTCATGCGTATGAATTCGACTGGGCGCCCGACTCGCGGCGGATTGCCTATATTGCCGCTCCGCCCCCAGGAGAAAACAATTGGTGGGTAGCGCAGCTCTACACCCAAGCACTTTCCGATACGCAACCGCGGTCCATCTTTAATCCCAGCGTGAGCGGACGCGGCAATTCACCAGGTCCGCTCGACAAAATGCAGATTGCCGTTCCCCGCTGGTCCCCGGACGGAGGCGAGATTGCCTTCATTGGCGGCCTGATGAGCGATCAGGGAGTGACGGGCGGCGACCTCTACATCGTGCCGTCCGCGGGCGGAGAGCCCAGGAATATTACACCGGGGCGGAAAGCCACTCCAGTTTGGTTTCGCTGGATGGCGGCGCGAGCGGTCGGCAAACCGGAGAACCCATCTGCTCCCGTCTCGCCCCACCGCCGGATTGAACTAGTGGAAATCAAAGGCGGCTCAATGCGCCGCGCAGTAATCAATCTGCGCGGAAACGATCTCCCAGCAGAAGATTCCCCGGATCTGCAAATCGATTTCCCGGGCACCGTCGGGGACGGCACGCTCGAGGGCGCGCTGTCTGTCTCTCGTGACCAAACCGCTTTCGCCTATATTCAGAGTTCCTACACGTCTCCAGCCGCCGTGATGCTTACTCGGGAAAACCCCGGGCACAAAAAAACGACGATTCAGATTACCCACATCAACGACAGCCTCCGGCCGACCTGGGGCAAGGCCGAATCCATGGAGTGGAAGGATGGCAACCTCAACATACAGGGCTGGCTTCTCTACCCGGCGAACTACGATCCAACCAAGAAATACCCCCTTATCGTGAGCGTCCACGGCGGCCCTTCCGGAGCGGTAACACCTCGCTGGCCTGGACTTGGCTACGAGGCCGCCGCTTTTTCCCCGCTCGGCTACTTTGTTTTTGAGCCCAATCCGCGCGGCAGCTTCGGCCAAGGAGAAGCTTTCACCCTGGCCAATCGTCAGGACTTCGGTTATGGCGACCTGAGGGACATACTCGCCGGAGTGGATGCGGTCAGCGCCCGGCTTCCTATCGATCTCCGCCGCATCGGAATCACCGGCTGGAGCTATGGCGGTTTTATGACCATGTTTGCCGTTACGCAAACCCATCGCTTTCACGCGGCCGTAGCCGGCGCCGGCATCTCCGACTGGCAGAGCTATTACGGAGAAAATTCCATTGACCAGTGGATGATTCCCTTCTTCGGCGCTTCGGTTTATGACAACCCTGCGGTGTATGCCAAGAGCTCGGCAATCGACTTCATCCGCAACGCGAAAACGCCTACACTGATTGTGGTCGGCGATCGCGATGGCGAGTGCCCCGCCCCGCAGTCTTTCGAGTTCTGGCATGCCTTGCGCGCCCAACATGTGCCTACGCGCCTTGTCGTCTACCCCGGCGAGGGCCACGGCTTTTCCTCACCCGAACATCGGCGCGATGTTTTAGAGCGCGCGCTCTCATGGTTCGAGCAATACATGCCTGCCAAGCAAGACGATACGGTCCGGAGCGCAAGATGAATCCGTAGACGTTCGAGGGCGCAACGGCGACCAAAGAAACGGTATAAACTCTTACTTTCAGCCTAGAGCCTGTTCTTAACTTATAGCGGGGCAGCGACGGGAGCACTTTTCGTCGAGCGCGCGAAGCGAAGAGCGATGTGTACTGAACGTCCATGAGCGAGGAGCGACAATGCGATCGGCGAAAAGCGCCCCGTCCCTCCGGGTTGCGGCGAAAATGGAGCCATGCTGTGTTGTCGGCCTTGAACATGGGCCCGCCATGCCCTGCGGCCGCCGTTTTGCCTGGCTCCATTTTGGCCTGCGACGCTGCCTCGCTATAAGTTAAGAACAGGCTCTAAGGTATTTGGCAGTTTATCAACCGCCAGGACGAGCGATTCCCCGGCGGGGAGGTTTCATGCAGCGGTATCTGGTCCTTATTCTGTTGTTCCTGCTTTCTATTCCGGTAGGTCTATCTATCCAAGGCTGCGCCAACAAGAACTCCAACTACTGCAATGGCTCAGGCTACGGCTATCTGAAATCGCAGCCGGTCGCTATCACCCTGCAGCCGCAGGCTACCGGAATTTCCGTCGCTTTTGGACAGGAGGGACAGCTTTCAGGACCCACGGCGACGAACTGTACCGGAGGAAGCGCAAGCGTTTCCGCCTTTACCTACGGGACCACGGACCGCACCATTGCCGATGTTTCCCCCACTGGCCAGGTCTGCGGCGGGACCTGGAACCTCAATACCCCTGGCGTGGCTTCCTACACCACCTGCCTGCCGACCAACAAACAGGGCATCGCATATCTGACCGCCTCAGCGTCGGGATTCACCAGCAATCAAGTCGCTGTGTACTCTCATGCCCCGATTACCAGTCTGTCGGTGAATACTCCGACCAACTCATCCGGACAACAGGAGTGCCTTTCGCAAGGTCAGACTACTCCTCTGGTGGCCACCGCTTATTGCGCCTCGACAGGCGCCACGGGCCAGTGTTCCAGTCCCACAATTCCCGCCGGCCAGCCTGTGGCGCTCTGCGGCACCTCGACCACAACTGCCTGCAGCAACGTGATCGGTCACATCAATTACAGCGCCTCCGACGCCACCGTAGTGACCATCGATAACGCCACCGATGTGGCCACGGCGCAGGCCCCCGGCTCTACCGTCATCTCCGGCAGCATTTCAAACACCGGCGCCACGTCTGGTTACTTCTACACCTGTCCGCCGAAAAGCATCGCGCTCAGCGTCTCCGCTACGGGAGGAACCAGTGCGAAGCTCACGCCGAACACCCCGCAGCCGCTTACCGCCACCGTAACCGACGTGAATAACAACGTAATCAATGGACTGGCGCTCACCTACGTCTCTACCAATCCGGGAAGTATCGCGGTCGAGAGCAGCGGTTCGGTGACCGCAACCTTTCCCTCAAGCGCGGCCATTACCGCTCTTTGTGAGCCCAGTACGTGCAATCCCGCACCCATCAATAAGATCGGTTCGCTGGGTACGGGAGCGCCTATTGTCAGCAACCTGGTACAGGTTTCATCTCCCGGTCAGAACAGCACCTATATCTGGGCCGCCAGCCCCAGCTCGCCTTATTTTGTTCCTACCGACCTTACCACCGGCACCGTGGGCAATCCGATCAAGCTTCCTTACACTCCCAATTCGATGGTTATGGACCAGGGAGGCAACAACCTCTATTTCGGAAGCTATCGCGAGATGATGATTTACAGCACTGCCGGCAATACCCTCACAACAGAAGCTCCCAGCGTGCCCGGCGTTGTGCTCGCGGTCTCGCCCGACAATACCACGGTGGTCATCAACGATCAGCAGCGCGGCATCATCTATCTCTATACGCCCGCCATTGCGGGCACGGGGACCGGCAAAACAGCCACCCCGGGCACCCCCGCAAGCGTCACCTCTTTCGGCGGAATCGGCCAGCGGGCGGTCTTCTCGCCCGATGGCCAAACTGTTTACATCGTTGGCAAGAATGTGCTTTACATACACAACACCTATACCGGTTGGTCGGTCGAGAACCTGCCAGGATCGCAGGCCGGCGCCGGTACCGGGATTTGCCCGGTAAACAATTCCAGCACCCAACCTTCCGATCCCAATAATCCTCCGGTCACCGATCCGCCCAACACGCCCTCGAATCCAAATAATCAGTACAACTTCTTCTGCTCCCCCGATCTCGCCGTGACCGTTCCCAGCTCGGCGGTCTTTCTCTCCGGTTTGCCCACTTCCGCCTACGGCATCTGCCCGGAGACCGCAGTTACTCCGGTTGTCAATTATCCCCAGGCCGCCACTGTAGCCGCTGCGTCGGATCATGTCGCCGCTACGACGGATGGCAAGCACATCATCGGGGCCACCGCCAACCCGCCGGTGCTCACCGATGTTTCCGTGAATGTCCCCATCGGCGCTTGCCCCAGCGGCGCCAACGGACAGACCACGGGATTTTCGTTCAATCCGGCGCCTAGCTTCAACGAAACATCGCTCGCCGCTTATGGCATCACCAATATCAATCAGGTGATCGCGTCCACAGACTCGCAGGAGGCCTTCATCACCTACTTGACCAATGCCACCTCGCCTCCCGCGGGCGGGGCGTTGCTCCCGGTCTATGAGCCCTCCGCGCAAGCCGGCGTTTTGGGAACCCTCATTAACGTAAAGCTGGCAGGCAGCGCAATCGCTCCCATCTCCGGCATCTTCTCCCCGGATAACACCATCTTTTTCGCCGGCACTACAGGCGACGACCAGTTGCATCTAATCAGCACAGCGACGATGACCGATACCAGGCAAATCAATCCGAAACTCACGGACTCAAACGGCAATCCCGTGCCGCCCGTGTTCCTCGCCGTCAAACCGCGTCCAACCACGTAGTTGTGTTTTGCAATTGGCTTTCACCACTTGGGGGGCCGAAGTTCCATGAAGCGCTTCGGTCGAGATGAGAAGAGTTGAATGGAGCCGGGTGGGCTTGGCGACTTTGCGCGGCTATGATAACAGTTAAGGTTTTATTTCTACGATGGGAGCAGGCGCGGTGGCGGGTATTCTCCCCAGCCAAGCGCGCCGGAAATCTGATCTGCCAGGGTTAACGGATCGAAGGGCTTGGCAAGAATTGCCGCTGCCCCGAGCGCATCTAATTCGCGGCGTTCCGCCCCCTGTACCTTCGCGGTAAGCAGTAGCACCGGGATATGCGACGTATTGTCATTCTTTTTAAGAATGCCGAATGTAGTGGGGCCATCAATATCCGGCATCATCACGTCGAGCAGAATGGCGTCCGGCTGCTCCAGTGACGCCCGTTGAATTCCCTGTGCTCCCGAGGGAGCTAAGATGACATGCCAGCCCGCCACCGTCTCCAAGGTGAGGGCAGTTACTTCCCGAATGTCCGCCTCATCGTCAATGACTAAAATGCGAGGGATCATACCTATGCCTGTCTTGATGATTTGCGCTGACTTTAACGGCAGCGGCTTCGCCAGTACATAGCACTTGCTGTGCATTACCTCGATACCTGCTCTGTCTCATTTGCCTGGACTGGAGCCGGTTCCACTTGACATCACCCTCAAGAAATAGTCTCGACGGGTGAGGAGACCCTGCTTACACTGATGCGAAGGTCTTAAAAGAAAGTGAGGAGCGACATGGTAAGAGGACTCCCGATTCTGTTGGGCGTGATCGCAGTAACAGCTTTGCCCGCGATGCCGGGCTTAGGGTTCAAACCCAAGCCGCTGATCGTATCTCTAACAACCAGTCAGGGACTGGACGCGGGAACAGCAGCGTTCACCCCGCAGGGCGATGGCGTGCGAATCAAGCTGAATCTCAAGAACCTTCCCGAAGGCGAACATGCGGTTCATATCCATCAAAACGCGAAGTGCGATGGGCCGGACTTTATGTCCGCCGGAGGCCACTTCAATCCCGACGGTAAAGAGCACGGGATTAAAAACCCTAAAGGGCCGCATGCCGGCGACATACCGGTCAATCTCGAAGTGATGCCTGACGGCACCGCTCACGTTTCTATGTTTCTGAAGAGTATTTCGTTCAAGAAAGATGCGACGAACTCGATATTTTCCCACGGCGGCACCGCCATCGTGATCCACGAGAAGGCGGACGACATGATGACCGATCCTGCGGGCAATGCGGGAGCCAGAATTGCCTGCGGAACGATTCTGCCGGAGTAGAGCATTCCCCGGCAAGAAACAAGCTCGGCTTATTTACCGGCAGCCGCGCTCTGAACAAGCGAAGAAGCAGTTCTCTTCAAATATCTTGGCAAACGCGCGGCGGGCATCGGCGCAGCGAAGAAGTAACCCTGAAGAAAATCGCAGCCGATTCTACGCAGGCTCTCCAGCTGATCGCTGCGCTCCATGCCTTCGGCCACAACTCGCAGGCCCAGACTATGACCGAGAGCCACGATGGCTTGAACGATCGAGTAGGTCCCGTTGACTTCTGAAACACGCTCCACGAAGGAACGGTCTATCTTCAGCGTGCTGATGGGAAGCTGGTGCAAGTGACTGAGGGACGAGTAGCCCGTTCCAAAGTCGTCCACAGAGAGGTGCACTCCTAAGGAGGCGAGGCTGCGCATCTGCCGGGCAACCTCCGGGAGGTTACAAATAAGTGTAGTTTCGGTGACTTCGATTTCTAACAAGAGAGGATCCAGCTCATATTGCGAAAGCGCGTGCATAACCTCGGTTGAGAAATCGGAACGCATAAATTGCAAAGGAGAGACGTTGAACGCGATGCGAATGGGTTTGAGGCCCGACTGTTGCCACTCGACACTTTGACGGCAGACTTCCTCAAGCACCCATTGACCGATCGGAAGAATAAGACCGCATTCTTCGGCAATAGGAATAAAGCGGTCGGGAGGCACCATACCCAATTGCGGATGGCGCAGCCTCAGCAGTGCCTCGACGCCGCATAGGTCGCCGGCCATCGAATAAACAGGCTGATAATGGAGTGCAAATCCACCTTCGTCGAGCATGCGCCGCATGTAGCGCTCGAGCTCGCTTGCCTCGTCGGCTGAGGAACTGATCTCAGGAGAAACCAAGAGCGATTGGTTGCCTCCGCAGTGCTTGGCGCAATACATTGCGCTGTCAGCGGCGCGCCAGAGCTCAAGGAAGCTTTCCCCATCGTCGGGATAGATGGCGATTCCGAGCGATGCGGAGACCTGAATCGTTTGGCTGCCGACTTCGATGGGCTGACGAATGCTCTTAAGCAGGTCTTGCGCTACCGTCTCCGCGTCGCGCATTCCGCCCAATTCCCCGAGAACCACGACAAACTCCTCGCCGCCGGTGCGCGCAACGGTATCCACGGTGCGCAAGCGAGCAGTGATTTGCCCAGCCACCCGCTGCAGACACAGGTCACCCGCCGCATGGCCAAAGGTGTCATTCACCTGCTTAAAGCGATCCAGATCGATACAGAGGATCGCGGCACGCTGTCCGTACCGAGCCGCATGAGCGAAGGCTTGACGCATGCGGTCTTCGAGCAGAAGGCGATTGGGCAGGCCGGTCAGGCTGTCGTGGTGCGCCTGATGGACCAACTGGGAGTGCAGGCGTTGGCGTTCGGTGACATCCTGCACCAGAACGAACCGGCAGCTACGGCCCTGGAAGTCGATTGCATGGGCCGCCACGTCCACCTGAATCTCGGAGCCATCTTTCTTGCGATGTTGCCACGGACCCGAAAGGGTAAAGGAATCTTTCTTCGCTGCCTCTCTGAGAATTGCTTCGATATCTTCGCTGGGCCGCAGATCGTGCAGCGTCATCGACATAAATTCTTCCCGGGAATATCCGTAGTGCTCGACCGCAGCATCATTGACCCGCAGAAAACGCAGCGTTTCCGGGTCGTGAATCCACATGGGATGCGGATTGGCCACGAACAGAAGGCGATAGTGCTGGCTGGCTCTGCCCGCGGCGAAGATCTCATCTTCGAGCAGAGTGAGAATCATGCCGAAAGCAACAACATATTTCGGTACATTCCACAAGCCATTAGGAATACCCGTGCCTGGAGCGAAGTACTCGCAGAGGAGCGAAACCGGGAAGACCGAAGCCCAGGCAACGAGTCCAATGACCGTGGTAAGAACCCCAGCGGAGAAGCGCCGGAAATCGAACCAGTAGAACGAAGCGAAGGTAAGGAAAATCTCCGCCAGAATGGCCGAGATGCCGTCTTCCGGGCGATGGTGCGCGATGGCGTAGAAGGTCCAGATCTCACCGGCAGCGAAGGTGAACGTGACCAGAACCAGGAGTTTGAGCCGCCGGCGATAAACACTCAGCGCAAGCGAGCTGCCTCCAGCCGCGCTAGCCGCCGCGGCGGCATACAGCGGGAGATGGCCGGCGCCGCCGAAAACGATGTAGTTCGTATAGAAGAGCGCGGGAGCACCGATCAAGGATGCCGTCATCGCGCCTACCCAACGGTTTCCGGTCATCGGCGAGGCGGAGAACAAAAAGCATACGCCGGAAAGGATCAAAGCGCTGAGGCTAAGGCTCACGCCGAGGTTGCGATAAAACAACGAAGCCGGATGAACCATCTGCACCGCGAAGTGCAGCTCGACCAGGAGCCATCCGGCCACCCAGAACCGCACCGTGTTGCTGGCGCGTTTGCGGTAGATGGAAGTGAACAGTACAACGAAGAGACCGAGAATCAGTATGTCCAGCAATTCATTCTGCATGTTCTTACTCGGATGGCAGAACTAGAGGTGATCAAAAAATTGGGAGCGGAGTCCTTTTGTTGGAACTAGTATGAGCCGCTTCTCAAAGGACTCAAATGTCACGAAAGTTTAACCATTCGGGTGGGATACCCAACCACACTTATTGGGTTGCAGGAAAATTGCCCGTTTTGAAGGGGATGGTCTTTATACGAGCTGCGGAAAGGAAGGTTTTGTATCAGCCGACATGCCCTGGGGGCACCACGAGGGATGAAAATTCGGCCCATCGTGTTTTTGTTGAAAGTACAACAAATCCTGGGTTTCCCATATCTGACGCGCTGTTTGCGTCAGATATGGGAAACCAAAAATTAAGAGGCCTGTATTTTCAATAACATAGCAGCGTATTTTCGGAGCAGGGCACGACTTTAGTCGTGGCGTAAGCACCTGAAAATACTGATGGCTTTAGCCCTGCAGTTCCTGGGTATGACCGCAGATCTCTCCACTTCGCTACAGTCGAACTGACAATTTATTGTCAGGAACTAAAGCATTTTAGGTTTCGGTGTAGACGAGAAAACCGCTTCCGAGGCGGCCGTTCCATCGAAGAACGGCCGCTCATAGCTGACATGTATTGAATAATTATGCGTTGCGGTCAATCTCTTCCGAACCACGGATTTTGTCATTTCGACCGTGGCGAAGCGAAATGGAGAGATCTGCGGTTATTCAGCCCGCCCGGCCGGGTTCGGGAAGACTCAATGTCTTGAAAGGTGCAGCTATTACGAAGCCTTTCCTCTGAGTTCCTGTTCAGCCCGGAGCCAGTCCTGTTCGGGCGAACCTTGCGGGTGACCGCGCTCAGCCCAATACTTCTCAGCAAGACGAGCTATTTCCTCGTGCGAAGGTAGGGGTGAGGACACTTGCTTTTTGGCCGTCCGTTTGCGGGGCTTCGCAGTAGCGGGGGAAATCGCCGGGCTTTTGGTGGTCATCCTTCTCTCCTTTGCTTGCCTTTCATCCAATCGGCTTTAGCTAGATGATACGAAGAAAATGGCCCCGCTGTCATCCTCCAGATAGTAACTCGAACGCTACCTCACCGAGCGTCAACTGCAAGCTGCAAAAAGCAGAAGCCGCATTCTCATCTGTCTGTAACGCGACCTTAACTTTTCGCTGCTACCTTCGCGTACGGATTCGCGCCGCTCTCAAGCGATCGCGGATATCTGAACGTGGAGATATATCTATGATATCTAAGAAGTTGAGTGGTACGCCAAGTTCTCAGTGCCGGCCTCGCCGGCCTGCTTGTGCCGCAACGCTTGCCGTTCTTGCCCTGGTCGCGATTGCCAGCCCTGATATTGCCGCGGCGCAGAATTTCTCATTTCCCGGGCGGATACCGTTGCTTCCCGGCAATCTCGTGGTCAGCCGCAGCGTGTATGACAATAATCCGAACAATGTCACAGTCGGGGCTATCCTGCCGCCCGATTGCGCCGGTACACAGGGCGGATGCTCCGCTGCAACCGGGGCGCCGTATAACGGCACGTATCCCCTGGTGTGGAACAATGACGCGTACGACAGCTCCTTCGGCATCACTTCGCGCATTTTCCTGGACCAGATCACGCCTAACGGGCATCTGATCGGCTCACTCCAGGTCCCCAATAATCTGGAACACGGCGTCGGCAGCAAAAGCGATCAACTTGTGACCAGTTTCAGCTCAAAATCGGAACTGGCCCTCAATCTCTCGACGAATGGGCAGTACATCACCTTCGGTGGCTATGTCGCCCCAGTCGACGCGCTCGACGTTTCCAATTCGAACACGCCACTTGAAGTCGATCCCACAAACCCTGTTGGGGTAAGTTACTACCGCGCCGTGGCCCAGCTGGATGCCTGGGGAAACTTTCACTTCACCGAGACAAACGCCTACAGCGGAAATAACGGCCGCGCCTCAATTCTGTATAACAATGACGGCTACTCTTTCTACTACACCGCGGGCAACGCCGGAAACGGGAGCAACCCACAGCCGAATGGCGTAATTCTGGGAGCGGGTGCTCAGATCATCGATCCCTCGAAAGAACCCGAAAGCCAGCAGGATCCAGGAACTCCGACCCCGGTGGCCAGCTTTTCAGTCGCTGAATTAGGAGGCTCAGCCGACAAAATTGGCAAGGATGATAATTTCCGCGGAATGACTATCTTCAATAACGTCCTTTACTACACGAAGGGGAGCGGCAGCAACGGAGTCAACACCGTCTATTTTGTCGATACCACAGGACAGGCATGTCCCAAGGGAGTGGGCACTGCCTCGGCTTCAGCAAAGTTACCCACCAGCGCCCTTTCCTACAATTTGGCCGACCTTCAGAGCAGTGGATTGCCTAGCAACATGTGCATTCTCGCTGGTTTTCCAGTTATCCCCGCTAAAACGGCCACGCCAACGAATTATCCCTTTGGGTTGTGGTTCGCGAACGCCACTACCCTCTATGTCGCGGATGAAGGCGACGGCTATACCGGAGGCTCGGATCTCTATCAGCACGCCGCTGCGCAAACCAACGCCGGCCTGCAAAAGTGGATTTTCAACACGGCAACCAACACATGGAGCCTGGCCTACACGCTACAGAACGGTCTGAACTTAGGCGCTACTTACACGGTGCCGGGATATCCGACCGGAAATAACCCTGGAACCAATCTTCCCTGGGCTCCGGCCACCGATGGCCTGCGCAATTTAACTGGCCGTGTTCATCGTGACGGCACGGTAACCATTTGGGCGGTAACCTCGACGATTAGCGGCAATGGAGACGTCGGAGCGGATCCGAATCAACTTGTTGCGATTACAGACACGCTGGCGAATACCATCGCTTCCTCGGCATCGAGCGAGAAATTCTTCCCCATACGCAAGGCGGAATCCGGCGAAGTTCTCCGCGGAATATCCTTCACTCCCGGCACGAAAAGCGAGACGACCGGGGCGCACGGTTGGTAAGGGAGAACTTCGACAGGATGCGTAAGGCTGCGGTTTCCCCGTATCCGGACCAAAAGCGGGGCCGGATACGGGGCCCAGTTCTACTTCGAGTATCGATTCTCGGGGTTATTTTCGCCCCACTATGTCTTGGGAGAGGGAGCGTCAAGCGTTCTGAGCGGCGTGAGTTCGCGAGAGAGATAGGAGGCTCGCTGTACAGCAATTGAAGTTTTTCCGCACAAGGCGTCCCGTTCTCGCTCGCGATGTACATTCCGCCCCTCGAAGGTGCAGAGCTACAGCGCTTTCACAATTACGAGTAACAACAGCGCTGATGGATGCGGTTTCAGCATCCGCCGTGCGGAGCGGGAACACAATCCCGCTTCCGCGCAACAAACCAAGCCGGAGGCCAAAAAGCATTCTCATCTCGAAACTCTGAGAGGCCTCCTCAGTCTGAAGGAGATAACCGACTCCGCCGGGATGACAATATCCTTGTTACCTGTAAGGCCGGCCCCGGCGGTTCCAGCGCCGGCGCCTAACAGGCCGCCAATCAGCGCTCCCTTACCGCCGCCGGCGAGCCCTCCAATCAGCGCTCCGGCACCGCCGCCACCCCCGATAAAACCCGCGCTCCGCTTGCCTTTGCCTGACGCGGTCTTCTCATATGCCGTAGTAGAGACGGATTGAGAGCCAACGCTGCTTAGCTCGATTCCCAAGTCTCCGGCGCCTTTGAATCTTCCTTGCCCCTTCGCGGCGATCACAGTTCCTGTGACCGGAGTTCCCGCTCGCAAAACAGTCACGCCATTGACTCGGACCGGCTCGGCCAGCGTGGCGCGAAAGCGATCGCCAACGTTGTTATTCTTCGCGCTAATCGGCTCGGAGGTGCGAACCGTAATTCTCGCCTCTGCGGGCACTGTGTAGACTGCCGGCGCGGGTGGCGCCGGTGGCGGAGCCGCTGCCGCCTGTTGGGGCGGCTGGCTCGGCGGCGGGGGAGGCGTAGCCGACGCTTGCGGCGCGGGAGCCGTAGGAGGCGGCGGCGCAGGAGCATTAGCGGCATTAGGGGTAGGCGCGGGGGCCGGAGCCGCGGCAGGCTGCGCAGACGATGTGTTGCTTTTGGGTTGCGTCTTGCAACCTCCTAAAAACAGCATCCCGGCGGCGCCAATCAACACCAAGCGCCCAATCGAATTCCTTGCACTCGCTACGCTTTGTGCGGCCATTTTTTACCTCCGACCTCTGTCTATAGTGTACCGATTTCCGGAAATTGGAGCCTCTAAAACATTTTTCCTGTTGGTATAGCGGGAGAATCAGATCCGACGTAGCTATTCCTCAATGAACGGCTACACCCAACCAATCTTGGCACAGCACGGTATCAGGAAAATGCTTTGAATGCAGGGTTTCAGCGGGACTTGCCAAAACTGATCCGGTAGAGATCCATCTCGCAGCCTTTAGGACAATGGCCGCTCCAGCACATGGCGCAGAGTCTTGGCAAGTTCCGCGACCATCTCCAGTTTCTCTGTCAGCTTGGGTGTTATGGCGGGCTCGGCGAGGGCGAGTTGCGATTGCAGAAGCAGTCCCGTGACAGTCGATTTGAGCTCGCTTTCGAGCCTCCCAGCCGCGGCGCGCAGGGCAAGGGCATGTTCCTGGGCACGGCGCGCCAAGGCGGCGCGCGTCTCGCGCTCCAGCCGCGCACTGCCGCAGATAGCGAAATTGATCTGCAACGGCACGGCCAAACCGGCATTTTTCCACAACAGGTCTGCGCCCGCCGGGTCGGCTTCGACCACTCCATCATCGACAATGACAATCGAATACTCCCGGCGGCGAAGCGCCAGCAGGGCGGATTTGCGTGTCGCTGTCATTTCGACCGTTAGGCCTAAGTTCCGGGCGAGCGTCTCGGCGCAAGCTTCCGCTTGTTCAATAGAGGAGACGATCAGGACACGCTGGCTCACCGATTATCTCCTTCTTGTCTTGTCTGGCATTTAGACAAAGATGTAGAACGGGATCAATGGACCTCAAAGCTTCTGTCAGCAATTCCATATTCTTTGAGCTTGCGATAAAGCGTGGTCTTGCCAATGCCGAGAAGGCGAGCAGCCTGGAGCTTATCGCCATCGAACTGACGCAGAGTATCGAGAATCGCTTGCTTTTCGAGTTCAGCTAAGGGCAACAGCGAGTCCGGACCGGCACTCGGCTTCGCCATGGGCACGGAAGTTCCTTCAACTGTACGACGGCTTGCCAGGTGGAAATTCTGCAACTGCGTAGGCATAACGCCGAGGCACAAAGTCGAATCGGAAGATAGAGTGCATGCGCGCTCGATCGCATTCTCCAGCTCGCGCACATTTCCCGGCCATGGATACTCCGCCATGACGCGCAGAGTATCGTCGTCCAAGGTGTGATTCACGCCGGTTTCCCGGGACATGCGATCCAGAAAATGCGCGGCCAGTAAAGGGATGTCCTGAGGACGCTCGCGCAAGGGAGGGATACGCAAACTGATCACGTTCAGCCGGTGGTAAAGATCGCTCCGGAAGCGGCCCGACTCCGCCATTTGCACCAGATCGCGGCTGGTGGCGGCCAGGATACGAACGTTCACCCGGACCCGGTGCGTTGCGCCGGCAGGCCGGATTTCCTTCTCTTGCAGGGCCCGCAGGAGCTTGGCTTGCAGATCGAGCGGCAACTCTCCCACTTCTTCCAGCAATACCGTCCCGCCTTTCTCTCCCGCCAGCAAACCATCCTTGGAACGGGTGGCGCCGGTAAATGCGCCCTTCACGTATCCAAAGAGTTCGTTCTCCAACAGCGTTGGAACGATCGAACGGCAGTCAACCGGAACGAAAGGACTGGCTTTTTGCAGACCATTGGCGTGCAGCGCGCGCGCGACCAGTTCCTTGCCGGTCCCGTTCTCTCCCAGGATCAGCACCGGATGAGAGCCCTGCGCGACCTTGGCCAAAATCCGGTAGAGTTTCTCCATCTCCGGACTGCGGCCGATCATATTCCCCAGCCCTTGCTGCGAGCGCAGATGTTCGCGCAACTGACGGCTTTCGCTTTCCAGGTTGCGCCGCTCCGCGGCCCGCTCCAAAACTGCGGCGAGCTCATCCAGGGCGAAGGGTTTGGTCAGGTAATCCGCGGCGCCAACGCGCATGGATTCGACCGCCGACTGCACTGAAGCATAGGCAGTCATCACCACCACGCTCAGGCCGGGGTCGAGAGTTGTGATCTCGTCCAGAAGTTCCAGGCCCTCGCCCGCCGGAGCGGGCAGATCGAGCAGGAGAATATCGATGCTATGACCGCGCAGCAGGGCGCGCGCGGCAGTGATAGTAGGCACTTGTTGCGGAACGAAACCAAGGTCTGTCGCGATTTCGCAGCACGCCGCCCGAACCGCCGGATCTTCATCGGCGACCAGAAGATGCAGCTTGCCGGTGTTTGCCACCGGTCTAGAATTACTCACCATTGGACTTGAATAAGAACAGCGATTGTCATTCTATGCAGTTTCCCCTATGGGTGGATATAGGAGCTTGCCCCACATCCGTGGTATCGACAAAAGGCGGCAGGTCAGCAGGTCAGCGAGACGATTAATCTAGCCGACCGGGGTCTCGTCTCCGCTCGCGCATGAGTTTCGCTTGACAGCTTCTCTTTATGGAGCCGAACGTTTACATCGACCGGAAACCGGCCTGCTCACTCGCTGACCTCATACAATGGTCGAATGACCAAGACGATCAACCAGGTAAAACCCGAGACGCCTTTCTTTCGCCAGCAGAGCAGGGCCCCCGGCCAGCTTCGTCCCGTCCGCTTGACTCCGCACTTCGTCGCCATGGCCGAAGGCTCGCTACTGATCGAGGTAGGTCACACCAGGGTGTTGTGCAACGCGACGGTCGAACAGGGAGTGCCCGCCTGGCTCAGAAATAGCGGACGGGGGTGGGTGACGGCCGAGTATGGAATGCTGCCCCGCGCCACGCTGACGCGTACGCCGCGCGAATCGGAACGCGGCAAAGTAGGCGGCCGGACGCACGAAATCCAGAGGCTGATCGGGCGTTGCTTGCGTTCCGTAGTAGATATGCAGGCGCTCGGCGAACGCACTGTCATCTTGGACTGCGACGTGCTTCAAGCCGATGGCGGAACGCGCACCGCGGCGATTACGGGAGCCTGCGTAGCCATGGCAATCGCCTTCAACCGCTTGGTTGACGCCGGAACGATCAAGAGATCGCCTCTCAACCAACTGGTAGCGGCTACCAGCACCGGCATCGTCGAAGGAGTGACGCTGCTCGACCTTGCTTACGAAGAGGATTCCCAGGCTGAGGTGGACATGAATGTAGTCATGACAGAAAGCGGCGGCCTGGTTGAAGTGCAGGCGACGGCGGAACGCTCCGCATTCCCGCGCGCAAAAATGCTGGAGATGATGGACCAAGCCGAGCTTGGCATCAGGCAGCTCATCGAGATACAAAAATCCACCCTGGCCGCCCTATAGAGCTTTTTAGCTTTTGGTGTACGCGCGGGAAGGACTGCCCAGGTGGCCGTTCCATCGAAGAACGGCCACACATAGCTGCTCTTGCCAGATCACAGTAAAAGCTAAAATGCTCTAGAGCCTCCAGGCGCCCCGACCACAGGAGAAATGCTCTAAGTTTTGCTCTAGAATAGCTGCGAGGGCGCAATAAATAAATTCGAGAAGCCCAGGAGTAGCCACAATGACGTTGACACCCGGAAAACTCGCGGGACTTAAAGCCGTATCCGATGCCCGAGGAGTGATTGCCGCAGCCGCTATGGATCAGCGCGGCTCGCTCAAAAAATCCCTGGCGCGAGAGAAGGGAGTTGCGGCTCTCCCAGACTCGGCTCTGGTCGAGTTCAAGGAACTGGTCACCGACGTCCTTACCCAGCACGCCTCCGCTATCCTGCTCGATCCCGAGTACGGCCTGAAGGCGGCGAAAAAGCGCCATGGAAAGGGCCTTCTGCTGGCTTACGAGAAAACTGGCTACGATGCGGACCAGCCGGGACGTTTGCCTGACCTGCTCGATCTGTGGTCGGTGCGCAGGCTGAAGGAGCAAGGCGCGGACTGCATCAAAGTGCTGCTCTACTACACTCCTTTCGAGAAGAGCGAAATCAACGATCACAAGCATGCTTTCATCGAGCGTATCGGGGATGAATGCATCGCCCATGACATCCCTTTCTTTCTGGAGTTTGTCGGCTACGACGTGCACGGCGGCAGCGAGAATTCCCTGGAATACGCCAAGAAAAAGCCGGAGATCGTTTCCGGTTCGATGGCCGAGTTCGGCAAGCAGCGCTACGGAGTAGACGTGCTGAAGGTCGAGGTTCCGGTGCAAATGGAGTTTGTCCAGGGCGTCAAGGCGTTTCGCGGCAGCGCAGCTTATACTCGCGCCGAAGCCTTGCAGCGTTTCCGGGATGCCGCCTCCACCACTCACAAGCCCTTCATCTACCTTTCCGCCGGTGTCAGCAACGCGGTATTCACCGAGACCCTGGAATTGGCGGCGGAGAGCGGCGTCTCCTTCAATGGAGTGCTTTGCGGGCGCGCTACCTGGAAGGACGGCATAGCCATCTATGCCAAGCATGGAGCAAAATCTTTCGAAAGCTGGCTTAAGGATCAGGGCGTCAAGAACATAGAAAATGTCAACGAAGGCCTGAAGGCCGCCCACTCCTGGTTCGAAAAGGTGGGCGTCACCGCAGCCGAAGTCGAGGCGATCGCCTAGAGCATTTTAGGTTTCGGTGTAGACGAGAAAACCGCTTCGGCGCGGCCGTTCCATCGAAGAACGGCCGCTCATAGCTGACATAACCAGTTCACAGTAAAACCTAAAATGCTTTAAAGGCCCGCGGCAATGAAAACCTATCGCATCGCCACCGTGCCGGGCGATGGTATCGGCAAAGAAGTCATTCCGGCTGGACGGCAGGTGCTCGAAACACTGGCCGCCTCGGCCGGCTCCCTCAACTTCGAATTCGAGAACTTCGATTGGGGCGGAGATTATTTCCGTCTGCATGGCGAGATGATGCCGCGCGATGGACTGGATGCGCTCCGCGGCAAGGACGCCATTCTCTTCGGCTCCGCCGGAGACCCGCATATTCCCGACCACGTTACACTGTGGGGTCTTCGGCTCAAGATCTGCCAGGGGTTGGACCAATACGCCAATGTGCGGCCGACGCGCATCCTGCCGGGAATTGATGCACCGCTCAAGCAGTGCAAGCCCGAAGATCTTAATTGGGTAATCGTGCGCGAGAACACCGAAGGGGAATACTCCGGTATCGGCGGCCGCGTACATCAGGGACAACCGATCGAAGCGGCTACGGACGTCTCGCTCATGACCCGCGCGGGAGTCGAGCGTATCCTGCGCTTTGCCTTTCGCCTGGCCCGATCGCGGCCGCGCAAGCTTCTCAGCGTGATTACCAAAAGCAATGCGCAGCGCCACGCGATGGTGATGTGGGACGAGATAGCGGCTGAAATCGCCCGGGAATTCCCCGACGTTGCCTGGGACAAGGAACTGGTGGACGCGGCCACGGCGCGCATGGTCAATCGTCCCCGGTCACTCGATACTATCGTGGCTACAAATCTGCATGCCGATATTTTGAGCGATCTGGCGGCCGCGCTTGCCGGCAGCCTGGGCATTGCGCCCACTGGGAATATCGATCCTGAACGCCGCTATCCATCGATGTTCGAGCCTATCCATGGTTCGGCCTTCGACATCATGGGCAAGAACCTGGCCAATCCCATCGGCACATTCTGGTCGATCGTAATGCTGCTGGAGCATCTGGGCGAGACAGAGAGCGCGGCGCGCGTGATGCGGGCGATTGAAGATGTCACGGCCAATCCTGCCTTGCACACGCGCGATTTGGGCGGCACGGCCGCCACGGATCAGGTTACCGAGGCGGTTTGCGCGAATATTGTCGCTGCCGGCAAGCGGAAATTGGTTGTGGCCTGATCGGCATCGAAAACCCCTGGCGCTCACCCGGTAACCGTCGGTCTCTCTTCACGTTCTATCCGCGGACGCCGTATGTTCATAATAGGTAGTTTTGTACACATGCCTGCTAAAATGGTGTTATGGTCGTAGCAAAAACGAGTATCGCCCACAAACACTTCAGGCTTGATTCCGTCAAGATCAAGCGCGTTCAGAATGTGCTGCAAGCGCCCACGGAAACCGAGGCCATTGATCGCGCGCTCGATCTGGTAATTTCTGAGCATCAACGCAGCCGGCTCACTGCCCAAGCCAATCGGAAGTTCCTCGGAAGCGGCATCGCCATCCGTGATGTATATGGAAAACTTGAAGAGTAGATGACACCGGTTCTATTCGATTCGTCCATTTACATTACCGCCTTGCGGCGTGGTGGCAATGCTGCTCTCCTGGTACAACGATGGGCGGAACAATCTCCCCTCTGGTTGAGTTCCGTTGTGTTGGAAGAGCTTTACGCCGGAGCACGCCCGAATGGTATCCGAATCGTGGAAAAGCTGGAGCGCGATTTCGAGAAGGCAAAGAGACTGCTTGTTCCGAGTCTTACTGATTGGACCGACGCCGGCAAAATTCTTGCTCGCGTGGCTCAGAAATACGGTTATGAGCGAATCGGACAAGCTCGTCTGACCAACGATGCACTTATCGCGATGAGCGCAGCCCGCGTGGGTATTACAGTACTTACTGCTAACCAGCGAGATTTCGCCCGCTTGGCTGAATTTCGGCCGTTTGCGTGGCAGTTACCGCCTGATCCACTTGAAGGCGCCGCCACGCGCCTCTGATCGCAGCGAGCGACGTCATTTTCAATATCCGTCAGTGCTTGGGTAGCGGCGGGGTGGTGAATCGCGCTGGAAAGGGAAAGGCCGCTGGACTCCGATGTCCGAACCGATCCACCGCCCGAATGCCGAAGACCACATCGTCCTTGGAGACGGGCAAAGTGACCATGAGCTTGTTTCCCACAGGCACTGAAAATTGCCAATCCGGAGACGCTGTATCACGCCAAACGATCTCGTAGTGTGCATCGGGCGGCATCCCAGCAGGAGCGTCCCATGCAAGTTGAGTGTTGTTGTCTAAGTTATCCGTGAGTATTCGAGCTTTTGCCGGAGTTCCCGGCGCCAGAGACAGCGTAGCCAACGAGGCCGCATTCAACTCGCCAACATGAGCGACGTAGTTGAAATCTACGTACTTGAGAAGGTCGCCATACTGCACTCCGTTTTCAATACGGACGTTCTGGTGCTGATGGTTGAAGTCCTCGCGCCACTCAGTAAATCGCACCGCGGGGAAGCCTAGCAGATTGAAAGAGTAATGATCTCCGCCGCGGAGGTACCGGTCCAAGCGGAATATCAGCACCGGATGGAACACCAGAGCCGCGGAGCTGTTCTTCACGGGAAAGTAGGTCCGGGCGGCGTCGGCTATCGAACGCGCCAATTCCCGCGAGGGAGAGTCGCTTTCGCCGCCCAGCATGCGGATCATACGCAGCTGCAACTCGCTTGCCGTGGAGGGAATTCCTTCCGAAAAGACGCGCACGATATGTTTGTTTTGCAGCTTATCTCCCGGCGTCGTATTTCCGCCAACGATGTCGTTGTTCAAAACACCTTCGATATTCCAACCCTGCTGCTTGGCCAGCTCCGCCAGATGATGACTTCCGTAAAGTCCCTGTTCTTCTCCCGCGACCGCCGCAAATACCAGAGTGGCGGGGAAACGGAGTCTGCTGAGCACGCGCGCGCACTCCAGGCTTACAGCGACGCCGCTTGCATCGTCATTTGCGCCGGGCGCGAAGCCGTGAGTATCTTCATTTGTGCTGTCGCGCGAATCGTAATGGCCGGTGACCAGGTAAACGCGGTTTGCCTGTGCGGGATCAGTCCCGCGGAGCACCGCATAAACGTTCTCAAGCACCGTGGGCTGCGCGATGCGGGGACCGGGCTGCTGGGTAAATCTGTCCAGCTTGACTTGCAGGCATCCACCGCAGGCCTTGGAGTATTCGCCGTATTGCGCTTCAATCCACTCTGCCGCCGCCAACACTCCCTGTCCTTTAGGAATACCCTGCCCGCCGCTGGAAAGGGTGCTGCGGTTATGAAAGCTGACCAGAGTGCTTATGTCTTGTTGAATGCGCTCCGGCGAGATTTGCCGGATGGCGGCCTGGATGTGCGGATCCACGGGCGCCGGAGCTATAGGCTTTCCGAATGAGCGGCTATCTATTTGTCCCCAGGCATATAAGCTTGAGGCAAGCGCGATTGCCACAATAACGTTTGTCCTGCGACAGGCCACTAGTTCACCGTACTAATCTAAAGATACAGCCTTCAAAATACGATCTTTGCCGCAACTTGAAGCTGCCTGGAAGAGCCGAAATCTCCAATCGGAAACCGGGTGGCGGAGATCTGGCCGAAAGTGCCGGGAGCGCCGTTTGGGGTAAATGTTCCATTGGGCTGACCCAGATTTGGATGATTCATCAGGTTGAAGGCATCCGCGCGGATTTGGAAATTCAGTTCGTGATAAAGGGCGGTGTTCTTGACCAGGGAAAAGTCTAAGTCTTCGAATCCAGGACCGATAATGCCGTTGCGGCTCAGATTGCCGAAGCCGCTGCCGGGACTTGAAAACAGGCATCCTGGAGCCGGCGCGTTGCAGATGGCTTGGGGAATGTACTGGATATTCCCGCTGGCTTGCATGCGCGTAGGAGGTAGGAAACGGACCTACCCCATTGGGCCGGATGGTTCCCACGACGCCGCTTGTCGGGAGAGTGGTGTGGACGGTGAAGGGATTGCCCGATTGCAAGGAGGCGATGGTCGAAATCTCCCACCCCTGGATGAGCTGGTTGCCATGGAACGGCAGATAGTACAAGCCGCTAAACACCCAGCGGTTGCGCGCGTCGAAGTCGGAAAGGCCATAATCGCCGCTGGGATTGTAGCTGTTCTGGGGTACCTGCGTCGTTGCGAACAGGCTATAGGAATTCTCGTCGAGCGACTTTGCCCAGGTGTAGGAAGAATTGAACTGCAGGTTATTGCTGAAGTTCTTGGTGACTGTCAGCCACAGGGCGTTGTAATTGGAAATGCTCACGCTGCTGCTCTGATAAATGTTGGTCAGCGTCGCGCCCGGTTCAATAGCGCTGCTTGCCGCAACCTTCGGGAAGGGAAGCACCCCGTTGACTGGCTGGTTAAGATTTTGCACGATCTGCAGATGCGTGCCCTTGGAGCCGATATAGCCGATCTGCGCCACAATCGACCGGCGGAGTTGGGTTTGGAGATTGAGGTTGTACGACTGAACTTGCGGATTCCTGAACCCGCCGCTTACCGTATAAGGCGCAATCGAATTGGCCGCCTTTGCCTGGCCGAAGGCATTTTGCATATTCAGCGCCGGACTGGGATTCGTAGCGGTCAGAGATACGGGAACGGCAAAGGGAGGGTTGGTGCTGAGGCTGGTTACCAGGTTAGTTTCAGGCTGGTTGTAAAAGATAGCATAGCCGGCGCGCACTACTGTCTTGCCCTGGCCTGAAGCATCCCATGAGAAACCGATATGCGGACCATAATCGTAATTCTGCGGATACACGGTGCGGCTCAACCCATTGTGTCCGGCTTGCACAAGTGAATCGGAGCTGGGTTGAAAGATTACGAATCGGTTCTCCGCCTCGACCGGAGTTCCATTCCAATCGAAACGGAAGCCGAGTTCGGCGGTGAAGCGGGATGTTGCCTTCCATGAATCCATCACATAGACGCCGAGCGCATTGTCGAAAATACGGCTTGGCTTAGAACCTGGAGTTATATTGAAAGAACTTACCTCGTCGCTCAAGAACTGGCTAAGTGTATTGAATGTAAATGTACCCGTGTCGCCGTTGAAGTTGCTGTTAATAAACCGCCGGAACTCGCCGCCGAATCTAAGCGAATGATTGCCTCGCAGCAGGCTGAAGGTGTCGGAGAAAAGTCCCGTGGTATCGCCCCGCCCTTGCGGCTCTGCGGCCGGGCCGCCAAAAGTGAGTCCTAAGCTCGAAATAGTGGTCTGAGGAAGCCCGATGCTGCTGGTGATGCCATTATCGATACCATAACTTACCGGGTTCGCGGCAAAGACCGGCGTGAACGTGATGGAGATCCGGTTGAATCCGAGACGCGCTTCATTCACAGCGTTGGAGCTGAAGATGTGCGTCTCATTCAATGTCAGTAGTTGCCGCCGCGCAGGCCGCGTATCCCCGTAGCCGGGAATGGTATCGGCTACCGTCGGAGCTAAGGGCTCATTACGCGAATCGTTCTGAATGGCGTAGTACCCGTGCACCTGATCCTTCTGCCCGATCTGGTCATAGATGTCCGCTGTACCCTGGTCGATGCTGGCGAGCGCGCTGGCCGAGCTGACAAAGCTGGTACCCGAGTTAGGCGCCGGCAAGATCTGTAACAGCTTTTGGATAGTAGAGTCCGAGCCGACCGAACCGGAGGGTGGTACTCCGCTATTGACAGCCTCGCCCTGGCGCTGCCGCAATCCTTCATAAGTCAAGAAGAAGAATGTGTGGTCCTTCCAAATGGGGCCTCCGACATCCCCGCCAAACTGGTTGCGAATGAACTGCGATTGCCTTACATGCGTGCCGCTCACGGTATATTGCCGGTTGAAATAGTTGCGGGCGTCGAAGTAGGTGTTGCGCAGATAGTTGTAAGCCTCGCCATGGAATTGATTGGTTCCCGAACGAGTCGCCACATTGACGATTGCTCCCGAATCCCGGCCGAACTCCGCCGAGAATGTCGAGTTATCCACTTTGAACTGGCTCACCGTGTTGATGGTCGGCTGGAAGGTGATCTGGTTTTGGATCATATCGTTCAAGTTGATCCCGTTGATCATGAAATTAACCGTGTCTTCGCGCTGTCCGGCGGAATCGAAGGACAGCGCGCCTTGCCCGCGAACCGGCTGCGCCAGAAACCCATTCGCCGGAGCTGTCACGGATCCCGGAATAAGGGTGCCCAGATCGACAAAATGGCGGCCGTTCAGCGGCGCCTCCTGGACCGTCCTCTGATCAATTACCTGGCCAACAGTGGGTCCCGTCATGTCCAGGACAGATTCTTGCGCGGTAACTTGGACGGTCTGCTGAGCCGACGCCGGGGAAAGCCGAAAGTTGACGGGTACGGTAGTGCTGACCTGGAGAACAACATTCTGGATCTCGGCTGTTTTGAAGCCGGATCCCGTCGCTGTGACGTTGTACGTGCCGGGAAGCAGACCCGGAAAGATATAACTGCCTGCGCTGTCGCTCTGGGTCGTACGGACCAGACCAGTCGCAACATTTTTGGCCGTTACCGTTGCATTAGGGAGTGCAGCGCCGGTCGCGTCCTGGACCACGCCTTGGATGTTTCCGGTGGATTGGGCAAGGCAGACTGCGGAATATAGCGACAATAGAACCGCAAGTCCCAAAGCCCGGGTACAGAAGCAGCGAGCGTCACACATAGAAATTGCCTCCGGAAAAGAGCCGACGAATTCAAATGTATTTGGCGTGCAAGTGCTACTGATGGTCTATGAGGCCGATCTAGGGCCTGTTAACTCTAATAGGGCGAGCAGCGTTGCGAGCGAAAATGGGGCCAGACGAGGCGGAGTCCGCAGCGTGTGGCAGGTCCCCATGCAAGGACGACAACGAAGTATCGCCCCACTTTTCGCTCGCAACCCGGAGGGACGGGGCCACTTTTCCCGGCTTCGTTGTCGCTCGGCGCTCGAAGATGCCAGATATTGGTCGCTTCTCGCTCCTGGAATCCGAAAAAACTGGCTCCCGTCGCTGTCGTCCTAATTAGTGTTAATAGGCCCTAGCTAGGATGCGAAGCTGTGGGCGCTGGTTTTCGCCGGCTGTATTTTCCTTGGGATACGTCCAACCGCAGTTGCTGCCAAGCTGTCCCGATAAGTGGACAAGCGGGCGAAGACGACTTAGAGTCTGTGTGTGATCAGCCGGATCGGTAGTCTCCCCATCTTTGCTCGCGCCCAGCGGCATAAAGGACGCACGGCTATTGTCGATGCGCAGGGGTCCTTCACTTATAACGACTTGCTGGATGCGTCATCACGCGTGTCGGCGGCGCTGCTGGCCGGCCGGGATGATTTGGAACAAGAGCGTGTGGCGTTTTTGATTACGCCGGGCTTTCCGTGGGTGGCCGCGTACTGGGGTATCTGGAGGGCCGGCGGAGTTGCAGTGCCGCTACCGCTTAGCTCGACCAGGCCTGAGCTGGAATATTTGATCGACGACTCGGGCGCATCGGCATTGGTCTTTGACACCTTGGCAGGCCCGTCGCTCAAGCAAATTGCGGCAGCCCGCGGTATTCGCGCGCTGCTTGATGACGAGATACCCGCTCGTGAGGCGGTTGACTTGCCGGACATCGCGAGCGAGCGCCGGGCCATGATTCTCTACACCAGCGGCACCACCAGCCGGCCCAAGGGCGTGGTAACAACTCACTCCAACATCGCCGCGCAAATCCTGAGCCTGGTAAAGGCTTGGGAGTGGTCGGCGGAGGATCGCATTTTGTTGTGCCTGCCGCTGCACCACGTGCACGGAATCATCAACGTTGTTTGCTGCGCTTTGTGGGCGGGTGCGATCTGTGAGATGCTGCCTCGCTTCGATGCAAACGCGGTGTGGGAGCGCATCGCCGGCGGCGGCATAACTCTGTTCATGGCGGTGCCGACGATCTATGTCAAGCTCATCGCTGCCTGGGATGCGGCTCCGCCGGATCGCCGCGCGGAATTAACCCAGGCGTGCGCCCGGTTGCGCCTGATGGTCTCCGGCTCGGCAGCGCTGCCGGTGAGCACGCTTGAACGTTGGAAGGAAATCAGCGGCCACACGCTGCTGGAGCGCTACGGTATGACGGAGATTGGCATGGCGTTGTCCAATCCGCTACGCGGGCAGCGCATTCCCGGCAGCGTCGGAACTCCGCTGCCCGGCGTAGAAGTCCAGCTTACCGGAGAGGACAGCAAGCCGGTTGCTTTGGGAGCGCCGGGCGAGATAGAATCCGTGGCCCAAGCGTCTTCGCAGAATATTGGGGCAAGTCCGGCGCAACACGAGACGCCTTCCGCGACGGCTGGTTCCGTACAGGCGATACCGCGGTGAACGAGAATGGAGTCTATCGCATTCTTGGCCGCACCAGTATCGACATACTGAAGACGGGCGGACACAAGGTCTCGGCGCTGGAGATTGAGGAAGCGCTGCGCGGCCATTCCGCGATTGCCGAGTGTGCCGTTGTGGGCGTCCCCGATCCGGAGTGGGGCGAGCGCGTAGCCGCTGCCGTAGTACTTAAGGATGGCAATGCCCTCGATCTGCCGTCCCTTCGCTCCTGGGCCAAGGAGCTGTTAGCGCCTCACAAGCTGCCTTCACGGCTGGTTGTGGTGGATGCGCTGCCGCGCAATGCAATGGGAAAAGTGATCAAGCCGGCGGTGGTTCCCTTGTTTGAAGCTGCAGATCAGCTAATGTCGTAATTTGCATTCTGTTGATCCTCAAATTCCGTGACTCGCAATGATCTCGGCTTAGGGGAGCCCGAGTAGCGATAACAGGGCTTGTCGTGCCGGCGCAATTCACAGCTTAGCGATATTTGGATTGGTAGGCCGCAAAAACTGCGGACGTATCCTCTGGATTCACTTTAACTACACGTTCCGCCAGTGTACGCGCGAGTTCGTCCAATGCTATCTGCAGCTGCATACCGGCGAGGCGCACATCGGAAGTTCGTGCGGTTGCGAGCGCCTCCTGAGCGAACCGCCGAGATTGATGGCAGGACCGAAGAGATGGTAGCCTCCTGATCTGCTGCATAAAAATTCAGCAGAATGGGAAACAGGATAATGTCTAGCCGAAACTGCACGACTTGCCGTGCCAGATTATCGATCGCCTGATGCCCGATGTCTCTCACGACAGACAAGCCAGTCGCCTGCTCAGCATGCACCAGTATCGTAGTTTCTTTGGCGAAGCTTCGAATGCGAGCCAGTGCCGGGTAGAGTAGAACCAGCCATGAAACACTGGCGGTAATCATGGATATTCCAACCAGACCCTCTATAGCGACCAGGAGCCGGAACCAGGGAGCACGCAAGACCACGTCAAAGGTTTGGAAAGTATCGAAAGCTCCGAGCGAAAGATACAGGCTCGGTAACAGACGATGCCAAAGCTCATGCGCGGCCGGCCCGCCTGGTACACCGGCATCTATCTCCGGGGTACCGCAATAAATAAGGGCGAATCCGAAGACAAGCGTTATCGCCCAGCAGAGGATCACGGACACCAACGCGAACGGCCCCACGGCGGGACGGAAACGGGTATGGCTCAGGAGAGCCGATGTGAGGCGACCCACCCAGTCACTCAAGCTGCCAGAGAGAGTGGGATGAAAGATATCGCGAAACACTTCCCGGACGCCGAAGAGCACGACGAGTGTACCGGACGTCAGAAGGAGAACGCGCACCATATGGAAGTATGGCTCCGGATGGCCGAGTTACCGGTCGCCCTGCAGGAACGCGGATATGCGTTTTGCGTCAGCTTGCGTGACTCCCATCTCCGGCATTGCGGCGCCTGGATCAATTTTCTGCGGATGCATGATCCAGTGCTCGAGATTCGTGGGAGAGTTGGGCAGGACCCCCGCGATAAAGGATCGCTGCGCAAGCGAATCGAGAGATGGTCCTACCTTCCCAACCGCTCCGGGTACACCGGGAATGACATGGCAGGTTGGGCAACCGTACTGAATCATCAACTGAGGCGCACTGGATTGCTCGGCATTCATCTGTTGTTTTTTGTTGGCGGACATGCAACCGAAGCCGGCTAGGAGCACAAAAACAAGCACGATAGCGGGGTTCTTCATTACTGCTGTCCTCCCTTGTCCATCACGGCCTGCAATGAACCCAGCTTGAGGCGGCGGTCCGCCTCGGAGAGCCATCTCGCGAACAGAGCGAGCCCGATCACGATAAACACCGCGCTCGATGGGACCCACATAATCACGCCTCCGAGCTGCTGGTCTTCAAGCGGAGTCATTCCCCAACGCGCAGCCGTTGCGGCGTATACCGGATACCACAGCACCGAAGAAAAGGTCAGCAGCGCTCCTAGGGCGCTGCACTGCGCCGCCGCGCCGAAGACGTAAATCGTGCCCGCTCCATAGCTCATCGCCGAGCGGCCCACCCCATAAAGAGCCGACCAGAACAGGACAGCGGTAAGGAAAAAGCTGAGGTGTTGCGCGGCGTGGATCCAATCAGAGCTGAGCGTCGCTTGGTACAGCGCGGGAATATGCCAGATCCAGAGAGCGGCCGCTTCGAGCAGCCACGCCACCGCCGGCCTACTGATAAACGCCATAGGGCCCGAGTGCTCGATTGCATTCACCCAACTCCCAAGATGGGCGCGGTGCCTTGGCGCAAACGCCCAGAGGCACGTTGCTCCGGGATGAGAGGCGGAGATGAGAGGCGCCGAGAGCAGGATGAGAATCTCGTGCTGCAACATGTGAGCGCTAAAGAGTTGCTCGCCCAACTTGTGAATGGGCGAGGTCAGTGCGAGAAAAAGCATGAGCCAGCCCGCGAGAAAGCTTGCATGTCTCCAGCGCAATGCAATCAGGCTTCCCCGCCGCAGCGCTCCCGCAATGTAGATGCCCAGCATCAACGCCAAAGGCGCCACAATCGGCGGTTCCCAACTCCAGGGCTCGCTCCACATGGAATGGCTCGCGGCCGGCAACACGAAGCAGAACAGTGGAAGCGAGTTGGCGTACACCGGATGCATATCAGTCGCAGGGTTGGACGGTAAGCGTGGCCAGGGCGCCGGCAATGACCACAAGAGCGGCGAACGCGGATAACAGGATGCCAAGTACTGCCATAAAGCGGCGCCGCCCAAGTTCCGGCTGCGTTTCATCGGCTCTGGGCAGCTTGCGCAAGGCGCTGACAGCAAGCGCCGCTGCAAGCACGCAAATAGCGAGATCGCAGAGGCACACGATGTAATCCGTCGTCTTACGGTTCACATCACAAACCCAGTGCGATACCGTATAGCCGACAATGGTGTTGGTAAGTACCGCGAATGGGGACAGCAATAGGCTGGCGATTAGCTGCCGATCCAGCCGGATATCCGCGGAGGACGGTCTGTGCACAACAGCTTCAGCCATGAAGCCACCTTGGAGCCCAGTAGATGACAAGATAGATCGGCACCCAGAAGCCAACCACAAAATACCAGTAATCGGCGTTCTCGGCAGCATCCATAAAGCGTTTGCCTTCCACCAGTGAGGTAAAGAACAGAACAGTCAGCACGATGGTGTCGACGAGATCGGTTAATAAGTGCGTCACGTGCAGGCCCATTAACATCCACACAGCCGAGCCATAGGCGTCCAGACTCCAATCGCAGTTCAGATGGCGCATTTCAAAGTAGCGCACCACCACGTTGGCAATGCCGATCAGGCTGAGAACAATCAGGCCTATCCGCACCGCCCGCAGGTCGCCTTTCCGAGCACGGCGGCGATACCACTGGTTCGGAATTATGCTCAGCAGAAAAATAGCGAGGTTCAGCGTACCCCAGAAAAGTGCGGGCGGATTCTCATGGGGCGGCCATTCCACCGATCTCGAGTGCAGATAGAAATAAGAGGCGATCATCAGCGCAAAAACAGTGCCTTCGATCGTCATCATGCCGACGATTCCCCACCACGTGATGCTCCGCATTCCAAAGACCACGGTCGGCAACTTCGACACGTTAAGGACGGAGCGCTCTACTCCCTCTGCCATATCTCCCTCGCGCGACGGCGTTCCGCAGCCTGCTTGTCCGGCCAGAACCAACCAATCATCGTGATAGCGATCGGCACGGTCCCGATCGTGATACCCCAGGGCGTGAAAATGCTGCCGATAAACGCCGCGGAAGTCGCGACTGCAGCCAAAAACGGCCAGATAGTAGGCCCGGGAAACTCCTCCTTTGAATCGGGCTCCGCATCGAGGGTGCGCGTGGTGAGAAAAGTACGTGCATCCTCATCCAGACCAACTACGATCGGCTGGTTCGGCGCGGCATCCCATAGTGCTTCGCGCCCGTTTACTGTAGGCAAGTGAAGGAAGTTGTACTTGGGCACAGGCGAACTCGTCGCCCACTCCAAGGTGCCCGCCTTCCAAGGGTCAAGCCCGGAGATTTCGCCGATCCGGCGCGAACGGAATATGTTCCAGAGAAAAACCAAAACGGAGAGGAAGAGGAGGATGTACCCGCATGACTCCACCTGATTCAACGTCGTCCATCCCATGTTTGCCGGGTAGGTATAGACGCGACGCGGCATGCCTCGGATCCCAACCAGATGCATAGGGAAGAAGGTGACTTGGAAGCCGATAAAGAAAAGCCAGAAGCTCAGGTGGCCGAGACTTTCGCTCATCATCCTTCCAGTCACCTTCGGGAACCAGTACGTCAGGGCTGCAAAGAGCGGAAACACCGCTCCGCCGATCAATACATAATGAAAATGCGCCACAACGAAATACGTATCGTGCAGCTGCAGGTCTACCGGCACTGAAGCCACAAAGATGCCGGTCATGCCGCCCATGATGAAGGTGAAGAAGAAGCCAAGCACCCACCAGAGCGGGGTCTTGAGCACGGGCCGTCCGGTCGCCAGTGTGGCGATCCAACAGAAGATCTGAGCGCCGCTCGGAATGGCAATCGCCATGCTCGCCGCGGTGAAGTAGCTCTCGGCGATCTGCGGAATGCCGGTCGCGAACATGTGGTGCACCCACAGCCCGAAGGCCATGAAGCCTGTCGCCACCAGCGAAAGCACAAGTACCAGATAGCCGAAGACGTGCCTTCGACTGAAAGTCGTAACAACCGTGGAAACAATTGCCGCCCCTGGAATGAAAATCAGATAAACCTCAGGGTGCCCGAACCACCAGAACAGATGTTGATAAAGCAGCACATCGCCACCCACTGCCGGGTTGAAGAACTGTGTTCCGCCAGTACGGTCGAGCAGCAGCATCGTGCTGGAAAGCACGACTCCAGGCAGAGCGAAAATCACCATCATGGCAACGATGACCTGGCCCCACACGAAGATAGGTATGCGGTTCAGGGACATGCCGGGGGCCCGCAGGCGGAATACAGTAACAACCACCTCCACCGCAACCGCGAGTGCTGAGACCTCAGTAAAGGTGATGAGCTGCGCCCAAAAATCCGGGCGTTTACCGGGCCCATAGTCCGGCCCGGCAAGCGGAACATAGGAGAACCAGCCGCGATCCGCTCCCGTGTTGCAGAGGAATGCGGCGTAGAACATGATTCCGCCAAATAGATATAGGTAATAGCTGTAGGCGTTCAGGCGAGGAAAGGCGATATTACGTGTCCCGACCATCAGCGGTACGAGGTAGACGCTGAGCGCCTCGAACATCATGGGCACGGCGAAAAGAAACATCATAGTGCTGCCGTGCATGGTGAAGAACTGGTTGTATTTATCGTTCGACAGAATGTGCGCTTCAGGAAATGCAAGCTGCAGCCGCATGACACCGGCGAGCAATCCAGCAATGAGGAAGAAACCAAATGCCGTGACCACATACCGCATGCCGATCGTGGTATGGTGTACAGCCTTGAACCAGCCCAGAAAGCCGGATGGCTCTGCCCACACACGTTCGAGGTTCGCGGCCTGTTTGCGCTCAGCTTCGGTCATCGCCGTCAAAGGAGCAACCGTTGTGGGTGTCATCGCAGTGTCTCCAAATAGGCGAGCAGATCCTGCAGATCAGGGCCCGACAGCTCATTCGGCGGCATGCGGCAGCCTGGCTTGATGCTTTGTGCGTTGGAGATCCACCCGCCAAGATTCCCGATGGTGTTTGGGAGTTGACCCGCGGCAATGGTGGAACGGCTAGCAAGGTGAGTCAAATCGGGACCTACGCGTGAGCCCGCAATCGTGCCCTGAATGGTGTGACACATCACACAGGCGTGCGTCAGGAAGACCTGCTGTCCATGCGCGGTCTGCGGGGTAAGAGGATCGGGTGCGCTCTGCGCCTGAGCGGCGAGCCATTTGTCGAAGTCGGCCTTGGGTTCAGCCACCATATAGAAGGACATGTGCGCATGCTGCGCTCCGCAGTACTCGGCGCACTGCCCGCGCCAGCGTCCGGGCCGATCGACTTCCATGACGATGTCGGTGTTATAGCCGGGCAGGAGATCGCGTTTGCCCTGTACGTTCGGCGCCCAGAAGCTGTGAATCACATCACGAGAGGTGCCATGAATACGGATCGGGATCCCGACCGGGAGATGAATCTCGTTCGCGGTGATCACGGTGCGATCCGCTTCGGCGTTGGGATAGTGCACCTCCCACCACCACTGGTGACCGTAGACGTCAATGGTGAGCGCGTCCTCGCCATTCATCTTTCCCATTACCCGGCTGGTCATGAAGCTGCCGATCATCATGATGAACAGCAGCACCACCGTTCCGATCATGGCGCCGGCAACCGCACGCGTGGCCAGCCGCTCGCTCCGTTCGCTTGGCGCCTTGGGCTCGGGTATGATGCTGAGCGTGTAACGCTTCCGCCAGACGAAGATGACAAGCGCCAGCAATGTCAGGCAATACACGACGGAGGTGATCCAAAAGATCAGCGCGAACTCGTGCTCAATGTGCGCCGCCCCCGGGCCGGCCGGGTTAAGCGCAGTCTGATTGCCGGCGAATCCGGGCACCGCCAGTGCAAGCAGCATCACGGATGCACCTGCTCGGGCCCATGCTGGACGGGCTGCTGATTCTCATCCTCCGGATGCTCTTTCCGGCGCGCCTGTTCAGCCTTGGCGACGGCCATCTCATCGGACCGCGAGGGAGCAATATCGCTGGGTAACTGGCCGCTCATGGAGCGGACATACGCGACCAGTTCCCATACCTGGTACTCCGGAATTTTTCCCCCGAAGCTCGGCATACCATTAGGCCGGCCCTGCACGATATCGGAATAAATCTGTTCCGGCCGGCTACCGTAGATCCAGACCGAGTCCATTAGCGCCGGTCCGATCGCGCCTCCGCCATGCGCATGGCAGCCCACACAGTTGTATGCGTTGTAGAGCCGCTTCCCCTCCGAAACCGCATATGCGCTTTCCTCATAGCGGGCATATTCGGCAGGGGTCTGGCTTGAAGTTGAAGAAGGTGTCCCGCCTGCATGTACAGGCGTCAGAGCCACGCCATTTGCAAGCTGTGCTTGAGCGGCTCCCGGATCGAAAATGCGCTGCTCGCGTTTGCACCCGGCTGAAAGCAGCGATATCGCACCCAAGAGGAGAAGCAACACAATGCGAATCATGAAGCGCCTCCGGAAAGCGGGAGCGCAGGTACATGCGTTTGCGCGAGCAACTTGGCAATTGTGGGCCGCAGATGAACGATGGATTTGCTCAGCTGATCGCGAAGCAGAAGGTCTCGCTTGTGAACGGCCATCGAGATGGAGTAGGTGAACGGTATCCCGGACGAGTCCACGGCCGGGCTGACCGGACTTAATGTGAGCGGCAGGTGATCTGCTGAGATGAAGTACCCCGCAATCGGACCCCACACGACAGCGAGCGCCACACGATCGTTTGCGACAGCACGCACCACGTCACCGGCATCTGCGCCGAAAGACTCGAACCCCACGAGTTGTGCGGCATGTCCGGTGCGGATCAGCGGAATCGAGGGTGGAGAAAGATCCTCTTCCAGGATTTGCAGTCCAATACGCCGGCCGTCGAGAAGCGGGTCGCTAAAAGAGGCAATCCGCAAATGGTCACGCCTCCTGGTAACGAAGACATAGGTTGAGCGGTAGTATGGGACGGTGGTCGCGAGCGCTCTCATTCCTTGCGGAACACCCATCAGCACATCACAAGCGTTTTTATTGAACTGCTCGCGCAGGAAGCCGCGCCTGCCGCGAGCCCATATGAAGACTGGCTGCCGGCCGAGATCGTAGGCCACTGCGATTGCTATGCGGTTGTCGAATCCCTGCGCTGCGCGGTTTGAGAACGGCAAGTCATCCGGATCGGCGCAAATGCGCAGCGGCTGCGCAGCGAATGCCAAGCCGCCCTCCAGCAGAATCAGGACCAGGCAGAGCCTAAGGAAGCGCGAAGACATAGAGCGTCCCTCCCGGCGTTGTTGCCTGTTTTAGCTGGCGCATCGCGCTGCCCCATCCATTGCCGGCCGAATCGTCGCGCGTATCGAGGTTCGCCGAGACGATCGAACCGGGCCAGCCGCCGACGCCGGAGAGGATTGCCACATATTGCTTGCCGTCAGGCCCACGGTAGGTTATCGGCTGGCCGATGATGCCCGACCCTGTCTTGAACTGCCACAGGATTTTTCCCGTGCGCGCGTCGGCGGCTTTGAACCACCCATCCATCGTGCCGAAAAATACAAGGTCGCCCGCGGTGGTAGCCGTTCCGCTCCAAACGGGGTACTTATCGGGTATGGCCCAGACCTTTTTACCGGAAATGGGATCCCACGCCATAAGCTCACCCATGTTGCCGCCCGGCCCGGCATAATAACGAACATCGGCGCCGATGTAGGGCGTCCCCGCAATATAGTTCGCCTCTGTGTATTCCTCATCCATGCACATGTTTTCATGTGGCACATAGACGAGCCCTGTTCGAGGCGAAAATGACGAGGGCTGCCAGTCTTTGGAACCGGGCGCCATTGGGCAGATACCTACAGTTTCCTTGCCGACCTCCGGTTTCTTCTCGTCTACATGAATCAACTCCCCAGTCTTGAGGTCCACGCCCTTGGTGGTCGTGTTGTACACGTACGGCGTGGCGGAAAGGACCTGTCCTGTAATGCGATCGATGAGGTACATGTACCCGTTACGGTCCGGCCGCACCAGCACTTTGCGGGTGCTTCCTTGCCAAGGCAGATCGAGGAGGATGTCTTCATTAATGCCATCCCAATCGAACAGATCGTGCGGAGACATCTGATAGAACCATACGGCCTGGCCAGTATCGGCATCGCGCGCCCAAACACCGCTGGTCCACAGATTGTCGCCGGGACGCGCGTCGGCGTTCCATGGCCCAGGATTTGCACTGCCGTAGTAGATGAGATTAGTTGAAGGATCGTATGCAACAAATCCCCACACCGTTCCCCCGCCCACCTTCCACGCGTCAGGCGGCCAGGTCTTCACACCCAAATCCGTGCCCTTGTACTGCGGATAAAACGGCTTGAACCGGGCGCCGATCAGAACGTCTTTGTCCGGTCCGTCGCTGTAGGCCTGCCACAGTACCTTGCCAGCTCTTGGTGTCGAGCGCCGCAAGCCAACCTCGTACGCCGAATTCCCCGCCACTGTTTCCGACATACACCTTGTCGCGAACAGCGATCGGGGCCATGGTCATAGTCTCGCCCTTGGTGATGTCGGCAAGATGCGTGCGCCACAGCAACTTGCCGGTATTTGCGTCAACGGCAATGGTGTAGCCGTCCAGGGTATTGCAGATCACTTTGCCATCGGTGAACACCGCGCCGCGGTTCACCCAATCACAACATGCCTCGCCCTTCGCTGCCGGAGAAGGGTTCGGTTCGAACGTCCACTTCAATAAGCCATGGGGTTTCGTTAGGTCGAGCGCGTACAGCTTGTTAGGCCATGGCGACATTACATACATTGTGTTGTTCGCAACAATTGGCGCGGCCTCTTGACCGCGAGCGATCCCCGTATCGAAGGTCCACGCCACCTTCAACGCAGTTACATTTTCAGTATTGATCTGGTTGAGAGTGCTGTAACGAGTATTCGCGTAATCCTTGGTGGCGCGAATCCATTGGCCGTCGTCGGGCTCCATGGGACCGTTATATGCCCGGATCTCGCCCCCTGATGAGGCAGGCACGCGCACCTGCTGAGTCTGCTTTTTGCAGCCGGCAGCGATTAAGGCTAAGCCAACCAAGCCATGCAGACACGTGCACCTCATGAAACGTAAAACGGCATTGCCATGCATGGGGAAACTCCCGCGTCACGTGAAAGATGATGCTGATGAAGGAGTTAGGGGTTGCTCATCCGAGTTCCCGCCGAGCGGCATTGGTGGCGCGAGTGGGCCTACGCTCATTCCTATCACAACTCACAACAACCAACTGAGCAGCTCGATCTCTGGCTCCATGACTACAACTTCACAGGCCATATACCAGCCTTAAACTAAACACACCCGCTTCCCGCTCCGGCTTGAATCGGAACAACCTCTTGACCCTCCACAGCTAATGTCGTAATTTGCATTCACCATGAAATTAGTCATCTCGAAGCTCCGATTGCATCGAGGTCGGCGACGATTTCGGGAGGAAGTTCGAGCGTTGCAGCCTTGAGGTTCTCCCGAAGATGTTCGGCGGAAGATGTTCCGGGGATCAGTAGGATGTTGGGCGAGCGCTGAAGAAGCCACGCAAGCGCCACCTGCATCGGCGTGGTTTTGAGTGCCGCTGCTGCTGAGTCGAGCACTGACGATTGTAGCGGAGTGAACCCTCCCAGCGGGAAGAACGGCACATAAGCTATACTTTGCTGCGCAAGGTCATCGATGAAGCGGTCGTCGTTTCGCTGTGCAACGTTGTACAAGTTTTGCACACAGACGATCTCCGAAATCGTCTGAGCCTCGGCCAACTGCTCGGCGCTAACGTTACTCAGCCCGAGATAACGAATCAGTCCGTGGCGCTTAAGTTCGGCCAGCACAGTCAGAGGTTCTTCGATGGATCCTTCCGATGGCCCCATCACTCCCCCGACCCGCAGGTTGACGACATCTAACCTGTCAAGCCCTAAATTTCGCAGATTGTCATGGACGGCGTCGATCAGTTCTTGACGCGAAAGAGCATGGATCCAAGACTTGTCGCCACCCCGGCGAGCGCCTACCTTGGTGACGATCACCAGGTCATCCGGATAAGGATGGAGCGCCTGCTTGATAAGCTGATTGGTCACATGAGGACCATAAAAGTCGCTGGTGTCGATATGGTTCACGCCGGACGCAACGGCCTCTCGCAGTACAGCGATGGCGCCGTCAACATCACGCGGCGGGCCCCATACCTGTGGGCCGGCAAGTTGCATCGCGCCATAGCCCATGCGGTTCAGGGTCATCGATGTGTTAGGGAGTGTGAAGCTGCCGCCCGTCTGAACGCTAAAACCTGTCTGTTTCATCATTCTGTTGATCCTCAAAGTCCGTGACTTGCAATAATCCTTGGTTAACCTATCGTTAGATGAACAAAGCCTCAGAAAGAATCTCGCATTTGCCGCAGCGTTCCCCTTGTACTCTTAGAGCCCGCAAAATCCCGGACTAAGCGCGGGTTGGCGGCGAGCGTGAAGCCATTCTTGAAGCTACCGTTCAGGTTTTGCTCAGCGAGGGACCGCAATGGCTGATCGCGACAAGAGTGATCCCTTCTGATAGGCGCAGGCTATTGGCCCTTTGCAGACGCGGCGCTTTTTGACAGACCTTGAGCCCGCACATCGGCTATTGCGGCCAAGTTCTTTCGCATTGCTGAGAGACGCTTGCGCCCCGCCTTCGATCCGTCCACCAGGCGCTCGATATTGATCAGGAACTCGGGCATGTTCATTTTCTTGCGAAATTCAGCCAAATAGGGCTGAATTTTCGCGTATTGGAAGTACATCTCCTGGCAGGTGTCATAAACGAGCCCGGCCTCAAGCGCACCGTGGTGCACGAATGCGGCGACCATCTCCCAATATCCGTAGACCTGCAGTACGAAGCCGGTACGCTTGCCGCCTGCGCTTACAATCTCGATAAATTCACCGGCCGATGCAGGCATAAAGTCGCCTCCCACGTAGGAACGCGCTTCGCGCATGACGGTTTCTCGCCGCAGTTCGTACAGCTTTAAAATCAGTTCGGCTTGTTGAATTGAATTGTTGGCGCTCATGCTTTTCTATTGGCTCCTTCGTTTGCAAGACATCGTCGTTCGGCATTCCGTGTGCAAGATCCGAGTATGGAAGCGGAATCGATATTGATCGGGAGACAACAGGCTAACAGAAAGGCGAGCCCGAGTAGCGATGACAGCCTTACACCTATTAAGGACGGCTGAACTGGGCAGCACTCAGGTGGTGCTTACCCGGCGTAACTTCATCCACACGGGAAAATGATTGCCCCCGAATCACGATCTCGTAAGTTACGCATTGGCAGATCGTCCGCCACACTTAGGCGCACGGAATGCGTCATCCGAGCCCGGCTGCTCGTGCGATCAGGAGCAATCCCACCGCGACGACAACAGCCCCAACGGCTCGCGCGACGCGCTCGCCGGCCGGTGCAAGACGTTCGGCAGTGATGGCCGCCGTCACCGCAGCCATTGCGGGCAGTTTCATGACCCCGATGACGAGGAGGACCGCAGTCAGCGGGGCACAGTCGCAGCTACAGTGGAAGCCGAGGCGCAGACCGTGCCGCCAGGCTGTGCGGGTGTCGGGCTGCAACACACAGCCGCGGCCCGGCGCCTCGCGGCAGCAGGCAAGGTGATGGGCTTTCCAAGTGGTGAACTGGAGCGCGCCGGCAATGAGGACAACCACCCCGACCGCGGCTGGAACGGCATCGGCCAGAGCCGGAACCTGCATCTCGACCGACACCAGCGCTGCGCCCAGCGGAAAGATGACTATACCGAGTAGTGTCCAGATGATGAAGTACCCCACAGCGACAAGCGCGGTTAGCCGGTCGGGATTCGTTTGGCGCAGACGGGCTTCGCCTGCGCTGCTGAAGGCCTGACGGTATCGCCACAGCGTTGGCACTATGGATGGCAGCATCATAGCCACCATCATGACGATCCACATACCCAGGAACGACGCCGCGGCGCCTGGCCAGGTTTGTCCGGGCATGAGCATCCACGCCATCGACATCGTCCAGCCGGCTGGCATCGGCGTCTTGCCCATCGCAGGCATGGACGCGCACCAAACGGTGGTCAGCGCCGCACTGACGGCGAAGAGCAGCGCTGAGACGCCGAGGAAGGCTTGCTGTGAAGATCGTTCGGAAACCATGGTCGTGTTCTCCCGTTTCCCAGTTGTGCCATTCCAACCGCGTCGCGACCCCGCGTGAGCGGTGCCGCGCGTCAGCGGATTAAAGCATTTTAGGTTTCGATGTAGATGAGAAAACCGCTTTCGACGCGGCCGTTCCATCGAAGAACGGCCGCTCCTAGCTGACATAACCAGTTCACAGTAAAACCTAAAATGCTTTAGCCGTCGCGTTTCCGAAAGGCGGCCTCTCCGGCATCCGACACCTCGACCCACTTCGGGTCGGGCGCTACGTTGGGGACGTAGCTGTCGTGCCAGTTCCACCACTTGTACGGCCGGCTCTGGGGGTAGCCCTCCGGCGAGTCCTCCCACGTCTCCTGACGCCCCAGCGCCGTCATGTCGAGGTAGCTCCAGGTGGTGCCCATCGCCTCGTCCCCGCGGCCGTTGATGAAGTAGGTGCGGAACATGCGCTCGCCGTCGCGGATGAACGCGTTGTGGCCGTGCCATTCATCCACCCCAAAGTCGGCGTCGAAGCTGTCAGTGATGGTGTACCAGGGGATTTCCCAGCCCATCCGCGCCTTCAGGCGCGCGATGTCGGCCTGCGGTGCACGCGAGGCATACACGAGGGTCGTGTCGCGCGCGTTCAGGTGAGCGAGGTGGCCGACATGGTCGGCCCCGAGGGAACAGCCGATGCAGGCATGCTCTGGCCAGCCGTGCACGCCGGGCTCGAAGAAGGCGCGGTAGATGATCAGCTGACGGCGTCCGTTGAACAGATCGAGCAGGCTCACCTTGCCCTCGGGCCCGTCGAACATATATGCCTTTTCCACGGCAACCCACGGCATCCGCCGTCGCCCGGCGGCCAGCGCGTCACGGGCGCGGGTCAGCTCCTTCTCCTTAACGAGCAGTTGCCGGCGCGCCGCCTCCCACTCCTGCGGCGACACGACCGGGGGCGTGTTCATCGCAAGATTTCCTTTCCCGTGTTCCTTGTCTCTCTCCTTGCTTGTTCCCATCTGTGTCGTCATGGTCTTCTCTCCTACCTTGGATTTTCCAGGTCGCTTCATTCCCGATACGACCTGCTAGTTGGTACATTAGTCGCGGAACATCGAGGGGTGGGAGTGACAAGTGTGGCGGGATTTCGATGGACTCGCTGATCACGGCCGCAGCCCGTGCGCTCGCAGCCGGTGATCCCCTCGGCGCGCTGAAACGAGTCGCGCTGCGCGATGATGCACCTGCGCTCGCGCTTCGAGGCATTGCGATGGCGCAGCTCGGCGATCTCGCACGAGCGAAGGAGCTCCTGCGACGGGCTGCACGCGCCTTCGGCTCAAGAGAACCGGTGGCCCGCGCCCGGTGCGTCGTCGCCGAGGCGGAGATCGCGCTCGTCTCACGCGATCTGGGCTGGCCGCCGAATGCCCTCGACGCGGCGCGCGCGACGCTCGAACAGCACGGCGACCGTTTGAATGCTGCGTACGCGCGGTATCTCGCCGTCCGGCGCCTTCTCCTGATCGGGCGCTTGGACGAGGCGGAGCATATGCTCGCAGGACTCGACCCGGAGCTCTTCCCGCCCGCGTGGAAGACTGCTCACGAACTGGTGGTCGCGGGAATCGCGATGCGGCGGCTCCGTACAAAGGCAGCCCGTGCCGCGCTGGCTCGCGCCGCGCGTGCAGCACGCCAGGCAAGCATTCCCGCGCTGACCGCGGAGGTGGAGAGCGCATTACTTGTCCTGAATACGCCGGCAGCCCGCCTGATTGCCCGCGGCGAGGAGCGACTCCTCCTGCTGGATGAGGTCGAAGCGCTGCTGGCGTCGAAGGTGCTCGTCGTGGACGCGTGCCGTCATGCTGTGCGTAACGGACGCACGGTCGTTTCGCTCGCAAGCCGTCCGGTGCTGTTCGCACTAGCGCACGCGTTGGGCGAGGGCTGGCCCGGAGACGTGCCGAGAGACGTGCTCCTGGCACGAGCATTTGGAGCCAGGCTCGCCGATGAGTCACATCGCGCGAGATTGCGCGTCGAAATCGGGCGGCTTCGCAGAGCGCTTCGGGGGCTAGCCGGCATCAGCGCGACCAAGCGAGGATTTGCACTTGCGCCACGCCACGCACGCGAAGTCGTCGTGCTGGCGCGGCCCGTCGAAGAGGAGCATGTCTCAGTGCTTGCCTTCCTCGCTGACGGTGAGTCGTGGTCGAGCTCGGCCCTGGCGCTTGCGCTTGGAAGGAGCCAGCGGAGCGTGCAGCGTGCACTTGACTCGCTTGCGGCAGCAGGCAAGGTGCAGTCCTTTGGCCGCGCGCGCGCAAGACGGTGGATCACTCCGCCCGTGCCGGGATTCACGACAATCTTGTTACTCCCCGCTCAATCACCGAGTGATTAGCATTGAGCCATGAATCGATCAACGGCTGAAATCGTACGCGAATATGGACCCTTTCCGGATGTCGAAAGGGTGAATGGCGTCACCTATGACGGCCGGCACGTCTGGATTGCGTCCGGAGACAAGTTGAACGCCTTCGATCCAGCGAGCGGGAAGGCGCTGCGCTCCATTGATGTCGCAGCGCATGCAGGAACGGCATTCGACGGCCGGTACCTATTTCAGATCGCCGAGGATCGCATCCACAAAATCGATCCGGAGAGCGGCCGTGTGCTGGCCATCATTCCAGCGCCCGGCGGCGGCGGTGACTCGGGGCTGGCATGGGCCGATGGGACTCTCTGGGTGGGACAGTACCGGGCCCGCAAGATCTATCAGGTCGATCCCGAAACAGGGACCATTCTTCGCACCATCGAGTCCAACCGTTTCGTCACCGGGGTCACCTGGGTCGACGGCGAGCTGTGGCACGCCACTTCGGAAGGCGACGAGAGCGAGTTGCGGAGGATCGATCCTCGAACCGGAAAGGTCCAGGAGAAGCTCGATATGCCGCCTGGTGTGTATGTCTCGGGGCTTGAGTCCGATGGCAAAGATCAGTTCTTCTGCGGTGGAGGGAAGACCGGGAAGGTGAGAGCCGTCCGCCGGCCCAGACGAGGCTCCTCCGCGGACGCGGGCGTGGCGAAGCGCTAGCGCAGGCGACAGTCCTGAAATCCTGGTTGGCCCATCCAGACTACGCGAACGCTTCGCGCCAGATCGCCGAATCACTACCCATGCGGCTTGCCTCAGAGCGTATTCATGATGACTTTGGGAACGCTTTGCCGCATTGATATTGGATTGGTGGAGCTAAGCGGGATCGGACCGCTGACCTCCTCGTTGCGAACGAGGCCCTCTCCCAGCTGAGCTATAGCCCCACGAGAGGGGAACAACTCGCCAATTCTACGATGAATGGAGTCGCTATTTAGCCCTTCACGCTGCCATCCGCCGGCAGATCACGACGACGCGTTTAATCCGATTTGGACGTCCTTGCTCGAAGCGTTCTGGATCTTGGCTGGACCGGAGAACATATTGCCGGAGATGATAGCGCGGCTTACCCCGGCTCCGAGAGAGATGTGGGGCTTGTTCTGGCGGAAATCGCATCCGCTAATAATTACGCTGCCGGAAGCTGCCTGGATTGCCGCGACCTCGCCCTGCTTGCCCCATTGAACAAAGGTGCAATCAGTAAATCCGACCGTTCCAACGCCATCGATCTTTGCCACCTGGTTACACGGCCCCCAAAATGCGCTGTTTGTGATGCGCACGACGCCTCTGTTGGCAGAAAGCACCTCCACCATTGTCGGATCGTTGCCATGGAACGAAGTAAATTCGCCGTTTGCGATCAGAAGACCGTAGACAGCGCTCTGCTCGACGAGAATGGCTCGATTGCAATCGTCCGCCCCGATTCCGAGAAAATTCCCGTTGCATTCGCCGGTCGGGGTTTTTACGAATTTGTACCCGACTCGGTAGCCGAAGGCGAAGGTATTCAAGACATACTCCCAGTCGGAGCGGCCGAAGATGAAAGCTTCTCCGTTCTCGTGCTGCCATTCATAGACCTTGCCATGCGACCACCACGGATTAAAATGAACATTCTCGATGCGGCCAATATCGTAGATTGCGTCGACCCAAATGCCGCGGCGCAGCGGCTGGCCGGTCACGTTGCGTATGTTGTGCCGCTCGTTCTGGCTGGCATCAATGCCTTGATAGGAATTGAGCAGCTCCACATCCAAGACCGCCGGATTCTTACCCCGCATGACAATGGTCCACGGATAGGCGACTGGAGCGGCATCCACTCCCTGCTCGGGGTAGTAGATCGACAAACCCGCGACTGTGCTATTCGTTCCCAGAGCAAGAAATGGCGTTCCCTCCTCGCTACCTCGGCCCGCGGTTACAAATAGAGCAGTTCCATCTTCCCCGACCGGCGGCTGAGGCGATTTTTGGCTCGAGACATGGGACGGAACACAGCCATAGGAGCCGCGCAGCGTCACGCCTGGTGGAAGTGTCAGAGTTCCGCGAAACAGATACTTCCCCGGCGGCGCATAGAGTGTTCCGCCGCCGGATTTGTGTACAGCATCCAGGCCCTTTTGGAAGGCGGCGGTATCATCTGTCGCGGCATCTCCGGCAGCGCCGAAGCTGCGAACATTTTGGGTTTCCGGTGAGACCATCGGCTGGCCATGCCGCCGGGCCGCGTCGGCAGTATGCGGTTGATCGAATAAACTTACCATACCCACGGTTGCACCCAATGACAGCAGATCGCGGCGTGACGCAAACTTCATGTTGTTGCTATCCATATCAGTCTCCATACTCTGCAGATTCAACGACGATGGAAGCCCCCGGCCGTGCACTTTATCGCGGAGATCGCGAAGTCCCAGGGCCAAAGCTGCTGAGGACGCATTTCTCAGCCTATAGAAGCTCTACGGCAGAGCTCGAATTACACGAACATCAGTTGCTAAGTCCCGGAGGGACAGCCTGAAAATAGCCATCTAACACCCGGCTTTTCTCCCCTGGGCTAAACTCAAGCTTCCACCTCAGGACTTAGGCGCCGGATAGGTCGCTTCCAGGGTCATAATTTCGTACGGATGCACCGGCGCCACAACCGTGCTTCCATTCTCAATTGGCAAAGCCGCCCCTTCCGGCTGCTCCATCAGATTGGTCAATCTGACTGAGGTAACGCCTTTGGGCAACTGAATTTGAACGCTGCCATTCTTTCCCTCCCACTCATAAAAACGCAAAATAAGGGCATCGGCGTCCTCTGCCTTCTTTACCGCGGTGAGAACGACGTTGTCTGCTCCCGTCGCGATAAACGAATGGCTGCGGGGCAACGTGCCGGTATGTGACTGAACCTGGAGCGCCTTAAGCCCGTAGTTGAATTCATAGCCATGGCGCACAGACATTGCTTGCTTCCAATCTCCCGCATGAGGATAGAGCGCATAGCTGAAATGATGGTGTCCGCGATCCGCGTTTGGATCGGGCGATACAGGAGAACGGAGCAGAGAAAGCCGCAAGGTATTGCCTACCGCATCATATCCATATTTAGATTCATTGATCAGGCTGAATCCGTGCTCACTATTGCCGAGGTCGGCCCAGCGGAGAGCGGGAACCTCAAATTTTGCGTCTTCCCAGCTATTGTTTCTGGTAGTAGGCCGCTGAATTGTGCCATAAGGAATTTCATAAGTCGCCATGGGACTTGATGCGGAAAGCTGAAATGCCGCCTTCAGCAGAATATGCGTCTCATGCCAGTCAATATCATTAGTTACGATAACCTGGTCCATTCCAGAGTAAAGTGCTATGTCTTGCACGAACTTGGAATCATGCCATGAGCGGGTCACGCGAACTACAACGCGGAGAGGGCCTTTTTCAACCATCTGCACCGAATCGGCCGTATCGAGCTTGGTAAATACTTTGTCGAAATCGGCATCGATGTTCCATGCGTCGAACTGCTTTGGGGTGTCTTTAAATGCGATCAGCTCGTTGCCGCAGCTACCTGCGGCCAGCGTTTCAAAGCCGGCCTTCTTGTCATAGAGACTGGTGATGCAGCCCGTCTTCGGGTCGACAATTACTTTGAGGATGGAGTTTTCAAAGGTGTCGCCGCTTACCTTCAAATCAGTTGGAAATGCCCGCTTGCCGGGAATTACATGCGCGACTTCGTATCCCATAGACGGCACACTCCTGGCTTCTATAAGAAGGTGATAAGTATTTGTTTTGGCATTGCTGGATAAAATCTGTGACGGCAGCACGTGGTTTTCGGCATCCAGGACGGAAACGCCGGCAGCCGTCGTATTAGGCATTTGGACATCCACCTGCGCCACTCCCGAACGCTGCCACCCTAACGGATTAAAAATAAGCACAGGAACGGAGCCTGCTGGTGTAGCAGTATCGACAGAAGCCTGAATCGTATGAAGCGCCTGGGACGCAGCCTGATCCGTGGCCAGATGCACCTGATCGTAATCCTTCTGCGCATCTTTGTAGATCTCTCCGATACCGGAGCCCGCCGCTAAATCATGAAACTGATTAAACAGGATTTTCTTCCAGGCCTCTGTCAATTCCGCCGCAGGATATGACTGACCGTCCAGCCATGCCAGAGAAGAATACTTCTCCGCATTCAAAGCCCACTCTTCGCTCTCCCGCATATTTCGCTTCTGATTGCTCTGGGTGGTGAAGACACCGCGGTGAAACTCCAGGTACAGCTCGTCCTTCCAGGTGGGAATGCTGATCTCCCCGGCAGGAGGAACAGGCAACTCGGCCTTTCCTGCGGCCATTGTCCTGTAGTTCCACACTGGTGAATCGGCTGCAATTTTCGTCTGTACATTGTCAAAGTAGGTCTGGGCAATCCCAAACTTCATGTTGGGAACTACTTTATCGGGTTGCATCCAATGAAGTCCCTGGTCGAGCACTGCGCGTGTCGGGCCTCCACCATGATCGCCTACTCCGTAGAGGTCCATCATATCGGTTAAACCTGGCGCTACTTTCCTGGAGTGGACAAAATCGTTTGCCAGACGAACCGGGCCGAGATCCGTATTCCCGTAACCCTCCGGGAAATATGTAAGCACCTTGCTGCCATCGGGAGACTCCCACCAGAATAGTTTGAGCGGGAGCTGATTGGTGTCATTCCAGGACATCTTCTGCGTAACAAAATAGTCCACACCCGATTTCTTATAAATCTGGGGCAACTGCCAGTTATATCCGAAAGAGTCGGGATTCCAGCCTATTCTGACGTCAACGCCGTAGAGTTGTTTGAATGCTCGTTTGCCAACTAACAATTGGCGCACCAGAGATTCGCCATCCGGCATATTCAAATCGGGCTCGACCCACATTCCTCCTACTACTTCCCATCGGCCTTGCTTGATTCTCTGCGTGATCTGGTCGTTAATTTGGGGATACTTATTCGCCATCCATACGTTGTACTGAGCTGCCGACTGAGTGTAAGTATAGGTAGGATATTCATCCATCAATTGAGCCGCGGTGCCGAAGGTACGTCTAACGACGTCCACGGTCTCTGTCCACGGCCACAGCCAAGCTGCATCGATGTGCGAGTTACCGGTAAGGTGAAAGGTTACTTGCTTCAGTTCCGGCTCAATTGGCGCGAGTTCCGATTTCGCACTACGCAGCGACCCGTCGAATGCCTGCTGGTTTCCCCCATCCAACGCTTTGAGGTCTACAGTTGTGATGGCTCGTTCCAGAGTCGCCTTTTCCGTGGTTACATTTTCATTGAGGGATGGAATCAGCAGTGTTGCGGTTAGAAATTCTGCGCGCAAGTCTTCGGGATTGGGCCGGTTTGCAGCAAACTCAACGTGTAATTGTATGTAGCGGAGGAATTTGGGATTATCAGTCTTGTCCAGCTTCACCGCGAGTAATACTTTGTCACCGGGCTTGGCATTGTTAAACAGAATGAAGGGCTCCATATCTTCACCCCGCGCGGCCCTTTCTCCGTTCAAATAAACCGCCTCCGATCCTCGTGTTGGACCTCGAAGCGAAATCCGGGAACCTGTGAGATCGTAACCATTCAAATCCTTCGGCACCTCGATCCATTTACGAAGCCAGACCACGTCTGTCGAGGCCCTATAGGGCAATGTGATTGTCTGCCAGGAAGAGTCATCCAGATCGGGCGCAGCGCCGTTGGGCACATCGCCGGCATGGTATTTCAAATCTGCAATCGGAAGATTCGACAATTTGTTCAGGCGGTCCATCACCTTTTGAGAATCGGGCGACAGAGAGTTGAGCGCCGCAGCCGTCTGGGCCGAAGCAGAGTAGGTTCTGCCGAAGTTTTGCGCAAAGGCGCCGTGGCTGACGGCGAGGGCAGCCAAGGCAGCGCTCAATAGAATCGAAATACCACAGCGAAAAGATAATCTATTCGTCATCAATATTGCTCCAAAAGAATTGTGGTGGAAGCTCCCTGCTTTAGCAGGGGGAAGCTGGACTTCAGTCCAGCGGAAAGCGTTCGACCTTTGAAATGGGCTTTAGCCCTGGATTTCGCAATGCCGGCGCTAAAGCGCATGATTAAAATCTCCAATTTTTTCCGGAGCGCTGAAGCGCTCCTACCCCCGCATAAATGCGGGGGCTTCCACGCAAGTCAATGGCCGGCGGTGAAGAGGCCAATTTGCACTCTGCCCAGTTTCTTTGCTGTAAGTGCAGGCGTACCGCTCAAAACTGCAAATCGTTGTCCCGCTGCCGGAGCGTCGTGCCGCTCAAGAAGGTAATCGGTCCCGGCAACGCCATGGAAGCTAAGGACGGGTTCGGAACTCTCCCTTACCACTTTTGCGCCGCTGCCGGCAGAGACGACATCGACCGCCTGCCCCGGCCACGGGTTGCGCACCCTCAATGGCTGCGTCATCCCGCTTTCGATTACGGCGGTGGTCACTAGGCCGTTGCGTACCTGCACATCTACCTTGGTCTTGCCGTGCACATAGACGCTACCGTCGATATCCCATCCGGGCGGAACAGCCGGGGCAAGCCGGATGAGGCCATCGTAATCCTGCACCAGGGCTTCCTGGATAGCCGCGGCAACAACGCCCACCTGCTCGATATAAAACTCCGGATCCTCTGCCGTCCAGTTTGCCAGCCCGTTCACCGAGTGCTGGGAACGCTCGGTGATTGTTACCAATGTCTTGCCCACCTCGCTGCCCATTCCGAGGCGCGCGGCTTGAATCGGATCGAAGCTCCAGTCGGCTACCGCGGAAAACAAGCGATGCTCATAAGTGCGTTTCGCAAGCTCAAAGAGCGGCGACGTGTCCCCGATCAGGTCGTAGGGCCAAACCGGCTCCAGGCCGATATTCTCCGCATTGTGGTTATGCGCCGCGGGAAGATAGGACTCGGCGATCACGTCCTGCCCTTCAGCATCGGCGGAGGGAGGCAGCAAAATTCGCTCACCCGTGCTCTGCGTCCGGGGAAAGGGAGGAATGTCAGATAGCGCCGCTTCCATCTGACGGACGAGATCGGGATCTTTCCCCAGCAGCTTCGCCGCCTGAATGGTTGCGGGAAAAAGCGACAGCGCCGCGGCAATGTCGGTAGTTGGATCGGTTACATCCCACTGTGTTTCATGGGCATTCGAGGGGCTGGTGTGCAGCCTTCCGTCAGGGCCGGTTTTCTGGTATGCAAGCAGAAAACGCGCGGATGCGGCCATAAGAGGATAGTTGTGCTCGAGGAACACACGGTCGTTAGTGGCAAGGTACTGCTCCCACACCCAGAGCGAGACCTCGGCCCCGGTAGAGAGAGTGCGGGAATTGTAGTAGGGCTTGAAATAGGCATCGCAATCGCGGCCGATGCTGATCGGATTCCAACTGGATTCGTATTCGATACCGCGGCCGTTGAAGCGCATGGTCTCCGGCACACAGGCGCCTGGACGGCCCTTCATATTCTGCCGGGTCCACTCCTCGATGTTCGTCAGATTTTCACGATAGAGATTGAAATATGGCGCATTGAGTTGGGAAACGCCCGCGCTTATATTCGCCGCCACCTGCATGCGGAGGTTCCAGTGCCAGAAGGCAGAGGAATCCCAGCGATGCCAATCGCGTCCTGAGGAGAGCATGTCGGCAACACCGGCTTGAGAGCCGGGATACTCGACTCCCTCTTCGGCAGCCGCGTCGAAGAGATAGATATTGCGGAGATTCTCAAGATATTCCCCGCTTCCATCCTGCGACGCAATCTTTATCGCGGCGGCGCGGTTCCAAAAGCTGTGCCACCAAGCCTGGTGGGAAGGTGTGGAAGATGCGAAGAGCGCCCTGCGGGCAACGGCAAGCGCATTCTCGCCGCCATCGTAATGGGGCGCCGCCACCAGGATGCGGAAATGGCCGTCTGCGTAAGGCTTAAAGGAAACCGTGACCGTCAGCGGCCCGGTGACGGCGGCCGAAACGCTGTGGCCTTCCGCGGTGATTGTCGAGAGTGAACCGAAGGGACGTCCGGAATATCCAGGATGTTTGTTATCGATCCAGTGCTGCCACAGCGCGCCAACCCGCCCATTGACCGCGGCCTGAGCGGTGCGCGGCTCCCACAGCCTGAGCTGCGCTGTCTGCGTTTCTCCGGGTTTGGCGCCGTTTACCTCGATGACCACGGTATCGGTTTGTGGCTGCACATAGGCCTTCGCCGTCATTCCACCGCCATGCTCCTGAAATTCTCCGTTGTAGAGATCAAGCCTTCCGGCATAGTCCTTCGCCGCGGTCAGAGCCGCGACTCCGGGGATAACAACTTGACCCGCTGAAAGCCGGTCGGGAAGCGTATCGGCGCGATTGAGCTGTATGGTGAGGCCGTTGGCCGACCAGACAGCTACGCCGAGCCGGCCATTGCCCAGCGGCATCGCCTGCCCTGCTTCCACATTTGGCTGGCCGAGGACGATATCGGATCGGCCGATGAGCCCCGCGACATCAACATGGAACATGCCCCCCTTCCATGCGGTGCTCAGCGCGGAATTCCCTGAGGAGGCCGCGTACGCAAGCAGAGGCAAGACTGACAAGAGCAAAAGAAGAACTGACCCGCATACTCTTTTTGTCATTCACCTACCATGCCCGGTTTTCGCTCTCTCGAAAATCATTCCTGCAAGGCCGGTACGGAAATAGCCTACAGTGGGTGCCCCAGGTCCCGATTTTGGGACCTGGGATGAACGCCACTCAGAACGCGAAGCGCGCGCCTATTTGCAGATTGCGCGCCTGTCCACTGCTGGTGATTGCACCAAAAGTGCCGTCTGTAACTTTTTCGTCCAGGTTTCCCTGGTTGCCCAGGCTTCGGTTATTGAAAACGTTGAAGGCTTCGAAGCGCAGCGCCAAACTTATGCCCTCTCCAAACTGCTGCCTGCGAGTCAATCCCATATCCCACTGTCCAAAAGCCGGACCGCGCAGATCCGGCTCGACCCGATTTCCAGTGCCGACGGTAAAAGGGGCCGCGACTGCATAGGCAGTAGTATCAAACCACTTCTCGGGACTCTGTAGTCCATTTTTCAAATGAGGATTGTGCAGCCTGTCGGCAAGAGACGTAATACCTGGAAGGTTGGAGTTGTTGGTAGAGGTAATGACGACAGGAAGTCCCGCGCCGTAGGAGGTTACTCCGCTGAGCTGCCAATTGCCAACGATGTGGGACGCGATGCCTCTGCCTAAGAAGGCATGATTTTGGCCAAAAGGAAGCTGATAGACATAATTGACTACCAGCCAGTCTGGGCGGTTGTACTCCGAGAGGCCACGGCTAAGTCCAAGATTATTGGGGTCTACAGGCGTGTCGCCCCGCCCCGCATATCTTTCCGGTACATCGCCAATCGTCTTGCTAAAGGTATACGACGCCTGGGCGAAAAGTCCGTGAGTATCCTGATGCCGCAACTGAAGCGTGAATCCCTCATAATAAGAATCGCCAACCGCGTTGTGATACCAACTTAGGCCATTATATTGCGGGAATGGAAGCAGCAATTGGCTGTATGCAACCGTCGGCGCGCCTAAGACTCCGCTCAGCTTGCCGGCAAAAGGGTTTGGGACCTGCTGGGTAAGCTTCGAGCCGAGGCTTAGATCTGCGATCGGAGCGGCATTTTTATTGAGGTTGTACCAAATGTGCTCGCCGCGCCCGCCGACATAAGACGCCGTTAGAACCGTGCTGGTGGCAAGAGCCCGCTGGATGCTCAGGTTCCAATCCTGGTGATTGGGTAATGTTCCGGGCCGGAATGGAGCGCCTACACTTTGGCCCACCAATGCACTTGCCGGAGCGGGGTAGGGAAGATAACCCGACACGAATGGGTTACTAAGACTCGCGCCTGGCGGCGGAGTATTCGGAGCTGCGACAGGGGACCCGGTAAAGACATTCGTCTGCACCTGGAATCCTGTTCCTGCTACATTGCCGTCACTGTTAGTGACATAGAACAGACCGTAGCCGCTTCGGATTGCCGTCTTTTCCCCTATCTGCCAGGCAAATCCGAAACGCGGTGCGAAGTTTGTCCAGACCGTATCGTTTTCCGCCCTCGGGTTTCCGTTGACGCCGGCGAACTCGACAATGCCCGGAAGGTTCGTAACCGGATCCGGCGCCGTCGGATTAAACCATGTCAGCTTATTATGTCGGTCGGTAAATCCGGTCAATGCATCCCAGCGAAGTCCGAGGTTGAGGGTAAAATTGCTGGTTAGCTTAAAGTCGTCGTTGACATACGCATCAATATCTTTCTGCGAGGCTGTCGCCGAGGCATCATGCGTAATATAGCCGCCATCGGGGGCGCCTAACAAAAAAGAGGCGAAGCCCCAGCCTGCGTCCGTGCTGGCAGACGCGGGATTCGGGCCCTGGGTATAGTTTCTGCTGAAGGTGAAATACCCCGCGCCATTCAGTGGACGATATTCATTGAAAATTACGAACCTGTATTCGAAGCCGGCCTTCACCGTGTGGGAGCTCTTTACCCAGGTGAGATGAGCCTGCCCTTGATTGCTGCCTTCCGTATCCGAATCGATGGAGGAGTTTTGAATGCCAAGGCCGGTCTGATCTGTAATGCTGAATTGAGGAAAGGCTTTGGCTTCGGTTTGCGCGACAAACGAGGCCGGCAGGCCGAGGCTGCCGATATCGAAACCTTGACTATTTACGATGGTTCCAAAAAAGTCATGGAGAAAGTTTCCCCGGAACTCTATCAGCAGGTTCGGGCGGATTGTCCAGGTATCGCTGACCGTGCCCGTCCAGGCCGTATTCGCCGCCCCTCCCGGATCCCCGTTTGTCCCCGATTGCGGAAAGGCGATGTTGACAGGAGGCGTGGACCCGAGAGAGGAATGGCGGCCTACGCTGACAAAAGCCTTGTGACGGCTTCCGAAGGTCTGGTCCACGCGGGCAAGCAGCGTGTCCTGGGAGGTATGCCGGGTTGGCGTAGCTTGGAAGTTATTGTAAATGCCTTCTATGCCCGGGGCGTTGGGTGCGGGGTAATAGCTTAAAACCTTTTGCACGACCGGATTGGACATTCGGCTCGCGGGAATAGTGTTGTTGGGAAAGGGGCTTCGCGTATAGACAGTCGTTGAGCCGGGCGCCAGCGTCGTTGTAGCCGGATCATAAACCGTAATCGGATGCCCGCTTTGATCGACCAACCCCGAGAAATTACCGGCGCGCATTGCCGCCGTGGGAACGCTTGCCGTGATCGCGTCGGGAGTCGCCGTCGGATTCCATTCGATATTGGTAAAGAAGAAGGTCTTATTTCTCCCGTTATATACCTTGGGAATCAACACTGGACCGCCGATGCTGAAACCGAAGTTGTTCCCGTGGTATGGGGATCTGCGCTGGCCTACATGGTTGGGGTACCACCCGTTCGCGTTGAAATCCGTGTTGCGGACATATTCATAGGCGCTGCCATGAAATTGATTGGTTCCGGATTCGGAAGCTAATGTCAGGACGCCGCCGCCCGACATGCCGTACTCGGCCGAGTAATTGTTGGTAATAAGCTTCTCCTGTCCGACGGACTCGAGCGGAGGAGTAAACGCCGGATCGCCCGTGGAGGTATTCACCTGAGTAGCGCCGTCGAGGAGAATGTTGCTGGTATTGGCCATACCGCCGTTGATCTCCGCCTGGATGCCGGAGTTGGTATAGACCGGCAGCACCCCGGGTTGCAGAGCCAGCAGGTTGTATGGGTTCCGGCCCAATTGCGGCAATTCGATAATCTGCTGGCGGGAGACCGAGCCGCCGAGCTCTGAATTGTTGGTTTCAAGCTGGATGGCGTTTGCCTGGACGGTGACCTTCTGCGATACCACTCCAAGTTTGAGTGTAAAGTTGATGGCCGTCGAAAGATTGACGGTAATGTGAACGTTGGAGACAGTCGTTGTGGAGAAGCCGTTGGCCTCCGCAGATACGTTATATGTTCCCGGTGCAAGGTAGGGGATCGTATAGTATCCGCTGGGATCGGACACCGTGCTGCTAACGACATTGGTGGCGGTGTTTGTCGCGGTCACCTTCGCTGCGCCAACCATGGCTCCCGAAGAATCCTTTACGGCGCCTGTGATGGTTCCTTGCTCGGCTTGGCCGAAGGCTTTCGGCTGGAGTTGAGCGATGGTGCACAGGAACATGCAGAGCGTCAGCAACGTGCTGGTGAATGTTTTCCGATCTGTGCGCATTTTTGCCTCCTAAATGCGATATCGATTGTGAAAGATGGGTCCGGTCTGGTCAGCACTCTAGGAATCAAGTGAGACTCTGAAGCAGGAACTACGAGAAATAGCGGGCAGTGAACAAGCCACCGGTAAAACGTTACCCATGGTAGGCGGCGCAAGCGGCTGCGGCAACGTTAGATCGACCTCCTAACATAGCGCTATGATCCTGGAAAACATGGGCTTAGATAAGGTAAGGAAACGTAACGGTAGCTACCTTTTGATCTGCTCCGGGTGCTTTATCCGCAACCGCACCCAACTTTGTCATCTCGACCGGAGCGAAACGAAGTAGAGAGATTTGCGGTTTCCCACGTCTGGCGCAAACAGCGCGCCCATATATGGGGCACCAAAATTTGCAGAATTATTTTCGAGAGAGCGAAACGAAGCGAAGAGATCTGCGGTTCAAGCACTAACATCCCATCCGAGTCCCGCAGGGACGGCACGAAAATAGCCCAGCACGCCAGTGCTGGGTTTGCTTGGCGGGAACGAGTGCAGTCCCGTAGGGATGGCTGAAGTGTGGATGACTCGGAAACTGCACCTAATTTGTCGTCTCGACCGAAGCGAAACCGGGGTCCCCGGCAAGCGAAGCTTGCTGGGGTGGGAAACCGGGGTCCCCGGCAAGCGAAGCTTGCTGGGGTGGGAAGCAGAGTGGAGTCATTTCAGCAGATGGCAGGTCAGCACGTCAAAGTCTCTCGGCGAACCGGCCATAATGTTGACGCGCAGCAGTAATTGGAAATGCTGCGCCGGTGCGGGAGACCTGATGCCGCATTGCTTGAGAGCGGCGGATAGAGCCTGTGGGTTGGTGACCAGCTCTCCTGCTGCTTTTGTGCCCTCTGCGTTCGCGCCGGCCAGGAGAAGAACCTGTCCGGCGTGATCAGGGTTCCCAATAAAACTGACCGCCGCAAAAGATACTCCGGTGCCATATCCTTTTGCGGTGGAAACGTACTTTGCCGCTTCGTTGGGGCGTGGGTGAGCGTTCCAGATAATGTCCTGCTGCGAAGCCTTGTCGAAGAGAAATCTGAAATCTAGCCGGTCGTCAAATAGAGCTGTCCAAGGATCCGAGCGAGGGCTTCCCAGAAAAATGAAGTTGTTCTCCGTATCCAGATCGGAGAGCCGCAGATCCCGCGCAGGGCGAATGTTGATCCTGGACGAATTCCCCTGCGCCAGCTCGGCCACGCCGGCAACGATCGGCGTATCCACATTCGCCGCCTTGTCGCCTCGTAGAATATTGCGGCAAAAATGAATGATCTCGGGAGAGACAGCGGTCGAGGATGGAAGATATTGCTGATTTGCATAATCCGAGACCGATATGGTCGATCCGGTTAACCCTTGAATCTCCGCAATATTCGGGTCGCTGGTTACCAGAAAAGTCGGATGCTGGGAATGAAAAAATGCCGTCCATACGAGGGCGGACGCCCGAGATGCTTCGCTTTGAGGAGAAAGCCTCGCGAAAACACCGTAGATTGCAGCGCTCAATCCGATGAACAAAGCGGCAAGCAGGAGCCACTTGTTTCGCCGCGGGCCGGCCGCTTGCGCTGCCGGTGGCTCGGGAGCGATCAGAGGGATCGGGAGAAGAGGGGGAATTGCCGGCAGAATTGCGGGTGACGCGAAGATCTCTGCAGGCGCATTGTTTTCTGCGCCTCTCTTCTCATAGTGCGTATCCCGCGTAATCTCCGGGATATAGGAACCAGCGGGAAGACTAATCCGGAACTCCGAGGCGGATCCACTGTTGCCGTAGTGTTGCAGCAGGCGTTTGCGCACATCGCTGGCCGTTACCCGGACAATCGCATCCTCGCCCGTATCATAGGAGGGAGATCGCCCGAATAATTCCACGCCGATCAGGCGCTCTTTCAGTGCATCGAAGTCACCTGCGATCGCATGTTCGACAATATATTTCAGGAACTGTCCGCTGCGATGGCTGGTTTTGAACGCCGCACCATGGATGATCTCCTGCAGGTGCTGCTGGAGTGCGGCGACGTTTTTTGGGATCTCGACGATTCTTGCGATTTCCGTTGTCCGGGCGCCATTATGGATGGTCTGTCGCATAGCAAGCTTCAGCGAGACCGATTCTAGCACCCCCGCTGCCCCCGATGTTCTTGAGCGTCCCACCACCCGGGAACCTGGTCACCGCCAGATGTATCTACCGTTAGCTCATTGCGCCATAGCCAATTGGCTTTGTTTTCAATTAGATGGATCTAGGGGTTAGAACTGCGGCTAACGTTGCCCCAAGCCTGCCGCTCTATTATTGTGAACGGAGTATCGAGGGTTTCTTGGAAAGACGCAGATTCTTAACTTCCTCGCTTTCCGCTTCGCTCTTTGCTCTGGCAGATCGATCCAAGGCCCTTTCCTTCGCCGCAAAGCGCCCAAAGCATCCCGCTTCCCCGGCTAGCGACTATCATTTCGATCGAACCATTTCCCGAGCGGTATTGGACAACTATCTCTCCCGATCGATCACCATGCAGAGCCTCTTTGCCGGCCAGGGGAACCTTGAGGACAACCTCCGCATGCTCACCAGCATGGGCGCAAAGTTCATTGGACGAAGTCTTTGCCTATGGGGCGGAGAAGCCGAGCTGCTGAACAATCTGGAAAAGGCGAAACAGCAGGTGCCCTTGGCCGTTAAGGCCGATCCGGAGATGATGCTTGAGGCCTGCATCTTCGAGATCGTAACCACCCAGGTAGAACAGGTTGCGGTGCCCGGCTGGGCCTTTGTCGCGCTGGGTCAGCCGGTAGAAAAGCGGAATTTCCGCTACGCCGACATGCTTTATCCCGATGGCCGGCGAGTGGACCAGTGGAGACCGGGTTCATCGGTGCCGGACGTGAGCCGGCCGGAGACAAAACTTTATTTCTATTTCCTGGCTAAGTCGTTTATCGATGCCGGATTTGAGGCCATCCATTATGGGCAGGTCGAGATCATGAACGGCAACGATCCCGATTTGACAAACTGGTCGCAGGTCTTCACACTGGCCCGGACCTATGCGACAAAGCACGCCCGTAGACGTATGTTGATATGCGATGCCCACGTTCCTCACGGCGGACTGGTCAGAGATGGACATCTGCTGCTGGATTTCCACGCCTTTCCGCTCAGGATCATGGAAGTTCCCGATAAACCGGAGGAGGCCATCCTCAAAGTGGGTTTTTCCGACGGCATTTATAACCGGAGCAAGGGCGGTATTGCCCCTAGCGGCTGGACGTGCGACCACCTGCCGTATCTTGTCGAGTTCGACAACTACGGTGTTAGCAAACAACCCGGCCAGGCGCGAGCCGATGGTGGCCGATTCAATTGGATCTGGGGCTACGACGAGATCACATGGTTTGCGCTCCAGAACAAGCAATATCGCGACCATTGGCTGCGCTACGCCTGGAATTGGGTGCGAACAACTGACCCCAACGGCTACCTGGAGATGCCGGGCAGCCGCATGATCACCCCCGGACGTGCGCCGGGCGGCGCAGCAAAACCCCCCTCCGCTCGAAGACCGTGGTACCACGCCAACAACCCGAGTGCTGCGGTCCCTGATGGAATGGGGGATGAAGAGACTATTCGCGCCATCTGGGCGGCCAATCCAGCCGAGTCTCGCGCGCCTGGCACTGCGATGAGCCGAGCGCAAGAAACAGGTGGGGACGGGTAACCATGGATGATAGAAGAGATTTTCTCAAAAAGAGCGCCTCATTAGCTGCAGCCCTATCTATCGGCGGAATAAGTACAGGCGCGCCGGCTGAACCATGCACAGCGAATACCCCGCCGAAGAAAGTTAAGTGGCCCGTTCTCGAAGGACCGGATACGCCAAAGCTGGCGCTGAATTGTCCGGCGAATGCTACGCAGGAAAGAATGCGGATGCACAAGCAGTTCGGTGATGACTATGTTCTGATGGGCGGACCGCCATTACCGTGGACAGAGACCGGGCTCCGCACAATTATGGATCGTTTCCAGGCAGAAGGATTAACTGTAATCAACATGATGCTTCCCACGATTACAGCAATCATCTATAGACGCGAAGGCCGTGATGAAGAGATCCAGAAGGTCCAAGCCTCCCTGCGAGCTGCGGGGGCCGCTGGGCTTCCGATCGTGGAATACAATTTCTATGCTCATCGTCTCACAGAAGGTTATTACAATGTACCTGGCCGCGGCGGCTCAGGTTACCTGGGCTATGACTATAACCGGAAGATGGAGAATGCCGCCGATGATATGTGGACGTATCCCAACACGCGTTCCGCGGATGAAGTAGGGCTGGCCCCGAAGGATTTGCCTCCCTTGGCTAATGAAGGCGCTCATACCAGCGAAGAACTCTGGGAAAATATCACGTACTTCCTGAAGGCGGTTATTCCCGTCGCTGAAAAGGCAAATGTCAGGATGGCGCTCCATCCCAATGACCCTCCCGCGCCGGTCAGCAGAGGTTCACACCAGATCATGAATAGCTTTGCCGGCTGGAAACGGCTGGTGAATATAGTCGACAGCCCATCAAACGGCATGACCTACGAGTGCGGCGTTTCAAACGAGATAGGCGAGGATCCACTGGAGGTACTTAAATACCTGGCGGACCGCGATCGTATCAACCACGTACACTATCGCAACGACATCGTAGAAATACCTTCCACCAAGTATGTCGAAGTTTTTCCTGACAATGGCACGGTAAACATGTTCGCCGTCATGCAGGAACTTGTACGCAGAAAGTATAAGTTTGCTATTTTCCCCGAGCATCCGCGGAAGAACGATATCGACGAGAGGCTGGGAGGCGATTTCGTGTCTTATCTATATAACCTGGCCTACGCTCGCGCCATGTTACAAGCGGCGATGACCCTTCAAGAGCAGAATACTTAAACCGCCTGTGGCGACGATAGAAATTAATAATCGGCGCCCCACATCTCCCAAGATGTTCGATTCGCCCATCCGAGTGCAAGAGATACATCCTTAATCGACCGCAGCGGTTGTCGAGCAATAGCTACGGTTGATGTAATTTCATTTGCTCGACCCATCCTTTCCGGGGTATCATTCTCGCGCGTTAAGGTCGGTAGAGGAAGCCACAAATTTGGAGGGTTCACGTATGAAAGCGTTATTGACAACGTTCGCTTTTGCGCTTGTTTCCGTCTGCGCCTGGGGTGGCAAAAGCACAGATTACCAATTCAAAGTGGTTGTCCAAAGTGGTCAAACAATCGGCGATTACCAGATGTCCGGGTTCGGAGATCCGGCAATTAACGACGTGGGCGATATCCTCTTCGACGGGTACGTCAAGGCTCCGATCGGTTCGTCAACCTTTTTTGCCGGGCTGTTTTCGCCGGAAGGCCTGGTGGTTCAGGCGAACGGATCTCTCCCCGCCTGTTTCGGGCCATATGCGGTGAACGACGCAGGCCAGATCGCTTTCGTGGAAAACAGCAACCTCAGTCCAACCGAGCCAAATGTCTCCGGCGTGTATACATCTACCATCGCCGGCGGCTCGGTTCAGACGATTGTGGCTCCTGGCGCCGTTCTCGATGGCGTACAGTTCCTGGAGGACCTCTGCACCAACACAGCCAATGCTAACGGAGGCGATTTCTCTTTCAACCATGCCGGTCGAATCGCGTTCCTCGCTAGCAACGGCATTTATGAATACACATCGAAAAAGGGGCTGGTCAAGGTCAAGACCGACGAAATCGATGGGTATCCGCTCACAGGATTCGCCTTGGTGAATGGACAGCCGGAGGAGCTTTTAATTAAGGGGAGCACATCGTCGTTCGAGGGTATCTTCGCGCGAGACCGGCTGTTGCTGAAGACTGGCGAAGAAATCGATGGTATCAAATTAACCTCGATCGTCGTCGCTGTAGCTAGCAGAGATGAGAAGCTTGCGGTTACGGGAACTTTCGGCTCCAGCAGCGCGAATGACTATGCCATTGTGACGAGAGACTCGGTGGTTGCGAAGACGGGCCAAACAATTTCCGGCAAGGTCATCAGCAGCCCGGGCTTTTTCGGATTGCCGGCCGTTAACGATGCCGGGGAGGTTGTTTTCGGCGCGCTGTTCGGCGCTGGTGTGTATCCCAACGACCTAGCGATTGCTACCCACGACGAAATTATCATCGCGGTCGGCGATTCTATCAATGGCCTCACGATCACCTCGTTAGGGCAGCCCGCGCTCAACGAGTATGGCGTAATCGCGTTCCTGGCGTCCTTCAGCGACGGAACCCAGGCAATCGTGGAAGCAATGCCATACCGGAGGTGATTCCCTTTTCGGAAAGCCTGCGCCTGGAGTTTGCCGGGACGGCAAGGGCTGGGTACCCACGTCCGGATTCTCGGACGTGGGTCTTTGAAATGAACCCGGTATACGCAAAAACCCAAATCCCAAAATCGGGATCTGGGATGGACAACCTCCTGTTTCCAACACCTATCTACGTTCCAGTCTTCAGCTGCTGAGCTAGCTATGGGCAATTATTCTGGAAACAGAGATTGCTGCTGAAAAATGGCATGACATGATTTTGGAAGCGGTCGGCCACGGCGCTAGTGTGAGTGCCAGGATAGATCTCGAAGCTGTTCGCGATGTTATAGCTATCAAGAATGTCATGCAGCTTGCCAGTATCGATCCGGAGACCGTCTTGGTCACCCACGTCCATCGCGATTGCGCGATACTGACGCAAATTCCCAATGTACTGATCTACGAAAGCCAATGGCGCGTTCGCAGTCCATTTCGCAAGAACATCCGGTTGGGCTACTCCGTCCTTTGTAGGCAGATCGAGATAAAGCGGAGGATTCTTCGGGTCGGGCGACCATGCCGCTGCGGTGGCAAGTTGAGCGCGCAAAAAGAACGGCAACTTGGCCGAATCTTCGGGTGTTTTGACGGCCTCGAGGACTTTTTCATTTTCCGGGTTTGCCGGTCTCATAGCCCGAGGCGATAAACAGCACGGGCTCATGATGTACAGACTACTGAATACATCCGGGTGCTTCATACCGATGCGGGTTGCGCCGTATCCGCCCATCGAGTGACCAACCAGCCCGCGGCTCATGCGCTGTGGAATAGTCCGGTAGTGAGCGTCGATATAGGCAACCAAATCGCGCGCGATGAATTGTTCAAAGTCCCCAGTGGTGACCGAACTCGAGTACATTGAGCCGTTGTGCACTGTTTTTGAATCGGGCAGCACGACGATCATCTCTTTAGCGCCTTGGGCGAAAGCGCCTTCAATGGTCTGCGGCACATGGATTTCATGGGTCCATTGCTCCGCTCCGATGGAATAACCGTGCAGCGCGTATACCACCGGATATCGGCGATGCCTCTCCTTCTGGTAGCTAGGCGGCAGGAATACAATCACGTCGCGATCCACAGCGTCGCCTTCCAGATTGCCTTCCAGTGACTTGCCATGGACCTTGATGTGCTCGACGGTTACTGGCTTTGCTCCCGCAACCACCGGGGGCACGTTGGTTTGGACCTGCGCGAAAGCGGTCCCGGCGGCGCTAAGGGCCAACGCAATCAAAACAGCAAACGTGCCGAAACGTTTCAGTCTCATGACCATCATGACCATTTTGTCTCCCAAACCACTGCAATTATCGTTCATTCGTGTTGCCCGACGACCGGAAAGCGATAGATGTTCACGCTGATGGCCGCAACCGAGACGGTCTGCGGCACCTCCGCTATAGAGATCTCTTTCACCTCGATCTGCGGCGGTCGCCGACGAGGCCGGCGCCGTCCAGACTGTTCCCAGTCCTAGCTTTGACAAGTGAGGAAGAGTAATTTTATCTTGCTGTTCCGGAATACGCTTTCTCGACCACTGGGTCGCGGACTGGTTCGTCGAGTTTGTAGCCGAAAGCCAGCCGTCGGGCTGCGGATCACTAACAACGGATAAGTTAGCAAGAATCAGAGGAGATGAACCGTCGATGTCGAAATCTGGGAACCCTATCTTTTTCAGCCGCCGAGAGGCGTTGCGCTTCTCAGCTATAGCGGGTATGAGTCTGGCTCTCGGAGAGCCTGGACATGCCCTCGACAGCACTAAGACCGCAGCGCACCAGGAACCCGGAAACTGCACTACCCCCCGCACGGCCGTGGCTGGTACTCAATACGGCAAAGTGCGCGGTTTTGTCGATGGAGGCGTATTCACCTTCAAGGGAATCCCGTACGGCCAGGACACAAGTGGTGAGAACCGGTGGCTTCCGGCTAAGCCCCCCAAGCCCTGGACGGACGAATATCCTGCACTGATCTACGGGGCTAACTGTCCGCAGAATCTCCATAACTACAAAGCGATCGAGCAGTCGTTCCTGCAAGACTGGGACGACGGCTACATGAGCGAGGATATGCTCAAACTGAACATCTGGACGCCAAGCCTTAGCGGTAAGCGCGCCGTCATGGTCTATTTCCATGGCGGGGGGTTCAGCTTCGGTTCGTCCTATGAGCTGCCATCGCAAGAAGGGGCGCAAATGGCGCGCCATCACGATGTCGTGCAGGTCTCGGTCAATCACCGTCTCAATGTGCTCGGATTCTTTGATGTCTCCGAAATCGGCGGTTCTGCCTATGAGGATTCGGTCAATGTGGGAATGACTGATCTTGTTGCTTCGCTGCGCTGGATCCGTGACAACATATCCAACTTCGGCGGCGACCCCGATCGGGTGATGATTTACGGCCAGTCAGGCGGGGGATCCAAGGTGACGTGCTTACTGGGGATGCCGTCGGCTGCGGGGTTGATGCATCGCGCTTCAGTACAGTCGGGCGGCGGGGGCAATATTCCGAGCGGCGAGCAATCCAAGGAATTTTCCCGGCAAGTGATGAAGGAACTTGAACTTCAGCCAAACGACATTACCTCGCTGCAGAAGATGGAGTGGTCTAAGATGTTTGCTGCCGGAAACGCCGTCATGGCGAAAATGAACCCTCCGTTGCGAGGATTGGGCGGACCGGGATCTTCTCCGACAGCTACTCCGCGCGTCGGATGGTCGCCCACCCTTGATGGCCGCATCATCACCGTTCGATCCTTTTACGACACCGGTGCCGAGGTATCGAAAAACGTTCCCATGCTGATCGGCTCGGTAAGTGAGGAAGGCATGCATTACAGTTCAAATCCTGATGAGGCGGAATGGCACGCGACGCTTGCAGCCGCATTAGGGCAAGCCAAGGCCGATGCACTGGTCGCGGGAATGAAAAAGGCACACCCGGAAAAAAGCATCCGGACATTGTCCTACGGCGTTCAGGGCGTCAGCGCGCGCAACAATGTACAGCGCATGGTGAAACTGAAGTACGAACAGGGCGGAGCGCCCGTGTATCAGTACTGGTTCACTTGGCAGTCGCCAATGCTGGACGGCGTAGCCGGCGCATGGCACACGGCCGAGCTCGCTTTCTGCTTCGACAACACGAAGCGATGCGAACAGGGCACCGGCAACACGCCTGAGGCGCAGGCGTTGGCAAAGAAGATGGCTACCGCCTGGGCGAACTTTGCCCGGACTGGAGATCCTAGCCAGCCGGGATTAGCTTGGACGGCGAGTGATCCGACTCGCTGCCAGACCATGGTTTTCGACAATACATGCCGCATGGCCGATGACCCGGACGGCGACCTGCGCAGGATCCTGTTGAGCTGAAAATAAACTTTTTGACCAAAGGGTCTTCGGCAAGTTCTCCGGTGAGTGGAGGCCAATGGAGCGGTCTTGGCGTATATTGCTACCGAGAATTGGCATAGCGGAATCGAGGAGGAAGAGCGTTGCCAGATATAGCGAAGGACTGCGGTATCAATCATCCACTCCGCCACTCGCATGCGCAGGATCACGCGCATCCACTTGAGCACTCCCTTCCGCACAATCACGTTCATCACGTTGTCGCCGGCGATGGCCATACCTCGCGCCGCGACTTTCTTCGTGTGCTGATGGGAGGCGCCTTGGCCGGGGCCTCAATTCTGGAACTGGCTTACCATCGCGCAGCGTGGGCCCGCGCAGCGGCTCCAAACTCCGATGCCAAGCTGTTCGACCTCGAAAAGGTCGCAAACGGTATTTACTTCGCTCACGCCCGTCCCCAGGCCATGTTGAACTGCAATGCCGCCATCTTCGTCCGGTCGAAGGATGTGGTCGTGGTCGACGCGCACTCGAAACCATCGGCGGCCGCTTCTCTCATTAACCAGATCAAGCGGGAAATCACCGGGAAACCGGTTCGTTACGTCGTCAACACGCACTTTCATTGGGACCATACTCAGGGTAATCATGCGTATCGCTTGACCGGCGAAAAGGTCGATTTCATCGCCAGCGCGGCCACTAAACAACTTATGTCGAAGCTGGCGGTCGCCAGGATGAAGGCTTCGGTAGAAGCAGTGCCGAAACAGGTCGACGCGCTGCGCGATCGGGCCGCACGCTCCACCTCGGCTGCCGAAAAGGCCTTCTGCGCCGGGCAAATCGCGCAAATGCAGGCATACCAGACCGAGCTCAAAGATTACACGCTGGAGTTGCCGACCATCACCTTCGATACGTCATACTTGCTTCGGGATCCGGCGTTTGATCTGCACATCGATTTTCACGGGCATTCCCATACCGCTGGAGACGTCTTCGTCTTCTGCCCGCAGCAGCGCGCAATTGCCAGTGGAGACGCGATTCACGGCTTTCTGCCTAACATCGCGGACGGCTTTCCTCGGAGCTGGCCGGGCACGATCGATACCGTCGGCCACGCCGACTTCAAGGTCCTCATGGGCGGCCATGGCCCGCTCCAGACGGACCGCACGGTGATGATCAACCAGCGAAACTATATCGAGGAATTGACCCGGAAGGTCGCGGAAGGCAAAGAGGCCGGGCTGAGCCTGGCCGAAATGCAAAAGCGTTTCACGGTGGCCTCACTCAAGTCTCTCCAGTCCAACGGCTATGCAGAGTTTCTCGTGCGAACCAGCGAGCAGAGCACCCCGCATTTCGGCAAAATGCCTCCGTTGCAGGTGGGTGTCAACGGGAATATCCGCGACGTCTACTTGAACCTCGACCGTGTTTAGTCAGATTTCCCGGAGTCCATGCCCAGCTTCTCGCTCCACGGATTCACCTCCGCCTCGCACGTCACCGACCTCGGCGCCTACATCTCCGCGCTCGAAGCCTTCGATCAGATCGAGCAGCTGCAGGAGCTCAAGCACCTCGGCATCCAGCGCATCCGTGTCGCGCCCGGTTCGCATGTTCTCGATGCCGGATGCGGCTTCGGTCTTGAGACCCTTCGTCTCGCGCGCATCGCTCTCCCCACCGGTGAGGTCACCGGCTGCGATCTCAGCCCTGACTTTATAGCCGAGGCGCGCCGCCGGGCCCAAGCCGCGCACCTCAACGTCAGCTTCCAGCAGGGGCATGTCGAGTCGCTCCCCTACCCCGACCGCGCCTTCAACGCCGTCTGGTCCGAGCGTCTCCTCATCTACGTCCCAAACCTCCAGAAAGCCGTCTTCGAGATCCACCGCGTGCTCGTTCCGGGCGGCAGCGCCGCCTTCATCGAGCCCGATCTCAGCACCACCACCATCAACCTTGCCGACCGCTCGCTGGTCCGCCGCGTCATGGGTCACGAGGCCGAGACCAGCGTCGTCCACGGCTACCTCCCCGGCCGGCTCCTCTCCACCCTCCGCACCACCGGCTTTACCGACATCGCACTCGCCACCCGCGTCCTCGTCTTCCCGCACGATCTCGCCGTCAGCTACTTCACCCAATGCGGCCGCTCCGCCGCAAAGGACGGCGCCATCTCCTCCTCCGACCTCGACCAGTGGATCGCCGGAGTTCACGACCTCGGCGCCTGCGGTCAGCTCTTCGCCACCGTTGGCTACTTCCTCTTCACCGCCTCCGCGAACTCCGGCACCCTTTCTGCTAAAGGATCTGTTCGGTTATAGATTGGCGTCTATTCCGCATTGGGAATTTGGGGACAGGAGGATGTGAAAAATTTGAGAAACAAATGCGGACTGAACTCGGCCTCTAAAAAGTCGCACCAGGATACGCTATAAGCGTTCGCTGGCGTGGCAGCATACATTTTGTATCAAAGTGGAAACCTCAAGATTTCAACCAAATCGATTTTTTCACATCCTCCCGTCCCCGAGTTCCCCAGAGGGGATCCTAGTTTTCCCGAAAAGAGGTTTCGGGGCGCATGAACGACTGCAATTGTTGAATCTGCTCTACACTAAGCACCGGATCGTTCTGGTGCTCCGTGCTCGACCCCACTTCGATGACGTTCTCGTTCTTTGACCTGCCTTCGACGCGTCCTATGTAGCGAATGCCGACCCCTGCTCGAACCAGAGTCAATGCAACAAACTTTGCCTGTTCTAGACCGACTGGCTCACCGCTCCACACGGCGTTTGTGGAGATGGCAGCGTTGTGTGGGTTGCCCTCGAGTTGCGTCACTCTAAAGCCGCCTTCCTGGAGGGCCTTCACCACCATGGGACCGTCCACATCCTTAGGATAGTAAGTGATTGTTGGTGGGGAGGATTTCTGACGGTTTGCCTCCTCCACCGTTCCCTTCAGAGCTTGACGGGCCGTATCAGCCTTCAGGGCTTGTTGCACGACGTGAACCGCCTGTGCAGAAAGGCCAAAGCTGCTCAGCTCGCTGCTGATGTTGCCAACCGTAGTATCTGTCTTTTGCGTCGTCGCATCGATCTTCGTCGACAAGTCGCGAACGCTGCTAATTATCTGGTCCTGATTCGCCTTATCTTTGTTGTCGCTTGCGCCCAAAACGACTGAGCCGGTAGCAGACGCGATCATGATCAGAATTAGTACCCATTTTTTGTTCGACTTCGGATCGATCTGAATCGAAGCGATGCCGCTCAAAAGGCTGATCGCAGGTAAGAAAGCTAAACTAAGAACGCTACCCATTCGATTCTCCTCCCCGAACACAGCCGCGTATACGGAACTGCCTTTCTCTTAAGGCTCGGTACACCAATCCATCGCAGCCCTCGAAGCGCTACCGGCTGAACCCTGAGTTGCCGTCGCCGAAAAGTAAATACGTAACTGTCGCAGCGTCTGCTTGGTCGCGGCCTGTTCTCGGCTTAGTTTGCGGACAATTTCCTCTTGAGCCTGTAGCGCATCCTACAGTAGATCATTTGGGCAATTGTGGAAAGATTCAGGGACAGGGCGGAACGTTCCTCATTCCGTAGACAAGTCCAAATGCATTGGCGAACACGTACGAGGAAGCTACTCGGGGTCGAAAAAAGAGTTCGCTCTGGTTTCATCCTCAAGCGGCTCTCCTGGATATCCTCCCTTTCGTGGAGCCAAGCGCCGCTGCGTCGGCCCCTTCGAGAGCATGGATGAGACCGATTGCATCCCGTCGGTCAACAGCCTCTGCTTAACCCTCTTTGCAAGCTCGACCTTCCAGCTTGGCTTTTCAAGTACAACCCCTTGCCGCTCGGCCCACGCTTCAATCTGTCGGCGGGTGGCCCAGGTCTCGGACGGCATGAAGAACATGGATGACCCACGTTCGCACCGGCGTACGTGGGTCTATAAAGGCTTTTTTCAACGCTTGGACCGAGCTGTATTTGCTGAGTTACGAGTGTGGCGCGCCGGAACCGTTGGCCAATCAGGACCGGTAGAAGTCAAGCCCATCGTTATTGGAGATCGAGATGTCAGGACAACAAGTCGGAAACAAGCTTGATTCGTCCGACGTACGACGGTGTGTAAAGTTCCACGACACGCCTTACAGTTTGTCTCCAGAGATCCTTTACAGTTTTGGATTTAATGGAGCGATCGGCCATATCCACACCCAACCCAACTGTGGGTTCTTTGGATTACATTATCCAAGACAGTGTGACAGAACATCACCGTCGGGTCCCTTGACGATCGAGACGTTTAACTATACAAAGGGCGATGCCGCGAATGGCTCTGCATTGCAGCACGCTAAGCGCAAAAGGGATTCCAGGAGGTTTCGCTGCGTAAGATGGCCCCGTTGCGAAACCTCATGGAGGTTGTTTATGAACTCGATGTTGGATCGCAGAGCGTTTATCCGCCTTTGCTCCGCGTTTGCGGCGTTTCTCACGCGGGCGGCGCATCCACAGGAAAAACCGGCTCTGCCGGCCAGCCGCGCTCCCGTAAAGAATCGGAAAAACTTTGTCGGCATCCAGGTCAGGTCGTACGCCTGGGTCGACGAAGGCATTGACCAGGTCCTCGACAACATGCAGCAGAAAGGCGATGTCAACACCGTCTGGGCCTACACCTTCGGTTACGGAGAAACGCGTTTGCGGAAGGGCGGCCCGATTATGCTCCCCGATCACGGGATCTCCGGCACCTCCGTTGTGGGCGGCGTGTTCTATGACTACGATCCGAAATATTTCCTGAACACGACACTCAAAGAATTCCGCGTACACGATTACGGGAAGTTCGACGTGATAGCAGACGTTGCGCCCAAGGCCAAGGCGCGCGGAATGGATTTCTTTGCCTGGGACCTGAACAACTCCAGCGCCACATTGCTGCGCACAATACCGGGTTTCTCGGAGATTACAGAGATTGATTTGTATGGGCGGCGAACAGTGGGCCCCTGCTTCAATCATCCGGAATATCGGGCGTGGCTGACCGGCAAGGTTGAGAGCGTGCTCAGCGGCTATTCCAGCCTGGTGGACGGCTACGCCTGGGGCTCAGAGCGAATGGGGCCATTTGAAAACATCATGGGCAGAAGAGCCACGGCCACCTGTTTCTGCCAGTTCTGCCAGGCGAAGGCTCGCGAACGGGGCATCTCTGTGGCGCGGGCGCAGGCCGGGTACCGTGAACTTGAGCAACTGTACCATGCAGCAGCCCAGGATCGACGGCCGGTCGACGGCTACTTTGTATCGTTCTGGAGACTACTGCTCAACTATCCGGAGATTCTGAGTTGGGAGATGCTCTGGACCGATAGCTTCCAGGAGGTTCAGGCAGAGTTGTACGGAACGTGTAAAGCAATTGCTCCGCAGAAGCCCTTCGGCTTTCACATCATGCAGAGCATGACCTTCAGCCCCTTTTATCGGGCAGAGGAAGACTATACCAAGAGAAGAGAGTTCGCAGATTTCGTGAAGCCTGCGACTTACAACAACGCTGGAGGACCGCGTCTGGCTCAATACCTGGGACAACTGAGCCACACCATCTTCCACGATGCAGAGCCCAAGGACTTTCTTGGGTTTTACTACAAGATTATGGATTACAAAGAGGCGCCATACGACGAGTTAGCCGCGACCGGACTTTCGGCGGACTACGTTGCGCGAGAGACTAAGCGCGCTCTCGCAGGTTGTGCTGGGGAGGTCAAGATCTATCCCGGAATCGACATCGACGTGCCAACCCTCATATCGACCGGCAAGGAGACAGAAAAGCGTACCAAGCCGGACGATGTGCGCCGTTCTATTCGGGCCGCTATCGGTGCGGGCGCGGATGGCGTCGTTCTATCGCGCGATTACGTCGAGATGTGGCTCGCCAACCTCTCCGCCGCCGGAGAAACACTTCGGGAGTTGTACTCTCCGCCGCCAACGTAAGTTACCGCGGAAATTTATGCCAACACCGTCTTCAGCCTTCCTGCGCCGTCTGACTGGCATTGTTCCACACCATTCTCTTGCCGCTGCGGAAGGAGAGGTTCACCATGTGACCAGCGGCCGCGGCGTGACTTCCCATTACGACGCCTTCCACCGGCTGTCGGCGACTACGGATACAATCGAAGAACTCTGCTAGGTGGAATACGGTTGCGTCCGGCGAATTGACTCCCGGCTTGAAGGTGGCTGTCTGTTCCGCTTTCACGTAAGGATGGGCTTGCTGCCGGTGATTATCCTCAGCCCAGAACTGCTCCTGAAGTTCTTGCGGCCAGCTATCGACAGCATAGCTGTAGTCTTCCAAGGGGTTTTCGTCAATTAAATACGAGCCTTCCGAAAGGTTCTGGTCGTTCTGTAAGTCCATGCCGTTGCTGCCCAGAAACAACGTTAGCGTGCCCTTCGTCCCCAAGAGCGAGATTCCCTGCCGCTCAAAAGAGGAGTTGTTCATGGTTGAACCCATGTTGACGTGGAAGCCGGGATAATGGAACAACGCGTCCAACGTGTCGGGCACTTCGCGGCCGTCGTTGCGAACCAGAATGGCTCCGATTGCCTGCACGTACTCAGGCATTTCAACGTCCATCAGATAATGGATAGAAGTAATGAGATGGACGAAAAGGTGGGTGGAGATACCGCCCGAGTAGTCCCAATATTTGAGGTAGCGAAACACGCGATCAGGGTCATACGCGACTTTAGGCGCAGGGCCCAGCCATTCCTCCCAGTTAAAATTGACTCCGTTTTTCAAGTCAGGCGGGATGGGATAGTTCCAAGCGCTCGTCGAGCTGTTGCTGTCGTAGGAGGCTACAATCTTGGTCACTCTGCCGATGGCGCCCGATTGTACGAGCTCCTTTGCGCGCTTCTGAATGGGCGATGAAATCCATTGGCTTCCGACCTGCACGATGCGATCGTAGCGCTTGGCTGCGGAGATCATCTTTGGCCCTTCCTCGATAGTACGAGTCATGGGCTTCTCGATGTACACGTCCTTGCCGGCGGCACAAGCGTCCAGCATCTGCTGGAGATGCCAGTGTTCGGGCGTGGCGATCACCACGGCGTCGATATCTTTGCGGTCCAGCAACTTCTTGTACTGCGCAAAATTGATGTCGATTTTGCCGTTGGTACGTTCTTTGGCACGATCGAGGTGTCCCTGGTAGCAGTCACATGCGCAGATCAGGTTTGCTTGCCCGGTCTCCTTTATCGCCCTCAACAACACGTTGCCACGAATGCCAAAGCCGATAAAACCGACGTTTACGCGATTACTGGGACCGGCTGGCACCGATAGCCCCGCCGAGGCGTGGAGCGGTACAGCTTCGCCGTTCAGAAACAGACCTAGTCCTGCCGCACCGGCAACAGAGCGCTGCATGAAATCACGACGTGTTTGGGCGGCCACGGTTTCTCCTTAGCTAAGCTGAGTGCTTGAGTAGGCCCCCAAAGACTGCGGGACCACACCCGGTAACGGCAGGCTCTCCCGCCGATTCATCCCTGAGGGGCAGGTGGAAGAGGAATTATCTCACCGATCTCGGGAAAAAAGAGTGATTTCTGGTTGCTAGGGGTTCCCCGCACTCCCTGTCCCCGCATTTCCTGCCTGATTCACCGCGGAGCCGCGATTTCGAGCGGAGCTGTTTAGCTTGTTCTCTGCTCTTGCTCTGCTGTTGGCGGCAGTGGGGATTTACGGAGTGCTCTCGCAACGCATTTCGCAAAGGACCCAGGAGATCGGGATACGCGTTGCCCTGGGTGCGCGCCGCGATGACGTCTTGAAGATGATCATCGGTGAAGGATTGCGGCTCACGTTGATCGGCATCGCGATTGGCATTGCGGGTTCTCTGGCCCTCGCCCGCTTTCTTTCGAGCCTGCTGTATGGCGTCAGATCGACCGATCCTCTTACCGTCGCGGCGGTTTCTTTCCTGCTCCTGCTGGTTGCCTTGTTCGCGTGTTACTTCCCTGCGCGACGCATGATGCGATTGGATCCCCTGATCGCTCTGCGCTGCGAATAGAACAAGCTCGGCCAATCCCTCGCCCTGCTCGACTGTTGGCGGGTGGCCCAAGTCTCGGACGGCATGAAGAACATGGCTGCCCCACATTCGCACCAGCGTACGTTGGCCTATAAAGGCTTTTTTCAACGCTTGGACCGAGCTGTCTTTGCTGAGTTACGAGTGTGGCGCGCCGGAACCGTTGGCCAATCAGGACCGATGTAATCAAGCCCCCGTTGCTATTGGAGGTCGAGATGTCAGAACAACAAATCGGAAGCAGGCTTGATTCATCCCACGTACGCTGGTGCGAACGTGGGGCACCCCTCGGCTTTGTGACAAA
>CAWDNI010000064.1:0-24893 GCA_963803615.1 uncultured Acidobacteriaceae bacterium
TTCCGCCCGGCGATAGCGACATAAAGTTGGCGGGGGCTCAGCTAGCTAAACGCTTCAACAAGCGTAGGTTGGGAAGCTGGCTCCTTCAGACTTTCGAGAAAATCGAGCAGATCGGCGGTCGACTCCATTCGAATACGTCCTCGGAACGCTCGCGCTTCTTCTAGCCGGCATCGGGGGTCTATGGAGTAATGGCTTACGCAATGAGCCGTCGGGAACTACGGCCACGATGCTCGCTACTGCCCGCGGATTCCTTCTGGTTAGCCGACAACCCGGGAGTTTCGTGACGATAAGCGCGTATCAAAACTGCCCGGAAGACAGAGCCCGGCAGTCCGCTCGCATCTCTGGCCGGGGCAGCCCCGATAGGGTATCCCGTTACTGATCCAACGACGGGTAATCCAAGGCTGCAACTGGGATTTAGGACTCACAATCTGAGCTCCAACTCTCCTATCGGTGCTTTATCTCTTGACACAGGACTTTAGGAAGCGTAGATCATGTGGAGCACCCAGGCCTGAGAATCAAAATGGACATCCTGTTTTTGCATATGGGTTGAGCCCGTACAGGAACTCCCCTCTATTTTGGAAAACGTTGTTGCAGAGATTCTTCGTAGGAGGAGGAAACATCTTGATACCGTTTGGAAATTCGCCCATCAGCAGGAGGAACTTGTTGCGGGGTGGTGCATTCACCGGACTCGCAACAGCGCTGTCACCAGCACTGCTGTTAGGCCAGGAGGGCACGTCCGAATGCCCGAGGCGTTGCAACGAGAATCCTCCGCCTAAGACTCCGGCGAAGGCGCTCGAGGCACTGATAAAGGGAAATGAACGATGGGCGACGTTTACTCAGTGCCATCCGCACGAGGATAAAGCCCGCCGCGTGTCCGTGATAAACGGGCAGTCTCCATTCGCAACGATTCTCTCCTGCTCGGACTCGCGCGTCCCGCCAGAACTGGTCTTCGATCAGGGAATAGGCGATCTGTTTGTCGCGCGTGTCGCGGGCAATTGTGCGGGCGGAACGTTGACCGAGAGCCTCTATTACGGGACGAAGGAGCAATACCTTGGTGCGTTGATACTCTTCGTGCTTGGCCACTCGGATTGCGGCGCGGTGAAAGCGGCGATAGCGTCCTACCCAGGGGCGACCTTCCAGTTTGCAGAACTGATCTACCCGGCTGTGGAGGCGGCCATAAATCTGGGCGGAAACCCGGACGATCTCAAGACATTCATCCCGCTCGTTACCGAACAAAACGTCATCCTAGGCGTGGGGATTCTGCAAGAGGATCCCGAGTTGCAGGGCCTGCTGATCACGGGAGGCGTCTATGATCTCGCAACATCTCAAGTCAATATTCCCGAAGTTCTGACCCAGTAGGTTTTCACATCGGTTTATGGTTTCGGTGAGGCGCCCGGGACGAGATCCTATGCCGTGCTCTCATCTGGGTACGTCTTCGTCCGCTGCCTGGTACCAAGGTTCCTTCCGCCGCGGGAAGATCGCCTCATGACGGCTGACCAGAGCCGAGAGCACCCGGCCCGCGAGCTACGCCGCATAGCCAACGTGCTACGACGCGTGTACTAACCGCGATCCAGTGGTTCAACTTGGCGAACGTTCTCCAATGCGATGAGGAGATCGCCATCGTCCATCTGGCGGTTGCCTTCGAAGCGCTTTCGGGCCTTCCTGCCGATCAAAAGAAGGATCCGCTCTCTGACGCGATAGCGCTGATTCTCGGAAGAGTCGCCGAACACTACCCTCTCAACCTCAACGTTCCAGGGATGGGCCAGATTAAACCGCCGAAGTGGGCCAAAACAAGTTGCCAAACGCAACACCCGCCTGGAGCCATTTCGGATCAGGCGAAGTATGCGGCGATCGGCCACCCACACCCGCGACACCCACTCGCCGGCGGGAATGACGCCCCTAAAATGCATCACGCGCTACTACTGCGACGCGTTGCCGCTTACTGGTACCAGAAGTATTGCTCGCCAGCGACAGGATGTCGCAGCGCCCATTCGAAAAGGTGATAGCCTAGGCTGCCGTTGTTGGTTACGATCCTGTTGTTGATGGGATCCACCACATACCATGATCCGCTGCCGTTAATGTCCCCGTAAAAGGTCTGCGTCCAAACGCCGCCAACAACTCCGACGCCTTGGCCTGGGCAGTGTTGGGTCCAATCCCAAAAGCCAGGACTAGACGGCATTTCGTCGTAACTAGGCGGATTTTTGTAGTCGTCAGTCTCTGTCTGCTGGGTGAGCCAGGTATGCCACGGCGTCCCTGAGGGAGCGAGGGAGCGAGGGAGACTGCGGCTTGCCACCCAGGCTGGCCGCCAAGCATCCAACCGCTGAAGCCGGAGTAGTTCCCTACACCCACTTCTTGGGGAAGTTTCTGAAAAGAGATAGCACTGCGGTGCTATTTCGAAAACATCATTTGAAGGCGACACGATCGGAAAAAGGGACCACATGCTGTGATTCGGATCCTGGGTGCTGACGACCACGAGGGGCAGCTGGGTGGCCGGGTCGAGGGGAACCGGCGGCCACATCAGGCTAAGGTTCACGTTTTGGTCAATCTGGAAGGTGCCTACGCTGGGCGGGACATTGCTGGGCGGGGCGGTAACGTCGCCGATGAACCCGATAATTTGTTGCTGCCCAGGGGGCTATTCTGGTCCCCTTGCACGTGGAAGTACTCCATGCGCAGGTTTGCCGCCGACGTCAACACCCCATTCCAGTAGTCGTACAAGTTCTGCATTTTGGTGGAATCCGCCGGGCGGAAGAACTGCTTGCTCTGGGCGAGCCAGAGACTGTACAGGTGGAGCATGCCCTCGGTACCGAGCGTGCCGTTGTCGGCGATGTAGCCCTGCAGGTTCTCGAAATCCTTGTTCTCGTACGACGTCTGCAGCTCAGCTTTATAAACGGGGGCCCATTGAAGGCACCACTGCTCATTTTCCGGATCCGGCGTCTGCCCCGCAGCCAACGGCGGGCACCATTGTGCGAAATAGCTTATGTCCTGTTCCACGTTCGTGACGTCCACAGCGAGCGGCTGGGCGGCTGTGACGATCGTGTTGTACTCGTTCAAGGTAGCGGTCGACTTCAATAGCTCCGTGAGCGTGCCTACCTGACTTGCCAAACTGTTGAGACTGCTCTGGAGATTGCCGAGCGCGTTCACCAGAGCGTCGACCTCGTCTTGACTGGTGTTGGGTGTGGGTGCCAACCCCGTCAGGGTCATCGCCCGCCCAAACAGGTTTTCCCCACCTTCGGCGCTAGTGACGTCCAGCGCGGCCGCATACAGACCCGTCGTAAGAGTGCTGGCGGGAGTGCTGGCGGAGGCGCTGGTAGTCGCCAGCTGAGTCGGGTGCGAGGCGAGCGGCTCCTGGAGAGTCCTGGCGAAAGTGCTGGTGCTGGTGGCCGCCACTGGATGCGGAGGGCGGAACCGGTGCGTAGCCCTGGGTGAAGCGAGCTCCTGCAGCAGTTTGGACTCGAAGGCGTCCAACCCTCCCGCGGCCTTCGCCTCCTCCATAAAGACCACGGGGCTGAAGAACGGAGATGCGTAGCCTCAACTCTCCCGCAACGTGAGGCCGAGATCATAGCTAGCCGGCAACTCCAGGAAACGCCTGACAATCGCCTCGGCTTGATCGAGCTTGAGTTCCGGCCGCACGTCTAAAACCAGACTGACCAGGGTGGTCACCGGGTTGACCACAAGGATTTGGCTAGTCGGGTCTGTGAGCGCGACATCGGCGGTCATACGTCCTGAGATTGGGTCGCGTTTATCGTTCCGCCGGAAATGCTAATCCGGACGAGTGATCGCCCGCGGCGCCAGTCGAGCTCCAGCGCGTTCGGCACGGGCGCAGGGAACACACCATAGCGGTTCGTGGCCGCCCTTGCATTGGCCAATAGCCGGCCACGCACGCTAACTCCGACATCCGCTCGCTCGACTGGACCGTCGGCAAACGCCCAGGTCCTCAGCCACACGCGTGCGCAGCCGGGGGTCACACATGGATCCTGAGCCGCTGCGGTCCAACCGGTCAGGAGTAGACCCATCGAAAACGCGGCCAGCAGAGCATCGTGCGCGATCCGCACGATGCGCCGACGCTTCCCAGCGTTTCTTCGTATCCGCCGATTTCCAGCCCCACGATCTACCTCGTCCTTCCGTAGCCGGTCTGTGCGCTTTCAACTGGCAGAGCATTCGACTCTTAATCGACAGGTTGGTGGTTCGATTCCACCCGCGTCCACCATGAAATAAAAGATTAACTGACAAACTTCTGGCTCGTCCTGATGTTCCTGCGGTGGAAACCGCGTGGACCAATCAAAAGGATCTTCTTCCAGCAGATGTTCCCGCGTCTGCTCCACCCGCGGTCCCGCAACTCTGGAAGATACTTCAGGGGATTGTCCATCCCGCATCTCATCCCAGCAATCGCAACCCGCATATAGCAATTAAGATGCGTTTGCCTTGCGTTCATCCGTCCTTCTCTTGACACCTGGGGCCCCGATGGTTTCGAATGGACGGCATTTACATGGAGACGAGGTCTCATATCATGATACTTCGAGAGGCTGCGGCTCACGTGGGGTGCTATCGGTTTCGGAGATGAAACTCGACCACCTGGGCGGAGATAGCCAATCACTACCATTGGGTTCACGCTCCGGGTGGTCCATTGCTTGCCCAGATCCGGGCGCAGCTTAAGCAGATGGGGTAGCAGTTCGCTGCGGTAAAGGAGCAGACGCAAATATGAAAGCATTTGTTTGTACACTTGTCGCTTGTGCTCTTTTGTCCACTCGCGCATGGTCTCAAATCGATATCGGACAAATATCCGGGACGGTGGTTGATAACACCAAGGCTGTCGTGCCTGGGGTCACGATATCGGCGATAAACGAAGAGGACAACAATATCCGCACGACAACCACAAATAGTTCCGGGTACTACACCTTTCCCAATCTAATGGTTGGAACTTACACCATCACCGCGGAAGCAAACGGATTCTCGAAGTACAGCCACACGGGCATTCACCTGAACGCCGCGGATCAGGTCGACGTATCCGTTCAACTGAGCCTGGGTTCTATCACACAAACAGTTCAAGTAAGCGGATCCGAGAGCCAGTCCCTTAGCCTTGAGCCCTCCACGGGTGGCACCGTCACTGCGACGCAATTCAAGCAACTGGAGGTGAACGGCAGAAACCCCGTATATTTGGGCTTACTTCAGCCCGGCGTTGTCGGGACGGATATCTCCACGTTTGACCCGGACAGCGTTAGCAACGGGTCGTTTGCCATCAACGGCGGACGCCCCGACGAATACACAGTCTATGTGGATGGGGCCATGGCCACTCGCACCCGGGAATCGGGTTCCATGCTAGGCGCGCAAGATATGGAATCCCTTCAGGAGATTCAGGTCCTTACCGGAAACTTCGATGCTCAGTACGGCCGCTCCAATGCAGGCCAGATTCGATTCGTCACCAAGAGCGGCACCTCGCAATTCCACGGTGAGGCCTATGAGGTGCTGCGTAATTCCTTTTTTGACGCCAATACTTGGTCCCGAAATTCCAGCCCCATATCAAGTCTGAACTCCAGGCCTCCACAGCAAAATTACAACGATTTCGGCTACGCCTTCGGGGGCCCTTTCTTTTATCCCGGAAAGTTCAACCAGGATCGAAGCAAGTTCTTCTTCTTCGTAGCTCAGGAATGGGTCCGTCGCGCCTATGTCGACAACACCACCGGCACCGTTCCGACGGCGGCTATGCGCACTGGCGATCTCAGTTATCTTCTCAACCCCGCCAATACGTTCTTCGGCAAAAAGAGAGTGGCTACCGATCCTCTGACAGGTCAGCCTTTTCCCGGCAATATCATCCCATCAAACCGGCTCAATCAGCAGGGAGTGGCAATCCTCAACGCTTATCCCATGCCGACACCCAACTTCCAGCAGGGCGCGGCCAACTGGATTGCGGCCTTTCCCGTGGCCTCCAACGTGTATAAGACCACTGCCAAGGTTGACTATTACATCGACGCGAAGAATCATCTGTACGCACGCGGAACCTTCATACCGTGGCACTTCAATAACCCACTGGACGATGCCACTACCTTGGGCCTCTATCGGTCACTCTGGTCGCGGCCAAACCGGACAGCCATCATCGACCTGACCACTACGTTTTCACCGACTTTTCTGAATGACTTCTCCATTTCGGGAAACTCCGACGGAAAAGGCAGTATCACAGCCGATCCCGCATGCGGCGCATCTTGCGAGCGGAGCACGTATGGCCTTACCTATCCCTATTTGTATCCGGGAACCAAGCTGTTTGATCAAAAACTTCCCAATTTCGCAGTAACCGGGCTCACCTCAGTCGATCTCGGCCCCTACCCTGGTTCATGGTCGGGATTTGTCGTGGACCTCACCGACAACGTAACAAAAGTTATTAAGAATCACACGATCATGTTTGGCGGCACCGCGGAACGCGCTGGACAGAACGATCATATTCAGCTCACTAGCGCAAGCGCGCCGCAGACCGAAAACCAGAACGGCGCTTTTCAATTCCTTGACACCGGCACGCCCAACACTACCGGTCTTGGGATCGCGAATGCGCTCCTGGGAAACTTCAATAACTACGCGGAGTTCGGTTCAAAGCCGGAGACTCCCTGGGTTGCGAACGCCCTGGATCTATTTGCCCAGGACGTATGGCAGGTCATTCCCAAGCTCAGTCTGCACTATGGCCTGCGCTATTCGATCTGGCCGGCCTGGGGCACCACAAATGGTACGCTGGCGCAGTTTGATCCGGCTTTCTACAATGCTTCTCAGGCTGCTACTGTAAGTCCCTCCACGGGCTTTATTACCAGCGGATCTCCCTATAACGGCATGGTATTGCCCGGCAGCGGACCGACGGCGAACGCTCTGAAACTCTATCCATTCCTCAGTCAATACCAAAGTCTTTACCACAATCTCCCGGCAGGGTTCATTCCTACGCAGTGGGGTTTAGTGCAGCCACGCTTTGGCGCGGCCTATGAAATCAATTCGAATACCGTTATTCGTGTTGGTCTCGGCTACTTCGCCGATCGGACCGCCATTAATCGCGACACCGCGCTCGGAGGCAATCCTCCGTTCATGCCCCAGACAGCAATTCTGAATGCAAATATCGACAACCTGACAGGAGCAGGCTCCGTAGTCGTGCCCTTCACGATGACGGTCAATCCACGGTCGAATGTCTGGCCCACGGCCTGGGAATATAACGCCACGGTCCAGCGTCAGCTCAGACAACGCATCAGTCTCTCCGCAGGCTACGTGGGCAACCGCGGCATTCATCTCCAGATCAAGCGTAATATCAACCAGCTCGTCACCCCTGGAACCGTCTATGCCCACCCCACCATAAACCCCAATGCGCTGCGTCCCTACGTCGGAGCGGGCATCATCGATGTATCGGAAAACTCAGGGCTTTCCTGGTATAACGGGCTTCAGGTCAGGGCCAACAGCACCAGCGGACCTGTCACCTACAGCGTGTCTTACACCCTTTCCAAGTCTCTCGATGATACGTCCATCCTCACGGACGTTCTGCCGAATGCCTATGACAAGCACAGCTACTGGGGCCGGTCCGATTTCAACGTGACCCAGGCTTTGATTTTCAGTTACATCTACAACGTGCCGTTTCACGGCAATAGTCTGGCCAACGCGGTCCTCGCCCATTGGACTCTCTCCGGCATCAATCAGTTCGAATCCGGGGTCCCTTTCTCCGTTCGAGAAAACATCGATTACGCCGGTATTGGTCCCGGGAGCGGAACTCAATTCTGGAACATCACGGGCAAAACCTCGGGTTGTCGAACATCGTTCATCCTGAATAAGGGCGCTACGCTCTATTGTAAAAGTGCGTTTACCGCGCCGGCGCTTGGAAGCTTTGCCACTGGACTGAATAGGAATGTGTTCACCCAGCCAGGATTTCTCGAGTGGAATCTGGCGGTTCACAAGCAATTTCCTGTTTACGAACAGGCGACCCTGGAATTTCGCGCCGAAGCATTCAACCTGCTCAATCATTCGAACTGGTCGACCGTGGACTCTACACCGACTGATGCTGCCTTTATGCAGGTCACCTCAAAAACCGGGAATCGCAACTTGCAATTCACGTTAAAGCTCGCGTTTTGAATCTGGCCGCGCATTCTAAAATGCACTCTCTGACCGGCCGCAGAGGACCAGTCAAATAAATGATCGATATCACGCGTCGACAGGCAATCCCCATCATGTCTCCGGCAGCCGGGGCGACACTCGGGCTCAAAGGAGTCGTTCGTGAACCCAATAGAGAAGAGGAATTTAGAAGTGGAATCACGCCGGAGTTTTCTCAAGATGACAGCTGCGGTTCCCTTGGCCGTGAGTCTGGGTGGATTTCCTAAGATCGGTGCGGGTGCTCAGGTGACAGGGAGCTCCGCGGCGCAGAAGCCTTTCGTTCCCTGGTACCGGCGCACCTACCGCTGGGGACAGATCAACCTGAACGAACTCGATCCGGAGCATTTTGACCTCCAGTGGTGGCGGGGTTACTGGAGACGCAGCCAAACGCAGGGCATGGTGATCAATGCCGGAGGAATCGTGGCTTTTTATCCGAGCAAAGAGCCTCTGCAGCACCAGGCGAGGTTCTTGAACGGTCAGGATCTCTATGGTGACCTGACCCGGGCGGCCCATGCCGACGGACTCATGGTCTTTGCGCGAATGGATTGTGGAAGCGCCTTCGAGCCGTTTTACAAAGCACATCCAGACTGGTTTGCCGTGAATGCAGCAGGAGAGCCCTACCGCACCGGTTCGGAGCAAGATAATGTCGTCCTCTATACGACTTGCATCAATGGCCCTTACTATGACGAATACATTCCCAGGATCCTGCGCGAAATCATCGCACATGAAAAGCCCGAAGGATTTACAGATAATCACTGGGCCGGCCTGGGCCGGGAGAGCATGTGCTACTGTGTCAATTGCAAAAGCAAATTTCATCAGTTCAGCGGCAAAGATCTGCCCGCCGGCAAGAACTGGAACGATCCGGTTTATCGGCAGTGGATTGAATGGAGCTACAAACGCCGTCTGGAAACTTGGGATCTCTTCAGCAGCACGACCAAAGCCGCAGGCGGACCGGACTGCATTTGGAGCGGTATGCTCAGCGGAAATTTCGTTCAGGCTGCAAGTAGCTTCCGGGACATGAAAGAACTGTGCCAGCGGGCCGACATGATCATGTTGGACCACCAGGGGCGGGCCAATAACGGAGTTGGACCACCGGGAACGGGCCAGAATGGAGGCTTCCAGGAAAACGGTGATACGGGGAAACGGGTTCATGGGTTGGGCGGCTGGGATAAGCTCTCGCCTGAAAGCATGGCAACCTACGGACCTCGAAAGGCTGCCCGCCCGATTCCGGAAGTCCGGATGTGGATGGTGGAAGGCGTCGCCGGAACCATCCAGCCTTGGTGGCACCACGTGGGCGGCTACCAGGAGGACCGGCGCCAGTTCCGGGTGGTTGAACCATTTTTTCGCTGGTATGCCGACCGTCAGCAGTACCTCGTCAATCGTCAGCCGATTGCTACGGTAGGGGTGGTTTATTCCCAGCGCAATTTCGAGTGGTATGGCCGGGACAACGGCAACGAGCTGGCCTTAGCTCCTTACGACGGCATGATCCAAGCCCTTATCCGAGCTCGCATCCCCTACTTGCCCGTCCACGCCGATCATATTGAGCGCGATGCGGGCCAATTTTCCGTGCTGGTTCTTCCCAACCTGGCGGCCATGTCCACTTCGCAAGTGGAGGCGGTTCGGAGTTTTGTTAGCAGAGGAGGGTCGCTGATCGCTACGGACGAAACCAGTCTGTACGACGACTACGGGGACCCGAGGCCCGACTTTGCCTTGGCCGACGTGTTTGGAGCCCACTACACGGGGAAGCGATACGGTCCGAAGAATCCCGCCGGTTTGCAGCATACTTACCTGCGTCTGACTCCCGATGTGGGACAGGACGTAGACGGTCCGCGTCGTGAAGACGAGCCAGCCCGATCGGCAGCCCGGCACCCGGTGTTGAAGGGCTTTGAAGCAACCAACATTGTTACATTCGGGGGAGTGCTTCCGGAAGTGAAGCCGGTTCCGGGGGTCACCGTGCTGCTGACGCTAATCCCCGAATTTCCAGTCATGCCGCCGGAAAATTCCTGGATGAGGGTGCCCCGAACGAAGATTCCGGGCCTGCTGCTGAGGGAGCAGAAGGGCGCTCGGATCGCGTACCTGCCGGCCGACATCGACCGGCGCTTTGAACAAGGCAACATTCCGGACCATGGCGATTTGCTGGCGAACCTAGTGCGCTGGGCAGCCAAAGACAGCATACCGCTTGAGGTTCAGGGACCCGGGCTGATTGACTGTCATCTCTACCGCCAGCAAAGCCGGGTTGTTATGCACCTGGTCAATCTGACCAGCGCTGGAACATGGCGGATACCGGTCGACGAGCTCATTCCGGTCGGTCCGCTGACGGTAAAAGTGAAGCTGCCCGAAGGGGTGCCCGGTAAGCGGCTGCTTCTGGCCGTATCGGGATCGACCGCCACACCCGTGCGCCGCCAGGGAGCATGGGCCCTATTTGAGGTCAGATTTATCCTCGACCACGAGGTCGCTGTGCTCGAGTAGCCTGCCCGGCGTCCATGATCAATGGGAGCGTAGTCCGTGCCTTGGCCGGTAGCTTTGAAAACTATTTGGCGTATCTGGCACTATCCAAACTCGATCACCGAGCTGTCCCGCGCGCCCTGCCTCGACTACTGCAATTGAGACGAGGTGAAGGTCGTTGACATTTAAGACCGCGCTCGATCTGAGTTAGAAGTCGAGTCAACAGCCTGAAGTTCCCTCCGGTTCATCTGTATGGGACTTGCTATGACTTCCGGGACGAGTTTTTCGTCTGGGAGCGTGACGCCGGTGGAGGTCCATGGATTGACCTGGTTTTCACCAGTGTGACGTGTACGGTTCGCCTCGTTGCGGCGATGGATCACTTCACGTCGTCGGTCCAGCTAAGCTAGCCGATGATGCTGATACGGCTTCATGGATTGCACTGTTCCACTATCTCTTGGCTCAATGACATTCGGATCAACGAGTGGATCGCGCGATTCCCGGATAAAGACCCCCTCGTACAGCAACCGATGCTGTTGGTGAGACTGTAGAGCAGTGCATCTCTCTCGTATGGCTGTGTTCCTACTAGTGAAGTTTGCCGGGGTGAAAAGCGAAGTGGACCTGCGGTGACCCACATCTGGCGCAAAAGAACGCTCCCGATATGAGGCGCTAATAAACCATGAATGCGCGTGAAGCTGTTGACTCAGGCCTTTGGCGCAGGCGAATCCTAATCAAAGCGCAGACATTTGCCGAGTCTGCCCCGTGAGCTGTACCAGATGTGGCAGAGTTTTTGTCCGAGGTTCCCAGACTGGCGACTTCAGCTCCGGCATCGGCTTGGCGCGGAATATCTTGCTCGTCTGCCGGGCAATCCAACGCGCCCATGTCTTCGCCTTTTTTCGTCGAGCACTGTCTGTCGAGATTCCTGTTCCCGCATACATCTGCCGATATAGCTTGGAAAGCAGCAAGAACGCCACGCGAGCCCGCAACGTTGGAGTGCAGGAGGACCTATTCCAGATGGCCCGCGTCCCGTAAAACTTATCCCATACTCCTTGAGTGCGCTCCTTTATTTCGTCTGGGCTCATCGAAGGATGCGGGGTAAACATCTTCGGCCGGATGGCAGTAGGGATGAGCCAATACCGCGTGACCGGTGTACCCTCGACGATCATGGGATCTGCCGCCTGCTCTTTCTCCCATCTATTGAAGTCCACAGTTCCGGGAAAGGGCGTCATCATCACAAACTGCGCAAATGTAACTCCTGCCTTCAGCGCCAACTCTACGGTCGCTCCAAACGTACTCGCTTTGTCGGTCGGCAAGCCGAAGATGAACGATCCGAGAACATGAACCCCATGTTTGCGGAAGGTTTGCAGTTGCTCTACCAGACGGTCGCCTGAGTAGTTGAAGTCTTTATAAACCGCCTTCAACCCCTCGGGTGTCACGGATTCTACTCCCACCAGTGCACCCTTAATATTGGCCCGCCGCATGGCGTCCAGGTATTCCGTGTCCTCGGCCGATTCCATAGTGATCTGCGTGAAGAACACCATGTCCTTCGGCAGCTTTGCCAACTCCGCCATCAGCAAAAATCGCTCGTTCCGGATCCTGGTCAGCGACTCCAGTTTCTCTACATTGCCCTGCTCGCGCGCCAGGCGTAGGTCTGTCAGGGTCACCGGATAAAAGTTGTCGTCCGCCAGAGCAATAAAACGGAAGCCAAGCCGCCTGAGATCGATGATCTCGTCGATTACTTTCTCGAAGTTTCGCTGGCGAGGCTTCTGTCCATCGGTACGCCATACCGAACAGAACGAACAGTGCTTTGGGCATCCGCGAATCGTCTGTACCGATGCCCACATGTACTTATCTGCCTGCATCAAGTCCCAGCGCGCCGCCAGAAACTCCTCTCCCTCGATCTTCCCGCCGTCATAAATTCGCCTGGCGTTTCCGGCCTGAAGGTCGCGCAGCACCTGTCCCCATGCGACGTCCCCATCGCCCTTGACCACGACATTTGCCGCACCCTGTTCGAACGGCTCCTCAGGAAACAGACTTGCGTGAATTCCCCCGTACACTACGGTCGCGCCTCGCTCGCGGGCGAGTGTTCCCACCTCGTATCCCCGCAGCGCATTGCCGGTATGCACGCTGATCCCAACCACATCGCCGGGCTGGATCGTGTCGGCATCGAGCTGTTCCAACGATTCATCTACCAGAATCGGGTCGCCCATCGATTGTGGTGTCGCTGCAGCCAGCACAAACAACCATCGCGGCGTAATTACTGCAGTTCCAAAAGAATTATCGCTGGGGTTAACCAGATGAACGGGCATACGCGCGGCTCCTTGTGTCGATTGTCTTTGGGGTCCGAAGGGATCGGGCCGGGAATTGGCATCACTGTGACGGTCTGATCTCGCGTCTTCGGTGTTTTAATTCAGTCTTTTTGGTGGAAGAATTTGTTGTTGATATCGGGCCAGAATTCCTTAAAAACGAACGTCCCCCCATCGATCGCGACATTGGTAATCCAAAGTTGGTAGGCCTTCGTAAAGGTGCGCTCCTGACTGGGGTAGTAAAGGCCCGAGATGCCCGCGGCCGCGCCTGCCCCAAATATCTCCGAGAAATTGAAGGCTTCGCGGCCGTTGTCGTCCCGCGTGATTGCGACGCGTGAGAAAGAATATGCGAGCCGCTTGATAAAGCCACCGCGGCCGAGCGTGTAATAACGGGAATCCTGGCGCAGAGCTGCGGGCAAAATAAACTCAACCCATAGATTTTCGTCCGCATAGTCTGCATAGGTGTGCCAGTAATACCTGCCATACCCGGCTGCGCCCTGGCGAAACTCCGGGGTCGCGTTGCGCACCTGGGCAATTGCGGCTTGGGCAGCGACAAAGATAAACGAAGAATAGTCGGCACTATCGAGCGTCGCTGTCTTAAGCTTTTCTTCAACGGTTTGCGGCGGAAGCTTCTGGTCCACGCTGACTGCCCGAAAATTCGGAATGATATAGAGAATGCGCTTAGTCTGCTTTCCCGTTTCGGGGACGTGCGATGTACTCGGATTATTTTTAGCGCCAGATGGAACGGGACCTACCTGGCTGTCCTGCTGTGACGCGGCGCTTGGGGCATCAGGCAGTGTGTTGGCATCGCTACCCGTGCCTGGTGCACGCCCAATCCTGGCGGCCACCGACTGCTCGGTGGCTGTTTGATCTTTTGTCCCAGAGCAGTCGCAACAGTAAAGACAAACGTACCGAAAATTAGAGCAGTCATTGCTACAGAGGACAATCGTCGCAGTGTCATATTAAGCCAAAGATTTGCCCGTGACCGCCCAAGCCTTACACATCCATCCAATGCACGGGATGGCTTGGCAGCCCATACTTAGTCGAACGCCTCTGCACATTGGCTACGAGAGAACGAAGCACTCACCGCATCGCGCGCAGGCAAGGCATACGGGACCGCTTCGCGGGCCGCAGCCGATCCACGGTATCCCAGCAACCCCATCAAGAACCAGCTTATGGAATACCAGTTGTCATCCTTCGGAAAGACGCCTCGCCTCCTATTTAAAGTCTTAATATATTAAGACTGCAACGTCAAGTTTTATTTCCAATTCGTTAGAACTGCTCGGGAAGACTCTTGGAATGAAATCGAGGCGAATTACATCTGTTCCAATGCTATCGGTCTCGTCGCGTGCGTGCGTCACTTCAGCAAGCGAACCTAATCGAGATTCCTTCTGAAGAACAAAACTATCCAAAGGTGCGGGCGAACAGCTTGTAAGCTATTATTGCGACAACAGTTTAGCAGACATAGACCGAGTCAACTCTCCACGACTCTTAATCGACAGGTTGAAGGTTCGATTCCTTCTGCGTCCACCATGAAAATGACGGGCGGACGAGGGTGTGCAGTTTCAGTACGCGTGTCCAGATGAAACAGCAGGTAGTTCCCCCGGGTTTCCTCGTCCGGCTGATGGAAGACGGATCATCCATTTGGCAGGATCATAGCCTTTGCGTCTTCGAAACCGCGCACCCGCTATCGTGCCGAAGTAGTGGCTCAAAGGAACGGTTCTCCTACATAAGCTGGACGACATGCTTCAACTCCCGTAGGGTCCGGAGTGCGGCCCCTCACCCAGCGCTCGCCGGACGTTCGGTGCGAATGCGTTCAGGAAAGGCGTTAGCGCATCGATGGAAAGTTGTTCCCTCGGACCCACTGGATCCCCGACCTGAATCTCGTTCGGATACTCAATCTTGAGTCGGCTGCCCATCCCCGCAGAAAAGTCGACCAAACGCGGATTCGTTCATTTCGCAACCCTACGTTCAGCGCCCAGAACACCTGCGGCTCTACTTGACAATGAATTACATGAATGTCGGCAACTCGGATACTAATCGTTTAATCAGGAATCGCATCGTCAGGACGGTCGGTCGAGGGGCGCCTCACCCTTTAACGTAGGCAAGCTTCGCGGCCACTTTGCCGTCACGAACGGTAAAGACGTCCACGCCGTGCAGGTGCCACGGCTTCCCATTGCGCAGCTTGCGATATACCCAGCGCACGACGGCACGATCGCCGCTTACAATCACGTCTTCCGCCTCGAAGCTTGCGTCGGCGTTGTGCGTGAACCAAATCCGCCAGAATGCGAGCACCGCGGCTTTCCCTTCAACACGCGTGCCGTCCGGAGCAGGAGACGTGTCTTCGAAGACGGTGTCATCGGTGAGCAAAGGCGCGAGGGCGTCTGCATCGTGCCGGTTGAACGCCTCGTTGAAGCGATCAACGACCATCCAGGTCGTCGAGGCGGTCATCTGCGAATTTTGCTCTGGAATCATAGCTATCGGACCCGCCACTCCAATCGTGACTCTTTTTTGAGCTGCCGCTCGAACCACCGTCTCCTCCTGGTGCTGATCCCGGCATGGGAAAATGAGAGCTGCGGTGATCAGCACAATATAGACATATTCTTCGGTTCGCATGTGATTGCCTCCGCGCTATGGCATTTCTGGGTGGAATAAAAAGCTAATTCGGGGACTTGCCCTGCCGCGCTCAGGAGACTCAGGGGCTGGAGGTGGTACAGTTAGCGCGCTATTCACAAAAGCCGAAGAACGCTCGGCCAGACCGACAATTTGAGAATAGGTCCGGCGCCGAGAGATATGCTGCGCGAAGGGCAAGCAAAACTGGTTCGGGCCCTTAATTCAGATGGCTGACCGTCCGCAATTCCGCGTGCCACACCTCAAGACGGGAATTCAAGTCGCTCGTGCCCGCACGTCGCGGGCAGAGCCACACTTCCTGCCGTGGGTTTGTGCCTTATAACTGCATTGCCCGTCTTAGGAGCCTGGGGTCAGGCGACCGCCACCTGGGCCTCCGGCGCGTCTTTCAACAATCCGCGAAGTTGCTCGCGCAACTCAGGCGCGTCCTCGTGACCGTGGACGCTCACAGCGTGCATTACGGCTGCGTCGAGCACTTCTTGTTCAGTACCGGAAATCGCCAACGAGCAGTTCGCCTCATTCGGGAACTCTCTGCAGTCGATATATTTTCTCGCCATAGCTGCCTCCAGTTGATAGGCTGCAGCACAAAAGATACTCCCTGGCGGCAACGCATGTAAATGAGTTCCATACCGACTACGCACATCCGCATCCGGTGTCTTGTGAATTGAACAAGTTGAGACAGCAAATAGGAAGAAGAGGGTCGGCGGAGTTACGCTTTAACAATTCAGGATTCCGAAAGCGGCCTCGATTTTTCCTTCCAATCGCCCGGTCCGAGCGGACGTATAGTTGCCAACATGGAGATCTGCCGGTTTTAGCTCCACATGGATTGCTTCTGGATAGGCCGTCATCCTCCCGCAACTGGATGAGACGATCTTCGTGGATTTGTCGCAAGCCCACTTCCGGGATCGTCCTAATCACCCCAGTTCCTGCCCCAGATTTGCAGCTTTGCGATGCGTCAGGAAAGGCGGCTTTCGGACTCGTGAATCAACTCTTCGTGAAGAATGGGCGCGGAGCCTTTCTGTTTTCCAAGACTGCGAGGCCGCTTCCCGTTGAAGTCCTTGAATCCGTACTCCAGGGCTGCTTCTGCTGAGATGAGCTAGCTGATGGTCGACGCCCGCGGAAACCGATCAGGCTCCCGATCTGCTCCTCTACGCTGCGAATGACTAGGCTTTCGCCCCGTCCAAAACGGATGCTTTCGCAAGTACTACGTTCCAGCGCGGCCGGCATGGCTATCCGAATTCGCTCCCGCTGATGCAGTCGATCTTCATTGTGCCCGGTCCCGGCATCAAGCAGACGGGCGAGTCTCCGGATCATCCCATGGGAGGGCGCGTGACGGGACGATGAAGGAGCTTCGTTAGGAGAGAGGAATAGGTGGAATAACTTGGACTTAATCTGCTAATTTGTTCGCAATGATAATTTATCGCCTCCGCTTCGCGCTCAAATATCTCGGTTTGGCCTCGCTGCTGGCCGCAATGTTGTGGATCCCAGCGCCTTGGCTAAGTGCACAAATAACTTCCGCTCAGACAGCACCCGCTCAGCCAACCACTACACCTGAGGTACCCGATTGGGCGCTGCCTGGCTCTCCTACGCACAAGCAATATCCGCCGCCGGCAGACTTCCATAGGCCCAGCAAGAACTTCGATACGCCGATCGGCATTTTCGAGGGTCAGTCTGATATTGGAAGCGCTCTCGTGCCGGGCAGTGCGAGTTACGATCCCAAGACCGGGCAGTACACCATCAACTCCGCCGGCTACAACATCTGGTATACGCGCGACGAATTCCGTTATTTGTGGAAGAAGATGTCAGGGGATGTCTCGCTCGCCGCAACGGTGAGCTTCCCAGTCCCCCAACCTCCTCACGACCGCAAAGTCGTGTTGATGATCCGGCAGGACCTCGATGACAATTCTCAGGAGGTCATGGCAGCCGAACACGGCACAGGAATGGTCCACATGGCCGCGCGTTTCGAGAAAAACGGAATGATCAAAGATATGCAGTACCGTATCGGAGGCAGCTTGCTTCCCGCCGTTATGCCCCAGCGTATCGGAATCGAAAAACACGGAGACGACTTCGCATTGTTCATCAGCGTAAAAGGAGAGCCGATGCACCAGTTCGGTCCTCCCATTCATCTGCATATGAACGGACCGTTTTACGTCGGGATCGGATTTTGCTCGCATTATCCGGTGACGGTGGATACAGGTGTATTCTCCGATGTCGTTCTCGAGAACTCGGCAGGTCAGGTTCACTAAATCCCATCACTTGCATGTTGGAAGATTTACCTTGTCAATAACGCACTGACAGAACTAATGTATTGTTTTTTCAGAGGTGAACGAATGCCGGCGACACACTCTAGCATCAACCCCGCGGCCAAATCTGGAGAACCCGCTCGCTCGACAGGGTCACTTAGATTGATCCTGTCAGCTCTCGGGCTTGCTTTGTTTCTGTGCCCGGCAGGCCAAGGGCAACAACCACGCCACGACTCCGGAGACCATGCTCCTCCGGCGATAACCGGCTATCCGGTCCTGCCCATCGGGTCCCATGCGCCAGACTTCACCCTGCCGGGAATCGACGGTAAGACGCACAGCCTCAAGGACTACAACTCGGCCAAAATCCTTGCGATCGTCTTCACCTGTAATCACTGCCCTGTAGCGCAGATGTACGAGAAGCGAATCAAGCAACTCGTCGCCGATTATCAGAATCGCGGTGTGGCCTTCGTTGTGATCATGGGCAACGATGACAAGGCGGAGAAATACAGCGAGCTTGGCTATACAGATGTAGGCGACTCTTTTGAGGACATGAAGGCTCGGGCTGCCTATCGTGGACTCACTTACCCTTATCTGTACGACGGCGCCACGCAAGCTGTCACGCGAAAATATGGCCCTACGGCTACGCCTCACATCTTCATCTTCGATCAGCAGCGAGTTCTGCGCTATGAAGGACGCATCGATAGCAATCCGCGTGAGGCGCTCGCAACCAAGCACGAGGCCAGGAACGCCCTGGACGCTCTTCTTGCCGGGAAAGAAGTCGCCGTCAAGACCACCCCTGCAATGGGTTGCTCTACGAAGTGGGCTTTCAAAGAAGGCAGTGTGAACGCGGAGGACGTGGCGAACGATGCAAAGCCCGTCACTGTCGATATGGTGACGCCGGCGCAACTCAAGACGCTGATCAAGAACCAGGGCACAGACAAGCTTCTCTTTGTCAACTTCTGGGCCACTTGGTGCGCCCCGTGCACGGAAGAGTTCCCGGAGATAGAAAAGATGGTCCGCATGTACGGCGACCGTCAGGTGGAGTTCGTCACTGTGAGCATCAACAGTCCGGACGAAAAGAAATTCGTGCTGGCCTTTTTGCAAAAGCAACATGCATTCAATCGGAATCTGCTTTTCGACAGCAACGATTCAGCCGAGGCAGCCGCTGCTGTTGGCCCGGATTGGAAAGGCGCCGTTCCATACACCGCGATCATTGGTGCCGACGGCAAAATTCTGTACTCGACGCAAGAGGGCACGATGAATCCGCTGGAGGTTCGCCGCGCCCTGCTGAAGTATCTGCCGGACGATCGATACATCGGTCAGCAGGCATACTGGAACAGCAAATTCTAGATCTTTGATCCCATGAGTTTGCTTAGAAAAAGAGCTTCAGCGCAAACTGTATGACTCGCGGCGAATAGTTGGTATAGAGAGCGCTGATCCTCCCGAACGACGGACTCGTCTCTGTAGTATTCGGATTAGCAAGATTGACGTTGTTGAAGAGATTGAAAAATTCTGCACGGAACTGCAGACTGGACTCTCTCCAAACCGAGAAATTCTTAAAGCCGGACAGATCCGTGTTGATGAATCCAGGTCCGATCGCAACATTTCTCTGCACGTTTCCATATGGGACGCGGGCGGGAACTTGCGAAAACGCAGCAGTATTAAAGAACTCAGCGATCTTTTGTGTTCTGCTGCGGCCGCCGGGAAGGACGGGACTGCCGGTAAGATTTGGCCTATCCGTGGCAATGCCATCAAGATTGGAATCGATGCCGGAGAGAACGTTATAGGGTACACCCGTTCGCAGAGTAGTGATTCCATTCACCTGCCAACCGCTCAAAACTTCACTCCCGAGGAATCCGAAGTGTTTTGTGCCCGGAATCGCCCAGATGTAGGAAGCGAAGAAGGCTTGCGGAATATCGTAGTCGGAGCGCGCGTAATCCCGCTTTAGATATGTCTGGTCCGAGAGCGTGAGGGTAATGTTAGCGGGATCGATCGAGCTGATGTCCATGGACTTCGACCAGACATAACTTGCCAACAAGGAAAAACCATGCTCAAATCTGCGAGTCAGCGTGAGCTGGAGAGCATTGTAGTTGGCATTATTGGCATCGGAGTTCTGCACGATCTGGCTGAATTCGTAGGTGGAGGGGGTCGGCTCATACGGGCGGCGAGCGTTGATACCGGCCGACGTGACCGGAGCGCCGGGTATATAGACGGGCTCATTGATATCGCGCGAGATAAAGAATTTGCGCGATTGGCTGCCCACGTATGCCATGCGCGCTCCCCAGCTCCTGCCAAGCTGTTGCTCGAGAGTCAGGTTATATTCCATCACGTATGGATATCCGGCATTCGGCTCTACGCCTGAGATGGTTGCGCCGGAATAGAACACCGGATTACTCAAATTGGAGTTATATGGGAAGGGATCCACCCCGTTATAGGGAGGGATGGAATACGGCGTGACAAGGTTCGGAGTACCGTTGAGGGTATTGTCAAGCACAAACGGCTGTTGTTCGGTATTGTCGAATTGACTGGCGCCTCTGGTCGCATAGAACAAACCGAAGCCACCTCGGATCGCGGTGCTGCCGTTGCCAAAGGCGTCATAGGCGAATCCCAGGCGGGGAGCGAAGTAATCCCACTTTGTGGGAACAATGCCATCCGGCACTCCCGGATCTCCGGCGGTAAGCAAACCCAGGGGAGCTGTGGGGAAGCGTTTAGACTGTACATTAGGCATAAATGTGCCCTCTGTATTCCCTCCCACAAAAGCGGCGTAAGCTTCCCAGCGAATCCCAAGATCGACCGTCAGCTTGTGTGTCATTCTCCAGTCATCCTGAAAGAATAGAGCCGGGTCGGGTTGATGAAACCTGTGATACACGCCGCTGTTCTGGCGGAGAGAAGCAGCTCGCCCCTCTAGAAAATCCGCGAGTGCGTTGCCGGTAAAGCTGCCTGAAAAGGTGGCCAGGCCGGAGCCATAGTAGACACCGTCTTCTCTGTATTGGTTGAAGAAGAATGACCCGCCGGCCTTGGTCTGATGGTTCCCGAGAGTCCAGTTAAATGTATCTTCGAGGCCAAGAGTCTGCATGTTGTTGTTGGTGATGCCGGCCGCAGCCAATCCCTGCTGATAATAACCGGTGATGGAAATCACAGGCGATGTGTGCTGAGGATATCCATCATTGATCGTGCTACCTAGGCTTTTCCATGTTGTAGGCGGTACGACTTGCTGCGTCTGGGTGTGATCCACGGTATAAAACGTTCTGACGATATTTAATTTTGTCGGGGAGATCGTCCAGGTATCGCTCAGAATTATGTTACTCGTCGTATTTAGCTGCCGGGCGGTGCTGTAACTGAGGACTTGGTTCCCATCCAGGCCGGGGTTGATGACCGTGCCACGGGTCTGGAAGAATGCACCCGTAAACTGATGTTTGGGATTCAACTGATAGTCAACGCGCGCGAGATACTGATTAGCCGTAGTGCTGCCATGAGCATCCTGCTCGGGAGAAACACCGCCGGCGCTTGCCAGGGGGACAAACTTCAACAGATTCTGTGCAACTGGATCAAGCAGGTTGGGACAGATGACGCCGGCAACACCGTTACAACTCACCTTGGGCTGTTTGCCGGCAGGAAGCGCCGAGAAATCGCCCTTCGCTTCGGCTGGAGTGGGAAGGTTGACCGCTGTCGAAAGAATTTGTGTCGGCGTGGAGATGCGCAGCCCCTCATAGGCGCCGAAAAAGAACGCTTTGTCACGAATGATCGGACCGCCAAATGTTCCGCCGAACTGGTTCTGAACCAGAGGGGTAACACGGGTCGCAAAATAGTTCTTCAGGTTCAGCGCGCCATTTCGAAAGTAGTCGTATGCCAGACCGTGAAACTCATTGCTTCCGGAGCGAGTGATCGCATTGACCACGCCGCCGGGATAGCGCCCAAACTCCGCGTCGAAGTTATTGGTGAGGACCCGGAATTCCTGGAGGGCGTCGGGGTTGGGGAAGACATTTCCCCCCTGGCTCATAAACGAGGTGTCATATGCGCCATCAAGATAATAGGAATTCTCGTTAGTGCGGTTCCCGTTGAGGCTGAACTTGTTGCCGGCGGTATCCCCAATCGTAGCCGAGGGCACAAAGGTCGTAACCCCTGGGACAAGCTGCACTAAGCTGACTGCGGAGCGGCCGTTCAAGGGTAGATCCGATATCTGCTTGCGTTCAATGGTCGTGCTCAGTTGGGATTCCCGCAATTCGACCATGGCAGCCGCGGCAGTTACCTCAACCCGTTGCGTCGCGGCGCCAACCTGTAGCTTGATGTCAGTGGTGAGGTTCTGGTTTGCATCCAGATGGAGGCCATTTTCGGTGGTAGCGCCAAAACCCTGCGCCTCGACCGTAAGGGTGTAGTCGCCGACAGCCAGAGCCGGAAAAACGTAGTTTCCTGAGGCATTGCTCTGGACCGCTTGTGAGATGCCGGTCTGCACGCTGGTTACCGTGGCCTTTGCGTTCGGAATCGCGCCGCCCGTAGGATCTGTGATGGTCCCGGAAATGGTGCCGGTGGTCGTCTGGCCCAGCGAGGAAAGATTGACCATACACAAAGATATGATCAGGCAGCACAGAAAAGCTGATCCGGTTCGTAGCTTCGCGAGCGCCCGGTCCCAATAGTTCAAATTGGTAACATAGACTCGCATTGGTCGCCTCCAAAAGTTGTTCTGTGCTGCAATTGAGCCACAATTCAACATGACGGAGGGTAGGCGTGTCAATGAATATTGCAACCGGTTCCCGTGTGGTGGTATGGATACAAAGAAGGGGGCAAAACTGAAAAATGATTGATGGTGGCTTTTTTTCGTCTCCTACGATTTTCCCGCCCGCCAAAAGAACATCTTTCAGGAGAAGCTGAAATGAAGAGATTTCCGCTCGCAGCGTTTGCCGTTTTCCTGCTCGCCTCCGTCCTATCCGCAAGCGGACAGGCCTCGGATTCCAGACCGTCCATCACCGGGATCTCACATTTAAGCGTTTACACTGCGGATCCCGGCAAGAGCGAAAGCTTTTATGTGCGTGATCTTGGCGCGTTCAAGGGCGCGGATCCTGAGAATGCCCAAGGCGTGCGCTACTATTTCAGTCCCACTCAGTTTGTCGAAGTGCTCCCGCTGCCTCCGGGCTACACCTCGATCAGTCGGCTCGATCATGTAGCATTCGTGACCAGTGAAGCTGATGGCTTAAGGCAATACTTGGCGACGCATGGGATTACGGCGCCTGCTTCGGTACAAAGTGGATCGGATGGAAGCCGATGGTTCGACGTGAAGGATCCCGAGGGCAATAAAGTGCAGTTCGTACAATTGCCGGCGACGCCCCCTCAGGTTCCGCTGGACCCGCTCAGCCATCACATCATTCATGTTGGCTTCATGGTTCACAGCCGTTCCGCGGAGGATGCTTTCTATCGCACCGTACTGGGATTCAGGCCGTACTGGTACGGCGGCGCCAAAGAAGGCATGACCAGTTGGGTCTCTCAGCAGGTTCCGGACGGCACGGATTGGTTAGAGTACATGCTCGTGACCAGTTCGGAGACCACAGGCATTCCCGCGGATATAACGGCCGATCGGCTTGGCGGGATGGATCATTTTTCTCTCGGTGTACACGATATGAAGAAGACGGCGGAGGTTCTGTATTCCGGTGATCGAGTTCCCGAGAGAACCACCGGACCCAAGATCGGCCGCGACGGAAAGTGGCAGTACAACCTCTTCAGTCCTGACGGCACGCGCGCCGAGATCATGGAGTTCCAGCCTGTAGGCAAACCCTGCTGCTCTGCTTTTACGGCTGCCAGCCCTGTCGAGTGATCGCTGCTGTTGTGTAAGTTCGGTTGTTGCGATGGCTGTCAATACTTGCTTTTATGCTTCCCGAAATCATTCCCGAAGGGAATCTGGTTTCCTACCCGCCCGACGCTCCAGAAACCGAGTATGCCCCGAGAGACAAGAAGCAGATTCCGGGAAAGGCGGGAATGACAGAAAGAAAGGCAAAAGGCAAGCGGATTTCCTGCGGGAAGAAGAAGCTAGATGTATTCGCTCTAATCGGGGCCTGTGCAGTATAAGGATAGGGGAAGTACTAGGAAGGGATATGGCCAACGGTATGGAGGATGGGAACTCGTTTTGGAACCGGCGTGACTTCCTGAAGCTCGGCGGGGCGTCGGCGGCAGCCCTGGGCGTCTCAGAGACAGCGAGCGCCACCGTGGGAACGGCGACGGCTTCCCAATTGAGTGTGCCGCCGGATACTTCCTATCCGAAGCTTTCCATCATCACGCCCTACTCGCCGCAAAAGCTTGCCTTCGCCGCGCAAGCCGGCTACGAGGGAGTGGTGGTCACGCCGGGACCCGATTTTCATCCCGGTTTGAGCGACAGCGCAATTGATCAGATCCTGGCCACCGCGCGTGATGCCGGCATTCGCATCGTCAGCATCGAGTACTTTGCTCCCAACCATATTGATCCGGACGCCGGCAAGCGCATGGCCGCCCAAGCCGACTTTATTCGCGCGCTTGAATTTTGCCATCGCCTAGGCTGCAAGTTCGTGGGCACGTTCAGCGGCGGACGGCCAGGCGCCAGCATGGAGGATCAGGCCGCCGCCTTCGCCGATGCCTGCAACGAAAAATATTTGCCTGTGTGCGAGAAGCTTGACGTGAGTATGGGGTGGGAAAACTATCCCACTGAAGTCAACTTCGCAACTTACCCGGCTGCCATGCAGGCGATCTTTGAGCGCGTGCCGAACCGGCGGCTGGGGCTGGAGTTCGATCCCTCGCACTTCGTGCGCCTCTACATTGACCCTGTGCGCGTGGCATGGGAGCTAAAGGACCGTATTCTCGCGGCGCACGCCAAGGACACCGAGATCACGGCGCCGGTGCTTCAGCAGGTGGGCATTCATGGTCAGGGATGGTGGCGCTACCGGATTCCCGGACAAGGGTTGGTGAACTGGCCGGCGTTCCTGACGGTATTGCTACAGGTCCGCTTCAACGGCGGCATCGCCGTTGAGCACGAGGACGAGTTCTGGGACGCGCCGCACACCAAGAACGACGCGGATTTTCCGCAACAGCGGAAGGACGGCTTCATCCTTGCGCGGCGCTATCTCGAACTCTATTTGCCGGGGCGGCGGGTGGCCAACTCAAGCGTTATGGCTTGAGTTGGGGTAGTTTCTCTGTTGGACTGATTCTTCCC
>CAWDNI010000065.1:0-39944 GCA_963803615.1 uncultured Acidobacteriaceae bacterium
GGTTCAGCTGAAAAGTTCCGGATTCCCCAACTGCCCGCTTCCCTTGATCTCTCGATTGATCTGCCGAGAGCATACGGTTACAAAAATCAAGGAACAGCAGGGGTGCGCAGCTATCCGCTTGACGCTTCCGGATTTTCCGTCCGATGGTATCCCCATTGCCGGACCACTCCAAAACGGCAGGATTGGCCACTCTTCAACTAATCGTTGGGCGCTCTGAGGCACTGGAATGTCTATCCGAGAAAAATGCTATGATCTGGCTCGAATTGGGCGCCCAAGTTTTGCGCAAGCAGGACCAGCCAGGCCGGTTGATCCAAGGACATAGTGTGGCCCTAGCGCTTTTATCCGATGCCTTCGAGATAACTTTTGGCGCTTTGATGCATGGGTGCCTGTAGGACGCAAGTTGGCACAGCACGTGTTCGGCGGTGGATATGGATTTACGTCAACTGGAAATGTTTAGAGCCGTAGCAGAACTAGAGAGTTTCACACGCGCCGGGGAAAAGCTCCACGTGAGTCATTCGGCGATCAGCCGTCAGATCAAAATACTCGAAGACGAACTGGGAACTCAGCTCTTCACTCGCGGAACAAAATCCGTTTCGTTGACGCCTGCCGGGAAAAGCTTGCTGGGGTTCGTCGGACCGATATCGACCAATTACATAGGGCAACGGAGTCTGTTTCACAGGTCTCGCAGAATATTGTGGGTCGCCTGAATCTGGGAACGGGAACTACCATGCTCAACTTCTTTCTTCCTCCCATTCTGGACAAGTTTAAACGCCGTTATCCCACAATCCCAATTCTTATCAAGACTGGACATACTAGCCATATCGTCGAGGACCTGCGGCAGGGAGACCTGGACCTACTTGTCGCTAGTCTACCCCTATCCGTCGAGGGCAGGGACCTTCTGGTACAACCCCTTTACAAGGAGGAACTTGTTGCTGTGGTAAGCCCGCGCCATCCCTTGGCGGGGAAACCAACCGTTGAAGCCGAGGAAATAAAGCAATTCCCCGTGATTATCTTCTCGAAGGCTAGTAGTACCAGGGCAATTCTGGACATTTACTTTCGTGAGCTGAATATTTCGCCACTGATTCAGCTTGAACTCGAGAACGACGAGGCGGTAGAGAAAGCTCTAGCGACAGGAATGGCCATATCGTTTTTGCCCAAGTTAACAGCATCTAGAGATCGAGTACCCTCTTTTCGTATTCGAGGCCACGAGATCTTTCGCGAAGTTGGACTCGTGAGTGCTAAATCGAGGAGTCTACCTCCGCACATCTCGTACTTTTTAGATCTGTGTTGCCTAGGGGCCAAATCAGTCAGTTCCCCGCAGTCCAGCGCCAGTAGTGGCGAAAGAAAGCTTGAACTTCGTCCCGCACGTCCTCGAAATAAACGCAAGCCAGCTAACTAAATCTTTTGCTGCCGAGCTTATCGATTATGTCCCGACAGTTCAGCACCTTTTCTATCAAATCGAGCGGGCGATAGTAATAGTGATTGGAGGCCTCGTAACCGATCGTCGAATCATTTCGGGCAATCAGGAACTGGCGCTTGGCTAATTTGGCTTCTTCTTCAACGAGCGTGACCATACGTGCTGCGACCGCCGACCGATCTGCGGGCGTGGTCTGCTTCCACTCGTCACGGAGGAGATAAAATCTGATTTGGTTTGCGACGCTCTGGAAATGCAAGTAACAAGTTTCGGCAATCCCGAGATCTTTGTGCGCTCGCCGCTTTTTACTTTCGTCGACGAGTGGAAGTGCCTCTCGAAAGCTATTTAATCCCGATCCCCAGAGTTGAGCCATTTTCGCAAATTGTCTTTGTACGGTCGCTATCGGGTACGTGCCCACCCAGTTTCGGTAGTCATCATAGGGAAAAAGCATAACTGTTGCTTTATAGCCCGTAGGATCCAGACGAAGCAGGTTGGATGGACCATGTTGGGTAGGAATGTGGTAGACGAACTCGCCGCCCTCCATTGGATATTCGACAAAAGCAGTGCTGAACGCCTGCCAGGCGGCAAGTATCTTTGGCGCGGCTTCCCGACCATACCTCCGAACGGCAAGATCACGGAGGATCGAGCGCCATCAGGAGCATTGGAATAGTAATATTCTTTAGCCACTTCATAGTTCGGCGACGGATACCCACCAACGGTCCATGAGACTAGCAATCCTTGCATATTGGCTTCTATGAGATGTTCACAGTGTTCTGCGATCAGGTTGGGTACTGGGATGTAAGGAACGGCGGAGATCTCCCACGTATTACTCCATTGGACTTTGGCGAACGTGCGGAGCGCTTGTTGATTTGCCATATCCCAGTTGCGAATGGCCCTAGGCCCGGGGCCCACAGCCGAGATCGAATATTCCCCCACAGTGGTCGGCAACCCGCCACGGTCGATGGGCTTGGCCCATTCGCTCACGCTCATCAAAGCCACATCGTGCGGCAGGCTTCGAATCACCCGATCGGAGTTCGCATATCTCGCGTTCGATTGCGCACTGACGTCGTAGATCGTGGCGCCGTTCCTAACCCAATCCGCTCCCCACCCCCAGTCCCAAGCGATGACTTCCGCTCTCTCGTTACTGCGACGCACCCCGTCTCGAAAGGTCTGAATCACTTCTGCAATAACTTCCGAACCGTTGCGCTTAGAGCACCGTGGACAATGTTCGGCATGACCGTGTGCAAAACAATTTGTAAGATTTTCGGATGCTGTGATACAGAAGATTCCGCCCAGCCCAGGAACCTCAAGGAAGATATGCTCCAGGCTTTCCGCGAGCCACCGACGCACTTGCGGAGTGCTCGTACACATGGCGAAGAAATGCGGACGATCCGCGTCATACGTTCCTTTGACTTCCGGATGATTGGAGAAAAATTCACCGGGCATGGCTCGGGGTTCATTCAGGTAGAGATAGACACGAACACCATAGTGTTGGGCTCGATCCACGAGTTTCTTGAGGTTCTGTAGCCTGCTTTTCCATCCCACACCAAATTCTGGAAATATCGTCGAAGGCGCAAGGTTGCGCAAAACTCCTTGCAACCACACCCCATTTATGCCAGAGCGCGCCAACCTGTCCAAGAAACCATCGGGAAGGGAATCTATGTTTGGCTCAATTAACGGATCGCCGTAGAGTGCAAAGTAAGAATAGACACATCGTAGGTCTACGTTGGTCACCCGCCGCACGTCGCCCAACAAAATGTGAGGCGCCCCTCGATCTTCCATCTGATCTTGCAGGTAATAAAAGGCTTGCCGAATACCCTCGGGATCCCGGGCCACTAAAGTGATCTTCTTTTCTCGCACGCTTACGAGGAAGCTGCCTGCGAGCCCGGTATGGATGAATCTATGGAAACTTCCAAAAGCTTCGACTGCCCTTGAGTCATCACAGCCGATTTGACTTCACACCCAAAAGCCAGGCGTAGATAGGCCTGAAACTCACTTATTAAATCAGAAAGATTCGCGTGTCGCTCAGAAGGCTGCAGCAGCATCCAACCTTCACTGAAGTCCACCTCCCCCGCGGCAAGCTTCCTGTGCACCCCTGGTCGACCCGGAGCCGGATAGCTGCTTAGATCAGCCACAAACTGGAAGGCCGGTTCTCCGGTCTCATCGCCTCGGGCTCCCGACGACTCCTTCACCAACTCCTTGATCTTCGCCGACCGCCGCCTGATGTCTGCTGAAGGTCTTGGTAGCGAAGAGGGCTGCAATCGGGCTTTAGTTGCCCAAGCTTGAGCCAGAGAAAATCTCTTCGGCTAAATGATATTCATACTTCTCTCTGTCCCATCCGAGAAGTTCCATTAGCTGCTCTGGTGGCATTATGCCAGTTTTGACGCACCACGGTAATGTAGATTCTTCGCAATTGGTCTTGAGTGAGATTTCGTTTTGCAGGCAGTCCCATTGAGTATCCAATTTCGAGAACCTTCTCCGGCATTGTTCCCAGTACCTCTCCCAGGCGATCGATGTTCACGAGTTCCCAGTTTCGCCACACAAAAGATGCAGACGATGAGGGAAGTGTGGCTCAGCGATTGGCGCCGGAGTTGGAGAGCCCGCTCGATTTCTGGTTTCTGATCAGCAAAGCAAACCAACGGGCTTCGAGCTAATAAGAATCATAAAACGCACTCTGCTCCAAAAATGTCCTTCGATTCATCATTCCCTGCCGTTCAGAAAAGATATGCAACATTCTCGCTAAACCCGACCATGTCCGCCTTTCCGTACTTGCGGAAGCCCGGTTGCGTCGGAAGAGGGGGTTCACCGTGGGTTTACCTTCTATTCTCTGTGGATATTTCGTTAGCGTAAGCAAGTTGCACCCCGACGCGCCACTCACGTGACAGTTCACAGGTCATCAATCGCGAACATTCAAAAATCACCGAGATCGTCTTTGTTCTCATCAATCGGGTGATAGCGCTCCTGCAAGCGTCTTACCTCCCAGGCACGCTCATGCAATGGCTTTCCCCAACGCTCGGCAACTCCAGGTTTGTAGGTGCAGAAGCGATGCGAGGACACGTAATCGGGCGCCGAGAAGCGATGCTGCGATTCCACGGCCCAAGAGATGAGATCAATGACCCGACGGATCGAATTTCATATTTTCACCATCACTGCTGCAGGAAGATGATGCTTGCTGGGTTACCGACCGCTGTGTAGTGGCCAGTGAACATCAACAATCCTGTAATGTTCCAATGGGGAAACAAGTAATAGAGTCGCTCCTGCGATTGCATCCGTCGAGAAAGTTCCCGTTCGGTTCGATGTTGAATTGACTGGGATAATCACCATAAGTCGAAGTTTCTCCCATGTATCGCAATACTCCGGTTCTGCCGATTGAAAAAACGGCGACGGTGTTATAGAGGCGGTTCCCGGCGTAAAGAAAGCGTCCGTCTGACGACACCAATATCTCAGAAGCAAAGCTTGATCCGGCAAATCCTCGCGGCAGAGTAGATATGGTTTGCTGCTGGCGGAGCAATCCAGTCGAAGGGTCATACCTAAAAAATACGACTGTCGAGGCCTCTTCCTGAATCGAGTAGAGCCATCGACTATTGGGATGGAAGGCAAAATGACGCGGCCCATCCCCGCTCGGAAGTGAAACAAAAGGGTTACTCTCCGCTGCCGTCAGCTTTCCGGTGGAATGGTTGAAACGGTAGACATAGATCCTGTCTTGTCCTAAGTCGGTTTGCAGCACGAAGCGATTGTTATGGTCTGTGTGGATCATGTGCGCATGTGGCGCATCGTGTCCGCTCCACGCAAAACTGCCGGGAGGGCTATTGGTCGGCTCTGTCTTGCCCACAAAGCCGATGTCCTGGTGCACGTCGGCTGCGGGTGCTAACGCTCCGCCGGGGAGAATAGGAAGCATGGCGATGCTTCCCCCAGCATAGTTTGCCACGAATAGATATTGTCCTGTAGCGTCGACGCTCAAGTGGGCAGGGCCCGCTCCTCCGGAGTTCATCACGTTCAGGAGTCTCGATCTCCGCTTGAACGATCGACTGCAAAGGCACTGACGGAACCGTTGTTGCCATCGAAGTCTGCAACTTCATTGGCCGCATAGAGATATTTACCCGATGGATGAAACTCGAGCCACGAAGGGCTTCGACTCTCTGCCGCCAGCTTTATTAGCGACAACGCGCCGGTCATAGGATTCATCTCGAAGAGATAGATTCCTCTCCCGTTGCTCCCATTGCCCACCGCTCCGGTGGACGTTCCAACATAGGCCAAAGTTTTTTTGTTTTGAAGGCCTCGAGCTGCGGCCACAATTGACGAGGCTCCTACGAGAGCTGCAGTTCCTTGGAGAAAACCACGACGAGAAATCGCCATGCTGTCACTCTTCTGCTGTCGCGAAGTCTTTCCCGCCAATGACTCCCCCGATTATTTCACACGGTGAGCGCTCTCGAGTTTGCCAGGAACGAGCGTGCCAGTTGGAGAAATTGGTTTGACTGTGCGGAGTGTATTTGTGACGTCGGCGGTCATTCCATCACCGCCCTCGGGGCGGCGCCGCGCAAATGATATCCAAGTTAGCCGCCCACGTATTCTCTTGAGCGAGAACGTATCTTCCACGATTCTTGATGCAGGCCGTGCGGCTGCTGCAGTCGTCCAATTCTCTTTCCTCAATTTACCGTTCCAGTGAAGAATGATCACCGACATTGCTTCGCACCTAATGCAGCCTTCGTGTAGCGGTTCAGGCTGGCAAATCCGGATAGTCAGCCGAAGCCAAGTAGTTGGCGAGCCAAACCCAGCGCCGTGCCACATCCGGCGGCAAGCTCCCACAGCGGGCGTATATTTCTTTTAGAGTCTCTGGAGGCACCGTGCCGACGAGTCCTCCTGCGGTCGCTGCTTTCGTGTCTTGGCGGACACGCACGAGCCTTGCGTACCGTAGAAAATCATGAGCATATTTGCTGCCTCCCAGTAATGGAGCCGCCACTTCGTTCAGAAACAATTCAAGATCTCCGTTGGGGTTCGCGGCGCTCCCATAGTTTTGAAGGGCCAAATAGTTCAGTTCGGCGCCAGTATCGAATGGGGAAACCTCGCCAAACAGAGAAATCGCGTCAAATCCACTTGCGCTGCTACGCTGTACCATGTCGGCAATCCAGTCAATCGATAGTTCCCCGCGTGAGTGTCCGGCCCAATATGTTCCAAAGTGACTGCGCATAATATTTTGGCGTTGAATACTAGAAACCTTACCAGCACTAGTCCATCGCCGGTACTCTAAGGGTTGAACATACTGGTCGCACACCCATTGTGCGAAAAGGCGGTCGCCTTTGGGAAATTGGACGAGGCATTCATCAGCCCAAGAGGGCTTACCCTCGCCAAACCCCGGCGCCTCTTTGGGCCCTAAATATGGCTCCGGATGCGAGTACGTTTCGCAGACAATCCAGGCTCCTGGTGAAACGGAACGGATCGCCTCGGCCGCAATCGGGTACATGAGAGCCATGTCTTCCCAGGAAAAAGTGGAAAAGGGATATTTTCGCCGCTCCCGGCATAAGCCGCAGTGGCATACGGTGTAATCGCCAGTCTCGATTTGAGTTCCACCCAGAGGCAAATTATTGAAAAGCCAGCGAAGGGACTCCGTGGCAAACTCTTGATTTTCCGGCCGCGACGGACAGGCCACATATTGGTGTGGTTTATTCATTCTATTGCCATCTTGATCGACGGCTATCAGGTCAGGGTGGGACGCCAGATGTTGCTCAAGACTATTAGGCGAGGCGCCTTCATAATAGACGCCGCCGTAGCAGTTTAGGCCCACGCCAGAAAGAAGTCGCACGCCCTGGCTGGATGCGATGTCAGACAGCTTCTTGGCGCTATCAAGGCCCCCATGGGAATCGCGCAACAGTCCCCATACCACTACTGCATCCACTCCGTGATGACTGCACCACTGCAGGAGGGCAGTGTAATCATCCAAAAATGTCTCCGTTGACCGGCCGTATTCGTTTGCCGCGCCCATGGTGTGGGCCCCAGGGCGGTTTAGAGCCCATTCTGTAGAGTGATCCCACGTCCAGAACATTCGTGTTTTGATCGGTGGGGTAACTTTGGATGCTTGTGCTGGAAATCCTTGGAAACCGTCGGAAGCCGACAAATGCACCGGGCCAACAGCGCCGACAGCAGAGGCAATTAGAAGTTGTAGCATTTCGCGTCTACTGTGAGTCATATCCAGTTCGTCCTAAACCGCCCAGATTCCTGAGCGCCAACGACAGCAGCCTCGCCACACCCAGCCAAGTCCACAGCCATGCATGCACCGCCGGTGCCGTCGATAGCGCGTGCACCTTGGAGAAAAGCGTCGCAGACGGCTATAGCGGCCCCAGATGAACACCATTTATCTCAACGTTGAACCGAACGATCACGGTCCGTCTCCATCTGCGGCCAACTTAGAATCGATGTTAGTGCTGCCAGGCAGCGGTCGATGTCGTCGAGGTCATTATAGAGATGTACTGAGGCACGAACACGGCCATCGCCTCCCCAAACGACGATACCTTTCTGCTCTAATGCGTGGCCGATCGCTTCTGATTGCGAGTGGCTAAAAGCGACTATGCCAGAGGCTTTATCCAAGTCGCGGGGCGTCAACATGTCACAGCCAAGACGCTCGAATCCTGATCGCAGACGTTCCACTAGTGGACGTAGTTCTTCGTACATCACTTCTACATTAAGATGTAATAGAAACTTCAAGCTTTCGCGAAGCGCATACAAAGAGGGAAAATTAGGCATTCCCGCCGATAAGCAAGCTGCTCCTTCCTTGAGCGTATACTTCTCAAACCGATCAGGCGCGAACGCGTTTTTGACCGAATACCAGCCAAGGCTCACTGGACGCAGATGTTCGCGAAATTCCGGAGAGAGGTAGACCAAACCTAATCCATGCGGGCCCATCAACCATTTGAAACTGCTGGCCATCAGATAGTCGATACCATCCAAACTTACGGGACATCGGCCGAGTGCCTGGGTCGCATCAATGGATAAGTGGGCTCCGACGCGCCGCACTTCGGCTGAGAGAGCGGGAATGCCGGTCAGATATGCGCCAGTTTTATAGCTAACCAGGCTTAAGGAAACGAGGCGGGTTCGGGGAGAGATGTATTGCGCGACATCCTTTCCCTCTAGTGCACCCCCGTCCGCAGGAACGACAATGAGTCGTACACCGCGATCTTTAAGGGGGACCCAAGGGACTATGTTTGAGGGAAATTCAATCTCACTGATGATGACCTCATCGTCCGGATGCCATTCGAGCGAGCTAGCCAGGATGTAGAGCGCCTCAGAAGCGTTCGAGACAAACGCTATGTTGCTCTTTTCAGTCTTGAGCAAGTGAGCTGCCATCTCAAGCGTGTCGGCCTCAACTTGTTGGAGGAAACGGCGCCCTGGCGTACCCTGCTGTTTATCCCGGCAGTACCGTGAAAAGGCCTCAGCACAGCCTGGCGCCGGAAGCCCTTCAGCGGCGCTATCGAGATACGAAACTTCCATTGCCCGCGGGAACAACGTCTTGAATGCCATACCGAGCCTCTCCAGCCCCGGCGACGTATTTATGGAGCGCGACTGGGGCTCATCGTAGTTGCGGAAAGACTTTGATTCAATTAGAAAAATAAGACGCTAAATGTCTGATAATTGTACACTGCTTCGTATCAGGAGGAACTGTGGATCTACGTCAGCTCGAAATGCTCGTTGCAGTGATCGATGAGGGGAGTTACTCGAAGGCAGGTGAGCGGCTGCACGTTTCGCATTCAGCGATTCACCGTCAAGTCAGGCTACTTGAGGATGAAGTTGGCGATCGGATTTTGGTTCGGGATGGCAGGCGCGCTAAATTGACGACCACAGGAGAAATCCTGCTCAATCTCTCGCGCCGTTTGCAACAAGAAGTAGTAGCAGCGGAGCTTCGGATTCGCGAAGGGAAGCAACTTCAGTCTGGTCACTTACGTATCGGTACGGGGACGACGATGCTTGTTTTTTTTCTTCCGCCCGTGCTGGACCAATTCCGGAAAGAATACCCTGCTATCGAAGTGCAAGTTGTGACGGGAACTGCTGATTACATAGTTGAGGGAATTCAGAACGGTAAGCTGGACGCAGGCGTCATTTTAGCGTCCAGTGAGATGCGCCCCGCGGCGACTTCGCTGGTGTGTGAAGTGCTGTACCAGGACGAATTCGTGGTTGCCGTCAGCAAGAATCACCCATTAGCAAAGCAGAAGACAGTGTCGCTGGAACGTCTCACGGAATACCCGTTCATAACGCAATCGAAAGCCAGCCATATACGGCGGGTCTTGGAGCGTATCTGCGCGGAGGCTAAAATCACGCCGAAGATCAGCATGGAACTGGAAAACGAAGAAGCTATGGAACCGATGATTGCCATCAACATGGGCATTGCTCTAATGTCTGAACGCCGCGCTGTCAGTGATCATCTCCACTATCTTCGCATCGCGGGGCGGCGTGTCTTTTGCGACGTAAGCCTGGTCTTCCCTGAAAGGGAGTACACCCAGAGGGCTGTGACAGAATTCGGCAGAGTCTGCCGCGCGTTTTCTAAAGAACGGTCACGGAGATGACAGAAACCCAGAGCCCATTACCAACCAGTGATGTACAGAATTCAAACGGTGCGAATCGGGTCCTGCTCTTGCTGACACTCGCAGTTTGCATCAACTATATCGATCGAGGAGCGCTGTCAGTATCAGCGCCTCTGCTCTCCCGAGAACTGGCTCTTTCACCAGTCCGCCTAGGCTTGCTTTTTTCCGCGTTCTTTTGGAGTTACTCGATCCTTCAACCCATCGCAGGCTACCTCGTCGACCGGCATGATGCGAAACGTCTCTTGGGCGGTGGATACCTGTTGTGGTCCTTGGCTACGGGATCCGTAGCATGGATTGGCCGGTTCGATCTGTTGTTCGGAGCGCGTCTCGCCCTCGGAGCCGGCGAGAGCGTTGCGTATCCAGCCTACTCAAAAATTCTTATTCAATATTTCCCCGAGAATCGCCGCGGTTTCGCAAATTCAATTCTGGAAGCGGCGGCCAAAATCGGGCCGGCAATCACCATTCTGCTAGGAGGCTTGTTGATTGCTCGCTACGGATGGCGGGCGCTTTTTGCCTGGTTGGGCGTTGTCAGTCTATTGTGGCTGCTGCCTTGGACGCTCTGGGGACCAACTGCAACTGTGGGCGGCCAGCCAAGTCAAAGCGGCTACGTCTCTATCCGCCAGGTCATTAGCAGGCGCGAAGCGTGGGATACCATGCTCGGCATGTTCGGGTATGGCTATGTCTGGTCCTTCCTGTTGTCTTGGCTGCCAATGTACTTGGTGAACGAGCGTGGTTTTTCGTTAAGATCCGTTGCTTTCCTGGGGTCGGCTCCTTTGTGGGGAATGGCCGGGACATCGTTATTGGGAGGTTGGTTGTCCGATCGATGGATTGCCGCGGGGGCTTCGGTAAGTCGTGTACGAAAGGCCTTTGTCCTTGGAGGTCTGCTGCTTTGCTGTGTGACGTTATTCCCTATCACATTTGTCCGCGATTCAGATCTTGCGATTCTCCTTCTCCTGACTGGTTGCATGGCGCTTGGATTTTTCACCTCAAATGTCTGGGCAATTACGCAGACATTGGCCGGATCCCAGGCAGCGGGCGTATGGACCGGCATCCAGAACGCAATCGGCAATGTGGGTGGCGCCATAGCCCCTTATGTTACCGGACTTATCGTCGGGCGAACGGGTTCCTATTTCCTGGCTTTCGCAGTCTGCTCGGCTGCCCTATTGGCAGCCTCTGCAGCATATGGCATATCTTTGGGGCAAATCCGCCCATTGAGTTGGAAAGCCGACTCCTGAACTCACTCCGGCAACAAGTCTGAGTGGTCACTTTTGTCGACCGTCATGGTCACACAATTCTAATGGTTTGACTCTGTCAACATATGGGATAACAACAAGTGAGGAGCAGTGTGTACCGCGTTTAGAGAAACCGGTACGACGAATATCTATGGGGCTCGGACTAGATAACGGTTACATCGATGCACACGTGCACCTTTGGACGGATGACTTTTCGAAATATCCGCTGGCTCCTGGTTTCAAGCGATCGGACCTTGCTGTGCGACGCTTTACAGCTCGGAATATCCTGGCCGCCGCCCAGCCCAATTCGGTTCAGCGAATAGTTCTGGTTCAGATGAGTTATTACGGGTTCGACAACCGTCTTATGTTGGACACCATTGCCCGTTATCCGTCCCGCTTTCGCGGAATTGCCGTGATCGATGTGGATCAAGAAGATCCTGCGGAGATGATGCGGCGATTGTCACGATCCGGAGTTCGCGGGTTCCGGATCGTGGCGGTGGATCCAAGGGCCAAGCCATTGGATGCACCTGGACTGAAAAGAATGTTCGCGTGCGGCGCCCGTGAGAACCTCGCGATGTGCTTTCTGACCGGCCCGGAACTCTTGCCCGGGATCGGCGCTTTATGCGCCCAATTCCCTCAAACACCAGTCGTCATCGACCATATGGCCCGCATTGGAATGAATGGATCGGTGCGCTCGCGAGATGTCGATGCTCTGTGCGGGTTGGCTAAGTATCCGCGATCAATGGTGAAGATCTCTGCCTTTTATGCGCTCGGTCGTAAGAGGCCGCCCCATGACGATTTGGCGCCATTGATTCAGGCACTGCACGGCGCCTACGGTTCTTCGCGGCTGATGTGGGGATCAGACTCTCCCTTCCAACTTATGCATGAGACATATCGCGACAGTATTACTCTTGTACGTGATCGGCTGCCGTTCCTCTCGAATGTCGACAAAGAGCAAATCCTGCGCGGCTCCGCCGAAAGGCTTTTCTTTCGCTAATTTGGTCCAGTGGCTTGCTCCTTTACCTCGCGACCGGAGTGGTCGCCGTGAACGGTTCTCCGCACTTCTCCAAAAAACGGCTCCGATAGACAATTGTTTGAAAAACTTACAGAACAGGTCTCATAATTCTAATTGATTTGAGATTCAACATCGGCCTAAACTCCCGACTAACCCAGGGTCAGATTCGACACTATCTCAATGCAGGAGGACTGTCGTATGAGGCCAACCGCTGCTTCTCAGAAGCCCGCGCTCATTCAATTGGGGGCGATCACGGCTATTCTGTTGTGGGTGGGGGTCACCCAAGCTTGGGCTCAGGCCGGGCAAACTGGAGTGACCGGCACGGTAACTGATGTCAGTGGTTCTATCGTAGTTGGAGCGACAGTTACCATCACGAATCAGTCCACGGGTGTCGCGTCGACCACAACCACCGACGGAGCTGGCATCTATGTCTTCCGCAACCTTATTCCCGGTACGTATAACGTCTCGGCGCAGGCCCCAGGGTTCGAGACCTTGGTCCAGAGCAACGTACTAACGGAAGTCGACAGAACTTCATCAATCAATTTCAAACTGAAAGTGGGCTCAACGAGCCAAACGGTCAGTGTGCAGGCCAATGCAGCCCCGATCAATACGGAGTCAGCCACAGTAGGCAATCTGGTGACGGGTAAGGAGATCGCAGACGTTCCTCTGAATGGAAGGAATTGGGTGTCATTGAATCTTCTGACACCCGGTGCGGCGCGCTTTTATGGTACCAGCATGTCGTTTAGCAATATTACGGAATCTGTAGCGCCTGGCAACTTCGTGGTGAATGGACTTCGCGGAGGCAACAATTCGTATTTCCTTGATGGCGTAAACCAGCAAGACGTCGAAGACTTTATTCTCTCTGTTATTCCGCCTCTGGATTCCCTTGCTGAATTCAGGACCGAGTCAGGGAACTCAAGTGCGGAATTCACGGGCGGCGCGGGCGCTATGGTCACTGCGGTCACGAAGAGCGGTACGAATGAGTTCCATGGCTCCGCATGGGAATACATCAGGAACAGCGCTCTGGACGCCCGGAACTATTTTGCCGCGACGGTCCCCGAATTAAGGCGAAACCAATACGGCTTAGCCGGAGGGGGACCAATCCGCAGGGATCGCACATTTTGGTTCGCAGCCTGGGAGGGATTTCGGCAAGTTCAGGGGCAGCCATATGTGGGTAGCTACCCCACCGCAAGTGAGGTCGCCGGAAACCTGTCAGATATGGGCAAGACTATCGTCGATCCGCTGACGGGAATTCCATTTCCAGGAAACGTGATTCCCGCCAGTCGAATAAACCCGCTCAGCACCTCATGGCTCAAGAGCTTCATCCCTCTGCCCAACACAAACCTTCCATTGGCACAGGGCAACTATGTTGTCCAGAGAGTCGAGCCGATTACCTATGATACCGGCGTCGGTCGTATCGACCAGCGTATTGGACAGAACGGGAACTTATTCGGCCGGTACATTTATACCCTCTCCAGTGCGCAGGAACCAACCATCTTGCAGTCTTTTTCACGCACACAGACCCGCCCCGGCGAAGACATTGCAATCCAGTACACGCATCAGCTCAACTCCAGGCTGGTGTTGCAGGGTATGTTCGGATATCACCTTTACGACGATCGCGAGCCGGAGGGCAACGCCGGTAATCTGAACATGATCGATGCCCTTGGCGTTCAAGATGACCCGAATTTCAGCAAGGCACCGGATTCCGTCCAGGGGCCGCCGCAGATTGTGGTAACTGGACTCTCGCAGTTTGGAACCTCCTACCTGGGCCGGCCCCGGGAAATCAAGAACCGCGGCTTCTACTACAATGCGTCGGTTTTCCTCACGTCCGGGGCCCACGCTATGAGGATGGGAGTCAATATCGAGAACAATCGTGCCGATTTTCCTGAGACTATCATTCCAACGGGATCCTGGAGTTATACCGGACAGTTTTCGGGATTAGGTTTTGCCGATTTCCTGCTGGGCTATCCTAGATCCATTGGTGTGGATCCAGATCCTTTTAATCCGGAATCACGGCGCGTCGCTGGAGGAGGCTGGTTCCAAGACGACTGGAAAGCGAGCCCCAAGCTCACTTTCAATCTCGGGCTCCGCTTTGACATCGACACGAGATACGTCTCAGCCGACAATAGCGTCGCGAACTTTGATCTCTCGAGTCCTCCGGTTGCTGTCAATATCACTCCTGCCACTAGACCGGCGGGCTGGAGCAGATCTCTTGTGGATGGTCCGGCGTACCTGTGGTCTCCTCGCGTAGGATTTGCATACAAACTTGGCAATACCACGGTTGCCCGGGGTGGTTACGGAATATTTTGGCAGCCGTTGACCGCCGATCCCTTTGTCAATTATTCAATTAATCCACCGTTCGAGCGCAGCATCTCTGCGACCATCGACATTTCGCAGCTTCCAACGTTCAATCGTTCGACGCCGTTGGCTTCGGCCGCTGCGTCGGCCCTAGAAGCCATAGCCATCCAAAAAAACTTCAAGGATGGCTATGTACAGCAGTGGAATTTGACGCTGGAACACAGCATTGGTGCGACCACATTTCAAATAGCCTATGTCGGAAATACGGGAACCCAGTTGTACCAGAGCCTCAACGTAAACTTGGCTCCGCCCGGGCCGGGACCGATTGTGCCTAGGCAGCGCTTCACTGAAATGCGTGTCGCGACAGGCGGAGTCGTGACACCAGGCCTCCAGCCGGTGGGAGCAATCGCCTTGCAGGGATCAGGAGCAAACTCAAACTATAACGGCCTTCAAATCAAAGTGCAGCGTAGATTTGTGAGGAATCTTTCATTCACCGCGTCCTACGCCTGGAGCAAGGCAATCGACAGCAACGACGGTAGCGGAATAGAGAGCTACCCTGAAACGCTGCAACAGCCATTGAATCCCGCCGCAGAACGTGGCCTCGCGCAGTTCGATTTGCCGCAAAGCCTTACATTTGATTACGTATATATGCTGCCTATGGGCAACGGCCAGAAATTTTTGTCCGGTGGCGTACCCGCGCAGATCCTCGGGGGCTGGCAATTGGAAGGCATCACGAGCCTGCAGAGCGGAACACCGTATACCGTGCTGAATGCATATGACAATCTGAATAACGGGGGTAGTGGCTATCCAAATGTCATTTGCAACCCTAACTATGGACGCGGCCGGTCAAGTGCCCAGAAGGTCAACGAGTTCTTCAACACTAGTTGCTTTGTTCCTGCTGGCGGTGGAGTACTTAACGTTCCGAATTACACATTCGGCGACGAGAGGCGAAACAGTGTATTCGGTCCTGGTACTAACTTCTGGAGCACAAGTCTCAAAAAGAACTTCTCAATAGAGAGACTACAGTTTCAGTTTGCGGCCGAATTCTTCAACGTCTTTAACCGCACAAATTTCGGGATCATTCCGCCCAGCGTATTCGATGGTACTCCGGAGTTGTCGTTCGGTACGCCGCAATTTGGTAAGTTGTTTTATACGTCTCAAGACAATCGCGAAATCCAGTTTGGATTAAGGATGAGTTTCTGATCGATAAGGCGAAGCTCGTTCCCTCCAACGAAGGCCGGAAGGGGATTCAGATCTTTTGAATGAATTCCCTCGGTCTCCGTTGGGGCATCGGTAGAATTTGTACAAATCAGGCAAGCACAAATCAACGATGAAGAAAATGGACCTGCAGCGGACATTATCTGACCTTGTCAGCATCAACAGTGTTAATCCTGCATATGCTTTCGGCCAGCCAGAAGAGAAGATTCAAGAATATGTGCGCAGCTTTTTCGAACAGCAAGGATTCGAGACGGTCGCCCAGCACGTAATGGACCGCAGAGAGAATGTCATCGCATGCCTTCCGGGGCGAGATCGGTCGCGTCGGATCTTGTTTGAAGCTCACTGCGATACTGCCGGTGTTGATGGCGTTGAAGCCCCATTCTTTCCGACCGTCCGCGATGGGCGGATGTACGGGCGTGGTACTTGTGATACGAAGGCCTGCCTTGCAGCTATGATGCGAGCTCTTGCAGACCTGAAGTGTTCCGGGAAATCTCCAAACTGCGATATCTGGCTGGCGAGTACGGTTGACGAGGAACATGCTTGCCAGGGAGTCCTGAGACTTTGCCAAAACTTTCAAGCTCACGCTGCCGTAGTGGGCGAACCCACACAGATGAGGATGGCCGTCGCCAGCAAGGGCTGTCTTCGCGCTCGCATCACACTTTTCGGAAGAGCGGCGCACAGCTCCAAGCCTGAACTGGGGATTAATGCGATCACGCAAATGTCCCATCTACTGAATCAACTGGACACGGAGACCGAACAATTCACCTGGCGCAAGCACTGGTTAGTTGGCAGTCCCACCATGACCGTTGGCCTAATCGAAGGGGGAACCCAAGTAAACATAGTACCGGCGAGTTGCACGATTGTTTTTGATCGCCGGCTTATTCCCGGTGAAGACCCCGATTTGATCGCGGGGGAGTACCACGCGCTGCTCGAAAAATTTCAGGCCGCCAACCCGAACTTGGAGGTCGAAATGGAAGAACCTATGCTCAAGGATTGGCCGCTCGAGACGCCTGTGAGTTCCAGTATCGTCCGTTGCGTGGGAGATATTCTGCAAGACTTGGGACTCAACCCGGAGCCTTGCGGGGTTCCATTTGGCAGCGACGCTAGTAAGCTCGCCCGGATCGACATCCCCACCATTATTTTAGGTCCTGGCAACATTGACGAGGCCCACACCGCCGATGAGTTCGTCGAACTGGATCAGCTTGAGCAGGCATTCGAGGTATATCGGAAGATAATGATGGAGTTTGAGTAATCGCCGATTAAGGCCATGCGCGTCGAGTGAAGGAGGCGTGGCGTTATGGATCGAAGGACATTCAACAAGACGATGGTTGGCGGAGCTATGTGGCTCGCCTCGCCATCAGTAGGAAGCGCAGCTATGGCGGCGGAACCATCGCCGGCTGTTTCGGAGCTGACAGGAGCAGCCCGACCCAAATGGCCTGACCAGGTGTACCGCCGTTTGCTGGTAGACACTCACGTTCCCGACTGGGACCCCATCCTGCTCAGTCGCTTTGATGCTCATGATTATGTGAATACCATCGCAAATGCCAATTTTCAATGCCTGATGCAGTATGCGATTTCCTGTGCTGGGCTATGTCTCTGGCCAACCAAGATCGGCACCGTACACCGAGGCATGAAGGGGCGCGATTATTTCGGTGAAGTGATGAGTGAGTGCAAGCGCCGGGGCTTGTATCGTGTCGCCTATTTTCATGTTGTATGGGACAACTGGGGATATCAGTATCGCCCCCAGTGGAGGTTCCGGCCGGCGGAAGGCGATGCAGAGGTGATGCAGGGACGGTACGGATACACCTGCATCAATACTCCAGCGCGCGACTACTACCTCGCCCTCGTTCGCGAACTCGTCAGCAACTACGACTTCGAGGGTATCTTTAACGACATGATCCTGTGGCCAGGGGTTTGTTATTGCGAATACTGTACTGCGCGTTTTCGCGAGGAACAGAATGCTGAGGCGCCGAGAGTCGTGGACTGGGATGATCCGCTATGGCGGACCTTTCAATCGTCCCGGGAGAAATGGATGAGGGAGTTTGCCGAACAATTTACGCAGACTGTGAAAAGTGTGCGCCCAATCACCGTCGAGCACCAGTATGCCACCGTTCTCTCGGATTGGCGGACCGGCGTGCCCTTGGAGATGAGAGATGCTTGCGATTTCGTCGGAGGTGATTTTTACGGTGGGGCAGCGCAGTTCTCTCTTGTTTGCAAGACCTTTTACAGTCTGAGCCCGAAACGTCCGTTCGAATTTATGACATCCCGGACCTGGGATTTGACCGACTTTGTAACCATCAAGCCGGTTGAAGAGTTACGAATTGAATCCGCAATTCCAACGGTCCACTCAGCTGCGCTCCTGTTCATCGATGCCATCAATCCGGATGGAACGATCAATCACGACGTTTATCGCGTATTGAAGATCATGAACGACAGCCGGGCTGTCTATGAGCCATTTCTGGGTGGAGAACTGCTCGGTGATGTGGCAATTTATTACGATAAGCACTCGATGTACGATCCTTCTCAGAACGGAACTCCGGTGGAGCAGCTGCGTGGGCGCAGCGACACAAATAAGATCAACCATCTTGAGGGAGTTGTGGGCGCGGCGCGAGTCTTGCGCGAGGCGCACATTCCGTTTGGAGTCATCACAAACGTTACCCTCGATCAACTGGAACACTATCGCGCCGTCATGATTCCCAGCGTTCTGGAGATGACGCCGCAACAGGCGAACCGATTCAGGCGTTTCGTCGAAGGCGGCGGGGTGCTCTACGCTAGTGGTCGGACCTCGCTCGATCGGTTCGCTAAGCCGGCGCCGCGCTACTTGCTGGAAGACGTCCTCGGCGTCCGCTATCGGGGAACTTTGGGCAATCAGGTCACCTACTTCAGTGTGCAGGATGCGGAGCTCAAGAAGACGATTTGGCCGCAACACGAAGTCATCCAAAAAGGCCCCATGATTCACGCTGAAGCTCTAGCCGGTGCCGAGGTCTTGGCCACCGCCACGCTCCCGTTCGCCGATCCTGAAGGTATCCATGTTATTGGGAGCCGGTTTGCCCAGATTATCAGCGATCCGCCGGCAGTCTCACCGGGGACCAGTCCCGCGCTTGTAATACACTCATTCGGCAAAGGGAAGGCCATCTGGTCCGCCGCCGGACTTGAATCGAGCGATCATGCTGTCAATGCAAGAACGTTGACTTCATTACTGCGCCGTGTAATTTCCGAACCTTGGCGCTTCGAGGTAGATACACACCCAGCAGTGGAAATGACGCTCTACCACCAGCCGGAACAGAGCCGTCTGTTGGCCGGGTTGCTCAATATGCAGTCCATCACCCCACCGCTTCCAGTGGCGGCCAAGGTACGGGTCATGTTGCCTTCCGGCCGGCGGGTTAGCAACGTGGTACTTCTACCCGACCGCAAGCCGCTCAAGTTTGATATCGCGGGACCGTATGTGCAATTCTCCATCGATCCTTTCGAAATTCTGGCCATGGCGCTTGTCCAATACGTCTAAAAACCAGCACCTGTATGTCTGAGGAATCATGGACAACTTGTCAAAGTTACGCGTCGGATTGATTGGCTGCGGCTCATTTGGCGAGAGCCACTTGGCGACATTTAACGGGATCCCTTACGCGCAGGTAATCGCGGTGACTGATTTGGCGCCCGAGCGTGCTCGCCGTGCTGCGGAGCGCTACGGAATTCCTCGTGTGGCACGCGACCTTGAGGAGCTTGTCACCATGCCAGATATACAGGCGGTTAGCGTGGTCACAACCGAAGATCAGCACCTTGAGCCTGTGTTGGCGGCGCTGGCGAGCGGGAAGCATGTCTTCGTAGAAAAGCCAATGGCGACGACTGTCGAAGAGGCCCAACAGATGATTGATGCCGCCAGCAAGAGCGGCTTAATCCTAATGCCCGGCCATTTGCTGCGATTTGAATCCAAGTACGCGACGGTTAGAGAACAGCTAATAGCAGGCCGTTTGGGAAGTATCCTATCTATTTATGCACGCCGAAATCGGCCGAAATGGCAGGGCCGAATCTATAAACGTACACCGTTGGTCTTGGAGACGGCGATTCATGATATCGATACAATGCTTTGGTACGTGGGAACCAAGGCGAAATCGGTGTGGGGCTGGAATGTTTCGGCTGAAATGGATGCACAGGCCGATCTCTTTTGCGGAGTATTGCGCTTTGAGGGCGGAGCGATCGGCATCATTCAGACGAGCTGGATCCTTCCGAACAAGACGCCGTTCCTGGACGACTGCATGCAGGTTGTGACAGCGTCTGGAGTAGCCAACATTGACATCTTGCATTCAGGGCTGACTTTGTGGACAGAGGATGGCGTCGAGGGCCCTGACGTAAGTTATGAGCCTCGGTTGTTCAATTCAGTTTACGGCGCTCTGCGAGAAGAGCTTGCCTATTTCGCGCTGTGCTGCCTTGAGAGGAACCAACCTACGATTGTAACCGCGATTGATGGACTCGAGGCAATCAAGGTGAGTTTGGCACTGGTGCAGGCTGCAGCCGAGAATCGCGAAATTCAGCTATGACAACGGCACAGCAGCTTCCATCGCTCTGCTGCGAAGGCGCGAGATCAATCATCATCCCGCAGGACACTGGTCATGACAGTAAAAAATATGTTCAGCCCGGGCGCGCCTGCGTAAGCGTCGGCGTTCGCTCGTTAACTTGGCGATTGGTTTGGCTACACTTATTTGGGAGGAATCCGGACAGATCCGGCGTCACAGCGGATGATCTGAGAAGCACAGCCCCGGACTAAGACACCCGTAGTCTTGGTGAATCCCCCACCGATCTGCATTGCATCCGCTGCCCTAAACTCATAGATGATCGCGCATCGAGGGTTGTCAGACTGGTTTGGATAGGAACTGTGCAGCGAAAGCACATGGTGGACAGACATGTCTCCCGCCTCAAGCAGTAGGTCTACCGCTTTGTAGCGCGTCTGATCAAAACTCCGGTCATTGACATGATTCAAGAGCTTACCATTCTCGTCTATGTGTTTGAGTTGCCCGAACTTATGAGATCCAGGTATCACACGCATGCAGCCGTTCTCAGGTGTGGTCTTGTCCAGCACAACGAATGCCCCGCAAAGGTCGTGATTCGTATGGGGTAGATATGGGAAGTCTTGGTGCCACTTCACCTCACCGGCGCCTTTTTCAGGCGGCTTCCAATTGATCTTACAGTGTTGGATCTCGATGTTTGGGCCGACCAACAATTCGATGGCATCCAAGAGTTTCGGCAAGCGCGCTAACTTTAGAAACGCCGGGTGCAGATGGATGATGTCATGAATGATCGACAGCCCACCGTAGTCGGCACGTCGGCTCCTTTCACGCACCTCCTGAATCAGCGGTGTTTGGATCGCTTGCCGCAATTCAATCCAGCTCACTCTCGTCAAGCAAGTTCTTGATAATCAAGTAGCCTTCGCGATCATAAGCTTCTCGCAATGTGCTCATGCGTCCCCCAAATTCGAGTCCAAGTGCTCTTAGGCGTAACTCGTTGTGAGCGAAGCGCAGCGGAGTCGGCAGGTTAGAGGGATGGCCAAGCTAACCTGGGCCTGGTACAAGATGAGCCCGCACAAGATGTCGAAGGGCCCCATCCACTTTCCCTCCAAATTCCGGTACGTGGCGCACCATCTGTGGGGAATTTGGAATAGTCGATTGCCCAACGGCCCAACTAGGCCAACTTTTCGAGTCCTTTGTGACTCGGATCTATTCCGTACCACCGCTGGCCTTAGTCCCAGCCCTATTGCTCAAAGGCTGACGGTGTCTCTCTCTAGAAAATGAACTTTAATCCGAATTGTATGTTACGGCCATCGGCAGCCGTAGTAATCGTCCCAAATTGCGGCGTGCCAAACGTCGCGTTTGGGGGGGAGAAGTTGGGATGATTGAAGGTATTGAAGCTCTCCGCAATAAACTGGACTCGGAGCCGTTCTAACACGGATGTCTCTTTCTGCAGCCCGATACTCCAGAGATTGATACCGGGGTTAGCAAGAGGGTGCCGGGGAGAATCACCGAAAATGTAATTGGGAACCCCCACCTTCCCTCCCGCAGGAGGCGCAAAGCAGGAAGTGTTAAAAAATTTAGCAACCTTGCTGGCGTTGGAGCGTCCGTAGCCGAGATTAGGATTGCAGGTTTTGTCGGGATAACCTGTACCCCCGTCATTCAGATTGTCATAACCGAGGACGACTGTTGCTTGATGGGCGCCGCTATATAACTGTGTGATCCCTTGCAATTGCCATCCATTGATGAGCGCATTGGTCAGACCGCCAGCTTGCCCAAGGACAGCATGACCGCGGCCGAAGGGTAGTTCATAGATATAGCTGAACGTCACAGCATTTCGAACATCAAATTCGGCGTCACTACGCTCTGCCTTCAGATTATTGGGCTGCTGATAAGTGGCGCTCTGTGATTCGATGTAGGTGCCATCGCTATTGTCGATGGCGTGCTGCCACGCATAGGAAGCAATGAAGGACAGGCCCCGGGAAAACCGGCGTTCCAACCGCGCCTGTAATGCGTTATAGTTGGCATCCCCTTGTGAACCCGCCAACCCTACCGAAACGTTTGTAAAAGGCTGTCGCGGGATAAGCGGTCCGGGACCTGGAGGCGCCACATTAGAGAAGCCGCCTCCCAAAAGATGAGTCCCCTTATTCCCGACGTAACCTAGCGAGAGCACAGTGGCGCCGAATGATTGTTCGACGCCTAAATTCCATTCTTGGACATTTCCATCATCGATATACGGCTCTGTTCCCGATGCGCTTATCCCGGCAGCATTGGTGCCTTGCAATGGGTTGCTCAGGTTGAAAGTGGAGAGGTTAGAAAGCTGATAGGTGGCTGCAAATCTAGCCACAAAGGGAGGATTAAGTGACATATTTACAAACGGATCGGTGGTCAATGGCTGCCAATATATCCCATAACCGCCTCGTAAAACAGAGTTTTCACGCAGGTGGTAAGCGAATCCCACCCGTGGCGACCAGAGGGATTTTGAATTGGTCACCAACTGAGCGCCGAACGGAGAAAGTGGAGCACAAATGCCCGACGGGCAGGCGGCAACCTTGGCGATCGGAAAGACCTCTACCGCTATGGGTGGAGTGGATAGATCCCAATTGGACAACGTTCCGCTATGTGTTACCCACCTCTGGTCCCAATCCCATCTGAGTCCCAGATTCAGAGTTAGGTTAGGACTCAGTTTCCAATCGTCTTGAAACCAGAGCCCATCCTGCCATCTCCATAGGTCTTGATGAAAAAGCCCAGAGGTGACACTTACGCTCCTTGGGTAACCCAAGAGATAATCGGCCAGAGGAGATCCGCTAAATGTTCCGATGTACCCCCATGTCCCTGTCGGCCCAATGTCCTCGGGAAAGTTGTGAAACTCGCGGTCTACATTACCTCCCATTCTCATGTTGTGGGATCCGCGATTTATAAAATACAGCACATCAAAGAAGTAACTATTGCCGTAGAACTGCCGGGGCCGGCCAAAGAGGGAGCCTCCAAACCCGCTATATCCTGTTACGCTTACGCTCGGGGGAGCTTTAAGGGAATCGGCAGGGGAGTTGGAAAAGCCCAGGGCGCCCGAGGCGACTCCTAACTCGGTCAACATATCGACACCCTTGGAGTTATTCGTTGATTCGTCCTGGAAGGTGCGGTTATAGGAGAAGCGGAACTGCCCAGCCGCCGTTGGACTGAAGGTGCGCGTGGCCTGGAATGCTGCGTTCTGCCCTTTGTTCACAACAGGACGGAGAAAACCGGCAATATACCACGGAGTAGATGAACTAGCCGTAGTGTAATAATAACGGCCAAACATACTCGTTTTGTCACTCAGGGTATAGTCGATTCGTCCCACGTAAGTGTCGTAATTGATTGGCTGAGGTGCGTTAATCCGATAATTGCCTTGGCCTACCGGGACGTTTGTGTTGGGAAGCGGAAGCCAATCGGAGATGTATTTGGCGCTTACTGGGTTGACCGGGATCTGGTTATTTGGAAAGCGCAGGCCAGTCAGAGGATTCACAATCGGTGTCGAGCTGTCGGAAAGATTGCCGCTGCGTTCAGCGGCTGTCGGGTAGTCTCCTACCAAGGTCACGCCTTTCCGTTGCCTGAATCCTTCATAGCCTCCGAAGAAAAAGGCGCGATTCTTGACGATAGGACCGCCCAATACGGCGCCAAATTGGTTTCGCTTAAGAGGAGGCTTAGCTATTCCGCTGGAAAAGTAGTTGCTCGCATCGAGCACATCGTTGCGCAGGTATTCCCAGGCACTGCCGTGAAGAGCATTAGTGCCATTCTTTGTGGTGGCGCTTACCACGCCTCCTGCGCCCCCCACAAACTCCGCACTGAAGTTACTAGACTGTATGCGAAACTCACCCAGGGCATCAAGAGGAGGGATAATCAGGATGACCTGAGTCTCTAACGCCGGCAAATATGCGCCGTCCATGTAGTAGGCGTTATTCCCGCCTCTCAGTCCATTGAAGACTACGTTTTGTGGATAGACAGCGGCGGTCACACTCTCGCCGGCTGTGGTGCCATGAAATACGACCGCGCCGGGTGTCAGATAATTCAGAGATATCCAGTTCCTGCCGTTGAGCGGCACAGTTTCAATTTGCCTTGTCGTGATCAGTTGCCCCACCGTACTGGACTCTGTGTCGAGTTGCACGGCTTCCGCAGCATTCACGTTGACGGATTCCGAGACGGTCCCGATCGTCAGTTGAATGTTCACAGTTGATACTTTGTCAACTTCTGTGACAACATGCCTGGTCACGCTGGTCTTGAAGCCCGATAGTGCGGCCGACACATCATAGGATCCCGGGATGAGATTTCGTATTTCGTACGTCCCGGCTGTCGAGGATGTGGTGCTCGCTTGCACATTGGTCGCCTCGTTCGTCGCCGTTATTTTGGCGCCAGCCACACCGGCCCCTCTTGGGTCAGTGACTGTCCCGGCAAGACCAGACGCTCCAATTTGAGCGAAGGATGCCATCGGGAGCAGAACTAGACACAAGACGAGAAGTCCCGGTAAAAGATGGCCAATAGTTATATGCCACGTTGCTGTCCTTGCACGGCATGATGTCCCTCCAAAACGCATGGGATCGGGGCCAGGGTTGCTGCCCATGTTCACTTCGTATTCACAGGGTGTCAAGAAAAATAAACTCACCGAATTGGTCCAATAAGCTCACTATGCTTCAGCCAGCTATCGCAGCCGTAGGCAGGACTGATGCTAATTAGCGGGTGAAATGAGAATTACATGGTCGCCCACCTCAGCTTCTGCCATGGGGCGGCGCATTCCGGAGCGGGGCGGGTGACGGTATCACTTCTGAGATCGATTGTCTGCGACGGGACTGAGCACAATGTGGCGTCGGCTCGCGATTTGGTGCGGGATACCTCCACAACTCCCTATGATTAGGAACGACAGAGTCTATAGATGTCTCGGATCTGCGCAAGGAAGAGCAGGAACAGCCCGCCCTTTTTTACGGGCTCATAGATGGGCCCGAAGGGGCAGAATGGGCGGGGGACAGAAGAGGCAATGAAGGGCGCCCCTGTTCATCCAGTCCGTAACCGCTTTAGACTGCGCTGGTAAGAAAATTGTATTTGTGATGTGAGTACGCGATGTCTAGAATTCATGCTCTGTGCATATGAGGCGGTGTCCAGATGGTTGAACAGCCATGACGGTTGAAAACATGCTGATGCAATTGATCGATGACCGGGCGGATGAGGTGCTTCAATTCACAAAGGAGCTCATCGCTACTCCGAGCGAAACGCCTCCTGGAGACGAAAGGAGAATTGCCAAAGTTATCTTGGACAGACTCGAACGGATCGGGCTGAGCGGAGCTGTCGTTGCCAGCGAGATCCCCGAGAGACCAAACGTGCTGTACCGGCTGCAAGGAAGCGGAAATGGGCCGACCCTTCTGTACGTGGCGCATACCGATACGAAGCCGGTGGGGGATGTGCGGAGTCAATGGAAAAGCGACCCCTTCAGACCGATAATTTCGGATGGGAGGCTGTATGGGCTGGGTGCATCTGACATGAAAGCTGCCGTGGCGGCGTTCGTATATGCTGCCGCGGCGCTCAAAGAAGTAGCTCCCCTTGAAGGCAGCCTGCTGCTGGCGCTTGTGGCTGACGAGGAGGGAGGCGGCCGATACGGAGCGCATTTCTTATCGACCCAATATGGATTAAAAGCTGACATGGCTGTTATCGGGGAGCCTCCCGGCGTCACGCGGGAGTGGGAGTATATTCACCTGGGCTGCCGCGGAGTGTGCTGCTTCAACATCAAAGTCTATGGGACGCAGATGCACAGCAGCTTGTCGGATCGGATCCCCTCGGTGAATGCCAGCCTAAAGCTCGCGGAGTTAATGTTGCGGATGAGCCGCGACCTGAAATTGAACTTCACTCCTCATCCCCTTTGCCCTACGGGAATCACGGTCAACTTGGGAGTACGTCTCAAAGGCGGGGTGTACTTTGGAGTTTATCCGGGATATGCGGAGTTTGGAACAGATATTCGAACTGTTCCCGGCATGCAAAAGGAAACGGTGCTTCGAGATATCAAGATGTTTCTGGAAGACCGGCAGAGAGAAGATCCCTCCTTAAAGGTAGAGGTTGACCTTGCGCCTACTCCGGGGGACTGGATCGCCCCCACGGAGGTTAGCGCCGATCTGCCGATCGCACAAGCCCTGGCTAAGGCGTCCCAGGAGGTGCTGGGCTTCCAGCCCCCTTTCAGCATTTATCCCGCAGGGACAGACTCGCCAAACTTTCAGTTAAATGCGAACATTCCCACAATTCCATCCTACGGAGCGGGCATGATTTCCGTGTGCCACGCAGCTAACGAATGGGTAGGCGTGGAAAGCATCGTTCAGGCTTGTAAGATTTATGCGCTGGCTGCCTACGATGTACTGCGGGGCCGAGCGGCAGGCGAAAAAACGTTACAGTAATGAATTGAAGAACCAGTTGGAGGCGCCAGGGTGAGGAAGACTAAGGTTGGCGTAATTGGCGTCGGGGCATGGGGAGTGAACCACCTCGAAGCTTATAGCGCACTACCCCATGCCGAAGTCATCGCCGTGGCTGATTCGTCTCCCGGACGCGCTGAGGGAGTTGCGAGAAGTTACGGGATTCCTCATTGGTTTAACAGTTACGAAGAGTTATGTGCTTTGAGCGAGTTAGACGCTGTAAGCGTCGTAACTCCGGAATCCGATCATGTTCAACCCGTCGAGGCAGCGGCGAAGGCGGGAAAGCACATTCTGGTGGAAAAGCCGATGGCGAGGGCTGTTGCCGATATCGAGCGGATGATCACAGCGGCAAGGCGCGCAAACGTGATCTTGATGCCTGGCCACCTTCTCCGTTTCGACACGCGGTATGCCTTGATCAAGGAAAAATTGGAAAATCGTGAGCTGGGCAACGTTGTCACTATCCAGGCGCGTAGAAATCGCACCAAGGGAAACTTTCAAAAATACTCGCGCGCCCATCCCGTATTTTCCGTTGGGGTTCACGATATCGATTTGCTTCTATGGTACGCAGGAAGCAGAGTTAAGCGTGTACGAGGCTATCAAAGAACGGTCCAGCAGGGAACGACACCCGACGTTATGTGGGGAGTCATAGAATTTGCCAGCGGGGCGCTCGGTATGATCGAGACCACATGGTTGACACCCGATCAAGTGGGAATTTTCAGTAGCGACACGCTTCATCTGATCACAGACAAAGGGATAGCTTCACTCGATCTAGTGCCGGGAGGGCTGAGTTTTTGGATGGAGACAGGGTTTGACGTTCCGGATACAGTCGTAGCTCCTCGCATACGTGGCACGGTACAGGGAAGTTTGGCGGGGGAATTGTCTTACTTCGTTTCCTGCGCCGCCAAGGGTGAGAAACCAAAGGTTGTAACGGCGGAGGAGGCGATGGAAGGGATTCAAGTCGCTATTGCGCTGGTGGAATCCGCCAATAGGCAACAGGATGTGGTTCTCGACTGAGATTGGATAAGCTGTGACTGAGAGAGCGCCCACGCTGGATAGCCAGTCCTTTCCAAACACTTATATCTTGACTATCGATGTGGGCTCCGGAAGCGGCAAAGCCGTGATCTTCGATGGCGATGGGCATGAGATTTCTTTCGCGCAGAAGGAGTGGCTGCCGAAGATCCTGCGACAATACCCCGGCTCTCAAGTGCTTGACACACAGGAGACTTGGGGAGTTCTGTCAGCATGTGTCCGCGAGGCGTTAGAAAAGGCTGAGATTAATTCGTCTCAAATACTCGGTGTCTCCTCCAGCAGTATGCGCGAAGGAATGGTCTTGTACGATCGCCAGCGGAGGGAGATTTGGGCCTGCCCCAACATAGATGCAAGGGCTCGGGAAGAAGTCGTCGAAATGCTAGGTATGGGTATCGCCGAGAATGTATATCAAATTGGCGGTGACTGGCTCAATATCATTTCGCCGCCCAGGTTTGCGTGGATCCAAAAACACGACCCCGAAATCTTCAAACAGATCTCTTGCATGAGCATGATCAGCGACTGGGTGCTCTTTAAGCTCTGCGGAAATATCGTGACTGATCCGACCGCAGGTTCCAGCTCCGGAATATTTGACCTTCGATCCCGGAATTGGTCAGAGGCGATCATCGAAATGTGCCACCTGCCGAAGGATATATACCCTCCCGTCTATGAACCCGCGACCGAAATTGGAAGAGTAAGTGAAGAAGCTGCTCGAGCCACTGGCTTGATGGAAGGTACGCCGGTACTTACCGGTGGAGCTGACACTCAATTGGCGCTCCTCGGAACAGGAAATTACAAGCCCGGAGACTGGGCCCTGGTGGGCGGCACATTCTGGCAGACAGCGGTTATCTGGGATAGCCCTCTCATTGATTCCTGCTTTCGCCCGCGAACGCTCTGCCATGTTTTGCCCAACCGATGGATGACAGAAGGCCTTGGTTTTCTCATTGGTCAACAAGCTCGTTGGTTTCGGGATGCCTTCTGCCAGGAAGAAGTACGGCTTGCCAAGGAACACGCGCTCGACCCTTATCTTCTGATGGAGCAGATGGCGGCGAAAGTGCCTCCCGGCTCAAACGGCGTCATAGGCCTCTTCTCCGACATCCACAACTCGAAATCCTGGAAACATGCGTCTCCATCCTTCGTAAATTTCGACATATACAGTCCCCTACACCTCCGGAAAGGCGGAGTGTATCCGTGCATTATGGGAAAGCGCAGTCTATGTTGCCTATGGCAACTTGCTCGTTCTGGAGGAGATTTCGGGAGCAGTACCAAAGCAAGTGACCTTCTGCGGCGGAGCGGCGAAAGGTTTTTTGTGGCCTCAGATCGTCGCCGACGTATTCGGCGTTTCCATCAGGGTTCCTATCGTGAAGGAGGCTACGTCGTTGGGTTGCGCAATGTGCGTCGGCGTTGGTGCAGGTTTGTTTAAGGATTATGACCAAGCAGTTGAACGATGGGTTCACACGGAAAAGACCTTCGAGCCGGACATGGGCATTCACCGGGATTATCTGGAGCACTTCACCCGCTGGCGCAAAGTATTCGCCAAATTCATGGACGTAGTCAATGACGGTTTTCTGACGCCAATGTGGAGAGCACCCGGAATCTAGGGTCGAGGCCAGGCCAAATTTTGGAGCCGGCAAAGGGAGCGTGTGATGGCAAATGCAGGCTGGACGATTCTAATTATCGGCGATCTCTTCGTCACTCACGAACTATTCCGAAAGGCGCTCGAGTCTCACCTCGCAGGGGTACAGGATGTCAGATACAAGACGATTGAAACCTCCTGGCCGGACGATCCGTTGAAGGATGTGGAGGAGGTCCACGAAGGGGTGGGAGACGTGGATGCCATGATCCCTGAGGCGAGAGATGCCGACATCATCGTTACGGACTATGGGGTTGTCACGAGAAGGATGATCGTTAGTGCACCGAAGTTGAAGCTAATCGCCGTTGCGCGCGGGGGCCCCGTTAGCGTCAACGTCAAGGCGGCCGAGGAGCAGGGGATCAAGGTCGTGAACCTCCCGGGCCGCAATTCACGGGCAGTTGCCGAATTTACGCTGGGCCTGATCTTCGCGCAGATGAAGAAGATTTCGGAATGCCATTCTGACATGAAGCGCGGCATCTGGCGTGGAGATTTCTATCGTTTCGAGAAGGCTCCCAAGGAACTTTCGGGCCAGATCGCCGGTTTGATTGGTTTCGGCAGTGTAGGGCAATTACTGGGGCCGATGCTGCAATGTCTTGGTATGAGCGTTCTAGCGGTTGATCCCTATGTACCTTCTCATGTCTTCGAAGCATTGGAGGTCCGGAAGGTTGACTTGAATACCATCCTTGAGCAAGCGGATATCGTTTCCTTGCATGCTCGCGCAACCCAAGAAAACGTTGCGATGATCGGGGAGACGCAGTTAAGAATGATGAAACAGTCGGCCTACCTCATCAATACCGCTCGGGGAGCCCTGGTTGACTATGGTGCGCTCTACCGAGCACTGAAGGAACGCTGGATTGCCGGAGCGGCATTGGATATCTACGATGTCGAGCCCATTGACCGAAACCACCCCCTTGTCGCGTTGAATAATGTAACGTTGACGCCTCACATTGCCGGATCCAGTGCCGACACGGCGATCCGCTCGGCCGATAGGATCGCGCAGGAGGTTGCCCTGTTTATCAATAAGACTGTATCCCCACGCACGAGTTAGAGGACGGCGCGCTCTGAACCGGCGGTCCCTTGCAGCTTACCTGAAAAGAGGATCCGCAGATCTTTGTGTTTGAGTTTTGGAGAAATCAGTTCCAAGAAGTGCGGACTTGATCGTGAGGTTTTCCCGATGAACCGGCGTGAATTCATAATCAGTTCGTCTGCGACTGGTTTGGCGTCATTGACAGGAGTTCGCCTTTTACCTGAAGAGAGAGTGGCTGTCGGCAACTTCGGAGAGGGAGAGCCTCCCATGTTGGGTCTGCTGCCGTTTCCTCAGCATGTAACCCTCACGCCAGGATCAGTACCGATCGGGGTGCCGCAGTTTCGATTTGGTCAGAAGAAAACGCAGACACTTCAAATTGCAATTGACTCACTTCTTCAATACACAGGTGACCGCTCCGGCGAGCTAATCGTGAATCTGGGCTCACTGCAAGATGGCTATGAAAGCGAATGGCTTTCTGCTTCCGACAGCCAATGGCTTGCCGCGAATAAAACAAGCCTTGAGGCAAGTGTGATTCGCATTACAAAGCAGAGCGTCACGGTTGTCGGCAAGGGTGGAGAAGGAATGCTCTATGGGGTCCAGACCATCAATCAGCTTTTGATCGAAGCTCAGCGGCAAAGCAAGAGTGATTTACCCTGTTTGCAGATCAGAGACTGGCCCGACCTGAAATGGCGCTGCTTGTCGCCGCAACTTGCCTGGTATGCGTGCTTTGCGCGATATGAAGGATTTGATATCGGAAACTGGTCAGAACCTGAGTGGAAATGGCTGGCTGACTGGACGCTGTTGCATAAATGTAACGCATGGGCAGTCTGTATGTATGGAGCCTGGCCATTCACGTTGCCAGGCTATGAGGAGACTACCGATCAGTACGATTCACTCTATTACGATCCAGAGACTGGCCAGAAGACACCCCGCCGCTACGTCCACCCCAATATTCGCCAAGAGTTCTTTCCCGATTTGATCAGATACGCGAACGCTCGCGGAATTAAGGTACACGCCTATATAGGGAAGAACACCTACAACGGCACTTATATTCAGAAGCATCGCGAAAGCGATGCGCAAAGCCCGATGGCCGAGGCCCTCCCCTTCAGTCCAGGCCTGGAGGATTATTGGCGGGCGTTTATCCGGCGGATATTAGAACTTGGTTTCAATGGCTTTGTTTTTGAGGATCCTGAGACGCACCACGTACCCAACCAGAACGAGGAGTGTTATCGGACGTTTTGGGCGCCGTGGTCCCGCCAGTACGGCTTCTCCTCAGTGATTGAAACCGACCGCCTGAAGCCTCCTCTCGGCGTTCATCTCGAGTACTATGCATGGCTATTTCGAGAGTTTGACAAAATTATCCAGAGCGAAGCGCAGACTCTTGAAGTCCACCCGGAGATATACCTGATTGCCCATATCCTGCAGTACCGGATTATGCAAGAGGTAACCTCGATGGACGAGCGGGCGCGCTGGTTCGATCTTCTCGACCAGAAGCATGGACGCAAATTGCCTTTCATTATCCACGAAGACCACGAAAAGGAATATGTCCAACTCCTTGGCGGCGATCGCGTGGCTACTCTGGGCGGCCGAGGAGGTGCGGCGAGCGGGCGCTATCGCATCGCTTCCATAAATAACGACCGAGACCACAATCCAACCGGGATCGATCTGGCGGAGGAACGAGACAAACAGCAGAGGCTTTACGAAGCTGGCGGCTTCGGTGCAATGGGTTACATCTTCCAATGGACTAATACGGAGGTCTTCGGCTATTTGGCTGCTCAATACCAATGGAGACACACCGGCGTTCCTGGGATCAACAACGAGGATGCTTTCGGCTTTTTGGATTATGCCTACCGCCGGTACTACGGAGATGCCGCAGGCCAGATGGCCGCTCAGGCCTACTCGATCAATTCGTGCGTGAACGAATGGATGGTAACGCCTGGCGACAATTCGACCTGGGGTACTGGTATCTATTTGGGCGGACCGCTCAGGCGGGAAGCGCAATTGTTGGCTGCTATGGCTGACCCAGCCGATGTCTTCGCGCGCGCCGCATACAACTCGTTTACAGGAGGAGAGCCCAATCTTACGACCCCTGTTTATGCTTCCGGCCAGTTCGCATGGGATGGACATGATGCCGCTAAAGACCATCTTTTCAAAACAGAACGGCTGCGCTTGCTGACCGTCTCAACCCGTCGCTCTCAATTGCTTTCGGATGCCGCCTTCCGCTGGCGCAGAGCGAACGCCATGCTGGCTGCCGGTGAAGGCGATCTTGCGACAATCTGGGCAGACCTGTCCACGGCAGGCGACGAAGCCAAAGAGAGCCAGGTGCTTTACTACTGTAATTATGACGACGACTATACCGTGGGTAGCAAAGGGGCCGAGGTAACGCAGAAACTGAAAGCCCTTTGCGATCAGGTTCTCGAAAGAACTGGCTTAACTCCGGATCAAATCAGCCACTCTAGAACTCAACCTCCTGGCGCGCTTCGCAGCCTTGCCACTCCCCCGGATTGCGTTCGATGGGAGAAGATGAGTGATTTAGTTCCCGCTGAACGGGTGCGGCGCGCCGGAGACCTCTGCATAATTACGAGCCTCGGCCTCAGCGATCCGGTTGATTACTTCTGCCTGGGAACGGTCTTTACTATTCAGGTCTACCGGAATTCTCATTGGCAGACGATCTTCAGGCGCGCCCTCTTGAAGAAGGACAGCGGATGGCGTCATTGGGAGATACCGCTGGACAGGGCTGCAGAGGTCTCTGACACTTCTCTTCAGGTTCGATTTGTTACTGATAATTACAGCCGAGCGTTCGATCCTGCGTGGCCAAGCTGGAAATGGGGCTTTTGGGGCCAACCTCAGCTCGTGCGCTATCAGGGAAATAGTGAAAGAACCGTCTTATACGATTTCTATGAACAAGCGGCTCAAAGTCAATCCATGATCGTTCTTGACAAAGACGGAGCTGAACGCCCATTTGATAATAAGTTCGAGGATTCGACTGGCGCCACGTTTAGAGCCACCGCCGAGGGGAGTTATGCCGGAACAGGCGCCCCAAAGCCAAAACAGCCGGCTGTTGCCGCATTCTCCCCATATAAGAACGGATTATTCGGGGTAACGATAGCAGAATTCAACCTTAAAAATCTTGGAAAGATGTGATTTCCCTTCCGTGGCGCAGAAGAGGCTAAGTGCCGCCGCGCTTCGACCATCAGTGCACCAATCGGCAAGAAGTTTAGACCGTTGTGGTGAGTAAATTATGTTTGTATGGACCGTCGATCAGTGATTAGGTGGTAGTTCGCATAGTGTTGGGATCTCGAGCTCAGAGAAACCACGAAAATCTGAGAATAGAGCAGAGAAGCTGAATCATCATGAGATGCTCAACAACATACGATTGGCGAAAAGGATATTTCGGCGAACCTGTTGGAGACGTTTGCGAAATGTGACCCGGCGGACGAAACAGGCAAGTTAAAAGGCGCATGAATGAGACGGACTATAGCCAGTGCATTATTACTTGCTTTCGCCGTGACTTGTGCCGCTCAGGCGAGCGACTCTTCCCAAAATGGACAGCTTCCGCTCGAGCGCTACAACCTCGTACCCTATCCGCAAAAAGTCACGGTCCAATCTGGAACCTTAACCATTACGTCAACGCCGGATATTACTTTGCTCCCCGGAGCAGGCGCCAAAGAAAAACTCGGGCTGGAGCAGTTGCAAGGGTTTTTTCAAAAAGAGGCGATGGTCCCTGCGCATGCAGCTAAGCACGTCCACATCGTCCTTGGTTCCATCGAAGATACACGGCATGTCTCCTTCTGGCTCAGTTCTAGTGAAGCCAGGGCTTTGCGTGATCTTAATTCCCAGGGCTACGTTCTCCAAATCGGCAGCCAGCAAATCGTAATCATGGGGCGTACCGGACAAGGAACCCTCTATGGTGTCCAGACGCTACTTCAGATGTTGAGCCAGTCGGAGCCGGAAACTACGCCTCCCGCTCTTGGAGATTGAGGACTACCCGGAGGTGCCTGATCGCTACGTTGATATGACCTTCGCCTGGTACGCCCATTATGGCTCCATCAATTTCGGCTTTGGAACACAGCTGTGGAATGAGGAGCAGTGGCGCTGGTTTATCGACTGGTGCTTGGGCCACAAAATCAACGGCATTGACCTTTGCATTTATGGTTATTGGCCATTTACGTTTTCCAAATATCCTGAAACAACACTCGCCAACATTCCTGTGAAGACGTATGACCCGGAGACTGGGAAAACGGCAATCGTTCGAATGACTCATCCGAACATCGACCGAGAGTTTCTTCCAGCGCTGATTCGTTATGCTCAGGATCGCGGTATACGAGTAAATGCCTATATCGGTCTCAATACCTTCAATGGCGGATATGCTCGAGAGCATCCAAACTCCCAAATTTTCCCTGGTAAAACCTATGCCCTCGACCTCAGCAATGAAGCAGCCCGCCAGTATCTGCGTGACTCCTTGCGCAGGATTATGCAGATGGGTTTCGATGGAATTACTTTCGAGATGATCGAGCTGCGTAGCTCGGTCTGCACCAAGCCCGAATGTGTCTCCAAGTATTGGACAGGATACGAAGGGATCTCTCCAAATTCTGTTCCTGAACTGACTCCATTGCCTGTTCGGGTCCGGGCGGACGCGGATATCCTGAACGACCTTTACCACGTGATTATTGAGGAGAAGCCAAACTCCGATGTCGGGTTAATCTACCACAGGATCGTTGAAATGTATGGCTGGGGTCCGGGAACCCTGGACGCCCTCCGCCAGTTCCGGGGAATGATTCCCCAAAAGGTCTATTTTCTGCAGGGGCCACGGGCGCCTCGAGATGGACCAATTGAAGGATCGGAATTCGAAAAATGGGTAAACATCGCTAACCCGGAGACCTATCGTCACTCCGACAACATCGGCGGCGACGCGGCATTTTACAATCGCGTCTTGTACATCAACAATGATCCGGAAACCCGCGGCGACGCTCCGGTGGCTTCGCTGGAATGGGAAATCGCACAGCACCGGGCCGCCGCCAAGCTGCACCTTCGCGGAGCAACCGGCTATGGGTTCGAATGGTATGGTGACGAAATCTATCCTCTCATCCTGGCGCAATACAGTTGGAGATCGAGCGGACCAGAGGGGGTTTCCGACCATGGGTTTCTGGAATACGCGAGTCAGTCGATGTATGGGAAGCGGGTTGGTGCCCTGGTCGCAAAGACGTTGTCCTTGTCGCCGCCGCCAACGGATCATTATCCATCCATATGGGTCGGACCTGCCAATGATGCTGCGGCTCTAGCAAAACAGGCTTTGGACGAATACTCGGGTTCTGAACCGGAATACCGCAAGAGTCTGGAACAAATTCGCACCGCAACCCTAAGGAAAGCAGACCTCTACGATTTAGAGAGACTGCAGAAAGCCGCGGAAAACGCCACGGGAAGCGAAAAGAACAAGCTCCTGCAAGAAGCGTTGGCGAAAGCCGAGCAGATTGGCGATTTGATCTTGAATGGGAAGCCGACAGCTAACTATCTCGATTGCTATGGGGAACACGGATTCCGCATTTTTGCCGACATTCAAAAATTATCCGCTCAGCTTGGCGTGAAAGCTCAGGATAAGTTTATTGAGCCAAAGACGAACTGACGTGTATAGAGACTCCAATGGCTGACATTGATAACAATCCGGATGCAAAGAACTTCTATTTGGAAACTCCACAGAAGAACGAAGCCTTCTTTTTAAAGGGCTCCAATTCTCTTGATTGGGGCATGAAGAACCGCCTTTCCCGGATCTTCAATCCAAAATCCGGCCGCACCGTGATGCTAGCCATGGACCACGGCTACTTTCAGGGGCCGACTACAGGCTTGGAACGAGTGGACGTAAACATTCTGCCTTTGCTCCCCTATGCAGACACGGTCATGCTGACGCGCGGAATTTTACGTTCTCTTGTTCCGCCCTCCTATACCGGAGGGATTGTGTTGAGAGCCAGCGGTGGTCCCAGCATCTTGAAAGAGCTGTCTAACGAACAGATTGCGATGGATATTGAAGACGTTATCCGTCTGAATGGCTCGGCGATGGCGGTGCAGGTCTTTGTCGGAGGATCGTTCGAAACCCAAAGCATTCACAACCTGACACGGCTGATAGACGATGGAAACCGCTACGGGGTGCCCACTCTGGGAGTGACCGCTGTCGGCAAGGAGCTGGTTCGGGATGCGAAATACATGCGGCTCGCGTGCCGTATTTGTGCGGAACTAGGCGCCGCCTACGTAAAGACTTACTTTGTTGAAGAAGGCTTCGAAACTGTGACAGCTTCTTGTCCGGTTCCCATCGTCGTTGCCGGCGGTAAAAAACTCCCCGAGCTCGATGCCTTGAAAATGGCGTACAAGTCGGTACAGCAGGGCGCCCTAGGCGTTGATATGGGTCGCAACATTTTTCAGTCCGAATCGCCTATGGCCATGATTCAAGCAGTGAGAAGGGTAGTACATGAGGACGAAACTCCTGAGCGGGCTTATGATTTTTTCCTTTCTGCCAAGAACGAGAGTGGACGGAGGTAGGCCCAAATGCCGGTTGCCGCTGCCGTTCAAGCAATTTCGCCAACAATCGCCGATCGCTCCCCGCTGTTGTGGATCAGTACTGCCGCCCGACGCGCTGGTCATCCCACACTTCGCTTTCGTTTTTAGACTTTCCGATGTTGTTGATATCGACCAGAGCTTCCGAGATCCCCTGTTTCATTCGCAATATTCTCCCGCCATCGTGAAAATCATCTTCAATAATTGAAAGGTCGCGAAATACAGAAGTGAGGTCTTGCTTGTATTTGAGCCGCCCTTGAGTATCTAGAAGCGGCTCCATCAAATAAGTCGAGGCGCCGGGAGAGGCACCGAATAGGTTTGTGAGATGCAGTTCGCCAGGCGGCGGAGCCTTTTGCGCTTCTTCAATTCGCTGTTGATTCCATTGCTCAAAGTAAGCATCTTCGGCCCCCTTATAAACTGCTATGAGCTTCTGCAGAGCCGAGCTGCTCTTGGGCTGGTACAGATGTTCCAGGGTTTCCCCCAATATGTCGTCAATGCTCTTTGCGGTTTGTGTCATCATCCGGCCTCCGAAATCCATGTTGACCTCTGTGCTGGGGTTCTCCACCGGACCCTGATAGTACATCACCCCCCGTCCTCCAGCTTGATATAGTTCTCGCATATGTTGGCCGGTCCGCTGTACATATGGTAAAAACCATCGGGTACGATTCCACCTCTGTGGGGGGTAGACCCAGATGCCGCCAGACGTCCCATAAGCGCAATGCAGTTTCGGGATAAAACCACCCAGTCGCTCGGCGATACATAGGTTCCGCGGTGTCCCTGGTCGAACATGCAGTCAACCTTCTTACTCAGATCAACAATACGTTCCACCTGCTCAGCGCTGAAGCCTTTTCCCCAAGTACTGAATCCTTGAATTGTCGTTACCAGAAGCATGTGCCGATGCTTCTGGCGCAGGTAATCCGCTAACCTTCCAGTTACATAGCAATAATAGGCAACATTGTCCGGCCAATTCTCCATGCATTCCGGAGTTTTGCAACGACCCTGATCAGCGGCTTCCAGGTGGAATCCATCTATGTCGTAGTTATCCGCCGCATAATCAAAGACTCTGTATAGCCATTTCCAGGATTCCTCTTTAAACGGGTTCATCTCATGTTTGTTATCGGTGCCAAGCTCTGGATGGGCCTGCAGGATTTTGTCGAAGCCCCAATTCAAAATACCGCTTGGAAAACAAATCACCTTCATCTTCCGGTCGTCGGCAGCGTCACGATTCGGGCGATTCGACGCTGTTGATCCTTATCCACCACATGCTCGATGTCAAGCGGCCACGCATAGGTTGTCCAAAGCCCCAGAAGATCGACAACGGTGTATCCGGCCTGACTCTGTACGTCCAGGGCCTTCACAATCCCATCTACAGTTTGATCATCGAAAACGCCATAGGGCCAATTATCTAGAGTCATCGCTTCATTCCTCACGTCGTTGATCCAGGCGTCGAAGGCGATGCGGAAGCGATACCCTTCGGGGTCCGCTTCTGCATCGGCGAATGCGTTCACAGAAGATGACCCCACAGCGAACTGAGCCCTGCTGCCGCCGAAATTCCAATAAACTTACGTCGGTCAACTTCCATTTCAGATGCTCCTTTTATGATTTCGACATGCTGGCTGGTTCAACTGAAACGCCCTTCACAATTCTGTGTGGGTAATTAGGTAACCAGCAGCTTGCGTTTACAAACGGGTTCGCCAGAGTGATGCCCTGCAGAACCAACGTCTGGTTACTTGTAAGCTCCTGCCATACCGACGACAACAATCGCCGCCATCAATGTAGCGATGCCCGTTCCCATGATTAGCAGAGTTTTTGGTCGCGATCCCTTCCATTCACCTGTAAGCGCTCCCGAGACATTTGCGACAATGATCATGAAAGAGACGAACAGGATCCAGCCCATTGATGTCCCCATTTTTTCCAGCGGAGCGCACCGGCGCCATAGGCGGTCATTCCCGCTATCCAATCGACTCCCATCAATATGCCCCATCCCCAGTAGTGGGCTGTTCCAGCCTGGCGAAATAGATGAGCGCTCTTGTTTTTTCGGAGCAGGTACAAACTATAAATAAAATTGCAGAGGAATACTGGAATCAGAATCACTGCCCATGTGGCGCTCGCTGCTCCTATGGATTCCGCCCCCGTTTCCCGGGACCTCTGACTAATCTGGTTTGCGAATGCGAACCCTAAGTTGCCGCACGACGAGAGCAAGCCTGAAGCGATGGCGAGGCCTAATCCAGTTACGAGGTTGCGCGTCGAGGTCAGCGTTTCGGACTGTACAACTATTCCGGTATTTGCTTTTGCGGCATCGCGCTCCCAGGCAGCCCAAGCAACCAGTCCGGTACCGATCAAGCCGATAACGATACCAGCCATGACGGATATCCCCTGGGGCCGAAGAACTTGGTCGGGGGCGAAGACAAGGAGCGGAACGAGTGAGCCGATCGATGATGAAATGCCCAGGACAATGGCGAGGTAATCGCCATTCCAACATACCGATAGGCCAGTCCCATCATCAGAGCTCCGCAGCCCATACCTGTCCCGAATAGCAGTGTGGCTGTCAATGCGTGTGGGGTGACGTTCGAGAGCAGTTGTGGGAAACGGGGGACAAGTAAGCAGGCGAGTGCCCATGGGGAAAGTAAATACGCGACGGCCGAGAAGCACGCCCAGGTGTTTTCCCAATGCCATCGTTGAGTAAACTTAATGGGGAGGAATACACTGCCTTGGAGTGCTCCTCCGAGCAGGACTGCGCAAAGTCCGAACCCCATCTGTGATTCCACGCTTTGTTCCTTCCCTACAACAATCGGCCAGTTGGATAGCCAAGGCCTCAAAATTGCGCAGCATGAGTGAACCTGAGGTGATGCCGTGTTGGCGCTACGGCTGGAGAGCAGACGCCAGAAGGTCATTGTTCAAACCGAGTTGTGGCCGCCGTCCGTTTTCGGTGCTAGCGACTCCCATGTCCAAAAGAATCTCTGACCCCAGCTTGACGATGAAGGTGGGCTTCGTGACACATTGAATTGCAGCCTTCAGAAAGTCAAGATGAATTGTCGCAC
>CAWDNI010000066.1:0-78467 GCA_963803615.1 uncultured Acidobacteriaceae bacterium
TGCTGGACTGTCCGGCTGCAGCGGCGGCTTCGGGCCCGATGCCACGCCGGCGGGCGCCACGACGGTGACTGTGACGGCGACGGCCACCTCAGGAGCTAATGTCACTTCGCAGACTGTTAACCTGACCCTCGACGTGGCGCCATAAGAGAGGTGCGGTATCACCGCCTACGGAAACTTAGCTTATGTCACAAGCTGGTTGGCTGAGTAGGATGCATGACCACCGCCATTCGCGTCGCTGGTATGGTGATAAGGACTGGTGCACTGCCCCGTTGCCGGATCGGGGTTATAGACCGCGAAGGCTCCCTCTTTTCTGGGAATCCCATCCGCTCCGGGGAATGTTCCAAAATAACTGTCAAAGGAACGATTCTCCTGCATGATGATGATCACGTGTCGAATCTTGTGGATGCCCTCCGCAGACGATCCTGAAGTCTGGCAGATCGCAAGGTTCGTCACCGGTAGCAACGCTGTAAGCATGCGGAAACGACTGATGTTCATTCTGTCACTCTAAGTTACAAGGTTGTTATGTCCGGCTCAGTGCCGTCTCGTGAAACGTAGCGCATTCCGGCTCACTCTGGCAATAGAGCATGGCGCTCTCAGCAAAAGAAGACCGCGGCCCAGAGCCTGAGGGGTGAAGAAGGGCGCGGGCGGGACAAAATAGGCGATGCGGGACGGGTAGCGGAGCGCTTCTCATCGAAGGCTAAGATGACTCACGCAGAAGGGTTTCGCCCAAACCGCTCATACATTCGCCGCGACAGGTACAGCGGCAGCCTCCATCAGCATGCCTATGGCCTTTTCTTGGATCGCGGCCGCTTCCCGTTGCGGCAAAAAACCATCGTTGGAAACGAACGCCACATCCGTCCGTCCGCGAAAGTGAGTGGTTATGAGTGTAGTCGCGTTTCTCCATGGAACAGCGACGGTGACGCCGAGAAAACTCTCCAGCCGAAACGCTTTGTAGTTTTCCGGCATATCAAGACGTCCGACGTTCGAAAAGGCAAAGTCATAGCTGCCCTTACTTCGCCGCAGAAGACTGATTAGCTTGGGGATCGATGTATGCAGCTGTTCGGCCGCTAACAGATGTTCATAACCATTCAAGCGGCTTATCTTTTCGGACATCGATTGCTTCAGCGCTCTCGCCAAATCCCAGAACCCCGCCCGCGCATCGCCGCTCAACGCGAGGGGGACGGTAGGCGCATAGTTGAACATCATGTCAGCTCGAATATCTTTCACAAACCTGCGGATATCGACAGGGCACATCATCTTATTTTTGAACTTTGTCCCGTTCACCTGACGAAATGCCTGCAGGAAAGCCACACACAATGCGGTGTACGGCGTGGCGCCTTCCGCTTTGCATCGGCGGCTTAGAGCGGCGGACTGGCTCTCGCTCGCCCTCCAATAGATGAGGTAATGATCGCCAGGCGGATTTGTTTTTACGGTTTTCACCGTCAAGGCGAATAGCCGGAACAATGCCGCCTTACTCCTCACGAGCAGAGCCATCTTCAGATCCGACGACACATCCCGGGGAACCAAGTCGTGCATTGACTGAAAAGGCGGGTAAGAATCCAATTGCGCGTCGGGATGATCCAAAAGCTGCAGCATCTCGCGGAAGATCGCGATGAGAGAAGCCCCATCGCATATGCAATGGTGGCCAATGAGCATCAGTTCGGAAATGCCTTCAGATTTGATCCAGGCAATGCGGATCAGCGGGCCTTCATACATATTGAAAGGCGTCTTCCATTCTACAACTGTTACATTATGCCAGTCTTCGTCGCCATGGCGTTCGACAACCCGTACCGGGATCCTCGGCGGAGTTGCACTAAATGCAAAATAAGGTTGACCATCCTGCTCGACCACACAAGCGCCCAGGAGAGGATGTTTGCCCTGAATCTTGCGCAGCGCAGCCTCGAGGCTCTCCGCATTGATGTCACCACGTATTCTTGCGGTTATCACGCAATTCACAGGCGTCAGGCCGTCGACATACATGAGCCTTTCGAAAAAAAACATTTTTCTTTTCACAAGCGCTCTCCTTTTTTTGGCCCTCGTTGCATCTTACGGCCTTGCGGTATCCGTCGGATCCACATTTTTTTCTTTAATGTAATCGCAACATTAAATATTGCATTTATCTGAGATTGTACTTGCGCACTGTACTTTGCCGTATTACGATGTGCTCATCTTAAATCGTTAAGCACTGGACTTTGCGAAACACTTTTGTAGGCATGCGGCATTCTTTTTTGCCACAGTATGTATCTGTAACTGCGCGAACAAAGATACGTCCAGTTCCACCATCTCTCCGCGGAATGATGGAAATCTGATCGCTTGGCTCGACTGTATTCGATCGCAAGCCCAGGTGCGAAGTGTGTCTGCCGCACTTCACCCGCCGAAGAAGACTGCTGTCGTATTGCCACTACTTCGATGCGGGGCACTCGATCCGATGTCACTCGTTGTGCCTATCAAGAAACTCAGGATAGGGCCGATAAATCTAATTGCAGTCGCTATCACGATTATCTGGAGGAGCTGAGCTCATGAAATTGGACGCGGGAGTAATCACTGTCTTGGGGAAGTACTCGCTCCATTTTGAATATTACAAGAAGGATGGGGCAACCAAGACCGCAATCATGGTCAATGGAGCATTGGCGACAACGACTTCGTTCAGTCAGAGCATTCGCAATTTAAAAGATCATGTGAATATCGTTCTATTCGATTTGCCCTTTGCCGGAAGATCCAGGGAGCACAACACGAGTCGGGGCGTCTTGACCAAGGAGGATGAAGTTGACATTCTTCTGTACCTGATCGATTATTTCGACGTGAACTATATGATTTCCGCTTCCTGGGGAGGTGTTTCTGCTCTTCTGTCGCTGGCAAGGCGTCCACCCACTGTCGAAAAAGCGGTCATCCTCTCGTTTTCTCCAATCATTAACAACGCTATGCACAGTTATATGGTCACCGCTCGCAGTTTGCTGTGCGATCAGGACATTCCCGGAGCTGCGGAGCTGCTCAACAACACTGTAGGGAAATACCTTCCGCGGTTGCTCAAAGTTCACAACTACCAGTACTTGTTATCGACGATCCAAGGCAACGAGCAACAGATCACCTTCCATATCGATCAGATATTCGACCTTGATCAAAGCCAATACTTCGACCGTTTTGCCGCCATTGAAGTGCCAGTACTATTTATCAACGGCAAGCTGGATGAGTACACCACGACGGAGGATGTCCAGTCCATCGCCAAACATATCAAAAATAGTCAATTTGCTGAGATCGCTGAGGCCGGCCACTTTCTCGACCTCGAAAGTACGCACGCGCGGCGCGCAGCCGGCGAGATTAAAAGGAAGTTTTTGTTGGGAAGCGATCCGATTGTCGAGAGCATGCGCGCGAGGGAAAGAGGGAATGAGTGTGTTTCCCTGGCAGTCTAAAGCATTTTTCCTGATAGGGCGGTGTGGCAAGATTCGCTATGTCCATTCTTCGATGAAATGGCCACGGTCGGGTTTCGCCTTTCACTTGTACACCGTTAGGAGAAGCGCTCTCGCTATTTGGGGGCTCGCTTACTGAGATTTGCCGCTGCAGGCGGAGCATTCATCTGGAGCTGGAGGAATTGTGCACATTATTGTCATTGCGGTTGGATCGTCCGGTGATGTCCATCCACTTCTGGGATTAAGCCGCACGTTTGCTAGCCGTGGGCACCGCGTATCGTTCTGCACCAGTCCGGCTTTCGCGGGGGTCGTTGAACGCTGTGGTCTCAGGTTTTTACCATTTGGAACTGCGGAAGAATATTATGCCGCGATTAATAATCCTGCGTTATGGAACCCTCGCACTTCACTGAAGACATTGTGGAAAGCTGTGGCCGTTAGGATACGGCCATTGTTCGACCTCTTGTATGCCGAAGCCGATGACGACACCATTATGGCTGCTCATCCATGGGCGTTCGGTGCAAGATTGCTTCACGAGAAACACGGTGTGCCCCTGGTCTCACTGCAGATCTCCCCGTCAACTTTCCTATCCGCGAAAGTGCCTCCGATCCACAAGCAGTTCACCATTCCATTGTCACTGCCTTATCCTGTGAGGGCGGGCCTTCTATGGGCATTCGACCGCGGCGTGCTGGATCGCATATGCGCACCGGACATCAACCGTTTGCGTTCGCAGCTCGGATTGCCATCTGTTACGCGCATCATGGGGCGTTGGATGCATTCGCCGCAGGGTGTGCTCGGACTGTTTCCCGACTGGTTCGCCCCACCGCAATCCGATTGGCCACCGAAGGTTACGCTAACCGGGTTTCCGTTGTTTGACGAAGCAGAGTTCCGGACCATGGATGACGAACTGGAGAACTTTTTAGCCCAAGGTCCTGCCCCGATTGTGTTCACCCCCGGCTCAACTCTGGTCGACGGATTGTCCTATTACACGGCAGCGTCCACAGCGTTAAACACACTCGGCCGCAGAGGTATTTTTCTCGCCGGGCAAGGCACGGCATTGCCGCAGCTGACGCCAAATATTCTGGCCCGCTCCTATGTGCCGCTTAGTATGTTGTTGCCGCGCGCCAGCGCACTGGTACATCACGGCGGCATCGGCACTGCGTCCCACGCATTTGCCGCCGGAATACCCCAACTCATCACGCCATTCGCCCACGACCAATTCGATAACGCTGCGCGGGTTGAGCGTCTGGGATGTGGGCTTCAGACAGATTCGCATAGTGGCGGTCCGGTCATATTAGAAATGCTTCAAAGACTCTGTGAAGATGAGCGCATTCAGCGCAATTGCACCGCTTTCATGTCCAGGGTTGACTCAGGCGAATCGGCGTGCACAAAAGCGTTGTCTGCGATCGAGAAGGTTGCTGCAGGAGCTCTTGGTAAGAACCGCACCGATGGCATTAGAACAACAACGATGACCAGCTACGGCGCGGCTCACAACAAGCGAGTAGAGGGCTGAAGAGAACTTACGATGATTACAGATCCGGCTCCAGGAGCGTTGGTAGTTCTTTTCAACCCATCCGAAACCCACGTTCGCAACTTGCTCCGCCTCAAACGGCAAGCGAAAGATCTCGTGGCCGTCGACAACTCACCGGTATCGGACCCGCGGCTCCATCAACGTATCCGGGCTGAGGGCATCGATCTGCTGGAAAACTTTAACCAAGGTGGCGTCGCCGGGGCATATAACAAGGGCATCGAACGGCTGATCGAGAAAGCGTGCCAGATACTTTTTATCTTTGATCAGGATTCAGAAGTACCGGAGAACTATTGTGCCAACATGCTGGACGTCTGCCGTACTCTGGATAATCTCCATTTCCTGGTAGGTCCGAAGATCTTCGACACCAATGTCAAGCGCTATCTTCCGGCGCATCTTGTACACCGGTTTGGCATAAAGGCGCTATCCATTACGGATCAAAAAGATGGTGTGTTGCGCTGCTCCTCGATTATCACTTCCGGATCGGTAATGTCTGCGAAAACATATCGCGCCTTGGGCCCTTTCAGGGAAGACTACTTCATCGACCATGTCGACACGGAGTACAGTTTCAGGGCCATGTGCAAAGGGGTGCCGGTCTATATCAACACTTCACTTGCGCTCAACCACGAGCTTGGAAAACGGGTCGATCACAAACTGTTATTCCTCAAGCTTACCCAATGGAATACGGGTCCGCTACGACAGTACTACTCTGCCCGTAACTCTATCCACATCTTTCGCCGCTATGGCGTGCAGTTTCCTTTACTAATTCTGATCAACATTATCACCATTCAGCAGATTCTCTCGATAGCGTTTTTCGAGGGAGATAAGCTCAAGAAGATGGCAGCAATAATGGCCGGCATCATTGACGGCCTAGGCGGGCGACGTGGTCCGTTCGAAGCCTGCCGGCCACGAACTTTCGCGTTCTGCACCGAACCACTCCACTAGGCTTTTCAGAGTATGTCATGACAAAAGGTCATCTAATTGGGGTCCTGATCCGGTGGGCGATTCTAATGCTGCTCTTTGGCAAGGGATTGCTTTTCGTCGCCGGGAGTACACATCTGCGCTTGCTGAATGCATATATTCTCGTGTTTGCGCCATCGCTGCTGGCAATGATGCTGGCCATCGCTCCCCAGATTACTCACGAGCAGAAGCAGGCGGAGAAGAATGGACGATCCGATAGAAAACTGAGATCGGCTCTTGTGGTCCTCTTCATCGCTACACTGGTGGTGGCAAGCCTGGACACGGGCCGTCTGCACCTCTCCAACAATGTACCCGCCGTACTCAGCGTAGTTGCTCTGGTTATGTTTGTTGGAGCCTCAGGATTTCAGGCCTGGGCAATGAGCGTCAATTCTTTTTACTCCCCGCTCATTCACATCCAGGCAGAACGGGGACATAGAGTGGTCACCCGCGGGCCATATCGCATCCTGAGACACCCAGCTTATTTCGCAAATATCATTGCCGTTCCGGCTAGTGCACTCGCCATCGGCTCATGGGCGGCATTAATCCCAGCCGCAGTCTGCTGCGCCGTCACTGCCTGGCGGGCGCGCAAGGAAGATAGTTTTCTCAAACAGCATCTTGCCGGTTATAGAGAGTATATGGAAACGGTGCCCGGCGGCGTTCTGCCCCATTTATCCTTGAAGCTATAGCCCTCTAAAGTATCTCTGCCATTGCCGTCTCCTTTACAAGAGCGGCCATGTGCAGCTTTTCATGGAAAGAGGCTGCGTATACAGCCCAGCCTCAGTCTATCCCTATAGGAAAAATGTTTTTGTGCAAACACATCGATTTCGGCCGGATAACTATCCGAGGCTACCTCCAGCGAAAGATTCCCAGGGAGACCGAAAAGGTTATGAGCAGCCAAGTCATCAAGATCGTTATAGGAGTAAGAAGATGCGTGATCGAGGTTCCCTGAAGCATGTTGCCGCGCAGAGCATCAACCGCCGCGGTAAGGGGTAAAGCCCTTATGAAAGGCTGGAGAACGTTGGGGAAACGGCGGGATGAGAAAAAAACTCCCGAAAGAATCCACATTGGCAGCATCGTCAGATTTATCAGACCAGAGGCGGCTTGCATCGTTTTTGGCTCGCGATGCCAGCAGAAGCCCGAGTGCCGAAAAGCTCAGGGATGCAAGCACGCATAGCAAACCGAGTTGCCATAAGGGACCTCTGAGCGGCACGCCAAAAGCGAAATGAGAGAAGCCAAGAAACGCCCCGACTTCGATCGCCAGCAGGAAGAGCCGGGATAGAAGGAATGAAGCAAGGTATTGCCAGCGAGGCATCGGGGAGGCAACCAGCCGCTTCAATAGTTTCTTCTGCCGCGCCTCGACAACAGAAAAGCCCAAGGTCCATATTCCTGAACTCATCAGGTTCATCCCCAGGAGGCCGGGAATAACAAAATCGATATATCGGGACCCCACCGCGTGAATTAACTCATTGCGAATTTCCACAGGCTCTCGTTGACCCGCGGCTCTCTGGATGGCCCGCTCGGCGAGCAGTCGCGCCGTGCGAGCGTCTGGATTCGTATTGTCATAGTCGAACTCGATGCCGCCGGGCTGCTGAACGGCCAGGAGAAGAGCGTTTCCGGTCGCAAGCGCGTTACTGCCCTCATGTTTGTCTAATGTTGTGGCGCTCAAGCTCTTATCAGCGTTGAGTGCTTGAGTGATCTCGCGCGTAGTAGCTGCCACCGGCAACACATCCGGGGGACGATTGCGAAATGCAATGCTAAGACCGATCGAAAGCAGGATAGGAAAGGCGAATACCCAGAAAACCGCCTCGGGTTCGCGAAAAAACAATCGCAGCCGGATAATCGTAAGTTGGTAAAGAGAGCTCTGGGATAGGCTACTCATCGCGCAGGTTCCTCCCGGTAAGCGATACGAAAACGTCTTCCAAAGTAGCCGAATGGGTGCGGAACTCGGTCAAATCCAACTGTTGAGCCGCCAGAGATTCAAAGATGCGCGGGACGGCGGTATGCAGCTCGGAGACGAAGAGCTGATGAAGCGCACCGTCCATTCGATACGATTCAACTCCCGGTATTGCCGTTAACTTAGCGGTGTCAAGAAATGCGCTTGCGTCGATTGCAAACTCCACGATCTGCTCACCGCCCACCGAGGCTATCAACTCATCCGGAGTGCCAAGGGCAATCACCCGCCCGTGATCCATCACGGCCACGCGATCGCAGAGCCGCTCGGCTTCGTCCATGTAGTGAGTGGTCAGGATAATGGTTCGTCCGGCCGCTCTCAACTGGTCTACGAGATCCCACAGATTTCTCCGCGCCTGGGGGTCAAGTCCTGTAGTGGGTTCGTCAAGAAATAGCAGTTCGGGATCCCCGATCAGGGCGCAAGCCATCGCAAGCCTTTGCTTCTGGCCGCCCGAAAGACCGCCGACGCGGGAGCTCTGCTTCTCCTCGAGCTGGGCCATTTTGATCGATTGCTCTACTGTGAGACCCCGATTAAAAAAACTGCGGAAGAGGCGTAGGGTTTCTTCAACTGTGAGCTTTTCCGAAAATTGCGTCTCCTGCAATTGGATGCCGATGCGCTGGCGAAGCTCATCCTCATGATCACGCCAGCTAAGTCCAAGCATTTGGACTTTACCGCTATCCGGCGACGTGAGCCCTTCGCATATTTCGATCGTGGTGGTTTTGCCGGCGCCATTTGGACCAAGCAGACCGAAGCATTCTTCGCGCTCGACCTTAAGATTAAGGCCATTCACCGCGATAACATCGCCAAATGATTTGCGAAGGTCATTGAGGACGAGTGCAAAACCATTTGACTCGTCTTTCGTGGCCGGCATTCCTCAACACTATTACGGAACAGTGTAGAAGGGAAGAGTGAAGATACGCACAGAGGACAGGGCAAGAGGCAGCGTAGCATAACGTGCAGTTCTCGATAAGGTCAGGGAGAAATCAAAATCTACAGACGGGAATGCGCACGCACTTGACATGATTCGCGAGCCAGAAAGATAAAGCCAAGACGGCAGACATGAATTGAATTCTGTTCTCAGGCCTTAAAGCATTTTAGCTTTACTGTGATCTGGCAAGAGCAGATGTGTGTGGCCGTTCTTCGATGGAACGGCCACGTCGGCAGTGCTTCCCGCGCATACACCAAAAGCTAAAATGCTCTAGCGAAGCGGCCAAAAATCTCGTTAAGCTGCCCACCTGGAATCGCACCTGCCAAGCCATCGAAAGAGCCTTCCTTCAACTGTTTTGCAGCTGCTAAGGTTGCCGCCCAAGAGACCCGCGCGAGAGATCCGCCGACGCTGATCCGTCGCACACCGAGATCGGCGTACTCAGCTAAGGTGACACCTGGCCCCATTCCCAGGATGTTCACTGCTTTAGGCGCCACCGCCTTCACAAGTGCAACAACATCATCCTTCGTACTTAGGCCAGCCGTGCCTATGCCGGGCGCATAAAGGCAGTCAGCACCAGCGTCGGCTAAGGCGACAAGCTTCTCGATTGCAGCGGATACAGATCCTCCAACCAGAAGACCCTCAGTGCGGCCTACAAGGATAACGTCTTCACCTGTCTTATCAATCGCAGAGCGTGCGGCACGAATTCGCTCCACCGCCAGAGGTGTCGCGTAGAGCTTATCGAGATCGCCTATAACCCGGTCTTCAATCGACAATCCCGCGACTCCTGTCTTTACAGCGAGAGTGACATTGGTTGCGACATCTTGCGGCTCGGTCGCAAAGCCGGATTCGAAATCAGCATTGACTGGCACATCGACAGCGGCGCTGAGAACCGTCAAATGCTGCAGTACGTCGCTCCTTGTCACCGCATAATCCGGCCTACCGATTGTCCAAGCGAATCCTGCGCTGGTTGTAGCCAAAGCGGCAAATCCCAGGTCTTGGAACATCCGGGCACTTCCTACATCCCACGGATTGGGAAGAACGAAGCAGCCCTGTTTATGCAGCGCGCGAAATGCAGCACGTTTTTCGGCGAGAGTTTTCGACATGGAAGACTCCTTGGTTCCAGAAAAGCTATTCTTAATTTTCTAGCAGCCTGCTTACTCGGCTCAAGAATCGCGTTCGGCCGGCGAATGAGAGTCAGCCGAAAATACGTGAAGGCCAGCTTGTTTGCCGGCCTTCATCTGTTCATCAGGTTTCCCAGGTCCTGAGCCTCAGGTTTATGTGGTATCGACTTGACCGTTATGGCTTCGACTTCAGGCTTATCGGGTCAGACTCCAGTGTATGAGTAAACCCACAACGTCCGCCGTTTCTCAGCGCACCCGAGGCTAGCTGCATCCGCTGGTCGAGCCGCAGCTCATGCATCTGTAACAGCTTCCATTGCGGACCATGATCGCGCCGCAGGTGTGGCAACTGGGAGCATCGCCCATATCCAAATACTCCTTCATGGCGTCGGCGGGGTGGAAGACTGCGCCTCCTCGATGGGGTTCCGGGGCTCCGAAGATTCCCCGATCTTCCATGCTCATGCTGCGCGCGGAACGGTCCGCCGCAGCGCCGCGGCTGGAACTCTTCGCGCCGGCTTCAGAAGCGATACCCCCACTGGGAGGTCTGCGCTCGAAGCTTTCCGCTTCAGATACCGATCCCGGCAGTTGCCCGCGCGCTTCTTCTTCGCCCGAAACCGCCAAGGAGCCTACCTCGACAACGGCGCCACCCAAGCCGGAGAACAGCGAAAGTTGTTGTCCCGAGAGGAAACGCAGTTGCAACCAACGGAAGATGTAATCCATGATCGATTTGGCAAAACCGATCTGCTCGTTGCCTGTCCAGCCGGAGGGCTCAAAGCGGGTGTGGGCGAACTTCTCACACAGAACTTTGAGCGGCACGCCATGCTGCAGCGACAGCGAAATGGCAGTGGCAAAGGAGTCCATAAGGCCGGAGACCGTGGAGCCTTCCTTGGCCATGCGGATGAAGATCTCTCCAGGCTGGTTGTTGGGATAGAGACCCACCGTGATGTATCCTTCGTGGCCGGCAATGGAGAACTTATGGGTAAGCGAGGCACGCTCCCCAGGGAGCCGGTGACGGATAGCGCGTGGCGGTCCCTGCGCAGGTTCATCAGCGCCCGCCAAATTCCCCGCATTCGCGAGGGCAATGGAGAACGCGGTGGCCGCAGCGACCACTGAATTGGCGGTGACTTCGAGCTTGGCCGAAACTTTCTCTTCCAGAAGCCGCAGGTCGTCGCTCACTGAAGCAGTGCTGCCCCGGCTAATGGCGGTGAGAACGCGGTCGGCGGCAGCAGCGACGGCCAAGTCACCCGCGCTGTCCGGAGCTCCTTTAACAGCCTTCGCTTTATTGCCATCGGAAACGTTGAGCGGCTGCGCTCCTTTGGACCCGTCACGATAGACGGCGACTGCCTTCAGCCCCATGCGCCAAGCTTCCAAATAGGCTTGGCTGATATCGTCCAAGTTTGAATCGTGCGGCAGGTTGACAGTCTTCGATATAGCTCCTGAAAGAAATGGCTGGGCGGCGGCCATCATTTTGATGTGCCCCATAGGCTGGATGGAACGGGTGCCCTTGGACGGCTTGAAGCTGCAATCGAAGACCGCCAGGTGCTCTTCCAGGATGCCGGGCGCGCCTTCGATGGTGCCGGTGGAATCGATATAGCTCACGATGGAATCAACTTGGGCATTGGTGTAGCCGAGCCGGAAAAGTGCGGCCGGGACCGTGTTATTCACGATCTTGATCATGCCGCCGCCCACCAGCTTTTTGTACTTCACCAGCGCCAGGTCCGGTTCGATGCCGGTGGTATCGCAGTCCATCATGAAGCCGATGGTGCCGGTCGGCGCAAGCACGGTGACTTGCGAGTTGCGATAGCCATGCTGCTCGCCGTGAGCCAAAGCCTGATCCCAGCAGCTCTTGCCGGCTTCAATCAACGCAGAGAGTTGGGGCACGACAAACGGTTCAGCGGAATTGACCGACTTGCCGATCTTATTGACTTCCGCGCGATGCATGCGGATGACGTCCAGAAAGGGCTCGCGATTGACATAGAAACCAGGGCACGCCCCACCCCTGCGGCCGGACTGCGCACCGTCGGCGTATTGCGCCTCCTGACAAAGCGAAGTAGCGGAGGGCAGCACAGGCGCATTTTCCGCAAGGATAGAAGACTGGAGATAGGCCTGACCGCACATGATGGCAGTCAGAGTGGCGGCGAAGTCCCTGCCCGCATCGCTGTCATAGGGCAGGCCGAAGGCCATGAGCAGCGCGCCCAGGTTGGCGTAGCCCAGGCCCAGCGGCCGGTAATCGTGCGAGTTGCGCGCGATCGCCTCGGTGGGATATCCAGCGCTGTCCACTAGGATATCCATAGCGGTAATCAGAATGGAGACAGCGTGCCGGTAGGCGGCAACGTCAAAGGCGCCTGCCGCATTGAGAAATTTAAGCAGGTTGAAGCTCGCCAGGTTGCAGGCCGAATCGTCCAGGAACATGTACTCGGAGCAGGGATTCGATGCATTGATGCGGCCGGAGTTCTTCGACGTGTGCCACCGGTTGATAGTGGTGTCGAATTGCATTCCAGGGTCGCCGCATTGCCAGGTAGCCTCGGAGATCTTGTTCATCAGATAGCGGGCTTTGTAGGTCTTGGCCGGCTCTCCGCCTTTCACCGTGCGGGTGGTGAACTCCTGATCGCGCTCGACGGCACGCATGAACTCATCGGTCACGCGGACGGAGTTGTTGGCGTTCTGGAAGAAGATAGAGCTGTAGGCCTCTGAATCCGGTCCCGAGCCGTCGTACCCAGCCTGCATCAGCGTCCAGGCCTTGGCTTCTTCCTTGGCCTTGCAGTCGATGAACTCGACGATGTCGGGATGATCGACATTGAGAATGACCATTTTCGCGGCACGGCGAGTCTTCCCGCCGGACTTGATTACACCGGCGAAAGCATCGAAGCCGCGCATAAAACTCAACGGCCCGCTGGCGGTGCCGCCGCCGGAGAGCACTTCCATGGAGCCGCGGATGGGCGATAGATTGGTGCCTGTACCCGAACCCCATTTGAAGAGCATGCCCTCGGTTTTGGCCAAGGTAAGAATGGAATCAAGCGAGTCCTCGACCGAATTGATGAAGCAAGCCGAGCACTGGGGAGAGCGGTACCCGGTCACGGAAAACTCGACCGCGCAGCTATGCGGATTCCAATGCCAGTTTTGCGCGTCTGAATCGGCCTCCAGGCGGTCGCAGCCCACGTTGAACCACACCGGCGAGTTGAAAGCGACCTTCTGGGTAATGAGCAGATGCACCAGTTCGTCGTGGAAAATGGCCGCATCCTCCAGAGTAGCGAAATAACCGGCCGCCAAGCCCCAGTCCCGGATCGTTTCCGCCACGCGGACGACAAGTTGGCGAACGCCGGTTTCCCGCGCTCCAGGCTGTCCTTGCGGAATGCTGATATGCCCATGAAGGTATTTTGAAGCCACAATATTGGTCGCGGTCATTGACCAATCAGCGGGAACCTCAACATCCTTTTGCTCGAAAATGACCTTCCCCGAAACATCGGTAATCGACGCCGTGCGCCGCTCCCAAGTGACTTCGGAATATGGGGAGATTCCGGGCTTGGAGAATAGCCGTCTAAAGCGCACGCCAGGAGCGGACTGCTGCGCAGAACTGCCGGAATGGGCGCCGCCGGCGGGTACGGCGGAAGAAATGGAGTGGGTGAGCTCAGCCATGGGGATTCGATCTCCTTACAGATAAATTGGAATGCCGGAAGAACGGATCACCCGGGGCGCTCTTGCCGGACGCCTTGAGGTTGCGAAGTCGGTCTTTCGGAAGAGCTTGTGAACTTTGTACCGATCCGGGAAAGCGGTTCAACCGGCCGTTTCTCAGCTTGGCGCATCCCGCCCCGGCCAGTGGTCTAAAGCCATCCCTGCCGGCCTTCCCGGGATGCAACAACCGGAAACGGATGAGGCCCATAAAGAAGAGCCGCAGACGGAACAGTACCGCTGTCTGTGGCGGCTGTCAAGAAATAACCACAACATCTAGTAGTTTCGATGCATATGCGGCGCCTCCGCTTCAAAACCGAAGAAACGGCTGTTGAAAATCGCGAAAAGAGGCTTGCAGACCGGCTCCAAGACGCCACGCCCAACCTGCTTGATAGGGACCGCAAGCGGGCTGCCCGGTCGATACGGGCTGCGGAAAAACAGTTTGTGGTCGGTTCACCTTCCGCTACTTGGGCAGACTGTTGCGGGTTATACATTCTCTTGCGCCTCGCTTGTTGCTTCGGCGCGTTTTTCCGCAGCCTGGATAGCCGGGTGGAAGAAAACATCCATAGCTAAAAGGCTACGCCCCGCCTGTGTAGCGGACAAGGCACAAAGCTGGTGCAATCCCGGGTTTACTTTTGTGGAAAGCTTGGCAGATGAACGGAAAACGCGGACAATTTTCTTGCCATCAGGGGCGGGTGCCCATTGGCTTCGGATGATTCTCGACCTTGTTGCGTATCGCAGCACATTGTCTACTTGAAGGAGTAAAGAGTTAAGCGCGATTTGGACAGAAGCAATTCCGTTAAGAGAAGGACCGGAATGATGAGGCCGAGAATCGGTTTGCTACTGGGCGATCCATCGGGAATCGGACCCGAGCTAGTAGCCAAGTTGCTGGCATGGCCAGGATGCCGTGAGATGGCGGATATTGTGGTCATCGGCGATCCCAAGGTCTATCAGAGCGGCTTAGCTGTAGCTCAGATGCCCGATACGAACCCGCAAATCCTGCCTTATTCCAGTGTGGGTGAAGATTATGCGGCCGGAAGGGTGAGCACAGAATCTGGCCGGTACGTGCTCGGCTCGATCCGGCTGGCAGCGGAGACATTTAAGCAGGGAATTATCGATGCGATCGTCTACGCGCCATTCAACAAGCAATCTATGAAGCTGGCCGGGTTACCGTGTGAGGACGAGCTGCATTATTTTGCTCAATTGCTCGATCATAGCCGCGCGGCCTCTGAGATCAACGTTTGCGGCTCCCTATGGACCTCCCGGGTGACATCTCATGTGCCTTTCAAGGACATCGCAGGCCTGATAACCGTTGAGAAGATTTACGCCGCGGCGGTGACGATCAATCAGGCTCTCCTCGATGCCGGTTTGGCGGCTCCGCGCATTGCAATCGCCGCCCTCAACCCGCATGCCGGAGAAGGGGGTCTGTTGGGAACGGAAGAAACCGAGATCATCCGGCCGGCGGTTGACAAGGCCAAAGAGGAAGGAATCGACGCCACCGGTCCATGGCCTGCCGATACGTTGTTTATTGCCGCGGCTCGGGGTGGGTTTGATGGCGTGGTGACTATGTACCACGATCAGGGTCAGATCGCTTTGAAGCTGCTCGGCTTTGATCGAGGTGTGACAGTGTTGAGCGGGTTACCCTGCGTCATCGCCACTCCCGCACATGGAACAGCGTTCGACATCGCCGGGACGGGAGCAGCCGAGGCCGGGCCGATCAAAGAAGCTTTTACGCTTGCCTGCCGCATGACGAGAAAACGCCGATAAGCATCAGGCGGTTCTTGCGGTGCTCCTGCCGCGGATGAGGCGGTAGATGAAAAGCAGAAGTACGGCGCCTAGAAACGACATAATGAAGCCGGCCCGTTGACCTTCCCGGTACAAGCCAATGTGGCCTCCGATGAAGGTAGCGACAAGGGAGCCGGCAATGCCAATCAGCATGGTTATGAAGATACCGCCAGGATCTTTCCCCGGCATGACAAGCTTGGCCAAGGCGCCGACGAACAGGCCGATGATCGCTTCCCACAGCAGGTGGAACATAGATCCCTCCGGTGTACTTAGAGGGCCCGGGGAATTTTGCGGGAGAGCAAACATTCACGTCCGCTCTCCCGCAATTGGAAACAATCGAGAGAACTCTACTTTGCTTTGGACAGGTTCTTAGGACTCTTCTTGTCCAGTACAGAAAGCAGCAGTCTTGCCGAAGGAGGCGGTGGTACCGCCCGGTCGAAGACGATCTGCTGGGCGGTCAAATCCTTCCCGTAAAGCCTCTTGTTTGCGTCATTGTCGGCGCGCAGACTGGAACCGGTCAGGGATACACCGGCAAAAAGACCACGGGCGCGGGAGTAAGTCAGAATCTGCGCGCGCATTGTAATATCCGTGTCGGCGGCAGCATTGCGTCCCACCGGTCCGGCCGCAGCCGAGGCATCCCCGCCCAGCTTGACCTTGCTGGTCAGAATATGTTGCGCAGAATCCGGAGTCATCAGCAGCAGGACGAAGTCCGTAGCCTGTCCACCGATCTGGAAACCAAAGCTTCCGCCTTCGAGCGCCATCATTGTGGGGGCGCCCCAAGGACCGCGAAAGTTCCTGCCGCCACGGCAAGTCATTACCCCACGGCCGTAGCTGCCGCCCACGATGAAGGCGGCCTTAAGTACGGAAGGCAACACCACCACGCAGTCTGCTTTGTCGATAATGCTCTGCGGGATATCGTCGGGAACATTCATGATCTCAGAGACCACTTTACCGGCGGCCCGGACCCGGTCTTGTTCCTTCGCGGCATCCTGGCCAAAGGCGGGCAGCCCCATCGCGACGACAAGGCCCAACGCTAATATCTTTCCCTTCATGATCTCTCCTTAAACGTGCTCGAAACGCTATAAAGCAAAGGACAACATAGACCCGTTGTGGCGGAAGAACAAGGCCGAAACCTTCCCTCCGCACTGTTGGAGACTATACGGACTCAGCAAGAAACCGAAGCGCAAAATGGTCTCCTTACTGAGATGCGGCTGGACCAAACGAGCATATCCTAGATAGCACAAATTTCGTTTCAATGCTCGATTTATTTGCCTCCCGGCCCTTGAGAGTACCCAAAATCCGGTCAGACATCGCACAAATCGACGGCTTGACGGAGGGAGACAAGCGGATCGCCTGTGGGGACAAACTCATGCGCCACATAGCCGTGGAAGCCGGACTCAACGATGCCCCGCATCACGCCGTCCCACTGCACCTCCTGCCGGTCGTTCAACTCGTGCCGGCCCGGAACACCGCCGGTATGGAAATGGGCGAGCCATCGGATGTTCTTTTGAATGGTTGCGATCAGGTCACCTTCCATGATCTGCATATGGTAAATGTCGTAAAGCAGCTTCACGTTCGGTGAGTTGACCTGGGAAACGACGCCCACCCCCCAAGCAGTGTGATCGCACATGTAGTCCGGGTGGTTCACTTTGCTGTTAAGCAGCTCCATGCAAATAGTCACGCCGGAGTCCTCCGCCATTTTCTTCACCCGATTCAGCCCTAATACGGTATTGGCGGCGCCTTGCTCGTCGGACATGCCGGCGCGAGTTCCGGAAAAAGTTATGATATTGGGGACCTTAGCCTTGACTGCGAGCGGTATATTCTGGCGAAAATTCTGCTCGATCGCGGCATGGTTCTCGACCCGGTTGAGCGCGCTCTGAATAGTGCCGCCCCCCGCGTATCCCATGGTGCAGATCAGACCATAGCGAAGGGGAACCTCGAACTCGTCGGGCTGGAGCAGATCGATGCCTTCCAATCCCATCTGCGCGCCCGCGGTGCAGAGGTCTTCGAGGGAGATTTGTTTGTAGCACCAGCGCGCTACCGACTGCCGGATTCGATCCTTGCGAACCGTCTTCTGTTCGGTGGCCGCAAAAGCTGCATTGGGCAAGGCGAGGTCGGCAGCCATAGCCAAACCTGCAATTCCCGACTTTATCATCCCGCGACGGGTCAGTTTCGACATTAGAGCAAGGATACAACGCGGAGGCGGAGAATCGCTCCGCGGATCAGGCTGATGGCAAAAACCCGTTACATCCGAGTTCAATCGTGTGAACCCAGGGAACGGCATATCCAACTTGCGTGCGATGGCGTTGTTTCACCCGATTCTGTTATGAAAGAGCCGGATGCTATGGCGTTTTCACAATTGCTGTGTCCTGGTGAGAGTTGGCTGTGTGCAGGCGTTCTTCGATGGAACGCCTGCGTCGAGAGTAGTTTCATTGGATACACCAATCGTGAAACGCTATAAGCTTCAGTTCAGTTTGAGCAAGTCACCTTATGGCGAACAGTCTCCCCTCCAAGGCCCCCGCAACTCCGGCTGAGCCAATCGGCAAGTGCGCGCCAAGCCGGATCAGGCATCTACTCTTTCTCGCGTTAGGCCTATTTCTGGCCGTTTGCGTGGCCGCTTCATGGATGACCCGCGATGCTATGTCTCATTTGCCCTTTCTCCAAGGCCCAGCGAAAACGCGCCCCATTGCCGGCGGTGACAAGACCATCATCGATCTCGGTCCATGGCAAACGATCGAGGCTCTCGAACCCCTGGCCGTGACTGCCGAGGAGATGCGGCACGCGCAGGAGGCAGAGCGCCTGGCGGATCACGAAGTCGACCAGGCTTTTGCCACAGGCTTACGCGAAGGCGCCGGCCCACGGCATGCCCTCGCGGGAGAAGCCCTCTCGCTCTCCAGGAGAGTTGCGCAACTCCAGGAGATCGTTCAGCAGGATCAGGCGAAAGTGCACAGCCTGACACCCGGCTCCGGCTCTTCTCCGTCGAGCGATGGGGTTCAAGCTGTTTCGCCTGAAGACGACCTGGAAGTTGCCAAGGCTCAACTCGGCCTCGATTCCGATGAACTCGCCGATGCGCAGCGGGATCTGGCGCGCGCCGCGGGAGATAGGCGGGGCGAGATTCGAGAGGAGCTGGCGGCGCACGAAGCGGAGATGAGCAAAACCAAGGCTGTCCATGAAGGCGAGGTGGCTATCGTCTCAGCTCAGCAATACGGCACGCTCGCCGGGCGCCTGAAGGCATGGTTCGGCCAACGCAGCCGCCATCAACTCATCCAGCAGGCCATGCTGCAGGCGCAGTCGGATGCGGCTGCTCTTACCGTCCAGCATGACGCGCTGGAAGCCCAAGCCGACGATCCTTCGGAGGTTAGGAGGGGACAAAGCGGAGACAATACCGATCGGCCCAATCGAAGTGCGGACCTTAATACGGATACCGCGGCACGGCTGGCTCGCATCAAGCTTGGCAGCGAGCAGCGCCAGCTTCTCAGCATTTACGACGACCGCATCCAAAGCGAACAGCAACTCGCGTCCGTGTACGGCAAGTGGTCGGATCAAGTGCTCTTACAGCACCGCATTCTCCTGCACCTGATTGTGCGGCAGCTCGCGCTGATCGCATTGATCCTTCTTTGCCTGGCGGCAGGAGATGATCTTGTCAACCGTGTGATGGAACGGCTTGCGCTCGAGCGGCGGCGCGCGCATACCCTGCGCACGATGATCAAGCTGGGCCTGCAACTACTCTCGGTCCTGCTGATTCTTTTTATCGTCTTTGGAGTTCCACGCCAAATGCCTACGATCCTGGGTCTCACGACGGCCGGTTTTACCGTCGTCCTGCAGGATTTCATCATTGCCTTCTTCGGCTGGTTCGTACTCATGGGCGCCAAAGGCATCCGCGTCGGCGACGCGGTAGAAATCAACGGCGTGGCCGGCGAGGTTATAGACATCAGCCTGCTACGCACCACGGTACACGAAACCGGCAACTGGACAGATAAGGGACATCCCACCGGGCGCCGCGTTATCTTCCTCAACAACTATGCGATTACCGGGCAATATTTCAATTTCTCCACTACCGGCCAGTGGATGTGGGATGAGATATCGGTCAATGTTCCTGCGTCGGATAATACCTATGCCACCATCGAAACTATCCACAAAGCAATTCTTAAGGAAACGGAAAGCGACGCACGGCTTGCGGAAGAAGAGTGGAAGCGGATATCCAAACAGGTGAAATCGCAATTCAGCGCCAAACCGGAGGTGAACTTGCGGCCTGCGGCTTCGGGGATCGACATCCTGGTGCGCTACGTCACGCGCGCATCGCAGCGTTTCGTGATGAGAAACCGCTTATTTCAATGTGTTGTTGATGTGCTGCATCAGCCGCCGGCAAACCAGCATCAGTTAGAATTTTCTTGCGCGTTGTCTGAAAGAGATTCGGCGCCTGTAAGCCGGTAGAGCTTTTTGATGTAAGCCAAATTGCTAAGCACACCCGGGACTTCTGATACTTTATCAATCGCGCATCTCTCCACTGCGCTACGCTCCGGTCCTAATGAACAAAACGTCTGCGATGGCTTTGACGTCCGCGTATCCCACATCTCGCCAAAAGCGGGCGAGATATGGGGCACCCTTTGACTAGTGGTTGGGATAGACCAGGCCTAAAGGCAATTTCTCACAACAAAGACCAAGGCTAAAGCCCGATTTTGTTTAGCCCATTGCTTACGCGGATTCGCCGCGGCGAACCCGCTTTCCCGGCTAAAGCCGGGAACTACACCGGTGGAAGCCCTGGGCTTCAGCCCAGGGAGGCGGACCTTTTAGGTCCGCCGAAAGACGCTAATTAAATTAAGGGCTTTACAGGCTGCGGAAAAACGCGCCGAAGCAACAAGCGAGGCGCAAGAGAAGGTATAACCCGCACCAATCTGCCGAAGTGATGGAAGGTCAACCGACAACAAAACTGTTTTTCCGCAGCCCGTTTAGCCCTGGTGCTGTGATGTTCGGGTCACGTTATGTCACGCTTATGAGAAATCCCAGCCTAAAGGCCTCATTTGGAGATGGAAAGCTACTCGTGGGCCTGGAAGGCCCACTTTCCCGGACTAAAAGTCCAGGGCTTCCACCCTTCCCCTTTTCCTTACATCGGGTGAGATACACTGCAAGAGGAGAGATACTCTAACTTACTAGAGTTACTATAGCCGCACTGGCGGCAGGCATGTGAATCCTGCACTTACCGCGGGCTAGCGGTAACGGCTCATTCTGCTTGGGACGCCATTCTCCACTTGGCGCGACCACTGAACCACCCAGGGTTACTCCATCTTTGCTTTGCAGTGAGGGCGCCTTCAGGCGCAGGGCGCCGGCGTGAGAAAGGCGATGCGAGCAAAGAACATCAACTTCCGTATCGCGTGAAGACTCCATATTTATGATTGCCACTACAACATGGTTGCGGGCGCGAGCAACTGCATATGCCTTCAGGTTGATGCCTCCGGGATCGTAATCGAGAACTAATCGTTGACCCTGATTGATTTGGGCAAATGCAAGCATACCGTAGTACTCAGGCTTGGCCGTGTAGGTTCCGTGAGTATTGTCGCCGATCGGCGAATATGAACTTACAAATCCGAGTTGGTTTACTCCAGTTTCCATGTTCACGCCATCGGCATCGGCCCAGGCAAGAATGCACATATAATTGAGCGCCCAAAGCGCCGCGCCGAAAGTATCGCTGACGTCCGGCCTGCCGCCGCCGGAAAAGGAGTTTGTCTCGCAGATTCGATAGGGGATGTGGGCTTTCCTCGATGCCTGCTTCATCGTTTCCAGCATGGCATCAAGCTTGGGATCGGGATGAAGCAGTTTAGCCAGCGAGCTGCTTGGGTTCTCGCCTTCGCGGTAATAGTGATGAGTCAACAGCTTCAGGTCACCGCCTTCGTCGGCTGCAAACCGCGTTGCCCAGTCGTTCATGCCCGCGGCATCGGGACCTGCGAAGGGAGCGTGCGGCAATCTAGCGCGGATAGCCGACTTATAGCGGCGGTATTCCGCGAGATAGCGGTTATAGTCATAGTCTTTAGGCCTATGTCCCGCGCGTGAAAATAGGTCGGGTTCATTGCCGATCTCGAATGCGAGAAGCTTGTTCCCAAGAACGGCAGCGACGGCTTGCGCTTCTTGAACGGCCTCCTGTTCGCTGCCTATACCCAGGTTTAAACCCCATATCAACTGCCAACCGGCCGCATCTATAAAGCTCCCTAGCTCCTTGAGACTCGCCTCGTTGACTACCGTGTTCTTGGGCGAGGAAACGGCCTGCCCTTGGGGTGAGAATGCGGCGTAATCGGAGGTATTGCCTCCAATGCGGATAACTCCCTTTGCTCCCAATGTACGCACGAGTTGCACATAGACGCGATTGGTTGCGCTTAGCAGACCAGGGACTGATACTGACGAAATCTCATATCCTAAACCGGTAAAATTCGCCGGCATCTCGCCCAGCGTGCGTTCCTGATCGACTGTAATGCGAATCGGTTCTGAATCTCCAGAGGCCCGCCGGAAGGCGCGGAGTGCCCGGTTGGAGAGTAACAGCCCCATTGCACAACCCGAACCGCTCAAAAGTCTTCTACGATTCATACGTTTTCAAGAGGGATAGACCTGGTTGCGGTGAGACTGTTGCTGCTGTTGCTCAATTTGGTGGAGCTGCAGCACCGGAGAAGCCGGGGGCGGCGGTTCAAGCGCGCGCTCCACGTGAACTGACCAGTCCTCGGGTATGGGCCACTCCTCGTCGGCCTGCGGCGCTTCCTTATGGTCAGTCACCTGCACGGCCACTTGCAGCTCACTGGCTGTGCTGCCGCGATAGATGCCGCGTGTCGGCGGTACATCCGCATAGTCCCGCCCTAGAGCCGTGCGGATGTGCGATTCGTGGGCCAACAAATTGTTGGTTGTATCCAGGCCCACCCAGCCAAGGTGTGGCAGAAAAGCATCCACCCAGGCATGCGTGGCGCTCTCGGTCGAACGGAGATGTTCCGTCGACCGATGATGCAAATACCCGCTGACATAGCGGCAGGGAATCCCCAAAAGCCGCACCAGCGCAATCATGATATGGGCAAAGTCCTGGCAGACGCCCTCGCGCCGGTTAATGGCCTCGTCGATAGGAGAATCCACGCGCGTGCTGCTGGGCATGTAAGCGATGTAGTCGTGCAGGCGTGAATTCAATTCGCGTAGCAAGCTCAGCGGATCGTCGCGGCGTACCACCTCCAGTTCGGAGGCAAGCCGCAGCAGGCTGGGAGTTGGCTTGGCAAACTCGCTTGGCAGCAGCATCTCCCAGTAGTCACCGGTGTCAAGGATTTTATCCAGCTCCTGCCAACTGGAGGAATCAAGCGAAGCAGGAATCTCCACCAGTTCCTGCAGTTCAACCAAGGTCCTGCCGATGATAACCAGTTCTTTATGCTGTCCTGGAATATCGAAATGATGGACATTGTTGCCCAGGTGGTCGCGATAAGAGAAGACGCGGCACCGCGGACTTACCGAAAGGCGTAAAACTGAAGCAGCGCTGGTTGGTATCGGTGCGGGGATGGATTCGCACCTCCATCAGAGATTCGCCGACAGGCTTGGCATATTCAAATCGCGTCATATGCCGGACGGAATAGAAGTTCATGAGAGGTCTCCGTTAAACCGTGAGCGCGGTATCCACCGGATAGCTGATATACAGGCGGTAGATGAGCTCCTGGATGATCCGGCACTCTTGCAGCACGCCGCGCAGATAACCTGCTGTGTCCCGCTCAAGGATTTCGTCGATCTGCGCAAAGCTCAACGATGCCTGCAGCCGGCCGGCGCGGCGCGCCAACTCTTCGGCTGGTGCTCGCCTTCCTTCACTCTGAATGCCGGCGAGCGCTTCGACCAGCGAATTGATCGAATATCGCAAGGCGTGCGGGAAAACAGGATTGAGCAATAGAAATTCAAGGATGCGTCCCGGTGTCAGATCGGCAGTATAGACGGTGCAATAGGCTTCAAAGGCCGTGCAGCAACGCAACAATCCAACCCATTCGAGATATTGCGTGGACTCGATCATTTCCCCCGGATCGCTGAACAGCTCGCGGTAATAGAGCTCCAGAAGAGTCGCGATCTGGGTCGATCGCTCCATATGCCGGCCGGCACGAATGAATTGCCAGCCCTCGCCATGAGTCATGGTCGTATCCGTCACGCCCTGAAACAGGTGAATTCCATCCAGCACCATTTGCAACAGATCGGAGATAGTCGTGTAACGCTGCGGCGAACGCATCTCCGCCAGGCTGTGATAGAGATGATTGAGCTTCTGCCATTGCTCGCTGCTGATTTCGTCGCGCACCTGGCGTGCGTTCTCGCGGGCTGCGCCGACACAGGCCGAAACCGAAACGCTATTCGAGAGATCGAAGCACATCGCGTTTACCAGCGCTTCGGCATCCAGCTCCTGCATGGCGGGGGGAACCGCCAGCGCGCGCATCACCCTCTTCCAGCTCTCATCGGGCTTTGGGGCCACTCCCTCAAGCGTCAGCGTGAGATTAACGTCGATAACGCGCACGGTATGCTCGGCCCGCTCCAGATAGCGGCCGATCCAGTACAGACTGTCTGAAACTCTTGAGAGCATGTGTCACACCGTTTTAACTGCCATTCTCATTTTTCAGGCGGCGGCTTCCGTCTGTTACGTATCCAGAACCCAAGTATCCTTGCTGCCCCCGCCCTGCGAAGAATTCACTACCAAGGAGCCCTGCTGCAGGGCCACTCGCGTCAACCCGCCGGGAACAATGTTGATCTGATCGCCGAAGAGAATGTAAGGTCTCAGATCGACGTGCCTGGGCTGAATCTGGTCGCCGACCAGGCACGGCGCTTTCGAAAAACTCAGAACCGGCTGCGCTATGAAGTTTCTGGGCTCCGCCTGGATCATCTCCGCGAACTTCTCGCGCTGCTCTTGCGTGCTGTGCGGGCCGATCAGCATGCCATATCCGCCCGATTCCCCACCGGTTTGACCACCATCTCGTGCATATTCCGGATAACATGCTGCCGCTGGCTGGGGTTGGTGAGCAGATAGGTCTCGACATTCTTCAGCAGCGGATCTTCGTTAAGATAGTAACGGATGATCTCCGGCACCCATGCATAGATCGCCTTATCGTCGGCCAGCCCGGTGCCAAAGGCATTCGCAACGGTTACATTTCCCGAGCGGTAGGCATTCAGCAGCCCCGCAACCCCCAGAATGGAATCCGATCGAAAGCTCAGCGGGTCGCAATAATCGTCATCTACGCGGCGGTAGATTACATCCACGCGGCGCAGGCCGGCAGTGGTGCGCATATAAACGATATTGTCATGGACCAGCAGGTCGCGGCCCTGTACCAACTCCACGCCCATTTGCCGGGCCAGATAAGTGTGCTCGAAATAGGCCGAGTTATAAACTCCTGGGGTAAGCAGAACAATGGTTGGCTCGGGACGCCCTTCCGGAGCAAGCGAACGCAGACTGCTCAGCAGCAACTGCGCGTAATGATCGATCGGCCGGACGCGATAACTGAGGAAGAGATTGGGCAGAGTCCGCTTCATCGCGCGCCGGTTGGTGAGCATATAGGAGACGCCGCTGGGCACGCGCAGATTGTCTTCAAGCACGACAAATTCGCCATTTTTGAGCCGCAGAAGATCCGTTCCGGTGATGGCGATATAGATATTCCGCGGAACCTGCAGCCCACGCATCTCGCGGCGGAAGTGTTTACAGGTGTAGATCGCCTCGCGCGGGATCACTCCATCGGCGAGAATCTTGCCCTCATGATATACATCGTGCAAAAAGAGATTCAGCGCAGTGATTCGCTGGGTCAGGCCTTTTTCTATAGTTCGCCACTCCGCTCCGCCGATCAGGCGCGGCAGCAGATCGTAGGGAAAGATCCGCTCCGTACCTTCCTCTCGCCCATAGACGGTGAAAGTGACCCCTTGGGCCATAAACGACGCATCAGCAGAAAGCTTACGGGCCTGCAATTCTTCCGGAGGCATTCCCAGGAAGGCCTTCAGCAGGTCCTGGTATTGAGGACGAACCTGCCCATCGGCGGCAAACATCTCATCGTATACGTCATCGAGCCTGTAGCCGGGCAGAGCGGTGTCATAGGGCGGCGACAGCTTGGGAATCCACCTTTCCGATTCAGTCTCTGATCTCATCGCTCACCACGGTAAACCAACTCAGTTTGGCAGCGCCGAAAGTTGTCGTAAGCGCTACATCCACCGCGTCCCGCCCTGTTGCCATCAGAATCCGGCCAATCCGCGGACGGTTATGGCGTGCATCGAAGGTCCACCAGCGGCCACCCAGCCAGACTTCAAACCATGCACTGAAGTCCATGGGAGTAGGCGAGACCGGAACACCGATATCGCCGAGATATCCAGTGGCATAGCGCGCCGGTATATTAAGCGCGCGGCAAAAAGTTATCGCGAGATGCTGAAAATCCCGGCACACGCCCACGCGTTCCGTATAGACATCGAGAGCCGTCTTAGTCGGGCGGGTTCTCGCGTAGTCGAAAGCCACATGGGTATGCACCCAGTTGCAGACCGCCTTCACGCGCGGCCATCCCGGCTCGCTGCCGCCGAAAAGATCGAGCGCTATGGACGACATCAGGTCCACTTCGCAGTAACGGCTGCTCAACAGAAATTGCAGCAGCCCGGCAGGCAATTCATTTACCGGGGTTTCCGGAGCATCCCACGCTACCGGATCCGGCTCGCCTGAATCCTCGGCTACAGCCTCGGAGCTTACCAGCAGAGTTCCGGAGCGTGCCAAAAAGCGGCTACAGAGATTTCCAAAGCTGTCTTGGTATTCCACCACTTTTGTTTCCGGTTCGGTGTGCAACAGATCTGGAGAGCGCAAATCGGCCTGGCGCGAAGGGTGTACTCGAAGCAGCGCCAGGAAGGCCACGTCATGAGCGAGTTCGAAGCGAATGTCATAGCCGATCCGAATCAGCATCGTATCCTGTCCTCATAAATGGCGTGAGAGGCTAAAATTGGACTGTAAACCAAAAATGTTTGAGTTTCTAGGATGTAGGCGGAGAGCACGGAAGTGCAAGTAAATTCAGAGAGAGACGGCCGGAAATGACATACTGCCTCGGCATCAAGACGCATCAGGGTTTAGTGATGGCTTCGGATTCGCGCAGCAATGCCGGTCATGACCAGGTCAATGTTTGCCGCAAGATGCACACCTTTGTTCAGCCGGGAGAACGTGTTTTCGTAATCCTGAGCAGTGGCAGCCTGTCCCTCACCCAATCCACCATTACTTTGCTGCGCCGCGAATTCGAAGCCGGAAAGGGGCTGGCCACGGCGGATTCTTTTTATAACGCCGTGCGGATCATCGGCGGCTACGTTCGTGAAGTAGCCGAGTTGGACCGCGCCGCACTGGAAAAAGATGAGTACAACTTCAACATTCATCTTCTGGCCGGCGGTCAGATCAAGGGCGAGGCTTCTCAGCTTTACCTGATATATCCGCAAGGGAATCCGCTGATGGTAGCCGAGGAGACGCCGTTTCTTCAAATTGGCGAGTACAAATACGGAAGGCCCATTTTGGAGAGAGGAATTGTATATTCCAGGACCACGCTGGAATCGGCAGCCACTTATGCATTACTGTCGTTCGATGCTACCATGCGCTCGAATGTAACCGTGGGTCCGCCAGTAGAGATTTTGCTTTACCGCAATAACCAACTGGAATTAAGCGAATACCGTTGTTTCGATGCCGACGATCCGCAATTGCATGCGATTCATCGCCAATGGGAGCGAGCGCTCAGGAATGCGGTAGAAGCGTTGCCCCAGATTGAATTCAACCCCTGCGTATCAAACACGTAAGCGTCTGTCTTCGTCACCCGCGCAGCATCATCTGCCGCTCTTCTATGCCGAGCCTGCCGTACGGGCTCGTGTCGCCTGTTGGACCCGAGCCTCGTACGCCAGTGAGGCAGGTTATCGTTCCCGCCTGGCTTGGTCCGCATCTTGCGCCAGGTCGCGCAGCAGATCGAAGAACGTCGATGGCTGGCCGATGAAGAGTCCCATTGCCGTCAGGAAATTAACCACGGCCATGGCGGCCCCTTTGGTTTCTGTGGGACGTATGATCGAGCATCGTGGGAGCTTGCGGTTCAGGAATGCGCACGGCTCGGGCATGATCAGGTTCGTTTGGAATTGCGGACCGCCAAAGGGCGCAGAATTCAGATCTGGGAAAGTCACCGAAACGCTTGTTACCGGATCTACTGCTGTTAGGGGAGGCGCGTTGCCGGCCTTATCCGACCAGGTTTGAAAGTGCATGGTTTCTGTCGGCCCAATGCTGATTAAGATTCGTAAGACCTCCACGCTGGTGGCTCTCTGCGCCATCGACGGATAGAGGCTATTGCCGCCCTGTTCGATTGTTGGGAAGTGGAAACCCGCTGTGTTTGCGATCGCCTGAAGGAAATTCGGATCCGTAGTGTCATCGTCTGTCCTGGGAATTGCCGTATGCTGCCCTACGGCTAAGGCCGGGACCGCCTGCGGGAAATTGAAAGTCGGATCGAGGTCAGGATTATCGGCGCTGCGGTAGCGGGTCCACCAACTGGTATCCAGGGTGAGCTGCATCAGGTTTGTGAGCCATAGTTTTCCGCTGGAACCTGTTGCAGTGCTGCCCTGTAGAGTGCGAAATGACTCAAGGTTTACTGTTTCCGCACCTTTGGAGGCCAGATACGCGTTGAGAAAGCTCTGGTGGGTGTTTTCATCGTCGGTGTTGTCGTGGATGTACTGGGCCATGTCGGAGTCCAGCACCGCAAGAGCGGCTGTGTAGGCGGGATTCCCGCTTCCACCCGGGACTTCGTTGTCTTGAACTCCCCCGAGTTCGTTGTACTGCGTCCAGAAGTCCGCCTCCAATGTCTCCACTGCTGCTGCGAACCGAAGCAGAGCTGCGTCTCCTCGAGTAATATGACCGGCATCTGGGCCGGATCCGTCCTGCGCCAGGAGGGATGAGTTGTTGGCCAGGAATCCGACACCTGCTGCTGTCAGTCCGTTCTTCACGAACGAACGCCGATTGATTGCGGTTTTCATGCTGCTCCACATTTCTTGCATAAGAGGGAGCCTCCTTGTCCAAGAGCTTGAACTTAGCTATCAAAGCAAGTGTCAGCAGGAAGTAAGGATTTTGTCATCTGTTTGTCAAATTGTCGCCGTGCGAGTTCGGAATCCACAGCTCGCTCGTATTACACGGCCTATCCAAGCCGGAGTACTCCTGCAGAGGGGCAAAAAAGTGCCTTCCCCGACTCCTGTTGTGGAATGAAGTTCCTCCAGCATGGCGGAATCCTCAAATTTCGATCCCGGCGGACTCTTATCTCGAACGTCCCTAGTGCTCCATCGCGATTATGGATGCGAAAGAGATCACGAAGATGTGACTTCAGCGTGACATCATCGCTCTTTCGAAACAGTATTGTGTGCTTTGGGCATTTCGCGTACTTGAGGCACGGAACAAGCGAAAATACTGATCGATCAGCGCCAAGCAGAACGGCGGCATATTTTGGAAAGAATCCTCGTCATCTATGATGAACCAGAATCGGAACGGGCACTGCGCCGGATGTTGGAGCCGGCCGGTTATAACGTGATCACTACCCCGTGCGGTCCCACCGTAATCAAGGTCTTTCATGACACGAACCCAGAGCTGGTTGTTCTCGACCTTAGCCCGCCGGGGAAGCGGGCTCAGGATCTTTGCCGGCGGATTAGGGTCCAATCCCAGGATGTTCCACTTCTCGTATTGAGTGCTGTCTTTGATCCGGGAGATCTGGTTCTAATGCTGGAGCTTGGCGCCGACGGCTATATAGCGAAACCATTCAGTTCAGGAGAATTCCTGGCTCGCGTGCGGGCGGCCATGCGCCATTTGATTTATTGATTTATTTGAAGATCTAACTGGAGCCCAATCAAGCGGTCGCTATTAAAACCCGAAGCATAGGTCGGGGTGCGCGCACCTCCGCGGGCTTAACGTGGGGGCACGCGGTGATGGGAGATCGTGGAGCCTGGTTTTTCTTTGTAAGTGGGTGACCAGTTGGTGATTAGGGCTCACTCCAGCGACGCCACAGTCAATCTCCACCGCTACATCTATGGCATGCGCGAAGGATGAGTGGAGGAGACAATCGTTTCGAGAGTTTAGCAGGTTGGTTGTGGGCGAAACCATTGAGGTGAACGGCGGCATGCGCATGGATTGAGCGCCGCCACTACTTAAACGTTTCACATTCCGCTTGCTAGCCGGCGCTGCGGCTGATACAGGTTGGCGCTGGAGCGAATTATGCCTCGGATTGGCCTCCTACCTGGGCACCCATTTCAGTTTTGCTATTTGTATTCCCTTCAAGTTCGGCAATAAGACTGCGAGGTAGGTCTCTCCTCCGGACTCTATGATCTCCGGCGCCGCAAACGGCATCGTCTCTACCAGATAACGGTCATCGCCCCGGCCAAAGTCCAGCGGATTTTTCGAACGGTAGACCTTGAACTGTGGATCCTGGCCAGTGTGTGAGTTATGGCCATAAAACTGGTTGCGCAGGAGATAGTAGTAGCCCGATTTCTTGTCGTAATAGACGAAGGGGCATTCCGCCGAATACTTCCCATCGCCCGCTGAACCACCGTAAGCCACTCTCGTGGCCTGGCTCCAATGCACCAGATCCTTGGACGTCCGAGCAAAATCGATACCGTGGCCGTCAGGATACGCAGTGTAATAGATGTAATAAAGGTTCTTAATCTTAATCACCATCGGGTCGCGCGTGTTGGTCCCGGTCCCCTCCCCGAACATTCCTGATTTGCCATCAGGCATTAGCTGGCGGGCAAAGGTCTTGCCGTCTTTGCTCTTCGCCATCGCGATATGTTCCCATGTTCCATAGAACATGTAGTAATCGGATCCCTCCTTGAGCACAAAGGGCGCCTGCAACCCGCCTTCCGTCTCCCCGAAATTTGGATCTGCCATCATCGCGATTCCCATAGGCGTCCAATTGCTATCCGTTAGCTTGTCGGCTTGCCAACGATAAAAGAGCCGAGTCTTACCTGGGGTCTCAGTAGAGCGGATACAGGACCAGAGCTGCCAGGTACCGTCCGCCGCCTGCCAGATGCCAAAATCAACAGGCTGCTGCTTGGGCGACGTGTACTTGCCCAAATCCGGATCGCCAGCGACTTGCCAAAAATCACCATCAATCCGGGGCAGGAGAATGTTGTCCGCTGCGGACGCGACTGGAGAGGACGAACTAACTACAAGGAGGAAGAACAGGAAAAAATGAATCAACCACGGGCGCATAATATCTTCCTTGTTGTGAGAATGACCGTCACTTGGAAACGTCCTGGTGGTCCCGATTTATCTAGGCACCCATTTTAGTTTTGCTATCTGAATTCCCTTCAAGTCGGGAAGCAAGACTGCGAGGTAAGTTTGCCCTTCGGATTTTATGATCTCCGGAGCTGCATAGGGCATCGTCTCCACTAGGTCGCGATCGCTGTTCTTGCCAAAATCCAGCGGATTCTTCGAACGATAAACCTTGAATTGAGCATCCTGACCAGTATGCGAATTATGGCCATAATATTGGTTGCGTAAGAGGTAGTAGTAGCCTGATGTTTCGTCGTAATAAACAAAGGGGCATTCGGCTGAAGAGGGCCCGTCTCCTGCGGAACCGCCAAAAGCCACTTTTTGGTGGCCACTCCAGTGCATCAGATCCTTCGACGTGCGCACGAAATCAGCTCCGTGGCGGTCAGGGGCAGCAGTGTAATAAAGATAGTAGAGACTTCTTATCTTGATAACCATGGGATCGCGCGTGTTGGTCCCGGCCCCTTCCCCGAACATGCCTGATTTACCATCGGGCATCAGCTGGCGGGCAAAGGTCTTGCCGTCTTTGCTCTTCGCCATCGCGATGTGTTCCCATGTTCCATAAAACATGTAGTAATCGGATCCCTCCTTGAGCACGAAGGGCGCCTGTAGTCCGCCTTCCGTCTCCCCGAAATTTGGATCTGCCATCATCGCGATTCCCATGGGCGTCCAATTGCTATTCGTTAGCTTGCCGGCTTGCCAACGATAAAAGAGCCGAGTCTTACCTGGAGTCTTAGTAGAGCGGATACAGGACCAGAGCTGCCAGGTACCGTCCGCCGCCTGCCAGACACCAAAATCAACAGGCTGCTGCTTGGGCGAAGTGTACTTGCCCAAATCCGGATCACCAGCGACTTGCCAAAAATCACCATCAATCCGGGGAACCAAAACCCGCTCGTCGGCCCCAAACATATTTCGAGAAAGGCCGCCTATCAGTAAGAGAAGCAAGGAAACCTGGGTCAGTAACTTTCTCATAATATGTCATGTCCTTTGCAACAGAAGTGAACGTACCAAGCAGATTAGCGTGGCCCGGCGGCATGCGGGATTTCACCCTCAACAGAACTCCGGCTAGAAGCTGAGCTTTCCGCCTAACCGAAATAGCCGCTGGTCTGTGCCTGAACGGCCAAGATAACTCGCGTCGGTACTCGTGATGATGCCAAAACTTCCAGGAGAAGATACGTTGGCGCCTGGAAGGCCCCAATGGGGTGTGTTCGTAAGATTGAAGACTTCGGCTGTGAACTTAAAGTGCAAGCGCTCGTGAAGCGGGATGTCTCTGAATACGCTTGCATCCAAATTCAACAGATCCGGGCCGCGGAGTGAGTAGGGGTTGACTGTACCGAAGCGAACCTGCGAGACGGGAGCAAAGGATGCGGGGGTAAACCAAGGATGACCAACTCGATGGCCGCCCAGTATGTGGACGGGAGCAATCTGGTCCGCAAACTGTGTGCTGCCAGGCAAATTGAGAGAGGTTGCAGACGCGGTAACAGTAAATGGAAGTCCTGACATGCCGGTAAAGATGCCGTTAGTCTGCCAACCGCCGAGGACCTTTGAGGCGAAGCCGGTATTCACCCACTGTTTCCCGGCGCCGAATGGTAATTCCCAGGCGCCGGTCACGTGAACGATATGCGTACGATCGTAACTGAGTACCGCATGATTCTTGCTGAAATAAGCGGTTGCCAGAACAAGTGGCTCACTCTCGACGTCTGAGGAATTACCAATCGCTTTCGACCATGCATAGCCCGCGCCGAGTGAATAGCCCTTTGCAAAACGGCGTGTAAATCTGGCCTGAAGGGCATTGTAGTTCATGGTTCCAATGGGCGCGTATTCCGGGGTTGTAGCTGTGCGTCCATATAGTGCGTAGAGATTCTCCCCCGCTAGCCCTGCCCCCGGAATTTGTCCGGCGTTGAGATCGGTCTCCATAATTTGATGGATATCCAGCGTACGGACATAGCTCGTCTGAAGCACGAGGTTGTTTGCGATCTGCTTCTCTAAGGTCAGATTCCAGGATTGAATATAGCCTCGATGAAAGTTCTTTGGAATCGTGTGGACTACCGTGCTGGACGACGGGGTAAGAATTCCATTGCCCCAATTCGGAGGAACAATTGGGGGAATGCCCAAGGCCCAATTTTCGTAAGATGTATAGGTATTGGCGCCTTGGAGATTCTCTCCGATCATGTCGGGATAATTTACTCGCAGGCCGCGCGGCCCGATGTCGTACGGATCTCGGGCTAATCCATAGCCCGCCCGTAGCACCAAGGTGTTGGTGAGACTATAGGCGATGCCGACGCGGGGCGAGAGGCCAAGCTTAGGCATCGTGATACCGCAATTTCTTGGTACTATTCCAAATCCGCAAATATTTTGTGTGTTGTTCGTCGGATCGTAGTACTCCGGTCCGCGGCCAGGCCGGCCAGGCAGCGGAAGATATTCCCACCGCACGCCGTAGTTGAAGATCAACCGTGGGTTGAGTTCCCATCGATCCTGTACATACAGTCCGTAAAAGTTGCTGCGTAGCTGCGACTGTGCTGAGGTTTGGAGGGTTGTTCCCAAATTTTGTGGCAGGCCCAGCAGGAATGCGGCAAATGCATTGTCTTGATTTGCTGCCGGGCCGCCGTTCAATTGCGTGACACCCTCTGTGAAAACAAAGCCTCCGGCGGCGCCGCCGATCTGGCCTTCGATCTCTGGCTGAATGTGGTTAAGATCGCGGCGCTGGAATTCGGCGCCGAACCGTACGTCGTGTGTATTCTTGGTCCAGTTGAAGTTTGCTACGTAGTCGAAGCCCGGATCATGGCGTATCCATGGCATGTAAGGTTGATCCACACCGATCCCGTTGTAGAGACTGCTAAACGAAATAAGCGGCCATCCTGAAGAGACTATGTTGGGCCCGTTGGTTCCAGGAATTCCCAGAAAATCGGTTCCGATATTCTTTCCGTAGTCCTGCGGCAACACATTCTCGTAGGAACGGTTGTATCCGAAGTACCCGTCCACTAACAGATTGGGTCTGAAAACGTAGGTGACAGCTACTGTGGAATTAATTGAGTTTCCATTCGCCGGCCCGGATTGCTGTCCTGAGACGGCGGAACCCCCGAGAGCCGTTCCGAAGACAGTGTTGTAATACGAACTCCAGTCCAGAAATCCAAAGTGACCACTGAGGGTAAGCTTAGTCGTGGGATTGTAGTTGACCTTTGCATCTACCGTGTGGCGGTCGTACGGAGAGGTAGTCGATACGAAGTAGTTGTTCGTAAGGCCGGGTTGATTGGGTTCGGGCCAGAGAGGGAGTATCTTCTGCGAGATCGAGCTGAATCGGGAGAGAGGGATCTGATTTCCAGGGAAGGGCCTTCTGCCGGTACCATTGGGATTTCCTGTCGCGGGGTCATAAATAGGCGTGGGCGACTCGGATGAGAAATTGCCGGCTTTCGCGGCGTCCGTGGGCACTGTCGCGTACACGGAGTAGCCTTGTCTGCTTATCACCCCGTCATAGCTCAGAAAGTAGAACAACTTGTCTTTGCGGATGGGGCCGCCGATCGTGCCGCCGAACTGGTTGAATATGAGGAGCGGCAGGCGCTGACCGGCAGGAAACACGGCAGGATAAGCCTCGATGGCGTTATTCGAGTTGGTTTCATACGCTTCACCGTGAAGCTGGTTTGTGCCGGACTTGATTTGCACGTTGATTGAAGCGCCTCCGGCGAGGCCGGTACCCGCATCCGAACTGTTGCTGACGACGTTGACAGATTGGATAGCATCCAGCCCTGGGACATACGCGCTCTCATATTGTGCAAAGTTATTGACTGCCGAGGCGCCGTCAATTCGAATGTTGTCGAGTTCGCGAGGGACGCCGTTGGTCATTATGTAAAATGCGGCCGCCGGGTTCGAGCCCCTTACGGCGCCGCCACCCGTGACCTCGGTCCCTGGGTTCATTGCAAGGTCGGCCTGATAGTTCCGACCGATCGGCGTGGGAAGATCCTCCAGGCTTCTCTGACTGATTTCATCGCGAATGTCTGACTGCTCAGTCTGCAGGGCGTTGGCGTTCGCCTGCACGGTGATTTCCTGAGACGAGGTCCCGACGCTAAGATGTGCATCTACACGAGTGATGGCACCTAGGCTTACCCTTACACCGGTGGCGCGAAAGGTCTCAAAGTCTGACATCGTGATCTGGATAGTGTATTGCCCTGGGAGCAAGTTGGGCAGATCGTACTCTCCAGATTCATTGGAAGAAGTTTCCCGCGAGCTGTTCTCAGTCGCGCTGGTAACAACAACCTTCGCCCCGACAATCAAACGACCCGCTGGATCTGAAACGTTTCCAGTTATGGAGCCGTAGAGATTTTGGGCACGTAGTGGCAGTTCAGCCAGTAGGCCTATCAGTAGAATCTGCACAGCACCCGCGAGACAACGAGATCTAAACTTGCCGGCGTTTATGCACATCGAGGTTCTCCTGAGAAACCGCGGCATTCAACTTAAAAGCACCATCGAGCACGAGGTTTGTGTTGACAATCGAAAAATATAGGCGGGACTCGTTTTACTTGTCAAGGAAAAATTTAAACGTTTCGAACAAAGAGGAAACCAAGTCTCTCGGTCAGATATAGTGCAAACTAAGATCCATACCGGACGTCAAAGCCCCGGAAAAAAGGTTGCGAGACCTACTCCATAACCCCGGGCCAAAAAAGCGGATTGCATCCAGTTGTGATGGGTTGGGAATAAACGTGAAACGTCTCGCTGTTATGCCATGATGCCCTTGTGCCCGGTCAAGAGAGCCACCTGGGCGGTGGATTCGCGAATGCGCAATTCCGGCTGGAGAACAAGCTTGCGCGCCGGTCCAGGAAGGTCCTCACTCTTGCTCTCCACCCGCTCGATAAGTAATTGCATTGCCTTTCGTCCCAATTCCCGAGTGGGTTGGGCGACTGTGGTAAGGGTGGGGTGAAAATTCTCTGTCCACGCGAGATCGTCAAAGCCAACCAGGCTAATCTCTTCCGGACAGCGAATGCCGGCCTGACTGAACGCCCGCACCAGACCCAAGAAGAGCTTGTTGTTGCTACAGAACACAGCGCTCGGTGGGGTGGGCAAGCTTAACAAATGACGGCCGGATTCGTAACCCATCTCGGGCAGCATTCCGCCGGTCAGCCAGTATTCGTCCGGTACTCGTAAGCGAGCCTCGTTCATAGCCTTGCGAAACCCTTCCAAACGGGCGGAATGGGTGGACAAGCCTGGCCTGCCAGCGAGCACCGCGATCCGCTCATGGCCCAGCTGGATCAGGTGGCGGGTCGCTTCGTATCCGCCGGCCGAATTGTCCGTGGTTACGGTGTCGCCGCGGAACCCGGGGGGAACGCGGTCGAAACAGACAATCGGGAAACGACGGCGCATCAGCCGGTCAAAGGAAATCGCGGGATCGGAACATGCAATCAGCACGCCATCGACCCGATGGCTGAAGAGAATGTTCAGTTGTTGCTGCTCCTGCTCGGCATCCTCGTTGGCGTTGCAGAGGATCACGGAGTAGCCCGCGGCACGGGCGATCTCTTCTGCGCCGACTATGACTTCCGGATAAAAGGGATTGGTCACATCGGGAAGAACGATGCCGATCACCTGGGTTCGACCGGTTTTGAGACTGCGGGCGATCTGATCGGCATGATAGTCCAAAGCTTCCATCGCCTTACGAACGCGCTCTATTCGTTTAGGACTCACCCCCGCTGTCCCGTTCGCAACCGCTGAAACGGTGGCGACCGAGACCTCGGCCAAGCGCGCCACATCTCTCATCGTGGGCGCCTTCTTATTCATTCTTGTCTCCATTAAATGGTCTGTATTTCTGCCAAACGGCCGCGGGAGGCTCATCGTGACCGTCCGATTCACCCCGCATTATTACACCGATCGTTACGAGTGAGAGGACAGCGCGATGATTCGGGCTCGGGAATATTCCCTATTGTGAAATTACTTCCGTTGGTCTTCTTAAGGCAATTACATACGTGACACACAAACATTTCAGGCGTAATGTAGTTGCATAAAAGGGCCCGAGACACTTCAAAACGCGATCATTCATTTCAGCAATCCGGACCGCTGCTTTCAGGTACGCGCTGAATCTTTGTTGGCCTAACGGAGTAGTTACTTGCCCTCGGTGCGGCTCCGAGAAACACTCTTTCGTTAAGACGCAGCGCATCTGGTTTGCAATCCATGCAAGAAGCAATTCACGCTTAGACTTGGCACGATGTTCGAAGACTCGCCACTTGGGCTGGATAAGTGGATGTGCGCATTCTGGATGCTTTGCAATAGCAAGAACGGAGTTAGCTCTTGCGAAGTAGCTCGGTCCCTCGGCATTACTCAGAAATCCGCATGGTTCATGCTCACCGGATTCGCAAGGCCTTGCACGACGATTCGCCGGGACTGCTTTTTGGCGAAGTTGAGGCCGACGAAACTTTTAGCGGCGGCCAAGCTCGTAACATGCACCTTGCGAACCACCAACGTCGTATCACCGGAACCGGAACCAAAGACAAGACTGCCGTCATGGGTATCCTTAAGCGGGGCGGAAAAGTCCGCACGGCCGGCATACCGAACCGGAGGAAATCGGCTCTTCAGGCGGAGGTCAAAAAGCACGTCGAAGCGGGAGCGGCGCTCTACACGGACGCTCTTGTCTCCTACGGGGGTTGGCTAGCGACTACGCCCATAAGGTTGTTGATCATGCCGTTTAATATGTGAATGGTCGTATCCATAAGAATGGCCTTGAGAATTTCTGGGAGCCTCTTAAAGCGCGGTATCAGCCGAACTTATGTTTCAGTAGAACCATTCCATCTGTTCCGCTACTTGGATGAGCAATCCTTTCGGTACAACAACCGTAAAAGCATGGACGATCAATCCCGATTTGAAGCGGTAATGCGAAACATTGCTGACAAGCGGCTCACGTACAAAGAATTGACCGGCATCGGAGCCGCTAGGTCACACTGATAAACGGCAAGGACGAGGCAAGTAAACGGCAAGGACGAGGCAAGCATAAGAGCTAGTCCTTGCTTGCTTTCTTTCGTTTGGGCTTTGGTGTAGGCTTCTCTGCCACGGAATTCTTCGGGGTTTGGAAGAGCTTGGCCATTCCCTTATCAAACTTCTCCTTGGCTTTTGGGCCCTCGTGGTACTAGTGCTTCATGGTGATCTCCGTTTCAACTTAAGTCTACAGTGAGAGGTAAACCGCCGAATGGATGGGCCACACGAAGACCAACAGGAAGAGAATCGTTCCAATCCCGATGACCCAATGAGTCTGGGCGCTGGCGCCTTCAATCCCAATCAAGGTGATACAGCCAAGGATGAACACAAGAACGAAAACGAAAGAAAAGATAAAACAGATGGACCTGTAGCCAAATACTTCAAAGGACTTCGCTGTGAGTCTCCGGGAAGGCATATCGAATTGGTACTTGCTGGAGCAATCACCTTGTCTGCCATTGGACAATGGATTACTTCTTGCAATAACAACGAAAAGACCGGCAACCAGACTTCCCAACTGATTAGCGCCGCAAAAATCAATGCATGCGCTGCCGAGAGAAACGCCATCGCCGCCGAAAGCTTTTCGATAAGCGCGGGAAAAATCAATGATGGACTTGGACGCGCCATTGTCCAGCTTAGCAATCAAGCCGGGTATTCCAGGGACATGGCCAGCACAGCAAGCAAACAGCTCACTGTTTCTCAACGCCCTTGGGTGGGCATCGACAGCATACAACCGGGCGGTCTTACTAGAGATAGCGCAACAGGGCGATTTTCTGAAGTAGTCGTGTTCACTCTGAAAAATTACGGAACTTCCGTTGCCCAAAACGTTAGATTCTTCCCGAGCTTGGTGGCGGTAAGCCCTGATCCAGCGGTAAATGCAACCCTCACAGGGTGTAGTGATAAGCCAATCACGGAGTACTACCCCGGCATAACAATCTTCCCCGGAAACGCCCCGCCCGCTACATTCAATCAGGTGCTGACTCTTGAGAAGAAGGATATGGAAAAGTTCATCAAACGCCAACGTCCTGGCTGGGGTAGGAGTATCGTATTGGCTATAGGGGGATGCATCGACTATAGGGATGGCTTCACGGCTACGCGTCACCACACAGGTTTTTACTATATGCTCCTTGCCAATAAACTTATTACCCCAGAAACACCGAGCGTTCCCGCTTCCATATTGAAAGCTTTCCCAGATATCCTCGACACAGGCCCGATTAACTGATAGCGCAACTGCAGCCAATACAGAAAACATTGCCCTGTCACGGAGTCTCGTTGACCCCCGAAGGCTTTGTGTGTCAGGTATGTAATTGCCCTTCTTAACGTTTAAGAGTGGGGAAGCGGGGTCAGGATCTTTGCAGGCGGATTAGGGTCCAATCCCAAAATGTTCCACTTCTCGTATTGAGTACTGTCTTTAATCCGGGAGATCTGGTTCTAATGCTGGAGCTTGGCGCCGTCGGCTATATAGCGAAACCATTCAGTTCAGGAGAATTCCTGGCTCGCGTGCGGGCGGCCATGCGCCATTTGATTTATTGATTTATTGAAGATCTAACTGGAGCCCAATCAAGCGGTCGCTATTAAAATCCGAAGCATACGCAAACGAAGAGAAGGGATGAAGCTCGGGAAAGCATTTCTACTAATGCTTCTTGGAATCGCCCTCATTTGGAATCCTTGCGCGCTCATCTTACGACGGCGGAGGCTTCCGGGCTATCACCGCGCCGTCAGCAGTCGAAACAGGCCTCGCTCGAGGGGTGCTGAACCTAGCGATTTCCAGGAGTGAACACGCCAGGACGAATTTGCTCGCGGCTGATGCGGAGTCCGTTCGGAAGAGCGGGAGGATTCCTGGCACGCTGGGCGTCTGTCATGGAATTGACGGCAGCGGCCGAACGGCGCCCAGGAATGCGGTAGAAGCGTTGCCCCAGATTGAATTCAACGCCTGCATGACAAACACGTAAGCGTCTGCCTTGACCGCCCGCGCAGCAGCCGGCGGAAGAAAATTGTCGGCGGGCACTGCACCCTGGACAGAACATTTTCCGTCTAAGGGGTTAAAGTCATTGACCGGAAAATGAAATCTGTTTGTGCCGGCAAAATTCTCCGGTATTGCCACTTCAGGACGGCCATGAGAAGCGTTAACCCAAGAATTCTGCCCAAGGTCTTAATCCTTATCCTCTGCTCGGCGGGTCTCGCCCAGACCTCGAGCACGCCCACCATGAAAGTTGAAGCAAAAACAGTATTGCTTCCGGTGACCGTTCGCGATAAGCACGGGAAGCTGATACAAAACTTGACGAAAGCCGATTTTCTGCTGAATGACGACGGCAAACCCCAGACTCTCAACTACTTTGCACTGGATACGAATCTGCCGCTCACGCTCGGCCTGCTGGTCGATACCAGCCGGAGCCAGCGGGACGCGCTGGCTGACGAACGCACTGCCAGCCAGCGTTTCTTCGACCAGATGCTGGATGAATCGAAGGATCGGGCGTTTCTGATCCAGTTCGACCGCGAGGTTGAGTTGCTGCGGGATCTGACCTCTTCCAAGGAGAAGCTGCGCGACGGGCTGGATCATTTAGGCGCTCCACAATTGGCATCGCAGGACACAAGCAGCGGCTCCCAAAGCACGCGTGGCGGCGGCACGACGCTCTATGACGCGATCTATCTGGCTTCCGATGAGTTGATGGCCAAACAACAGGGACGCAAAGCGCTGATCGTCCTGACAGATGGAGTGGATCGCGGGAGCAAGGAAACGTTGAACAGTGCGATTGAAGCGGCAGAGCGCGCCGATACGACCGTCTACGCCATTTACTTCAAGGGCCAGGAGCAAGGTGGCGGCAATCCGGGAATGGGCCGCCACGGTGGAATGGGCGGGCGCGGCGGCATGGGCGGAGGCTGGCCCGGTGGCGGATATCCCGGCGGCGGATATCCCGGTGGCCGCGGCGGCACCCGGCCGGAGTCGCAGCCTCACGTCGATGGCAAGAAGATTCTCCAACAGATATGCGGGGAAACGGGCGGCTATATGTTCGAGGCCAAGAAGGAAAAGATCGATGACGTTTACAAGTCAATAGCTGAGGAACTGAGGAGCCAATATGTGCTTGGCTATACCCCGGATAAGTCCGCGCCTCCCGGTTATCACAAGCTGGAGCTGATGGTTAAGAGAAAAGACGTTTACGTGCAGTCGCGCGCCGGCTATTACAAGGGAGAGTGATTCTCCTGACAATAGCGTAAAACCCGGTTTATTTCCGTTTCCAGCGCGCGCCGGCTTTGGAGTCTTCGATGAGAATGCTTTTCTCCGCCAGGTCTTTGCGGATCGCATCCGCACGGACAAAGTTGCGTGAGCGGCGTGCCTGCTCGCGCTCCGCGAGCAAAGCTTCGATCTCCGCGTCCGTCAGCGAATAGCAGGCCATCACGTCGGTTGCTGCCTGATCCAGCCGCCCATCTTCCCCCGCCCATTCCAAAGCCCAGCGGGTAATCTCCTCGTCGTGATCCCGGAGCACAGCGAAGACTTGATCGAAGCGATCGAGCGCCGCGCGGATCGACGGAACATTCGAGGTGTAGAGCGTGCCGGCATCGGCGGCAGCATTGCCGGCGCGCACCAATTCGAATATGGCGGCCCGCGCCTCCGCGGTGTTCAGGTCGTCGGACAGGGCAGCACAAAACTCCTGTTGCGCCCGCTCCGCCTGCGCCTCCAGTTCGGCATTGCGGCCGGTGGGCAAATTACCGGCGGCGATGCGATGGGCGAAGGTGCGCAGCCGCTCGATGGCATTGGCGGAGTCGATCAGGCCATCCAAGGTGAAATTCAGAGGATGCCGGTAAGGCGCCGAGATCAGCAGAAAGCGAACGGCGGAGGCCTTGTAGCCTTTCAACAGCAGGTCGCGCAGGGTGAAGAAGTTTCCCTCCGATTTCGACATCTTCCGCCCGTCGACCAGAAGAAAACGGACATGCATCCAGTGCCGCGCGAAGGTTTTTTGCGTGGCCGATTCCGACTGCGCAATCTCGTTTTCATGGTGGGGAAACATCAAATCCTCGCCCCCTGCGTGGAGATCGAAGCTCTCCCCCAGATACTTCATGGACATCGCCGAGCATTCGATGTGCCAGCCCGGACGACCCGGGCCGAGCGCTCCATCCCAAAAATGCTCTCCTGGCTTGACTGCCTTCCAGAGAGCGAAATCACGCGCTGAATCTTTGTCATACTCGTCGAGATCGACTCGCGCCCCGTCGGAGATGCCGGAAAAATCCTTCTTCGAAAGCTTGCCGTATTCCGGGAAACCCGCAATGCGGAAGTACCACGAGCCATTCTCGGTCTTGTAGGCCAAATTTCGCGCCGCGAGCCGTTCGATCAGTGCGATCATGTCCGCGATGTTTTCCGTCGCGCGAGGGACGATTTCCGGGCGTTCGCAGCCGAGCGCGTCCAAATCCTCAAAAAATGCACGCTCGTATTTAGCCGTGTACTCCTCGATGGGGAGACCCGCTTTAGCGGCGTTGCGGATGATCTTGTCATCCACATCGGTGATGTTCATTACATGGCGGAGGCCGACGCCCTGCTGCTTAAGGAAGCGGCGAAGAACGTCTATGTGCAGGAAGGTCCGGAAGTTGCCTATGTGGCCGTAGTCGTAAACCGTGGGACCGCATACATACATGCGCAGAGTAGCGCCGTCGGCCGGCTGGAGCTCCTCGACAGAATGGGTGAGGGTGTTGAAAAGGCGGATGGTCATTCAGGTGCGGCAGCTCACGTGTGACAGGCATTCCTATCCTATCAGAGTGCCGGTTGGGTGGTCCGCGCACTATTGACGCCCAGTTATCGAGCCTGGGCGCAACACTCGGCTATGGTTTTAGTCTTCCAGTGACGGCTGTAATTCTCAATGGTGCTGAAGGTCGAGCTGCGCATGCGATCGACATAAACGGCTCCTGAAAGGTGATCGATCTCGTGCTGCAGAATGCGCGCGTACCAGCCGGAGGCGTGGATGATCCGTGGTTGAGCGTCCTGATCGAGGCATTCCACTTTGACCCTGCGCGCCCGCGGCACGACGGCTGTAAAGCCCGGCAAGCTTAGACATCCTTCATAGAACTCGAGATCGGGCTCCGACTCCAGTGTGAGTACCGGATTCACGATTGCGTGGAAGGGAATGGGTTTGCGCTCGCGCTCGGCAAGCTGCTCCGGCGTCAGGTCCTTCATGTAAATCTCGCGGTCCTCGATCACCGCTAGCTGCAGCGGCATCCGGACCTGGGGAGCAGCCAGACCGACTCCGGGAGCATCGTGCATCGTCTCCCGCATGGATGCGATCAACTCCTGGGTACGATCAAGCAGAATTTCTTCCGGCGCCAGCGCCCGGGCACGCTGGCGCAGAACCGGCTCTCCGACGGCGCTAATCTTTAGAATCATAGGGCGAGAATCATAGCCCGAACGTCATAGGGAAAGAATCATAGCGCAAGCGACGGTTGCGCGCTTAGGCCGGGAGGAGCGAATTCCCCAATGGACCACTTGGGCCATGCGGCAGCGGCAATCATGGCGGCGTTGTCGGTGGAGAGCGCGAGCGAGGGAAAGGTGACGGACATTCCACGCATAGCTGCCTCTCCCGTAAAGCGCACCCGCAGCTCGCGATTGGCTGCAACTCCGCCTGAGACCAGGATGTTGTCGGCTCCCAAAGTTTGAGCTGCCTGGAAAGTCTTCTTCTTGAGGTCATCGACGATAGCCCGTTGGAAGGATGCGATGAGTCCCAGCGTCTCAGCATCGCAGAGGGCAAGCGCATCGGAAGGTGCGGCTTGCGGGAGAGCCGCCAAGGCTTCGCGCCGGCGGTGAATTGCCGGATAGAGCTGGTGGAGCTGGACGTAACGAAGCACTGCCGTCTTGATACCGCTGAAGGAGAAGAGGAATTGGGCGCCCAGATCGCCGTCGCCCGTAGGGCCGTCAGGCCTGTGGGCCTTACGCTTGACTTGGGCGAAGGTAAAAGGGATTGACTTGGGATCGCCGTGAGGCGCGAGAGCGTCAATCCAGGGACCGCCGGGATAGCCCAGGCCAAGCAGCTTGGCCACCTTATCGAAGGCCTCGCCTGCGGCATCGTCCACGGTGCGGCCCACATTGCGATAAGTGAAGCTTTGCTCTTGACGGCGCGCGAGGTAAAGATGGGTGTGACCGCCGGAAACGACCAAAGCCAGCGCCGGTGCGCTTCCCTCACCCCACAGAGAGGTTGCACTCCCTTGGCCTCCAGTCAGTTCCTGCTGTTCCAAGAGAACCGCATGAATGTGGCCTTCCAAATGGTTTACGGCGATCAATGGCTTGCCCAGGGCAAAGGCCAGCGACTTGGCGTAGGAGATGCCAACCAGCAGCGCTCCCGCGAGTCCGGGTCCTTCGGTCACGGCTATGGCATCGAGATCGGCGAAGGTGATGCCGGCTTGCGAGAGCGCCAGCCGCACGACCTGGACAATATTGCGCAGGTGTTCGCGCGAGGCGAGTTCAGGCACGACCCCTCCGTACGGGGCGTGAATGGCGATTTGAGAAGCGACAACATTGGAGAGCGTGCGGCGGCCCCGCTCGACCACTGCGGCAGCCGTCTCGTCGCAGGAGGTCTCGATGGCCAATATCCGTCCGGCGGCACGACCATTGTTGGCCATTAGAGCCGATCCCATTTTTCTATAGTAGCGGAGGGACTTGAATGGATCACCTGCGAGGCGCCCCATTTCCTGAAAGGGAGATCCGGGCCTGCGCCTCTTAAAGCCGCTGCGGCATGGATAACAGCCATGCCCGGTTACAGAGCCCGTGCTTGCTCGTGGCCTAATTGCGGCTCGTGGCCCAATTGCGATGCTCCGTATCAGACACGGAGGTACTCACGACAAACACGGAGGTACTCACGCGCTATCTCCCGGTTTTCTATAGTAAAAGTGAGGACTGAAATGGCCAGGCGGGGAGCGGAAGGGGCAGCGGCGGAAATTGTAGCTAGATTGCGCGCGGCCGGACATCAGGCGTATCTGGCCGGGGGCTGCGTCCGCGACCTGCTGCTTGGCCGAACTCCCGCGGATTTCGATGTCGCGACCAGCGCCCGCCCGGAGGAGGTGCTAAAACTTTTCGCGAAGACCTTCGCTGTGGGCGCCCAATTCGGCGTCGTGCTGGTTTGCAGTGAGGATCAAGGACAGGAGATCGTCACCGAAGTTGCCACTTTTCGCGGCGACGGCGCCTATAGCGATGGCAGACATCCGGATACGGTCCGGTTCACCAATAGCGCGCAAGAAGACGTCCAGCGCCGCGACTTCAGCATCAACGGCATGCTGCTCGACCCGGAGCTATTCTCGCGGACGAACGATGCCCGGGAAGCCACGCTCGACTTCGTAGGCGGCCTACAGGATTTGGCTGCCGGAGTGGTGCGCGCGATTGGCGAACCGCGGCTGCGCTTTACCGAGGACAAACTCCGTATGCTGCGCGCCGTGCGCTTTGCAGCGCGTTTTGATTTTGCGCTGGAGGCGGCGACAAAAGCGGCGATCCGTGAATTGGCTCCTTCCATCGCGCAGGTGAGCCGGGAGAGAGTGCGCGACGAATTGACCAAGATGCTGACCGAGGGCAGAGCCAGGCGGGCCTTCGAATTGCTGGACGAAACGGGACTGCTCGCGCAGGTTCTTCCCGAAATCGACAAGATGCACGGCGTTGCGCAACCGCCGCAATATCATCCCGAAGGCGATGTGTGGACGCACACCCTGCTGTTGCTCGATCAGTTGCCGGAGGGAGTGTCGTCCACTTTGGCATGGGGAGCGCTGCTGCACGATGTAGGCAAGCCGCCCACATTTCGCGTCGCGCCGGATCGCATCCGCTTCGATGGGCACGTAGAGGTGGGCGAGCGTATGGCTCAGCAGATTCTTAAAAGACTCAGGTTCGGCAATGACGAGGCCGCACAAATCCTGCTGCTGATCGAGAACCACATGCGCTTCAGCGACGTAGAAAAGATGAAGCAATCCACTCTTAAGCGCTTTTTCCGGCTCCCGCGCTTCGCTGAACATCTCGCGCTCCACCGTATGGATTGCCTCTCCAGCCATGGCTCGCTCGAGTATTACGAGTTTGCCAAAGAGCGCTTTGAGAATCTTCCCCAGGAGGAGGTACGGCCTAAACTTCTGGTGACCGGCAAGGATCTGATCGAGGCGGGTTACCGGCCCGGTCCGCAATTCAAAAAGATGCTCGCATTGGGAGAAGACGCCCAGCTTGAAGGCAGGATCAGCACGCGGGAAGAAGGATTGACCCTGATTCGACGTGCGGTCGAAAGCCACACTCTATGACGAGAGCGGAGGACCGGAGGATTTGCTTTCTCCGGTCCCGCCGTGCGCGATCTCCTATTTTTGCGCCCGGTCGAAGCGCTTGTTAATTTCTTCCCAATTGACCGTATTCCACCACGCAGCCAGGTAATCCGGCCGCCTGTTTTGATATTTGAGATAGTAGGCGTGCTCCCATACATCGTTGCCGAGAATGGGATAGAAGCCCTGCGAAATGGGGCTGTCCTGGTTGGGCGTGGTGATAACCTTCAGTTTCCCGCTGTCCCAGACCAACCAGCCCCAGCCGGACCCGAACTGCTTGGCCGCGCTCTCATTGAACAGCTTCTTGAAAGCATCGAAACCGCCGAAGTCCTTTTGAATTTGCTCGCCCAGCTTACCGCTAGGCGGGCCGCCGCCGTTCGGCTTCATGATGGTCCAGAACATACTGTGATTCACATGGCCGCCGCCGTTGTTGCGGACGACACTGCGAACGTCTTCCGGAATCTCGGATAGATTGCGTAGCAGGTCTTCCGGCGCATGCTTGCCGAGTTCAGGATGTTTTTCGATGGCCCCGTTGAGATTGTTGACGTAGGCTGCGTGATGCTTATCGTGATGGAACTTCATGGTGTCGGCGTCGATGTGCGGTTCAAGCGCAGCGTAGTCGTAGGGAAGCGGTGGGAGTTCGTAAGCCAAAGCGTTCCTCCTAGTGCGGTCGCGTGGCCTCGAAGACAAAATCGTTTGCCGTCAAGACCAGAGTAAGTTTGAAACGGTGAAGCAGGATGCCCGAGCAATCGGACAAAAGCGCCCTCAAAGCAATCGTGGGCAGCCTGCAAATTGCATCTCCATGTTAATGGATGCAGATCCGCCGGGTCAGGTTCAAAGGGATTCGGCGGTTTAGTCTCCGCACTTCCCGAGTCCGCCGCATTGTTTACCCGGAATAAAGAAGCTCCGGATCTAGGTTTACACTCAAAAGGGATTGACCCGCCGCTCGGGCATCCAGGGCAGCCTGGAGCGGACGGCAACATCCGGCATAGCTATCTCCTGCGGAATCCCGATCATTGGGAGCTGCTGGTATAGCGGCAATGGTTCCATTTGCGTTTTGGGAAGTGATTTGTTTTGGTTCGATCAAGGATAACCCGCAGAGACCTTCTACTCCAGGCCGGCGCGGCCGGAGCCTTGGCTTTAGGCGCGCCGTCCCTGGCAGCCCCCGAGGGCATGCAAAACCAGCGGACTCCGCCTCCAACGGCCGGACCCGGTCCCACGCCGGAGAGTAAAGCCGCGGAAAATTACGAGCACCCGCCCGGAGTGTTCATCAATCGCCCGCTCACCCAAGTATCGAAAGCAGCCGAAGCGCTGCTGGACGACATGGAAGGACGAAATTGCGATTATTTTTACAATGAAGCCAGTCCAAACACGGGACTGGTGCGCGATCGCGCGCTTTGGAGCGGCCGGACTGAGAACCGGGTCGCCAGCATCGCAGCGACAGGATTTGGGCTGAGCGCGTTGTGTATTGCCGCCAAACGAAATTACCTGCGCCCGATGGACTGCGAAGCGCGGGTGGAGATGACGCTCGCCTTTCTATTGGAGCAGTGCCCGCACGTGCACGGATTTCTTTATCACTTTATCGATATTGAGAGTGGAGAGAGACTCTTTGGCAGCGAACTGTCCTCGATAGACACAGCTCTCTTACTTTGCGGAGTCCTGCATTGCCGGCAGTATTTCACCGGAAACACTCGTATCCAGGCTTTGGCGACGACCTTCTATCGCCGCATCGACTGGCAGTGGATGACAAATGGCGGGGACACGCTTTCCATGGGCTGGTTGCCGGATCAGGGATTTCTCAAACATCGCTGGGACATTTATGCCGAGCTGACCACAATGTATTTGATGGCGATCGGCTCACCGACCCATGCAATTTCGGCGGCGACGTGGGAAGCTGTGCAGCGCCCGCTCATTTCCTACGGCGGTATTGACTACATCAGCGGGGTGGCGCCGCTGTTCATCCATCAATATCCGCAGGCCTGGTGCGATTACCGGAACCTGCGCGACCGCCACGCCAACTACTTCACCAACTCGATTGCGGCTACTCGCGCCCACCAGTTGTGGTGCCTGGTGCTGGGGCAGAAGTTTCCCTGGATCGACCAGGATCTGTGGGGCATCTCCGCGTCCGATTCACGGCAGGGCTATCGCGTCTGGGGCGGTCCTCCGTCCATGGGGCCCCTGGACGGCACTTTGGTGCCCTGTGCGACCGCTGGTTCCCTGGTTTTCCTGCCGGCTGAATGCTCTCACGTTTTGTTAACGATGCGGGAGCGATATAAAGATAAGCTTTATGGACGCTACGGCTTCGCCGACGCTTTCCTGCCCAGGGCGGGATGGTTTGGCGAAGACGTAATCGGCATCGATGTAGGGATCGGCTTGTTGATGGCGGAGAACCTGCGCAGTGGCTTCGTATGGCAGGATTTCATGAAAAACCGGGAGATTACGCATGCCATGCGCGAGGTGGCGTTCCATCCCGATCCGGATGCAAATACCCAGGTTCTCTGAAGTATCAAGGGAATTGGTGTATGCCAAATAAATACTCTATTACCGGATACAGAGGCCAAGATATTGAGCGATCAATCTCTGAACTATAACTGGATTCAAGGGCAGGGTCCTGCTTTCGGGGCACCCGGAATGGAACCGCGCTGGACGTCGAGCGAAAAAGATACTGTGGGCATGGCCTACTCCGCCTCCAGCCGCATTTGGTACACCATCTCTCACGGCATCTTAAACGAGATCTACTACCCGACCATTGACCGGCCGCAGACGCGGGACATGGAGTTTCTGCTCACCGATGGCGAGACATTTTGTCATGAAGAGAAGCGCGACCTGGACCGGGAATTCGAGTACATCGACTCGGATGCATTGGCGGTGCGCCTGACCAACCGCGATCGCCTTGGGCGCTACACGCTGATCAAAGAAATTATTGCCGATCCCCATCACCCGGTAGTGTTGATGCGCATTCGTATCGAAGGGGACGAGAATTTGCTTGCCCGGATGAAGGCCTACGCGTTGCTGGCGCCGCATCTGGAGATTGGCGGCGCGGGAAACTCTGGGGCAATGTTGGACGTGGCGGGAGACCGGGTCCTGCTGGCGTGGAAGAACAACACTTCCTTGGCCATGGCGGCGAGTTGCGGATTCTCCCGCACCAGTTGCGGCTACGTGGGCACGAGCGACGGCTGGCAGGATTTAATGGACAACTTCAAGATGGATTGGGAATTCGGTACCGCGCTCGATGGCAATATAGCGCTCATGGGCGAAATCGATCTCAAAACCAACCGCGAGTTCGTCATCTCCATTTCCTTGGGAGAAGGTCATCATGCTGCGCTCACTAAGGCCATAGGGTCGCTGGTTGCCCCGTTCGACCGGAATCTGGGACGCTTTCTCGAGCAGTGGCATCGGGTTACGACTCCGTCAGCCTTGAAACCTGCAGCGCGCGATGGAGGGAGGCTTCTCGAGATCAGCCACAATGTGATCCTTACTCATGAAGACAAGCAGTTTACCGGCGCGTTCATCGCGTCCGCCTCCATCCCCTGGGGCCAATACAAAAGCGATCTTGACTTAGGCGGCTATCACCTGGTCTGGACGCGGGATATGGTGCAAAGCGCCACCGCTCTGTTGGCTTGTGGACTGGCCAAAGAACGCGCAGGTACCGCCTGGCGCGCTTTGGTTTATCTGGCCTGCACCCAACAGCCGGATGGCAGCTTTGCCCAGAATTTCTGGATCGACGGCAAACCTTATTGGACGGGCGTTCAGCTCGATGAGGTCGCCTTTCCCATCATCTTGGCTTGGCGATTGTGGAAGCTGGAAGGGCAGGGAGCATTGGACATGTTCTTCTTTGTCCAGCGCGCCGCTGGATTCTTGATGCGCCATTCGCCGGTAACCCAACAGGACCGTTGGGAAGAGGCTGCGGGCTACTCGCCATCGACTTTGGCCGCCGTGATATGCGGTCTGATTTGCGCTGCCGAGATTGTCCGCGCCAACGGATCGGGGGAGCTGGCGCAACTTCTCGAAGAGCATGCGGATTGGATCGAGTCGCACTTAGAAGATTGGACCGTGACCAACGATGGCGTCTTGTTGCCGGAAGTCAAGCGGCACTACATGCGGATTCGTCCTCCAGAGTGCGGGGAGCCTTATGCGCATGAGGGCTGTGGAGATGAGCTCTTACGGCTCGCTAACCAACCGCCGGGCGAGAAGTTCGAGTACCAAGCCCGGGAGATCATCGACGCAGGCTTTCTTGAATTGGTGCGCTACGGCGTGCGCCGCGCGGATGATCCATTGATTGTGGATTCGCTCAAAGTGGTAGACCACATTCTCAAGGTGGAAACACCGCGAGGGCTTTGCTGGAAGCGCTACAATCACGATGGCTACGGACAGCGCGCCGACGGCGGACCATATCTGGGGTGGGGTGTAGGGCGACCGTGGCCGCTCTTGACCGGAGAACGGGGCCACTATGAACTGGCGGCCGGGCATGATCCAGGCCCTTACGTGCAGGCGATGGAGAGGTTCAGTTCCATTGGCGGAATGCTTCCCGAACAGATTTGGGATCAGCCCGATTCGCCCCACACCGGGCTGAAGCTGGGTGAACCCACAGGTTCAGCCATGCCATTGGTATGGGCGCACGCCGAGTATATAAAGCTGCTGCGATCGGTGGCCGACGGCAAGGTGTTCGATCGGATTGCCGCGGTAGAAGCGCGTTATTGCTGGGGAAAGCGAGAGAATGGAGTCGAGATATTTCGGCTCGACCGGCGCATCTCTTCGATCAAGGCCGGCAAAACGCTTCGCATCGTCGCGGACGCTCGCTTTCACTTGGCGTGGAGCGATGATGATTGGAAAACTGTACATTCCGCTCAGAGCCGCGATGTCCGCTGCGCCGGCCACTTCGTCGATCTCGCGACTCAGGCGCAGCAAACGGGGCGGGTTATATTTACCTTTCAATGGTCGGACCCGGAGCGATGGGAAGGCCGTAATTTTGAAGTGAGTTTGGGACCAGCGGAAAACGCGACAGAAATCAAGCAGCCGTCATCCAAAGAAAAGAGGTAGAAAACTCTCTTCTGGCGGGAATCCTGCGTGTTCATGGCATGGGGTTTCAGAGCCGATGCGGCGACGCGAAAGCTTCTTACATTGGGAAAAATCAGGAAACGGAGTGATGGGCGTTTATGAGCGAACTCGATCAGGTTTCGATTAATGCGCTGCGATTTCTCGCAGTGGACGCGGTAGAAAAGGCCAACAGCGGTCATCCTGGCGCCCCGCTGGGCGATGCTCCGATGGCATACCTCCTTTTCCACAAATACATGCGCCACAATCCCAAAAACGCGAAATGGTCTAACCGCGACCGTTTCGTGCTTTCCAATGGTCACGCCTCGGCGCTGCTTTATTCCGTGCTTCACTTGACCGGCTACGATGTCTCGATTGGGGACCTGCAGCAGTTCCGGCAGTACGGATCGAAGACGCCAGGGCACCCGGAAATGGGGGATACGGATGGAGTGGACGTGACCACAGGTCCCTTGGGTCAGGGCTTCGCCATGGGAGTAGGCATGGCAATTGCGGAAAAACACCTGGCTGCCGTCTACAACCGGCCGGACTTCAACATTGTGGATCATTACACCTACGTGATGTGTTCCGACGGTGATCTGATGGAGGGAATCTCGCACGAAGCGGCTTCCCTGGCGGGTACTTTGGGCTTGGGCAAGATGATCTACCTTTACGATGACAATCTAATCTCGCTCGACGGGCCAACCGAACTCTCCTATACCGAAGACGTCACCATGAGATTCGAGGCCTATCACTGGCATGTGCAGATGGTCGAAGATGGCAACGATCTTGGGGCCATCTCAAAGGCCATCGAAGCGGCTCAGGCGGTCAAGGACAAGCCATCGCTCATCCGGGTTCGAACCATCATCGGCTATGGCAGCCCCAAAGCGGGAACCAACAAGGCGCATGGCGAGCCGTTGGGCGACGAGGCCGTCAAGGAGACTAAGAAGAATCTGAACTGGCCCGAGGACAAAACCTTCTATGTTCCCGAAGACGCCAAGAAGCATTGGCTGACTTCGGTAGCGAAGGGCAAGAAGTACGAGCAGGAGTGGAACGAGCTCTTCGATCGTTACAAGAAGTCTTATCCGGAACCGGCGGCTGAGTTCGAGCGGATTCAATCGGGGAAATTGGCCGACGGCTGGGAAAAGAGCCTGCCCTCGTTCTCTGCGGATGGGAAACCGGTCGCCACCCGGGCAGCCGGAGGCAACATCATGGACGCGATCGCCAAGGCAGTGCCGGAGCTGATTGGCGGTGCAGCCGATCTCACCAGCTCGACCAGAACCATTTTCAAGGAGAGCGGCAACTTCCATGTCGATCCGACAGGGCGCAACATATTCTTCGGAGTGCGCGAGCTTGCAATGTGCGCGGCGGTGAATGGCATGGCGGTTCACGGCGGCCTGATTCCCTTCGGCTCAACGTTTTTCAATTTCAGCGATTACGCCAAGCCGGCGATTCGCCTCGCCGCCTTGATGCACGCCCACTCGCTTTTTATCTTTACCCATGACTCAATCGGGTTGGGCGAAGATGGGCCCACGCATCAGCCGATCGAGCAGCTGACCATGCTGCGCGCGACACCCTTCCTGACGGACTTCCGTCCCGCGGACGCCAATGAAACCAGTGCCGCGTGGCGCTTGGCCTTGGAAAGGAAATCCGCCTCGTTCATGGCGCTCACCCGGCAAAACCTGCCTATCTTGGACCCGCAGAAATACAAGATTGCGGAAGGAGCGCGCAGGGGCGCATACATCCTGGAAGAAGGCGGGTCTTCTCCCGATCTGCTGATGGTTGCCAGCGGCTCCGAGGTGTCGCTGATTCTGGCCGCAGCCGGGGAACTCAAGAAAGAAGGAGTCTCCGCGCGCGTGGTCTCGATGCCCAGCTTCCGCATCTTCGAGGAGCAGCCGGAAGATTACCAGCTGAAGATTTTTCCCTTCGATTTGCCCAAGCTGGCGGTCGAAGCCGGCGCTCCGTGGTGCTGGTGGAAGTATGTCGGGCGGCATGGCGACGTAATCGGGTTGGAGCGTTTCGGCGCCTCGGCCCCCGGCGCCAAGGTATTCGAAGAGCTTGGTTTCAGCGTGCCCAACGTGATCGAGCGTGCCCATCGATTGCTGGCGCGTCATCGTGAGAGCATGGCGACGAGCAAGTAAGAAGCAAGTCAGGACGGACGGGGATGGCGGAGATCAAGGCGATTCTTTTTGATGTGGGCGGGGTTCTGCTGACCAACGGCTGGGACCACGCGGAGCGTGCCGCTGTTCTGGGCCATTTCTCCATCGATCGAGCCGCCTACGAGGCGCGGCATGAACTCGCGAACGATGCCTGGGAAAAGGGCTTTATGACGGCGGAGCAATTCCTGGAGCGCACCGTCTTTTTCGAGCCCCGCTCTTTTACGCCCGCTGAGTTTCTCGAGCAGATGAAGGCGCAGTCGCAAGAGCTTCCCAGTGGCGCACTGAGCGTCATGGGCGAGCTTAGGGCATTGCCGGGGCTGAAGCTGATGATCCTGAACAACGAGTCCAAGGAGCTGAACGACTATCGGGTCGAGCGATTTCAATTGCATAATTACTTCGACGCATTCCTCAGTTCGTGCTACCTGGGCCTGCGTAAGCCCGACTCCAGGATCTTCAAATTGGCGCTTGATGTGCTGCAAAGAAAGCCGGAAGAAGTGGCTTTCGTAGATGACCGGCAGGGGAATTGCGACGCTGCCGAAAGCCTGGGAATTCACGGGATCTGCTATCAGGATGAAATACAATTCACGCGAGAATTAGAGCGCCTGGGAATTCCGATCGGCGTGAAGCGGTAATCACGCCGCAGGGTTCCGGCGGCAAGGAGCAATCTCCAATGGCAACCATGGAAGTAAAGATCTCCCCTGAAGACATAAAAGCAGCACAGAGCGAGTTGCACGTTCCCGAGCCCGCTATTGTCGTTATCTTCGGGGCTTCCGGCGACTTGACCAAACGGAAGTTGCTGCCGGCGCTCTTTCATTTGGAACAGGCCTCTCTGTTGCCGCCGGAATTCGCGGTGGTCGGCGTGGCCCGCCGTCCTCTCCAGGATAAGTTCGCACAGGACATGCAGGATGGAATCATAAGCTTCGGCGGAGTGAAGCAGGACGATCCCAAGCTGGCCGGATTTCTCAAGCGCGTAACCTATCATGCGATGAATTTCGACGATAAGGAAGGTTACGAGCAACTCGACGCGCTGCTCCAGAAAATTGACCGCGAGCGGGGCACGAGGGGCAACCGGCTTTTCTACCTGGCAACCGCACCTGAGTACTTTTCGGAAATTATCCAGCAAATCGGCGCGCATGGCATGGCAAAGCCTGAGCATGGAACAGTAAGACTGATTATCGAAAAGCCGTTCGGGCACGATTTGGATTCAGCACGCGCGCTGAACGACGAAGTGAATAGGGTCTTCGACGAGGGCCAGATCTTTCGTATCGATCATTACCTGGGCAAGGAAACGGTCCAGAACGTGCTGGTCTTTCGCTTCGCCAACGGTATCTTCGAGCCAATCTGGAACCGCAATTATGTCGATCATGTGCAGATCACGGCGGCCGAGGACATTGGCATCGAGGGCCGTGGACCCTTCTACGAGAAAGCCGGCGCGCTGCGCGACGTGGTGCAGAATCACGTCATGGAACTTATATCCTTCGTCGCCATGGAGCCGCCGGTCTCCTTCGATGCCGAGGCGATGCGCCGGGAGAGGGTAAAAGTTTGGCGCGCAATTCAACCCATTTACCTGGAGGACTCGGTGCGCGGGCAATACGGGCCCGGCGTCATTGATGGTAAGCAGGTGAAGGGCTACCGGGAGGAAGAACGGGTCAATCCGAATTCCACCACGGAGACGTATGCCGCTCTCAAATTGGGCATCGAAAACTGGCGCTGGGCGGGCGTTCCATTCTATCTCCGGGCGGGGAAAAGAATGGCTAAGAGGATCACCGAGATCACGGTTCAATTCAAGCAACCACCACAGTTACTTTTTAAAAGGCAAGAAGGCCCCTGCAAGGAGCTCCAGCCGAACTTGATCTCGATGCGCATCCAGCCGGACGAGGGTATCTCGCTCCGCTTCGGCGCTAAAGTGCCTAGCCCGAATATGGAAGTCTGCCCGGTGCTGATGGATTTCAGTTATTCCGATGCTTTCGGAAAATCCTCGGCCAACGGATATGAACGCCTGTTATTGGACGCAATGTTGGGAGATGCGACGCTGTTCGCCCATCGTGACGGAGTGGAGGCTACGTGGGGGCTGCTGAGCCCAATCCTCAAGCAATGGGAGGCAAACCCGCCGAACGACCTGCCGAACTACGCGGCTGGTTCCTGGGGACCGAAATCCTCCGACCGTTTGCTGGCCCGCGACGGCCGCGCCTGGCGCAACGTTTAGGAGTATGGCTCTTTCCATTCCAACCGGCTCATCTTTTTAAGACTGGTGAGAAATGCAGGCTAAAACCATAGAAGCTTTTTATTCCGTAAGCGCCGGCGCGGAAGCTCTTGCCCACCAAGCGGCCGGATACTTTCTGAATCGCATCCGCGAGGCTGTCAATGCGCGCGGCTGCGCCCGCATCGCGATTTCCGGAGGCAGTACTCCGAAGCGCACCTTCGAGCTGCTGGCAACCGCTCCATATCGCGAACAGATAGCGTGGGAGCAGCTTGAGATCTACTGGGTAGACGAGCGCTGCGTTCCCCCGGAGGACCCGGACAGCAACTACCGCATGACCAGAGAAGCTTTGCTCGACAAGGTCTTCATACGCACATCGCAAATCTTTCGCATCCACGGAGAATTAGAGCCGCAAGAAGCGGCTGTCCAGTACGAGGCCGATATCAGGCGAAGTTTCGGCTTGAAGGACGGCGAGATGCCCGTCTTCGATACGGTCGTTCTGGGCATGGGTCCGGATGGGCATACTGCGTCGTTGTTCCCTCATACTGAAGCGCTGCATGAAAAGCTGCGCATCGCCGTTGCCAACCATGTTCTTTCGCAGAAAGAGGCGTGGCGCGTGACTCTGACATCGCCGGTGATCAACCAGGCGCGAGATGTATTTTTTCTGATCCAAGGCGCGGATAAAGCGGGTCCGCTCAAAGGCGTTCTGCTGGGAGCGTACAATCCCGAAGAGTTGCCGTCACAACTGATCCAGCCCGAAAATGGCCGGATCACCTTCCTGCTCGATAGCGCCGCGGCAGCTTTTCTGCCCTCACCGGATTCGCAAGGCAATGGCAGATTGGAGATCGCGCGATGATCCTGGCGGGAGACGTGGGCGGCACCAAGGTAGACCTCGCGCTCTACGAATTCGTGCGCGGGCATTTGACTGCGGTTCGCGAGCAACGATATGCGGCCAAGGAATTCTCCGGCCTGGAAAAAATCGCAAAGAAATTCTTGAGCGAGAGCTCGCTCGATGCAAGCCAGAAAGCAAGCCTCACCAGCGCCTGTTTTGGTGTGCCGGGTCCGGTCCGCCAGGGACGCCTGAAACTGACGAATCTTCCTTGGGAACTGGATAGCCGCAAGTTGGCGGCAGATCTTAAAATCGATCACGTATACCTGATCAACGATCTTGAAGCCAACGGATACGGTATACCGGAGCTGCCGGCGGAACAGATTTTCACCTTAAGCAAGGGCGATCCCAGCGCTACCGGGAATCGCGCATTGATGTCTCCGGGAACCGGCTTAGGAGAGGCTGTGCTGGTTTGGAACGGGCACGTCCATCTTCCGTTGGCGTCGGAGGGCGGTCATGCTGATTTCGCAGCCAGGACGGACGATGAGATTGAATTGCTGCGTTATCTGAAGCAGACATTCAAAGGGCGCGTGAGCTACGAGCGCGTTATCTCCGGCATGGGCCTGACCAGCCTGTATCAATTCTGCCGCGACGTAAAAAAGATGGAAGAGCCGGCATGGCTCCGAGAGCGAATGCAGCGGGAAGATCCCAATGTCGTCATCGGAGAACTGGGTGAATCCGGCGCGAGCGAGCTTTGCGTCAAGGCTCTCGATATGTTCGTTTCCGCTTATGGAGCGGAAGCGGGAAATCTGACTCTCAAGATTCTTGCCGTGGGCGGGATGTATCTTGGAGGAGGCATTGCGCCTAAGCTGCTGACCAAAATGAAGGATGGCGCCTTCATGCGTGCGTTTACGGATAAGGGGCGCCTGAGCGATCTGCTGGTGCAAACACCGGTGCGTATCATTCTGGAAAGCAGGGCGGCTCTGATGGGCGCCGCGGCATATGCGGAAGCGCGGGTAACGGAAAACAGCGGACACTCCGAGCGCGCCGCTTCCGCCGCGCAAGAGATACCGCCGCATGAGATATAACGCTGTACATCCGCAAGCCGGGAAAGCGTCGACGGTGATACCAGTATGCTGATCGCAGGCGAACGGGGCGGACGAGGCATAAATGAGGCGTCGATTTGTATTTGGAAGGAGAAACGGAGCGAAGATGCACCGGAGATTCAGGGAAGTTTTCCCTAGGTTTGTAGCCGGCATTGTTATTCTTTGCGGCATCATCGTGGGGGCGCCTAAAAAGGCCTTCGCACATGCCGTTTTGGTGAGCTCGCAGCCGGGAGAGAACAGCACGGTGAGCGGGTCAAAGCTTGCGGTTCTGCTCAAGTACAATTCACGCATCGACACTGCACATTGCACCCTGACGCTGCTTGCGCCTGACGGAAAGATAGAAAACGTCTCAATCGTGAGCCGGTCTGCTCCTAACCTCCTGTCCGCCAATTTGACCGGGTTGGTCAAAGGACCCTACGTGCTGCGGTGGCAGGTGCTGGCCGATGATGGGCATATTACGCGCGGCGAGATCCCCTTCCAAGTAAAGTAGAGCGGCATTGGTTTGATCTGGTTCCTGCGCGATATCGATCTGCTGAGCGAATTACTGCGCGCGGCTACCCTGTCTTGCGAGGCATTGCTGCTGGGCGGTGTTGCGTATTGGTTGTTTGTTGCGCGCCCCGCCGGCGCGGGCGCATCCGTCGAGCGCTTCTGCCGCCGGGGAATCCGGGCAGCGGCGGCGGCAATGGTGCTCTGCGAAGCGGGGACCATTGCCGCCTCCTGCGTGGTCCTGATGAGCGGCTCGGCTCTGACTCTAGGAGGTCTGGCCAGAACCGGCTTTTTCGTCGCCGGTTCGTTTGCCGCCTTGTCGGCAGTCGCGATCTGGATCTGCGCAGGGCTCAAGAACGGTAAGGCGGCCGCCGCAATGCTTCCGCTGAGCTTGTTGCTGTTGGCCGCCGCCGTGGCTACCAGCCACGCTGCAGCGCGTATCGAGCATCGTTTCGTGTTGACCATCCTGACTGCCGGGCATCATCTGGGCACGGCGGCCTGGGTCGGCGCTATGCCCTTCCTGCTGATCTCGCTCGGCCGCGCGCAAAGCGTGGAGGAAGCCCGGCGTTTGGCGCGGCGCTACTCGCGTATGGCGTTGATCGGCGCGGTTTTGCTGATCCTGGCTGGAGTGGGCCTGGCCTGGTTCTACGTGGCGTCGTGGAATGGTCTTTATGGGACCACCTATGGCGTTCTGCTGCTCGCCAAGATTTACCTTCTGTTGGTTATGATCGCGCTGGGCGTGGGGAACTGGTTGCTGGTGCGGCGCCTGGATCGTGATCCGGAGCCTTTGCTGGCGCGGCTGAGGCGTGTTGCCGAGGCAGAGATAGGACTCGGATTCATAGCCATATTGGCGGCCGCGTCCCTGACAGCTCAACCGCCGGCCGTGGATGTTGCCGCCCAGGACAGGCTGACGCCGCAGGAGATTTACGCGCGTATGCATCCGGAGGAGCCGCGCATGACAACTCCCGCAGCCTCCGCTCTCACCCCCGCAACATCGATGGCCGTCGCCATCCGCGACAGTGAGTTCAAGCCCATGGCCGCAAGCGACACCAATGACAGAGAATGGTCGGAATATAACCATCATTGGGCTGGGTTGGTTGTGCTCATCGCTGGACTGCTGGCCTTCCTCAGCCGTTTCCGCGCCATGCGCTGGGCGCGCTTCTGGCCTTTGAGTTTTGCCGGGTTGGCAGTCTTTATCCTGCTGCGCGCCGATCCGGAAAACTGGCCCATCGGCCCGCGGCCGTTTTGGGAGAGTTTTTCCGCGCCGGACGTTCTACAACACCGCCTGGCGGCGCTGCTGATCCTGCTTTTCGCGGTTTTTGAATGCGCGGTGCAGGCAGGCAAACTGCGCGCTCGCTGGGCCAGACTGGTGTTTCCCGCGATGTGCGTTCTTGGCGCCGCGGTGTTGTTGACCCACGACCATGTGGTTAAGGATGTGAAAGAGGAATTGCTCGCGGAGATGAGCCACACGCCTATCGCTCTCATGGGGGTTACAGCCGGGTGGGGCCGATGGCTCGAACTGCGGCTGCCCAAAGGGCGCATGGCCGCCATTGCCGGATATCTCTGGCCGCTGTGTCTTGCTGTGGCTGGATTAATCCTGCTGAATTACCGTGAAATCTGACCGATCTTAAAGAAACGACCCAAACCGCTTGCACGTCTAAGTGGCTGGAGGAGAAAGAAGTTGATGCCCTTGAAGCCTTCGTTCCATCCCGCGTGGACTGTCTTACTGGTTCTTTCACTTCTGTTTCCTCTTACGGCGATGGCGCAGCGGTTGCCGGATGTGGCGCGCCCGGAGCACTATTCGCTCCATTTGACGCCAAATCTTCAAACGGCAACGTTTGCCGGCGAAGAGACCATCGACATCATCCTGGCCCAGCCGGTCAGTGCAATCACCCTGAATGCCATCGAGATCAAATTCGACCAGGTTACAGCGGAGGCTGCGGGCAAAACCATCGTAGCCAAGGTATCGCTCGATCCGGCCAAGCAACAGGCGACCTTCCATTTTTCGCAAACCCTGCCGCCCGGTCCCCTCAGCCTCAAAATCACATACACCGGGCTTTTGAATAACGAACTACGCGGCTTTTATCTTTCGAAAACCGCCAAGCGCAACTATGCCGTAACCCAATTTGAGGCCACCGACGCGCGACGCGCCTTTCCCTGCTTTGACGAACCCGCGCTGAAAGCTACCTTCAACGTCGGTCTGACCATCGCCAAAGGCGACACGGCGATTTCAAACACCAACATCGTCTCCGATACGCCTGGACCGGCGGCCGGTGAACACACTGTTCGCTTTGCCCGCACGCCGAAGATGTCTACGTATCTGGTTGCATTTCTGGTAGGCGACTTTCAATGTCTCTCGGGAGAAAGCGACGGCGTGCCCATTCGCGCCTGCGCCACACCGGAGGACGTCCATGACGGAGCCTTTGCGCTCTCCGCCGCGAAATTCTTCCTCCACTATTACGACGTCTACTTCGGCATAAAATATCCGTTGCCTAAGCTGGATATGATCGCCCTTCCCGACTTTGAGGCCGGGGCCATGGAGAACTTCGGCGCCATCACCTATCGGGAGACGGCTTTGCTGGTCAATCCCAAGACCGCTTCGGTGGCCCAGGAGAAAATTGTCGCCGTAGATGTGGCGCATGAGATGGCGCATCAATGGTTCGGCGATCTGGTGACGATGAACTGGTGGAACAACGTATGGCTGAATGAGGGCTTCGCCACTTGGATGGAAAGCAAGGCCGTTGCAGCGTGGAAGCCGGAGTGGGAAATGCCCCAGGATGTCGCCTCCACTCTCAACGACACGCTGAATCTGGATGCGCAGAGAGTAACCAGGACGATACGCGCTACTGCGGACACTCCCGACCAGATCAACCAGATGTTTGACGGAATCACCTACGACAAAGGCAGCGCCGTGCTGTTGATGGTCGAGCATTACATCGGCGAGCAGACATTCCGCGAGGGGGTGCAGAAGTATCTTCGAGCGCACATGTATGCCAATGCCACCGCCGAGGATTTTTGGAATGCGCAAACCAGCGTGAGCAACAAGCCCGTGAACAAAATTATGGACAGCCTGATAAGCCAGCCGGGCGAACCGCTACTGACCTTCGCCGCTGCGCGTGACGGCAAGGTCGAGGCAACGCAGCAACGATTTTTTCTCAATCCCAAACTGACGCCTACACCCGGTCTTCTATGGACGTTGCCTGTCTGCATGAAAAGCGGCAGCCAAACAGGAGGATGCCAAATTCTAAGCGGCCAGACGGCGACGCTGAACGCCCCGCAAGGGCCGGTCTTCTATGGCAATGCAGGCGGCCGGGGCTATTATCGCGCCCAGTACAACAATGGCGATTATCGAGAGTTGGTCGCGCATGTAGAGACAGCGCTCGATCCGGTGGAACGCATTACGTTTTTGGGGAGCGAGTGGGCCATGGCGAGGGCGGACAAGGCGACCATTGGCGATTTTATGGGGCTGGCTGGCGCGGTCAAGGACGATGGCAGCCCCTACGTGATCGGAACTGTGGTCTCCGCCATTGCGGCGATCGATCAGCGCTTGGCCGCGACTCCCCAAGAGCATGAACAACTTGCAGCTTGGGTACGCAACAGCTTTACCGCGCCCTTCGACCGTTTAGGTCCGCCGAATGCGAAGGATGCGCCGGAAAAGAGGGAGCTGCGGGCTGAGCTCTTCGCGCTGTTGGGCGGCATCGGAAACGAGCCCAAGATTATTGCCGGCGCGAAGCAGATTACCGGACGATATCTGGCGGACCCTGCCTCAGTCGATGCGACTTTGGCTCAAGCGGCGCTGCATATCGCGGCGCAAAACGGAGACAGCGCCCTTTTCGACCGGTTGCAAGCGGTAAGCCAGACGACGAAGAATCCACAACTCTACAGCGAAACACTGTTCGCGCTGACTCGCTTCCGCGATCCTGTGCTGATCGATCGCGCGTTGGAGTATGCGGTTTCCGGCAAGGTAAGGAATCAGGATTCGATCCGTTTGGTCATCGCCGAGTTGAGGGATCGTTTCACGCGGGACCGGGCGTGGCGATTCGTCCAGGCCCATTGGCCTAAAGTCCTGGCTCAGGTTACGCCGCTGGAAGGCGGTCCTCTGGTGGCGGCTACGGGAAATTTTTGCAGCCCGGAGCGGCGCAGCGAGGTAAGCAACTTCTTTGCAGAACACAAGGTGCCGGCCTCGGCGAATGACTTACAGCGGGCGCGGGACAGTATCAATGATTGCGTCCAGTTCCGCGGGGCGCAGGGACAAAGCCTGCAGGACTGGCTCAATCACGTCTCCTGAGAGCACTAAAGCTGAAGCGGAGAGAATTGAATTGAGCGAGGTTGCACAAAGGTGTTAGCCCTCTGGCCAGTATGTCACTTGAGCGGGTACATTTCTTCTGTTCCAATGAATGTGTGAACCCCGACAATCGCTCCGTAGTCAGCTCCGATACAGCGGATGCCTCCAACATCATTGCTTTCGCCAGCCTTCGGCTGCCGAGATCGATGGCTAAACGATCGAAGGTGCTGATCGAATATGAGCATGTGCCCGGCGCCCGATCGTTCCACGAGGTGTCGTTGACCTGCACCGCGGAGGGAGCCGGAGGTCTGATTTATTTCGGCGGCTATAGCAGAGGCAGGTTCAGCATTTTTCGGGCGGATTGTATTCATCGCGTGGTCGGAGTTTAGAACAATCCTCTGCTGCGAATTACGCGGATCTCTCCACTGCAAAGTAAATGCTATTGAATCAATGCTTCAGAATCGATAGCCCAGCGCCGCATCACCTCGCCTAGCAACCCTTTTCCATGGATTCCTTTCTAAATATTTGAGAGATATTCGGGAGAATCTATGAAGGGATTTAAATATCTTGCATTATGTGCTGCTGCCGCATTCTGCTTCACCGCAACAATCCCCAAAGCACAAGCTCAGGTCAGCATCAATATAGGTCCGCCGCCGGTATGCCCTTATGGATACTATGACTACCCTCCTTATCCCTGTGCTCCCTACGGCTACTATGGCCCGGAATGGTTTAACGGAGGTGTCTTCATTGGAGCCGGACCTTGGTTTCATGGCCCGCACAACTTTCATGGCCATGTAGACAACCACTTCGATCCGCATCACGGCTATCACGGACCTATGCCAAATCGTGGCGAGAGAGCTGAACACGCACCCGACCACAATAATAACTTCCACGGCAATGAAATGCGGGACGGACACGGCCACGCTGACAATGGCGGACACGGCCACTAAATCGAAATATCCCGGCGAGCCAGTCCCTTATTTGTGAGGGGACTGGCTTCAGCGCTTCTCGAGCTACCTGTGCCAGCTCAGCTTGGGAAAATACGTGAGCTGGAATGAGCCGGTGAAATCTTCCTGTCTGCCATGCGCCAACGCCGGAATCGTCCACAGCTCGACCTGTCCAAAGGCGTTCAGCTCCAAATTATCTTTCAGGCGTAAGACAGCTCTCGCATTGAAATCGTTCTGGGTTGTTCCACCTGGAATAAAGCTCTTGGAAACTTTCGCGTTGCGATATCCGATCTGAATATATGTTTTAGGGCTGAGCCAGTCCGTTATCCAAGCCTGGCCGCCTTTGCCTTCCCGCCCCATCCAACTGCCGAACAAATTGCCGCTGTTGAGGTACCCGTCCCGGTAGACATTTTCGTAATAGATGAACTGGCCTCCCTGGTTGCTCGCCACAGGATCGGTAGACACAGCTTCCACCCGGAGATCGACGTGAGGGAGCTTAGGTAAATGAGACAGGTAAATGCCTGGGGTGACAGCCGCCCGTCTGGGTGCGGCCAGAGGCGAAACGTCGTCATGGACAATGGAGTCGGAGTAGAGAGTGAGCCATTTCTCCAACCACGGAAGGCGCCAAGTGAAATCGAAGCTCGAGTGGCGGGCGCCGGGGTCGTTTCTACTTTCTTTCTGGGCCACGCTCACGTTGCTAAAGCTGGTAAAGCTATTCCAGAAAGAGCCGAAGGTAAGAGGCACATGGCCTTCCCCGGCGAAAACTACTACTCTGGAAAATCCGAACTCAAGGTTGCGAGTCGGCTTGAAGCTGAATTTCTCCGCATGGATCCATGGCGCGTTGGGATAACGGTGCCCCTTCAGATCACCGAATAGACCCTCATAGCGGAACGGCCCAAGAATATCGGAGAGCAGAGGGATGCGCAGCGGCTCCACGCGATTGATGCGCAAGGCGTACATCGGTTCGGCGTTATAGCTGATCGCCATGCCGCCATTTTGGGCCGGCCCCCAGTCGTCCTCCATCTTGCCGACGGAGATCTCATGCTGGGCAAGATGAAAGGAAAGGTTGGCGTCAAGCAAACGAAAAACATTCGTCTGCGGAACCGGCTCAGCCGTGAGCTCGGGAGTGCTGTCTACCATCGCGATCAGCGCCTCTACCGATTGAGGGTAAGCCGCGCGCCCCGGCGCATGCTGGTACTCTCCGCGAACATCCAAGCTCAGCCGGCCGCTCTCCGCGGTGGCGATGAACCCAGTGATAGCGTTGAAACCACCCTGATAAGGACGTCCATCGTCATTGATGAGCGTCTGCCCAAAATGATACGAGTCATTGACTGGCCGGCCTTTGATATACATGGGCCGGAGGTAAAGCTGGTTGAGCGCCGCCCGGGTGGAGGGAGCTGTAGCTTCGTATCCGAATTCATTGGCCAGCGCTTCAAAAATTCTCCATGCTTCCGAGTCCTGCGGTGCGCCCTCAAGCTTAGGGTAGGTCTCTTCCAGGATGTGCAAACAGCTAAGGCGTGTCCAGGGGCGCATTCCCAGGTAGGCTGAATCGGCATATCCCAGCGCATACAAACGATCGAACGCAGGGTAGATCCAACTGTCGAACGGCACAAAGGTTGAACTGCGGTTACCGTCCAGATCCGGTTGGTTAAAAATCGAACTGAGACCAACAGACAGGCTGGGCTGAGGAGTGGTTTGCTGGGCCGGCAGCCGGTCTGCCGCCCCTCCAACGAAGATGACAAAAAAAACAAGAGCTGAAGCAAATCGCCCCAGGATTTTGACCTGTCGCATTCACCGATCCCACCGATTGCGAAATTCAAGCGCTCCTAAAGATCAACCGGTTCATTTCGAGCATAGAGCAATCCCACAGTTGGCGTAAGGGGGAGCAGTATCGCCAAAGCCCCGCGACATCCCAGTAGCTGTGGATTGCACTGAGGGATATGGCACAATCGACAAGGAAATATGGTGCCGGAGAAGGTTCTGCGTCGAGACGTATCGATTGGTTCCGTCGGGTGGATGGTCTGGATTTTGGGAGTTTTCCTCTCTGCCTGTTTGGCGCTTTTCATTCTTGGAACTTGGAAGTGGCCGCTGGTCGGCGATGCCTCCATCATTCATTACGCCGCCTTCCTGATGAGTCACGGTTTCGCCCCTTACCGGCAGATTATCGACATGAATATGCCCGGCTGTTATCTGGTTGAATGGCTCATCATCCATACCTTTGGCGGCGGTTCCCTCAGTTGGAGAATCTTCGATTTCGCGCTGATGGCGGTAAGCGGCGCCGCGATGATTGTGATCGCGAAGCCGTATAACTGGTTTTCGGGTTTTGCCGCTGCCGTGCTGCTGACATTGATCCACGGACAGGACGGAGTCGCCTTTTCGGGGGAGCGCGACCTGATCATCGCCGCTCTTCTGGCCTGGGCCTACGCTTTTCTCTTCCTGGCATTGCGCTTGAACGCGAGGCGCCGGAGTATGTCATGGATGATCTTCGCTTCCGGAGTTGTGGCGGGCATAGCTGCCACCATGAAGCCTTTGGCGATTCCCGTGGGTCCTATCCTGCTTGTTCTGCTTATGCTTCGCTTGATGCGCCTGCGGAGACCCTATATACGTCCTCTTCTCTACGGCTTTGCCGGTTTCTTACTGCCTTGCCTGGTTGTCTACATCTATCTTATGCAGGTTCACGCAGCAGGGGCATTCGTATCGACCATGTTCGGCTTGGCGCGCTACTACAACGGCCTGTACCGTAAGCCTCTGGAATTTCTCCTGCTGCACAGTGTTTCCCCACATCGGTCCGCTGGTTGTGCTCTGGCTGGTTATTGCTGCGGTTCAGAGACAGTGGAATTGGGAACGATGGATGCTGGCCGGCGGCGCGCTTCTCGGACTGATCTTCTATTGCGCTCAGGGGAGAGGATTCCCTTACTATCGCTATCCGCTCCTGCTGTTTGTTCTGGTGCTGATGGGCATCGATTTCGCCGGCGCTCTCAGCCGGCCGGCGCTGCGCTACTTTTCGGCGGCGGGAATCGTCTATGCTCTGTTTTTTCTGGCTCCGCATTGCGCCTTTAAGGCAGTTCACTATGACTGGCGAAACCAGGAGTTCATCACCATGTTGAATGGCGATCTGCAGACGCTCGGCGGCCCGCGGCTTTCCGGCAAGGTGCAATGTTTTGATACCACGGCAGGCTGTATCAACACGCTCTACCGGGCGGGACTGGTGCAGGCGACCGGCTTTCTTTATGACTGTTACGCTTATGCTCCTCGCGGCGCGGAGATGATATGGGTGGTCAACCGCTATCGGCGCTCATTTCTGCGCGCTCTAACCGAAAACCCGCCGGAAATCCTGGTGGTCACCGACCAATATTGCCAAGCCGGGGAGAATGGCTACGACAAGTTGAAACGCTGGCCCTCGTTGAATGAGCTGATCGGCGGCCAATACCGGATGTATACAGAGCGAAGGCCGCCTGACGATGTGTACTGGTGGAGCCGTCCATACAAGCCTTCCGGATATCGAATCTACATCCGGAAATAGCTTCCGGGGAAATTCGGACGAATACCTCTTTTTCTTGGTTACCTGCCCTCCAGTGACCAAGAGTGACCAAAAGTGACTAATGAAGTTACCGCAAAGTGGAGACCGGCTTATAGACTGGCATTCGAATGCCTCTCCACGGGTCTCTAAAGAAGAACACTTGCACGACGGACCGGTCGTCCGTGGGCCGGCGTCTGTCGGTGCCCCTGTTGTTTTGTTTTGCGATGCTGGCCGGGCTTCCGGCGGGCGCTGAGACGATCCCTGCCGGCACGGTCATCGAGATTCGTCTTGAGCAGCCGATCAGTTCCTACGCCACTCACAAGGGCGCCAAAATCAGCGGGATTCTGATTGCCCCGCTGGCTGAAGGGGGAAGGCTGGTTCTACCTCTTGGGACGACCGTGGAGGGCTCGGTGGTTGAGGTTCGCAGGGTGGGGATCGGCTTGGTCCATGAGACAGCAAGGATCGAATTACGGTTCGATCGAATCATCCTCTCGAAGGGCACGATCATTCCGCTCGAATGCCGCGTCACGCAGGTCGAAAACGCGAGAGAGAGCGTGGATGCTCAAGGCCATATTCAGGGAATACGCTCCACCGCAACTCTAAGCAATCGCGCGTCAGGTGTTATCGGTAGCTTAGCTTTTGGCGATCCTATAGCGGCCATCTTCACAACCACTGCTTCGGCCTCCGTGCTGCGATTTTCTGAGCCCGAGATTTCGTTGCCTGTAGGGGCGGAATTGATCGCCAAGATCACTGCGCCTCTGCAGATCCCAACTGAGACCATACAGGTCATCCCGCCCGTCGCTCAATCGGCTGCGGAAAAGGAGGACCTGAATCGCTTGGTTCAGGAGTTGCCTTTCCGGACTTATACGGACAAATCGGAGGTGCCGTCAGACATAACCAATCTGGTTTTCATCGGCAGCGCGAAGGCGCTGGAACACGCGTTTGCCGATAGCGGCTGGGTGCAGGTCGATCCGCTTACGGCCGAGTCGACCTATGCAACCATTCGCTCGGTCGCGGAGAACCAGGGCTATCACGCCGCGCCGATGTCCATCCTGCTGCTCGACGGCCAGCCGCCTGCATTCGCCTACTCGAAGACGCTCAATACGTTTTCCAAGCGCCACCATCTCCGCATCTGGTCGAGTTCGGCTCAGTGGAACGGACAAACCGTTTGGACCTCTTCTTCGACTCATGACATCGGCATAGGTTTTTCCAAGAGCAAAAAAACCTTCATTCACCTCATCGATAGCCACATCGATAACGAACGGGCGAAGGTGGCGAACGATCTGATCTATACCGGATGCGTCTCCGCGGTGCAGCTTGTCACCAGGCCGGCCATTCCCAAAGATGCGAAGAATGGGACAGGCGAGGCCCTGATTACCGATGGCAGGGTCGCGGTGCTCGAGCTCAACAGTTGTCATGCGGAAAAAGAAGAACTGCCTGAGATCGCGGCCAATTCCTTGCCCGTTCACGGGAATCGCGCTGACCGGGTGACTCGCCAAACCGTGCTCACCCTGAAGAACAACATCCTGCGGGACAACGTCGGAGTGATGACCTACTCAGGCGTACGCTATGCAATAGACGCAAAGAAAAAGCACGAAGATCAACGGCCCGTTCGCACCATGGATATTGAAGGAGATAAGTACACAATCGACCGGCGCTATGACCGCCCGACGAGTTACTCCTCCTCGCGGCCATCGATTGCGGTGAGTAATCGCGAGACCGGCGATTTGCCGGACCGTTGGACGCCGCCTACGGTCGAACTTGGAATCCGCGCATCGTGGGCCGGTTACGCAGGAGGGAACGGCGGAGCCATCGGCTTCATCTTCCAGTCGACAACCCCGCCTGATGACACTGTTTACTTAGTTTTAGCCAACGACATGGAGCAAGGGTGGAATATCGGCGGCTCTGTGACCATCAATGCGAATAAGTACTTCTCACATGAATTCAGCTATAACCGCAGCTTTACCACTTTCAATATCGGCTTGGGTGTTATTCATAATGATACAACCAGCGATTCAGTTGAAGGCGCATTTGCATTCGACGGGAGCGGTCTGCTGACTTCCGAGGTTACTTACAACCTACTCATCAATACCCGTCCGAGGAGATCGCGGCTGCGGCCGTATTTCGCTGTTGGCCCGGCCTTACTACTCATGCATCTGGATGACGCTCCGATAAAGAAAGCGCCCAGCTTCTTCCGTTTGGGCCTGAGCAATATCGGTCTGATCAGCGCTGCCTACAATTTCGGGAGCACGCCCCCGCTGGAGGGCGGAGGAATCTTCCAGGCGGGGTTCAATTACGGGGGTGGCGTCCGCTACCGGCTGACTCCGCGTTGGATGCTGCGGATGGATTATCGCGAGACGCTTACCTCGCAACCCGATTTCTGGACGAAATCGAAAAACGACATTCTCAGTTCTATTGACGTAGGCGATTACAGCACGACATTCATCGGACCCGCCTTAGCTGGCATTATGCGCTCGCAGCGCGCCGGAATGGGTGTTTCATTTACTTTCTGATTTTCTTGGATCACGAGAAACGCGCTATTGTGCAGGTGGTGGCGGAGGCGGCGCGCTCCCCGGCGGAGGCGGCCCAGGCGCCTTATCGACCATCTCCACATCCAGTTGGATATCCACCTGGTCTCCGACCATGCCTTGCATGAAATTCATGCCAAAATCGCTGCGCTTGATGGTGGTGGTAGCCGAAACGCCGCGATGAGAGTTGCCCCTTGCATCTTTCACGGGCGGAGTAGGTCCGTCGACGTCCAGCACAACTTGTTTGGTGACGCCGTGGATGGCCAGGTCGCCAGTTACCCTTAACTTGCCAGGACCGGCGCTTTCCACTCGTGTCGACTTGAAGGTGATTGACGGATATTGAGCCACATCGAAAAAGTGCGCGCTGCGCAGGTCGTCATCGCGCCTTTGCACGCGGCTATCCACGGAACTGGCCTCGATAGTGACGTTGACGGAAGCCTTGCTGGGATCGTCGGGGTTCTCGACTACGCCGTTGACTTTGGTAAAGGTCCCGCGAACAGTGGAAATCCCCAAATGACGGATGGAGAATTGAGCCGCCGAGTGCGGAGGGTCCAGATGCCATGTGCCGGCTTGCGCGGTGGCGGAAACGCTTGCCAGCGCGGATAGGCAAAGGAGTGCGAATATTTGAGCCGCAAAAGCGACCTGTTGTCTTAGCATGACGGACGTTATTCCTACCTTCTTTCTCATTGAAAAATCGTGAACCGGTTGTCGCGCACTAAGCCCCGATTATGTCAGGAAATTCAATTCATCGCAGACTTATTCGCGATCTGGGCTGAGTAGAGCATTTACCCGCCGTGCAGGAGCAATGCATTATGGTGATTGCGGGGATGAAAATGGCGGAGATTTGCCATCCCACCCTACGCATGGAAGAACACCGCGCGTAGGATGGGGCACTCTGAGCTGTGGTGATTTAGCATTTATATCCCAACCGAATCCTGGGCGCCATCCTTGTTCAGCAAGGGTGGAATTCTATGCAGGCGATGAAGCAATTGCCTTGGCGATTATCTTTGTCGTACTGAAGCCCTCGATAGTGGGGACGATTCTGACCGTTCCTCCCCAGGACTGAACCTCAGCCGCGCCTACGATGGCGGCTTCTGTATAATCTCCCCCCTTCACCAGTACGTCGGGTCGAAGGGCTTGGATAATATCCAATGGCGTGTCCTCTTCAAAGATCACGACGGAATCGACGGCGGCAAGTGCGGCCAGCATCTGCGCCCGCTCTATTTCGCCGATCATGGGCCGCGCCGGGCCTTTGAGACGCTGAACACTACTATCGCTATTGATTCCAACAATCAGCTTGTCTCCTTGGCGCCGGGCCTCGGCTAAGAGCGCAATATGGCCGATGTGGAGAATGTCGAAGCAGCCGTTTGTGAAGACGATCCTCTTCGCTTGAGATCGCCAGGACGAGGCACGCGTCAGCAGACGATCGAGAGAGAGGACTTTCTCTTCGGCGTGTAGTCCAATCTCTTCCGAGAGTGCTCCGGTCAGCTCATATCTTTGAATGGGAACCGTTCCAACTTTACTCACCACGATTCCGGCCGCAACGTTGGCCAGTTGCGCCGCCGTTTCGATGGGCAAACGTCCGGCAAGACCTAGAGCCAGCGTGGCAACAACCGTATCGCCTGCTCCGGAGACGTCATACACATTGCGGGCTCTCGCGGGCAGGAGAGCTCGCCGTTCCGGATAGAGAACCGCGATGCCCTTTTCGCTTAGGGTCACGATCAGATACTCCAGATCGAGCTTGGCCACCATCGACTGTCCCGCCGTCAGAATCCGCTCGACATCTCCGGAAGGTTCCTGGGTGGCGAGTGAAAGCTCGTTCAGGTTGGGGCAGATTGTAGTTGCGCCTCGAAAATGCTCGAAACTCCGGCTCTTAGGATCGATCAATACGGGGATTCGGGCGTTCCGGGCTTTTTGGATGAGGGAGCGGCAGAGGTCGCTTGTCAGCACGCCCTTGGCGTAGTCGGAGAGGATAACAACGTCGGCGGCGGGTAATGCCTTCTCGAAATCGACGACCAGCTTGCGGTATGCATCCGCCGACGGAAGATTGTGGGATTCCGTATCCAGCCTGAGCATCTGCTGGTTGCCGCTCAGGATACGAAGCTTGGAGATGGTGGGTATTCCGGCGGTTTCCGTGAGCAGACAGCGCACCCCCGCAGCTTGCAGCAACTGCTCCAGGGTTTGCTGTTCGCTATCGGCGCCGGCAAATCCAAGCAGTGTTACCTGCGCTCCCAGTCCGGCAATATTCATCGCGACATTGGCCGCGCCGCCCGGCTGAGCGCTGCGAAGCGATTCGCGCACGATGGGCACCGGAGCTTCCGGAGAGATGCGCTCGACCCTTCCCCAGATGTACCTGTCGAGCATCACGTCCCCCGCTACGAGCGCATGAACCTGTCCCCAGCCGTGCTCGACCAGCTGCATTATTTGGTGGAGGTTATCTATCATCGGAATTCGGGAACTCAATCGAATGCTAAGCTCGCATTACGAGGCAAGATCACCAAATTATATCGTTCGGGACTGTAGGGTTGGGATTGGGGCCTCCAGCCAATGAGCCGCCACCTAGGGCAGAAACAGATATGAAATCTTTGCCGGCAGATGCGATACGCTATGTTTTTTTGGACCGCGATGGCGTGTTGAATCGCAAAATGCCCGAAGGCGCCTACGTCAGCGACTGGGCGCAATTTGAGTGGCTGCCGGGAGCTGCGGAGGCGATCGCCCGCATGAACCGGGCGCATTTGACCGTTATCCTGGTTACGAATCAGCGGGGGATCGCCCTGGGCCGGCTCAGCGATCTGCAACTTCAATTGATCCATAGCAACATGAAGAGCGATCTGGCGCAGCACGGCGCGCATCTGGATGCAATCTACTATTGCCCTCACGATTACGGGCAATGCCATTGCCGGAAGCCGGATGTCGGGTTGTTCGAACAGGCTCTTCAGCGATTTCCTGAAGCCAATCCGCGAAACAGCATTGTCATTGGAGATTCCCTCCCGGATGTGGAAGCGGGAAAACGGCTCGGGATGAGAACCATCTTCGTACGGGGTGAATTGGAGCGGCAGAAACCCGGATCGAGCGAGGCGGCGCGAGAGGCCGATGCTGTGGCGGTATCGCTGCTTGACGCGGTGGAATCCTGTCTGGGCCTGAAGGCGGAGGACCAAGATCACGTCTAGGGACGGAATACACCTCGGTTTGGCATACAGCAGCGGCGTCGTCCTGCCGTCTGATTTCGCATACACTGATAGCTCAGGTGCGCTATTGAGGCGCCGTTGTTTTTTCGAGGAGAGGATGCACACGGCCAGACGGATCGTCTATGAGTACACCAATCTGGCGTCCGTATTGAGCCCCAAGCTGGTAGGAAAAGTGATTTTCAATAGCTTGCGGCACGCGCCGTCGATCCTGAAAACCGGCAAGCTTAGTCCTTTAGACCGGGCTATGAGCCAGGACATCGACGTCACATTCCATGGCCGGCATTTGAGCATCCCGGTGGACGCAATCGATTCCCATCTTTTGAGTGGAACGAACGATAGCTTCACATTCGGCACAGTGCGGGAGATGTTTGCCAATGACGTGTATTTGCGGGCATTCCAACCTTCTCTGCACTGCCGATGCGTATTGGATCTGGGCTGCAATCGAGGCATGTTCTCGCTCATCGCGGCAAAGGTGCTCGAGGCCGAGCTGATTATTGGCGTGGAGCCTTTAGCCAAGTACCAGAAGGTTCACCAGCTTCTTTCCAGAGAGAACGGCATTCCCGGCGCACTCGCCAAGCCCTACTGGAAGATGATCGGAAGCACCGTTGCCGAGCGCCTGGATTCGGCCTTCGTCTCGATTGCAACCCTCATCCGGGAAAACAATCTCACCGTCATCGACTTCGCCAAGATCGATATAGAGGGGGCGGAGTCGGAAGTCTTTTCCGAACCCGGGTGGCTCGCAATCACTCAGAACATCGCCATGGAGCTGCATCCGGAATTCACAGACATCAGGCCGGTGCTGGAAGCGATCGCGCATAGCGGTCTCCAGATGCGGACTACCGATCAGTTCGGCAAGCCTTGTGATGTCAAACGCGCTATGTTCCTCTATGCGTCTCGTACGGGATCCTTGCGCGCCTGAGTGTCTTGACGCGCCGGCATAGCGCTCGGAAACCGGGCATTTCCTTTGGGCCTACGATGCAGATTGCCGGCAAATCCCGTAACATTCCATCCCTGGACGGATTGCGTGCGATCTCTATTCTTCTGGTTCTGATCGGACATTCCAGCGAAGTATTCTCCCGCTCGACCGCTATCCCGGAGCGTTCCTTTTTGTATCTCGCACACACGGGAGTAATGGTGTTTTTCGTCATCAGCGGATTTCTTATAACCGACCTGCTGCTCCAGGAATTGCATGCTACCGGGGACATCAGTCTGAGGCGCTTCTATCTCCGGCGCGCGTTCCGTATTTTTCCGCCCTTCTATGTCTACCTTGGCATCATCTTCCTGCTTACCTTGGCTGGAGTGTTTCACACCCAGCTTCGTGCTTTTATTTTCGCGGGTATCTATACCTCCAATTACTATCTAGGCCCCGGCGGCGGCTTCGTCGGTCTCCAGCACATCTGGTCCCTCAGCGTGGAGGAACAGTTCTACCTCCTATGGCCTGCCGCTCTTCTTCTGCTAGGCAAGCGCAGATCGATCTATCTCGCGATATTTCTCATCCTCATTTCGCCCTTTTCGCGCCTGGTCACTTATCAGATTCTCGCGCCTGAAAACCGCGCCATGGTCAACCGTATGTTCCACTCCAGTGTGGACACCATCATGTTCGGCTGCCTGTTGGCGCTGCTGTGGAGGAGTGACCGGTTCAATCGCTTGGTTCGTCCCTGGATAAATTCCTGGATGGGCTCCTGGGTGATGGCCGGCTCCGTTCTGTTCCTGCTTGTCCTCGATCCGGCTCTGGACTATCGATTTCATGGTACTTACAACCTGCTTGCCGGTATGACCCTGGAAGGCATTGCCATCTGCCTGGTGTTGTTGCACGTGGTAAGACGGCCCGGAACCATCTCCGGACGTCTGTTGAATCTGGCGCCGATGCGTCATATCGGCATCGTCTCTTACAGCCTGTACCTCTGGCAGAACATCATTATCGGCGAGGCTGGGCGGTATTTCCCACTGGATCTGATTGCTGTTCTCGGTTGTGCGGAGATGTCGTATTGGATTGTGGAGCGGCCGTCTCTGCGGCTTCGCGACCGTGTGGGTAAATGGCTGAAGAGCAGGAAAGCTCCCGAGCCGCAACCCTTGAGCAGTTAGTCCATCCTCCGTTTGGATTCGGATTCAGGGATGCTTCCGAAAATATCAGCTCCCATTGGGGGCCATATACTGCGCCCCCGGCGAACCAGACTCCTACCTCCATAGGCCGGACTCGGTCCACTCCCAATCTCATCCCCGCCTCGGACCAGGCGCGGGGCCCAAAGCGCGAGCGCGGGAAAGCATGCTAGGCTTCGGCAGCGAACCGGCGCAGCCGTTCTATCTTCGGCCCCACTTACTGCACGCGATGGAGTGAATCGCTGGGGCGGGCTCGCAATCGCCCGAGAAGGTCAGCACGTTGCTGTTTCGGGTGCGATCCAGCGCGGCCTGAATCCACACGCTCCCCCAAGCACTGCTCCGGGTGGAAGGAAACGCAACCCACGTCGGCGCGTGTCCGTTTACCTGCAGGCGGCATATCGCGGCTTTGGTCCGGGATTGTTGTAAACAATCTGAATGCGTGCCCATCCGGAACGCCCTTGCACCTGCGTGAATTGCACGGTGTTCTTGGCTCCGTTCGGGTTCGGCTGATACTGGGTCATCGCGGCCTCAGTACCCGCCACCACCATCAGGAGACCATCGCCGGCGGGCACCTCTGCGCTCAGGGAATGATCCGTCACCTTCAGCTCTTTCCCTGTCCACGCATCCGTCACCCGCGGTGCCCTCGGGGCCAGCCCAAGCAGAGTCCAGTCCACCGTGATCCGCGCATTCGCTGGAGTGCGATTGAGTAACAGTACGGCGCGTCGGCCTGGCTCCGCTAGACTCTTCGACCAGACCTGTAGCCCTGGGGCCTGCTCCGCCACCTTCACCGCCTGCAACCCCGCAGCGTCCTGATCGATGGCCAGCACTCTGGAATTCGTCAGGGTCGCCAGCGTTTCCGCGCTCAGCTTGGTCAGATCGGCCCCCGCCAGCAAGGGCGCGCCGGAGATCGCCCATAACGCCATATGCAAACGGTTCTGCTGATCGCTGAGTCCCGGCATGCCAAGGACCATCATGTCAGGATCGTTGTAGTAGCCGGTGTGCTGTGCCTCCGGATGGATCCCCTGATCGAAATTCGCGATTACCTTAACAAGACTGGCCTTGCGGTCTGCATGCTCGTGTCCGGCCACAACCGGTGCAACGATATCCCCGCTCGTCCGCCAGATGTCCGCCGGTGACCCTCCTACGTGCGGCGCCCATGTCCACGGACTGTTCGTTCCCCACTCGCACAACGAGAAATAAAGCCGCCGTCCCGTGATTGCCTCGGCCCTCGCAATCGCCCGGCTCACTTCTGCATACTGAACTGCCGGATCCAAATCCTCCTTCTTACCGCCGCACCAGTCCACCTTGACGTAGTCGAATCCCCATTGTGCAAACTGCAGGAAATCCTCTGCGTAGTGTCCCCCGCTGCCCGTGTGAAAGTATTTTGGGCCGAGATCGGGATACATGCTGCAGCCGCTCTCTCCCGCGTCGGTGTAGATACCGGCCTTCAACCCCAGCCCATGAATGAATCTGACAATGTTGCTCATATCGCCGGCCCGCTCGCCCTCGGCCAGAGCGGGCCATTGCTTGGGATCTACAACGATCTGTCCCTGCGCGTTCCGCTCGCCCAGCCACCATCCTTCGTCGATGTTCACGAATTGGTATCCGGCAGCGTGCATTCCCGAGGAAATCAGGGCGCGCGCCTGCTGCATAACCACCTTGGCATTCACCGTGTTCGAGAAGCTGTTCCACGAGGACCACCCCATCGGTGGCGATGAGACGCTCATCAGCCTTGCATCGCTTTGACCCTCGCACCGGACGGCGAGGAACAATCCCGCGCAAAGAACCGCGCCGGCCAGCCTTCTGCGTGTAACTGAAAATAGATTCATTTCCACCCGCCTCGACCAACTGTTCTCTGAGCGCCTCACCGGCCGCTCGAGCCTCCAGGCGGCAAGGTCTCCTGCATATATTCGATCAACCCGAGCAGCGCGCCCCAGTGATAGAAACGATCGCTGTTCGCCACGTCGTCGCCGCTTCCGGTGATCGCGTTGTAATTCTCGTGTACGTGGCCGTTTGCTGTCCACTCCCTGAGAAACAGCTCGTACGACTTCCTGGCGAACTCCCGGCACGTATCCGGATCGTTATAGTTGCGCAAGCCCAAATAGACCAGGTAATTCATCGGTCCCCAAATTCTTCCGCGCCAGTAGTTCTGATCTTTAAAGGCCGGGTCATCGCGCTCGATCGAGGGAATCACCCACTGCCCCCAAAACTCCCGCGGATTCAGCAGGTGTTCCTGGATCATCCGCTGCGCCTGATCCGGAGAGGCAGCCTTCGCGAGCAGCGGATAAAAGTTCGTCGGCGACAGACGCGTGTTGAATTTGCCCGTATGCAGATCCTTGTTCAGAAAGATTCCCACCTGCGGATTCCACAGCGTCGCCAATTTTTCGCGGTAGCGAGCGCTCCGCTGCATCAGCTCGCGTGCCTCGGCGGTCTTGCCTAGATCAGTAGCCATCTGTGCGAGCGCATCGCAGTCGGCTATGTACATGCTCATCAGCCCCACATCGGCATACTCCAGCTGGCGCCGGTTCTTGTCGTAGGTGGCGCTGTCATACATCGGACTGTTATCGAGCCCCGATTCCAGGATGGCTCCCTGACGGGTCCCCACCGATCTATCGTCCAAATTCACCGGTTCATTCTCCCCGTCGCTGCCCCACGTCAGATACCCGTCCATATCGCGGTGCTCGGCCCACCAGCGGTTCCATCGCAGCAGAGGATCGAAGGCATCCCGGACCAGCCACAGGTCATGAAATTTCTCATACAGCCCGAGAACGGTGATCGAGCCTACCGGGGGTTCCGAACGGTCCGAACTCTTCCACCCGCCTGCACGGGCATAGTTCGGCACAAAACCCTCCGCCGTCTCTTCGCGCAGCGTCTCCATCGCATCCGCATAGGCCAGGTCCCGGTCGCGAATCCCCGCCAGCGACGCGGCAAAGAAGGTATCCCAGTCAAAAATGACATATCCGCCCCAGGAGACGCTCCACACCCGGCTGACAGGCGAAACCACTCGCTCCTTCTCCGGCTCGTAGATCGTGTCCCACCCCAAAGTTGTCTGAATGGCGTCAACGATTGGCGCGGTTTTGCCCGCGGAGCTCACCGAGCTTTCATAGGCCCCGCGCTCGCGCTCTATGATCTTCCGAATCTGCTCGATCGATCGCCTCTGCCCCGTGCTGATCCCGACGGGGCCGGTGAAGTCCGCCGCAAAATATGGCCCCGTCACGGGCAGGCTCACGGCCGGCCGGGTCGCCTCTCCGTTTCCGGTGGCGTCATGATCCTGGCCGGGACCGGCCTCGCAGGTGCAATAGATGGGAATCGTACCGCGGGGATCGGTGGCCACAATCGAATCGGCATGTCGGCTCGTCGATCCGGAGCGATTCCAAAGGTAGTCCGCCGAAAACACGATGGTCGGAGCAAGCGCGGACAGCTTCCCTGACGGCAGCGGGGTTGCGAGCAGCACCAGGTCGCCTCCCTCGTGAGCGCTCTGAATGCGCCATTCGTGCCCCTTCCATGCGATGCGAAGCTCCGTGTAACTGCCGTCCCAGGAATGCGGCCCCGGGAATACCTTCTCGGCGTCGGGCGTCAGCCGTCCGATGAGGGCGGTGGCCAGAAATGCATCTCTGCCTTCCGTCGTGTTGTGCTGCAGGCCGACGTGAACCGCCAGACCGTTGGGAAGCAGCACATGGGTCGCAACACTGTGTACGTCCCATGTGTTCCAGCCCTCGGCAAGCCGGGCCTGGACCTCTTTGTACTCGGCTGACTCCGGCATCGAGATACTGTTGGGCCGGCTGATCCGTGTGTGGGGAACAGGGACTGCAATCGGATCCCCGGTCCCCTTGGCGGTTTCAGTCATCTGCGCGTGGCCTGCCGCCATCATCAAGAAAAGCGCACTTGCAGAAAGCACATTGCCGGTTATTCTGTGCATCGGGTCCTCGACCGCTGGTTATAAGTGATTTCTGCTCTTGCCCGGCATTGGCGCTTTCTGTGCGCACTCATTGATGAGATTCTGCACTGGAAAAACAGGGTTACTCCAGGCAAATGGGCATCATGCCAATGATCGGGCGCAAACGATCGCCGTGCCGGCCGCAGCGCCGGCTCCGTAATGGCCACTGTTCATCGCTTATTTATTTCCCAGCATCCTTTCACGGCGCTTCGCGGTATCCCAGAGCAGCCCGAGATCGCACGAATTCGCACCTCAGGTATTTATGAGACTAATTCTAGGGTCTGACAGAGATGGGGAAAGCTTGACCGCTTCCTCTAAGATCCCCGCAACCTGGCT
>CAWDNI010000067.1:0-47527 GCA_963803615.1 uncultured Acidobacteriaceae bacterium
AGCCAGCAGGCGGGCGTGCCGGTGCATCTTTGGGACGAGCGGCTTTCAACCGGGGAAGCGCATCGCTATCTGGACGAGACGGGCCGCGCGCTGGACTCACGGCGCGCAATAATTGATCAGGTGGCGGCGGTGCTTATTCTGCAAGGGTTTCTGGACGCACGCGCCGCCCAAAAGAGAGGCTAGCTAGCTGCCAACAACGGGTCGTGCGCTTCTAAGCTCTATCGGCGGACTTCCCGCATCCAGCCGCCCAAGCGCAGTCCCACCCAGCTTCCCACCGCCGCATAGAAAACAGCCTGCGCGAGCCCGGTCCACAAGGCCCAACCATGGCTAGTCATGAAGAACCGCCGCGCTCGATCGTAACTCTCCGGACGGGAACGGTAATCGAAATACATGGTGCCGAAGAAGCGGTTGGCGGACCACTTCGACATCAGGAAATTTGCCCAGCGCCATTCCACCAAGGTCAGCACCGCTACAAAAACCACTCCGCTGGCAAGCGCCGCCAGCCACATATTTCGCGGGCGCCGGCTGCGCCATAGCAGATCGAGGGCAAACGCCGGCGCGATCAACAAAATAGGGAACTTGGGCGGTACCATGTGGGTCGACCTGGTTGTAGACCGGACCAAGTTTGGGTTGAGCGGGGAAGAGCGGAAGGATGAGAATTGCGGCGATGCCGAAGGCCATGTAAACCAGCGTCGTCCAGGACGCAGCCCAAGGGTGCCGCGAGGCTCTGGAGAAGGCGGCTAATACCAGCGGCACAGCGATCGCTATCGCGATATAAGGGCCCGTCGAGTGCAGGTAGATATCTCCGGTGTACTCCATCAGAAAGAACATCTGCCCGGCGACGACCAGGCCGCCCATGTAGAGAAAGAGGCGTTGCAGGGCTGTGAAACCGGCCGCGTTATCGCCTGCCGCGCGGTTCATCGCCGCCAGAAGCAGGAAGACCACGCCAATCTCCACCGCTCGTATGCCCAGAATGAGCAGGGTATGCGGCGGGCTGACAATTTTTACATCAAGCCCGTAAGCGGCATGCCACCAGTTATCGAAAGGAGCTGAAGTAAGCATGGCGATGCCGCCCCATGCCGCAATAAACGCGCCCAAAGGCGCACGAAACCCAAGAACGCTGACCGATGCGGCCTTGAGGCGGGCGGAGCGGCCGAAGGTTGTGGCCAGGATCAGGTATCCGCAGACGACCGCGGCTAGAACGCCGCACGCGTAAATTGCCAGGTGCGCCGGGGTCCAAAACGTGTCCCGGCCAATCGAGCGATGCCAGGAGACATCCCAAGTCCCTCCGACGGAGGCTGAGGTCGCAGCCAAAACGCCGCACCACACATACCAGGGAACCTCCTGGGCTGGAGGCGGCGTAGCCTTCGCGGGAAGCTCGACGCTTGGGGCGGTGCTCATCGCCATTCATTCCATTCAGCGGACACTATAGCGTTTTCACGATTGGTGTATCCCAAGAAACTACTCTCGACGCAGGCGTTCCATCAAAGAACGCCTGCACATAGCCAACTCTCACCAGGACATAGTAATTGTGAAAACGCTATTATCTATCGTATCGCTTACCGCCGGCTTTGGATGGGACGCGAATTTGGAGATCTGCGGCTATGCAATATACGTTCAGCTCACCAGCACCCGCGGTTCCGCGACACTCGCCGGCATCAGGCGTTCCCGCAATCGCAGAAATGGTTGCTCAACCAGTTTTGTGGCCAGAATTCCCAATGGAATCGCCAGGAGATACGGCAGGAGAGTCGATGCTGCGGGAGCTAGGGCTTGCGGCAGATGTTGAGTCACCCAGTCTACCGGCCGAAGCACACTGACGTGCCACAGATAGATGCCATAGGAGAAAAATCCCACGCGAGCCACCAGGCGGTAAGGCTGCCAATGCTTTTTTCGAGGGTGATAAAGCAACAGTAAGAGAGCGGCACTGGCGTAGTCCACAAGCGTAATCAGAAAAGGAGAGGTCATCGATTGCGGTTCCGGTATGGCGTCCGCATCGAGATAAAGGGCGCAGAGCGCTGCCGCGGCAACCAGACAAAGCAGGATCCGCCTTCGCTGCAGCATGGCGAACCGCTCCGGATAAAAATGCCGCAGAATTGCCAGCCCTACGCCCATCAGCAGGGCGTCGATTCGAGTGTGCGTGTAGTAGAAAAACGGCCTGTGCGTCAGGATGAGAGCCGCCCGCAGAATCTCTGCCCCCAGAGCGGTCGCAATGCACCAGGCCAGCAGCGTCGAAGGTTTCCAGCGCTTGACGCCCCAAAGGGCCATGACCGCCGCCAACGAAAGATAAAAGTGCTCCTCTACCGCCAGGCTCCAGGTATGCGACAACGTGCTCGGAATGTAATTTTGGATGTTGAGGAGATTCTGCCAGAGGAAGCTCTTAAAAGGGCGTACGTGAATGACTGCCGCCGTGAGCAAAAACAAATAGTACGCGGGCCAGATTTTCAAGGCCCGGCGCTTCAGAAAGCGCAGTGCATCGGTTTTCCCGGTGTTCTTCCATTCTTTCAACAGCAGGCCGCCCACCAGGAAACCGCTCAGAACGAAGAAAATATCCACGCCGATCCAGCCCCACGACTGAATGCGATCGAGAACGGTTGAAGAGATCAGCTTTTCGTGCGTGCGGTAGTGGCAGATCAGCACCAGAAGGATGGCAATCCCGCGAATGAAATCGAGCTCGATCTCGCGCTTGACAGACGCCGGTTCTGATGGCATGAACCACGAATCTTAGCATGTGGCACTTTATTTGAGATCAGTCATAATTACGTGAGTAATGACACTTTAGTTGTACTTTAGTTCCAGTTCACCACCCATTTAGATCGCTGCCGCTTCCCGGTACTCGCCGAAAACCTCCCGCATGGCTCCGGCAATCTCCCCTACCGTCGCATTGCTCTCAACCGCTTCAAGGATGGACGGCATCAGGTTCTCTCCCCCTCGGGCATGCTCCCTAACCCGCTCCAGGGACGATTGCCAGCGGATAGGATCGCGCCGCGACCGGAGGCCGCGCACTCGTTCGATCTGTTGGCGCTCCAATGTCTCATCAATGCGCTGAATGGGAATCGATGGAGCATCCTCGGCGGTAAAGCGATTAACGCCGACCACTACGGCGCTTCCCTCATCGACGGCGCGCTGGTGCTCGTAGGCCGCGTTTTGTATCTGCTGCTGTACCCAGCCCCGCTCGATAGCGGAAAGCATGCCGCCCATGGCGTCGATACGCTCGAGGTAGGCGGCGGCCCCTCGTTCGATGCTGTTGGTTAGCGCCTCGACATAATAGGAACCGGCCAGCGGATCGACGGTCTGAGCAATGCCGGATTCGCAGGCGAGGATCTGCTGCGTGCGCAAGGCGATGCGGGCAGCCTGCTCGGTGGGCAGGGCGAAGGCTTCATCGTAACCGTTGGTATGCAGGGACTGCGTTCCCCCCAGCACGGCGGAGAGCGCCTGTATCGCGGTGCGCACGATATTGTTCTCCGGCTGCTGCGCGGTCAGCGTGGATCCGGCTGTCTGGGCATGAAAGCGCAGCATCCACGAACGTGGATTCCCGGCCTTGAAGCCCTCCCGCATGATGCGCGCCCAGAGGCGGCGGGCGGCGCGGAATTTGGCCGCCTCCTCGAAGAAATCATTGTGCGCATTGAAGAAAAATGAGAGCCGTGGGGCAAAGACGTCGATCTCCAGACCGGCGTCGAGCGCCGCCTGTACATAGGTGCGGCCATTGGCCAGGGTGAAGGCGACCTCCTGAACTGCAGTGGAACCGGCCTCACGCATGTGATAACCGGAAATTGAGATGCTGTTCCACTCCGGCATCTCCCGATTAGTCCAGGCGAACATATCGGTGACGATGCGCAGCGCATGGCGGACAGGATAGATATACGTGCCGCGGGCGATATATTCCTTCAGAATATCGTTCTGCACAGTGCCCGAGAGGGCGCGTAACTCAGCACCGGAGCGGCCGGCCGCCGCGGCATAGAGAGCGAGCAGGATGCTGGCCGTAGCATTGATGGTCATCGACGTAGAGATAGTGTCGAGCCGGATGCCGGCAAAAAGCCTTTCCATGTCTTCGATCGAATCGATGGCCACGCCGACTTTGCCCACCTCCCCGGTAGCCCAGGGCGAGTCGGAGTCATAGCCGATCTGGGTGGGCAGGTCGAAGGCTACGGAAAGTCCGGCCGTGCCGTTGGCCAGCAGGAACTTGTAGCGCCGATTCGATTCTTCCGCGTCTCCCATGCCCGCATATTGGCGCATGGTCCAAGGCCTACCCCGGTACATGGTCGGGTGGATGCCGCGGGTGAAGGGATACTGGCCGGGGTACCCAAGGTCGCGCTCGGGATCGAAATCGTGCAAGTCCTCCGCAGTGTAAACCGCCTTGACCTGGGAAGGAGGCGATAGCGCCGGAGGCTTCGCCGGGGCCGGCGTAAGGAGCTGTCCGTCTTTTGCATTCTCCGGCATCTGCAGTTCCTCAGAATGAAACCTTTACATGGAACGCTAAAGCATTTTAGGTTTTACTGTGAACTGGTTATATCAGCTATGAGCGGCCGTTCTTCGATGGAACGGCCGCGTCGGAAGCGGTTTTCTCGTCTACACCGAAACCTAAAATGCTAGCGCGCCTTGTTATTCTTTTTGTGCGCACGGAGAAAAGAACTTGCGGAGAACCAGACGAAGATCGCAGTGAGCGCGATGTAGAGAAGAAAATGCGTATGTTCGGCGCCTCGCCTCCACGCTCCGTGCACGCGATAAATGTTCTGCGCGAAGAAGACCGCAAACAATGCGAAAAACAGGCCGGTGACTTCCAACCATAAGACGCTGCCGGCGTGGTGGAGCGGGCCCCAGACGGCTTGGCCGAATTTTTTGGCGCCGCGGCCGGCGGCACGGGTCTTTTCCACCCCTTTGCCGGGGATTCGATTGAACACTTTGGCTTGTTCCCCAGGACGGGAAACCGGGCTCACTGCCGGAGCCGGCCGGGATAACGGACGGCCATTCTCCCGGCCCGGCCGGTTCACCCGGTCGCGCAGGATATTCGAGGCAACCCGCATGCCGATCCCGATAGTGCGGCCAAATCTCTCCGGCTCCATGCAAAAATTCTAGCAGCGCCGGCTGATTCAGTTTGCTCTCTCTTGCTCATCGGAAGTAAGGTAAGGGAATCTTGTCTTTATCGTTCCTTGTCATGGAGCGAATGGGGGTATTTCTTGAACCAAAGACTCCGCAATCTCATCCAGCAACTGGGGGAAGCCATTCATGAATCGGTTTCCGAGTCCGAGCAGATCTCCGGAGTGGTGCAGGACATTCGTAAGCAAGGATTCGATGTGCTGCTGATGCTGGAGGCAACCATCGGCTTGAATGAAGTCGAGCAGCAACCCGTCTCCGGGAAACAGGCCCTGAAGAAAGGGAACGGGGAAGGAGAGGAGCCTTTCAGTACTCAGGATCTCAATTTTCTTCGATCGCTCCGCATTTCCGTCGGGGGCGAGTGAGGTTAGGGTTATTACCCAAGCCGTGAACGGGATAGAGCATTTTAGCTTTCGGTGTATGCGCGGGAGGCACTGCCCACGTGGCCGTTCCATCGAAGAACGGTCACACACTGCTCTTGCCAGATCACAGTAAAAGCTAAATGCTCTAGAACGGCCGTCCTGAAGAACGGATGGTTGGACCCTCAAACGCCTAATACACCGGGTTGGACGGGACACTCGCAAACGCATGAAAGACACACTCGGCGTACTGCTGGCAGGCGGGGCGGGGGAGCGGCTCTTTCCGCTTACACGGGATAGGGCCAAACCGGCCGTACCCTTCGGATGCAACTACCGCATTATCGACATCACGCTCTCCAACTGCATCAACTCCGACCTGAGACGCGTCTACATCCTCACTCAATACAAGGCGCTGTCGCTCAATCGTCATATCCGCGAAGGCTGGACCGGCATCGTGGCCCAAGAGCTGGGAGAGTTCATCGAGATTCTTCCACCAATGCAGCGGGTGAGCGCGAATTGGTACATGGGCACGGCGGACGCGGTCTACCAGAACATTTATTCGATAGGCGCCGAGCAGCCAAGGCATGTACTGATCCTTTCCGGCGATCACATTTACAAGATGAACTACGGCCGGATGCTGAAGCAGCACAGGGATGCCGGCTCCGACGTAACCTTGGCCACCCTCCCTATCCATCCCTCGGAAGTTTCGCGCTTTGGCGTGGTCGAAGTAGCCCGCTCGGGCGAGGTTGTCGCGTTCCAGGAAAAGCCTTCGTCCACGGAGCTGCGCTCGCCCTTCAATCCGGCAATGGTAGATGCCTCGATGGGCATCTACCTCTTCAATACCGATGTTCTCCTGCCGGCGCTCATGAAAGATGCCGAGGATCCCTCGTCCACGCACGATTTCGGTCACGACATCCTGCCCGGCATTCTCGGCAAATACAAGATCTCCGCCTTCAATTTCGTAGACGAAAACAAGCAGCATGCTCTCTACTGGCGCGACGTGGGAACGCTCGATGCCTATTTCGACGCCAACATGGACGTGGCCTCGGTCTCGCCGATTTTCAATCTTTACGACAAAGCCTGGCCCATGCGCACCCGGCAGCGGCAATATCCCCCGGCAAAGTTCGTCTTCGGCGAGCCGGGCCGGACCGGCATGGCTATCAACTCCATCATCGGAGCGGGAAGCATTGTCTCCGGAGCGGTGGTGCGCAACAGCGTTCTTTCCCAGGATGTCCGGATAAACTCCTATGCCGAGGTGGAATCGAGCATCATCTTCACCCACGTCAATGTCGGCCGCCACTGCCGTATCCGGCGGGCGATTATCGATCGCGACGTTCACCTGCCGGAAGGCACCGTGATCGGTTACGACCAGAATGAGGATCGGCGTAACTATTTCGTGACCCCTTCCGGCCTTACCGTCGTTACTCGCGACTATTCGCTTTACGAAAACCCGGTTTCCCCGGATTTCATGCAGTCCTGATCCGGGGTGGAAACGATCCCGCAGCGGCTAAAGCCGGATCGATTTCCAACGACAGAACGTACGGCCTAAGGCCATACCTAATACAAAGCCAGAGTTTTTCCGCAGCCTGTAAAGGCCATGTCTGATACATCGCGAAACCCTGTAGAATCCGGCTTCTTCCCAGACTAGAATTGCGTCAATATGAAGCGGGTTCTCCTGCAGGCGCTCAAGTTCTCGCTAGGCTTTCTCCTGATCCTCTATGTTGGGGATTGGGGGTTGTTCCAGATCAGAATGGAGCGCCGGGCCGGGTTGGGGAGCGTCCAAGTGGAGCAGTTTCTCGCCACTCGGCTCAAGGGTCAGAAGGAGGAGTTCGATTATCTGGGAACCACGCCACAGCCTTGCGCCCGCTCCATCTTTCCCCACGCCTCGAACTCGCCATGCTGGTGGCTGGAGCGGCACACGATCCAATGGGTACGGTGACGGACATTCGGGTATGGTGCTGGAATTGGGCAAATTCGTCTCGCTGCTGCTCGGAATTCTCTGTTTTTGCGCCTTGCTGCACTCCGCCTTCTTCGTACCCGCCCACGGATTCGAGGTGCGCATTCTGGCGTCGCTCAAGATGCTTGCTCTCGCCGCAGCGGCCTGCTGGACCGGCGGGTGGATCTTCTGCCGTTGGGAGCGGCGGATGGGCGGAAATTGCAGGCTGGCGACCACCCTTCCCATGATGATGTTCTGGTGGGCTTCGACGATTTTCGTCTTGCTCTTTGTGCTCTCCTGGTATTTCGAGGTGTATTACCTGCCGCTGCGGGAGATACCTCCCTGGTAGGCCGCCTACGAGGATTTTTGCTCTACGGCTATCCTGACATCGTAACTGCGGTCGGAACTGCGGGGCGCGCGCGTGCGTATCCAGGAAAGTATGAGCGCAAGCATGATCCTCTCCGCCGCATTCGCGCCCGCATCTGGAAGCCGCGGAGAATATGCTACTGGCCGGGGGACTTCGCTATTGAATCTCTCATCCCAGATTCCTTCAGGCCCGCGCACCCGGGGCCATGAAGCCCCGGAGATGGACTGGCCGGCGCTGGTCAAGCGCTGTCTGGAGGGAGATAACCTGGCTTGGGCGGAGTTAGTGAAGGCACATCATAAACGGGTCTATACCCTGTGTTACCGGTTTACCGGATCGCTGCAGGATGCCGAGGATCTGACCCAGGATGTCTTTATCAAACTCCACGGCAACCTGCACAGCTTCGATCTGGCCAGAGGCCGCTTTCATACCTGGCTCACCACTCTGACCCGCAACCTTCTGGTCGATCATTTCCGCCGCACCCGGCAGCTCCGGGTCACCGATTCGATCGATTCCGGGTGGGACCAGCCGGAGGAGCAGAAACAACCTGAGCCGGTCATCGACCAGCGCCCCTCGCCGCACGACATGGCGGTCCGCAGAGAACTGGAGAAGATGGTTCAGGCGGCGCTGACCAAAGTGTCGCCGGAGCTGCGCGAAGCCGTCATCCTGCGGGACTTGCAGGATCTCGATTACAGGGAAATTGCCGAAGTGCTGCACATTCCGGAAGGAACCGTGAAGTCGCGTATCAGCCGCGGCCGGGCGGAACTGGCGCGGCTGCTGGAGCGTAATAGAGGGCAGGTAGTCTAAATGCCAGAGCGTAATCCAATCGATAAAAAGGATTCTCAAGCCCAAGGGCTGCGTTGCGAGCAGTGGGAGTGCCTGGCGCCCGATGCGTTGGAAGGAACTCTTCCCGCAGCCGATTTAGCGGCTTTTGAGCAGCACAGCCGGGAATGCGCGGCTTGCGCCCAGTTGCTGAAGGAAGCTCGTCAGGGTATCGCCTGGCTGGGCTATTTAGAATCCGACCCTGAAGTTCCCGGTGATCTCCTTGCGAAGATTCTTGGCCGGGCGCCAGGCTCTATGGCCGGCTCGCCTGCCCTGCCAATTGGGATCGCCCCGCCATCCGCCGCCTGGGCTCCGGCTTGGCATCGCACCGCTCTCCCGATGGCCCGGCGGGTGATGGAGCCGAGGCGATTGATGACCGCGGCGATGGCCTTCTTCTCCATCGCGCTTACTCTCAACTTAACTGGCGTACGGTTTTCCCAGGTGCGGCTTGCCGATCTGCGGCCGTCGGCCTTGGGCGACAATCTGGTCCGGCAATACTATTTTGTGAAAGAACAAGGGGTTAAATATTACGACAATCTGCGCTTTGTGTATGAATTGGAGGCTCAGGTGCGGGAGCTAAGGCAAGCCGCCTCTCCGCCGCCCAACTACCCGGCATTCCACCCCCAGAACGCAATCGCCGAGTTCACGCAATAATCATCCCGATGGTTCGGGTAGCTGGCGGCAAGCGGATCAGGCCCCAGCCAAGAGGAGTTTGGCATGAACTGCGTTAATCATCCGGCTGCCGAGGTTGCGGCCTACTGCCAGCAATGCGGAAAACCGCTGTGCAATGAGTGCGTGCGCCCGGTCAGCGGCATGATCTACTGCGAGCCGTGTCTTGCGGGCCGCTTGGGAATTCCCGCCGCCGGCCAGGCCCCCGCGCCCTTTCCGCCCGGCCGGCCAAACCCGGTGTTGGCCGCCCTGTTGGGATTCATTCCCGGAGTGGGCGCCATGTACAACGGTCAGTTCGCCAAGGCGCTGGCTCATGTTCTCATCTTCGCGGTTTTCGTCAGCCTGGCAAACAGCAGCTCGATCTTCGGCATACTCGTCGCGGGATGGGTGGTTTATCAGGTTTTCGATGCTTATCACACCGCCAAAGCGAGACTCTATGGTTCTCCCCTGCCCAACCCTTTCGGCCTGAATGATTTGGGATCTCACTGGGGGCTTCCGCATACTCCTCCGCCTGTTTCGCCGGGTTCCGCGTTTACTCCGGGGAATCCGCCCCAGTCACCGCCGGGACCAGCAGCAGATGCTGCGAGCCCCGTAACTCCTCCGTATTCCCCCCCGGCAGCTTATGGGATGCCCGAGTCCTACGCGGCCTCCTCCAACTACCGCAATCAATCCGGGAAATCAAAGACGCCTGCGGGGGCGGTCGTGCTCATCGCGATTGGCCTTTTTCTTCTGTTTCAGACCTTGGGTATCTTTCGCGCCGAGTGGGTGGACCGCGGCTGGCCATTATTGATCGTGGGTCTCGGAGTCTGGCTCCTGTACCGGCGCGCGCACGAAACGCCTGGGGGAGGATCCTAAAGTGAACCGCTGGCTGATTATCCACCGCTTACGCGTGCCCGCCTTTGTGATCCTGTTCGGGATTACGGCGCTCCTGAATCAGTGGGGAGTGCTCGCCTTCCGCCGCAGTTGGCCGCTCTACCTGATCCTGGCGGGGGTTCTGCTGCTGGCGGAGCGGGCGGCGTTAGCCGGTAACCCTCCTCCTATATCGCCCGCGCAGCCTGGCTATTGGCGCTCGATGCGCCGGTCGTCGATCATCGGCCCGCTGCTTGTGCTTGCCGCCGGAGTGCTTGCCCTATCGGTCGAGATGGGTAAATTGAATGCACCCCAGGTGTGGGGATGGTACCTGCGCTGGTGGCCCCTGCTGCTGATCGCCATCGGCTTAATCTCGCTCGGGGAATGGTGGCTGGACCGGGGAAGCCCTTATGGCCGCCGCCACGGATATGGCGGAGTAGTAGCGCTGCTGATTCTATTAGCTATTTTTGCCCATGCCGACCGCCGCTTGCGAGGCCTTGGCCCCTTCGGCCACGACGGCAACACCTACTGGATGTTGCATCTCTGGGGCAGCGAGCACGATTCTGTCCGCAATCTGAGCCAGGAGGTTCCCCCAGGGGCCTTGATCGATATTCAGGCGCCGCGTGGCAGCGTAACCCTGACACCCTCCGCGGACAATCAGATTCATGTGCAATCGCACGAAGTGGTCTATGCCGGCAACGACCGGGATGCCGAGAGCGCGATGGAGGAATTGCGCCCTCGATTGACGACGAATGGCAGGAGCGTGATCCTACGCTCGGCAAGCAGAGACAATGGACGGGTCGACCTGATCGTCGCCATCCCTTCCGATGCTGTGGCGACGATAGCAGCCGGGCGCGGCGATGTTACCGTCCAGGATCTGAATACTCCGCTCAACGTGGATGCGGGCCGGGGCGATGTCAGGCTCAACAACCTGAAGGCGGCGGTGGACGTCCGCGTCGGCCGGGGCGATTTCACCGCGCAGGCGATCGACGGAAATCTATCGCTCAGGGGCCGTCTGGACGATGTTTCGATCTCCGATGTCGATGGCCGCGTGCTCCTGGATGGTGATTTCTTCGGCGATCTGCATATAGCCCGCGTCACCTCCCAGGTAAGTTTTCATTCCAGCCGCGCGGTGATTGAATTAGACCGCCTGCCAGGTAACCTCTCGCGGGATTCAGGTGACATTCATGTAGACAACGCGGCCGGGCCTATCCTGGTGACTACCCGGGCAAAGGATGTGGCGCTAACCGGAATAACGGGCGATGTGCATATCGAGGATAGCAATGGCGAGATTTCGTTGGAGTTGGCGGGGCAGCCGGGCGAGATCCAAATCCACAACGGCAACGGAGACATTCACCTGGCGGTGCCTCAGGATGCGGCATTCCTGCTACAGGCAACAGCCAGCCATGGCGACATTCACTCGGATTTGAAGCTGCCGGTCGAGAGCATGGGGCGGGGGCACAGCATCTCCGGCGCGGTGGGAAGCGGAGGCGCGAAGGTCGAGTTAACCTCCGGTCACGGCGATATCCGCATCAGCCGGACGGATGCGGCTGCAACTTCCACGGCCAGCGAATCCGGCAACACATCGGCGCGGCGCCTCCGCGTACCCCAAGGAAACGTTCCGGCTCTCCAGACCCAGTAAGTACCGCACTGAGTGCGGCGGGGTGGCCCAGATCTGAATAGCCACAAAATCACGCTGTCAAAGACCCCTAGCTAAATCCTGGCCATCGGTATCCGGCACGGAGTGAAAATAGCTGATGTCGTCGCCGGACCTGGGCCACCCCCCAAAGTTTGGAGTGCTGTCGTAAATAAAGCACCTTCATTCGAAATGGTATGTCACACGCTCGGTTCTGTAGAGAGTGGCCAAGAGAGCTTGTGTGAGAGCCAAGAGCTGCTCAATTCTAGTTTCAAGTTTGGTGAGGTTCGAGGTTTTTGCCCGGGTACTGGTGTGATCAAGCGTTCTACTAACCGGTGCTACGACAGCTTGGGAAGCTCTTTTGAGGCGTTTGTGAGTTCATTAATTGCTTTACAGCGAACCTTACTTGCTATGACAACGAGCCCTTTCTCTCTCCCGCTTGCGACGACGTGCCCAGAGGGGAGAATCTTGGTCTTGCTCGGCACGTAGCCGGGTTAAATTAAATCCGATCGCAGCCAAGGTAAATTCGATACCCACCTTCTGCAAGCCGCGGAGACGAAAACGATGCAGATCTCGTTCGCTCTTTAAGACACCGAATACACCCTCTACCATTCCTTTGCGTTGCGCATAGATGCCCCGCCCAGCGCTGGTTCGGAACTTGGCCCGCATGCGTTTCGTCTCTGCCGCTCGGGCGCGTCCTTTTACCCGAACTCCTCGATTCAAAGCGGCTGCCATATTGGAGTCGGGAATATAAGCATCAATGCCTTGTTGTTCCATGGCGGCCGCGTTGTCGTTACTGTACAAGCCAGAATCAGCCACCACCTTGTCCGGCTTCTGCTGGCAGTTCTGCTCCACCGCCTCCACCATCGGCTGCAGCGACGCATTGTCAGTAGCGGCTTGCGTGACCCGCTGAGCGAGGATGAATTGATCCTCAGAAACCGCAAGGTCGGCGGTATATCCAACCACAGATTGCCCTCGCTTATGCAACACCCGGCAATCCGGATCGCTCCGGGGCAAGCGTTCTAAGCCGCTCTTGTTCAGCTTCTCCAAGCGACTCGGCAGGGCCGTCAACTCTTGTTCTAACTTCTTGAGCTGCTCCTCGGCCAGCGGCTTTAACACCGCGTTCTGGTTGGCATCGCAGTGCTTCTGCCAGCGTCGTATCTGCCGCCGAATCTTAGCCCGCTCTTGCCGCAACCCCTTTTGCGTGTCTACCCGCGACTTGGCGTTGCTGGCCTTGATCGGAGTCGAATCCACAGCCACCACGCCCAACTTCCCCAAGCCTTGCTGGCGCACAAACTCCAACACCTGGGTAAAAACATCATTGAGCGCGCACGGATGCTTGCGACGAAAGGCGCTCAATGCCCAGTGATCCGGCTTCGCTCCTCCTGCCAAATAGCGTAGCGGCAGCTCCTCGCTAATCCGTCGTTCCAGCTCCCGCGCAGATGTCAACCCCGTCGCATAGGCATACAGCCACAGACTCAACATCATTTCCGGACAATACAGCTCTCCGCCTTCCGCACTGTAGGCCTGTTCGAATCGGCTTACATCCAGTCGCGCCACCATCTTTTGCACGAAAAAACACAGATGACCTTCCCCTAATTCATCCTTCACGCTAGGGGGAAGCAGATATGCTTGATCCGGACTGTAAGGCTTGAATCGTGACATGCACCTCTTTTTCCCTATCTACCCTGAGGAAAACAAGTATGTTCTCACATACCCCCTAAAACGCCGTCCCCTTCGCCTTGAGTTCTCACACACGCTCAAGAGCCCTTGATGTACTGGGATAGCTGCTCGTTGATGTTGAGCGCTGTTTTTGTTGATTCTCCAAGTCGCGTAGAGAATTCTTGAGTATCGATCTCGGTGAGGCAGAGCTTTGAACATTTCAATAACAGTTGTGCCTCTGCCACAGAAAGCATCTCAGGATCGAACACATTCCCTTGGCAGAGCGCATTCAGTTTCTGGAAAAGTTTCACGATCTCGCTTTGCAGTGTTTCCAGGGTTTGTGCGTAATCAACTCTGAAGCCGTAGAGGACTTCGTTCAAAACATTAATGAGGTAGGCACACGGTAGTTCGCCGAATTTGGTGGTGTTTGTTATTGTGTCCGCTTGCGTCACCGTAAGTTGTTGAAATATCCTTTTCTGCCTGTCGGACGAAACGTGGTTGATTGACTTGGTGCAGTTCCGTTTTCGATTACGACCATCGTGAGCGTTACGTGGACCACAGGTCTTACGAAGGGAGAGCGGCGTGATGTTGCAGGTTGGCGAACCTTGCCTTCTGATCGAATTTCCATTGGTCGGGCAGCCAAGCGGAAAGGTCGCAGTCGGGCGTGACCGGCAGGTTAACCAACAACTGTGTGAGATAGAACTGGGGATCGATGTTCGTGCCGCCGACAGGTCGAAGTTAGGCTGGCCAGGATGGCTGCCGTTCGACCGCCGCGCGCGTTGCCTACGAAAAGGCTGTTTTTCCGATTTAAGATCACGCGCTTCATCTCGCGCTCGGAAACGTTGTTGTCGATTGCGACCGCGCCATCGGAGGAGAACACGTTCAGTTCTTGCCACTGGCCAGAGCATAGTTTACCGCCTCGGCCATGGGATGCTTGGGCAGCAACTGTTCCTTCCAGGTGAGGAAGCTTGCGCGCGCAACTCGGCCAGCACTGGCGCCGATTGTTCCTGGCGCAGAGCGGAGGCGCTCCTCGACAGAGGCGTCTTTGGCCTGCTTCTCGACCGCGTAGAGAGCGCGTACCAACTCCATTGCTTCCCGCGCGATCTCGGGAGCGGTCTTTTCCGCGTCGATGATCTTTCGCCGCAGATGCGCCCAGCATCCGGCGCGCACGATGCCGTTGCCGGCCACCACGCCGTTGTAGCCGCCGTATGCGTCGGCCAAGGAGAACCTGGTTGTAGTCCTTGAGGAAATACTTCGGACCGTCCCGGCCGCGGCTCAGCGTGAAGTCGAAGACATTGTAGGGATGCGTCTCGTCGCCGACATACACCCACATCCGCGCGTTGGCCGTTTTGCCCTTGCTCAACATGGGCATGATAGTGTCGTCGGTGGCCACTACGTGCGAGGCTCGCACCGTGTCCGCCATCAGCGCATACAACGGCTCGACCAGATCGGCCACGTCGCCGCACCAGACCGACTGCGTGGCTCGCGAGATCTCGAACCCCTGCCGCGCGAAGATGTCTTCCAACCGATAAAGTGGAACATACTCTGCGAACTTGCTGGTAATGATGTAGGCCAGAAGCCCCGGTCCGGCCAGGCCCTTGTCGATCGCCGTCTCCGGTTTGGCGCAGTCTCGATGCGCGGGTTGTCGCCGTTCATTTCGCAGGCCGGGCAGGCATACTTCTTGCGCACATGATGAATACGCTCGAAGCGCCCTGGAATATGCTCGATCTGCCAGCTCTCCTCCTGGCCAATGTCCTTGCGCTCAACTCCGCAACACGGGCAGGCCCGTTCCTCTGGGCTCAACTCGTAGACATGCGTTGTGACCGGCAGGTTGTCGAAGTTCGCCAGATGACGGCGGCCTTTGCGCCGCTTCACTCGCCGTAATTCTTCCTCCGGCTCTGCCTGAGGCGGAACATCATCCGGGTTGATCGGCTTGCGGTCTAATACCTCGGCGAAGCCGAGCAGCAACTATGCCAGATCGCCGGCCGACTGCAGCCGGTCGGCGCGTGGACCGTAATACCATTTCTTGTAGCGATCCAGCTCTACCTGCAGGCGCAGATTTTCGACGTGCAGATCGTCGCGCTCACGCAGCAGCACGGCCACCATGGCCTTCAGTGCTTCCTTGTCATCGGGTAAGTTGGATTGCGCGCCGGGCACAACTAAGTTATGCCATAACTTGCTGCGGATAACTTACACCGCGACCTTCTCCCTGTTGCTTCCGCTGGTTCGCTCGTACCGCGGCACGCACTTCAGCTTGGTCATGTCGATTCCATCGAGAATCATCGCCAGTTCACTGGCGCGCAACTCCACCGAGCGCGCTCCTTCCTTCAGGCGAGGCAGCTTGAAAAACGCCAGCTTCCAGCCGCTTGTACCACAAAACAAAACCGTCTCGGTCCCACACAAGGATCTTTAATCTGTCTCCCCGCCGCGAGCGGAAGATGAATAGTGCGTCGCTCAAGGGATCCTGTCCAATCACTGTCTCTCACCCGTTCCGCCAGACGATCAAAGCCGCAGCGCATGTCCGTCGCTTCCACGGCCAGCCAGATCCGCGTTGCCTGCGCCCCGTCCAGCGCGCGCAAACTCGGCAGCCCGATCATGCTTCCGATTCCAGCACCGAAAGCAAGGCGCGAAGATGATCTACGTCGAACCCGCGCTCCACCACCAGGCTCCGACCTCGACCCACCCGCACTTCGATCGCTCCCCTGTGCACCACCGGCGCCGGCTGCGTCAGTGCTTCAGTGGGCCCTACCTCCACGGCTACAAACTGCGCCTCTTCCGCCTCACGCAAGCGCTTCTTCCAGGCGAAGAACTGACCGCTCCTCAACCCACGCTCACGACAAAACGCCGCCACCTTCTGGCCGCTCTGCTTCTGCTCTGCAACCAACCCTCGCCATTTCGTCCACGCTTCCGCCTTGCGCCGTCTCATGCTTCAAGAGTGCCGCACTCTTCTGCGCGAGACAAGATGCGGTTTACATAGCGCTCACGGAATGGTTCCGGCCAGAAGAGACGTTTGCGCTGCTGGTTCGTTATCCTCAAGCGTCGCGCACCCTGCAACGAATCGTTCGCCTCCCGGACGTGGCGAAATCGAACTATCTGGGTTGGCTTGCCTTTGAGAACAGCCGCGGTGCCAACATCTATTTCTCAATCAATCCACTCTCGTTTGGGGCGAAGAAGCGGAGTAAGAGCGCGGTCACTGCGGCGAAGGGGCTCTACTTGGATTTGGATTCGGATGGCGACCGCAGGCTAGCAGCTCTGTATGTATCGAGTGCCGTACCATCACCGACTGCTGTGATCCACACTTCGCTTGGGAAACATCAAGTCATTTGGCGCGTCAGAGGATTCACGATTCCCGAGCAGGAAGTGATGTTGAAAGAGCTCGCCGAGGCATTCGGCGGCGACCGTGCGTGCACTGATTGTGCAAGGGTCTTCCGCCTCCCTGGCTTTTTCAATCGAAAGTACTCTCCAGCTTTTCCGGTCACTTTGGAGACGCGGGCGATTCAGCTGGAATATTCGCCGAGTGATTTCGGGCTGGAATTGCCGACGAACGCAGACGTTCAACCTCACGACTTCGACTGGCCAAGATCGCTCGGTTCCCGTACCAGATCAGAGAGCGATTGGAGGTGGGTAATGGCTCAGTTGAACGCCGGCATTCCCGCCCAAGAAGTCGTTCAAACGCTTGCAAATATACGGAGCGACAAACCGAACCCTCACTATTACGCGCATCGGACCGTGGACATGGCGACCGCCGTTCAATGGGTCCGTAAAGGCGTCGATTGTGAATCTCTGATCGAGGACCTGAAAAGCGCGCAATTCTGCTCTTTCGACTGACCGCGCCGCCGAGATCGCCCGACCGCTTTCAGGTTTGTTCAACGAGTTCGAATTCTGTACTCCAAGGAGAACTAACATGCCACTGCTCGAAATCACTCAAAGCCGCCAAATCAGCGCCTCGGTTCGGCTTGATGAGGCCACTGCAACCCAGGTCGATCAATATGCCGCTTTCATTAAGGCCTCTGCTGACGACGTGGTGAATAAAGCGCTCAACTACGTCTTCGCAAAGGATCGGGACTTTCAGGACTTCTTGAAGACTCCTGAGGGGAAGCAGATCAGTTCAACTTTGCGGGTCCGGAAAGCCCCGAGTTCCGAAGCGATCGAGCAGCCCGCGAAGAAGGCAGCCAGCGCGACGGCTCCCGTGGAATCACTGCGGACGGTGAAGGCGTGATTCGGCGTTCAATTCCGGGGTGGAGCGACGACGGTGCTTCGCACCGGCTGAACTGTGACACTCCACCCCTGGAAGGGTACTGCCGAGGAACCTTGGTTCCTCGTAGCGAACGTTTTCACAATTCAGATGTTAGCGAAATTTGCGTTCCTTGCTAGGAACCAGTCAATTTGGAGCACACATGCCCGAACAAGCCGAAAAAGGTGAGAAGAATTTGCGACGCCTGCGGGGAAGAGTGGCGCGGTCGCAGAGCGTTGGCACGAAGCTGACGCCGGATGAGGAGCGTCAGATCTTGGTAGCAGCCGAGGCTGAGGGGAAAGCGCCGTGCGAACGGGCGTGATCTGTTGCTGCGCGGAGCAGTCGCTAGCAATCCTGGAGAGATGGAGATGCACCTCTTCACGGAGCTTGTCGGCATCCAGATGCTCCTGATGAATGCGCTCGACCCGCTTCTCCGCGGCGAGAAGATGACCCAAGAACAACTCGCTGCGCTCTACCGCCGTGTCCAGGCAACCAAGACCACGCAGGCCCAAGAACTCCTAGCCAAGCGCGGTCAGAACAAGGGGAAATGACTATGGCGACCGTTCAACAATGGGGACGTAAAGAGTCAATTATCTGGCCGCCGCGTGGGTACGTTTACACGCTCGGAGCCTTCATCTTCGCATGCATAGTGTCTGGTCTGTTCATCTATATTCGCTTCCAATACGGTCTTTCGCCACTCCAACGCTACTACCTTCCTTATTACTTGCGGACCGAGACTGCCGGCCTCACTCATCCCGTCAGCCAATACCAATTGCTATATGTTTCGGACGGTGGAAAGGCGGGGAGAGCAGCCCTGGACAGCGATGTACAGCCGGGCTCCACTCGCCAATTCGGAGGCAAGCCGCTGCCTCTGATGCTTACACCAGAGGCGACGAAGCATGGCACGTTTTATCTGACGAGAGAAAGCCTTCGGAACTATCAAAACAAGGCGCTGCATGCATGGATTGCTCGTTGGATTTATCAGGATGTGCCGATCCATAGGCTTTTCACGATGCAGTTGGTCTTTGGCTTCGTTGCCTTCGCGCTGCAGCTGCCATTCTCCATTCGCAAGGACAATCGGCGAATCAAGGATCTTCGTTATGCGCGGCGCCTCAAAGGCCCGGTCCTCGTGAATGGGAAGCAGTTCACAAAAGCCGTGGCCGGTAACGGCATCGGAATCACGACCGACGATTCAAAGCTGCCGTTGCGGATTCCGCGGGATGCCGAGAACAAGCATTTCTTGATCGTCGGCGACACCGGAGGCGGCAAATCGAGCGTCATTCGCCAGATGCTTTATCAGGTCGAAGCGCGAGGCGACAGCGCTATTGTTTACGACCCGGCCTGTGAGTTCGTGAAGCAGTTCTACAATCCACATCGCGGCGACATCGTTCTCAATCCTCTTGACGCTCGAATGCCGTATTGGAACCCATCCAAAGAGCTGCGCCGCAAAGCCGAAGCAAAAGCACTGGCCGTCTCGCTTTATCAACCCGAAGGGGTGTCCAATCGCTTCTTTGTTGAGGCTCCGCAAAAGATATTCGCTCATCTTTTAACGTACCTACCGACGCCCGAGGACCTGGTCAAATGGATGTCCGATCCGGCCGAAATTGACCGTCGCGTCAAAGGAACCGAGTATTGGATGCTGATCGACCCGAAGGCTCCGCAACAGAGGATTGGAGTTCTCGGCTCCCTGAATATGAGTGCCGACAGCTTCCGCCTGCTTCCCAAGGAGGACGAGACAAGTTCGGCCTGGACGGCTACAAAATGGGCCGAATCCCGGCGAGGGTGGATATTCATTACGTCGCGCCCAACCATGCGCGAGGCACTGCGGCCTCTAATAGGTCTATGGATCGATACCCTTGTCTTGCGCCTCCTGAATGAACCGATGCCTGATCAGAAACCGGTCTGGTTTGTGATTGACGAGCTAGCGAGTTTGCAGCGTCTGCCACAGCTTCATACCGCTATCACTGAGAATCGGAAATCGCAGAATCCCGTGATCCTCGGATTCCAGGGTCGTAGCCAGATGGAGGCACGGTATGGGCAGGATGCGGAAGCGATGCTGTCGCAGCCGGCCACGAAAATATTCCTGCGGACTACTGAACCGCGAGCTGCCAAATGGGTCAGCGAAGCAATCGGTGAAGTCGAGATCGAGCGGCTTAGGGAAACTCATTACGACGGATCACGCGCGGGGAGGAATTTCGCTCTTGACCGGCAGACCGAGCCGCTCGTTCTCCCTTCAGAAGTCTCAGGCCTAGATGACCTGCGTGGCTTTTTGAAGTACGGGAATCATGTCGCCCGGTTCTCATTCCCGTTCATCGCTCTTCGAGAGAAGAACCCGGGATTCGATGAAAGGAAGATGGACGACTTGATCATTCCGAGCACTCCTCTACCTCCAGAACCGGAGGAGATGCAAGGGAATCTATTGGCACCCGAACATGCTATCGAACCGCCCGAGCACCAGGTTGGGTAATTGCCCATGCTTACCATTTCAAAACCATTGTCAGCAGGCCAGGCACAGACATATCACCAGAAGGAATTCACGTCAAAGGAGCAGAATTACTGGTCACAACGGGGTGTGACCGTCGGCGAGTGGCAAGGCAGGCTCGCTGCACAGTTAGGCCTTGCCGGTGCGGTTTCCGCCGAGGATTTTGGAAGACTCAGCCAGGGGCAGCACCCGGAAACAGGGGAACAACTTGTTCGACAGCGAGCTTCCTACGAGTACCAGGATTCCGACGGAAAGACCGTAAAGACAATGGAGCACAGGGCCGGATGGGACGCTAGCTTTTCCGCTCCAAAGTCTGTTTCGCTGACGGCTCTTGTGGGAGGCGATGATCGTGTGCGTGAGGCGCACCGAGAGAGCGTCACCACTGCCCTTGAACAACTCGAGTACTATACGCAGGCACGCATTGGCGGAAACCATCCGCCAGAGACTACGGGCAAATTCATCGCCGCCAAATTCGAACACGATACAGCTCGTCCAGTGGATGGATATGTTGCGCCACAACTCCATACCCATGCGGTCGTTTTCAATCTGACGGAGCGCGAGAATGGTCAGCCGCGGGCGATCCAGCCTCAAAGTCTTTTCGCTTCGCAGCAGTTCGCGACCGCCGTCTATCAGTCCGAACTCACTTACCGCTTGAAGGATCTCGGCTATGAAATCACCGTTGGCCGAAGCGGAGCGCCAGAGATCAAGGGCTATACCCAGGAATACCTCGACGCTTCCAGCCCGCGGAGTCAGCAGATTCGTGAGTATTTGGAGCGTACCGGCCGCAGTGGAAGGGAGGCTGCCGAGATTGCCGCGCACTCGACTCGTGACCGAAAAGAGATCCATTCGCCCGGTGAAGTCATGGCGGCCCATCGCAAGCTTGCCGCCGACTTCGGTCATCAGGCCGATGCCGTTGTCCGCGCCGCCCGCGACCGTCAGCAATATCATGACAGGCCTGCAAATACCGTCGATCGCGTTCGGGAATCGCTTACTTTCTCGCGTGACAAGAACTTCGAGCGGGAGGCAGTGGTGGACGAACGCGCCCTGATTCGCGATGGGCTCCGCCGCGGCATGGGCGACATCACGTTTGCCCAGGTTCGCAGCAATCTCAATGCCCGAATCGCGTCAGGAGAATTTCAAGCTGTAGAACGGGCGCACATGCCTGGTCGCCAATTCACAACCGCCAAGACTATCGCCGCCGAGCACGAAATTATTGACCGCGTTCGGGAGGGCCGCAGCTATATCGAGCCATTGCTCTCGCGGTCTCAGGCACTCACATTTGCGGACCAACAGCAGCAACTCAATCGCACTCAGCGGAGTGTAGTCGAAGACGTTCTAAGTTCACCAGACCGCATTCAGGGCATCCAAGGCTTCGCCGGCTCTGGCAAGACAACGACCCTCTCTGTCATCCGCAGTGCCGCTGAGATTCGGGGGTTTCAGGTCGAAGGCTTCGCTCCAACTTCCCGTGCCTCGCGGCAGCTTGGCGAGGCCGGGGTTCAGGCTGAGACTCTACAGGGATTTCTCGCCCGGTCTTCAGTTTCGGGTGTTCCGGAGCAGAAGCACTTCTACTTTGTGGATGAATCGAGTCTAGCCTCCACCAACCAGATGCGCGAGTTCCTTGCCCGCCTCGCTCCTCAAGACCGCGTGTTGTTGATCGGCGATACGCGTCAGCATCAGGGCGTCGAAGCAGGCCGACCTTTCGAGCAGCTGCAGGAGGCCGGAATGCGTACGGCCAAGCTCGATCAGATCGTCCGCCAGAAAGACCCGGAATTCAGGTCCGCGGTTGAATTGCTCGCAACTGGTCAAGTTCCCGCCGCGTTAGATTCGCTCCAGAAACAGGGTCGCTTGAGGGAGATTTCCGATACCGAAGAGCGTATTCGCGTTATCGCCAAGAGCTATGTTGACTCGCCTGAAAGGACCCTCATCGTTTCGCCGGACAATGCCTCTCGGCGCGAGTTGAATGCCATCGTCAGGCAGGAATTGAAAACCAACGGCACTATCGGGTCCGAAGATCACAGGTTTCAAATCTTGGTCCAGCGTCAGGAGATGACCGGAGCAGAACGTTCCTGGGCCAGTCGCTATGAGATCAACGACGTCGTCCGCTATGCGCGTGGTAGCAAGAGCGCCGGAATCAAAGCAGGAGAATACGGAACGTAGTCGGTATAAACCCGGCCTCCAATCTGCTTACTGTTGAGCGATCAACCGGTGAACTAGCCAATTACGACCCGCGGCGCCTTACTGGCGTTAGCGTCTATCGGGAGATCGGGCATGAGTTCTCAGTAGGGGACCGGATTCAGTTTACCGCTCCGGACAAGTCGCTGGGCGTCGCCAATCGTGACCTTGCCGTTATCGAGTCCGTTTCTCCCGACGGTCGTATTACCGCCCGACTCGACGACAACAGGCGCATATCATTCGACGCCGGTGAGCATCGCCATTTCGATCACGGTTATGCGGTTACTAGTCACAGTTCCCAAGGACTCACCGCAGAGCGCGTCTTGGTCAATGCCGACACTAGGGTTCACCCGGACTTGCTGAACTCCCGCTTCGGCTACGTGGCAATCTCCCGCGCCAGCAACGAAGCTAACCTCTTCACTGATGACATCGCGAAGCTCAATCCGCAACTCAGTGGTGACGTGTCCAAGACCTCGGCTCTTGAGGTCAGCCAACTGACATCCATAAATCAGGGGATTGCCGTGGGCTAAGGTAGCTCGGGAACATGTTGTAACTTTTGCGATACCGGCTCAACCCAATAAGCCGTAAATAATTGAAAAAGCACGTAGATATGTTACTAACCCCCAAAAGGCCCCCGTTATCCTTGCATTTATGAAATCGTGTGGCACAATTGCAAGGTGTTCCTCCCACGCCAGATCCAGCCACAAGTGTCGCGCCTGCTCGAACAGTTTCCCGCCGTCGCCATCCTTGGACCCAGGCAGGTGGGCAAGACGACGCTTGCGACAACTTTGGCGGATTCGCTTGAGGAGCAAGCCCTTTACCTAGATCTGGAATCGCCTTCAGACCGAGCCAAACTGACGGAACCGGAACTCTACCTGACACAGCACGAAAATCGGCTCGTGATCCTCGACGAGATCCATCGCCTCCCGCGCATTTTTGAAACACTCCGCAGCTTAATAGACCGGAGGCGGCGCAAGAGTAAGCCGGCCCGTCATTTCCTTTTGCTCGGCTCGGCATCGATGGATTTGTTACAGCAGTCGGCGGAATCCCTGGCTGGACGAATTGCATATCAGGAGCTTGCTCCCTTTTCGGTTAGCGAAGTTGTCGGAGCCGAAGAGGCTTCGATGGATCGTCTTTGGAGCCGTGGCGGTTTTCCCGACAGCTTTCTAGCCGCAAGCGATGACCTCAGTTTCACTTGGCGCACAGCTTTTATCCAGACATACCTTGAACGCGATGTCCCCGCACTTGGGCCTCGCATTCCTGCCGAAACCCTCCGCCGCTACTGGCAGATGCTCGCGCACAATCAAGGACAAATGCTCAACGCCGCGCAGCTCGCGAGTGGTCTTGGCGTCAGCGGCCACACGGTAGCCAGGTATCTCGACATCATGGTGGATTTACTGCTGGTGCGTCGCCTCCAGCCATGGGCCGTGAACGCCAAAAAGCGACTCGTGCGCTCACCGAAAGTGTACGTCCGTGACTCTGGCCTGCTCCATGCTCTCCTGGGAATCCGCAATCAGGAAGAACTATTAGGGCATCCAGTAGTCGGCTCCAGTTGGGAAGGGTTGCTTATCGACAACATTCTCAATGCATTGCCGCCGACAGCACGGCCCACATTCTATCGGACTTCCGCGGGCGCGGAGATCGACCTCGTGATTGAATTCAGCCGGAAAGAACGATGGGCGATTGAAGTCAAGCGCTCTCTCGGAAGCCCTGCACCCAGCAAGGGTTTCTATGTCGCGTGTGAAGACATCAATGCAACGAGACGTGTAGTTCTCTATCCTGGCGCAGAGCGGTTCATGCTCGACGCAAAGACGGAAATAATGCCCTTATCAATGTTCTTGGCAGAAGGCTTCAGCCAGGGGCCCTAAGAATAATTTCAGCAGTGGTCCACGCACGTCCGTTCGCACTGTTAACCTGTCGCGCCTCGCTTGTCCTCAATCATGTAATTGAAAAGCACGCCCAAATGCAAGGGCTTTCAACGGCACTCCAAAGAGCATCGTTGAAAAAAGGAATCGAAATAGGATGTCACAACTTCCAGCAGATTCAGGCATTCGAGACAATCACTATCGAGGAACTGTAGCGTCGTTCCTAGCAGAGAAGATTCAGGATGGATCGACCCTCTCGATCGTTTCCGCATACTTCACTATTTACGCATACGACGCGCTGAAGAACAGTCTCGACCGCATTCAGCACCTGGATTTCCTCTTTGGCGAGCCTTCATTCGTCAATCGCCTAGACCCAAGGAAGACGGAGAAGAAGGCATTCATCATCGACGCTGCTGGTCTGGAGCTTGCAAACAGACTCCAGCAAAAGCGCGTTGCAAAGGATTGCGCCGAGTGGATTGAACAAAAGGTTCAGATCAAAACGATTAAGCAGTCCAATTTGCTCCACGGAAAGATGTACCACATAGGTACGGCCGGCGTACATGACGCCATACTTGGCAGCTCGAATTTCACGGTGCGCGGCCTTGGACTTGCCGCAGAGAACAACAATATCGAGCTAAATCTCATCGTTGATGGCAATCGGGACCGTCAGGAGCTTAAAAAGTGGTTTGACGAAATCTGGAACAACGATAGCCTCGTCAAGGACGTCAAGGAAGAGGTTCTGCAGTATCTAAAGCAGCTCTACGAAAACCACCCTCCAGAATTCATTTATTACAAGACCCTCTTTCACATCTTCGAAAGCTTTCTCGAAGACACCGGCAAGACCGACGCGGATTTGGGTCGAACCAGCCTCTTTGAAACCGATATATGGAAAGCCCTCTTTGAATTCCAAAAGGACGGCGTAAAAGGGGCCATTAATAAGATTCTCCGGTATAACGGGTGCATCATCGCCGATAGCGTCGGCTTAGGTAAGACTTTCGAAGCTCTTGCCGTCATTAAATACTTCGAGCTTAAAAATGAGCGCGTTCTAGTCTTGTGCCCCAAGAAGCTAAGAGAGAACTGGACAGTCTACACGGCGAATAGTGCCCTCAACCCGTTTCTGCATGATCGATACCGCTACGACGTACTCTCCCACACTGACCTGAGTCGAGAGCGCGGCTACTCCGGAGGTATAGATCTCGAAACGCTTAATTGGGGCAACTACGACCTCGTTGTTATCGACGAGTCCCACAACTTCCGCAACAATGCTCCTGGAAAGCGCGACGAAGCCGGAGACATCATAAAGAAAAGCCGCTATCAGCGACTGATGGAAGACATCGTAAAGTCTGGGGTGCGCACCAAAGTCTTGCTGATCTCAGCGACGCCGGTTAACAACGACTTGAAGGACCTCCGCAACCAGATCTACTTTCTCACAGAGGGAAGCGAGAACGATGGCGCGTTTGCTGAGGCGCTCGGCATCGAGAGCATTAAGGAGACGTTGACTGCTGCCCAAAAAGTGTTCTCCGCGTGGGCGCGCAAGCAAGGCTCTGACCGAAGGACCAGCGATCTTTTAGAGAAACTAAGTGCGGCATTCTTCAAGCTTCTCGATGAGCTAACTATTGCCCGCTCACGTAAGCACATTCAAAAGTACTATAAGGACACCATCGTACAGTTGGGTGGATTCCCCATACGCGACACGCCACTCTCAATGTATCCGGAGATTGATATTCAGGGGCTGTTTCTTTCCTACGACAAGCTCAATTCCGAGATCGACCAGTACAAGCTCTCACTGTTTAATCCGTCAAAGTACGTCCAAGAGAAATACAGGGAAGTGTACACAACTTCAACTCACGATCCTTTCTCCCAGGCCGATCGCGAGACATTTCTCATTGGGATGATGAAGGTGAATTTTCTGAAGCGCCTCGAAAGTTCTGTGAGGTCTTTTGAGATCACCATGGGGCGCACGATCGCGAAAATCGAGGCTCTCGAAGAAAAGATTAACGGTTACCTCAATTCCTCCCAAAAGCCCCTGTCGGAAGACGTGGAACTTGATCTTGACCTTGGTGATTCCGAGGAAGATGAGGATATCGACGAAGCCCTACTGGTTGGCGGGAAGTTCAAGTACAAATTGGATCATCTAGAACTCGATCACGGGAAGAACTGGCTCAAAGAGCTGAAAAAGGATAAGGATCAGCTGACTGGCCTGTTGCAAGCTGCTCAGAAAGTCACTGTCGAACGAGACGCCAAACTTGCCGCGTTGAAGCAACTTATCACTGCGAAAGTCGAACATCCCACCGACGACAAGCTTGGCCACCCAAACAAAAAAATCCTCGTTTTCACAGCTTTTGCCGACACAGCCACATACCTTTACGACAACTTGGTAGAGTGGGCCAAAACCGATATGGGCATCAATGCTGCACTGGTCTGTGGTGGTGGCGATCTTCGTACGACTTTTGGCAAAGTCGCCTTCAACGAGATTCTCACGAACTTCTCGCCCAGATCCAAGAAGCGCAACAAGATTTCGACAATGCCGCAAAGCGGAGAGATCGATCTGTTAATCGCCACTGACTGTATTTCCGAAGGTCAGAATCTCCAGGATTGCGACTACTTGGTCAATTACGACATCCATTGGAATCCTGTTCGCATTATTCAACGATTTGGACGCATCGACAGAATCGGTAGCGTGAACAAATCCGTACAGCTGGTCAACTTTTGGCCGACCGACGACCTCAACAGGTATATCAACCTCAAGAACCGAGTTGAGGCGCGCATGGCCCTCGTGGACATTGCTGCAACATTTGAGGACAACATTCTCAAGAACGAAGAGATTGAGGATCTGATAAGCGAGGACCTAAAGTACCGCGACAAGCAGCTTCTCAAGCTGAGAGATGAAGTACTCGATCTGGATGACCTGGGCGATAGTGTATCGCTCACGGAGTTTACGCTCGATGATTTCCGAATTGAATTGATGAAATACATAGAGGCCAACCGTGCTGCGCTTGAAGATGCACCATTCGGTCTATACAGCATCGTTCCGCCTAGCCCGGAACACAAAGTAATTGCGCCAGGGGTCATCTTTTGCCTTAGTCAAAACGCCCCTTTATCGGATGCCCGTCCTTCCGCAAGCGGAACTATCGACGGCATCAATCCTCTTCAGCCTTACTTTCTCGTTTATGCGCTGGGCGATGGCAATGTCCGCTTTGGCTTTGCTCAGCCTAAACAAATTCTCGAAGTCTACCGCGTCCTGTGCTCTGGAAAGAGCGCTCCTTATTCCGAGCTCTGCAACCTTTTTGATCAGGAAACGGATCACGGTACAAAGATGGACGACTACGGCGTCCTCCTGCGGAAGGCGATTGATGCGATTGTGGTGACGTTCCGGAGGCGAGCGGCGTCCGGCCTTCAGTCCAACCGTGCTTTCGTTCTTCCCGTTGCACATGATCAGGTCAACAATCAGACGGACTTCGAATTAATAACATGGCTGGTGGTGCGCTAAATGGCAGACGTGGCTTTAATTGAACCGAAGGTCAAAATCCAGGATACAGTGGCGAGGATCGCGAAAGGAAAGTTTGCAGATTCGGCTCGCCAGCTATTCGCTCTTCTCGGATACTCAAGTGATCGCCGGATCGATATTGTGCCCAATACAGCACAGGGCTTTATCGATCAGTTTGGAGCCCTGAATCCCGACAAGGCTCTGACATCGGAATGGCACAGTGTCGAATTCTTGTTCCAACTGACTGATGAAGAGATCGGAAACCGACTGGCCTTCTCGAAGGAAAATGTCGATACATCCGTAATCGAATCGTATATCTTCCTGGGAATTCAACTCACGGGGAAGCAATATTCGCGCACGCGGCTCGCCACCATAGCTCGCGAAATCAACAAGCTGTTCCCGATGCCGGTGATGGTTCTGTTTCGGTACGGCGATGCCATCAGCCTTGCGGTGATAGATCGTGAATCGAATAAGCGCGACAGCACAAAGGATCTTCTTCGCAAGGTCACGCTCATTAAAGACATCCGACTCGACAACCCGGCACGTGCCCACATAGACATTTTGTATGAACTCTCTCTTCCTGTTCTATATAACGAATACCAATTCCGGAATTTTGTTGAATTGCATCGTGCGTGGGCAAAGAAGCTGGACAGCTCTGACCTCAACAAGAGGTTCTATCAGGACATTTCCTACTGGTACCTTTGGGCCAAAAATCACCCTGGCGTAAAGCTGCCCCGCGACGTGGATGGGTCGTCAGACGAGCAGCGTTCAATTTCTTTATTCGCCTTCTCACACGACTTATCTTCTGCTGGTTTCTCCAGGAGAAGAATCTTATCCCGAGACGCATCTTTCTCTGGAATCAGATTGCCGGACTTCTCAAGGAAAAGAGCCCATCTGCAGGAACGTATTACAAGGCCATTCTTCAAAATCTGTTCTTTGCCACGCTTAATCGAGAGATCAACAAACGCGGCTTTCGTGAGAAAGCGACCACCGGTCGATTCGACAAGAATCGCGGTGTGACCACGCTTTATCGCTACGAGGATCTCCTTAGTGACCCTGCTCAGCTCCGAAAGCTTCTTTCGGAGATTCCGTTTGTAAACGGAGGTTTGTTCGATTGTCTAGACGACGTCTACCGGAAAGCAGAAAACCAACCCACGATCCGACTTGACGGTTTTTCAGACAATCCCCGCGAGTCAGTCACCCTTCCAAATGAACTATTCTTCGGTCCGGACCAGAGAGCCGACCTAAGCAAAGAGCTTGACGATGAGCGCAGATTTGCGGTTTCAGTACGCCCACTGATCGAGATTCTCGCACGCTACAAATTCACCGTCGAAGAGAGCACTCCGCTGGAGCAGGAGATTGCTCTGGACCCGGAACTGCTGGGAAAAGTATTTGAAAACTTGCTTGCTTCGTACAACCCAAATGATGACACGAAGACGATTGCGAGGAAGAAGCTTGGGGCCTTTTACACTCCCCGCGATGTCGTTCGCTACATGGTGGATGAGGCTCTCATTTGCCATTTAAAGGCGGCGGTTCCAGAAACGAAATTGAGGACGTTACTCTCAGATCAAATCGATAATCCCTGCACCAAGGACGAGACTCAAAAGCTCATTGTCGCGATTGAGAAAACAAGAATTCTTGATCCAGCGTGCGGCTCAGGTGCCTTCCCGATGGGAGCATTACATCGGCTGGTCTATCTGCTTTCCAAGCTCGATCCCAATAACGTCGAATGGAAGCACCGCCAGCTGGATGCTGCCAAACGTGATCGAAAAAAAGCCGAATCGATGGAGGAATCTGGTAGCCGAGAAGCTGCCATTGAGGACGTGGAATCTCGAATCAAGGACATCGAGTCTTCCTTCGATACAAGACATCACGACCTCGACTATGCCCGCAAGCTGTACCTGATTGAGAATTCAATCTTTGGCATAGACATTCAACCAATCGCTTGCCAGATTGCCAAGCTCCGGTTCTTCATCTCGCTCCTTGTTGACCAGAAATCTGAAAAGTTGCTTCGGCCACTCCCCAACCTAGAAACTCGCATCGTCGCAGCGAATACGCTCATTCCAGTGGAGAAGGCAAAGGAGCATCAGTTCTTGCTCGTGGCAGATCAGGTGAATGCCCTGCGAGAAGAGCTGCGTAGGGTACGGCACGCCCACTTCAATGCGCGCACACCAGAGGCTAAGCAGCGATATCGCGAGCAGGACGAAACGGTACGTGCCAAGCTAGCAGTTGAGCTGGAACACATCGGGATGCCGAACACGACAGCTAGGCTGCTCGCATCGTGGAATCCATACGACCAGAACAGTCACGCCAGTTTTTTCGATCCGGAATGGATGTTCTCCCTCGCACCAGAGGACTTTACTGGATTCGACGTCGTAATCGGGAATCCACCGTACGTTAAGCAACAGAAGATCCAGGACCAGAAGCCGGACCTTAAACGACTTTATGATTGCTTTTCCGGCTTGGCTGATCTTTACGTATATTTTTATGAGCGCGGAATTCAACTATTAAACGATGGCGGGGTCTTCAGTTTCATTACCTCAAACACATGGATGCGCACTGGCTACGGGCAAAAGCTTCGGGATCTCCTACGGAACAAGACTCGCATTGCACGCTTGATCGACTTTGGAGATGCTGAGATCTTTGACGCTATTGCTTATCCATGCATCGTCATCCTTAGAGCAGAGTGCCCTGACGATCACTCAGAATTCAAAGCACTGAGTTGGAAGGAGGACGAATGGAAGGTCGAAGAGCTGACCCGCCATCTTTCTAGCGATATGTTTGTCATGTTGCAGTCCGACTTTACCTCTGCTACTTGGCGGCTGGAGTCGAAAGAGAAGCTCCAACTTATCGAGAGGATTGCCCAGGGAGGAGTACCTCTGGGCGTTCTCGTCGGGGTAGCCTATACCGTGGACTGACAACCGGACTGAACGAGGCCTTCATCGTTGATCGGGAGACGCGTGATCGGCTGATCGCCGAGCATTCCTCTTCAGAAGAAGTATTGAAGCCCTATGTGAGGGGACGAGATGTTGAACGTTGGCACGTGGAGTTTGGGCAGCAGTATCTTCTTTTCGTGCCTTGGCATTTCCCACTTCACAACGACATATCAATCAACGGTGCATCCAAAAAAGCTGAGAAACTCTTTGAAAGTCGCTTCCCCGCGATCTATAGACATCTGACGTCATTCAAGCGCGAACTGTCAAAACGAAATGCCACGGAAACAGGCATACGCTATGGGTGGTACGCGCTTCAGCGGTGGGGATCTGAATATTGGCGAGAATTTGAACAACCGAAGATTGTCTCAACGAAGGTCTCCATCAGGCCTACATTTGCCTTGGAAACGATGGGTAGTTATTTGGGAAACACGTCGTATTTTTTCCCAACCCGAGATGGACCATATTTGCTCGCTTTCTTGAACTCATCTGTTGCGGAATATTACTCAAAAAACATTTTTGTAGAAAAGCAAAACGGTTTCTATGAAGTTCAACCGGAAGCATTAAAGAAAATGCCGATCCCGCAGGCTGCGCCGCAACAACGAGCGATGGTTGTGTCTTTGTCTCAATGTGTAATCGCACTTTGTCGAACTCAAGAGCATCAGTCCGCCTATTTCGAGCGCCTCTTGAATGCCCTCCTCTATGAGCTCTTCTTCCCTGAGGAACTTCATAAATTAGGCCTTCAGTTCTTTGATCTTCTCGCCAATGCAGGCCTCCCAGACAACGAGGAGCAAGGCGAATGGGAAAGTTTCTATAAAAGGATCACAAATATTAACCATCCCGTCTACGCCGCCCTGTTCGCATTGAACGGTCTGGAAGTAGTACGCATCGTCGAGGGCCGCGAATGAAGATCACGAAGATTGAAGTGTCCGACTTCCGTGGTTTTCCAGGACCGGCTGTTTACGATTTCGAATTTGGTCAGGCACGAAGTCTCCTCATCTGGGGCGAAAACGGCAGCGGCAAATCAAGTCTCTTCCGCGCCATCCAGGAGTTCTTCAACAGTAATAGAGGCGCGAAGCCGTTTGCGGAGCACAAGAACACTGCAGGTCCTGCTCTTACAAGCGGACACGTCACAATCCACTTCGACGATGGCACAACTCAAATAACTCAAGCCTGGCAGTATGGAGCCGATCGCCCTGTTAGCCAACCACCAGCTTCTCAGACTGGCCTTACAGGCTGGATGCCTCGACTACAGGAGTTTGCTGGAAACCAACTTCACGCAGCGTGGAAACAATGTCAATCTTTTCCATATCGCGGTGACACATCTGGTACCCAACATCGAGGTTGCAATCCAAGGACGCTCCTACGGGATTGGCCAGCTCTGGCAAACTGCAAAGGCGTCGGACCCGTCCTCAAAAGGCCACTACGCGAGCTATCTGGAATCTTGCGACCGTGCACTGCAACGTTTCAACGATGGATTTCAACCATTGATTCAACCACTCGTCGATAAGGCAAGCGAACTTCTGGCGCGGTTCAACGATCCAAATTTTACGCTCGGCGCGGCCTCCCATCCCGTTGCCTATGATCGGGGAAACAGGGTCTTTAGGAACACCGACTTGATCCTGTCGGTTCACAGGTCGGGGACCTTAATTCAGGACCATCACAACATTCTGAACGAAGCACGACTGTCGGCTATCGGGCTCGTCGTGTACTTGGCAGGGCTGTTGAACACTGTGCCCGTTACTTCGCAGTTTCCCAAGCTACTCGTCCTTGACGATGTCTTAATCGGGTTGGATATGGCCAACCGAATCCCGGTATTGAAAATCCTGGAGGAATACTTCGCAGATTGGCAGATCATTCTCCTTACCCATGACCGGGTCTGGTACGAGATGGTGCAAGTGGAGATGACCTCCAATCAGTGGAGGGGGTATGAGTTGTGGCTAGCCGAGGATTGCGTGACGCCTATTCACCGGGCGAGGGACGGTGGACCTGATTTTTTCCTTTCGCGAGCAAGGCAGCACCTTGCAGCGAACGATGATCGAGCATCTGCCGTGTATACGAGAGCTGCATTCGAGGTTAAGTTAAAAGGCTATTGCGATAAGCGCTCGGTTCCAGTCCCCTTTAAGAAAGAAACACGCCATATGACCGCCGATTCATTTTGGCAGGCGGCGAAAACACGCTCGCTTTCAAGCGCTCCAACTCCAGCAGACCACGCAACGTTTAGCGCTCTTCTTCAGTCTGTTGAAGCTGCGAGAAAAGTTGTCCTGAATCCACTGAGCCATTCGATCACACAACCCGTGACAAGGCCTGAAATTCAAGCCGCTATCGATGCAGTGCAGAATCTCCGGTTCGAATAGCACCGCAAAAGGAATGATCCGATGATCGACTTCGTGATCGAAAAAATCCGGCCATCTGCTGGCTGTCACTCCAATATGCGGTCCTTCTGTCTCTTGCACTCGTCGAGAGGACCACGCGTTACGTCCACCCTCGGGCGGCCTGCGGTCCGGAAGCTTCCCTGCCGTAAGAGGAACGCTGAAAGATTCGGGCAAGAAACAAGAATAAGCAAGCGTGACAAAATTGCGGAAGTGGTGAAATGGCAGACACACCATCTTGAGGGGGTGGCGCGGAGATGGCTAGCTTCTTGAATGGAAGGATTTCAAATCATTTAACCGCTTTCGCATGATGTGGCGTGTCGAACTCTCCTTCTTATAGAGTCATGCTTCAAACCCTAGTGACGCTTTTGGGCTTCATATCGCGCCTTGGTCTCGTCATTCGGCGGGTATAATCCCGGCAGCGGAACGCCCCTTTCCACCTCCCGCATGATCCAGCCTTCCATATCTTCCTGCTGTGGCGCGGCTGCTAAGACCTCGCCGATAAGAGCAGCCGGAATCAGTGTCGCGCCATCGTCATCGACCACCACCACGTCATCCGGATAAACGGCCACGCCCCCACAAGCAACCGGCTCTTGCCAATTGACAAAAGTAAGGCCTGATACGGATGGCGGAGCGGCCTGGCCTTGACACCAAACCGGTAAATTCGTGGCAAGCACGCCGGACACATCTCGTATCACCCCGTCAGTTACGAGAGCCTTCACGTTGCGCTTCTTCATTCGTGCACAAAGAATGTCTCCAAAAATTCCGGCATATGTAACACCCATTGCGTCGACTACTACGATGCAGCCTTCAGGCATGGCTTCTATGGCAGCGCGTGTTGATCGGGGCGACGCCCAGGACGCCGGAGTGGCGAGGTCTTCTCGGGCGGGAATAAAGCGCAATGTGAACGCAGGACCGGCCAGACGCGGCAAGCCCTGCCGCAACGGCCGCGGACCACGCATCCATACATTGCGCAGACCATGCTTGAGAAGGATTGTCGTGATCGTTCCTGTCGATATAGACGACAGAATGTCAATGGCTTCACGGTCAAGTGTCATTGAGGCACCATGGTAGTTTGCGTCTCCAACATTTGGCTCTAAAACGCTTTGGTCAGTGCAATCTTGCCTTCTTCGCCCTTTGGCAACACCGTCCAGCATGTCTAAGTTGAGCTCAACGGCCTGCAGGCTCACGGCAGGACTTGATTGTCGTGCCGCGGTTGCCTTCTTCGGGCTGTGTCAGCTACGGAATAAGGTGCAGATCGTTCCGCGGAGGACCATTCCAGGATCGGAAGCCTATCTTGTCCGCCACCCCGGGAGGCAAGGATCGCGGTCCATACACGGGCATCGGCTTACCCAGTTCGTAAGCGCCAAGATCCGGAGCTCGGCCTGTAAATCCATCGTTGATGGTCGGAAGCACAATTCCTGCGTCTATGGCTGCAGAGTTCGGCCTCAGTCGGAAGTCCATATCCTCAGGATTATACAGGTGCTGGGGATCCGATATATCTGCCATCGGAACGTTGACGAACACATCGTAGTCGACCATAACGCTGTGTTTGTCCTGCCCAGTTGCATCGCTGTACTGCTTGAGTGTCTTAAAGTTGCGGGCGGTCAGTTTATGTTCGTAATTGTAGTCGGCGGGTATACCGAAGGGAGGTGAGTTCCATGCGAAGTTATGAGCACCTTTGTTCGATGTGAATCCGTTGTAGTCCGATGTCGAATAGTTCGTCGTCGTATGTATAGAGAATACGGAGTCATCCGAACCCCGCCCCAAGAACAAATTGTTGAGCAGGTGCGCATTCGATACGGGTCCCCCCGGAAGCGTATCGCCGGCGACAAATGTGTTCTGATAAACCAGAACGCCTGCCGGCGTCTCGGAGAACTTCAGAGGGCCTCCCTCCACTACGTTGTACACAAGATTCTTGTAGAAATACACGGGACCGCCAAACTCCGGCTGAGCGCTCAAAGCTTGTTCAGCCATATTGAAGCACCGGTTTTCGTACACGCGGACATTGTGGGAACCCCCATCAGTTTCAACACAATTGTCTCCCATGTTATAAATGTCGTTGCCGTAGAAATCGATCGACGCAGCCTCCAATTGGGGTTTCTCAGTAGGCCCTGTGACCTCAATGCTGCCTATCCCCGGCGTCCCGTCGGGCTCTCCGTAAGTTGAGACGTCGATCCCATCGTGCCAGTTAGCGACGTAATTGTGCGCCACGACGTGACCTTGACCGTATACTTTGATCGCGTATTCCGATAACAGCAGCTCCGGGTATCCCGGAAGGCTCGACCATGTCTTGCCGGTCCAGCCCATCATCTTGCTCGGATCGTGCCTACCAATGATGATATTGTCTGCTATATAGATATCTCTTGAACCCGACCATTCTTCCTGTACCGCTCTGGCTACATCATAGATTCGGCAATGTTTCAACGTAAAACCACTCGAACCGGCAATACCCTTCCAGCCGAGCAAGAACGCAACCGTTGTGTTTCGAATCGTAATCCCTTCGAAATAGTTGTAGTTGGCCGCTAAGAGATTGAATAAATTTCCATTACCCGCGCCGTCGAAAATCACTTCCCCGTCACCAGCTGCTTTGATCACAATCGGTTTGTCGGGAGTGCCGCTTTGGTCCAGGTAGTAGGTACCATCAGTTACCGAGGCTAGGGCATTATAGCCAGGATGTGGCATTCCCGCGAGGTAATGGAAACGATCGCTTTCGTAGATACCGGCATGGACCAGAATCATATCCCCCGGTTGGACTCGCGGCGGGAACGCGTGCTCGTGGTCAGATGCCGACGCCCCCATGTTGTAGGCCCTCATTAATCCCGTAAAAGCCGGCTGCTGTTTCGGCCCCTTCCATTCAATGGGATACACGTGATAGATATGACCGCCCGGCGCCGGTTCCGGCTCCTTGCGGGTTTGCACGGTGATGGTCTTCTCTTTCTCTCCGTTGACGCCGTCAGGATCGGAAAGAACGAACCGGCACTCGTACTCTGTTCCCGGCTCCAAGTCCAAAATGCTTCCGGCAAACATGTTTCCACTGTCGTAATGCCAGGGACTCTCCCGGCTTCCCCTGGGGTTCTCGGGCGTGGGCTCTGAGGTTTGGAATGGAGCTGTGAAGCTGTTCACCACTTCGTGGTGTAGCCGCAAAAGCGGGAGTGCCTTATGCCACTCCTGCTCGCCTTTGCGCCTATAAAAAGCCTCCGCCACGGCGTTAACGTTGTCATCTCCCGAAATCTTCCACTCCACCCCGATTGCACGTAAGGTGGGTGCTTCGACGATAAGAGCTTCCGGCACAGACGCCGCCTGCGCCCAAGCAGATGGAGTGAAAATCGGCGAGAACGCTAGCAAAGCCCCAAACGCGAGCGTTGGCTTACGAAATTCCACCGCGTATTGCCTCCAGTTTTCCATTTTCGACGCCTTCTCCCGTGAACTCGCGACTTGATTGCTCGAGCTTGCTCCACGAATTCCCGTCACTGTGACAGCTTCTTTGTTTCCCCTTGATCCACCTGCGCGTAAACGTTCACAAGCCTTTTCCTGACTAGAATGACCAAACAAGATCACTGCGCAAATTCCTACTCTCCTAATAACCTTTTCCTATGCGTTCGTGACTCGGACATGGAGCGGAACTGGCCGTGTATTCAAGCTCTCGAAGCGTGGCCGCTCGGCACAACTTCTTGCAACGCAAGTCTCGCGCATGGCGTTGAGTTCCGGGGATTAGACTCACCCTTATGAACCCGAAGGATTCGACACGGATGAGCCTCTCGGCAGCATTAGAAAGGAATCTCCTTCCCGTCGTTCTATCCTGCCCTTTCAGCGGTACTGAGGTCCATTGCATGCTCCCTGACAAAATCAGTGGAAAACTTGAGCCCTAACCCAGGCGTCTCGGGCGGTAAAAAATAGGCGCGGCTATCCTGCCACCCGCCTGCAAAGAGTTCTTTGTTTAAAACCGGGTCAGTGTTGCCTTCTTCCAAAATCATGAAATTGGACATAGAGGTCGCTAGATGCAGGTGTGCAGCCAGGCACACCGGGCCGTTTGGATTGTGGGGCGCCACGGGAATCCAGTGAGTCTCAGCCATCGCCGCCACTTTGCGAAATTCGGTTATGCCGCCGATCCTAGCAGCGTCGGGCTGCAGGATCCGGATCGCGTCCCGCTCGATATATTCCCGCACTTCCAGGCGCGATTTTAACCGCTCACCCGCGGCGATTGGAACACTCGACATGCGCTGCACCTGGATCATGGCATCGACATTGCCTGGAGGCACTGGCTCTTCCAACCATAACGGGTTGTAAGGCTCAACAGCTTTAATGATGCGCACTGCAGAATTGACGTTAAACTTAGCGTGAGCCTCGATACAGATCTCAAAATCCGGACCGCCCTCGCGAATGCCTCGAATCATTTCCGCGACATTATTGATCGTGTGTAGCTTCGCTTGCCGGCTAAAAATATGGCTGTCATACCGTGCGGCTGTGGCATTGCTGTAAGCCGCGAAATCCGGCTCGTCGAAAAAAGGATCGAACTTCCCCGCCAACGCTCCTTCTGCCACCAGTTCCTTAGTGCGCTGTTGGTAAGCATCTGCCGTGCGAGGGATGTTTCCCCATCGGTAGCTGGTATAGATTTTGATCTCATCATTGATCTTCCCGCCTAGCAACTTATAGACAGGCAGATTCAACTTCTGTCCTACGATATCCCAGAGGGCCATATCGATAGCGGAGATCGTCGATTGGACCGCGCTTCCATGCTGAGCGTTGCGGGCTCTGAATATCGTCGCCCAGATCCTCTCAATGTCAAATGCGCTCTGTCCGATTACCCATGGCTTTACCATTTCGATTTCAGTCGCGATAGTTGCCTCTTTTGGGAAATTCGTTCCTTCGCCCCAACCGACAATCCCCTCCGTGGTTTCCACCCGGCAAAACATATAGGCCGTGCCCGACTGTTTTCCTTGCTTATCCTGATGGACTCGCATGATCACCGGCTCAACCTTGGCAATCCTGAGAGAATCGTTGTCGCCCGGCCGCGCCTGATTGACAACTGAGTTTGTTTGCCACCCCGTCCATGCACTTACGGCACTCGATCCCGAACCAACCGGAACCCCCGCGCCCAGCGCGCCAGCCGCCACTTTCGTTAGAAACGTACGTCGGGTATCGGTCATCTTCTGCCTCCAACTCGGCTGCGAACAGCACCGCTAGGAATTGCTAAGAACGATTTATTCACTACGCACTCGGAGGAACATGTATTAGGGATCGAGAATACGGCGTCCATTGAGCTCGTTCGAAGAACCAGCTCGGCAATCACCGAAGCGACATCCTCGCTTAGCAAACCCGACCCTCGAGTGAGCTATAAGCTAGACTACGGCCTTATCTGTGTACCATCCGTCTTTCTAATGGGGAACCTGAACCCTGTGCCCTTAGGCCAAGCTGGGAAAGGATATTTCGCCGCCAGTTTTTCATCGATGTCTACGCCGATTCCAGGCGCCTCGTTTATGTACATATATCCCTTCTTCATTGTCGCCGCCCCTGGAAAGACTTCCTGGACCACTTGCGGCCAACCAAGATCAGCGTCCTCCTGAATACCAAAGTTAGGTATCGTAAGGTCCACGTGTCCTTGAGCGGCGTGGCCAATTGGATCGATGTTTCCCGGTCCGTGCCAAGCAGTCCTGACGCCGAACGCTTCTGACAAACGAGCGATCTTTAGTCCCGGTGTTATGCCGCCGACGTGATTAAACCCGATCCTGATAAAATCAATAAGCCTGTCGGATATCAGGCCGGTCCACTCCAGCGGATTGCTAAACAGTTCACCCATTGCGATGGGTGTCGCGCACTGCTCCCTGATTATCCTGAAATAGGCGATCTGTTCCGGTGAGAGTGAGTCTTCGACATAAAATAGCCGAAATTGCTCTAATGCTTTTACTAAGTTGACAGCCTCAATTGGCTCGATACGCTCGTGCATATCGTGAATCAATTCCAGATCGTCACCGTGCTGCTTTCGAATGTATTCGAAAAGCTTGACCGTACCCTTTACATAAGGTTCAGAATTCTGCAGCCCGTCCGTTGGCTGTCCGAAGCCACCCGCCTTGAAATCTGCGCCTTGCGATAGACCCGGCGAACCGTAACCTCCCAGCTGTATGCGCACATGCTTCCAGCCTGCGTCAACGTATTTCTGAACGTTCTCAGACACCTGCTCAACAGTTTTACCGTCGGCATGACAGTACGTGGTTAGGGCAAAGCGGCTCTTGCCTCCAAGCAATTCATAGATGGGCATATTAGCCCTCTTGCCCTTGATATCCCACAAGGCCTCATCCAGGCCAGCCAATGCCCCGTTTAAAACCGGGCCATTGCGCCAGTAAGAGCTGACATATGCTGTCTGCCACATATCCTCGATGTTTGCAGGATCACGTCCCGTGGCAAACGGCGCCAAGAATTCATTTAGGGCGGTAACGACTGCATCACCCCTCGTCGTAAGCGTCGCGCATCCCACCCCGTATAGTCCTGGCTCACTCGTCTCTACTTTGACCACGACGTAATTGCCGCCCGCCGGACAGGTCTTGATCGTTTTGACGCTTGTGATCTTTAACGGCGGCAGGCCCCGTGTGGCCTTCGCATATGTTTGGGCGAGCGCTTCTCTCTTTTGGCTGAGCACGCCGGCAGTTCCTACAGCTACTGACGTCGCCATCTTTAACAGTTTTCGCCGATCCATCCCTGACCCCTTTGCGGATTACCTGGTTGAACTACCGGCCTCTCGTCCACGTCATGAGCTACGGCCCCGAGCAGTCTCTAATATGCCGCGCGACAATTGACTCCCATCTACATTGCCAGCGGCGATATCATAGATGCATTGCCCTTAGAACTTAAATTGTAGACCCAGACGGCCAATGGTCGGCGGTAGAACGGCGCTCACAGTCCCAAACGCTGAAGTACCGCTTCCCGAGAGGTAGTTTATCGTTGTTCCCGGACTCGAATTCAGAGCATTGAATAACTCCAGAGTTGCTATAAGGGATCTTTTCTCACCTATCGCGATAATCCTCGCGGCGCGGATGTTCAACAGGCTGAGGGCGGGATTACGTTGCGAACCCCAGCTTTCCACTGGAATAGTGACTGTACCCAGTTGAGGAACTCCTGTGAACTGATCGGTCCGATAATTTGGAGCCCCAGCCAGGTACTGGTAATTTAATCCAAGCTGTATCTTAAGTGGTAGATTATAGGTGAAGTAGGACTTAAGCGCCCAGTCCCATGTCTGGTCCAATGGAAACGCTGCTTGATATGGAGCTACCGGAGTGGCAGCCGATTGGTAGGACGCGAATATGGGTGTAGTAAAAAGAGACTTATGGTCTTTGGTCAGGTCGAATGTCGCCAATGCACTCCATTTATCCGACTGGCGTTTAGTCATCGTGATCTCGATCGTATGGAAGTAATCGGGTTTTCCGTTACGATTCACCAGCTTGTTCTGATTGAATGGGCAAAACGGTGTTGACTTCGGGCAGACGAGCGAAGCAGGATAGGTCAGGATAGTAATGGGTTTCCCGCCGTTGATTGGATCTTGCAGCGGATATTTAGTGTTGTAGGGAACATTGTAAGAACTAATAGGCCGGTTGGGGAATGTCTGATCGAACATGTCGTCTTCCCTGTTGTATACATATAGGACCCGTAGCGCCAGATTAGGGCGAATTTCACGTTCGAAAGTTGCCGATGCTGTCTGCATGAATGGCATCTTTAGATCGTGGTTTACGATTCCACCGGCGCCACCGGTAGTGCTGATATATGTCGTCGTGCCTGTTCCAAGATTAGCCAAAGTGGCTTCCGTGACATCGCAGTTGGTGTGTGCTGTTACCTGGCACGGTCCAGTCCACTTATAAGTGTTTGCCGTGATCGCGGCCGGGTTGTAGTTGTCGATATCGAATTGCCCTAATTCGTCGAGATTGTAAATTCCGTAGGATCCCCTGATGACAGTCTTGCCGTTTCCTGCCAGGTCGTATGCTGCCCCGATACGTGGAACCAGCCTGTTCCACACATAATCGGTTTGAGCTGCATAATGAGCGGGGGCATAGAAAGGGCCGCCCCCCTCCGATTCTTCGTTGTGATATCCACGGTATCGGTCAAATCTCACACCAGGATTAAGCGTCAGACGAGTCGAGACGCGCCAGGTATCCTTCGCGTAGATGCCGACAGCGGTCTCCTTGCCGGCAGCATAGAGCGGGAAATTATACGTGACTATCTGGAGAGGTGTGACTACCCCATTGATGGTCGAAAATTGGAGTTCATAGTTTCCGGCTGGATGAGTGACGAACGTCTTTGTATCCGCCTGGGGAATGAACGCCATGTAGCCGAACTGAAACGAGTGCTTTCCAGGAAAATATCCGACACTCCCGGTAGTCTGGGCGCGTTTGTGCTCCCCTTTGTCACTCGAACTTACATTGATATTGGCGCCCGTGATTTGCTGGGTTGTAGCACTGAAGGTCCACGGGTTGCCGGGTACTCCCACTCCTACTTGATTAGGATAACCATACGGCTGCCAATAGTCTCCACCTAGAACATCGACTATCAGCTTAGGATTGGGTGTCCATACCGCTTCGCCTTTGACGGTGTAGTAGTTATCATATTGTCTGAACGTAGAGTAAAACGGAACCAGGTTGCTTCCATTACGCTGATTTTCGTATTTTGTACCGTCTGATCCGGAACCAATCAGTTTAATAGTCTGTGTGACTTGGTAGGTCATCTTCGCTTCCTGGTTGTCCTGCGACAGGGGATCGAATCCCTGACCGCCATTCTGCCCCACGTAGCCAATAATTGCCGTGCTCCTCCGCTGGAAGTGTAAGCCGCCGTAGAACCACAATTTATCGCGAATGATTCTGCCGCCTACATCGCCAAAGATGTCATAGAAGTCCTGAAGCTGGTTAGCCGTTTTGCCACCAGGAAAGGTTGGAGGGAGGTTCGTTGCCTGGAAGCCATTCCATTCCTTCATACCCCGGGCATCACCATGAAACTCATTGCCCCCTGATTTCATGACCGTCACCAGGGCTGCCCCAGGCGGCCCGATGTCAGCATCAGCGCTTGTCGAAATCACTTTCAGCTCCTCCAGCGCATCGTAGTCGACGAAATCTCCCGGAGAATCTGTACTGGCGAGAGAATTCGATTGCAGTACATTGATTCCGTCGATAAGCGGAATTGTATTCCCCGCATAGCCGTAGGCCCCCAGGGACTGCTGCTGTCCCAATTGATTGCCTCCGATGTCGGGCGTGGCCGAAGGGCGAACCCCGGGAGCCATGTACACGGCCTGGAATATGCTGCGGGTGGTGGGGACCTCATCAAGTGTGGTCCGCGTTAGGGTGCTGCTGGTCACCGTTGTCGAGACGTCAATCACGGGCGCTTGACCCGTTACTTCAACCGTTTGTTGCACCGATCCGGCTTTCAGAGCAACATCGACACGGGCGGAGAATCCGGCTGTGAGAGCAAAGTCGCTACGAACCTCGGTTGCGAAGCCGTTTTTCGAATAGGAAATCCGATATACGCCGGCCGGAAGGTCGGAGATTCGATATGCGCCCGCCCCGTCGGCTGTGGCGGTCCGTGCTCCTTGCAGTGCAGGACTGGTCACTTCAACGACTGTGCCCGGTATTGCAGCTCCAGTTGGATCTGATATGGTTCCGAAGATAGTTCCGTTCTGCTCGGTCTCCTGCGCGTGCAAGGGTCGCCCGATCGCGCCGGCAAAGACCAATACTGCTACGCCATAAATGGCCACGCTATGAAAGATCAAACGGCTCATAGAAGCCCTCCATACTCTCCTCGGTCAACGCCCTCTTGCGGTTTCCAGGAACCATCGTTAGCATTGCTATCCCGAGTGTGGCTTGGGATGACAGTTCAGCCAGGGCCAAAATACGATGCCGCCAAGTCTAGTTATCGTAAAGTTTGCTGTCCAATTAGTAATTGTTTTCCATCCATTAGCGTGGTACCCGCTCAAAGGGAGTGGCCAGGCTTAGCTGGAGCCGGCTATCCGGTAATCCTCAGGCGTGTCATAGAACACTGCCTGGCATCGAGGATCGCTAGCCGGCAGGTGATGAGGTTGGCGAGTAGTTTTGGCGCGTCTACGAGGCTTGCATGAATGTTTTGTGGCCTTTTGTGATGCCGAAGGCGGCTCAATACGCTCTAGAAGACCACGTGAGTGGGTCCCTGAGTTACCTAAGCCCGAGCTGGTGGGCGAGAGGACAACTATTCAAGTCCGAACGGATAAAGGTCTGATCCATCAGACGGGTACTAATTTTGCCTGTACCACTCCCGGATCTTCGCGGCCTGAGCGAGAGGAACTAAGCCCTTTAACAAGCTTGACCAGTTCCATGGCCGAATCGGAAAGATAGTTGCGCCGAAAGATCATAACGGTACGTCTCGGAATCTTGATCTCGTCCACGGGAATCTCCGTGAGGACTCCGTCGCGAAGTTCCTGCATCACAGTGATTCGGGGCACAATAGCCAACCCTACATCCTCTTGAACAAAGCTCTTGATGTTTTCGAAGCTCCACAGCTCCGCCACGACGTGCAGCCGGCTCTTATACCGCTCGAACAGTCGGGCGATTATATCGTCAGTCGAACTGCACAGGTGGTGTACGACAAACGGCATACCGTCCAGATCGCGGATCGATACTCCTGGGTGCGAACCCAGAGGATGATTCGGTGAAGCGATAAGCACCATCTCGTCTGAATGCACGTCCACCCACTGAAGTTCGCGAAAGACCGGCTCCTCTTTAACAAAACCAACCTCTACCCCGCGGTCCATAACACGGCTGGGAATTTCCTCGAGGCGATTGCGGTAAATTCCCACTTTCACATCCGGGTATTGTTGCAGATAAGCGCGTATCGGACCCGGCAATAAGTACACGGCAGCAGATTCATGTGCGGCAATCGACAACGAGCCGCTCTCGAGCGACTTCAGGCGCCCCAATTTGTACGTGGCCTCATCACGAAGGCTGATCATGCGTCGCCCGTAATCGACAAGCAACTTACCGGCTTCCGTTAGCGATACCTCGTGCACGTCGCGTGCGAAGAGCGGAGCTCCCAGTTCCTCTTCAAGCTTTTTGACACTTTGGCTAAGCGCGGACTGGGTACGGTACAAGCGCTCTGCTGCACGCGTGAATGATCGCTCGTCAACAACCGCGAGAAAGTGTTCCAATTGAAGAATATCCATGACGAGTTTCCTCCGCCTGGCGTAAACACGGGGAATAATACGCGATGCATGAAAACTTGGGAAGGGTAAACTTGAGCGACTATTCCCGGCGATTCTCACCAAGGGGTTGGTAGCGCCCTAGACGCTCTGGATCATGCCTCCATCGATTCGAAGCATGGTTCCGGTAATGTAAGACGCCCGGTTGCTTGCGAGAAATGCAACCGCATTTGCGAACTCCTCGGGCTGCCCGTAACGACGAATAGGAATCGATGTCGTGCTGAGCTTCACTACTTCCTCAACAGTCTTACCTTCTCGTACAGCGCGCGCCTCATCGAGTTGGCGAATGCGACCGGTCGCGATTCGACCAGGTATCACAACGTTTACCGTGATCCCGTCAGCAGCCACCTCGTTTGCCAGTGTCTTGGACCAACCTACCAAGGCAGAACGGAGCGTGTTCGAGATACCTAGATTTGGTATCGGCGCGAGAACGCCGGAGGATGTGCTGGTAATAATGCGCCCCCACTTCCTAGCGCGCATGCCTGGGAGGACCAGATCGGTGACGTGTATCATCGACATGACCATTGCCTTAAATTGCTTATCCCAGTCTTGTGGAGAGACATTGGCGGCCGTCGTTGGAGGCGGACCTCCCGAGATGTTGATAAGAATGTCAACCCCTCCCAGTTCCTTACCGACTCGGGAGACGAACGCGGCCAGCCCCTCCGTATCCATCAAGTCGACAACTCCACTCGCGGCACACGCGCCGGATGCTTCGATCTGATTGCGCGTCTCAGTAACCGCCGCCTCATTGATATCAGCTACCGCTACCGCAGCTCCTTCACTCGCCAGTGAGAGCGAGATCGCCCGGCCGAGGCCTCCTCCCGCAGAGAGCACCAGTGCTGTTCTGCCTTTTATTGCCAAGTCCATTCGACTGTCTCCCTAAGAATATTCCTGCCTTGCCGGAGTGGCTTCACAGTTGCGTACCTTGGTTTAACCATCCGTTGCTATCGCTTCGCCGAATCCATAACGGCTATAGCGGCTGGCCGGCTGAATCACCGACGCACGCCGTCGTCACGAGCCGTTGCTCAAAGCCGACCGCACGAGCTTTCCAACTTTAGTTATATTGAGGGTCGCTGTCCAATTAGTAATAGTTTTCCACCCATTAGCAGAACGTGCGCTAGCGGAGGATCGATAAGAGTCCACAGAAACGACTTCATCGTTCACCCCAGCATCGCCGAGAATGTGAAGCACACCACCTGCCCGGTTATAGATGGCTTCACGGCAAATTTCTTGTCAGGCATGCCAGAAACTCTCGCCCGGATATCAGAAATGTTGTACTCTCAACCGATGCAGCAGCAGCCCGTGCCGGCAGGCGCCATGCGCATCTCGTTTCCTCGAATGGCGGTGCTGGTTCTTGTATTTCTGGTTATTGCCTTTGCCATACCCCACCCGCAATCGATTAAGCCATCCGCATGGCGCTTATTCGCCATTTTTATAGTTACCATAGTGGGCTTTATGATTGAACCGATTCCTGGCGGAGCGCTGGTTCTTCTGGGTGTCACAATTGCGGCCTTATTCGGCGGTATGACAATATCGCAGGCGCTCAGCGGATACTCCGATCCGGTTGTTTGGCTCGTGCTGACGGCTAATTTCATAGCCCTTGCCCTCATGAAAACCGGGCTGGCGCGGCGTATAGCTCTTTCTTTCGTAAGAAGATTTGGCAAGAGTCCTGTTACGCTGTGCTATTCGCTGTCTCTGACCGACATGGTTCTTGCAACGGTTATTCCCGCAAATAGTGCGCGATCCGGCGGCATTATACTTCCCATTGCATCCTCAATTTCAGAGCTATACGAGTCTTACCCGGGGCCAACCGCATCTCGGATTGGCTCTTTCCTTTTGAGTGCGGTCTACCAATGCATTTGTATTACGCCCGCAATGTTTTTGACCGGTCAAGTAAGTAACCTTTTGGCGGCTCAGATGGCAGGTAGTTTCGGGTATCAAATGTCTTGGGCCCGCTGGGCAGCAGCCGGCATAGTTCCAGGACTAATCTCCCTGGCGGTGATGCCGCTGATCGTTTGGCATCTGAATCCCCCCGAAATACTCAGCACCCCCGAAGCTGCGCTTTTTGCCGACAAGCATCTTCGAGCGATGGGGCCCCTGGCTAGGCAAGAGAAAATACTGACTGCACTTTTTGCCGCTATATGCCTGCTTTGGGCGACAGCGAGTTGGAATAAAATCAACATCACCGTCACAGCGCTTCTGGGAATCCTTGTTCTCTTGTTTACCGGGATTTTGAATTGGGAGGACATCAAAGGGGAGAAACCCGCTTGGGATATTTTTATATGGTACGGAGGGCTGCTGTTCTTTGGGAGAGCATTGAACGAAGTCGGGCTCCCACAACTTTTTGCTCGATGGGTAGGCTCGTTCGTCGGTGGAGCAGGGTGGATTGCAATACTTGCCATAACCCTGCTGATCTATTTTTACTCTCACTATGCGTTCGCTAGCATCACTACCCACCTCTTAGCTATGTATAGTGCTTTCGTGGCTCTCCTATTACAACGCCACGCCCCGCTCGGACTCGTAGTGTTTTCGTTTGCTTGTTTTGCCAATCTCTCGGCAGGATTGACGCACTACGGCACTACTCCCGCTCCAATGTTTTTTGCCAGAAACTACGTTTCGCTAAAGCTATGGTGGAAAATTGGCCTCGTCGCTTCGATCACTAACATAATCATCTGGAGCACCGTCGGATTCGGGTGGTGGCGCTTCATCAGAATTTGGTGAGCATGCATTACCTCCCGAGGGTTTGGCACGATAAAACGATGTCATACTGGTGCTTCGATCTTCGAGTAAAGTTGTTGCTCCTTTTGTCGGGCAATCCTTGGCTCCGCAGCGAACAGAGGAACTGTTTCTGGAAAGGATGCTATGAAAATCATGAGAACGGGGAAGACAAGAATGTGGCAGGCACTTGTTTTCGGGTCAATTGCTATTCAGACCCTAGCGGCTACCGGGAATAATTTCGCCGCCACAACGGATCACAACAAGGTCAAGCCTGGTGAGTTTGTAATCGATCATCCTACTCTGATCAACCTTGGCTTCGAGTGGATCATTGACGGAGACGCCAATCGGAACGCGCAGGTGCAGGTGTCATACCGAAAACATGGCGAGACCCTGTGGAAAGAAGGGATGCCACTGCTGCGTTTGCAAGGCGAAAGGATCTACCAGAAGGATTCCTGGGATGTTGTCTCTCCCAATATGTTTGCGGGTAGCATCCTAGATTTGGAGCCTGATACTACGTATGAAGCCCGGTTTGTAATGACCGATCCGGACGGCATTGCTGGGAGGACGGCAAGGACGGTGACTAAAACCGTGGCGGTACACACTCGGGCAGAACCTAGACCTTACCCTGGCGGGCGGATCTTCCACGTTTATCCATCGAGCTATAAGGGCGTCA
>CAWDNI010000068.1:0-101996 GCA_963803615.1 uncultured Acidobacteriaceae bacterium
ACGGAGCCGGCGCAATAGTTCTACTGTCGATGTTAGCCGCACCCGGCTTTGCACAATCGATCGCAGGAAGCCTCGCGGGAACCATTACGGACCCGGCGGGCAACGTTATTCAAAACGCGACTGTGACGGCTACTAATATGGCCACCGGTCAAAAGGCAAGCACAGTGAGTACATCCGCCGGTAACTATCGTCTGCCCGAGCTGCCGGTGGGAAATTATAACGTGCAGGTGACCGCCCAGGGCTTTGCTACAGCCAACCGTACGAGCGTGGTGATCCAGCTGGGAACTTCCACGAGCCTCGATGTTGCTCTAACCGTGGGCAAGAGCACGACTACTGTGAACGTCCAGGCCTCCGCACCTCAGTTGCAGACAACCAGTTCTGAGGTGGGCACCGTGGTAGTTCCGGAGGCGAGTAGTTGACCCCCCTCTCGGCTTGCGTCAACGGCTATGGCGGCGCATCCTGTACGCTGTCGCCCGCAACTTACGGCACCGGGACCGCAGGAGGACAGGCCGAGGTGGGCATCGGCGGCGGCCAGACGATGGCCAGCGAATTGTCTAAAAGGCGCCGGTCTTTCAGACGCAGTCCTTTGGCGACTGGTTTGAGCTGAATACACTGCCTTCGGTGGAAGCGATCGGCGAATTTAAGGTCATGATTTCCGGTGCACCGGCCCAGTACGGGCGCACCAGCGGCGGCGTTCAGACTTACACGACCAAGGCGGGCACAAATAACTGGCATGGCGGTGTGTTCGACTTGTTCCACAACACTGTTCTTGATGCGAACACCTGGTTCAATAACCTGAACAACAAACCCACCCCTTCAGACATGAAGAACGAATACGGTGTGCTTCTGGGTGGACCGGTGTGGATCCCGCACTTGTATGACGGCCACAACCGCACCTTCTTCTTCTTCTCGTCAGGCAGTACAGGCAGACTCTGGGCTATTCGAACATCATCACCATTCCTACACAGGCGAACCTGAAAGGCGATTTCAGCGCAACTCTGAATACATCGCAGATACTCAAAACCAATCCCTGCGACGGAACACCGATTTACGCAGGACAGGTGTTTGACCCGACGACTACCCGGACGCTACCGGGCGGTCAGCAGTGCCGCAGGGGTATGCCGGAAATATCGTGACGACGCCCCTGAGTCCGGTGGCGAAAGCGATCGCCGCATACATTCCTCCCACCATCAACAACAGCCCGCGAACAACTATATTTCCTCCGGCGCGCGGCCGATTATCGATACGACCTACACCATCCGTATCGATCACAGCTTCAATGACAATAACAAGATTTTGGCACCTATAACTATCGCGACGACGTTACGACGTACACGCAGTCTTTCCTGTGGTTGCCGGTGACGCCGTACATCACCAGCCAGAACATCCCGGTACACCTGTTCCGTGCGGGTTATGACCACATCTTTTCAGGAAGTTTGCTGAACGATGCAACGTTCGGGTTGACGCGCATCCTGGATGCGCAGAGCTATCTAACTGTGCAGCAGGGGATCGACTGGTCGGCCCGAGTGGGACTGCCGGGTGGCGAGGGCCCTTTTTTCCCCGGCATAACCACGAATGAAGGCGCCACGGTGCCCTTCGGCAATACGCAGGGAAACCCGGGCTACAACGGCGCCATCGGTGACTTTACCGCGCAGCTTTCAGATAACGTGGTGTGGACTAGAGGCAAACACAACCTGACCATCGGCGGAGAGTACCGCTGGCTGCTCTCTACCTCGAGCTTCATCAGCCCAACCCAGGGGCAGTTTGTCTTCAACCGTCTGCAAACGGCTGGCACTTTTGACACCGGCAGTGCAAGCGGTAATGGTATCGCCAGCTATATGTTGGGCCAAGTGGCGTCAGTGGTATCGACCAAGAATCTGGTGAGCCTGCGCAATATCGGCCAATATATTGCCGGGTACATCCAGGACGAGTATAAGGTGACGCCGACGCTCAACCTGTCGCTCGGTCTCCGCTACAGCGTCGACGTGCCGTTCCATGAGGCTCACGACTTTGCCTCAAATTTCAGCCCGGATGCTGTGAATACAGGGGCGCTGGGCACGGGAACAAAAGGTGCGCTGATTTTTGCGGGGTCGGGTCCCGGGCGTTCAGGTGTAAGCTCACGCTGGCAGAATCCGTACTACAAGAACTTAGAGCCGCGCATCGGCTTCGCCTGGTCTCCGGGCTTTTGGCACGACAAGACGGTATTACACGGCAACTATTCCATCATCAACTCTCCGATTCTTGCGTGGGGCCTGGAGTACAGTGGTATTCCGAGCGGTTTTGCCATAAATGCCCAGGTCAACAACCTGGCCAATCAGTTTGTTGCCGCAGAGCTGCTGGATCCGGGCTCACCGGTCACGCCGGGCATCCTCTATCCAGGGCAGTATGGAACACCGGCGACGGCGACGGCTTATAACTTTGATCCCAGCCAGCTGAATGGTCAGCAGATTCACTGGGGCCAGAAGAGTTTTGGCCGCACAGGCTTCAATCAGCAATGGGGACTTTCCGTGCAGCAGCAAGTAGCGACGGATCTTATTTTTACGATCGGCTACCTGGGACAGGTCGGGACCCACCTGGGATCGAACCTGATGTACGTCAACGACCTCAATCCGACGTACTTCAAACTTGGCAGCCATCTCAACGATCAGGTAACAGCCGGTACTCCGGCCGATGGCGTGAACGCCCCGTACCCCACGTTTACGGGAACTGTGGCACAAGCTCTTCGTCCCTATCCGCAGTATTCTTATGTGAATACAGCCGCGTACGGCGAGAACATTGGGCATATGACCTCGAACATGCTGACGGCAAAGCTGGAGCGCCGTTATCACAACGGCTTGAACTTGCTGGCCTCTTACACATGGACGAAGATTATCGGCGACACGGGTGGCGCACAGGCCGGCAACTTAGGCGGGGCGTACGTGCCCACCACCCAAAACCCGTTTGATCGCAAGAGCGAAAAATCAATCTCCGGGGAAGACGTGCCTCAGCTCTTCGTTTTGAGCTACATTTATGACCTCCCGTTCGGGCGTAATAAGAGTTTCCTGAGCAATGCAGGAAAGCTGAATCCGATCGTAGGCGGCTGGTCCGTTACCGGTATTCAACGCTACCAGTCCGGACAGCCGATTTCTTTCGGCTGCGCCACCAGCCCGCCGGGAATGGCCATCGTGCAGGAGGGAGCCAACCACTGCATTCGATGGAATCTGGCGCCCGGTCAGCCTATTCATTCGACTGCCCGTAAAAACGGAAGCTTCAATCCGGCGGTGGCGGGGCGCAACAATTGGTACAACCCGGCTGCGTTCGACGATCCCAACGCGGCGAGCAAAATTGCTGCGGGCGCACCATACAGCTTCGGAAACAAGCCGCCGTTCCAGGCAAACGACAGAGGCTTTGCGTACCTGGAAGAGGACTTCGGCCTTACCAAGAGGACGGCAATCACAGAGCAACTGAACATGGTCTTCCGCGCCGAGTTATTCAACGCGTTTAACCGGCACATCTTCGGCGCTCCGAACACGAACCCCTATGCGGGCGCGGCTTTCGGCACCGTCTCGACACTGGCGAATACTCCGCGCGTGATGCAGCTGACTCTGCGGTTCGACTTCTAAGGCCGAAACAGGAAAGGTGTGGCTTGGATGAATCCCACAAAGTGGCCTTTTTCTTGAGGAAAAGGGCCGTTGATGGCAGCGGCTTGGGATATATCCATCCTGTTCTGCTCTAGCCCTTTCACGTTTTTGTCATACGGCTTCGTCCAGCCGTATGACATGAGTAGGCGCGATTCGCTCCTGTTGCAACCGCCCCTATGACATAATCTTCGCGTAACCGAGTGGCCACTGCAGCGCAATATATAACTACGCCTACGCCTGCAGTCAGCTGAGTTGATCCGCAACGAATGGAGAATTGGATGAGTAAGCGCAGCAAACACAACCGAGCAATCTGGAAGTTGACCTCTTTTGCTACTCTGCCTCTATTGGGTACGCTGATTTACGCCCAGCAGGCGACAGCCCATCTTCCCCTGGCACAGAGGATCGCCCATACGGATCCCGCGAAGTTTCGCTACATGCCTTCAGTCCACAACGGCGCCGGCCCCATGAACTATATGCAATTGTTCAATATTCGAGGTGGGTCCGAGGCTAAGTTCGAACTCGGGACAAATCTTTTCTTTTTACACCGTGGAGTGCTTCCTCCGGGCGGAGGCATTGGTGCGCATTTTCATAATCAGTGCGAAGAGATGTTCGTCATTCTGGACGGAGAAGCGCAGTTCACGATCGACAGCCGAACTTCGTTGTTGCAAGGGCCGGCCGGGGCTCCTGTACGGATCGGCCATTCTCATGCGATCGTCAACGCCTCCAATAAACCTGTGCAATGGATGAACATTAATGTTGGTCTGTATCCAGGCTTCTACGATGCTTTCAACCTCGATGACTCACGTGTGGGTGCACCGCTCGATAAGGTTCCCACGTTTATTACCATGCACCTCGACCGTTCGCTGTTGAAGCCGGTTAGCAATTTGAATGGCGGCAGCGGAACCGTACAGTATCGCCGCGCGCTGGGACCGAGCGCCTTTGACTCGCCATGGTCCTACATGGATCACCTGGTGCTTCCTCCCGGAACCTCCGTTGGTCCCAGTACGAAACCGGACATGAGCGAGGTTTATTACGTGATGAACGGTGAAGGAACTGCCACCGTCGCCGGCGAAACGGCAGCCATTCACATGGGCGATGCAGTGCCGGTCGGTTTGAATGAGAGCGGGACATTCAAGAACACAAGCGGTGCGCCGATTGAATTCATGATTATCGGCATTGCGCGTAATCAGGAGGCCAAGCGGGCCTACATGTTATCCCCACGCGGCAATTTCGGCGTCGTTCCAGTCCGGTGATAGGCAGGCAGCTCAAAACAGATCCGAGTAAATGGAGAAATCATGATGACGAAGGTGATCGATACCCACGCCCACTTAGGAGAGTGCTGCGTATTCGGCTTGTATGCAACGGAAGAAGAGATAATACGCCGGATGGATGAGAACGGCGTGGACGCGACCATCGTGCAGCCGTATCCTGGCGCAAAGGACTACTATCATCGGCATAACGAGATTGCGGGATTGTGCGAGAAACATCCAGGACGCTTTTTTGGTCTGGCCAGCCTCAGCCCGCACATCGGTCGCGAGCGATATCAACGAGAGGTCGAGAGGTGCATCAAAGAGCTCAACTTTGTCGGAGTGAAGCTGCACACGATTGGGCATGGGGTAAACCCCCTCAGTGAGGACGGTAACCTAGTCTTCGAAACTGCCCACGAACTCGGCATTCCAGCGATGGTACATACCGGTGCTGGTATTCCGTTCTCGCTACCCGCGCTCTGTATTCCGGCTGCGCGTCAATATCCCGGCCTCAAAATCGTCCTTGCTCATGCCGGCGGCGGCATCGTATCTGCCGAGGCGCAGGTGGCGGCATCGGTGTGCAACAACCTGTATCTTGAAACCTCCTGGTGCCTGGGAGAAGACATTCGATGGATGATTTCGACAATCGGAGCAGACCGCGTGATGATGGGGGCCGATCTGCCAAGCAATGTGCCGGTGGAATTCGCGAAGTATCGTGCGTTAGATCTGGAACCGGAAGTATTTAATGAGGTAATGGGCAAAACGGCCATTAAGGTCTTCAATCTGAAGTGGTCCGGTAAAGAGTCCGAGACCCCAAGGCAGACTAGACTCAAGTCGGAATTAACGCGGTGAACCCTGCGTCTAATTACGTGCTGCTGCTTTGACTAATTCCTGAACACAGCTAAGGGATTCTAAAGTAGCGGCATTTTTCAGGTGCACCTGCCTCACTCCGGATCTCTTGCTCCTTGCAATTGGCGCCCCTAGACTCGTGCACACCCGCAGACGGATTTTCCGGCCGGGCTGCACATCCGGTGCTTGAGCGGATGCGCACCCGGCCCCGTTTGACTCAACTGCCATCACAAGCCTGAGTCCGATGCTCGAGTTGCAAATCTATTGAACTTCATGGTGGCGAATCAATACACTTGACAGTCACTCTAGTGACCAGTTAATACTGGTAATCCAAGACCTGGACGGCTTCCCCTCCTTTCGCGGCGATTCACACTAACGGAGCTAACTAGGCCTTGTCAGTGAGGCCGTTTATGGCATTCGCCGCAGATCTTCAAGCGCGTGCGCGCACGCGGCTAGAATCCTCTGATCCCCTACAGTTTTCGAAAGACTGGCAGGCAGACAAAATCCGCGACTCTTGGCAACGATGTCTCGATTCGGGCCTCGATCCGGCCCAGAGGCCGAACCACGTCGACACATCTTCGCAGGAACTACGCCAGCTGGTCGATCAGGAGTCATTTCTGGTTCACGTGACGCGGGCCGAATTTCGCAGGCTACAGAATCAACTGCCGGTAAACAACTGCCTCTTAGGGCTTGCCAACCGTGACGCCATCCTGATCGATGTGATTTGCTCTAATCCAACCGTGCGGTCGGCATCGAGGACCCTTCCAGGATCCTGCTGGCACGAAAAGTTTCGCGGCACTAACGCCATCGGCACAGCGGCATTCAGCCGTGGCCCGGTTTCAGTTAGTTTCCAGCAGCATTTCCTTCGTTACTATGATGCGCTGACCTGCGTGGCAGCCACTGTGAATGATCCGGACGGGGAGATGATCGGGATTATTCACGTCTCATCCAACGGCCCTATCCGCCCGCAGCATACGATGTCGCTGCTTTGTATGTCGGCTTTGCAAATCGAGTCGGAGGTCTTCAGAGAACGCTACCGTTCGGAAATTGTGTTGCAGTTTCACAGCCGTGATGAGTTTGCCGACACGTTTCATGCCGGCTTGATTGCTTTTGACGAAAACGGTAGGTACCTTTCCAGCAATCGACAGGCTCGATTCTTTCTCGAAGAATTGCCGCTTGAGACGGGGCGTCATTTCGATGAGATCTTCCGGCTTCCATTCCGGCAATTTATTGGCCGGGCGAAGATAGCCCGCGACGTCACACGACTTGTCGATCTCGGAGGAAGCTCTTCAGCGGTTCGCGTCCACATACCCGGAAGCGAGCGAAAGTATTCGGCGTCTCCCAGAAGCGCGATTGAAGATCGGGGGCAGTCGAGGCAGTCTACCGGATTTGTCTGCAGCGACCCGGTAGTTTCATATGCTGTTTCCATGGCAACCCGCGCAGTCGCGATGTCAGTCCCAATTCTGATCCGCGGAGAGACGGGAACGGGTAAGGAAATGCTCGCGCAATACGCGCATCAGCTTAGCGGCAGGGCGGGCCGCTTTGTCGCGGTGAATTGCGCGGCAGTTCCCGAAAGCCTGATTGAGTCTGAGCTCTTTGGCTACCGCGACGGTGCATTCACTGGCGCGCGCAGCGGTGGGGCCAATGGACTCATTCTTCAGGCCGATGGCGGCACGCTTTTCTTGGATGAAATCGGCGACATGCCGATGAACCTGCAGCCGTCGCTTCTTCGTTTTCTTGATAGCTGGACGGTGCGTCCGATCGGATCGACCAAGGAAGTGAAGGTCGACCTTCAACTGATTACAGCGACCAATTGCGACCTGGAGCAAGCGGTCGAAGAAAAGCGGTTCAGGCGCGATCTGCTATACCGCATTGATGGCGTGGACGTCCTGCTGCCCCCTCTTCGCGAGCGGTCCGACTTTGACGAGATTGTTTGCGACCTGCTGCACCGGATTTCTCCGCATCTTCAGATCGCCGAGCATGCCTTAAGCCTTCTCCGAGAGCAACCGTGGAGCGGGAACATGCGGCAATTGCGCAATGTTCTAATACGGTCAACTCTGACTTGTACTGGACCTTATCTGTCCGCTGAAGCAGTTAGGCCCTTTCTAGGGAGGCGCTTACCGCCGGAATTCGCAATTCGCAGCGAAGCAACAGCCCTACTTGACGTGCGCCGCAAGGCGATCCTTGACGCTTATCGAAGCAATGACGGCAACATCTCAAAAGCCGCGCGAAGTCTTGGTGTTTCCCGCAACACTTTGTACCGGGAACTGCGGCAAGCGGGATTGCACCAGCGTCCCGACGGGCATACCCGACGCATTGAATCGCAGTCTGAGAAGGCGCCATTGAGAATTTAGGGAGCTAAGAGCCGGTCAGTTAAGGGCCGGTCAGCTAAGAACCGGTTAGCTAAGAGGCGGTCAGCTAGCCATAGTGTTTTCACAATTAATGTGTCCTGGTGAGAGCTGGCAATGTGAGTAGTTTCTTGGGATACACCAATCGTGAAAACGCTTTAAGAGGCGGTCAGCGGGTGGGTTCTGCCATAAATTCCGCTGACCGGTTTTTAGCTGACCGCTTCTTAGCTAACCGGTTCTTAGCTGACCGCTCCTTAGCTTCCTTGTATGATTCGCGATCTGCTCATTGATCTGGAGAGCGAGAGCGAGGGTGTCGCGTCCTTCCCGCGCACTCACCTGGGAGGGAGAGCGGGTGCAAACCGAGTTGAGGAAGGCCAGGATCTCCAGCCGGAGCGGCTCGCCCTTTTCAATCGCCGGCTTAGTGAAGGCCAGACCGGGTAGAGAGGGCGAAGGAGTACTGGGATTTTCCACATCGATGAGCAGAAGGTCCTGCCGCGCATAATCGATGGAGACGTACTGATGAGGCTGGAAGAACCGCAGCTTACGCACTTTCTCGGTGCTGACCCGGCTGGCGGTACAGTTTGCCACCGCTCCGGATGCGAATTCCAGGCGGACGTTGGCGATATCGACTTTGGCGGACAAAATGGGCAGCCCTACAGCGCGAACTTCGAGCACGGAAGAGCGGACGAAGCTGAGCACGATGTCCAAGTCGTGAATCATCAGGTCCAACACCACATCCACGTCGAGCGCGCGCGGAGTGAAGAGGCTAAGCCGATGCGCTTCGAAGAACATCGGGCCGTTCAGCAGCGGCGTGACTGCCGTCACGGCGGGGTTGAAGCGCTCCAGATGACCGATCTGCAGGATTTTCCCGGTTTCCGAGCTCTGCCGCACCAAGGCATCCGCTTCCGCCAGGGTGGCGGCGATTGGTTTTTCCAACAAAACGTCCAGACCGTCGGCCAGGAGTTGCGAGGCGACGGTGTAATGCGCCGAAGTGGGCACACAGACCGAGACCGCGTCCAATTCCAGCCGGCCGGACCGGCGAGCCTGCAGACATTCTTCCGCGGAGGAGAAGACTGGAACCTGCCATTCCCGGCTGCATGACGCGGCCGCTCCAGGGTCGGGATCGACGATCGCGGCCAATTTCACCGCAACCGGAGCCGGGCCGGAATCAACCGGAACCCCAGCCTCTTCGAGTTCACGGTAGACGCGCAGATGGTTTCTACCGAAGACCCCGGCGCCGAAGACGCCGACATTCAGCTTTCCAGGCAACTCCTAGCGCGCCTCGCCCTTGGCTTGAACAGCACGAAGACACTTCGAGTACAGCTCCAGGAGCTGATTGACCTGCTCTTCGGATTTGGAAGCCGACCCGGCGACAAAGCCGGCGGAGGGCGCGGCCGCGCGGCCAACGCCGGCGGAGGCCGCCACGAACTTCAGGAGATCCAAGGCGATATCTTCGTTGCGGCGAGGGCTGTTGGCGGGGGATAAAACCTGGTCCATGTGGTTCCTCCCCTGAGATGCTACCAAACTCAGCCTCTTCGTGATGATCCGGCCTTATCCATCCTGTTTCTGCCGAAGCGCGCGGCTCAGGTGAAGTATCTGCTGTGGGCGGTCTGTAAGTTTTCCGGGGGAAAAGATTGGCGGTTTTGGCTACACAGGAGATTCGCCGCATGCGGGGCGGGGCGCAGAGCCATCTCATGCTGGCTTCCGATGGAAAGCTTTACGTAGTCAAGTTCCAGAACAATCCTCAACACACCCGGGTCCTCGCCAATGAGCTGCTTGCCACCAGGCTGGGCGCGGCAATTGGGCTCACCGTTCCTCCCTGCGATGTGGTCGAAGTGACCGATTGGCTCATTCGCAACACCCCGGAACTGAATCTTGAATCCAAAGGCGAAAACAGGCCATGCCAAGCCGGGCTGCAGTTCGGCTCGCAGCTGGTGGGGGGCTTGATGCCCGGGCAAGTGGTCGATTACCTGCCCGAGCCGCTGCTTCTGGAAACCCGTAATCTGGCGGAGTTTGCCGGGATTTTGCTTCTGGATAAATGGACTTGCAACGTGAACGGCAGGCAGGCGGTATTTCAGAAAACGCGGCGCGAACGCCGCTACCGGATAACCTTCATCGATCAGGGATACTGCTTCCATGCGGGCGAGTGGAGATTCGCGGACTCGCCGCTGCGCGGAGTCTTTCCGCACAATGCCGTCTATCGCGGCGTGACCGGCTGGGATAGCTTCGAGCCGTGGTTGACCCGCATTGAGACAATCGACCCGGCCGCTGTTTGGGAGATTGCCGGGAGCGTTCCTCCGGAGTGGTACGGAGGCGATCTGGGGGTCCTCGAGCTTCTGATGGAACAGCTCCTCGCGCGGCGCTGCAGGTTAAGAGAGTTAATAGTTCAGTTCCGGGAATCCTCACGCCATCCGTTTCCCAATTGGGGCAAGGCTGCGGAGGAGCTTTCGAAAAAGAGCTTTCCTGAGCCGCAATGGATGCATGATAGGTAGAGCAGCTAAAAACCGGTCAGCTAAGAGCCGGTCAGCTAAGAAGCGGTCAGCTAAAAAGCGGTAAAACACGCTGACCGCTTTTTAGCTGCCGAATTCCAGCTGACCGCTTTTTAGCTACGGGAGTTTTCTTGACAGATCGAAAACAATGCGAATTCCAACTGATCCGCTATGTGCCGGACGCGGTGAAGAATGAGTTCGTCAACATTGGGGTGGTCTTGCGTGCGGGCGGGAGCGAGGGGCAGAGCGCGGTGCGCTTCACCAGGAACTGGAGCCGGGTGCGATGCATCGATCCGGATGCCGATACCGCGATGCTGGAGGCGCTGGAGAGCGAAGTCACGCGGCGCCTGGGGACAAATTCGGACAGCGGAAATGAGGCAACACCGGTGCTGGCGATGCTGGAAGACTCGCTATCGAATGCCGTGCAGATTACCCAGGCCAAGGCATTTCTGGCGGAGAGCTTTATCGCCGGCCTGGAACAGCTCCTGAGCCTGTACATCGACCCGGTGAAGCAGGAACGAATTGCCCGGCGCGGCGGCCGGACTGCCATTCATGGAGCGATGCGCGCGCAGTTTGAACGGGCCGGCGTGTGGGCCCTCATGCGCAAGCAGATTGCCGCGTCGGCTTATACTAAATCCGGCGATCCGCTGCGCATCGATTGCGGGTACCGGCCCAATGGCGTGGTGCGAATGTTCCAAGCCGTCTCGCTGGAGTCAGATTCCGAAGCAGCCAAGGTACTCGCTTTCAGCGCCGGGGCAATCAGGCAGGGCGTAGTCCGAGTGGAGAACGCGTTGCTTGAGCTGACGGCGATTGTCGAGCCAATCAGGAAATCGGAGGAAGACGAACCGAGCGATGATCGCATCGCAGAATATAGATTCGCCATCGAAACTATGGAAGAGCGCGAGATTCGTGTGCTCACCACCTCCGACCTGCCCCGGATTGCCGAAACCGCCCGCCGGGAGCTGACCGCTTCTTAGCTGAGCGCTTCTTAGCTGGCCGCTTCTTAGCTGACCGCTATTCCACACTCCAGATATCGAGAACCCCGGTAGAGGCATGCCGATTGGCGTTGCCCTCGGGAAGGGCGATCTTGCCGTCTACGACGATGGGACTGTTCCAATGACCTGCGCCGCTTTTGAGCTCGGCAATCTGCGTTCCCTTTGCCGGATCGTAGACGCGCAGCCCCCCTTGAGGATCGTAGATGTACAACAATCCTCCGGCCACCACCGGGCTGGTGCCGTGATTGCCATTCTTCCACATCGCTGTCAGCTTGCCGTTTTTGAAGCTCCAGGCCGCAGTGCCGCTGTTGTCGGCGGCAAACATCCATTCTTCGCTATCATGGCGCCACACCGCCGGGGCGGTGAACAGGCGATCGCCTGAGGGCGTGGGCACGGTCTGCAGCTCATGATCGGCATGCGGAGCCACGCCGGCCATGGCCTTGATGCTGAGCAGCCGGATCAGGCCGTCCTTGCCTCCTTGGGCCAAAATATCGCCGCCCAGCAGCACCGGTGAGGTCGAGCCGACATCGAGGTCGCGATCGTTGAGCTCGGCATTGTTCGCGGGAGTGTAGTTGCCCAGCATCCGGGTGGCGTCGCGGTCGAGCTCTATGACGGCATCCCCCCAGCTCGTCTTGCCGTCGTACGGGCCATTGCCGGTAGCGACGAAGATGTTGCCGGTCCCGGAATCGATAGTTGCCCCGGCACGCCCCCAGATCGCGGATTGCGCATCCGGGCAGGAGCTGGGCTGGATCAAGCCGGTGCGGTTGCTGCAGAGCGAGTTCCAAACATGCAGCAGCTTGCCGCTCCGGGCATCGAGAATGGCAACATGGCCCTGGTAAGGCGGCTGATCGCCGACATATCCCCCAGTGACAGCGACGATGTGGCCGCCGAACTCCTTCAGCGGCGAGGCGATCTTCTCCCTCGCCGGCAGCAGCGTGATCGGAGTGGTCCAAAGCGCGTGTCCGTCGGAGACGGAGAGCTCCTGAACTGTGCCGTCCGGCGCGGCTGCGTAGATGTACCGGCGGCCGGGATCGGCTACGGGAGTGCTGTTGGTGATCTGGCGCGTGCCTGCCCAAGCGGCGTATTTGGGCGGGGTGTACTCCCAAAGGATGGCGCCTTGGTCAGCATCTACCGCGATGGTCTTTCCGTAGGTAGTGGTCACGAAAAACACATCGTGCCTGGAGCCCTTAACCGTGACGCCGTGGAGGTAAATGGCGGAGGCGTCCACAGTGCCGTCGAGGTTGACCTGGCGCCGGCTCAAGGAAGCAACGTTGGCCGCGGTAATGCGGGTGGGGCCGGCCGGCGCGCTGGAGCCGGCCAGATCCCAGCCAAATTGGGTCCAGTCATTCCCCGCCGGCTGGGCCATTGCCCCCAAGCTCCCGATTTCCGCCAGAATAAGCAGCAGCAGGAGCGATCGCCCAAAAAGAGCCCGCCCAGCCGCTATAAACTGAGTCATATGCCCACCTCTATGCAGAGTATGCCATCCAAGAGCCCGAAGCATGCCTCATGGAATTTCCAATAGATGCCGTCGTCTTCTATTGCGCGAGAGCCTGAGGCGCCCCCGGCCAAAACCCGCTCCGGCGACCAGGACTTTCATTACGAGCACTGGACGCCACGATTCAATCCCTGGGTCATAACCTTTACGGTAACGTTGGCGACATTTATGGAAGCGTTGGATACGAGCATCGCCAACGTCGCGCTCCCGCACATCGCCGGTTCGTTAGGGGCCAGCCAGGATGAGGCTACCTGGGTACTGACCTCCTATCTTGTCTCCAATGCGATCGTGCTGCCCATCAGCGGGTGGATCGCCAACCGCATCGGACGCAAGCGCTTCTACATGGCGTGCGTCGCCTTCTTTACCCTCTTTTCCTTCCTCTGTGGATTGGCTGCCACCCTTCCTATGCTGGTCGTTTTCCGGGTGATCCAGGGGGCTGCCGGCGGGGGGCTTCAGCCCAGCGAACGCGCGATCCTGGCCGACACATTTCCCCCGGAGCGCCGCAGCCTGGCGTTCTCGCTCTATGGCATGGCCGTGGTTCTCGCTCCCGCTATCGGGCCGACCTTCGGCGGGTGGATTACCGACAATTACACCTGGCGCTGGATCTTTTTCCTGAACATTCCCGTGGGCATCGTGTCCCTCCTGCTCACCAGCCGCATCGTGGAGGATCCGCCTTATCTGCTGCGGTTGCGCAAGAAGGCGGGAAGTATCGACGGAATCGGCCTGGGGCTGCTGGCGGTCACCATCGGAGCCTTGCAGATGGTCTTCGATAAAGGACAGGAAGACGACTGGTTCGGCTCCCGCTTCATCATCACCTGCACCGTGATCGCCGCGGCGGGTTTCGCGCTCTTTCTCTACCGCGAGCTTACGGCCGAGCATCCGGTCATCGATCTCGGGCTCTATCGCAATCGAAATTTCGCCATGACGCAAGTGGTCATGCTGCTCATCGGCGCGGCCCTATATTCGACTACGGTAATGATTCCGCAGTTTCTCCAGGAGCTTATGGGCTATACAGCGGAGCAGGCGGGATGGGCTCTCTCCATTGGAGGAGTTGTTCTAATGGTGCTGTTCCCGATCGTCGGCTTTGTCGGCCAGAAGCTCGATCCGCGTCTCATGATTACACTTGGCTTCTGCGTGCTGACTTTGGGCATCTGGCGTATCGGCGATTTGAATCTGAACATCAGCTTTTGGGACGCGGCAAGCTGGCGCGCCGTCATGGTGCTTGGAATGCCCATGCTGTTCGTGCCCATCAGCGTCATGTCGTACGTCGGTGTCCCGCAGGCCAAGAATAACGAAGTCTCAGGGTTGACCGCGCTGGCGCGAAACATAGGCGGAAGCGTGGGGATTTCCTTTATCACCACCATGCTCACGCGCCGCGCCCAGACGCACGAGAGTTATCTGGCCGCGCACGTCTATCCCGGGTCGCCGAATTACCTCGCGCTGCATCAGGGATTGCAAGGCGCTTTTGCCCGGGCCGGCGCAGCTCCCAGCGACGCGTCCTACTCCGCTGCCGCCCAAATTTATGGCATGCTGCAGCGCCAGGCGAGGGCCCTGGCCTATGTCGACACCGTGCACGTGCTGGTGCTCTTGACTGCCTGCCTGATTCCGGTGGGCTACCTGATGAAAAAGCCCCGTTTCCACAAGCGGGCCGAGCCTATGGAATGATTTTTCCAAGTGCCTAGGGAAGCTGAGTATTTGTTCGGAGTGAGTGCCGGTGTTCGGATCCCGAGGCCTCTCAAAGCAACCAGGTCTCCACTTCGCTTTCCTCCCATATGCAAAATCGATAACTGTTGAACTACGCCTGCGCCTTTTTCCTCTCCTCCCTCTCCAGGATCAGCGATGCCTGCAGCATCGCTTTTGCGTACGCGATATCGAAGACCATGCCGGTGTATCCGCCGCCTTGGGGATATTGATTGTGAATGCCTACTTCCCGGTCCGCGTCCAGCGCCCGCTCGTGTTCGGGATAAACCTCCCGCGTGTACTTAACCCGCACCAGTTCCTGCATTACCGCCAGCATGTTGTTGTCGCCCTCGTCGATGAAGCCTTCGACATAGTCCACGTAGGGTTTAAAGACAGTCGGATTGCGATAATGAACATGGTTGATGCGGTCCCTGGTTCCAAAGTAGCGGCAAACCTCGACCGGATCGTGCCCCATCTCCCGCGTGACTCCGCAGTCGAAGGTGATTCCGTTGGAGGGACTGTTCACGATTGTGATCAGGTGCTTCCATCCCTCGACTGTCCCCATGATCTGCTGCGATCCGCGGCTGAGCGGCACTGGAGGATCGTTGGGGTGGAGAGCTAAGCGCACATTCGATTTCTCCGCCGTAGGGATGACGGCTTTCAGGAAGTATGTGATGTTGCTCCACATTTGCTGGAGGTTGTGCGTGCCTTCGTCGGGAAGGGGCGGCAGGTTCTTCATGCGGTTGTAATCCATGCCTGTCAGACCGGCACCGCCTCTGCCGATCTCTCCAAAATAAGCCTCTATGGCGCGATGCGCGTAAAAGTTGTACTCGACGACCGGGACCCCTACCTTGCCCGCCGCCTCGATCGATTGCTTGACTTTTTCAATCTCTTCGTCCCGTCCGGGGCGGCCGTAAATTGTGTTGGGAAAGCCCGCGATCATGAGGTTGCCGAGGGTGACACCCGCAGCCTTCAATTGATGCACCATCGGCTGAAGCTGCTCCACTGTCCAGGGGATTCGCCCTCCCCCTCCCAGGACGTGGGTCACGCCGAGCTGCGTCACGCGCCGGATGGCGAGTGTCAGGTCGCTGCCCGGCCGGCCGCCGATCGGAGCGGCGATCTTGGGCGTATCCGGACCCTCCTGCGGCATGCCGTGGCCCAGCCACCATTTTCCTCGCTTGGCATCCGGCACTTGTGCTTCCAGCTGTGCCGCCGATTCCGGACCGGCCGCTCGCGCGCCCGCGGTTTGCGCCCCCGCTGGGGCCCCGTTTACGACTGCCGGGAGCAAGGCGCTGGACGCCATGCCCTTGATCAGGCTCCTTCTCGAAAAACCGGACTTCATCGTTTACGCTCCTCGATTCTGTCCCCGCCATCCCTGCCCGGCATTGTCAACCAGCGATACAGTCTTTAATTCCAGGCCGGCCCTGAGTTAAGGGAGGGGACACCCCTGTATATCGTTGCGTGTTAACGTATGTCAACAAAGCCTGGAGTTTGATTCGCCGCCTACTGTTCGTAGCAAGTTAAAATGTCCGGTTTTCTTAGCACATGAAATGTCCGGTTTTGGTTTATGAATAACCAGCAGCGGTCGCAGCCGGTGCGGTCCGTGGGTCATGCTGAGCGTTCCGTCCAGATGCTGATGCACGGTCACCGTGCAGCCGGCCAGCGTTGCTCGCCAGCCTACTGGTTCGATTTGTAGGTTCAGGTTTCGGAAACCATTCCAGGCAGCGGCCGCCGCTCCCGCCGTTTGCGATGTATGCCCCGCTTCCCCTCCCGCGCCACCAACCCCGCCCCGGCAATGCCTTCTTCACCCAGGTGTAACTCAGCCCAATCCCGTGCTCTTCGTTCAGCTTTTCGTGAAAATGCCGCACGTTGAGATCAAAGTACTTCTCCTGGTAGAGCCTTAACACCTGCTCCACCTGGGCCAAAGGCACTCGCCTGCTACTCGGCTTACCTCGCCGCCGATCCATCAACCCGTCATAGCCGTGCTCTTCGTAGCGCTCTCGCCACCGCCGCATCTGCCGGTCGCTCCTGCAATATCACTTCTTGCACCTTCATTGCCCGCTCCACCGCAGCCCTCACCCGGACATATCATCTGCTAACGACAGACCTCGCCCGGCCAGGTTGCCGTTTCATGTAGGATTTGGGACAATGCCGCCGACACAAAAGGAATTGGCCAAGCTGGCCGGGGTGTCTTCCGGGACCGTATCGAATGTAATTACCGGTTCGGCTGGAGTAAGTGAACGTTCCAAGCGAAAAGTGCTGGAAGCGATCCGGGTTCTCAATTACCACCCTAATCTGATCGCGCGCAGCCTGAAGACCAATCGGACTCATACGTTTGGAATGGTGGTCCCGGATATCACCATCCCATTTTTCCCAAAAATTATTCGTGGGGCGGAATGCGCCGCTCGAGAGCGAGGCTATTTCTTAAGCGTCCTTGATTCTGAGAGCAACCATGCCCGCGAAGTTGATATGATTGCCCTGCTCCGTGCACAGCGGGTGGAAGGGGTCCTGCTGGTCGCCGCGGGAGGCCACACGTGGTCGGCCGAAGAGAGCGGCGCCCTGCTGACTTCCAACTCGCACGTGGTGTGTCTGGACCGGCTGCCGGTGGGCCTGGATGTGGATTCCGTATGCGTGGATGACTCTCAAGCTGCCGAAATGGCGGTTTCACATCTTTTGGCGATGGGACACACTGAGATCGCGATTATCACCGGCCCTCTTACCTTGCGGAATGAGCAGGAACGGCTTCGCGGATATCGCCGCGCGCTGCAACAAGGCGGCATTCCCGTTCGGCCCTCCCGAATCTGGGCCGGCAGTTTCGACCAGGAAGCGGTTTCCGAAGTATGTCAAAAGGGAATGCTTCAGCCTGCCGGCAGACCCTCCGCTTTGTTTGCTACCAACGGAGTCACCGCGCTTGCCGCGCTGAGGAGCATATACTCCGCCGGCTTGAGCACTCCCAAGGATTTCGCGTTTGTCACCTTCGACGAGCTTACCCCGGAGGATTTTTTTGAGCCCTCAATCACGTCGGTAGTTCAGCCCACATTCGAGATCGGAAATCGTGCGGTCGAAGTCCTGCTTAAGCGTATCGAGAAGCGAACGGCGAATGGCCCGCATGAACAAGTCCGGCTGCCGGCAACACTCATCGTGCGCAAGTCCTCAAGCTCTCCCTGTTGCTCAGAATTCAAGAATCGCCGCACCCGGCCCCGGAGGACGTTGCACGCGAGCTAGTGAGCGCGGAATGGAGTAATGCCGGAAGCTGGGCCTGATGAAATTTTTTGCCGAGAGGATAGCTGCATGGAGAGTAGAGATGCTTCTCCAACACCTCGGCTTGAAGCTGCCCTCCATCCCGGAGATTCCACCCGTGTAGTGGAAACTCGACCTCCCTCGCGTTGACAGCCAAGAACTTGCTGATCAAACTGCGGAAGTTGGGTTAGGGGGCCCCGTATTTTTGAGCTCAAGCTGGAACCGGCCACTAGCCTGGCAGCTTGACCCGGTTTTGCTTACGTTCGAGTACTGTAAACGATGCGGTGACGGAAGAGCAGCAGATGTTTTCCATCTGCTCGCGCCATCGTTCCAGGAAAGACGAAAGCGGCGCGGAAGGTTCTCATTTCGATCAGAGCGGGACCGGGGCCTTCCCGACAATCAAAGCTGCCGGGGTGGGAAGCGGGTTCGAGAGATCCGCGGTCATGCATCCGGCAAGATAATTGGGAATGGCTGCGATCGTGCGTGCTCAAGGCGATGCCTTTATATTTGTTTATATTGGTTCATGAACAGCTATGTCGAAACGTGAATTTCAGACCGAAGTCAATCAGCTGCTGCAACTCATCATCCACTCTCTTTATTCGCATCCTGAGATTTTCCTGCGCGAGCTTATCTCGAACTCCTCCGATGCCCTTGATAAGCTCCGCCACCTGACGCTTACCGACGATGCCTATAAATCTCTTCCTTTCGATCCGCGAATCGATCTGGAGCTCAACGAGGAAAACAAAACCCTCACTATTGCCGACACAGGCATCGGCATGAATGAGGAGGAGCTGGTCTCGAATCTCGGCACCATCGCCCGCTCGGGAACCAAAAACTTCCTGTCACAGCTTTCCGGCGACGCCAAGAAAGACTCCAATCTCATCGGGCAGTTTGGCGTCGGTTTTTACAGTGCCTTCATGGTCGCCGACCGGGTGGAAGTTATCTCCCGTAAAGCCGGCGAAGATCGCGCCTGGCGCTGGATCAGCGATGGCAAGAGCGGCTTTGACATCGAGCCTGCGGAGCGCTCGGTCGCCGGTACCACTGTGCTTCTGCACTTCAATGAGGAAGGCGAGCAGTACGCCAATAGCTGGCGTTTGCAGCAGATTGTGAAGAAGTACTCCAACCACATCGCTTTTCCAATCTTTCTCACCTACGACAAGAGCGAGTGGAACGAAGCGGAGAAGAAGTCTGAAAAGACCCGCACCACCGAACAGGTCAATGCCGCCAGCGCTCTGTGGCGCCGTCCCAAGAGTGAGCTTAAGGAAGAAGATTACAAGGAACTGTATAAATCCGTCGCGGGCGGCTGGGAAGATCCTCTGTTCTGGTTCCACACCAAAGCCGAGGGCAGTCTTGACTACACTACCCTCTTCTACGTGCCCTCCAAGGCGCCGCTTGATCTCTACCAGGCTGAATACAAGGCCGGCGTGAAGCTATACGTGAAACGCGTCTTCATCATGGAAGATGCCAAAGAGCTTTTGCCGCAGTATCTGCGTTTCATCCGGGGCATTATCGACAGCGAAGATCTTCCCCTCAACGTCAGCCGTGAAATCTTGCAGCAGAATCGGGTAGTCACCAGCATCCGCACCGCCAGCGTCAAGAAGATCCTTTCTGAGCTGAAGAACATTGCGGCCAACCAGCCCGAACAGTATCTGAAGTTCATAGCCGAATACAACCGCCCTCTCAAAGAGGGCCTGCACGGCGACTTCGCTAATCGCGAAACGCTGCTCGATCTGGTCCGCTTCAAATCAACCAAAGTAGAAGGCCTTACCAGCCTAGCCGACGCGAAATCACGCATGAAAGAAGGGCAAAAGAGCATTTACTACATCACCGGGGGCGCCGAATCCCTGCTCCGTACCTCTCCTCTTCTCGAGATCTATAAGAAGAAGGACCTTGAAGTTCTCATCCTCGATGACGACATCGACGAAATCGTCTTCTCCGGAATCGATAAATACGGCGACATTGACCTCAAGTCAGTGAACAAGGCCAATACCAGTGAGGACCTGAAGGACGAAAACGAGCCTGGCAAGTCGGAAACGCTCCAGCCGCTGCTCGACAAACTGAAGGCCACGCTTGGCGACCGGGTGAAAGATGTACGCGCCTCCGTGCGGCTTGCGGATAGCCCATCCTGCATTGTTTCCGATGAAGAGGAACCGTCGATGAAGATGCAGCAGATGCTCCGCGCTATGGGCCAAAAAGACCTGCCCGCGCTTAAGCCCACGCTGGAGATTAATCCGGATCACGAGATCATCAATAAGCTGCTGGCGCGTCCTGAGGATGCCGTCGCCCAGGACGCCGCCTGGCTGCTCCTGGATCAGGCTCTTCTTATGGAAGGCGTACCGCTCCAGGACCCCGCCACCTTTGTTCAGCGCCTGAACCGCATCCTGAACCTCTCCATTTGAGACTCTCCTTTTCGCGCCGCTGCGTGCGCGATGCTGGGTGCCCCAGCGCTTGGGATTGCTCAAGCCAGCCGAACTACTTGCTGTTTGCGGCCGCCTCGCCGTCTACCCAGTATGCGTTGCGCGCCCGCAGTTGGAGCCCGGGCCTGTCCTTGAGTCTTAGATCCAGCGCATGGAACCCAGGAGACGGCGATTGCGGCCGAAAGCTCAGAATGTAATGGTTGGGCACGTCATTGGAGATGGTTATGAGATGGCGGCTGAGCGTCTTTGCGTCCTTGAATGCAAAGTACTCACCACCCGTCAGTTGCGCGACGGATTCGGGCACATTGCGCTTGAGCTCGTCCCTGGCGGTGAGGAACGCCATCCGCGCCAGTCGCAAAGGTGGGAGCAAATCGCTCGCGCAGTCGAGTATCTGCACGCCGCGTTTTCCGTGCGCGTCCGGGTCGGCATCTGAGCCGCGGCTCATACAGCCACCCTGCGCGTATGGTTGATTGGAGTAGGGACTTCCTCCCGGCCGGGGCAGCTTCGATGCCTCATGCTTCAGCGCCCCTTTCGTGCTGGAAAAGCCGAAGCTATAAATCGAGGTGTTTGTGTCGTCTACTGCGCGCAGCGCGTCCGCAAAGCTCGTTTGACTGCCGCTGTCGATCGTCTCGCTGAAGAGCAGCACCGCGCGGCGGTAGGCAGCCGGCTGCCCGCGTAAAAGATTCACGCCGAAATTGAGCGCATCAAGAATGGACGCGCCCGGATCGCCCTGGTGAAGAGTTGCAATCGTCTTGGCTGCCGCATCCGTATTGACCGTGAAGTCCTGTTCGAGACGAGGCCTGCTATCGAAGCTGACCACAGCAACACGATGGGGCACATCGCCGATGACGGCATCTAAAATCACCTCCAGATTGCGGTAGTCACGCAGGTGCGACGCACCTCGGCCCCCGGTCTGGACGACGACCGCGAGCGCCAGCGGCTGCGAGTCGGTATCGGGCTCCAGCCGCAAGGGCTGGGGAATGCCGTTGTCGGTGAGGATGAAATCGCCGGCGGTGAGCGAGAAGACAAGCTCGCCGGACTTGGTCTTCACCAGCGCCGGCACGAGCACCAGATTCGAGCCTACAGTGATAGCCGGGATCTGAGAATTAGCCGCCGGCTGTTCACTATTTTGCGCACTCGCCACCGTAACAGAGAGCAAGATCACGCTCAAGACCCCGGTTGCGATTGCGGAAAGCATATTCATTAGACGCAGCATCGAATCCGTGCCGGCTGCCTCCAGAATGCTATACCGTTTCCAACCTACGCGTTGCTGGCCGACTGGCTGGCCTCCGCCGCCACCACCAGTCCATTGCGATTCTCCATCAGCGCATGGCCCTGATAGCTGGGCACGCTCTTATCTGCCGTAGCCTTCTTATAGAGTCGTGCCTCGGGATCGGTCGTCGATTCCACCTTATCGCGCAGCAGAATTTCACCCTTGTATCCTGAGCCTTCTCCCGGCTTGGGCGGATCGCTCTTCTCCTGGAAGCTCCGCGCCGCTGCCCAGGCTTGAATCAACGTCCCATCCACCGTGAAGTGCTCCTCGCTTAGCAAACTGTTCTCCCCCGCTTCCACCAGCACCGCAGCCAACAGCCCCTGACTTACCTCGCCGCCGATCAGCCGCTCCCGATTCTTGGTGAACACCGTCACGTCCCACACTCCCTCGTCCATTTCCAAGCCCACGAACCAGCGGAACAATAGGTTGTAGTTCAGCTGCTCCATCAACTGCCGCTCGGAGCGCACCGAGTACAGCACCTGTAGCAACAAGGCACGCATCAGCCGTTCCGGCGCGATCGACGGCCGACCCGTCGCCGCATACAGCTTGTCCAGCTCCCCGCCCATTCGCTCCAGGGCTCGATCCACCATCACCCGAATCCCGCGTAGCGGATGATCCGCCGGCACTCGCTGCTCCAAAGTTACATAGCTGAACATCGCCGACTGCTTCTCGTCTTCGCCTCGCATCCTTCCCTATTAGCAACTTTGCTGATGGATTAAAAGTATCTACTCTGGGAGTTTTTCCGCAGCCTGTAAAGCCCCGATGTTCCTGCGTCACTAACGGCCTGGCTAAAAGCCATGCCCTGATACAAAGCCGAGTCTTTTGCGACCCGTTTCATCCATCGAGGTCGGAATCGCCGGTGGAAGACTGATACAAACGTGTCTTACAGCATGAAAACCCGGAGCTCACTGAAGATTGCAAAAAACTCTGTCGCGAACCTGGCGCGCCTGCGATTCCCTAATGAGCAAGGGGTAAACTAGTGTGATGGCTGTCAATTGGATAGCATTCGCGCAGCGATTAGCCGACGGGGCGAGAGCGAAGATTGTCGAAGATCGCAAGCGGCTGGAAGAGATCGAGGCACGACGGACAGTCGCGCGAGATCGAAGCCCGGCGCCACCGCCCGGACGGTGAGCAGGCCCACTCTGACCATCGTCGCCGGTGCAAATGGCGCCGGCAAGAGCACGTTGACCAGTGGCAACTCAGAATTTTCTCCACCAACCCGCTCCTGGATCCGGATGTTTTCTGGAAAGACGGTCCGGTTGACCGGGAAAAAAAGTCGTCCATGCTGCTGATAAGCGGTCTCGGGCTGTGGTAGCACTCGCTCGGTAGGGTAACATATATGTTACTATAAAGATGATCGAACTTCTCGAATACATCAACGCGGCAGGTGTGTCTCCCAGCGGGGAAATGATGGCAAACACCCGAAAATTTAGCGACACAGTTAAAACAGACCTCGAAAAAAATGTGAGGTTTCGCCGTGAGCTTTTGAGCGAAGCGGTAGCCTGCATGGTTTCGGGGGACGTGGAAACGGGAAAACTGGTATTGCGCGAGTACGTCAACGGTACGATTGGTTTTCTCAAGCTTGGGGCAGCTCTGGGCCGGTCTCCGAAGAGTCTCATGCGGATGCTCGGCCCAACAGGCAATCCGCAGGCGCGGAATCTTTTTGAAATGGTCGCCTATCTTCAGAAGATCGACGGCACAGTGCTTGAAGTTCACGCGAGCAAGTCGACGGCTGCCTGATCTGGGCTTTGCCTGGTCTCATCCTTTTACCGCATGAAAACCCAGAGCTCACTTACGATTGCCAAAAACTCAGTGGCGAACCTGGCGCGCCTGGGCGTGAGTGTACTTGCGGCGCTTGTGCTGCCGCCCTTCCTCAGAGTGCTTGATACGCTGGAGCCGGTGGTCTGCGATGTCCGTGTAATTCTGGACGAAAAGGCGCACGCGCCGCGCCTCTCGTCCGCTGAGCGATTAAGGAGCTTCGATGCTTCGGCGTTGGATTGGAGTTGGTGAAGGAGTCGTACCTTTGAAACAGCACAAGCTGATTCGGTCCGCTAATTGCGAACATTTTGTTTGTGGGCCCAGCAAGGCGCAGATGAGTAAATCACACAACAATATTCAACAATCTTTAAAGTTATTCTTCTCACTACATGATGCGACTCGGCTCGGCCCTTTCGACGGTCTCTAAGGATTGGATGGAATGAAGACCATCGCAATCATTCAGCAGCTGCGAAACGGCATCCGGTCCGGCGCGATTAATAGCCCGGACCCAACACTGCGTGCTGACGCACGCCACGGCCGGGCGGCGCTCACAGGAATCACGTCCGTGGCAGCGCGCGCTGTAAGCGTAGGAGTTTCCCTGATCACCGTACCGCTCACTTTACATTATCTTGGCACGGAACGTTTTGGACTGTGGATGACCATTAGCTCCGTACTGGCTATGGCAGGCTTTGCCGATTTTGGGATCGGCAACGGCGTGTTGAATACTGTCGCCAGCGCGTCCGGCAAAGATGACTCGGAGGCCCTCAAGAAGGCAATTTCAAGCGGATTTTTCGTATTATCTGGTATTGCTCTTGGATTATTAGCCCTCTTCCTCTGCGCGTACGGGCTCGTCTCATGGGGCAATTTTTTCCGGGCTACCTCAGCCAATGCCCGCCTCGAGGCTGGGCCAGCGATGGCAGTGTTTGTCGTCTGCTTTGTCCTGAACATACCACTTGACGTGGTACAGCGTGTGCAACTAGGTCTGCAGGAGGGCTTCCGGTCAAATATCTGGCAGTTGGGTTCCAGCCTCCTCGGCCTTTTAGGGATTCTGGCTGTCATCCATTTCCGCTTTGGTTTGCCTATGCTCGTAGTAGCCTTTGCTGGTGCTCCTGTTGTGGGAGTAGCGATGAATGCGGTACATTTTTTCGGCTTCGACCGTCGTGATTTATTGCCACGATTGCACCTTGTCTCCCGCGAATCTATTTCGCAGATCACCAAACTCGGCGGAATGTTCTTTGTTCTGCAGGTCGTTGTTGCGATAGCATATTCGGCCGATAATTTCATTGTGGCGCGTATATTAGGCGTATCGGATGTAACAATCTTTTCGATCCCGCAGCGCATGTTTTCGATGATCGGGCTTTTGGTCACGTTGATGACGACCCCTCTGTGGCCAGCGTATGGAGAGGCACTTTCCCGTGGAGATATTTCTTGGGTGCGGCGAACGCTTTACCGCACACTTTTAGCAGTTCTCGCATTGACAGCGGCCGCTTCCGTGGCGCTACTGTTTCTCTCCAATCGATTGCTTCTCTGGTGGGTTGGACCAAAAATCAATCCTCCATTTTTGCTGCTGCTAGGATTCGCTATTTGGGCCGTCATAAGTAGCTGCGGTGGAACACTTTCAATGTTCTTCAACGGCGGAGGCATCATGAAGTTTCAAATAATCACTTCTATCATTTTTGCGATAGCATGCTTGGCCACGAAAATTCTACTTGCGGGGCGCTATGGGATAATTGGCGTCCCGTGGGCGACCATTATCACTTATGGGCTAATCGCAATGTTACCAAGCATCTTTTACGTCCCCCGTCTGCTCGAGCAGATGGCAGCGAGACCGGCACACTGCATATCAACTGAATAAACTGCAATATGAGAGCATAGATGTTCACCTGGCTGATTCCAATTCTTGAGTTCAGGGCACGCAGAGCCTTACTGCGTCATCCAAACGTCAAGATCAACCCTGCCGCGAAGGTCAAGTTCCGAGATATTCGTATGCATGCCGGGAGCTGCTTGGAAATCGGGGAGGGCAGCATAGTGGAAGCTGGTCTCGTCTCAGAGAGAGAGGGGGCCTCCATTGTTATAGGTAGGAATACGTTCGTCGGAGTTTCCTTGATAGCCAGTGCCACTCGGATTGAGATTGGAGACGACGTTCTTATTTCCTGGGGATGCACTATTGTCGATCACAACTCACATCCGATCGCTTGGGCAGACCGCAAGGAGGACGTCAAGAATCACTACAAGAACCCTAATATTAAGGATTGGTCGCGTGTCACCACAAAATTCATACGAATTGGCAACAAGGCTTGGGTAGGATTGAACGTGATCATACTGAAAGGCGTCGAAATCGGAGAGGGCGCGGTCGTGGGTGCGGGGTCGGTTGTCACGAAGGATGTTCCGGCTTGGACGGTCGTCGCGGGCAACCCGGCAAGAGTAATTCGAGAGCTCCCCATTGAAGAACGATAGCTTTCAATTGAGCCCTGGATGCCAGGTTCTAGTGACTGGCGCAAATGGGTTCATCGGCCGCCACGTGGCTCGTCTGTTTGCTCGGGAGGGCTGCACGGTTCTCGGCATCGGCCACGGCGTGTGGACGAAACCGGAATGGATGGCCTGGGGTCTCAATGATTGGCATTGTGCTGACATTACGTTGCGAGCTTTGCAGCAATACGCAGGAAAGCCTGCGGCAATTGTCCACTGCGCCGGGAGCGGGTCAGTTGGCTTTTCGATGCAAAATCCTTTAGAAGATTTTCAACGCTCCGTCACAACTACCGCGCACGTTCTTGAATTTGTTCGCTCCGTTTCCCCGATGACTCGTGTGGTCTATCCCTCCAGTGCGAGCGTCTATGGGGCCGTTGATGAGCCTCCTATCAAAGAAGACAGTCGCACTGCACCTATTTCCCAATATGGAGTCCACAAGTTGATGGCCGAGCAGTTGATCGCGTCGTTCGCGTCCCAGTTCGGTGTAGCCGCCGCCATTGCGCGCCTTTTCTCTGTTTACGGATGTGGCCTTCGCAAGCAGCTTCTTTGGGACGCCTGTGGCAAGTTCACAAGGAATGACAGAATCTTCATGGGTACAGGCAACGAGGTCCGTGACTGGCTGCATGTTGAAGATGCGGCTGAACTGTTGCTAAAGGCTGTTGAGCACGCTAGCGCCCGATGCCCCACGGTGAATGGGGGCAGCGGAGAAGGGGTCGCGGTACGTGATCTGCTGTTGCACCTCGGCCATGGTCTTCTTCAACAGAATGTAGAGCCTAGTTTTTCCGGTATTAAGCGTGCTGGAGATCCGGCCCAATATATTGCCAAAATCGACCGCGCAAAGGCTTGGGGATGGCTGCCTCGACGGTCATGGCGGGACGGAGTCACTGAGTATGCGGCGTGGTGGCGATCCAATATATCCGTATAGAGAGTTGCGGAGTTCTTATGAACAGCCAAAAGGACATTAAAGTCGGTTTTATTTTGCACCCTGACCATTGGCTCGGCGGCCGCAACTATCTAAAAAACCTTTTTTCCGCGCTTCGCACGTTACCCGATAAGGACATCACACCTATTCTCTTTACCGGGCTGCGAACCTCTGACCCGTCGGTCGGCCTCTCTGATGTGCAACTCGTACGGGCGCCCCTGTTCGATCCCAATAGTCTGGCGTGGTTCGCTCGAAGTGCCTATATAAGAGCCACCTCACAAGACAGATTGTTGCGAAAACTACTGACAAAGCACGGAGTCGCAATCCTTTCGCATTCCGGCCATTTAGGCATACAGTCAGCCACAGCTAGGGGATTCTTGCCTACGATCGGGTGGGTTCCGGATTTCCAGCATGTGCACTTGCCAGAGTTCTTCAGCTCGAAAGATCTCCAGTACCGCGATCGCGAGTACATGAATATCTGCTTGCAGTGCGACGGAGTGATTGTGAGCAGCGAATGCGCACGATCAGACCTCGAAACCTTTGCTCCGGACTGTGGCCGTAAAGCGACTGTTTTGCGATTCGTTGCGAGTCCAGCACCGCTCCAGAGCACTTCGAGTGTGCCAGAACTGCAGCGACTCTATGGTTTCGATGGGCCTTATTTTTTGCTACCAAATCAGTTCTGGGCGCATAAAAATCATCGCGTTGTCATCGATGCGCTAAAGAAACTGAAGCAACAAGGTACGCGAATCACCGTTCTCGCTACCGGCGTAACGGATGATACCCGAGATCCTAACTTCTTTGCTTCTCTGATGGAGTATGTAAAGGAATGCAACGTGCTTGACGCCTTCCGAGTTTTGGGCTCGATCCCATTTGATCATCTCGCCAGCCTCATGCAGCATACCATCGCATTTGTGAATCCTTCACGATTTGAGGGGTGGAGCACAAGCGTCGAGGAAGCAAAGTCCATGGGCAAGCAGATTCTCCTGTCCGATATTCCAGTGCATCGGGAGCAGGCCCCGCCTCGGGGTATCTTTTTCCCATTGGCGGATCCAGATGCACTGGCAAATGCACTCCTGGATGCGCAGAATGTTTTCGATCCGCAGCATGACGCTGAAATGCAGGAACTAGCACGGAAGCAGTTTCCTGCTAGGCAAGAAGCCTTCGGAGAGGCATATAAGCGGATTGTTGTGGACGCACTGTCGCTCTGGCAGTGAGGGCTGCCATCGTGCGAGAATCTGAGGGGAGCGGGTAAGAATCCTTGACGCTGGCTTCCCCCGGCCCCATAGTTTGAGAATATGATTTGCGGGATCTGTCACGCCTCCTCAGTGAAATTTGGTGAAGCGATTCTGATAGAGAAGCACCACGTTCTCTACTATCGCTGTCCCAACTGCGGCTTCGTACAGACTGAAAAGCCACACTGGCTTGCCGAGGCATACGCAGAGGCGTTACAGGTTATTGATGTCGGAGTGATCCATAGAAATTTGCGGGCTTCCGCTATTACGTCTGCGGTAATCTCCTTGCTCTTTCCGGGCGGTAAAAACTTTGTGGATTATGGTGGCGGTCATGGAACTTTCGTCCGACTGATGCGAGATCGTGGATTCAACTTCTTCTGGAGTGACTTGTACGCAAAGAACCTCCACGCCAGAAGTTTTGAATACTCAACAGGCACTCGATACGACTTGGCGACAGCTTTCGAGGTGCTAGAGCATCTCCCGAACCCACTGGAGGACGCTGCCCCGGCCTTTGCTATGTCGGACAACCTCTTGACGACAACATTGTTGATGCCGGATCCTCCACCCGTTCCGCCGAACTGGTGGTACTACGCTGTCCGGGGGGGACAACATGTCTCATTTTATACGCCCGCTTCTTTGCAAAAGTTTGCCGAGCATTTTGGCCGCTACGTTATATCAAGTGGTGGCTACCACCTTTTTACCTGTCAACCGATGAACGCCACCAAGTTTCGCTTGGCATGCGGTGAAAGAACATCCAGCCTAGTAAATAGGCTTTACCGCAGGAAGTCTCTGATGGGGTCTGACTTTGAAGCGCTGAGTGGGACGCCATTGAAGTAATGAGAGCCTTAAATTCGAGAGTAGCCGTGTGTCCTGAGGAACGGTAATGATTCTGCATACGAAGCGACGCTGGTTTTCAATTTCGAGCCGCTCGGCATGATTGCACGTCAGTTCTAGTTAGGGTTTCTATTTTTAAGATTGGCTCGTGATAGATAGGTCACACGATTGATGCAGCCGGAAAGTACCCAGCGCCTCGAAGGTGGCCGGCGACTTCAGGGAGAAAGTCGCGCACAGCCTCCCTTAGTCTCAATTGTCATCGTTCTATTTCGTGCCAAAGAGGAATGTCTTAGGCTGCTTAACAACATATCTGCATTCGACCATAGCCAGTTTGAGCTGATCATTATCGACGGTGGCTCGGGCGATGGAACCTTGGAGATTTTGCGAGAGTGGGACGACAGAATCGATTACTGGTTGAGTGAAGCCGACTCTGGGATTTACGACGCGATGAACAAAGGAATCGCTGCCGCGCGCGGTGAATACATCCTGCACCTTAACGAGGGCGACACTCTCAAGTTCATACCGCGTGAAGAGCTAGCCAAGTGTCTCGCGGAGAAAGCAGACGTTGTCTCCTTCGCTGTCGAGACAACAGACGAGATTTTTCGTCCGATTCTAAGCTCTGTTCTTCGAATCGTAAACACGTGGCATCATCAGGGCACTTTTTACAGGCGGACTCCGGACCTTGTCTATGACGCAAGCTATGGAGTGTATGCCGATTTCGACCTAAATCAAAGATTCCTTAAGAAGGGGAAACGAGTTCGGATCTTCGATAAGATCGTTGTGTCCTATCATCAGACAGGCGGTGTTTCTTGCGACAGGCGTGTCAAACACGAGGTATATCGCGTTATTTTCAAGAATTTTGGCGGTCCATATGTCATTCTCGGATTCCTGTGGCCCTACTATCAAGCATTGCGCCGAGTGACAAAGCGGGCGCTCGTTTACCTCCTGTCCCTGATTGGTAAGTCTTGGCCTGAACGATCATAAAGATTCGCCGTCGAGTACTTTCGCATTCCCCTAATCACGTATTTAATGTAACCGATCAGGGTACAAATGATACAAAACACTGGCTCCTCTAGTTTCAAGCGCAGGGAAGTTTGACATGCCTTTGAAAGCATTCCTCAAGAAAATGGCTGGCCCGGACTTGGTAGGCCGCCTTGATACCAGCTTTTTAGCAAGAGCCTATCGGCATCACCTGAAAGCGAGACCCTACCGGCATCATTTGCAAGGGATGCGAGCCCTCGAGATAGGCGGTCCCAGCGATCTTTTCGGTGATGAGGGGCCGCTCCCCCTCTATTCCTGTCTGAAAAGCGTGGACAACGTCAACTACTCGACGGTCACTCTTTGGCAGAGCGATGCAGTGAAGTTCCGAGAGACTCTGGTCTGCGAAGGAACCGAACTGCCGGTGAATGACGAGGCTTACGATTGCCTGATCTCGTCGCATTCACTGGAGCATATCGCGAACCCGATGAAGGCGCTTTTGGAGTGGAGGCGTGTGCTTCGAGAGGGTGGGCTTCTTCTCCTCATACTTCCCAATCGCCGCTATACCTTTGACTGGCGGCGCCCCGTAACATCCTTGGAACACCTGCGCGAGGATTTTCAGCGGGACACGCCGGAGAGCGACCTCTTCCATCTGGGTGAAGTTCTTGCCCTTCACGACCTGTCCCGCGATCCGCCAGCGGGAACGCCAGAGCAATTCAAAGAACGGTGTCTCAAAAATGCTGAGTTCCGGGCCATTCATCATCACGTGTTCGAGCTCGAAACGGCAGCACAACTGGTGAAGGAGGTTGGTTTCTCCATCGTGCGCCAGGAAGTGCGAGAAATCCATCTCGTCACCCTTGCGAGCAAATCCTAGCCGATACACGCCCAGAAGGTTAAACCGCTCCAGGCGCGGCCACCCTACTTGGTTGTCGACGAGTTCGTGGCCTAAGATCTCAAGGGCCCGAGATAGCAGCAGGTGGCGCATTCACCGGACTCAGTGATTGCGCATATCCGAAAACTGCAATGCGGCGCGGAGACACATCCGAGCATAGGTTTTGTCTTTTGTGTGCAGAAGAAGGTAGAGGAACTCCTTCAGCAGCCGCAATTGGGCGAAGGCCCTTTGGACTGCCGACCCATAGTTTCGATAGTAAGAACGCTCGGCTCGAAGGAAATTGGCATACCTTTGGTGTGAGCCTTTGGTGTCGAGATCCGCGATGCTCAATTCGTGCTCTAGTACAGTACCCAATATCTGCACGCGGCCTCCAGCTTGCTGCAACAGATGAAATACCGCGTAATCCAGATAATCCAACCAGAATCGTCTTGGGAAGCCGCCGATCCTTCGCAATGCGGAGACGCGAAGGCAGGCCCCGGAATTGCAAACCATGAGAGGCCACTTCGCGATACCCGTGAACCTACGATCCAGAGGACGCGGGCCTAGCCACGGAAGACGCGTCGGGGAATGCACCGTCCTGCCTTCCAGCAACTTCGGCGCGACAGCCACTACCGCTGGAGGTGCAGCAGCGGTGGCATCGCAAAGCTCGATCAGAAAATGCGCCGTAATTTTAGTATCCTGGTCGAGCAGCAGCAACCAGGGAGAGCCGAAGCCGTCAGCCAGATCAAGCGCCTTATTGTAAGGCCCTGCTAAGCCCGGGTTCGATGGGTCGCCGATATATGTAATAGGAACAGGGGACAGTTGGTGTAGCATGTGTTTCCGGTGAGTTATCGAAGATGATAAGTCGAAAACGCCTTCTGAGCTCCGGATGTTCATTCAAATTTTCTAGAAGACTGGTGAAGGCCTCGCTCTCCTCTGCCTTACGCTTGTAGAGGACAAGTGCAATCGTAATGATAGGCGCTTCGCCGGATCTGCTCATGACCGCCGGGCGTATTTTACCGGACACGACGCTCACCGTCTGCGGAGCGTCTTTGCCATTTCGCCGCAGCCTCAAGAGTTTCCAACCATCCTTGAGTAGTCTACGAAACATGTAGGGAGTAAGAAACACTCCGGGAGCTCGGAGGAATTGCAAAACTGCGTTACGAATCCAGCGTGGCTTCCCAATCGTTTGGATGAGGATTCCCAACGCGGCGCCGCTGTCCATATTCTTCTTTAAAGACTTGATCTTGCGTTCCGCATCCGGATCGCGGCTTATACGGGCGCCGGCGAGCAGATCAGCGTGCATAATGCTTGCCCATTCCTGCCATTGCCGGATCGATGATTGGCTCGTGGTGCTGGCATGGTGGTTCGTATATTGAACGAGCGGTTCATTGACGCAGACAACAAAATCGCGAAGCAACGCGGCACGTCCCCAGTTTCCCAGGTCGCATTGGTCTCCATGCCGTTTTTCGTAACCTCCAACGGCAATCGCATCTTCAGTTCGCACAAGAATACCGCTCAGCCGCGAACCTCTGTTGCCTGCTATCAGCGCAGCAATCATGGAGGCAGGCGTTTCAGTGGAGGGGCCGCTGTCTGTAATCCATAGCTGCTTGCCTTCGGCATCCGCGATAAAGCAGGGACACCAAACCATACCGACGGAATCCGGCTCGACCCCCATGACCTGCCCAAGAAAAGGTTCCACCAGCCGTTCTATTGCCGTGGGCAAGAGAACATCGTCGTCTCCGAGTAACAGAAAAAACTCGCCCGTCGCATGCCGCAGGCAAAAATCGAAGTTCCCGGCAAGTCCGAGCCGCTCCTTTTGCTTGTAAAGAACCAGCCGCGCATTTTGGATCCGCGCATCCTGGATCCGCGCATCCTGGATCTGGCATTCTGAGCATCCCGGATCTGTTCGACGATCTGTTCGACACTCGCGACTGTGTCATCGGTCGATGCGTCATCGGAAACGATGAGTTCGATATCCCGATAGGTTTGCCCGAGTACGCTCCCGATTGCACGCTGGGCCAAACGGCTGCGATTGATTGTTGGGAGTCCGATCGTAACCCGGCCGGGAACTGTCATCACTGGTTACTCTAAATCTGACTGACGGGGAAATACACTATTTTGCATTCGGCGGGAGCTGCTGAATATAGACGGTGCGATGGAAAGGGGGCAGCCACGCGCGATAGGGCACGGCAGGAAGCTCCGATGGCGCCAGGCAATCCTTGCGTTCATAGGTCAAAAAGTATTTCGGCTTTATCGCGGGCGTATTCATGGAAAACGGAAAGGAGCAGTCCGGAGCCAGCGGCAAAGGGGGCACGTTGGGATCATAGGCTCCTTTGGGCACGCGGATAAACGCCTGGTTGATGTGGCCGCCATTTTGGATTTGTGTCCAACCGTCATATTCAAATCCTCCCTGGATCGCTGTCCTTGGGATGCCAAGAGCAAGGATGCGGCCGGCGGCAGCCAGACGCGCGCGATCCAGCGCAAACCAGTCATGGGTATCCGCCACGGTGTAGAGGGCAAACACGCTGAGCACAATCCAGCCGATTACGCCGGGCTCCATTCCGCCTTTCTCCTGGAAAAACTTGAGCAGCACGATGATGGCGGCAGGCAGCAGCAGGAGCAGGTACCTATCGAAAATGAAGCCATGGATAGCTCGCGGCAGCAGGAGGCCGACGTAGGTCAGCGCGTAGGGACCCAGAATCCAAGCTATTTCTCGCCACGAAGAATCCTTAATTTTCAATCTGTTTTCGATGGGGCCGGGGAAGGATCGCCTGGAGATTGCCCATTCGACAAATATCAGGTCCGCCGCCACCACAATCAACGAAATGGCGACCCGCATTCCCAGCCCCAAGGTCACTGGCGGCGATCCTAACATGTATCCCATGTGGGCCGGCACGATGCCCTGGGCGCCGATGGTGTTAAAGATCCACGGCATGAGGGCGTGTTCGAGCGTCCCGCGGGATCTCAGAAAAACATAGATAAGCACGACCGCCAGCATGAGGAATCCCACACGAGCCCGCGCCCGGAGACTCAACTCTCCAACCACGGGAAACGCTGCGGAGAAAAGCGGCAGGAGGACTAACGTCATGCACAACAAGGTTTTTACCAGCAGCAGTGGCAGGGAAAACGCCATTGCCCGGCTGATGGGAGCCGAAATGAATGCATTATCCGATACGGTATACGGTTGCTGGTTGAACCAATGCAGCACCCCAAGTATCGCAATGAAACCAACTGCCCACATCAGGAATGCAGCCGGCAAGACGCCGCGCCTTCTGCGCAGAAGCCAGGCCGTCGACGGCACCATAACCAGAAATCCCAACCACGCAACCTGGCGAGCCGTACCCCCGGCGACATTGATAAGAGTTGCGGAACACAGCCACAGGAGAGCAGAGCGATCGGTATCGGCCGCGATTGCACGTTGGCACATATAAATGCAAAGAAGAATGACAAGCAGCGACGGGATATCGCTCATGAAGGTCACCGCCAGCGGAACGAAGATTGGCGAGAGCCCAAGCATTAGCGCGCCGAAGACGGCGTTTGCGGGTCTGATGCCGAAACGCAGGAGGATCTGGTGAAACAGGAATACGCTCGCCAATGCAAGAAGCCACAATGACGAACGCACAACCGTAAAAGAGAAGCCAAAGACTTTGATGAACGCCGCGCCTAAAATGACCTGCCACCCGAGCATGGTTGTGGCCCAGCCGTTGAAAATGAAATGTCCGGTGCGGGCGAAGTCGAGGGCCGTCTTGATGTACGACCAATCGTCGACGATACCCAGGTCCGCAACCGGATAGGTGGCGAACAGCGCCACAGCGACCGCCAACGCGCAAAGCACCCCGTTGCGAATGGCATAGGCGTGCTTAGTTTCCGGTCGTGCAATTATCTCGCTGGCCAAATCAGACTTCATTGATGTCCATAGGTTTGCCCGAGTACGCTCCCGATTCCGGTAAATCCAGCCACTTTCCCGCCGTTGCTCAATCCGATTCCTTCGCCAAATCCGATCAAAGATACGCCCTTCAGTTCCACCCGCCACCGTCGCTGTTCCAGCTTAATTAATTGGATGAATTTAAGCATTGTGTCCCCGCCGGCATCGGCGAGCCCAACTCGAAAAGTGCTCTCGAAAGTCATTCCGAGCGAATCCTGGTAGGATACGGATTCTAAAATCATTACACGTGAGGGCGCCCCATCCTTCGGACGGCGTTGTTCCCTGCGAAGTCCGTCAAGAGAATAATTCAGGAGAGCATCGATGTGTCCGGTGAACCGTAGGGATTTTTGTTCGGGATTAGGAATGTTGTCCGCTGCATGGGCTTTGCAGGGTTTCGCGAAACAGACCGGCAAACAACAACCCAACATCGTATTTGTTCTGGCCGACGATTTAGGATGGGGGGACCTGGATTGCTATAACGCCGCATCCGCAGTCCCAACGCCAAACGCCAATCATTTAGCCGGCCAGGGCATGCGCTGGACGGATATGCACGCCTCCGATGCCGTATGTACTCCGAGCCGCTACAGCATACTTACGGGCCGCTATTGTTGGCGCACAGAATTGAAACAGGGAGTACTGAATGGCTATTCTCCCAATCTGATTGAACCCAACCGGATGACGGTTGCGTCCATGCTGAAATCGGCCGGTTACTACACGGCCGGCGTAGGCAAATGGCATCTAGGGCTAGGCGACGAGGCCAAGACCGACTTTACCAAGCCGCTGCATCCGGCGCCCACCGATCACGGCTTCGATTACTACTTTGGAATTCCGGCATCGCTCGACATGCCGCCATACCTATACTTTGAAAATGACCACGCCGTGGAGCAACCCACATCCTCGACTCCGGGCAGCAAAGAACCCCGTGGCGTCTTTTGGCGGCCGGGTCCGATGGCGCCGCATTTTGACATCCCCCAGGTCCTGCCGACCTTAACCAACAAGGCAGTGGACATTATTCGCGAGCGCAGATCGCATCCGGAGCAGCCGCTCTTCCTCTACTTTGCTATGCCGTCACCCCATACTCCGTGGGTTCCCGTGGCGGAGGACCAAGGAAGATCCAAGGCTGGAAAATATGGTGACTACGTGGCGGAAGTGGACGACATGCTAGGGCGGGTAATGCGGGCTCTCGACCAAGCGGGTCTTCAAAACAACACGCTGCTCATCTTTACCAGCGATAACGGCGCCGACTGGAAGCCCGAAGATTTGGCTCGATTTGAGCACCGGGCCAATGCGGATTGGCGAGGAGAGAAGGCCGATATATGGGAGGCCGGCCACCGCATCCCATTTATCGCCCGGTGGCCTGAACATATTCAACCCGGCTCCGTCTGCGATGAGCTTGGCTGCCTGTGCGACTTTATGGCTACCGCGGCGGCGATCGAAGGGATTTCGCTTCCATCGAATGCGGCGGAGGACAGCTTTAATTTGCTTCCCGCTCTGCTCGGAGAAAACAAGAAACCGGTGCGCGAGTCTCTGGTGGACCATTCCATCGACGGCATGCTATGTATTCGAGAAGGCAACTGGAAACTGGAAGAGGGGCTTGGCTCCGGAGGCTTCTCTTTCCCAAAACGCGTAGAGCCTGCGCCGGGCGGTCCCCAGGGCCAACTTTATGATCTGGCCCGGGATCCCCATGAAATGCACAATGTTTATCAACAACGGCCGGAGATCGTCGAACGGCTCTCTCAACTACTCGCAAAATATCAGCAACAGGGATATACGCGGCCCATGTAGCGGAAGATAGAGAGCACTCGGATTTCTCTGGCGTCGATCGAAAGGAAAATCAAGATGACTAACCGAATGGCGGGCGGCTTATGGAGAGTTGCGCTGAAGGTCTTATTGCTCGCCTTGTTCGTTTTTCAGGTCCGTGCACAGGCCGCAACTCACTATCAGCCTACTCTTGAGTCACTCAACCAGCACCCGCTTCCGCAGTGGTACGCCGACGCAAAGCTGGGCATCTTTATCCATTGGGGACTCTATTCGGTGCCCGGCTGGGCTCCCTTGGTTCATCCTAACCACGATTTTCGCAACGTCGATTACATCAAGAACAATCCCTACGCGGAGTGGTACTACAACGTAATGCGGATCGATGGTTCCCCTACCCAGGCCTACCATCGGGAACATTACGGCGCTCACTACAACTATTACAATTTTGCGCCGGTCTTCGACCAGCAGATCAAGCAATGGAAGCCGGACCAGTGGGCCACAATCTTCCGCGAGGCCGGGGCGAAATATGTAGTGCTCACGACCAAACACCACGAAGGCTTTACCTTGTGGCCCAGCTCCACGCCGAACCCTACTCTGCCCAAAGATCGTCAGCACGCCAGCAGGGACATTGTCGGCGAGCTTTCGGCCGCCGTTCGCAAGCAGGGCATGCGCATGGGTGTCTACTATTCAGGTGGGTACGATTGGACGTTCGTTCCCGGTCCGATACGCGAGCCCGCCGACTATGAGAAGGTCAAACCGGAGAGTGCGGCCTACGGCAAGTACGCAGATGCGCAGATCCGTGAACTCATTGAGCGTTATCATCCTTCCGTTCTGTGGAACGACATCGATTGGCCTAAATCCGGCCACCCGCTCCAGATCATGGCCGACTATTACAACACGGTTCCGGACGGTGTGATCGACGACCGTTTTGGCGTGAAGCACTCCGATTTCACTTCGCCCGAATACGCCAAGCTGGATCATATCCAAGCCAAGAAATGGGAGGAGTGCCGCGGCCTTGGCAGATCGTTCGGATACAACCGGGCCGAAGGCGAAGCGGAGACCATCCCGCCGGACCAATTGATCTATCTGCTGGCGGATATCGTAAGCAAGAACGGGAATTTGCTTCTGGACGTAGGGCCGGAAGCGGATGGAACCATTCCGCCGGTGCAGATGGAGCGGTTGCGCGCGCTTGGCGCCTGGCTGCACCAGAATGGCGAGGCCATCTATGGAACGCAACCCTGGACGCAGGCCACGGGCAAGAGCGCCGAAGGCATCGATGTGCGATTCACTCGCAAAAACAACGATATCTTCGCTATTCTTTTGGGAAAGCCCCAGCATTCCGAAATCACATTACAAGGGATCTCGGTAAGGCCCGGCGCTACTCTCCATCTCCTGGGTTACACGCGGCCGTTGCATTGGACGGCAGACGAGGACAATCTTAAGGTCGAGCTGCCGGCTACTCTTCCCGGCCGCTATGCATATGTACTGCGGCTTCCACAAGCGATCGCGAGATAACCATCTCTCAAGTTATGTTGGCGGAATTCATGGACGAGCTTTGCGAATTGTGGTGGATGTTTACCATCAAAGGCCTGGTCTCGGTCGCGTTCGCATTGACGTGCTATTTCTTCAGTTACGTTGTCGCGCTTCGCCTGCTGAAGCCGATCGGCTTTCTCTACCTGCTGGTTGTATTCACTTTCTACATCTGTCTTTTCGGGATCATCCTCCTGGTGGGCGCGCTTTATGCCTTTGACGCAAGACTCCAGCACCGTTGGCTTCTGCTCATCGATGGAGTCTTGAATCTGGCCATCGGCCCGGCTTTTTTAATGACCTTTGGCTTCGGCCTTAAGTTTTCGATGGTGGTGGTGCTCTTTGCCGTGCATGCAATGATCCTGGGCGCTGTCTATTGCATCATCGCCCTTCATGCCGATAAGGGGGAGTGCAGGCGTCTGTACCTGGGGGTAACGGGAATGTGGTCGATCGCCGCGGGCGTCCTGCTGATTGTTTTTCAGCATAAGCCGGAGAGAGCCCTCACCGGTGGGGTGGCGATCTATACCGGCATTTTGGGGCTGCTCTTGCTTTTGCTCTCCGCCAAACTGAGGCGAACCCATCGCATGCTCAAAGCCACGACCTCGCTCGCAACGTGAAGAGCGAAATGCTAGGGCTTGTTAACAGGCCTAGGCGGGCCCTAGGCGGGATTTCTCATAAACGTGACATGACGTGACCCGAACATCACGACACCAGGGCTAAAAGCCCTTAATTTAGCTAGCTAGCCTCTTTCGGCGGACCTAGAAGGTCCGCCTCCCTGGACTGAAAGTCCAGGGCTTCCACCGGCGTAGTTCCCGGCTTTAGCCGGGAACAGCGAGCGAGCAAACAAAACAGCCGGTCTGAAAAGACCGGCTGCAGAGTTTTTAGAGTTGACAACTTACCTAACTGCTGAAGAGCAGAATTCCCGTGGACTTCTCCTCTCCAACATCCACCACCGGACGATAGAAGAGTTGGTTGTTTTCGAGATAAACCTCGAGGAATGCCGGACGTTCCGGTATGCCCCCGCCGATCAGAGCTTCAGAAAGCGGATCCTCGACGTAGCGTTGCAGCGCACGGCGCAGCGGACGCGCTCCATAAGTACGATCGACCAGCGTTTTCTCCAGAATCCACTTCTTAGCCTCTTCGGTTACGGAAATGGTGATCGCCTTCTGGATCAGATTCGCGTTCAGTTGCTGTACCAGCAGCTCGAGAATCTGAATGAGGTCGGCATCCGAGAGCGCCATGAAGATAATGACTTCATCCAGGCGGTTGAGAAACTCCGGATTGAACGTCCGCTTGACCTCGTTTTTGACCAGATCTTCGATCTTGTCCATCACCAGATCTTCCCGGTCGGACTGGAAGCCGAGGCCCTGTTTCCTCTGTAAATGCCGCGCTCCGATGTTGGAGGTCATGATGATGATGGCGTTTTTGAAGTCGACCGTATTGCCCAGCCCGTCGGTGAGTTGGCCGTCTTCAAAAACCTGCAGGAGGATATTGAAGACGTCGGGATGCGCCTTTTCGATCTCATCCAGCAGCACCACGGAGTAGGGCGAGCGCTTCACCCGTTCGGTAAGCTGTCCGCCTTCCTCATAACCCACATATCCCGGAGGAGAACCGATCAACTTCGAAACCGAGTGCTTCTCCATGAACTCGGACATGTCGAAGCGGATCAGCGCCTTTTCGCTGCCGAAGAGGAACTGCGCCAAAGTGCGCGCCATCTCCGTTTTGCCCACGCCGGTCGGTCCCAGGAAAAGGAAGGAGCCAATCGGCCGGTTGGGCGACTTGAGACCCGCGCGGGAGCGGCGAATCGCCCGGGATAAAGCCGAGATCGCCTTATCCTGAGAAATCACGCGCTTGTGCAGCTCTTCTTCGACGCGCAGCAGCTTCTGTGTCTCCTCTTCCTTGATGGAAGTGATCGGCACGCCGGTCCACCGGCTCACCACGTCCTCGATATCCTCCCGCCCGACAATACCCGCGGTAGAGTCATCCAGGTGGTACTTGTCACGAAGAGCGCGCAGGTTTTCGCGCTCTTTACGTTCTTCATCGGAGTAGAAGCGGGCTTTTTCAAATTCATGATTGGCAATCGCGTTCTCCATGCGATGCACGATGAACTTGATGCGCTTCTGCACTTCGGTGATCTCTTCCGGCAGAGAGGTCTGCCGCAATTTGACGCGCGCGCCCGCCTCATCGATCAGATCGATTGCCTTATCCGGCAGGAAGCGATCCGGAATATAGCGGCTGGAGTGCGAGACCGCAAAGTTGATGGAATCATCGGTATAGCTGACCGCATGGAACTTTTCATAGCGGTCCTTGATGCCCATGATGATTTTCACCGCGTCTTCTTCATTGGGAGGAGGCACCTTGACCGCCTGGAAGCGGCGCTCAAGCGAGCGGTCTTTCTCAATCGATTTACGATATTCGCTCGGCGTGGTTGCGCCGATGCATTGAATTTCGCCGCGAGAAAGCGCCGGCTTGAGGATGTTTGCCGCGTCCAGGGAGCCCTCGGCCGAGCCCGCGCCGACCAGCGTGTGCAGCTCGTCGATGAATACGATGGAGTTCTGATTCTCCATCAACTCCTTCATGATGGTTTTCAGGCGCTCCTCAAACTGTCCGCGATATTTGGTGCCCGCGACAATGAGAGACAAATCGAGAGCAAGAACGCGCTTGTCGGCAAGAAAACTGGGCACCTCGCCGTCGGAAATGCGTTGCGCCAGCCCTTCGACAATTGCCGTTTTGCCGACACCCGGCTCGCCGATCAGCACCGGGTTGTTCTTGGTGCGGCGGCAGAGGATCTGCACCACCCGTTCCAGTTCCTGATCCCTGCCGACGAGCGGATCGAGCTGGTTGTCCATGGCGGCTTGCGTCAGATCGCGGGAAAATTCAGCCAGCAGGCTCGATTCCCGGTTGCGCGCCGATGCCGGAGCTTTATCCTGCGTGGCCCGCGCCAATTCCTCACGGATGGCGAGCAGCTTAAGTCCGCGCTCGTGCAAAATCTCCGCGGCGAAGCACTTCTCCTCACGCAGCAATCCCAACAATAAATGTTCTGTCCCTATATGCTTGTGCGACAAACGCTCCGCTTCTTCCGCCGCATAGGCGAGCACCCGCTTGCATTCGTTCGATAAAGGCAGATCGACGGAAGTCGACACCTTCTCCCGGATAGTCGTGTGGCCCTCAATCTGCTTCCGAATGGATTCCACCGACGCATGAGAGCGAAGAAAGCGGTTAGTCAGGGCTTTATCCTCACGCAGAAGGCCAAGCAGCAAGTGCTCGGTTTCGATGTATGGAGAGCCAAACTGGCTTGCCTCATACCGCGCAAAGAAGATCACGCGCCGCGCCTTTTCTGTGTAGCGTTCGAACATGTTCCCCCTTGAAAAGCCTTCGCTCCATCTCCCCGTCGATCCCTGCCGGTTCAGGGCAGAAGATCCAGGCGGTTGCGCTAGGCCTTCGTACTTTCCCGCCTTCCCGGCAGCGCCCGCTGCTCGGAAAGACCGCTAGGCTGGGTGTGAAGAGAGGACCTGATTTCTGTCTTCTATTCGTTCCGCGGCCTGAAAGGAAATCCCTCTCAAGTCGCAGCATCCATCCAGATTTCCCGGCCCTCCACTCTCACTTGGCGATAGGCCGGTCTATCGCGTTTGCACGGTCGCTCAGTCCTTGTGAGATAGAGAACAGTGAAAACGCTCTTGCCTTGCAATTGCCGCTTTACACCTCCGCTCAAACGGCTTGCGGAGACAACTCTTCAATTCGTCCTTGAGCCAGACGCAAGACTCGCCCGCAGCGCCGCGCCAGGCTCAGATTATGAGTGACCAGAATTGAAGTCAGCCCATAAGTTGCGTGCAGGCGCTCGATCAAGCCGAACACGTTATCAGCCGTACGGTTATCCAGATCTCCCGTTGGCTCATCGGCCAGCAGAAGCTGTGGTTGAGTAACCAGCGCCCGAGCTATCGAAACCCTCTGCTGTTCACCGCCCGACAGCTCCCCGGCGCGGTGATCGGAACGCTCCGCCATTCCTACCTCGGAAAGCCAATGAGACGCCTCTTCGAGGGCCTGCCTCTTAGACTTTCCGCGCGCCAAAAGGGGTAAAGCTACGTTTTCCGCCGCTGTAAACTCCGGCAGCAGATAGTGAAATTGCCAAACATAACCGATTTTGCGGTTCCTGAACTCGGCGGCTTGCTTCGTGGATAGAAAACTTAAGGGGGTAGAGGCGCAGTATACCTCACCGCCGGTGGGCCTATCAAGCGCTCCCATCATGTGCAGAAGCGTGCTTTTGCCTGCGCCGGATTCACCAACCAAGCCAACCAGTTCCCCGGCCCCTACCTCGAAAGTGACATCCTCGAAAAGGACCAGTCTTCCACGCCCGGTAACGTACTCCTTCGACAGGCGGTCGATCCTAAGCAACGGCGCGGAGCCAGAGGGGCCCGGATCTGTCCCCGGCGTCAATCCGCCAAAGGTCTCCACGTTCGCCACCGCTGCCGATTCCATATCTACCTCTATCACCCTTCAGCCCTTGAGCGGAAGCGCGTTCATGGGAGGGGTTCCGAAAAAGGACTGGGTATAGCGGATGCTGACGCTTTACCCGGTGGGCTTTTTCCCCTCACAAAAACGGCTGCATAGTCGTTCCCGCAGCTATCTCTATGTTCCCATTGGATGCATTTGACGGCTCCCTCGATCCATTCGCCGGCGATACGGCTCTTACCGAAATCCAGCTATTCGTATCGCAAAGCCTCGGCAGGCATGATCTTGGCAGCGGAACTGGAAGGATAGAGCGTAGCCAGAAGCGAAACCCCAAGCGAGACGGCCGCCACGATCAGCGCATCCGTCCAGCGGGTAGCGAAAGGAAGATAATCGATGGAATACACCTCCGCCGAAAGATGGATGAAGTGGTAGTGGCCGCCCAGCCAGGAAAGCCCATAACCGGCAATCAAGCCCAGGAAAGTGCCCGTAAGCCCAATCAGAAGACCCTGCAACAGGAAAATCCGCCTCACCTGGCCCGGTTGCACTCCGAACGACATCATCACGGCAATGTCCCTGGTTTTTTCCATCACCATCATGGTCAGCGCATTGAAAATATTGAGCGCGGCGACACAAACGATGAGGCCGATGACGATGAAAGTCACGATCTGCTCCAGCTTGAGGGCGCGAAAGAGCTCCCGGTTCTGCTCCATCCAGTTCGTGGTCAGGAAACCTGGTCCCGCTGCGCGCTCAATTTCCCTGCCGATGGCATCGGCGCGGTAGAGGTCGTCGACTTTGAAGGAGATTACGGAGATCACGTCCGGCTCCCCAAACAGCCGCTGCGCGTCCGCCAGGCTCACAAACCCCATGCTGGAGTCATATTGATAGAAACCCGAACGAAAGATGCCGACAACCTTAAAACTCTGAAACTTAGGGATTAGCCCGAGCGGCGTCAGCTCCCCCTGGGGACTGGTCACCATTACCGTCGAACCCACTTTGACATCCAGCGACTCCGCCAGATCATGCCCGATGAGGATCGGCGGAACGCCGAAAGACGCGCCCGTCTGACCTGCTTGCGGTTCAAGCGGAGCCGTGCTGCCGATGGTTACGCTGGAAAGCAAATCGCTCACCTTGCGCTCCTCATCGGGCAATATCCCCTCGACCAGCGCGTACCCGGCGCGGGCGCCATGCGAGATCATCACCTGCTCGTAAAGCCCGGGCGACGCGGCCTTGACGTGGGGAAGTTTGGCCAATCGGGCATCCAACGGCCGCCAGTTCCTGATGCCGTCATCCATTACCCGCATAAGCTCGACGTGCGCTGTCGAGCTTAGCAGCCGGTCGCGGAGATCGCGGCTCATGCCGTTGGTAATAGCCAGCGCGATAATGAGCGAGGCGACGCCGGCCGCCACTCCCAGAATGGCAATGGCCGTGACCACGCCGACTACCGCCTGGCGGCGTTTTGCCCTGAGATAGCGGGCGGCGACAAAGAACTCCAGGCTCATGAGCTAAAGCATTTCTCCTGTTGATAAACAGGCATCCGTCAGGGGTTAAGCCCTTGAGTATTTTCAAGCGCTTGCGGAGTGACTAAGTCGCGCCCTGCTCTGAAAATAGGCTGCTATGTTCTTGAAAATACAGTCCTCTTAATTTTTGGTTTCCCACATCTGACGCAAACAGCGCGTCAGATATGGGGCACCCAGGATTTCTTTAGAGGGTGGATTCTAATCATCGCAACTTCAACGAACCACAACTTTTGCGGCGCTGGAGTTCTCATAGCGATCGTAAACACGAACAGTCAGGACGTGTTCCTGCGGATCGGTTGGCTGCTCGGACGCGATCCGCTGGTTGCCGCCAGGGCTATTCGTCCCCGCTGGGTTTAATGGAATGGTGAAGTCGTAGTGCTCAGTCAACGAATCGGAGAGCTTGCCAAGCGGCTCAATATAGTGCCAAGGTCCGGTATCCAGTGAATATTCGGCTCGCGTGACCGGCGAGGTCGCATCGGTGGCCTGGAACGTGGCGTGGACGTTCCCTCCTTCCACCTTCGCAATCAAAGGAGAGATCGCCGGCGGAGTGGTATCGATCACAAAATGCTCGCTTTCTTTCTCGCCGGAAAGCGCCGCGCCGGCGCGATTCGACAGAGTGTCGTTAGCTACAACCTTCAGCCGGTAGCCTCCGTCCGGGAGCCGTATGGAATCGAAGGAATAGAAACGGTTCTTCAGCCCGGCTCTCAACAATCGCCAGTTTCTCTCGCCGTCGCCGCGGAAATATACGTCAAAACGGATGTCGTCTCCGTTGTCGTCATGCGCCGCCCAGCGCACGGTGATTGCGTTCGGATCCTTGAACGCGGCCAAGGGCCCGGTCAACCCGTCCTGCTGCACATAGCTGACTCCCTGCTGAGCGGAGGAGAGATTGATGGTGACCGCCTGCGGCTGTTGCTGCTGTAATGCGGCTTCGTTCACCCTGGCGCCAGGTTGCACGACAATCTCATCGACCACCGGCGCGACATTTACCGGCAAGTAGTTGATTCCTACCGAACTGATGCGCGCCCCAGGCTGGAGCACCGCCTTCCACTGGATGAATCGGGCCGCAGGCACGCTCAGGGCCGCGGCATCCGGCGCGACCCTCTGCCACGCGCTCCAATTTCTCTCCGGGTTCTCCACGTTGCCCGAGCGGGCAAAAAATTCAAAGGGGCCCGACGGACCGCCATCGTTAGCATTGATCTCGGCTCTGCCCCAGGTGGAAAAGACGCCCGAGTCGAAGATATCGCTTAGATACTCACCGTGCGGAGCGGGACGGTCGCCAAGCTCGTACAGCCTGCCGGTGTTGCTGCTCGCTGCATAAGTTCCGTTTGACGCTTTAGCAAAGGCGGTTACCTGGCCGCCCGCGGCATGCGCCACGTCAGTGTAGGAGCCGCTCTCCTGGATGCGATATATTTTGCCGCGATTGCCAGTGGCTGCCAAAAGTCCTTGAGGTGTAATCCGCAGGGCATAAACAACGTCGTCGCGCGATGCCCAAAGCTTGTGCGGGGCTCCTTGCGGGCTCAGCTCATCGATTTCCGAGCCTTCGGGGATCAGAGTATTCGAGCTCGAGGCCTGTACTGAACCTGGAGTCACGATGGTGATTGTGGCCGTAGCGCCAACCCCCACCCCAGCGCCTCCCTGGACCGGCAACGGCGGCAGAGTGCTCTTGGTCTTCTCCCCCACGTCGCCTACGTAAAGACGGCCGTCGGAAGCCTGCGCTAATGCGGTCACTTCGCGTTTAGGCGCGTCATAAATGACGGTTCCCTTGCCATCTTTGCCAATCCTGTACACCAGGCCGTCTCCATCGCTGCCTGCGATGAGGTCTCCGTTAGGCGCGAAGAGCATACAGCGAATATGTTGCTCGTCACTTGAAAAAAACCGCTCCGGCTTCGCCGCGGGGGCGTTATGTCCGGCGCGCGGTTGGCGGATATCGACGCGATAGATCGCCGCCGGTCCTCCGGTGGCGATGTACAACGCTCCTTGTGCATCGAAAGCCAAATCCCAAATATATTTCGGCTGTTCGTTCGGTTTGCCTGGCGCGCTCGCGGGAATCTCCGCCGGATCAAAGACCACGGCAGCGCTGCTTTCGTCGAGATTCGACTGGCCGGCAGGAATGCGGTACACCTTGCCGCCAGGAAGAGTTGCCGCGTAAATCGAACCGTCAGGGCCAACCTGGACTGCCTGGACGGAGAGGTCCTTGGCCGAAAATAGCTTGGTGGACTTGCCTTCAGGGGTGATTTCGAGCACGGTTGCCGGCGAGCCGGTGGCAACGTAGGCATTGCCATGGCTGTCGGCAGCCAATCCCCAGATGTAGGTCGACGGCGTCAACAGCACCGATCGCAACTCGGGACCTGCCTCCAGGTAGCCGTCACTGGAAACGGCTACGCTTTGCGGCTGGCCTTTTTCAAATTCGTCGTAGTGAGACTGGAGCCAAAGCTTTGTGCCCTGGGCCAGAAGAATTCGCGGATGGATGAGAAGAATGAGGCAAGCAGCAAGAGCAATACGGCGAATCATGTGTGAAAACAGTTTACAAGGGTGCTGCGCAGACCGTTTTTCAAACCTCAACGCGCTTAGGCCTGCTAACAGGCCCTAATTGGTCAGGACAGCGCGGTAGCGAAGATGGTTCTTCTTTACTTTGTTCAACGCATCATTCACTTTGGCCATGGGAAATGCTTCTGTCATGGCCTGCACCTTGTGCCGGGCGGCGACGTCGAGCATTTCTGTCAGCATCCGGGGACTGCCGATAGGGCTGCCCGTAATGCTCTTTTGACCCGCAATCAAGAGAGAAGCCGGGATCGTCAAGGGGCTGGGAGGCGCCCCTACAAAACACAACGTTCCCCGCGGGCGCAACGCGGTGACATATGCGTTCCAATCCTGATCCGCGTCGATAGTGGACAGAATAAAGTCGAAATAGCCGGCTAACTTTTTGAGCATTTTGCTCTCGCGCGTGTTCACGAACTGGTGCGCTCCCAGCGACCGGGCTTCGGCCTCCTTCGCCGGAGACGCCGAAAATGCCGTCACGTCGGCGCCAAATGCATGGGCGAACTGCAGGGCCAGGTGTCCTAATCCACCAATTCCTACAACCCCTACGCGCGAGGCGGGATTGATTCCATAAGAACGGATCGGGTTATACACGGTGATGCCGCCGCAGAGCAGCGGCGCCGCACGCTCGCTGTCCAGCGCGTCGGGGATAGCGACTACAAAGCGCACATTGACCCGGACGCGCTCGGCATAGCCGCCGTGGCGCTGCACGCAGGTGCCCTGGCTATCGGCGCACAGGTTTTCCGCCCCTTGCAAACACCACTCGCAGTGTCCGCAGGAATTCGCCTGCCAGCCCACGCCAACGCGGTCGCCGATATTGAACCCCAGGACAGTCGCGCCCGTAGCTGTAACTTTCCCGATAATCTCGTGACCTGGAATGAACGGGTACTGGCTGATCCCCTCGTCGTTGTCGATGAGGTGAATGTCGCTGTGGCAGATTCCGCAATGAGAGATGGCGATTTCCACCTCGTTCTGCTTGAGATCGCCTGGGTCATATTTGTACGGCAAGAGTTCGGCGCCTGCAGCGTGCGTAGCGAATCCATTGATCAAAGACATAAATCGTCGCTCTTGGCAAAAGGAGTTCGGGGCCCGGTATATCGTTTTTGGACGCGCTGATCCCTTGCAGAATCATTCGCCCTTGCAGCACACCGCCGCTCTACTGAATATCGAGGGAAACGACCTGCTGCCCGGATAGCATTGCTTCGACTGGGATAGATGTTACCGGAACAACCGATTCACCGTGCAAGGACATTCCACGGTTTTCCCGCAAAGGCTCAAGAACATTCGCCATCGACACGGGAATTGAGGGCAAGGTCCGGCCGTCAATTACAGCCTGAGCGTTAGGGATCAGCAGGGTGACGTAGAGACTGTCGTCGGAGTGCGCCGAGTTGAGTTGATGAATCGTGCCGCTCAGGTCGGAAGGCGCATCGATTCCCGGGTACTGGCTGGTCAACCGGTCAAGAGTGGCCCCATCGCTAAGCAGGACGCGCAGCGAACCCGGTTGGATCGTCTGGGGCAGTTGGATGGGGATGCGCAGGTTCCTCGCTTCCCCGCGAAACGGCCGCAGCGTCGCCTCAATCGTCACCGTATCTCCGGGGTGCGCATAGGGCTCGATGATGTGGGCCTTCTCCAGTTCCACGCTTCGCCGGCCGGGAAGCGTATTCACCTCCAGGTTAACTGCCTGAATTTTTCGCAGGCGGGCGGAGCTCCCGTAAATCTGGCTGAAGCGCTGACCGACAATCAGTGCCGTACTTAAAGCCGAGGGCAGTTGCTCGGTCGGGGCTACCAACGAAGCCACCTTCAACGGAGGATACCCCTCGATAGCCACTGTGCCCTGGACAGAGTACGTCAGCTCGGCCCCGTAACTATTCGTCTGCATCAGAGACTGATAAAGAGAAACCATCACCGCGGCCGGCGTGATGTCGGGGTTGTCGATCACCTGGACATGCAGCGTGCGCTCCTGCGCGCCATCGTGCAGATGAATGCTCACCGGGATCATCTGCGCGGATTCGCCGAGTACTCCGCGAATAGCCGATGCCCGGTCGTCGGTAAATGCTCCGATGATCCGGCCGGTGTTGACGATCTTGAAGGAGTTCAGCGGCGACGCCAATGTGGTCACCACATCGGCGTTAGCCATGGGAATGGAGACGTTGCCGAACTGCGTAATGGGGTGTCCGCAGGCCAGCACCTGGCTGGGATCGACCAGGGTCACGGTGCAGGTCGCGGCGATCTCCAGATCGCCCTTGACCAACAACGCGCTGACGGCGGAGCCGGGAAGCAGCGGCCCAGCCGGCTTTTCTCCGGAGAGGCCAGGGTCCGAACCGCCCAATCCGGCCACTGGCATAAGCCCCAGGGCGCGAAAACGGTCTCCAAAGAGCTTTACCGCCTCCGGGCTGAAGCCGGAAAAGACTAAGGGACTTTCTATCGGATGAATCTCATAGTCTCCGGCCGCCACCGGCGTGACCGCCGCAGGAGTAACCCTGCCGGGTACAAGGCCCGAATCCGTACCCGCATCGGCGATGGGCTCAGGGCCTCCATTCAGCTTGGCTCGGGCCAACGGCGCCGTGTGCCTGCTGACGTCCAGCATTTCCGCAATAGGGGTAATGCCCGCTATAGGTTCCTTGCTGAACTGTCCGATCCTGTAGGAGAGCGCGCCCAGCAGCTTGCCATCGATGTAGACCGGGCTTCCGCTCATCCCCGCCACCACTCCGGTGTACTCTGGTTTGGAGCCTTGCAAGCGCGCCAGAATCATATCCTGGTCAGGACCTAACGCGTTCTTGAGGACACCCAGAATTTCGACATTCATCGCCTCGGGCTGTGTGCCTTCAAAGACCGTATATGCCACGCCGTGCAAGCCGGCGCGCACTTCCGACAGGGGAAAGACTAGGGGCGAGGGGCTAATCGAGGGCGCGGCCCGGCTGACCTGGGCGTCAAGGCAGACCGTGCAAGCAAAAATTACCGCCAAGATAAAATAGCAAGTTGTCTTACGACATTTACGCACGTCTACAGAGTAGACGTTCAGACGGCCGGAGCAAAGAGCCGTATTCGATCCCGTAGTGAGGTACCCCATGAAGGCCAACTGCCCTCCCACTTACCTTCGCCGGCTCTTGTTAGACAAAGCCAGACGTCAAATGTCGTGCGCAGCCCTTTTGTCCTGCATCCCTTTGGCGCTCCTGCTTTTGCCGGGCAATCGCGCGTTTGCTCAGGCCGCGCCGCCGCAAGCTCAGCAGACGCAGCCGGCGCCGGCCAATCAGCAGAATCAACAGCAGGACCAGACCGCCCCGGATTCCGGGGGGCCTGGCGGCGATAACGGCGCCATAGCCATACCCAAGAAACCGGAGAAGGAAGAGGCGCCCCCGCCCCCGCCGCCACCCCCTAAGGTAAAGAATCCCAAGGGCCTGGAAAACTTCTCACTGCGTGTCGACGTGCCGGTGGTGACCGTCGATGTGGGAGTTATTCTGCAAAAAACGCACCAGTTCGTACCCAACCTGCAGCAAGACAACTTCCGGGTCTATGAAGATGGGCAGCCGCAGAAGCTGATCTCTTTCCAGCGCACCAAGGCTCCGATCACAGCCGTCCTGCTTTGCGAATTCGCTTCCACCAATTATTGGTTTGTCTATGATATGCAGAACGCCGCCTATGCCTTTGCGCAACAGTTGCAGCCCGACGACTATGTCGCGGTTGTGACCTACGACATGCACACGCAAATTCTGACCGATTTTACCCAGGACAAGCGCTTAGTTTACGAATCGCTGAGGAGCTTACAAATTCCTGGCTTCTCAGAGACAAACCTGTTCGACGCGCTGTACCAGACTCTGGATCGTCTGACCCGGGTGGAAGGCCATAAGTACATCGTTTTGGTCTCCTCCGGAATCGATACCTTCAGCAAGATCAATTTGGACAAGATCTTGCAAAAGGTCAAGGACACCCCCGATGTCACCATCTTCTCCGTAGGCACGGGCCAAGCGGCGCGGATTACCGGCAATGCCCGCAGCGGTATGTTCGGGCCCAAGGAGATCGATTACCTTCAGGCCGACAATCAACTGACGACCTTCGCCCGCATGACCGGCGGACAGGCATTCTTTCCTCGCTTCGAGGGTGAAATGCCTGACATCTTTCATGAAATCAACGATGCTATCCGGAACAAGTATGCCCTGACCTACACTCCTACGAATCCTAAGCAGGACGGCACATACCGCAAGATCCGGGTGGAACTGGTGGACAACGAGGGCCAGCCGCTTAAAATGCAGGACGAGAAACATCACTCTCTGAAATACGAGGTGATCGCGCGCGACGGCTACAAAGCCAAACAGGAAGTGCAATAGGATTTAGCGTGTTCACAATTGCTGTGTCCTGGTGAGAGTTGGCTATGTGCAGGCGTTCTTTGATCCACCAATCGTGAACACGCTGTAGCCCAACTTGCACCCGCTGTAGATTCCTGCGGATGTGTGCCGGTTCCAAGCAGCAAAAATCCAGGCCTTTCGAAGACCTGGATTTTTGTTTTTTGAGGATAAGAGCAGGGTTACCGGCGTCCGCCGCCGCCATGGAATCCGCCGCCACCATGGAATCCACCACCACCGAATCCGCCGCCGTGAAGGGCGCCGTGGAAGCCGCCGTACCCGCCACCGTAAAAGCCGCGACGGCCATAGAAGCCGCCTCCATAGAACCCTCCGTACCACGGCGGGTAGAATCCAAAGCCAAACGGGCTCCAGAATGGGTTCATGCCGATAAATGTGTAATCCCACGCATAGGGATCCCAATACCAGCCTGGATAGAAGCCCGCGGCGCCGGCGTACGTTCCGGCAATCTGATTGTTGGCTTCAGCCAGATATTGCGAGCGCAGGCTGCTCCAGTTGTAGAGTTCGCCTTCGGCCTTGTGGGTATCGAAGCTTACCGGCTTTTCCGCCATGCTTTGGCCGAGCGTGAATTCGTGATGACTCTTCACCAGCTTGTACTTACCGTCTCCCATCTGCACGGCTGCCTCGCCCTTGAATACTTTTTCAGTAGCATCGCCGGCGTTGAACTCGTAATACCCGGTTTTCAACAACTGAGTAGACACGCCCGCGTCGACAACCTGAAGATTGTTCTGCCGGTATATATCGTCCACTTCGACAGCCGCGCGCCCGTGCTCCAGATCCACCTTGGTGTAGGTAAGGTCGGGCGAAATCATCTTTACCGCGCTGTTGTCGTCAAGGCGCAGGAAAACACCCGGCGTAAGTAGAAGTTCCGCCTTTCCCTGAGCCGTGGAGAGAACCTGGCCTGTATCTAAATCGATGCTTCCTACATCGTGCTGATTCAGCGGCTTACCCGCGAGGTAAGCTGCGCCTTCTACATAGTTCAGAGTACCTGGACGTGCTGGATTTGCGCCAAACGCCAAAGCGCAAAGAGACCCCATTGCAACTACAACCAGCGTTTTCAACCTGTACATCATGACCTTTTGCCCCTTTGTTTATTAGATGTGCAACAGGCTGGAACGATCCTGGGGGAGTGGCCGCGCTCGAGGACGCTATAGTTTGGGAAGGGAGACGCTATGGAACTGAAGAAGCTATTTCTGGAGCAGTTGGAGCGTGAGGCGGCTTCGTCGCGCAAGGTAGTGGAGCGAGTGCCTGAAGGGCAGAACGGCTGGAAGCCGCACGAGAAATCGATGGAGCTCGGGTATCTGACAGCGCTGGTGGCAACCATGCCGGGATGGCCATCGCTCATGATTGAGCGCGACGAGCTCGACTTGAACAGCACCGAAGGCGCGACCTTCCGCACCAAGGCGGTGGAGACCCGGGCAGAGCTGCTGCGATTGCTGGAGGAGGGATTGGAGAAGTCGCGGAAGGCGCTTGAGAATACGACAGAGGAACACCTGATGACGCCCTGGCGGCTAAAGATGGGCAGCCAGGTGCTGAGCGAGGGGCCGCGTTACTCGATGATCGCCGACGGCGCTTTGAGCCATTTGGCGCATCATCGCGGCCAATTGACCGTGTATCTGAGATTGAATGAAGCTAAAGTACCTGCGATCTACGGGCCCAGCGCCGATGAGTGGCACTAAAGCATTTATAGGTTTCGGTGTAGGCGAGAAAACCGCTTCCGACGCGGCTTACTGCTGTAGGTTTCTATTCTGGATGGAAGCATCCAAAAGATTGATCGTGTGCAGCACCTTTATATTTTGTCCGCTTCGCCCCAGGGCCGTTTTGAGCTGCAGAAGGCATCCGGGGTTTCCTGTCGCCACAACGTCCGGGTGCACCTCCGCGATATGCGCCGCTTTCCGGTCCGCAAGCGTGTCCGCGGTCTGCGGCTGCACCAGGTTGTAGATGCCTGCCGACCCGCAACAGATCGATCCCTCCGGCAACTCCAACAGTTGCAAACCGGGTATGGAAGACAGTTGCGACCGGGGCTGGCTGCGTACCCGCTGCGCATGCTGCAGATGGCAGGAGTCGTGGTAGGCAACGCGAAGGGGAAGCGGGGCTCGCACGGCGCGCGGGCCCAACTCTTCAAGAAATTCACTGATATCTCTGCATTTGGCAGAGAAGCGCGCTGCACGCTCCGCATATGCAGGGTCGTCGCGTAGCAGCCTATGGTATTCCTTCAGGCTGGAGCCGCAGCCGCCGGCATTGGAGATGATCACGTCGACGTTTGCGTTTTCAAAGACGTCGATCATTCTCCTGGCCAGAGTCTCCGCCATCTGCTCCTCGCCCGCGTGAATAAGTAGAGCGCCGCAGCACGGCTGCTCTTGAGGAGCGAAGACCTCGCATCCCTCCGCAGCCAATACACGAGCCGTAGCCGCATTAACGTCGGAGAGGAACTCACGCTGCACGCAACCTAGAACCAGACCCACTCGCCGGCGCTCGGTCCCAATCGCCGGTGTTGTCCGGGGAACGACTTCGTACTTTCCTAGCGTAGGAAGCAAGGATTCCATCGCACGCAGGCGGGCGGGAAGCAGCTTGAGGATTCCCGATCTACGCACCGCAGCCTGTATTCCAAGCTTCTGGTACACAAAAAGCAGGCGCCGCAAAATGCGCAGGCGTCCGATCTTGGGAAAGATGTTGAACATCAGCTTGCGAAACAACCGGTCGCCGGGAGAGCGTTGGTGCAAGCGCTCGATCTGCCCGCGAGTGGACTCAATCAGCGCGTCGTATTGGACTCCTGAAGGACACGCGGTGAGGCACGACATGCAGCCTAAACAGGTATCGAAATGTTCCACCCATTGCGGGGTGACTTCCGTCTGCCCGGAACTTGCCATCTTCATGAGGTAGATCCGGCCTCGCGGCGAATCCATCTCGTTCCCCCAAAGCACGTAGGTCGGGCACGCGGGCAGGCAGAAACCGCAATGAACACATTGACTAATCAGTTCCGGGGAAGGCGGGTGATGGGTGTCAAAGGCGCTACCTGAAGGGCACTCCAGAGCACTCCCGGCAGTTCCCTCGATTTGATTGAGCGTCATCAGATTCCTCCCAGGTATCTGCCGGGGTTCAGGGTCCCGTGCGGATCGAATTGCTGCTTGACTGCCAGCATAAGCGGCAGACCGTCCCCTGGGCTGCCCCACGTATCCAGCTTTCCCGCGGCGGCGGGCATGTGCGGTATCACGAGAGCGCCACCCTGCTCTTCGATTTCAGCTCGCAACTCCCGCAGGATTGTCGAGGAGCTTCCTCCTCCAGCGTCGATTCTTAACCAGCCGATGCCCGTGGCAAAAATTACCGCGCGCCATCGGGCGTCTTGCCCTGCTGCCAACTTAGCGACGCCGGCAAGCATTTTTGCGATTGAGGAGGGAACCACGCTCACCTTTGCTACCGCCGCTTTATCCGCGGACGTCCACAACTCCTGCCGCGCCTGCCATACCGCAGAGCTCACGGTAAGCGGGTGAGCTAACGCCGCGATCCGTGCCTCCTGCGAGTCGAGACCCGAGACGGCTCCTTCAATTTCGATGTCGATTACGGGTGCTGCTCCGTCCCCGGTCCGGAGTTGGATCGCAGAGGGAGTCAGACTGGAATTGAGAAGCGCGAGAATCAGGCGCTGAGCCTCTTCGGTGTTTTCCGGTTGGAGAGACAGGGTTCGCGTATTTGCCGGAAGCGGATGGACGCGAAATACGGCGCGGGTGATGATGCCGAGGGTTCCGAGCGCTCCCGCCGCGAGCTTAGGCAGGTCATATCCGGCGACATTCTTCACCACCTTGCCGCCGCTTCTGGCAATAGTTCCGTCGGCCAGGATGAGCGTGACGCCTATAACCAGATCGCGCAATCCGCCGTAGTAGAGGCGGAGCGCCCCGGTATCATTCGCCGAAAGGATGCCGCCAACCGTCGCTTGCTGCGGCCACAGCGGATCGAGCGCCAGCCGTTGGCCGTGCTCCGCCAATCTTCGCTGCAGCTCGGCAAATGTACAACCCGCTTCGACCGTCACGGTGAGATCGGCCCAGGCATGTTCCACAACATGCTTGAGCCGCTGCAATGAGAGAATGATGTCCACGCGTTTGGGAGAATTTCCCCAGCTCAGCTTGGTTCCGCTACCGCGAGGCACAACCGAAAGCCGAGCATCGTTGGCGAAGCGCAGCAGAGCAGAGATCTCCTGCTCGGAGCCAGGCTCCACAACCCACTGCGCAGGCTTGCCGGCTACAGCGTCCTCCGCGGAGGCCGCGCGCACATTGGGCGGCGCCGGCCAGCGCGCACAATTGTTCTTTCAACGAGGCTTCTGTCTTTAGAAATGAGTTCGACGCCATGACGATCTAATAGCGCTCCGCGATTCCAGCGGTTTCCAATGGGTGCGGGATGTACTTGCCAGGCTTTTCGCCGCACAGGCGAGGACGCGGAAATACTTTCGTCGGATTGGAAAGATGCAGCGGATCGAATGCGCATCGCACTCGCTGCATCGTCTCCAAGTCCGGCTCGCTGAACATCTTCGACATCATGTGCTTCTTTTCCTCGCCCACGCCGTGTTCTCCGGTGATCGATCCGCCCTTATCGATGCAAAGCTGCAGAATGCAGGTGGCTAGCGCCTCAGCCGCGGCTTCCTGCCCTTCTATGCGTGCATCATAGAGCACCAGCGGGTGCAAGTTGCCGTCGCCGGCATGAAAAACGTTGGCGACGCGCAGGCCGGACTCGGCGCTGAGCCGCTTGATCTCATCCATCACTTCGGGCAGCGAGGTGCGGGGAATCACGCCATCCTGCACGATGTAATTGGGCGAGATGCGTCCCATGGCCGCAAAAGCGGCCTTGCGCCCTTTCCAGATCAGGGCTCTTTCCGCCGCGGTTTTGGCGAGGCGGATCTCCCATGCTCCATTCTTCCGGCAAACAGCCTCGACGCGCTCTAGATTGACTTCCACTTCGGCCGATGGTCCGTCTAACTCGACCAACAGCAGGCCGCCGCACATCGGATAATGCGCGTGCACGGCAGCCTCCGTGGCCTCGATGGAGAGAGCGTCCATCATTTCCATGGCCGCCGGATATAGCCCGGCTGCAATGATATCGCTGACGGCGGCGCCCGCGTGGTTGGTAGTATCGAAGGCCGCCATCAAGACTTGAACACATTCGGCGCGCTTGACGATGCGCAGAGTGATCTTGGTCGCGATTCCCAAGGTGCCTTCCGAGCCGACGAAGACCCCGGCCAGATCGTAGCCAGGCATGTCTAGGGCTTTGCCGCCTAAGTGAGTGACAGTTCCGTCGGGAAGCACAACTTCCAGCCCGAGAACATGGGTGGTGGTGAATCCATACTTAAGGCAGTGCAGGCCGCCGGCATTCTCCGCTACATTACCGCCCACGGTACAGACCGACTGCGATGACGGATCCGGAGCGTAGAAATAATCCGCTGCATTCACGCGTCCCGTCACTTCCGCGTTGATCACGCCCGGCTCTACAACAGCTCGCCCATTGGCAAAGTCAATCTCAATGATCTTGTTCATGCGCGCCAAACTGATGACGATGCCGTTCGGGACAGGAAGCGCTCCGCCGCTCAGCCCCGTTCCCGATCCGCGCGCCACAAAGGGAATCCTTTCGCGGTGGCAAATGCGCACGATCGCCTGCACTTGTTCCGCCGACTTAGGCAAAACCACGGCGCGGGGCATGACGCGAAAATTCGCTAGCCCGTCGCATTCGTAGGTGTGCAGATCGACTGGCACGGTAAGCAGGCCGCCATCTCCGACAGCGGAACGCAACGCCTCGACGATATCAGGCCTCAAGCCATTTTGATCTGAAGCCGGCGGATTCCGATCAGAGAAAGACATACTTAAATCCTACAGATAGGCATAGGCTTCCAGTGTCATGAAGTCCTTGAGCTCGCTGCTTACAATCAAGTGTTCGAAAAGTCCCGCGGCCTTTTCGTACTTGCTCTCGCGGTAGCGCTCCGGCCCGATGGATGCGCGGATCGCCTGCAACTGGCTAGCGATGGTGTCGCGGATCAAATCCGCCGTCACCTTTCTTCCATCCGATAGTGTTGAGCCGTAATGCAGCCACTGCCAGACCTGGGTCCGCGAGATTTCGGCGGTAGCGGCATCTTCCATCAGGTTGTAGATGGGAACGCAGCCATTACCCCGCAGCCACGATTCAAGATACTGGATGCCGATATCGATGTTCATGCGCAACCCGTTTTCGGTGATCTCTCCTTTAGGCACTTCGAGAAGATCAGCAGCTGTTACATTTACATCGTCTCGCTTCACATTGATTTGGTTAGGCGTCTTCATATGCGCATCGAAGACCTCCTTGGCAACCGGGACCAGACCTGGATGTGCGACCCAGGTGCCGTCATGTCCTGCGTTTACCTCCCGCAGCTTGTCTTTGCGGACCTTCTCCAGGGCAATTTCATTGGCCGCCGGATCGTTCTTGATAGGAATTTGGGCAGCCATCCCTCCCATGGCGTGAATGCCGCGGCGGTGGCATGTCTTGATCAGAAGATCCACGTAGGATTTCAGGAAGTGCCGGTCCATCGTCACCAACGATCTGTCCGGCAGAACAAAGTTGGCGGAGCTGCGCAACGTCTTGATGAAGCTAAAGATGTAGTCCCACCGCCCGCAGTTCAGTCCTGCGGAATGCTCCCTAAGCTCATACAGAATTTCGTCCATTTCGAACGCGGCGAGGATGGTTTCAATCAGTACCGTCGCCCGGATGGAGCCGCGCGGAACGCCTACATGTTCCTGCGCGAAGATAAAGACGTCATTCCATAGGCGAGCCTCCAGATGACTCTGCATTTTGGGCAAGTAGAGATAAGGTCCGCTGCCCTTCTCTAAAAGGGCCTTCGCATTATGAAAGAAAAACAGACCGAAATCGAAGAGCGATCCGGAGATCGGCTGTCCTTGAACGAAAAAGTGCTTCTCCGTCAGATGCCAGCCGCGCGGCCTGACAATGAGCGTTGCCGGCTTAGGCCCCAGCGTGTACTTCTTGCCTTCGGGGCTCACATATTCAATCTCGCCGCGTATGGCGTCACGCAGATTGATCTGCCCGGAGAGATTATTCGACCAGGTAGGCGAATTCGAGTCTTCCAAGTCCGCCATAAAGCAGCTCGCGCCGGAGTTGAGCGCGTTAATGATCATCTTGCGATCGACTGGGCCCGTGATCTCCACTCTCCGGTCCAACAGGTCTTTTGGAATAGGAGCAGCGCTCCAATCGCTTTTGCGGACCGCCTCGGTTTCGGCCAGAAAGCCGGGAAGCGCGCCGCCATCGATTTCCTTCTGGCGTTTCGCGCGGCGCTCCAGCAGCTCGCGGCGCCGGGCGTCAAATCGCGTGTGTAATTCCACCAGGAACTTAAGAGCCTCAGGTGTAAGTATTTCTTCGTACTCTTTGGAAACCGGAGCATCGATGGAAATGGCGCCGCCTTGAACTTGTGCAAGACCCATGTTTTAAGATTCCTCGCTTCCTTGGCTTCTTTTATCTCATCATGTAGTACAACGTTCCACAGTATAGGGTACGGCGGGTATTTTGTTCAATGCGCGCCCAATCAAAGGAAACGAATCCAGCGAAACTCGTGGATTCCGGAGGGCGGGATCAGTATCCATCCGCCGGGCGGCAGCCGGGAGCAAAATCGAAGCGAATCAGTTGCACTCGACCTGCTGAAATCCTAGGCCGAGCAGAAAACTGCGCAAAGCGGTGCAGGTGTTCTGGTGAGCGGTCGAGAGAATGCCGGCATTCAGTGCGGACTGGCGCAGGTCCTGCTCGGCTTTGGCTCGAACCTCGCTCTCCAGATTAGGGTCAACGGGGACGAGAATGCCGGTTTCGCGGGAGTAGACGCGGGTTTTCTCATCATCTAATGCGACGGTGAAGATTTGCGCCGGAGGAAGATGCACATGGACGGCGCCATGGTCGATTTGGAGATCGCGCGGCCGAAGCTGGGTCAGATCGACTCCGGCGATGGCATGTCCGTGAGCGATGAGCAGGATCTTGTCCCCGGTAAGGAACTCAGGCAGGACGCGTCCTTCGCGGTCGCCTTCGACCACCTTATCCATGGTGTAAGAGACACTTTCCAGACGTGCCAACCGCTGAATACGGGCGACAACCGTCGGCTGCGAGGTGTCAATGTGCAGCGGACGGCCGGTGAGGCGGGTGGCGACATCGTTCCACGCGCCCTGCGTAGCCTGGCGAACAAAGAAGACAAAGACAGCCGCGCCAACGATCAGGCCGAGCAAAAGCGCGAGCAGGATTGCGGGAGCTTTGGAACGTGGCCGTTCATGCGCCGGCGGCGGAGAAAGGGTAGCCATGGCTAATAAGATGATACGGCGACGGGTCCCAATTTCCTTAAGAAAGAGGCACGGGCTTCCGCCGGTTTTTAAGAGATGAGTTTGAGATCGGTTGGAAACTGTCGCGCAGGGACGGCATGAAATTTCTCCGGCATATACTGTATGTATATGCCAGACCTATCCATCGGAGAGAATGCAATGCGAAGAACAGCGAAAATCTTCATGAATAACCGGAGCCAGGCTGTACGGCTGCCGAAAGAATTCCAGTTCAACACAGAGGAAGTCTTCATTCACAAAGAGGGAAGCGACGTTATTTTGTCGGCACGGCCATCGGACTGGTCGTCCTACTTAGCCGAAGGGCCTGTCGCGTCAGAAGATTTTATGGGAGGAGTGGAAGAACTCCCGGTGCAGGAACGCAATCTCTGATGGCTCTCTACATGTTGGACACCGATACCTGTTCCAACATCATGAAGCGTTCCAGCCCGCTCCTGCTCCAGCGGCTCCAGCAAGTGGCTGTAAGCGATGTATGCATTTCCGTGATCACACAAGCCGAACTCTTATTCGGGGTTGAGCTGTCTGCTCGACGGCAGAAGGATGAAGCCGCCTGTAAATCCTTTTTGCGCCAAGTCGATGTCTTGGATTTCGCGGAGAATGCTGCTTTTCACTATGCCAAGATACGCGCCGATCTGAAGGCACGCGGCGAAATAATCGGGGCAAACGAGCTTCTAATTGCCGCGCATGCGCGGAGTTCAGGCCTGATCCTAGTCACAAACAATACAAGGGAATTCGGCCGGATCGGCGGTCTGGCAATCGAAAACTGGAATCTGAGCCTTAGATCGAGGTCTTGAAGCGCCCCGGATTGTCTCGCAATTGTCACTACATTGTCACTTTGCCGGCAAACCGCTTGCTTCTGGGTTTATTTAGAGGACAATCGTTCTCAACCACTCGGAGGTAGGCAACGCTTTGGCGACCCTTGAGAGCAAGTCCGCAACTAAGACCATTCTTGTGGTGGAGGACGATCTTCGCATCCACAAGGCGCTTCATCGCCTATTCGTTACCGAAGGCTATGGTATGGCAGCCGCCCAGGACGGCTCCGCGGGATTGGAGATGTTCCGGGCGATTGCTCCCGACGCGGTCATCCTCGACCTGATGTTGCCCGGGCTCTCGGGGCGGGAGCTTTGCCGCAGCTTCAAGTCCGTATCTCCCAATACGCCGGTCATCGTGCTGAGCGCGGTTGCGGAGGTGGCGGACAAGGTCCTTCTGCTGGAGTTGGGCGCGGACGATTACGTCACTAAGCCCTTCAGCCCGCGCGAGCTGCTTGCCCGCGTGCAGGCGGCGATTCGCCGCTCCGACCGTTCACGCCCTGGTAAGGGTGTCTCCTTTGGGGAGGTTACAGTCGATTTCCTCAAAATGGAGATCAAGCGATCCGGCGCCGTGGTCACGCTGACTGCCCATGAGTTCAAGCTGCTGAAGTTCTTTCTCGACAATGCCGACCGGGTGTTGAGCCGGGAGGAACTTCTGAACGACGTATGGGGTTACAACTTCTATCCATCCACCCGCACCGTCGATAACCAGATACTCAAGCTCAGGCAAAAGCTCGAGCCTGATCCGGCAAATCCAAAACACTTCCGCACGGTTCACGGCACAGGCTACAAATTCGTCTTCTGAAGCGAAAGGATGGGTTCCAGTGCCGGCGATGCGGATGCGGACTAAATTACTCCTGGCGCTTCTTTCCGTCTCGTTCGGGCTCACAGCGGCCAGCCTGTTCATTATCCGCACGAATCTCGAACATCAGATTCGGGAACGCATTCTGGGTGATCTGAAGAGTTCGGTCAATACATTCCACAACCTCCAGGCGCAGCGCAGGCAGGCATTGCAGCACGATACGGCTTTGCTGGCGGATTTGCCCAGCCTGAAGGCGTTGATGACTTCGGAAGACCCACGCACCATCCGGGATGCCGGCTCCGAGTTCTGGAAGATAAGCGGCAGTGATCTTCTCGCCCTTGCCCGCCCCGATGGAGAGACAATTGCCGTTTACAACGAAGGCTCCCCGTTGAAACAGGAAACGGCCAAACCAGCGCTGCAAGAGGCAATCGCCCGCACACCTGAGCCGCAATATGTGGCGATAGGCGGAAGACTATACGAAGTGTCGATCCAGCCGCTCTATTTCGGTCCGGCGATCAACGGCACCCGCCTGGGCTTTGTGGTGAGCGGCTATGAAATCAACCAGCACGTAGCGCAGGAGGTGAGCCAGGCTGCCGAGGCCGAAGTGGCCTTTTTCACGAATGGCGCGATTGTGGCGAGCACGCTTGATCCAACCCACAAAGCCAATCTTCTCCAGGCGCTTCGGCAGTTCGACCTGGCCTCGACCGAAGGGCAGGACGTATGGCTTGGCCACGAACATTTCTTGTCTGCCTCCATTCCGCTTACCGGGGATGAGGCCCCCGCGATTCAGCTTCTGGTGCTCAAGTCCTATGACCAGGCAAGCCTTTTTCTCCGCAGGCTCAATCGGCTCATCATCCTTCTCGGCATATTTGTTCTGCTGGCCGGAGGATTATTAGCGGTGTATATTGCGCGGAGCATTACCCGGCCTTTGGAGTCGCTAGCCTCGGAGGCAATAGCTTTCGGTTCCGGAGACTTCAGCCATTCACTGCGCCATGATGGAGCCAGGGAGATCCTGGAGCTCAGCGTGGCCTTCGACCGCATGCGGCTACGGTTGAGGCAGACGCAACAGGAGCTTCTGGAGGCGGAGCGGCTGGCCACTATCGGGAGGATGGCGAGTTCGATCTCACATGATCTCCGCCACCATCTCTCCGCGGTCTACGCCAATGCGGAGTTTCTGGGCTATGCCTCTCCCGACTCTAAAGATCGCATCGAGTTGCTGGGAGAGATCAGGCTGGCGATACAGGAGATGACGGAGCTTATCGAGTCACTGCTGATGTTCAGCCGCACGGGAAAAATCCTGCATCTGAATCCGGAATTCATGCCGCTCGTGATTGAGCGCGCGGTTGCGCTGGTAAAGACTCATCCGGATGCCGCGAAGGCGGAGATCGAGATTCACGCCTCCTCATCGCAGTTATCGGAGCTATGGATCGATGGGAAGAAGATCGAGCGCGCCATCTACAACCTCGTGCTTAACGCCTGCCAGTCCGCCGCGCGCGCTACGCCGCACCCGTTGGTTTCGATTGCGCTGCTCGACGATGAGGCTTGCGTGCGGCTGCGCATTCAGGACAATGGACCAGGAGTCGCCGAGTCGATCCGTTTAACGCTCTTTGAGCCGTTCGTGAGCGAAGGCAAGCAGAACGGCACCGGCCTCGGCCTGACTCTTGCCCAGCGCATCGCGCAGGAGCACGCCGGCAATGTCACACTTGAAGAGTCGGGTCCCGGCGGAACGATCTTCACCCTTACCATCGCAAAGAATCTCCGGCATCCGCAGGGCACAGTGCACAGGAACGCATCCGGAGCAGAATGGCCCCAGAGGCCAGTCCAAACCGGCAGCCGGGAGGGGTTGTTATGAAGCGCCAGTGGTTGGGCAGGCTCCGCTTGCTGCTCGTCATCTTATGGAGTGCACTTTCGGCGGCCTCCTGCGGGGCCCAGAACAAAACGGACAAGATGGGCCAGACGTCCGCGAGTAATGCGACAGAAGATGCGCGGTATGCGCAACTCAACGCGAAACTGGATACGGTGCTTGCCGCGCTGGGAGATACGCAACGGGAACTCGCGGAGTCACGAACTCAAATGCAGGCTCTCAAGGCGCGGATCGACGCGATCGATGCTGCCGCCAGCTCAAGCCAGGAAAATGCTTTGTCTACGCCCGGTCCCGTGGCTGCCGCTAACATGCAAGAGTCCGTCCGCCGGCTCCAGGAGAGCACGCAGGTTTTGCAAGCGGAGGTGAAGCAGCACGATCAAACCAAGGTAGAGAGCTTCTCTAAATATCCGGTCAAGATATCGGGCATGCTGCTTTCCAGCACAAACCTGACCGGCGGAGGAGTGGACAACGTCGACCTGCCTATCGTCGCCCTGAAGCCAAACGAGGAGGTGGCGAATGGAGGTTTAGCCACAACCTGGAGGCAGAGCATACTGGGTCTGGATGCTCGCGGTCCTTCTTTTTGGGGCGGTCATTCGGCGGCGGATGTTCGTGTCGATTTTTTCGGCGGACAACCCACCGGAGGGTACGGCACCAACGGTGGAACGCTCCGTCTGCGCACGGCCCACGTCGATCTCGACTGGCCGGACTCGAGCTTAACCGCCAGTCTTGACACTCCGCTGATTTCCCCTTTGGAGCCCACCTCGTATCTCAGCGTTGCAGAACCGGCAATGGCTTGGTCGGGAAACCTGTGGAGCTGGTCTCCGCAACTTGCATTCAAGCACTCGATCTCCGTCTCGGATACGGGAAGAGTTGGCGTGGAAGCGGGATTGATCGATCCCGCTGCGACGGCGTCCTATTACAACCAGCAACTGAGACAATACAATGCATCGGAAAGCAGCAAACAGCCAGGCTACGAGTCGAGAGTTTCTTATACGCTCGGCACGGGAGATCATCCCCTGACGGTTGGCGTGGGCGGATACTATGGCCGGCAAAAATACCCCGATGAACGCCACATCGACGCTTGGGCGGGGAGCGCCGATTGGAAGCTGCCGCTCGGCGCCCGCTATGAGGTCTCCGGCGAGCTCTATCGGGGGCGCGCGTTGGGCGGATTGGGAGGCGGCGCATTCAAAGACTACGTCAGCTATGGAGAGTATGGAGTGCGCGGGTTGAATGACGAAGGTGGCTGGGTCCAGTTCAAAGCGAGATTTTCACCTACGGTTGAGAGCAATGCGGCGATAGGGCAAGATAGCGCATTCGCCCGCGAGGTACGCAACGCGGCTATGCCCAGCACCCCTACGACTTATTCCGGATTGGTGGCGAACCGCACTGTTTTCGGCAACGTAATTTACCGGCCGCGAACATACCTGCTCTTCTCGTTGGAATATCGAAGGATTGAGAGCTGGCAGGCGCTGCCCCCGGCCAGCAGTTCTCAGACACTTGGACTCGCGATCGGATATCTCTACTGATGAATTGCCGAAGAACCCAATACGCGTTCACCGCTTTCACCCTGCTGAGCGTGTTCTGGTATTCGCCTTTTCGCCTTTGCGCCGCGGACGTAACTGCTCATATCCGGATAGAACAGAGTGACAAGCAGGAGAAGAGAGAAAGCAAGACCGCCGGGCTGACCAACGTTGTTCTTTGGCTTGACCCCTTGACTCAAACCGCTGTTGCGCCGCGGCCGGCGCCCGAGCACTACCGCTTGATACAACACAACAAGGAATTCAGCCCTCACCTGCTGGTGATTCCCCTGGGCAGCAGCGTGGATTTCCCCAATCGCGATCCCTTCTACCACAATGTATTTTCCCTATTCAATGGGAAGCGGTTTGACTTGGGCTTGTACGAGTCGGGAAGCAATCGCACGGTCCGCTTCGACCACGAAGGCGTTTCCTATATCTTTTGCAACATCCATCCCGAAATGGGCGCGGTGGTCATCGCGCTGCGAACGCCCTATTTCGCCGTGGCTTCTGCCGATGGGGATGTGACGATTCACGATGTTCCTTTGGGGTCGTATCAGCTAACAGTCTGGGCGGAGGGAGGGGATTCCGGAGAGCTAAAAGGGCTCGCTCGCCCGGTGCAGGTGACCACCGCGCAAGTAGACCTGGGAGTGATCCCAATCCATGCCGTAGGTCAGCAAATGAAGCACAAGAACAAATTCGGTGAAGATTACGGACCGGCGGACGTGGCTCCGTATTAACCGCGATTCCTCACGAGAAAAGCAGTGGGAGCCCTGGACCTTAGTCCGGGGAAGTGGGTCTTCCAGGTCCGCGGAGAACGAGTTGGGATCCAAGCAGCATGTAAAGCTGGTATTCAGCGCGTTCGGAAGTTTGTCTTGAGGTATCTTCGAGTACGCCCCGCCTGCTCAGAGTCGCTGGACAAGATCCGCATATCCTCGTTCAACACACAGGGCAGCGGCACACCACAAGGCCTTAAGGTCTCATCTAGAATGGCACCCTTCCTTGGTAATACTTGACATGGCTAACGCAGGCATAAGCAAAAATTCAGCAAAACTCGAAGCCAGGGCGCGGCAGATGCTAAATGTCTCCGTATTCATTAAGGACCCGGAGAAATACGATGAAATAACGACGGCAGGCGCGAGAATTTTGACTGAGGCGGAGAGGCTGAGGGGCGGGGGCTGAGGAAAAGCGGGGTGAGATATTACCGGCGCGTTTGGACGAAAACAGTTGAGACGCAATAGTTTCGTAATTATGACTCCTCCTACTCTAGAATTTGATGTCCGTTCGGACAGCACAGATCATGAAGTGTTCAACTCTCATTCTCCAGTGAAGCATCTGGCTTTCTGGGTGCATACACTTCTAATGGAACTGCGCAGCCTGTCGTCCCGCATGAGAGTTTCACTGCTTTTAGGGTGGGATACTTCTTCCGGTTCTCCGGTAATCCCAGAGCCTCTGGCCAGGGAGCTGTGGTCATATCCATCTCTCCGTATACATAGACATGCTTACATATCGGACATGACACACGGCTGCACAAGCAGTATCCGCTTCTGACACCCTTTGACCTGCATATTGCGAGGTTGTCGTGGAACGCCGGAACACGCTGCTGTTGCCGCAATTCCTGCAACGGATCTGGTCGAGATAGTTCATTTCCAAAAGTCTAGTCCAGTACATTCCGCTCCAACAATTGCCCCGATGAGTAGGGGACTGAAACAAGTAGCAATGGGAGGTGCTGAATGCAATTAGGGGAATCCTTATCGTCCGACCGCATGGTCCAAGAAACTATCGAAACGCTTCACAATTTGGATAATGCAGTTCTGCATCTCCTCCAACGTCCGTATGACGATCTTCTTTGTCGGCCACATGGAATCAACGAACGCTATTTGCGGAATGAGCTTGCCGTCGCGCTTGAATTTCTCTATGAGGATAGGGGACATATTTGCAAGTGCATCGGATTTGTCGAACCGCTGTGCGAGGGCGAGAGGAAGCTCAAATGCTCCGCTAGAAACGACGACAGTCAATTCGCGGTGCTTGTCAACGATGTCCAGGTGATGGATAGCAGACAGCATGAAATTCACGGAATCAGGTCCACCATTGTAGGGCTGGAGTTGCTCGATAAGATCCCGAACTTGGGGATTCCCGATTCCCTTTACTTTTCTTTCGTACTTGGTAAATATGTCCGCTTGCGCTGGACGCTTCTCCAGGAGGGGAAACTCAATCAACCTGAAGTGCTTCCGTCTGTGCTCCGCATCAGAGAAGTGCCAAACGATGTGATCGAGACACGATCTGAGGTGGTGGACAATCTCGCCCGAGAGGACGCTAAATCGCGGCGGAATGGGTCGCTTTCTGTGATACTGAACTGCCTCCAGGATAATCTGCTGATTGTCGTCGACGATGATCGGGTAATCGCTTTCCTGAAAAAATCGTGCGATCTCGGCCTCAAGGTTAATGATGTTCTCGCGGGACCGATTTAGCTTTTCACTTATTCCGACGAACGGGTGTGACGCCCGGAGTACAATTTTTTTCATGAGTATCAAACAGAATACGCTAGAAGTGCAGCGATTCAACAACGCCTTGCGCCGTGTACTCAGCCTCTCAAAGGCCGACTTGAACCAAACGCTTGCCGTCTGCAAAGTGCTGAATTGCTTATTGTAGCGTCTTTGGGATTTCCCCTCCACCCACTGTATGTATGTAAAGTTGTATGTATGTAAAGTTGTATGTATGTAAAGTGGGTTAGTCAAGTTAGTTATTGTCCCTTCTTTTTCCTCCATCCTTCGGGTGAGAAATCCGTACGAGGAGCCACATCTGGCACTCCTATCAGACCTGAGGCCGGTCATGTTTCCCGGAGCTGTTCAGGAAAATCGACTGTAGACCGCTTCCCGCCGTGACTCTCAAAAGTATTGCTCATCTAGTCGAACAGATCGGCATGTGTTCCGGTGCGCTCGAACCGAATCGAATCTCCGCTTGTGCAGTAGATCAGCAGCCAATCAGGTTCGATGTGGGCGTCTCGATAATCCGACCAGCCGTTTTAAGGGGATGGTCTTTGTACCGCAGCGGATGCTGTTGGCGAAATCCGTCACCCGGCCCATTCTCCAATCCGCGCGAAGGCGGATGTGCGTGTAGAAGCTGGAGGCACACCCGACCAATAGTCCGTCAACCTTTGAACATTGATGGCGCATGCGACCGCTATGTTTTGCAAATGAGTCTTGGAAAGCCCTCGATACCGCGACCGTCGCAGCCCTAGAGAGCGGACTCCCTGCGAAATCGTGCCTTCGATTCCTGCCCGTTTGCTATAAAGCTGCTTCCACTCCGGGGTGCGCTGCTCTATTCGCGTAGCAGCCAGCCATTCATGTTCCTCGCGGGGCAGTAGGCCAAGTTTCCGGGAGTTCTTCGAGCCATTTTTCGTGCAGAGTTGGTTGACGCTGCATTTGGCGCAGTCTGTTCGCGAGAACTTCGTATGAATTGTCACGCGCCCAGTGTGGCTTGTTGCCGACCACCAGCCGGTGCTCTTCTTGCCTTGAGGACAGATCGCAAAGTGTCCATCCCAATCGATCTTGAACGCGCTCAGATCATAGCCGCTCTCCAGCTGATTACGATGCCCATTCTGCTTCACTGGGCCGACAAGGGCGATCCCGTGCTTCCTTCTGCTCTCCAGTACGATTTGGCTTCCGACGTAGGAACTGTCCACCAGCTGACGATTAGGTAGCAGCTTCCGCTTGGCGAGTTCTTCCTGACCATGTGCGACATGGGCAGCATCCGGCGCGAATGCTGCCGTAGTGTCAACGTTGGTGATTAGATGTGGGACACCGGGAGAGCAGACTTCTGTTAAATGAACCTTGTAGCCTACCCATTCAGTCGCACGCTTTATTCCGTAGTGAGCGTCAAGATCGTAGGGCGAGTCTATGCGGGCCGAAGAGGGTGGAAGATTGCCGGAATGACGCCAACGCAGTACACCGTGCTCCTCCCAATATTGCGAGACCCAGCATTGGCGCAGGGTCTCGACCGCTGGGAGGCTGCGCAAATACGGTGGAGCGTCTTCAGCCCAGATCCTCTCGAGGAGAGCCATACCATCTCGTCCGACCTCCTCTGCCATCGCGATAATACCGTCCTTGGTCCACGTTTGCCGGTCAGATTCAAAACGTCTGGCATACTTCAAATACCAGGACGCTTCCACATTTGCCGCGACCCATGTGGGATCAACTGTGGATAGCACATTCAGAGTCGCACGGAGGGTCTCTCCCACCAGTTCGCTCCGATTCATATTGCGAATTGAAGCCACAACATGTGTCGAGTCCGTTCGCATATCACTACGGTCGCGCAGCATACCCAGCGATTTGCATTTATCCAGGAACCGATCCAATAGCGTCATCTCCGCGTGGCCTTCGATCAGCCGATCCCGAAAGCGGGACAGGATCGAGTAATCGAAACCTGAGTCGCTGAGTTGAAGACCAAGCAAATACTTCCAATGAATCCGTGTGCGTACTGCTTCTGCTGCATCTCGATCGGACAGCCGTTCGGCGAACTGCAGGATGGTTACAACCGCGAGCCGCCAGGGCGCGGCAGCGGGTTGTCCTCTGGTTGGAAAGAGCGGAGCAAAGAGTGCGTCGTCGAAAATTGCTCCCAAACGATCGCGGAGCGCCATGCAAGTGTTGCCTTCGGGAATGGCATCTTTGGCAACACGCATCGTGTCAGCCGGGACAGGAGCGACTGTTAGCAATTGAAGCATGTGTTCACGGCGCGGATCGCCGCCAGAGCTGATACTGAAAGGCCTACGTGCCAATTACATTCTTGTCAGGAATCTACCGCGAAGGAACCAGTATCACCAAGGGCCAAAAATCGCTAACCGAGTGGATGAGCATAAAATCGACGTAGCGAACGACTGTATTGCATGACCCAAACATAGGCTCGACTCCCGATAAACCAGGAACCGTAGGCGTCCTTTACAAGGTGGTCGACTAAGTCCAGGGCAGTTTCTCTCTGCGTCGGTTCAAGGTCGAATCTACTTGCGTGCCGCCAACTTCACGAGACTGTACTTGGCACTAAACTGGAAGCGGGTGTCGTTCGCCTTTTGACCATTTTGATCCATCACCCAACCGTACAGAGCTTCCACTCCCATATTCAGCGATCCGCCAGGATTCCAGATAAAGTTTGTCGCGGTGTAGGTGGCATGGTTGTAGGTATTTGGGGTAACGAGGTCGGTATTATGTACACCGGAATAAGAGTAGACTGCGTTCGACCGGAACGCCTTAGACCAATAATGTTGGTACGCAGATGCGATCCCGACTGCAGGAGTGGCAACCAAATGAGCAGGCGGACCTGACGCAGGTTCCGCATCAATCCCCAGTCCCGAGGTGTCCCCTATATATCGCGACATTCCGTGTCCTGCAGCCACCTCAAGGATGATATTGTCTCTGGCAAAAGTCCTCATAGTGCCCGAGGTGTTCACTCCCCACCCAAAGACGGAACCCGTTTCCCCACTTGGGAGGTAGGCTGCGATGTCGCGAAATATCGCTGCGACTTGGAGGTGGCCGCGCTCAAATTCCTGCCGAAGACGGATTGTTCCGTCGGGGGCGGGAGAATTTGGCTCGGCGGCTCCTTGGGGTGTAGTAAAGGTGACAGAAGAACTTGCCTTTTCGGCCGAAACGAAAAAGGTCGTCCCAGGATGCAGCGCAAGACCGTAGCGAAACTGCGGATTACGGAGGTACACGAAGCCGTTGGGACCTTGAAAATCCAGAGTGTCAGGGATTGCGTCCGGATCCATCAAGTTTGTGAATGTCTGGCCCACCAGGAGATTTCGGACTTGCGCATACGCATGGCGCAAGCGGGGTGTAGTCGAGTTGTTTCCAAAGAAGTCAATTTCCAAATAGGAGCGCCACTCTCCCAGCCTAGTCCTGGGGATCACAAGGTCGAGGCTCACACGTGTCGGACCGACCGACACGTTCGAATTGTAGACTCCTGCTACCTGGGGAATCGGAAACGAGGAAGGAACGAACGCGTAGATATTACCCGCAGGCTTCAAATCGCGAATGAAGTCTGTCTTGAAGAAGCCGCCAATCTTGAGCAAGGTATTTGTCCCTGGCAGTTCAAGAAAGCCTTGATACTTAGGGTCGAGCGGCACATTGTCGAAGCGAGGAGCAGCTCTCGGGTCCTCTTGAAATTGCGTATAGGTAGCCGTGGCTTCTCCCACTTTCTGAGAAGACGAAATTTGGGGCAGCTGCTTCGTACTTTCGGTCGCTTCCGTTTGCAGTTCGGCCGGAGCAACGAGACGTGCCGAGGGAACCGTCGGTTCCGTTTCCTTTTCTAATTCTTCCATTCGCGCCTGCAATCTGTTCATCTGCTCGCGCAGACCGTCGAGTTGCTTGCGCAGATCTTGCACGTTTTGATCGCGAGTTTGTGACTGAGCTAAAACAGTTATGGAGAAGATGGCTCCTGAAAGCATGAACAGTCTGAGCCAGACAAAGGGACGTTTCATTAAGCGCCTCCCGGTATGCTTCACTTCTTGCTCTCAAAGGGATGACGACACTCTCGTCGCGAATGAAGCGAAACATTAGTGCCAGCCCGACCCCCAGGCGGTGCTAACCTCGATCAGCATCGCTTCTGTATTGGGCTCACAAAGATGTTCCCAACCTCTGATGCTGAAGATGAGGGGGCACCTGGCGACTGAGACGTGGCCGCTTGGAACTCTGGTCACAATGCCCGGCGTTGGGATGCAATTCGCCAATGCTATCGTTGCGACAATGGAAGAGTTCGCGATAAACGCGCGCCGGGTTACTTTCATGGGAGATCCCTTGCGACGCTGCTGCATCCAAAGTGCGGAAGGTGCGACCAGGCTACACGCGCCTCGCGGGCCAGCGCCGACGCCAAGGCAGATTGCTCGCTAGCCGATGCCGCCTCATGAGCAAGGTTGAAAGCTCTTAAGGTTGGCCTGTTTTCAAGATTGACTATCGCCAGTGTCAATGCCCTCGTCGGGTTGGCGCCTGCGGCCAGATAAAACTCCGCCGCGTGATCGGCGAAGGCTAGCTCGTGTCGCGCCAGCAAGGCTTCAAACTCCCGAGCGGCTCTGCCGATCAATGCGACCGCTTCGCTATCGTCACGATGTGCGGCCACGTCCGCCAAGCGCCAAAGCGCCTCTGGATGGCCCGCCTCCGCCGCAGGCCTCAAGAGCCGCTCTGCGTCAGCGGCGTTTGATCGTGCCAGTCGGATCTCGGCTAAATGAATACGCGCCGTAAGATAGTCGGGGACATAAGCCAGTGCCGCTTCATACCACGAGGCCGCGCGCTCCTGCTGCGGAACCGGGACCGTCTCGCCCCAGAGCAGTCCCAGTTGAAAGCACACCCATGCGGGGCCGAATGGCGATACGTCATCAAAGGCATTTAACGCGGATTGGAAGGTTTCGTCCGCCAACTCGAATTGACCCAAATCGGCGAGTAGAGCCCCGAGCGGTACCAGTTCCTCCAACCGCGGATTGACTGTGACGCGACACTTGCGCTCTTCGAGCACCGCACCTAGATCGTCGCCGCAGGCTTGGCCAATCGCTAGGCGTGCTCGGTCGACATCGGGCACGCCCGCCGCTTGGGCTTCTCTTAGGTGCGAACGAGCAATGGAGAAACGGTGGCCTGCCGCCGCAATCTGCGCAAGTAAAAGATGACTCTCGGCCCTGCCCGCCATTGAGTCCGTCAGGCCTTCAGCGAGCACTCCGAGGCGGTCGAGGACGGTGATATCGCCACAGAATTGTCCGCGTAACTGTTCTTCGGCGACAATGCGCTCGGCAATGCCGGGCCGCTCCGGCCAACGGCGCCACACTGACCAGGTGGCGTCGAGTGAACTCGTCAAATTATTTACGGCCAAGTCGCCAGATGTCACCGGCAGCGGTGTGACACTGGTCGCTGGCGCGCTCATTTCAACGCTCCGTAGCGGGTTTCCAGCGCTTTCATCCCCGAGCCAAGGAGCCCATTCAAAATAATGCGCAAGATGAAATCGGGCTGGCCGTCAGGTGTGTACCGCACTTCCCAAGTCACCAGGCTGCCGCTGCCATCGGGCTCAACGCGCATCGTCCCTGTGTAGTCAGTCACCGGCAGGCCGTGGATCATGGTATACGTCAGTTCCCGCTTACTCTGGTCGATCGATGCAAGGCGCTCGATGACGACCTTGCCGTCAACCAAACCCAGCGTGCGCAGCTGTCCAACGCCGTCACCAGTGGTTGTTACGGTAGCAACCAGTGGGTGCCAGAAACCTCCGAAATTGCCGATCAGGGCCCAGACCGAGGCGGGCGTGGCGGCAACGCGGGCTTGCTTGGCGGCCGATAGTTTCGCGTGATTGGGCGGGCGGACATAGGGAAAGGTGTTGCTTCCCGGCTGGGTCGGTCCGGTGCACCCCCCTTGCATAAAATGGCCGGTGTCGCGGTTAACCAGCCAGGTAACGAGAATATCGATGGCATTGGCCCCGAGAGTGCGCCCGCCGCCCGTTTGATAAGCCTTTCCCTGGATTGTGCTGCGTTCGATCTCCAGGTGGCTGAGATCGGTGATCGGTTTTGCCACATCGAACAGCAGGAAGTCGTCGAAGAAGACGTTGACGTTAGCGGTCAGCCAGTCTTCTGGCCAATCTGCCTTACCGTCGAGCATGTCCCACTTCTTAAAGCTCTTGGTCAAACGCTCTCGAAAGATCGGGGCGTCGAGCGAGTCTATGGCGAATGGTGTCTGTTGGTTCCACAAATCGCGGAGGTCAGGTTCGGCATCCAGGTTGAGGCGGAAATTGGTCTGCTCCGGGCGCCCGATCCAATCAAGCCGGATTGGTTTTCCGAAAGCGCTGCCGAACTCTTTCGGCCTCGTTTCGGCGATCGCTCCAAACATCTTGCCACCGAGTTTGCCGAGCCAATGTTCCGTATCGATTTCGACGGCGAGGCTGAGGACATTGTCGTCCTGCACCAAGTTAGGGACCGACTGCAGTTTGCCGGCATTTGAGTTGGGTAACCAACCGTCATAGAACGGATCGGAGCGCAGGCCGGCGAACACCCGCACACTCCCGTCGGCGTTGGTCACTCCGGCCTCATCGTTGACGCGCAGCGCCAGTGTCTGACCGTCCGGCAACGTGCAGACACCTGCTTGCACCTGCTCTTGGCCTGCGACACCGGGTTTGAGGTTTTCAAAAGTAAATGCAAACCTCACTTCATCGCCACCGGTCGTGAACCCCGCCGCAGTACCCGTTCCAGCGACACGCACCGCGCGGACGACAATGGCATAAACCGCCGCGTTCGAAAATAGAGGCGCGTTGCCAGCCGAAGGAAAAACATCGGCGATGAGCACAACGCGGCGCGCATTCTCGGGACTGGTGAATGCGTAGAGGTCGGTGAGATCCGTAGAGGGCTCGCCGACCGACCGCGGTCCATCAACGTGGTCTGACATGAGCCTATTCCCCCTTCTTGGGTCCACCGAACGGCGTGACCCGTCCGTCTTCTTCGGGAATGGATTTTAGATACTCGACGATCGCCCAGCGCTGCTTATCTGTCAGCAGCGGACCGACGACGCCGTTCCCGCGTGGGCCATCTTCGAAGGAATGGCCGGCGTTCGAATTTCCGGGCAGCGATGTGTCCAGAAGGAAAGTCCCGGATTTCCCACTGGTGTCGACCCCGACTTTGACCGGGTCGAACTCGTGCCCGACATAGAACTTCTTCGAGCGCTCCTTGGCGGGGAGCAGCATCTCGTAAAGGTTAGGCACGGAGCCGTTGTGAAGGAAGGGCCCCGTAGCCCATACTCCATCGCGCGGCGCCGCCTTGTACACACTCCGGGGTGGCGGCGGCTGTGGGAGTTCTCGGAAACCATGCAGTTCAATGGTTTCTTCTTCGCTCAGTTTGACTTTCTCCAGCGACTTGTCCTTGACCTTATCAAACAGGGTGTTAAAAAACACGCTGGTCGGTACGACCGCTTCACCCCGATACGGTGGCGGCATCTGGTCGCTCAGGTGACCCGTCTGCACCAACGGTCTGAAGTATTTAATTTGCGACTCGGTCCCCACGTAGTCTTGCGGCACCAGCCCAACCAGGAGGAAGCGCTTGCCGTACTTGTTCGGCTCCGTCCACGTGTAGGGCCAGGCGTTGTGGCAGCTCGCGCAGTCGGTGACGAACAGCGCTTTGCCCTCAAGTGCCTTTTTGCGGTCGATCGGGCCCAGCACGTTCTCCGGCCATCTGGGCGGCGCAAGTCGCCAGAGCGCATCCTCGATCCTCTTAAGATTGAGCGGTTCACTGCTCGACTCGAAGAGTCCTTCTTCCGGTGTTTTTGAGGTCATGTCGATGGATAGTGCTACGCCCTCCGTCTCCCCTGTATTGCGTGAGATTGGGTCCTGTTGTACCGCGCTCCATTGCGTCCACAACCCCTGTGGAGAGTTCCAGAGAAAGGGGTACTTGGAAGGTGCGATGGGAGTAATCCAGTTCTGTGGGATTTCAGGCAAAATGCTGATCACGCGGTTGTAGATCAAAGCGCCGGCGTCCATGCGGCCCGGCCCCCAGGCTACAGGAGTCGCCATGATGACCGAGCAATAATAATGAACCCGGTCGGCTTCGCTCGTGAAGCGCTTGTGCAGTTCGGTTTTGGCCGCCGGATTCGACGCTTGGAGTCGCGTGGCTAGGCGATCGAACTTTGCAGCGTCAGTCAAAGTCGCTTGCATCGCTTCATCAAAGGCGTGGAAATACGCCATGAAGTCAAAGTCATTGTTGACACCACCGTCGATGCGAATATGGTTCCCTTTGTAAGTCAACTGCCTCGTATGACAGAGTGCGCAGGTAATGCCGACTTTCTCACCCTTCCAGCGGCCCTCTGTAAACACCGTCTTGGTCAGACCAATCGGCAAGCCGTCCGGGTTGGTCCGCGGATTCGGAGACTGGGGGATCACGCCATAGCGCTCGCTATTCGCCGCTGACCGAAAGAGTTCCTGGCCGCCGGCGACTTCCAAATTCATGAAGATGTCGTAATCAAGGAGGCGAGAGCCCTGCGACTCCTGATAAAACATTTCCCGATCTGCCTGCGACCATGCCTGATTAAGATAGATAACGCCATCTTGGGGGCCGTTTGTCTGCGCCATTACTCCGGCGATAAGAGGGATGAGCGTAGCCACTACGGCGAGAATAAGTGTCAACTTCAAGATGCGCATTGAAGATTACCTCCGAGACTTCGGCAAAGAAAGGAAGTGAGGTCGAGGTGCAAAGTCGAGTCAGTCTAGCTCGTCGGATTTACTCAAGCTACTGGCAAAAGTGATAGTGCATTGCTCACAATCAGAGAAAGCCGAAGGTAATCCACCGACCGCCGCATAATGCCGACCGCGGCATAATTCAGATAGTGCCAGGACAACAGAATCAAACGCGGGAAGTCTGGTCGCCCCGACTGGTGCGAAATCGCCGACGCATTCAGCGACATACTCAACGTTGAAGCCGCCTCAACGCGTCTGACACGGGGGTCGGAGATATCTTAAGGATTCCATTAAACGGGGAGTACATTTCCATGATGATCAGAATGGCCGCCGAGACCGCCAACGCTCCGATCAGCAGTGTGACGATCACAGTCGGATTGGGGGGCGCGGTAAGGCCGAAACTGACAAAGATCGCCACGAGCCATGAGACTAAGACGATCAACAGGGGCATCGATAGGGAATTACTGTCTGATTGTATGAAGAGCAACCAGCTGGCTTGCCTCAATTCCGCGACTATGGCACGCGCATGAGCCTTTGAGGAGGATTGGCCTTCATTCTTCGGCGTGAGGGTTTTCAATTGCTCTTCCAGCTTGTCCACACTGTCTTGTGGTCGGAGTTGAACCGTTGTGAACGCTTCTTGGGGCCAGATACGATGGACAGCAGCTTGAACATATTCACGTAGCTGGATGCGAATCAAATTGGTCTCCGGACCAAACTCCTCCAAGGCGCGATCCAGGAGAACGATGTTGGAGGACATCTGAGCCACAAGAAGTTTCTGCGCATCGTAGGACGTCTTTGCTGCCGATACGAGCATTCCGAGGACTAGCCCGGTCATTGTCACCACGAATCCAGTGGAAAGCCTGATCACGACCTTTGCTTCCGGGCTGAAATGATCGTCCGGCAATATGCGGCGGAGACAGATGCCGCCAATGGCTCCCGCGAAGATCAGCAGGAAAACGAGTAAGCTGACGTTGACCGAATACATTGTTGTCCTTTTTCAGTGGTTGTCAAACCGTCGTCGACATGCTGACCTGAGGCACCGATCAAAGGTGTGCAGTGTGCTTTTAACCGCAAAAGCGACTCGTGACCACAACCGGCTACCGAGCCTTGCACATTTCAAAAAACGAACTATATTTCACGATTGCGCGGAAGGGTAACTGTCAGTTGTGACAGGGCGACGCAACTAATAGGATTTCTTTGCTAATCAGTCTTGACTAGCTCTGGGCGTATCTTGGCCCACGTGGGGCTGTCCGTTTGCTGCGTTACTCCAGCGGTAAGAGCAAAGAGTGTACCCATCGCGGCGAGGACAAGTGTCGTCTGTAAGGTGCGCAAAAGCCTTCTTCGAGATTTAACCTCGGCAAACAATGGAGTTGACTGGGAAAGCGAAAATCAAATTTTCAAAACGGAGGCGTCGCGTCTACTGTCACAAATGACAGTGTCTTGGCTCAGCGTGAAATGGAGAAGCGATGTTATCCGTTAGAATGGATTTCGCCCCTTCGGGGCGGGCATTTTCAAGGCATGGGTCTATCGATGACTGTTGCCATGCACTGCACCAGCGCGAGAGGATAAGCTCCCGCGCTGCTGAGCATCGGCCGATGAGCCCGACCAGGTGATCCCTCAGCATGGTTGCTTCCCGGCAGAGCCCCCTTCCGTTTCAGAATCGCCTAGGTCGAGATCCGAAGGGCGCGTCGTCCATGAATCGCCTGGAAGGTCAGCTATTCGGAAACTTCAGGAACTCCTTCTGAATTCGCCAACAGCATCCGCGCAGCGGCAACGGTCCCCCTGCGATCAACAACGCGAGCAGCTCCTTCAGCTTTACAATGTTCTTACCACGCTTTTGCGCTCGCCTCACATCACGATAGAACTGAGTGGATATTCAGGCGTACGCAAATCAGATCCGAGCTGATCGAACAAGTCTTCATCATTCTTGGCGCGGTGCACTTCTTGGCCTGTGCACTCTTGCGCAGCGTTTCGCGGGTAAGTTTGTTGGGGGTTAACTCGAACGGCAGAGCGCCTTCTTTGACGACTCGGGTAAGCACGATGCGCATCACATCGGACACGCTGAGACCCAGGGGCGCGAGCACGGCCGTCGCCTGATCTTTCACCACGGCACTGATTCTGGAGCGGACTACGGCATTTTCGGCCATGTTCATATTGTCGCTCATTTGAGCTACATAACCCTGTTGAAGGAACGTCCGCTCTACGACAAGACGGACGTTGACGGCATTGCATGAGTTTCTCTGGGAGAAGTTAGCTGGGCTTGAGGCCGAAGGAGCAACCAAAAGGAACAGGCAGAGAGCGCGGCGATCCCCGCCGCCGCGCTCAGCACGGGCGCGTATCCGAATCGCACCAACGCCACTCCCGCGCAGCCTGCGGCGAGCGCCTGAGACGCGGCAAGAACCAGAGCATTCCACGCAGAGGCACTGCTGCGCTCTTCCACAGGAACATTGTCCATGAGCATGCTGTAGAGGCCCGGCTCGCTCATCCATTGCACGGTCGTATAGCCGATATAGAGCATGCAGGCGGCCGCCGGCTGACGGACAAACGCCAGCCATAAGAGAGCGACCGCCGAGGAAATTTCGGCATAAGTGATGCCGGCGAGGCGTCCTCTCTTTCGGAAGAGCAATGGAGCGCACAGCAGCCCGAAAAATTGGAAGATCTGCGCAAGCGAAAAAACAAGGCCAAGCCGGGGCAATGGCACTTGGAGATGGCGTGAGAAATAAATGGTCGCGAAAGGCATGAATGCTCCAATGGCCAGGCCCCAAAGCGCAACCCCAGGCAAAAAGCGAATGAGGAAGCGGCTCCTCGTGTAACTTAGTTTTTCAGCTATAGGCGCTTCGGGAAATGTCAAGAAACAAAGAGGCAGGATTCCCAACGCGGCGATGGCGCAAGCTATCAGAAGCGCCGCCCGGTCGGTGGGCATCGCTGCCATCAAGAGAGGAATCCTCTGTAACCATGCCGCTAAGCTGCCGCCGATCAGGTTTCCTACAGCCACCAATCCTACTCCTGTAGAAAAAATGAGGCTGAAGCCGGCGGGGCGGTTTTTCGCCGTGGTCAACTGCGCTATCGCAGGCGAAATGCACACTCCCCACACAGAAAGAGCTATCCCAGCCAGCAAAGCGAGCGCCCACTGCGCCGGCTGCGAGAGAAGCAAAACCCGTAAGGGGAGGACAAAAGCGGCCAGGGTCATGCCGGAGAGAAGAACCCGCCGCAGGCCGAACCTCCCGATCAATCTGCCTGTAGGTAAAGTAGCGATCATGCTGCCGGCGGCGAGCATACCGGAGAAGCTGCCGACGAGCTTCTCTGAAAATCCGTGATTGATGAGAAACAAATTGAATAGGAAAAAGAAGATGGAAAGGCCGAGGCTCCAAAAGCAGGATGCGGCAAAAAACTTCCAGAACGGCCCGCGGATTTTCTTCTGCGCGAGCCAGCAGCCGACCCCTCCGCACACTCCGCGCGAGAAAACACGGCGATAAAAATTCGCCCGCGCCGCGACATATGAGGCATAACGAAAGATCTGCCAGGAGTGCTTCTGCTGCGCAACGGTGCGATCCAAAGTAGGAGCGAGGGCAGGGTTGGCGATCGCCAAGGGCGGAACCCTGGTCGGAAGCAGCCCTTGCCGAAGCACCCGCAGCTTTTTGGCAGCAGAGTCGACCAGCGCAACGTGCAGCCAGACACCATCGTGGTTGGGGGCGAACATGCTCTCCAAAGAAGACCACGCGAAACAGTGGAACCACCGCTGGATAGGGGGCTGCAAGGCTTTTATTTCCTGGTTTACCTGATCTGAAACCTCGCAGCCAAACCAGGCTGCCGCAAGGCTGAATGCAATCGCCTGGCGTGAGCGAAGCGTGCCGCTGTGAGTCTGCCGCCATCGCTCCCACAGGGCTCCATCGTTCGCGTGAGTGTTTAGAAAATGCGCGACCTCGTAAACATGGTGGACGATCCACTCGCTGCGCATCAGACCGCGCAAAATATGGAGCGCGCAGAAGGCGATGTGATCGACCGTGTCCAGGGCGGTGAAACGCAAGCCATCCAGATCGCGCTCCACGCGGCGGTACCAGAACTGCTCTATCTCCGGTATATCGAAGCGGGCGGCATTCGCATTCCACAAACAGTAGTGCAGCTCGATTCCCAGGGGCATCTCGGGGTCGAAGGCATTTCCCCGCCACTGCCAGGAGGTTTCGCGGATCAAGGCAGGAAAATGATCCACGGGAACGTGCTTTTGCGGAGCCGTGAACTGGTAGCCGATCCCCAGCAATGCATCCCGTGCTTGCAGAATCGTGTGCGCAGGGCAAAAGATGTCGATGTCGGATTGCATCCTCAGGTTCGGACTCTTCACGTAACCGGGATACTGAGCGAATCCCTTGATCACCAGATGCTCGGCCCGCAAGCGGCGGAGCGCCTCCGCCGCTTCGCTATAGATGGCGGCGATTCGCGCGACCCGTCTGGTGTTATCGGAGACGTTCTGCTGGATCCTTGACGCAACCCAACCAGGTAAAACATCCGACGGCAGTTGCGAAAGCTGCAGCGTGAGGTGCATCCTGTCGGAAAGCGAAAGCAGTTTGTCCCACTCGGGCGCATCGAGCTGCCGCATGGCGTGGAAATTCGCGTTTCGTAACTGCATCGCCTGCAAGAAAGCGGCAAAATAGGCAGGGATGCTCCTGCACGATCGGATGCCCGCCTCGAATTCCTGATCGAACATGGGCTACTTCCCTTCCCAAGCCAGGCTGTCCAGCCGGCGCACTGCCCAGTCGAGCTCGCTATAGCGCAGTTCATGTACCGGGACCGTAAATAAGCTGGTGAGGGCGGCGGCGTGAGCGTCGACCCTCCCGTAGGAATTGGAGAGAGGCCGGAAGAGCCACTCCCAAGCCAACTCGGGCGGAAAGGGAAAAAGACCGGGCGGTGTATGATCTCGCCGATTGAGAAAGACGATTCGATCGATGCGGCATTGATCCGCCGTTCGTAAATAAGGGAGCCGATCCGTGGGCAGCTCGATCGACGGTTTACCCGCAGCGCGCGGGGTGACGCTCAAGCCCTGCAGTTCTGGAAACAGCTCCGCGGCGGACGGCCGAAATCGCATCTGATGCGAGTTCCCGGCCACCAGGCGGTCGCTGCGTCCGTTCACCAGATAGCTGGCGTCATCGGTTATGTAGGTCCAGCCGGCGCGCGCGCAGGCGAAGGCCAGGGATGATTTTCCCGCGCCGGAATCGCCGCATAGCAACACTCCACAGCCTGCACGCTCTACACAGGCAGCATGCAAAGGCGTCACCCGGGAGGCAGTCAACAGAATCAGCGCGGCGGCTTCAAGAAAGTGATAGCGCAAGTACGAACGGCGGCGTTCGGCGCCCTGCGACAGCCATGCGAGGGCAAAGCCTTTGTGGAGATCGCAGGTGGCGAAGTTTTCCCGATCGGCGACGATCGAAAGCAGGTGTTCCCGGGCACGGCAAATGGGCGTGGGAGGACATTGCCCCGAGCTATTCTCCGCAATACCGATCTGCAGCCGCAGAGCTGAGGAGGATTGGAGCTGCGGCCTGGCAGGAAAGCAACTCCAGCTCTCATCGGCTGCGGCCAGCACCTGCTCGGAGTTGGTATTCAGTTCTACTTTGAAGCCGAGAGGATAGTGCTGCGCCACCAGCGGCATTTCGACCTGCCGGAGCAAAGGGTCCTCCAGCGAAGGCGCGCTCCGCTCCGCCGGCAGAACCCTCGCGTTGCTCTTGATTCCGATAATGGCTGCCGGATCGATCTCAGGCTCGACTTGTTCTCTTGTCGCGTTCTCGCAACTCACCGATCACCTCAAAACTCGTATTTCAAAGCAAACTGAACGATCCGCGGATTCGAAACCGTGGAGGAGATCACGCCGAAAGCGGCGCCTGTGGCAAGGTCATTGACCGGCTGCCCAAAATTTGGAGTGTTGGTGAAATTGAAAGCCTCCGCCCTGCAGTGAACGCTGCCCCACTCGGTCAGGTTGAAAGCACGTTCCACCGCAAGATCGAGATTGCGCTGTCCGGGACCACGCAGCAGGCCAACAGGGCAGTTCCCAAAGCCCGTGCCGTCGCCGATTGCCGGCGCCGAGGCGAATGCCGAGGGATTGAAATATCCATTCAGCCGGGAATAGAGCGAACCGGAAGAAGCCGGCGGGCTGCCGGTACATTCGCCGCCGAGCGCCAGCGCGAACGCTGTTACTTTCCGGTTCATAACGTGTCCATTTCTCAATCAATGAATCCGTTCTGAAAGTAAAGGTAAGAGATCCACCGGCAACGGTTGTCAGGTGCTTGTCATTCGTTTGTAACTTCGGCGGGCTTAAGAATCTGTAACTGAGATATGTATAGCGTTTTCACAATTACTGTGTCCTGGTGAGAGTTGGCTATGTGCAGGCGTTCTTTGATGGAACGCCTGCGTCGAGAGTAGTTTCTTGGCATAGACCAATCGTGAAAACGCTATAGCGGAAAACCCAGGCAGCTCCGCGAATCCGGGGCGCCCGCACTCACCAGATCATGCGGTCGAGTTCCTAAAGCATTTTAGGTTTCGGTGTAGACGAGAAAACCGCTTTCGACGCGGCCGTTCCATCGAAGAACGGCCGCTCATAGCTGACATAACCAGTTCACAGTAAAACTTAAAATGCTTTAGAAGTCGCCGCCGGCGTAGACGCGCGGCTCGCCTCGGCTGCCGGCTGGAGGAAGGTGACGCAGGTAAATCACGATATCCCAGATCTCATCGTCGTTGAGAGTTCCCTTGGAGGCCGGCATTCCCGACGGGGCGATGCCGTTCGCGATGACCGACTTCAGCTGACCATCCGTATAACTCTGGACCTCGTACGATGTGAGCGGCGGAATCGGCGGCGACATGCTCGCCGCAAATGGAACCCCGGTGTTTTGCCCGTCCAACCCATGGCATACCACGCAGTAGTAGCCGAAGGTGCGCTCCCCCGATTTGATAGTCTCCGCGGTCGCGCGCACCGGATTCCGATCGCGTTTGCCGCCTACAGTGACGTTATGTTTGGCCCACTCGACGACGCTGGTCTCGACCCGGCCAGGCGGCTTAACTTTGCAAGCGCAAACGGCCATTGATATGGCCGCCGCGGAGACAAGCAGAGATACGCGCGCCAGCATGGGATCAGTTGTCCTTCACATGGACGGTAAAGGTCATCGACCCGTGCCCGGCTCCGCAGAAGTGTCCGCACATGCCGTGAAAGTCCCCGGCCTTGTCAGGAACAAACGTGACATCCACGGGATGCCCTTTGGTTATCTCTTGCCTCACCTGTAAATCGGGAATGACCAGTGCATGAGTCACGTCATCGGAAATCAGATGGAGCTTAACAGTTTCTCCCTTTTTCACCGTGATTTCAGACGGAGTAAAGGAGAATCGCTTGGCGTGTACTTCGATGGTTTGGGTAGCATCCTGCGCGCGCAGTGAAGGCGCTGCGCCGAATAAGCAGCAACCAAGTACGATGGTCGCCAGGAAGGGTAGCCTTTTCATGGATGAGGTCTCTCCGATTGAGTTAGGGAGCAAGATATTTCAGCAAGGCCTCTTGCTCTTCCTTCGACAGGCGCGCTCGCACGCGCATGTGCATGATGACGGTCCCGGTAATCCGCGGAGGGATGCTCATGGGAGGCATGTGACAGCGGACGCAGTTGGTCATGAACACGCGCTCTCCCGAGAGCGGCTGGGTGGCCGCTTTCGCGGCCGGCGGCTTCTCCTGTTTACTACCGGAACCGGCAAAGAGTTGAGAGGCGGAGCCCGTCGCAATCATTGCTCCCAACGCCAAAACGGTTGCCCAATACCTGCGGAAGATGAGAGGTTTCATCGTCTTCTCTCCGGCCATAAAGGAATCAGGAATCGATAAGTAAAGCCGGCATTCCACACGTTAGCGTTTCCCTGAGAGCTGAATTGCCGGCCGTAGCTCGAGACCAATCTGAAATCGTCACGGAAGTAATAGTTAAGACCAAAGTCGACTCGCTGTGTATCGACCGTTGGAACTCCGTTGCCGCCGCCGTGTGTCGGGGCATATTGTTGCACTCTGCCAACGGTTTGCAGACGCTTCAAAAAGCCGGGAACGAAGGTCGATTGCTTGAGCAGATAGGCGGTCTCCAACCAGTAACCTTTCCCGTTGTAGCTGCGATCGAATTCAAACTTCACATCGAGCGGAATGCTCAATGGCTGCCACGAAAGATAAGTGGCCGTGCTGTTGATCTCGTGCTGCTGCAAAAATCGCTGGTAGGAGGCGCCGATCTCCAGCCGCGCCTTGGGCAGAAACAGGCTCGCGTCGCCGCCGGCGGTGCGTGCCGCAGCGAGCTGGTTGATCGCGCTTCGCGCCGAGAAGTAGCTGGAGTATTGAATGGAATGCGATGGTCCTTGAGAAAGCACACCGCGCAGCATGATTCCATCTCCAGCTCCACTGGTGCGGGTGCCGATCGTGGCGGTGATGGGCGAGTCTTGCAGATTGCGGATCCAGAGAGGCTCCAACCGCTCTCCATATAATCCGAAGGGCAGAATGTACTTGCCTACACTGGCTATGGCATAGGTGCTGGCCAGCCAGTCTACCTGTGCAAACTCCACCGTCTTGAAGACCTTACCCTTCAGCGGGCCGTAGGTTAGATTCTTATCCTGGAAGAAGCCGGTGAAATCCGTCCGCGATTCGAGCAGGACGTGGGAACCAAAAGGCACAAGCAGGATGGGATTGATTTGCGGCTCGACGGTGGGCACGCCGCCGTCGATGTTGTGTACGTACCCCATGCCGCCGGAAAGTACTGGAATATATCCTGCACTGCTCGCGCTTCCCGATCCGCGCCCGATCCATCTTGGGCAGATAGGGAATGTGCCGCCAGGAGAATGCACGCCAGGATAATCCAATGATTCATGCTCCGCGTCTCCCATCAAGATCAACTCGATGTCACTGGATTGAAGTATAGGAAGCACAGCATCGCCGCTTGTCATCGAAGTGTCTTGGGTTTGTCATTTCGAGTTAGTCGGTATGAACGCGGCTGAAGATATAGGATTCCGCGTGGTACTCACCGCTTCGCACGACTGTGAACTCTTGGGCAGATCCTAGGCTGCTAATTAGCCCACGCAGCAGGACGGCCAGAAGATGAAGAAGATGAATTTGAGATTGATAATGTCAGGAATTCTGTTCATGCACGCGGGTTGTGCATGGCGCAGCAGGACTGAGCAGCCTTCGCTGGAAGAACACAGGACGATTGCAGTGCGTTCGGAGGCCGGCCGGCAATTAACTCTCAATCTCCGGTTGGGACTGCTCGGCAATTGACACTTGGCGTTCGTCGTCGAGTACGCCCACGACAAAGGCGCGCCGGTCCTTACTATAGCTGAGAAGAGTTTCACCGAGTATCTTCCCCGGGTCTCCGTCTTCTCCGGTATAAGCTTTGACGAACGCGCGATTGACGACCACAACCGGCTGCGAGGCGGGCGTATCTCCCTGGTTGAAAAATGCAATTCCGTCCAGTGTGCGGCTACGCTCCTGCCAGTGTTCGATATCGAGAACCGGAGCCCCATATGGAGTCGCCCCTCCCTTGCCTGCTTCCTGGATGTCGAGCAGCCGGCTCGGGTCTTCATAGGGGAATGGCCGCAGCAGTACACGGTCGACGGCGGTGAACATTGCAGCGGCCGCTCCCAGGCCAAGCGCCAACGTTCCTATGACGGCGCAGGTGAAGCCTGGAAAGTTCCGTAACTGCTTCAGAGCGTATTTCAGGTCCTGAAGAAGACGCTCCAGCCAAGCCCAACCCCACACCTCGCGGGTCGCATCCTCAACCAGCGGGATATTCCCAAACTCCCGCAGCGCCGCCGTCCGCGCCTCTTCCGCCGAATCGCCTCGCTCCCGGCGACCCTCGGCGGCCATCCGAAGATGAGCCTGGATCTCCTCCTCCATTTGGCCCTTGCGATCCGCAAACAGCCTGGAGAGGATACTCATGCGATGGACATTTTACGGCCAAGGGATAGATTGTCTACATCCATAAACTTGCCGCAAACTTTTGCTTCTTGGGAGCAGAAGACCGAGGTGTTAAGCACTCCGGGGTTTACAACCGCGCAGGGAGTCGTGTAGCATCACCACGCTCGATCCTATCCACAGTTGCACGCGAAGACTTGCCTCTCTATGCGAATCCCTATGGGTTGGCGAAAGTGGTTGCTGACGATTGTGGCTGGCGCCTCCGCATGGGCGCTGGTGGAGATGGCGCTACCCTCTCGGGCGGCGCGCCCATCGGAATCATCCGCATACGTGACCACCGGTGTTTTCACTACCGCGCATCCCACCGTATTCGCGGCGGTAAAGGATTTTCTGGACATGCATCCGGAACACCCGGTGCAGCCCATCGCCTACACTCACACCGTGCATCTCGCCAAGGGGTTGCAATGTACGTTCTGCCACGTCGGCGTGGATCAAGGACCCGAGGCGCGCATTCCCGGCGTGACCGTCTGCATGACCTGTCACCAAGTGATCGCCACCGACCGCCCCGAGATCAAGAAGATCGCCGCCTACCAGGCGCGCGGTGAAGAAATTCCCTGGGTGCGTGTATACAACTACAGTGAATCGGCGCACGTAAGATTCAATCACGCGCCGCACATCCGCGCCCACGTGGACTGCTCCACTTGCCACAGCGATATGACTAAGCAGACCACGGCCGAACGCAAAGTGGATATGGACATGGGTTTTTGTATCAAATGCCACAGACAAAAGCAGGTCTCGATCGATTGCGAGACCTGTCACTACTGAAGGATCGGAGTGCCGGCGAACTTTTGGCTAACTTTTATGGAACGGCGTGATTTCATCAAGATCTCGGCTCTCTCCGGCGCGATGGCCACGCTCGAGGCCTGCCGCAGTCCGGAGAAGCAGCTCATCCGTTTCGTTCCGGAGGAAGAGCTGATTCCCGGCATCGCGACTTGGAAGCCGAGTGTCTGCACTCTATGCTCCGCCGGATGCGGCCTGCTGGTGCGCGTTATGGAAGGCGACGCCGAAGTCGTGCGCCGCGGCCAGCACGGCTTGATTAGGATGGGCTTGGCGAAAAAGCTCGAAGGCAATCCCCAGCATCCCGTCAATCTTGGAAAGCTATGCGCGCGCGGCCAAGCGGGGCTTCAGGTGCTCTACCATCCGGACCGCATCACCCGTCCGATCAGGCGCACCGGTTCGCGCGGCTCCGGGGAATTCCAGGAAATAACCTGGGACGATGCGCTGAAGGAATTGGCCTCGCACCTGACCACGCTGCAATCATCCAACTCCGCGAACTCGTTGGCCTTTCTTGCGCGGCCTCTGCGCGGCCAGCGCCATGAATTGATCGAGCGGTTCCTGAAAGCTTTCGGCGCGCCGCCGGCGGTCTGGTACGAACCTTTCGATGAAGCCGTGCTGCGCCAGGCAAATCTGTTGAGCTTCGGCCATGCCGCGCTGCCGACCTTCGATCTCGGCCGCGCCGATTATGTGATCTCCTTCGGCGCCGATTTCCTCGGCACATGGAACTCTCCGGTCGCGCAATCGATAGGTTACGGAGAGATGCGCCAGGGCCGCCCCGGACGCCGCGCAAAATTCGTGCAGGTCGAATCGCGTATGTCGCAGACCGGGGCCAACGCCGACGAGTGGATTCCGTGCCGCCCCGGAACTGAAGGCGCGCTGGCGCTGGGCATTGCGCACGTCATCTTGAGCGAAAAGCTCGCGCCTCAGGGTGCGGGATCGCGAGCCGGATCGCTGATCGCCGGCTGGTCCGCGGGCCTGCCGGAGTTCGCGCCGCAAGCGGTGGAGAAGCAGACCGGAGTGAGCGCCGCGGTCATCACGCGTCTCGCGCGTGAGATCACGCAAAGCGGATCGGCGACCGCCATCGTGGGCGGAGCGCCACTCGCTCACACCAATGGGTTGTTCAGCGCGCTGGCCGTCAATGCCTTGGAATCGTTGGTGGACACAGGCCGCGACCGGGGAGCTATTCTGGGTTTCACGGGCTTCGCGGGGCTCACGCCCGAGCCGCCGCCCGGCGATGCCGGGCAGTCCGCGGCCCCGATGCAGGCGAGCTGGGCGAGCCTCAACGCGTTGGCGCAATCCGCGCTGACAGGCCAGCCGCACGCGCCGCAGATGCTGCTGCTCTACGACGCCAATCCGATTTTCTCGGCGCCGCCAGGGTTGCGAATCCGCGAAGCCCTCGCCAAAATTCCTTACATCGTCAGCTTCGGCAGCTTCATCGACGAAACCAGCGCCCAGGCCGACCTGATCTTGCCGGACCACGCGCCACTCGAGTCCTGGCTCGACGGCATTCCCGAGTCGGGCTCGTTGCAAGCAGTGGTCAGCCTCGCGCCTCCCGCCGTTGCTCCGCTGCACGATACGCGCCCCATGCCCGACGTGCTGCTTGGCCTCGCGCATCAGCTTGGTGGCGACATTGCCAAGGCCCTTCCGTGGCCAACTTTCGACGCCATGCTGCGTGCCGCGTTCGTTCCGCTCCGCGCGCGCAGCGGCTCCATCAACGCAAAAACGGATGACGAATTCTGGGCAGCTGCACAGCAGCAAGGCGGCTGGTGGAGCGTCCCCTCCACAGCGAACACAGCCGCACCGCAGAGTGCCTCTCCTGTGGTGGCGGCCAAGCACGCTCCCGTGGCGCTGGCCGCGCCGGAATTTGCCGGCGCCGCGGGCGATTTTCCTTTCTATTTTCTGCCCTACGTCTCGCAATCGTTTGGCGATGGTTCGCTCGCCCATCTGCCCTGGATGCAGGAACTGCCCGACGTGCTCACCTCGGCCATGTGGTCGAGCTGGGTCGAGATCAATACCAAGACCGGCGAGCGGCTGGGCATTCAGCACGGCGACCTGGTGGAAATCGCTTCGCAGCAGGGGAGCGTGCGCGCTGCCGCGGTGCTCTCTCCCGGAATCGCGCCCGACTTGGTGGCTATGCCCGTCGGCCAGGGACACGAGAATTTCGGCCGCTTCGCCAGCGGCCGTGGCGCGAACCCGCTCTCTATCCTCGCGCCGCTCACCGAACACGAAACCGGGTCACTCGCTTGGGCGGCAACCCGGGTCAAGCTCGCGCGCGCGGGCGGACCCGAGCAGGCAAAGCTCGTATTGTTCGCAGGAGGAATGAACGGCTTCCCCCACAAAGAAGAGCCGCGCTAGTTTTTCCATTGAGGAATGCTCCGTCAAGGCGGAGAGAAGGGACGACGAAATTCTATGCCTCACAAGTGGGCCATGACGGTGGATCTGGACCGCTGCACCGGATGCGAAGCGTGCGTGGTCGCGTGCCATGCGGAAAACAATATCCCCACGGCGGGCGCGGATCAGGCCGCGATAGGCCGCGCTAAGCACTGGATTCGTGTTGAGCGCTACTGGGAAGGCGACTTCCCCAACCCGCGCGTCCGCTTTCAGCCGGTCCTCTGCCAGCAATGCGATGAAGCGCCCTGCGAGCCCGTTTGCCCAACCTACGCCAGCTATCACACCCCCGAAGGGCTGAACGCGCAGGTCTACAACCGTTGTATCGGCACCCGCTTTTGCGCCAATGCCTGCCCGTACAACGTGCGCTTCTTCAATTACTACAATCCGAAATGGGATATGCCGCTGCAACTGCAACTCAATCCCGACGTCTCCGTGCGCACTGTTGGCGTCATGGAGAAGTGCACCTTTTGCGTGCAGCGAATCAAGTCCGCCGAGATTCAGGCCGAAGCGGAAAAGCGCGATCTGAAGGACGGAGAATTCAATCCCGCTTGCGTGCAATCCTGCGCGCCCAAGGCGTTGGTCTTCGGCGATCTGAACGATCCCAATAGCGAAGTATCGCGGCTCGCGCGCTCCAATCGCGGAACCAAGCTGCTGGGCGAGCTCGGCACCAAACCCAATGTGACTTATCTCGAACGAGGCAACTGGCAAGATGCAAAGAACGGCTGAACAAATCCAGCACGATCTGCTGTGGCCGATCTTCCATAGTAGCCGGAAGTATTGGATCGCCGTGGCGCTCGCATCCAGTCTCGTTCTCGCCGGCGTGTCTGCCTTTGCTTACCAGTTGTATGCAGGGATTGGCGTCTGGGGCCTCAACTCCCCGGTGTTCTGGGCCTTCGACATCACCAATTTCGTCTTCTGGATCGGCATCAGCCACGCCGGCACGCTGATCTCCGCGATTCTGCGCCTCGCCAATGCCACCTGGCGCCGCCCGGTCACTCGCTGCGCGGAGGCCATCACCGTCTTCGCGCTCTTGATCGGCGCCATCATTCCGCTCTGCCACATCGGGCGCCCGTGGCTTGGTTACTGGATGATCCCTTATCCCAGCGAGCGCGGGATCTGGCCCAATTTCCGCTCGCCACTCCTCTGGGACTTCTTCGCGATTGCAACCTATCTCACCGGCAGTACGACTTTCCTCTATTTGCCGACGATCCCGGACTTCGCCGCCATCCGCGACAACGCCGTCGGCTTGCGCAAGAAAGTCTACCGCGTGTTATCGCTGGGATGGCAGGGCACTCCACGTCAATGGCAGCGCCTTGAAACCGCCATGCACATCATGACCATCGTCATTGTCCCGGTTGCAGTCTCGGTGCACACCATCGTCTCCTGGGATTTCGCCATGACGCCGGTACCCTTGTGGCACTCCACCATCTTCGGACCGTATTTCGTCGCCGGCGCGATCTTCAGCGGTATCGGCGCCCTGATCATCGCCATGGCGCTGCTGCGAAGGGTTCTGCACTTAGAGGAATATCTCAAGCCCATCCACTTTGAGAATTTAGGCAAACTGCTCCTGACCATGAGCTTGCTTTGGTTCTACTTCGTCTTCGCCGAACGGCTGACCACCTGGTACGGCAATGCCCCTCCGGAGATGGCTGTCTTCTGGGACAGCATTCGCCTGCAGTTCGCGCCGCTGTTCTGGACCATGGTGTTCTGCAACTTCATCATCCCTGTGCCCATTCTCTCTATCAAGCGCCTCCGTACTATCACTGGAACGGTTATCGCGTCATGCACCGTGGTCGTGGGTATGTGGATCGAGCGCTTCCTGATCATCGTGCCCTCGCTGGAGCACAAGTTCTTGCCCTACTCTTGGGGCAGCTACCGGCCCACCTGGGTGGAAGACACTCTGATGGCTTCGAGCTTTGGCTTCATGGCGCTGCTCTACCTGCTGTTCTCGAAAGTCGTGCCTATGATTTCCATCTGGGAATTGAAGGTCGGACTCCAGCCCCACAGTGGGGTTTCGTCGGCCGCCGCGGCCGATGATAAGCAGCATGGCTTTGTGCTGCAAGGGCCGCTGCCCACGGACGTGGCGGAATGAAGGCCCTGTATGGTCTCTATGCCGATCCGCAGGCCGCGCAGCGCGCCGTCGACTCTTTGCGCGCCGCCAGCTCTGAACTTAAGTTCGACGCGCAGCAGATCGTCATCGTCTCCGGCGAGCCCTATGAGGGCTACCCATTTGCCGACGAGCACGCGACGCAGCGTCCGTTCCGCTGGGCGGTGCTCGGCGCTGCCGTTGGCGCTACGCTTGGCTATTTGCTTACCACGCTTACGCAGAAATCCTATCCGATTCCCACTGGCGGCATGTCCCTTACTCCCGTGTGGACCAACGGCATCATCATTTACGAAATGACCATGCTGGGAGCCATCCTCACCACGCTGGTGAATCTGCTCATTGGCGCGAGATTGCCGAATTTCAAAGGCGGGATTACGGATCCTGAGATCGGGACGGGAAAGATACTGGTAGGCGTTGCCGAGCCGCCGGAAAACTCCCAACCGGAACTGGAGAGACGGCTCCGGCAAGCCGGAGCCTCGCAAGTGAAGCGATCCTCCGGGACCCCTTAAGGCAGAAACAGGAAAGGTGTGGCTTCGATGAATTCCAAAGAGTGGCCTTTTTCTTGAGGAAAAAGGCCGCTGATGGCAGCGGCTTCGGATAAATCCATCCTGTTTCTGCCTTAGGCCAGGACTATCTGCTAAGACGCAGCCTTGATGGCCGTCACATGAATCGTCTTGGTCGTCGCGTCGAGCGTCCCGGTTACTTTCACCTTTGCGCCGGCAAACGTGGCAGGCTTCTTCTGGTCATCGAGCTGATAGATGTTCCTGGTTGCCGGATCGAAGAGCGTGTACTTTCCACCAAGGTTTACGCAGCGGATGGTGCAATCCTTCGCGCTTTCACCCTTTTTCGCCATGATCTGGTGCCCGCCCAAAGCGGCGCACTGACTATCAATGATCTCGCCCGTAAACGTCTGCGAGCCCTGGGCAAAAAGGCACAACGACGCAAACAGACAACCCATCGCCATCGCTAGTTTCTTCATCGAATCGCTCTCCTTAGGACGGCTTGCCGTGACGTTCCGGATACTTGCATAAGTTTTCCGCATTGTCAATCTTTGAGCCTGGAAGTGTCGTTAGCACATGATCTCCGGTTGCGCGGGATTGCAACTCTGGAGGCGGCCAACGACTTTTTGCGAGAGCACTACATTGCCGAGTTCAACCGCCGATTCCAGGTGCGGGCCGCAGACCGGGGTAGCGCCTTTGTGCCGCGCAGAAGCAAGGATCTGGACCTTATCTTCTCCTTGCAGTTCGAGCGCAGGGCGAACCGCGATAACACGGTTGGTTTCCGAAACCTGAACCTACAAATCGAGCCAGTAGGCTGGCGAGCAACGCTGGCCGGGCTGCACGGTGACCGTGCATCAGCATCTGGACGGAACGCTCAGTATGACCTACGGACCGCACCGGCTGGGGCGCTACACCGCTCACGGTAAGGCCTTCACGCAAACAAATTCGGCGCCGCCCAAAGCTGCTGGCTTTCATAAACCAAAACCGGACATTTCGTGTGCTAATAAAACCGGACATTTTAACTTGCTACGAACACCCGGCCGGGCGAGGAAACCTCCTTGAGTGTTGTAAATACCGGATTCATTTCTGTAGCCAGACCTCGAACCCGAGTTCGGCTGATCGTACCTCTTTCTTCCCGAAAGGAATGTTCGTCAACATCCGTTCCAATTCCGGCTTGGTATAGGCGCGTTTCAGCAGCATGAATCGGAAGGTAAAAAGCGTGACCCAACGATTCAGCGCACCTGCTCCCATGGTGTTCACGTAACGCTTGATTTCTGACATCGGCGTATCGCGGCGCAAGTCGATGATCAATCCAGTCCCCCCTGGCCGCAAAACCCGATGCATCTCGGCAAGCGCTTTCTCCGGTTCGGAGAAATTCTTGAACGCCGCCCGGCACACCAGCAGATCGAAGCTGTTGTCTGCAAATGGCATTGCCGAAGCGTTTCCTTGAAGAAATTTCGGCTGCACTCCCGCCTGGGCCGCGTTCTTACGAGCGAGATCGACAAAGGTCTTGCTTACATCCAGGCCGGTAACATTGTATTTGCCGGTACGCGCCAGCTCGATAGCGAGGAAGCCGGGTCCGGGCGCGACCTCCAGCACATCGCCGGGAGGCAGAACTCCCGTCAGACGCGCTGACAGTTTGCGGTACTGATTCATGTCCTTGCGCGTGGTCTTGTCATACCAGCGCGCCACGGATCCCTCCATTCCTATTCCCCGGTATCCTTTCAAGGTTGCAGCCGTCATGCTAAAATCTCCTTAATTTGAAAGTATCTTATTTGGTAAGATGCTTTCACATTAAACAATTTAGGATTTCCGTGTCAACAGAAAATCGCACAACTCTCTCTCAGACCGTAGTTCATCAGATCCGGCACTTCATTGCCGCGACGATTCTCTTCAACCAGAAGGTAGCCGATGAGGTAGGGCTGCACCTGACCGATATGCAGTGCATCAATGTGCTGGAATTGCTTGGCCCTACCACGCCGGGCGAGCTGGCGCGGAGGACGGGACTTACCACGGGAGGCGTCACCGTCATGTTGGACCGGTTGGAGAAGGGGGGTTATGTCAGGCGCGAGCCCAATCCTAGCGACCGGCGCAGCTTGCTAGTGAGGGTCCATCCCAAGAAACTGGAAAAGCTGAATCGCTTTTATGGCGAGATCAATCAGAGGTTTGCGGCCATTCTCGAAGAAACCCCGGAGCCGGTGCTAAAGACCGTGGTGGAATTTTTCGCCAAGGTCAACGAGGTTCGCTCAGAGCCTCCGCTGAAGAAGACCAGCCGGAATGCCGCTACGCGAAGCGGTAAATGATCTCGATCTGAAATCTGACGAGCGATTGCCCAGGCAAAACCAATCTACCGGCTGCCGGTCGATTCAAAGCATTCTTCCTGATACCGGGGAATGGCTACGTCAGGAGCTGTTTCTCCCTCGAGACCATCAGTAAAAATGCTCTAATCGTCGCCTCCCAACAGAGCGACGCCTGCCTTCTTTGCAGCGACGCGCAAATCGCTATCGAGTGTTGCCAAAGGCAACCCGCGCCGCCGCGCAAGTTCCAGATAGGCCGCGTCGTACGAGGTTAGCCGGTAGAGCTCTGCCAGCCGCGCGGTCGCGCCCCAGGCATGCCGGTCCGTTTCAGGATCAAGGTAGACGGGCAACAGCGCTAGATCGGCAAGCGTGTCGTTCCGGAAAGCGGCATCACAGCGGCCTCGCCTGGCACTCATCTCCAGAACATTGGCAACCTCGAGCCGCCAATGCATGGGAACCCATGCGCCGTTATCGCTGAGCAGATCGAAGACATAACGGATCGCCTCCGTGGTCTCGCTGCTGTAGACCCACGCCAAGGTTACCGAGCTGTCTAGGACCAGGCTCACGGGCGGCCGTGGTCGCGAGCGGCTTTGAGTTTCCGCCAATCGAAGATTTCGGGGGATAAACTTTCAGCTCGCGTGCGGATGCGCCGCACAGCCGCGCGTGTCTGCTGCTCACGATCAATTCCCTGAACGGCGGGAATCAGCTTAGCGACAGGCCTGCCATGGCGCGTAATGATTAGCTCCTCGCCGTGTTCAACCCGGTCAAGCAGCTTGCCGAGATTGTTTTTGGCCTCAAACGCACCAATTTCTTTCATCCGGCCTTTCTCCAAACAATCTAGCTTAAGCTAGCTTATCATCGGTCGCAACACTACCAGTGGGTATCCACACAAGGAGAGAGATTTCCTCTGGATCGCCAGGGAGGACAATGATATCTATCCCCGTGTACTCAGACTTCGCTCAGACCGTCAAGCAGCAGGCCGACATCGTCCGGATTATCGGTGAGTACATCCGCTTGAAAAAATCCGGTGCGCAGAATTTCACCGGGCTCTGCCCCTTCCACAAAGAGAAGACCGGGTCGTTTTCCGTGCACGCGGTTCGCCAGTACTACCACTGCTTTGGCTGCCATGAATCCGGAGATGTTTTCTCGTTCCTACAAAAGATCGAGAATATCGGGTTTCCCGAGGCGGTGAAGGTGGTAGCACAGAAGTGCGGCATTCCATTACCCAAGCGGGAGTTTTCCTCGCCAGAGGAGGCGCAGGACAGCCGGCAGCGGGCTAAGCTCCTGGAGCTGCATGAGATAGCGGCGGGATGGTTTGAAGAACAACTGCGCTCGCCGGAGGCGGCACGGGCACGCGAATATCTCTCCGGACGGGGCATTACCGCCGAGGCCATCCGGAAATTCCGCATCGGCTATGCCCCGGATTCCTATAACGCCCTGCGCGACCGGCTGCAGAGCGCGGCGCCGCCCGATTTGCTGCTGCTTTCCGGCCTTTGCTCCTCCAAAGAGCAGGCAGACGGGTCGCAAGGACAACCCTACGCGCGCTTTCGTAAGCGGATTACTTTTCCTATCCACAACGAGGCGGGACGGGTAATAGCTTTCACCGCGCGAGCGCTCGATACCGATGAGGCCGCCGGGCCGAAATACCTGAATTCTCCCGAGACCCCGCTCTATTCCAAGGGGCAGGTGCTGTTCAATCTGGACAAGGCGCGGCAGCAGATCCGGCAACTCGATTACGCCGTCCTGGTGGAAGGCCAGATGGATTGCATTACCGCCTACATGGCGGGTTTCACGATGACGCTTGCCACCAGCGGCACCGCATTCACGGAAATGCAGGCGCGGCTGCTCGGCCGCTTTACCAAACGCGTGCTGGTGAACTTCGACCCGGATACAGCGGGCGCCAATGCGGCGGAGAAATCGATTGCGCTGTTGAGCGAAGAGGGTTTCCAGATCAAGGTGGTCAGCCTGGAAGGGGGTCTCGATCCCGATCGGTTCATCCGCGAGCGTGGCCAATCGGCCTACAAAGAAGCGATGGAAAGGGCAAAGCCGCACTCCGACTACCTGATCGACCGCGCTTTGCAGCTTTTTCCAACGCGCACGGCGGAAGGTAAGAGCAGGGCCATCCATTATCTGCTGCCCCACATCCGGCACATTCCCGATCGATTCGTGCGGGATGAATTCGCCAAGGACGCCGCACAGAAGCTGGGCATCGATTCGGCGCTGGTGCACGAGGAATTGAGACAGGCAGCGAGAAAGCGTCGGGAGCAGGCCGCCCCGGAGCCGGTAGAAGCCATCAACGAAGCCGAACGCCTGCTTCTGCGGGCGCTTTCTTCGGCCCCGGAAAGCCAGGTATTTTTGCGAACATCGCAGGCGCTCAAGGCACAACCCGAGTGGTTTGAGGGGCTCGGCGTGACCCGGATGCTGGAGCTTCTGCGCGGCCGAAAAGCACCGGATGACCCCATGGCGGCGATGGAGGATGCGGCCGGGCGCACGCTGCTGGCCCAATTGCTTATGCGGGAACAGGGAGAAGTTCGGCTGGACGAGGTGGAAGCTGCGCTGGAGACACTGAAATACCGCTATCTCGAAGGCCGGCAACGGCATTTGAGGTCAGAGATCGCGGAGGCGGAGCGCCGCGGGGACTGGGGCCAAGTGGCCGTACGGGCGGCGGAGAAGCTGAAAGTCGACCGTGCGATGAGGGATTTGGCCTCGGCTCCGCAATGAACCCATTCCGGTTCCGCTACATCTAATAGACACGGGCGGTAAATCGCGAAGAGATGGCGTGAGGCGCCGGCAAAACCGGGCTGAGCCGTTTCGCCGATGTGAAAGTTACAAAAGGGCAGAGGCTTTTTTGTGATATCCTGCTCCACAGGGGAACGTGCGCCTACTTACCTAGCGGTCCATCCAACCGCCTCGGAAAATGCCCACAGCGGCCTGCATCGCACTCAGCCCTTTCAGGGTAAGGACCGATCCAACTAAAGAATTCTTGTGGGAGATGAGACTCGCTTGGCTATTGAGGACAAGTACGAGGAAGACATTCAGAAACTGATTGAGGCGGGCAAGGAAAAGGGTTACTTGACCTATAACGAGGTCAATGACCTGATTCCCGGCGACCTGCACTCACCGGATGATCTCGACGATCTGCTGACTACCATCGGCACCCAGGGCATTGATGTGCTCGAAGGGGGACCGAAATTCGGCGCGGAGAAGTTCGAGAGCGAGAGTGAAGAGGGCGAGGACGTCGAACTCGACCTGACACCGGGCACACTTGAAAAAACCAATGATCCTGTCCGCATGTATCTGCGCGAGATGGGAACCGTCCCGCTGTTGACGCGCGAGGGCGAAGTGGAGATTGCCAAGCGCATCGAGCGGGGACAGCTGCGCGTGCTCAAAGCGATCTCCCGGTCACCGATTGTGATTCGCGAGATTACCGCGCTAGGGGAAGACCTGAAGCGGGGGGTCCGCAACATCAAGGAAGTGGTCATCTTCGATGAGGAGGAGATCACCGAAGATATCCTGCAGGCGCGCATCCGGCAGACCATCGGCCGTATCGATACGCTGGTCAAGCACCAGAAGAAATCGGCCATGCTCGATGAGAAGCTGCAGACCATCAACCCCAAAAGCAAGGCGCGGGAGTATCGCAGAACCCGCTGGATGATGAATCGCGAGCGGGTTGAGGTTTCCCGCATCATCCGCGAGCTGAAGTACACCAACGGGGAGCGCAAGCGGCTGCTCGACAAGGTCAATAAGACCGTGGACGCCATGCGCATGCTCGAGCGGCAGATCAAGTCGCTCGAACAGAAGCATGACCAATCCAAGAGCGAAGAGTTGCGCAAGGAATATCGCCGCCAGCAGAAGAACTGCAAGACGGATCTCGAAAAACTGGAGCAGGAGGCCGGCGTCTCCATTGCCGAGCTCAAGCGCACCCAGCGCGAGATGATCCAGGGCGATATGGATGCCGAGCAGGCCAAGCGCGAGCTGATAGAGGCCAATCTCCGGCTGGTCGTGTCCATCGCCAAGAAGTACACCAATCGCGGATTGCAGTTCCTCGATCTGATCCAGGAAGGCAATATCGGATTGATGAAGGCGGTCGATAAGTTCGAATACCGCCGCGGCTACAAATTCTCCACCTATGCCACCTGGTGGATACGCCAGGCGATTACCCGCGCGATTGCCGATCAGGCCCGGACCATTCGTATTCCGGTGCACATGATCGAAACCATCAACAAGCTGATCCGTACCTCGCGACAGCTCGTTCAGGAACTTGGACGCGAGCCCACTTCAGAAGAAATTGCCCGCCGGATGGATATTCCGGTGGCGAAAGTACGCAAAGTGCTCAAGATCGCGCAGGAGCCAATCTCGCTCGAAACTCCTATCGGCGAGGAAGAAGACTCTCATCTTGGCGACTTCATCGAAGACCGCCAGGCTGTCTCGCCTTCTGAGGCTGTGATAAGCGTGAATCTCAAGGAGTACACTTCGCAGGTTCTGCGCACCTTGACGCCCCGCGAGGAGCGTGTGATCAAGATGCGCTTTGGTCTCGAAGACGGCTCCGAGCACACACTCGAAGAGGTCGGCCAGAGCTTCCAGGTAACCCGTGAGCGCATTCGGCAGATCGAAGCCAAAGCGTTGCGCAAGCTGCGTCATCCTTCGCGCTCGCGCAAGCTGAAGGCCTTTGTCGAGGGAGTCCGCGAGTAAGCAGCTGGAAGGCGGTCAGCTAAGGTCCGGTCGGCTAAGAAGCGGTCAGCGGGTTTTGTGATAAATCCTGCTGACCACTACTTAGCCGGCTGGTCTCAACTTTTTGCGGCTGCGCTCTTCTGCGCGGCGAGAAAGCGGCGCAGCCGATCGAGCGAACGCGCCTTGCCAAAGATCACCAGGCTTTCGAGCAGCGGCGGAGAGGCCGTCTTGCCGGTAAGGATAGCGCGCAGCAGCATGTAATTTTCCTTTACCGTCCATGCCTTCGAGGTTCCCAGCTCGCGGAGAGCGGCATCGATTGCTTCCGCAGTCCAGTTGCATCCCTCAAGAACCGTAAGCATCGAGACGGCAAAGTCCAGCGTTTCACTCAGCGTCCGCTTTTTAGGCAGAAAGACCTCCGCCGGCGGAAGCACTTCATCGCGAAAGAAGAAATCGGCCATGTCGCCGAACTGCGCCAGAAACTCAATCCTGGTCTGGACCAGCGCGGAGATACGGCGCAGATAATCGTCGGAGAAGACGAGAGAGCGAACCTCTGCGGAAAACTCCTCGGGCGAGAGCGCCCTCAAGTATTCGCCATTGAGCCATTTCAATTTGGTGAGATCGAAGACCGGTCCGCCAAGCGAAATCCTGGGGAATTCAAAACTTTCCACCATCTCCGAGAGGGTGAAAATCTCCCGGTCAGCCGGCATCCCGCCGCCCATCAAACCGAGGAAATTCAACAGGGCCTGGGGAAGAAAACCCGCCTGGCGGTAGTAGACAAGCGAAACCGGATTCTTGCGTTTGGAGATTTTTGACTTATCGGCATTGCGTAAAAGCGGCATATGCCAGAAGCGCGGGACCGGCCAGCCGAAGGCGGAATAGAGAAGGACGTGCTTGGGCGTGGATGAGATCCACTCCTCGGCGCGGATAACGTCGCTGATACGCATGGCATGGTCATCGACGACATTCGCGAGATGATAAGTCGGATAGCCGTCCGACTTGAGCAGCACCTGGTCATCGACATTGGCGTGATCGAAGGTAATTTCGCCCCGGAGCTCATCGCGGAAGGTGGTGCTCTCGCCGGCGGGCACAGCCATCCGGATGACGAAGGTCTTCCCCAAAGCTAGATTTGCGGCAATCTCTTCGGGCGTAAGCCGGCGGCAGGTCCCATCATACTTGGGCGGCAGCTTGGCCGCCATTTGCCGGCGGCGCATCTGTTCCAGTTGCTCCGGAGTACAGAAGCAGCGGTACGCCTTGCCCTCATGCAGGAGCCGCTGGACGGCCTCGCGATAGGTCGCGGTGCGCTCGCTCTGGCGGTACGGGCCATAGGGTCCGCCCGTATCTGGGCCTTCGTCCCAGGTAAGTCCGATCCAGCGGAGGGAGTCATAAATCATCTGCTCCGAGCTTTCGACAAAGCGGGTGCGATCCGTGTCCTCAATGCGCAAGATGAACGTGCCGCCGCGCTGGCGCGCAAAAATATAATTCAACAGTCCGATGTATGCGGTGCCGACGTGAGGGTCCCCCGTAGGGCTGGGCGCGATGCGGACGCGCACTGGTGAATCGGACTGGCCAAGGCCGTTGGCGTGCTTCAAAGCTATCTCCGGTTTCTGTTATTTCGCAAGAATGCCGATCTCGATGGGAAGGGTTCGCGGCGGCATGCAGGCGTTCACATCGCAAGCCTGATAGCGCAGTGCCGCCTGGACCGTATGCTCTCCCTTTTTCGCGGTCAGATGCGCACGCAGGACAAACTCGCCGGTATACACACTGAGCTTCTCTTGGGGAGCGAAGGCCAGGGTATAGCTGGAGCCGGGCGGGAAGTCGACGGCCGTTACATCGATTCCCGGTTCTTCGACCACCGCCAAGCGCGTGGGTACCAGCGTCTTGCCGTGGGGCGTGTGCGAGTTGATGTGCAACCCGTCGCTTACTTTGAAGTGGAGATCGACTACCGCGGGGCGCCCCGCCGTAACCGGAACCTGGACGGGCGAGAGAAACTGGACGGCATTCTGCGAGTCTTTTCGCGCCTGCTGATTCCCGCCAGGCAGCGGCAACGGCGGATCGGTAACCGGAAGCTGCCGGGCGGCGGACCAAGTATCAGCACAGCAGAAAACAGCCATCGTGGCAAATAGAAGGATGGCTGCCCGGCGCATCTCTACTCCCCTCTCGCAGCAAGAGCCTTCTTGATGTTGGCCTCCACTTCGTTTTTGGAAGCCAAGCCGGCGGTCTCAGCGACAATCTTTCCATTGCGTCCGACGAAGTAGGAGGTAGGCAGAAATTCAATCCCGCCGTATTTGTGCGATACCGCATCATTGCCTAGGAGCAGCGGGTAATTGATTCCCTGCTGCTTGCCGAACTTGAGGATCTGGGCGCGAGTTACCGTAGGGTCGTCTTCGGAGACACCGAGAATTTCAAATCCCTGGCCGGCAAAGCGCTTGTGCAGATCGACAAACCAGGGCATCTCAATTTTGCAGGGCGCGCACCAGGTAGCCCAAAAATTGATCAAAACGGCCTTTCCTTTGTAGTCGGAAAGGGAAACCTTCCTTCCGTCGGCGGTGCGCAGCGTGAAATCAGGCGCCGTTTTGCCGCGGAAATTCGGCAGACCCTCGTCACTCGCGACGTCTTGCTGCACCGTCGCATTATTTCCGCTATTGGGCACCAGCATGGGCGGCGCTTGCGCAAGCTGCTCTCGCTTGCGGCGCTTGAAATTCACGTATCCCGACCAGATCATGAGTGCCAGGGCAGCTAAAACCAGAACGACGACCCATTGATTGCGCTTCACGTGCGAAAACCTTCCCGAGGCGGACACCGCGAGTCTGCCCTTGTCCATTCTAAATGGGAGCAGGGTTAGCGGGCGCCCCAGTCTCGCGTAGCTAGGCTGGGTCTCTTGCTTGCCTCCTCCGATTCGAAAATTCAATTTCCCCTATACTCCAGAAATTGATGGATGCGCTCACACCAGCTCAACTTGTACGCATAGAAGCCCGGGCATTGGATGCGCTTGCCACCCGCCTGGAAGGCGGGATGGCGGGCGAGTTCGCGCGCGCCGTGGATATCGTTATTCGCTGCGGTCAGGAACGCGGCCGGGTGGTCGTAACCGGCATGGGCAAGAGCGGCATCATCGCCCAAAAGATTGCCGCAACTTTGAATTCGACCGGATCTCCGGCGCTCTTCTTGCATCCGGCCGAAGCGCTACACGGAGATCTGGGGATGCTGGCCAAGGGCGACGTGGTCATTGCGCTCTCTTCCAGCGGCGAGACAGAAGAGATTTTGCGGCTGCTTCCAACGCTGAAGAGAATCGGCGATGCCCTAATCGGGTTTTGCTGCGAAATGGGTTCCACTCTGGCGCTGGCGAGCGACGTCGCGCTCGACACCAGCGTACAGCAGGAGGCCTGTGCGATGGGCTTGGCGCCTACCGCCTCCACCACTGCCATGCTCGCCTTGGGCGACGCGCTGGCTGTCGCGGTTTCCCATAAGAAGGGCTTTCGCCAGGAAGACTTTGCCGATCTGCACCCCGGAGGCAAGCTGGGCAAGCGTCTGGCGCGGGTGCGGGAGCTCATGCACACCGGTGATGCGATTCCCAAGGTGGAGCGCGCAACCGGGATGGCAGCCGTCATCTACGAGATGAGCCGCAAGGGCCTTGGAATGACGGTGGTGGGCGATGGCGAAATTTTGGCGGGCCTTATTAGCGATGGCGATCTGCGCCGCCTTTTGGAGCGCAAAGGACCGCAAGCGTTGATTTTGAGCGCGGGGGACGCCATGAACCCGGCACCCAAAACGATTGCGCCGCAGGAACTTGCCGCGCGGGCCCTGAGCATGATGGAAGAGAACAAGATTACCGCCCTGGTAGTGGCCGATGAGACGCGCAAGGTCCTCGGCGTTCTTCATCTGCACGATCTTTGGGGCCTGGAGTTGATCTAGGGTTCCCAAAGGCCCCCGAACCGAACAGGCCGTAGTTGCTCCCTCGAAAGTATGGGGCTTGGCGCTGATCCGGGGAATCTCTGTCTCAATCCGT
>CAWDNI010000069.1:0-101559 GCA_963803615.1 uncultured Acidobacteriaceae bacterium
CAAGACGGTATTACATGGCAATTATTCCATCATCAACTCTCCGATTCTTGCGTGGGGCCTCGAGTACAGTGGTATTCCGAGCGGTTTTGCCATAAATGCCCAGGTCAATAATCTGGCCAATCAGTTTGTTGCCGCAGAGCTGCTGGATCCGGGCTCACCGGTCACGCCGGGCAGATCCTCTATCCAGGGCAGTACGGAACACCGGCGACGGGGAACGGCTTATAACTTTGATCCCAGCCAGCTGAACGGTCAGCAGATTCACTGGGGCCAGAAGAGTTTTGGCCGCACAGGCTTCAATCAGCAATGGGGACTTTCCGTGCAGCAGCAAGTAGCGACGGATCTTATTTTTACGATCGGCTACCTGGGACAGGTCGGGACCCACCTGGGATCGAACCTGATGTACGTCAACGACCTCAATCCGACGTACTTCAAACTCGGCAGCCATCTCAACGATCAGGTAACAGCCGGTACGCCGGCCGAGGCGGACGCCCGTACCCCACGTTTACGGGAACTGTGGCGCAAGCTCTTCGTCCCTATCCGCAGTATTCTTATGTGAATACAGCCGCGTACGGCGAGAACATTGGCAATACCACCTTGAACATGCTGACGGCAAAGCTGGAGCGCCGTTATCACAACGGCTTGAACTTGCTGGCCTCTTACACATGGACGAAGATTATCGGCGACACGGGTGGCGCACAGGCCGGCAACCTAGGCGGAGCGTACGTGCCCACCACCCAAAATCCGTTTGATCGCAAGAGCGAAAAATCAATCTCCGGGGAAGACGCGCCTCAACTCTTCGTTTTGAGCTACATTTATGACCTCCCGTTCGGGCGTAATAAGAGTTTCCTGAGCAATGTAGGAAAGCTGAATCCGATCGTAGGCGGCTGGTCCATTACCGGTATTCAACCCTACCAGTCCGGACAGCCGATTTCTTTCGGCTGCGCCACCAGCCCGCCGGGAATGGCCATCGTGCAGGAGGGAGCCAACCACTGCATTCGGTGGAATCTGGCGCCCGGTCAGCCTATTCATTCGGCTGCCCGTAACAACGGAAGCTTCAATCCGGCGGTAGCGGGGCGCAGCAATTGGTACAACCCGGCTGCCTTCGACGATCCCAACGCGGCGAGCAAAATTGCTGCGGGCGCACCATACAGCTTCGGAAACAAGCCGCCGTTCCAGTCAAACGACAGAGGCTTTGCGTACCTGGAAGAGGACTTTGGCCTTACCAAGAGGACGGCAATCACAGAGCAACTGAACATGGTCTTCCGCGCCGAGTTATTCAACGCGTTTAACCGGCACATCTTCGGCGCTCCGAACACGAACCCCTATGCGGGCGCGGCTTTCGGCACCGTCTCGACACTGGCGAATACTCCGCGCGTGATGCAGCTGACCCTGCGGTTCGACTTCTAAGGCAGAAACAGCAAAGGTGTGGCTTGGATGAATTCCACAAAGTGGCCTTTTCTTGAGGAAAAAGGCCGTTGATGGCAGCGGCTTGGGATATATTCATCCTGTTTCTGCTCTAGCCCTTTCACGTTTTTGTCATACGGCTTCGTCCAGCCGTATGACATGAGTAGGTGCGATTCGCTCCTGTTGCAACCGCCCCTATGACATAATCTTCGCGTAACCGAGTGGCCACTGCAGCGCAATATATAACTATGCCTACGCCTGCAGTCAGCTGAGTTGATCCGCAACGAATGGAGAATTGGATGAGTAAGCGCAGCAAACACAACCGAGCAATCTGGAAGTTGACCTCTTTTGCTACTCTGCCTCTATTGGGTACGCTGATTTACGCCCAGCAGGCGACAGCCCATCTTCCCCTGGCACAGAGAATCGCCCATACGGATCCCGCGAAGTTTCGCTACATGCCTTCAGTCCACAACGGCGCCGGCCCCATGAACTATATGCAATTGTTCAATATTCGAGGTGGGTCCGAGGCTAAGTTCGAACTCGGGACAAATCTTTTCTTTTTACACCGTGGAGTGCTTCCTCCGGGCGGAGGCATTGGTGCGCATTTTCATAATCAGTGCGAAGAGATGTTCGTCATTCTGGACGGAGAAGCGCAGTTCACGATCGACAGCCGGACTTCGTTGTTGCAAGGGCCGGCCGGGGCTCCTGTACGGATCGGCCATTCTCATGCGATCGTCAACGCCTCCAATAAACCTGTGCAATGGATGAACATTAATGTTGGTCTGTATCCAGGCTTCTATGATGCTTTCAACCTCGATGACTCACGTGTGGGTGCACCGCTCGATAAGGTTCCCACGTTTATTACCATGCACCTCGACCGTTCGCTGTTGAAGCCGGTTAGCAATTTGAATGGCGGCAGCGGAACCGTACAGTATCGCCGCGCGCTGGGACCGAGCGTCTTTGACTCGCCATGGTCCTACATGGATCACCTGGTGCTTCCTCCCGGAAGCTCCGTTGGTCCCAGGACGGAACCGGACATGAGCGAGGTTTATTACGTGATGAACGGTGAAGGAACTGCCACCGTCGCCGGCGAAACGGCAGCCATTCACACGGGCGATGCCGTGCCGGTCGGGTTGAACGAGAGCGGGACATTCAAGAACACAAGCGGTGCGCCGATTGAATTCATGATTATCGGCATTGCGCGTAATCAGGAGGCCAAGCGGGCCTACATGTTATCCCCACGCGGCAATTTCGGCGTCGTTCCAGTCCGGTGATAGGCAGGCAGCTCAAAACAGATCCGAGTAAATGGAGAAATCATGATGACGAAGGTGATCGATACCCACGCCCACTTAGGAGAGTGCTGCGTATTCGGCTTGTATGCAACGGAAGAAGAGATAATACGCCGGATGGATGAGAACGGCGTGGATGCGACCATCGTGCAGCCGTATCCCGGCGCAAAGGACTACTATCATCGGCATAACGAGATTGCGGGATTGTGCGAGAAACATCCAGGACGCTTTTTTGGTCTGGCCAGCCTCAGCCCGCACATCGGTCGCGAGCGATATCAACGAGAGGTCGAGAGGTGCATCAAAGAGCTCAACTTTGTCGGAGTGAAGCTGCACACGATTGGGCATGGGGTAAACCCCCTCAGTGAGGACGGTAACCTAGTCTTCGAAACTGCCCACGAACTCGGCATTCCAGCGATGGTACATACCGGCGCTGGTATTCCGTTCTCGCTACCCGCGCTCTGTATTCCGGCTGCGCGTCAATATCCCGGCCTCAAAATCGTCCTTGCTCATGCCGGCGGCGGCATCGTATCTGCCGAGGCGCAGGTGGCGGCATCGGTGTGCAACAACCTGTATCTTGAAACCTCCTGGTGCCTGGGAGAAGACATTCGATGGATGATTTCGACAATCGGAGCAGACCGCGTGATGATGGGCGCCGATCTGCCAAGCAATGTGCCGGTGGAATTCGCGAAGTATCGTGCGTTAGATCTGGAACCGGAAGTATTTAATAAGGTAATGGGCAAAACGGCCATTGAAGTCTTCAATCTGAAGTGGTCCGGTAAAGAGTCTGAGACCCCAGGGCAGACTAGACTCAAGTCGGAATTAACGCGGTGAACCCTGCGTCTATTACGTGCTGCTGCTTTGACTAATTCCTGAACACAGCTAAGGGATTCTAAAGTAGCGGCATTTTTCAGGTGCGCCTGCCTCACTCCGGATCTCTTGCTCCTTGCAATTGGCGCCCTAGACTCGTGCACACTCGCAGACGGATTTTCCGGCCGGGCTGCACATCCGGTGCTTGAGCGGATGCGCACCCGGCGCGGTTTGACCCAACTGCCATCACAAGCCTGAGTCCGATGCTCGAGTTGCAAATCTATTGAACTTCATGGTGGCGAATCAATACACTTGACAGTCACTCTAGTGACCAGTTAATACTGGTAATCCAAGACCTGGACGGCTTCCCCTCCTTTCGCGGCGATTCACACTAACGGAGCTAACTAGGCCTTGTCAGTGAGGCCGTTTATGGCATTCGCCGCCAGATCTTCAAGCGCGTGCGCGCACGCGGCTGGAATCCTCTGATCCCCTACAGTTTTCGGAAGACTGGCAGGCAGACAAAATCCGCGACTCTTGGCAACGATGTCTCGATTCGGGCCTCGATCCGGCCCAGAGGCCGAACCACGTCGACACATCTTCGCAGGAACTACGCCAGCTGGTCGATCAGGAGTCATTTCTGGTTCACGTGACGCGGGCCGAATTTCGCAGGCTACAGAATCAACTGCCGGTAAACAACTGCCTCTTAGGGCTTGCCAACCGTGACGCCATCCTGATCGATGTGATTTGCTCTAATCCAACCGTGCGGTCGGCATCGAGGACCCTTCCAGGATCCTGCTGGCACGAAAAGTTTCGCGGCACTAACGCCATCGGCACAGCGGCATTCAGCCGTGGCCCGGTTTCAGTTAGTTTCCAGCAGCATTTCCTTCGGTACTATGGTGCGCTGACCTGCGTGGCAGCCACCGTGAATGATCCCGACGGGGAGATGATCGGGATTATTCACGTCTCATCCAACGGCCCTATCCGCCCGCAGCATACGATGTCGCTGCTTTGTATGTCGGCTTTGCAAATCGAGTCGGAGGTCTTCAGAGAACGCTACCGTTCGGAAATTGTGTTGCAGTTTCACAGCCGTGATGAGTTTGCCGACACGTTTCATGCCGGCTTGATTGCTTTTGACGAAAACGGTAGGTACCTTTCCAGCAATCGACAGGCTCGATTCTTTCTCGAAGAATTGCCGCTTGAGACGGGGCGTCATTTCGATGAGATCTTCCGGCTTCCATTCCGGCAATTTATTGGCCGGGCGAAGATAGCCCGCGACGTCACACGACTTGTCGATCTCGGAGGAAGCTCTTCAGCGGTTCGCGTCCACATACTCGGAAGCGAGCGAAAGTATTCGGCGTCTCCCAGAAGCGCGATTGAAGATCGGGGGCAGTCGAGGCAGTCTCCCGGATTTGTCTGCAGCGACCCGGTAGTTTCATATGCTGTTTCCATGGCAACCCGCGCAGTCGCGATTTCAGTCCCAATTCTGATCCGCGGAGAGACGGGAACGGGTAAGGAAATGCTCGCGCAATACGCGCATCAGCTTAGCGGCAGGGCGGGCCGCTTTGTCGCGGTGAATTGCGCGGCAGTTCCCGAAAGCCTGATTGAGTCTGAGCTCTTTGGCTACCGCGACGGTGCATTCACTGGCGCGCGCAGCGGTGGGGCCAATGGACTCATTCTTCAGGCCGATGGCGGCACGCTTTTCTTGGATGAAATCGGCGACATGCCGATGAACCTGCAGCCGTCGCTTCTTCGTTTTCTTGATAGCTGGACGGTGCGTCCGATCGGATCGACCAAGGAAGTGAAGGTCGACGTTCAACTGATTACAGCGACCAATTGCGACCTGGAGCAAGCGGTCGAAGAAAAGCGGTTCAGGCGCGATCTGCTATACCGCATTGATGGCGTGGACGTCCTGCTGCCTCCTCTTCGCGAGCGGTCCGACTTTGACGAGATTGTTTGCGACCTGCTGCACCGGATTTCTCCACATCTTCAGATCGCCGAGGATGCCTTAAGCCTTCTCCGAGAGCAACCGTGGAGCGGGAACATGCGGCAATTGCGCAATGTTCTAATACGGTCAACTCTGACTTGTGCTGGACCTTATCTGTCCGCTGAGGCAGTTAGGCCCTTTCTAGGGAGGCGCTTACCGCCGGAATTCGCAATTCGCAGCGAAGCAACAGCCCTACTTGACATGCGCCGCAAGGCGATTCTTGACGCTTATCGAAGCAATGACGGCAACATCTCAAAAGCCGCGCGAAGTCTTGGTGTTTCCCGCAACACCCTGTACCGGGAACTGCGGCAAGCGGGATTGCACCAGCGTCCCGACGGGCATACCCGACGCATTGAATCGCAGTCTGAGAAGGCGCCATTGAGAATTTAGGGAGCTAAGAGCCGGTCAGCTAAAGGCCGGTCAGCTAAGTAGTCGGTCAGCTAAGAGCCGGTCAGCTAAGAGCCGGTTAGTTAAGGAGCGGTCAGCTGGCCATAGTGTTTTCACAATTACTGTGTCCTGGTGAGAGTTGGCTATGTGAGTAGCTTCTTGGGATACACCAATCGTGAAAACGCTTGAGAGGCGGTCAGCGGGTGGGTTCTGCCACAAATCCGCTGACCGGTTTTTAGCTGAGTTTTAGCTAACCGGTTCTTAGCTGACCGCTCCTTAGCTTCCTTGTATGATTCGCGATCTGCTCATTGATCTGGAGAGCGAGAGCGAGGGTGTCGCGTCCTTCCCGCGCACTCACGTGGGAGGGGGAGCGGGTGCAAACCGAGTTGAGGAAGGCCAGGATCTCCAGCCGGAGCGGCTCGCCCTTTTCAATCGCCGGCTTAGTGAAGGCCAGACCGGGTAGAGAGGGCGAAGGAGTACTGGGATTTTCCACATCGATGAGCAGAAGGTCCTGCCGCGCATAATCGATGGAGACGTACTGATGAGGCTGGAAGAACCGCAGCTTACGCACTTTCTCGGTGCTGACGCGGCTGGCGGTACAGTTTGCCACCGCTCCGGATGCGAATTCCAGGCGGACGTTGGCGATATCGACTTTGGCGGACAAAATGGGCAGCCCTACAGCGCGAACTTCGAGCACGGGAGAGCGGACAAAGCTGAGCACGATATCCAAGTCGTGAATCATCAGGTCCAACACCACATCCACGTCCAGCGCGCGCGGAGTGAAGAGGCTAAGCCGATGCGCTTCGAAGAACATCGGGCCGTTCAGCAGCGGCGTAACTGCCGTCACGGCGGGGTTGAAGCGCTCCAGATGACCGATCTGCAGGATTTTCCCGGTTTCCGAGCTCTGCCGCACCAGGGCATCCGCTTCCGCCAGGGTGGCGGCGATTGGTTTTTCCAACAAAACGTCCAGACCGTCCGCCAGGAGTTGCGAGGCGACGGCGTAATGCGCCGAAGTGGGCACACAGACCGAGACCGCGTCCAATTGCAGCCGGCCGGACCGGCGAGCCTGCAGACATTCTTCCGCGGAGGAGAAGACTGGAACCTGCCATTGCCGGCTGCATGACGCGGCCGCACCAGGGTCGGGATCGACGATCGCAGCCAATCTCACCGCAACGGGAGCCGGGCCGGAATGAACCGGAGCCCCAGCCTCTTCGAGTTCACGGTAGACGCGCAGATGATTTCTGCCGAAGACCCCGGCGCCGAAGACGGCGACGTTCAGCTTCCCAGGCAATTCCTAGCGCGCCTCGCTCTTGGCTTGAACGGCGCGAAGGCACTTCGAGTACAGCTCCAGGAGCTGATTGACCTGCTCTTCGGATTTGGAAGCCGACCCGGCGACAAAGCCGGCGGAGGGCGCGGCCGCGCGGCCGACGCCGGCGGAGCCGGCCACGAACTTCAGGAGATCCAAAGCGATATCTTCGTTGCGGCGAGGGCTGTTGGCGGGGGATAAAACCTGGTCCATGTGGTTCCTCCCCTGAGATGCTACCAAACTCAGCCTCTTCGTGATGATCCGGCCTTATCCATCTTGTTTCTGCCGAAGCGCGCGGCTCAGGTGAAGTATCCTGCTGTGGGCGGTCTGTAAGTTTTCCGGGGGAAAAGATTGGCGGTTTTGGCTACACAGGAGATTCGCCGCATGCGGGGCGGGGCGCAGAGCCATCTCATGCTGGCTTCCGATGGAAAGCTTTACGTAGTCAAGTTCCAGAACAATCCTCAACACACCCGGGTCCTCGCCAATGAGCTGCTTGCCACCAGGCTGGGCGCGGCAATTGGGCTCACCGTTCCTCCCTGCGATGTGGTCGAAGTGACCGATTGGCTCATTCGCAACACCCCGGAACTGAATCTTGAATCCAAAGGCGAAAACAGGCCATGCCAAGCCGGGCTGCAGTTCGGCTCGCAGCTGGTGGGGGGCTTGATGCCCGGGCAAGTGGTCGATTACCTGCCCGAGCCGCTGCTTATGGAAACCCGTAATCTGGCGGAGTTTGCCGGGATTTTGCTTCTGGATAAATGGACTTGCAACGTGAACGGCAGGCAGGCGGTATTTCAGAAAACGCGGCGCGAACGCCGCTACCGGATAACCTTCATCGATCAGGGATACTGCTTCCATGCGGGCGAGTGGAGATTCGCGGACTCGCCGCTGCGCGGAGTCTTTCCGCACAATGCCGTCTATCGCGGCGTGACCGGCTGGGATAGCTTCGAGCCGTGGTTGACCCGCATTGAGACAATCGACCCGGCCGCTGTTTGGGAGATTGCCGGGAGCGTTCCTCCGGAGTGGTACGGAGGCGATCTGGGGGTCCTCGAGCTTCTGATGGAACAGCTCCTCGCGCGGCGCTGCAGGTTAAGAGAGTTAATAGTTCAGTTCCGGGAATCCTCACGCCATCCGTTTCCCAATTGGGGCAAGGCTGCGGAGGAGCTTTCGAAAAAGAGCTTTCCTGAGCCGCAATGGATGCATGATAGGTAGAGCAGCTGAAAAGCTGTCAGCTAAGAGGCGGTCAGCTAAAAAGCGGTCAGCGCGTTTTGCTGCAATTCCAGCTAACCGCTTTTTAGCTGACGGAGCGTTCCTCCGGAGCGGTGCGGAGGCGATCTGGGCGTCTTCGAGCTTTTGATGGGACAGGTCCTCGCGGCGCTGCAGGTTAAGGGAATTGATAGTTCAGTATTAGGGCAAGGCTGCGGAGGAGGTTTCGGAAAAGAGCTTTCCTGAGCCGCAATGGATGCATGATAGGTAGAGCGGCGGTCAGCTAAAAACCGGTCAGTTAAGAAGCGGTCAGCGCATTTTGCCGCAATTCCAGCTGACCGCTTCTTAGCTGACCGGAGTTAAGCTAACCGCTTTTTAGCTGACCGGTTTTTAGCTACGGGAGTTTTCTTGACAGATCGGAAACAATGCGAATTCCAACTGATCCGCTATGTGCCGGATGCGGTGAAGAATGAGTTCGTCAACATCGGGGTGGTCTTGCGTGCGGGCGGAAGCGACCGGCAGAGTGCGGTACGCTTCACCAGGAACTGGAGCCGGGTGCGATGCATCGATCCGGATGCCGATACCGCGATGCTGGAGGCGCTGGAGAGCGAGGTCGCGCGGCGGCTGGGGACAGATTCGGACCGGGGAAATGAGGCAACACCGGTGCTGGCGACGCTGGAAGAATCGCTATCGAATGCCGTGCAGATTACCGAGGCCAAGGCATTTCTGGCGGAGAGCTTTATCGCCGGCCTGGAACAGCTCCTGAGCCTGTACATCGACCCGGTGAAGCAGGAACGAATTGCCCGGCGCGGCGGCCGGACTGCCATTCATGGGGCGATGCGCGCGCAGTTTGAACGGGCCGGCGTGTGGGCCCTCATGCGCAAACAGATTGCCGCGTCGGCTTATACCAAACCCGGCGATCCGCTGCGCATCGATTGCGGGTACCGGCCCAATGGTGTGGTGCGAATGTTCCAAGCCGTCTCGCTGGAGGCGGATTCCGAAGCAGCCAAAGTACTTGCTTTCAGCGCCGGGGCAATCAGGCAGGGCGTGGTCCGGGTGGAGAACGCGCTGCTGGAGCTGACGGCGATTGTCGAGCCAATCAGGAGATCGGAGGAAGACGAACCGGGCGACGATCGCATCGCAGAATATAGATTCGCCATCGAAACTATGGAAGAGCGCGAGATTCGTGTGCTCACCACTTCCGACCTGCCCCGGATTGCTGAAGCCGCCCGCCGGGAGTTGAGGAGCTAAGGAGCTGAGCGTAGCTAAGGTCCGGTTAGCTGACCGGAGTTTAGCTGACTCGTAGCTATTCCACACTCCAGATATCGAGAACCCCGGTAGAGGCATGCCGATTGGCGTTGCCCTCGGGAAGGGCGATCTTGCCGTCTACGACGATGGGACTGTTCCAATGACCTGCGCCGCTTTTGAGGTCGGCAATCTGCGTTCCCTTTGCCGGATCGTAGACGCGCAGCCCCCCTTGAGGATCGTAGATGTACAACAATCCTCCGGCCACCACCGGGCTGGTGCCGTGATTGCCGTTCTTCCACATCGCTGTCAGCTTGCCGTTTTTGAAGCTCCAGGCCGCAGTGCCGCTGTTGTCGGCGGCAAACATCCATTCTTCGCTATCATGGCGCCACACCGCCGGGGCGGTGAACAGGCGATCGCCTGAGGGCGTGGGCACGGTCTGCAGCTCATGATCGGTATGCGGAGCCACGCCTGCGATGGCCTTGATGCTGAGCAGGCGGATCAGGCCGTCCTTGCCTCCTTGGGCCAAAATATCGCCGCCCAGCAGCACCGGTGAGGTCGAGCCGACGTCGAGGTCACGATCGTTGAGCTCGGTATTGTTCGCGGGAGTGTAGTTGCCCAGCATCCGGGTGGCGTCGCGGTCGAGCTCTATGACGGCATCCCCCCAGCTCGTCTTGCCGTCGTACGGGCCATTGCCGGTAGCGACGAAGATGTTGCCGGTCCCGGAATCGATAGTTGCCCCGGCACGCCCCCAGATCGCGGATTGCGCATCCGGGCAGGAGCTGGGCTGGATCAAGCCGGTGCGCTTGCTGCAGAGCGAGTTCCAAACATGCAGCAGCTCGCCGCTCCGGGCATCGAGAATGGCAACATGGCCCTGGTAAGGCGGCTGATCGCCGACATATCCCCCAGTGACAGCGACGATGTGGCCGCCGAACTCCTTCAGCGGCGAGGCGATCTTCTCCCTCGCCGGCAGCAGCGTGATCGGAGTGGTCCAAAGCGCGTGTCCGTCGGAGACGGAGAGCTCCTGAACTGTGCCGTCCGGCGCGGCTGCGTAGATGTACCGGCGGCCGAGATCGGCTACGGGAGTGCTGTTGGTGATTTGGCGCGTGCCTGCCCAGGCGGCGTATTTGGGCGGGGTGTACTCCCAAAGGATGGCGCCTTGGTCAGCATCTACCGCGATGGTCTTTCCGTAGGTAGTGGTCACGAAAAACACATCGTGCCTGGAGCCCTTAACCGTGATGCCGTGGAGGTAAATGGCGGAGGCGTCCACAGTGCCGTCGAGGTTGACCTGGCGCCGGCTCAAGGACGCAACATTGCCCGCGGTAATGCGGGTGGGGCCGGCCGGAGCGCTGGAGCCGGCCAGATCCCAGCCAAATTGGGGCCAGTCATTCCCCGCCGGCTGGGCCATTGCCCCCAAGCTCCCGATTTCCGCCAGAATAAGCAGCAGCAGGAGCGATCGCCCGAAAAGAGCCCGCCCAGCCGCTATAAACTGAGTCATATGCCCACCTCCATCCAGAGTATGTCATCCAGGAGCCCGAAGCATGCGCCAGGGAATTTCCAATAGATGCCATCGTCTTCTATTGCGCGAGAGCCTGAGGCGCCCCCGGCCAAAACCCGCTCCGGCGACCAGGACTTTCATTACGAGCACTGGACGCCACGATTCAATCCCTGGGTCATAACCTTTACGGTAACGTTGGCGACATTTATGGAAGCGTTGGATACGAGCATCGCCAACGTCGCGCTCCCGCACATCGCAGGTTCGTTAGGGGCCAGCCAGGATGAGGCTACCTGGGTACTGACCTCCTATCTTGTCTCCAATGCGATCGTGCTGCCCATCAGCGGGTGGATCGCCAACCGCATCGGACGCAAGCGCTTCTACATGGCGTGCGTCGCCTTCTTTACCCTCTTTTCCTTCCTCTGTGGATTGGCTGCCACCCTTCCTATGCTGGTCGTTTTCCGGGTGATCCAGGGAGCTGCCGGCGGGGGGCTTCAGCCCAGCGAACGCGCGATCCTGGCCGACACATTTCCGCCGGAGCGCCGCAGCCTGGCGTTCTCGCTCTATGGCATGGCTGTGGTTCTCGCTCCCGCTATCGGGCCAACCTTCGGCGGGTGGATTACCGACAATTACACTTGGCGCTGGATCTTTTTCCTGAACATTCCCGTGGGCATAGTGTCCCTCCTGCTCACCAGCCGCATCGTCGAGGATCCGCCTTATCTGCTGCGGTTGCGCAAGAAGGCGGGAAGTATCGACGGAATCGGCCTGGGGCTGCTCGCGGTCACCATCGGAGCCCTGCAGATGGTCTTCGATAAAGGACAGGAAGACGACTGGTTCGGCTCCCGCTTCATCATCACCTGCACGGTGATCGCCGCGGCGGGTTTCGCGCTCTTTCTCTATCGCGAGCTTACGGCCGAGCATCCGGTCATCGATCTCGGGCTCTATCGCAATCGGAATTTCGCCATGACGCAAGTGGTCATGCTGCTCATCGGCGCGGCCCTATATTCGACTACCGTAATGATTCCGCAGTTTCTCCAGGAGCTTATGGGCTATACAGCGGAGCAGGCGGGATGGGCTCTCTCCATTGGAGGAGTTGTTCTAATGGTGCTGTTCCCGATCGTCGGCTTTGTCGGCCAGAAGCTCGATCCCCGTCTTATGATTACCCTTGGCTTCTGCGTGCTGACTTTGGGCATCTGGCGAATCGGCGATTTGAATCTGAACATCAGCTTTTGGGACGCGGCAAGCTGGCGCGCCGTGATGGTGCTTGGAATGCCGATGCTGTTCGTGCCCATCAGCGTCATGTCGTACGTCGGGGTGCCGCAGGCCAAGAATAACGAAGTCTCAGGGTTGACCGCGCTGGCGCGGAACATAGGCGGTAGTGTGGGGATTTCCTTTATCACCACCATGCTCACGCGCCGGGCCCAGACACACGAGACATATCTGGCCGCGCACGTCTACCCCGGGTCGCCGAATTACCTCGCATTGAGCCAGGGATTGCAAGGCGCTTTTGCCCGGGCCGGCGCAGCTCCCAGCGATGCGTCCTACTCCGCCGCTGCTCAGATTTATGGCATGATGCAGCGCCAGGCGAGAGCCCTGGCCTATGTCGACACCGTGCATGTGCTGGTGCTCTTGACTGCCTGCCTGATTCCGGTGGGCTACTTGATGAAAAAGCCCCGTTTCCACAAGCGGGCCGAGCCTATGGAATGATTTTTCCAAGTGCCTAGGGAAAAGCTGAGTATTTGTTCGGAGTGAGTGCTGGTGTTCGGATCCCGAGGCCTCTCAAAGCAACCAGGTCTCCACTTCGCTTTCCTCCCATATGCAAAATCGATAGCTGTTGAACTACGCCTGCGCCTTTTTCCTCTCCTCCCTCTCCAGGATCAGCGATGCCTGCAGCATCGCTTTTGCGTACGCGATATCGAAAACCATGCCGGTGTATCCGCCGCCCTGGGGATACTGATTGTGAATGCCTACTTCCCGGTCCGCGTCCAGCGCTCGCTCGTGTTCGGGATAAACCTCCCGGGTGTACTTGACGCGCACCAGTTCCTGCATCACCGCCAGCATGTTGTTGTCGCCCTCGTCGATGAATCCTTCGACATAGTCCACGTAGGGTTTAAAGACAGTCGGATTGCGATAATGAACGTGGTTGATACGGTCCCTGGTTCCAAAGTAGCGGCAGACCTCGACCGGATCGTGCCCCATCTCCCGCGTGACCCCGCAGTCGAAGGTGATGCCGTTGGAGGGACTGTTCACGATTGTGATCAGGTGCTTCCATCCCTCGACTGTCCCCATGATCTGCTGCGATCCGCGGCTGAGCGGCACTGGAGGATCGTTGGGGTGGAGAGCTAAACGCACATTCGATTTCTCCGCCGTAGGGATGACGGCTTTCAGGAAGTATGTGATGTTGCTCCACATTTGCTGGAGGTTGTGCGTGCCTTCGTCGGGAAGGGGCGGCAGGTTCTTCATGCGGTTGTAATCCATGCCCGTCAGTCCGGCGCCGCCTCTGCCGATCTCTCCAAAATAAGCCTCTATGGCGCGATGCGCGTAAAAGTTGTACTCGACGACCGGGACCCCCACCTTGCCCGCCGCCTCGATCGATTGCTTGACTTTCTCAATCTCTTCGTCCCGTCCGGGGCGGCCGTAAATTGTGTTGGGAAAGCCCGCGATCATGAGGTTGCCGAGGGTGACACCCGCAGCCTTCAATTGATGCACCATCGGCTGAAGCTGCTCCACCGTCCAGGGGATTCGCCCTCCGCCTCCCAGGACGTGGGTCACGCCGAGCTGCGTCACGCGCCGAATGGCGAGTGTCAGGTCGCTGCCCGGGCGGCCGCCGATCGGAGCGGCGATCTTGGGTGTATCCGGGCCCTCCTGCGGCATGCCGTGGCCCAGCCACCATTTCCCTCGCTTGGCATCGGGCACTTGTGCTTCCAGCTGTGCCGCCGATTCCGGACCGGCCGCTCGCGCGCCCGCGGTTTGCGCCCCCGCTGGGGCCCCGTTTATGACCGCCGGGAGCAAGGCGCTGGACGCCATTCCCTTGATCAGGCTCCTTCTTGAAAAACTGGACTTCATCGTTTACGCTCCTCGATTCTGTCCCCGCCATTCCCACCATTCCTGCCGCTATGCCTTCTTTAACTTCCAGGCCAGCCCTGGGTTAAGGGAGGGGACACCCCTGTATATCGTTGCTTGTTAACGTGTGTCAACAAAGTCCGATGGTTTGATTCGCCGCTTCGCTTGACTTACGGACAATCCGGGCATAGGGTGAAAGTATGCCTAGGTGTTGCTGTCCGCGCTTTCTCTGTTGTCGCATGATCCCATCGTGCCGCGCGCGCTGCTCCTAGGTTCCTCACAAGACATTTCTTCGGAAGCCCTGGAACCCGGCTAGATCGCGGGATTGAAGCGGCACACAGATTCTCATATTCAGCAGGTTAATTGTCTATCCAAGGAAGGGTGAGATGACCGACGTCAAGGAAACCAGGGCGCAGCGAGCGGAACGTATCAAGCGCGAGAAGAACCCCTGGGAGGCTTTTGATGAGATACGTGCCTTCGCGCGGGACGGCAGAGCCTCCGTTTCTCCCGATTGGGCATCCTCTTACTTCAGATGGTGGGGCGATTTACACCCAGGGAGACGGTTTGGGCGCCACCGGCGGCAAAGGCGGCGAGGGGAATGCGACAGAGTACTTCATGATGCGCATCCCGCTTGATCAACGGCTTTGCCAGCTCGGAGCAGATCCGGGTGATCGCCGATATCGCGGAGAAATACGGCCGCAATCTGGCGGATATTACCGTGCGTCAGAGCATCCAGTTGCATTGGCTCACCATTGAAAATCTGCCGGAGATCGTCCAGAGATTGGACGCGGTTGGCCTTTCTCCGCGGGGCGCCTGCGGCGACGTGGTGCGGAACGTGACCGGCTGCCCGCTGGCCGGGCTTGCCGCCGATGAAATCATCGATGCTTCACCCTTCGCCTTGGATATCGCCCGGGCGGTGAGGGTCAACCCGGAGCTTTACAACCTGCCGAGGAAGTTCAAGATTTCCATTGTCGGCTGCCCTGTCTGGTGCTCCTACCCGGAAATCAACGACATAGGTTTTACGCCTGCGGTGCGCAAGGGCGGCAATGGGGATGAGGTGGGATTTTCCGTGCGGGTCGGCGGCGGTCTCTCCAAGGAACCATTCCTGGCAGTGCGTCTGAACGCCTTCGTCCGGCAAAACCAGGTTGCCGGCGTCGCGCTGAAAATCGCCGAACTCTTCCGCGATCAGGAGAGCCTGCGGGAACATAGGGACCGGGCGCGCATGAAGTATTTGTTTCTCCGTCAGGGCTGGACGGCGGAGACCTTCCTGGAAGAGCTCAATTCGCGGCTTGGCTATCAGCTCGATCCGGCGGTTGAAGAAACGGTTCCGGAGGACATTTTCCGCGATCACGTGGGAGTTCATCCGCAGAAGGATGCCTGGGCTCTACTCTGTAGGGGCAGCCGTGCTGCGCGGCCGCCTGACCGCCGTACAGTTGCGCGAAACCGCTCATCTGGCCGAACGCTTTGGCAACGGGCGTGTGAGCACGACCATTATGCAGAACCTGATTGTGACCAACGTGCCCAAGGCGAATGCTCAGCCGCTGGTCCGCGAACTCGAAGCGATCCATTTGCCGGTGGAAGGCTCAGCCTTCTGGCGAGGCGGCATTGCCTGCACCGGCACCGAGTTCTGCAAGCTGGCGATTACCGAGACGAAAGGATTTCTCCGCTGGGTTGTCGACGATCTTGAAGAGCGGTTGCCCGGCTTCGACCAGCAGATCAAATTGCACGTGACCGGGTGCCCCAATAGCTGCGGACAGCACTGGATCGCCGATATAGGCCTGGAAGGCAAGAAGGTCAAGCATGAGGGCAAGCTGGTGGACGCCTTCAATTTTTGCGTGGGCGGTTCGGTTGGCCTGCACCAAGCTACGGCGCGGCCGTTGGGTTACCGCTGCATCGCAAGCGAAGTGCCGGAAGCTATCGCGCGGCTCCTGCGCGGTTACCTGGAGGAGCGGAAGCCGGGTGAGAACCTTCGTGCTTTCTTTGCGCGGCGCAGCGATGACGAGCTGCGCAGCCAGTTGAGCGGAGCCGCTCTCGTTCCGGCAGGGGAAGAAGCGGCCGCGGTCCACGCTTAGTATCAATAAAGGGGCAGCGAGCCGGTGGATTTATTTCCGCTTTTCCTCAAACTCGATAAGAAAAAATGCCTGGTAGTAGGCGGGGGAGCGGTTGCTCTGGAAAAAATCGAAGCCTTGATGCGTTGTGGAGCGCGAGTTTTCGTGGTCTCTCCCGACGCGGCGCCGGCGGTCAGAAAGCTCAGCGAGGCGGGGAAAATTGAATGGAGCGCGCGCCGGTTTGCGCCGCAAGATCTGGAAGGCGCGCTGCTCGCGATTGCGGCCACCAACGATCGCGAAGTGAATCGCACCGTATTCGAGGAAGCCAACCGGCGTTCGATTCTGGCGAATGCGGTCGATGATCCCCCTCTTTGCGATTTCTTCTGTGCTTCGCTGGTCCAGCGCGGCGGCCTCCAGATCGCAATTTCCACGGCCGGGAAGAGCCCGGCTTTCGCGCAGAGACTCAAGCAGGAAATCGATGCGCAATTGGATCCCTTCCTGGGACGGTGGCTTGACGATCTCGGAGAACTGCGCCGCGAAGTGCTGCATTCTATGCCGCAGGGTAGCGTCCGCAAGGAACTGCTGCACGGCTTGGCGCGCCGCGAGGTCTGCAGCGCGGAAACATGCCCCGCCCGGCAGGAAGCGTATGCCGCTGCGGAAATGGTTGAACATCAGCACAAGGTCGGGAGGCGCGCCAATGAGTAGCACGGAGGCAGCCGCAGGCAAGGTTTATCTTGTCGGCGCGGGTCCGGGCGATCCGGATCTGCTCACTGTTAAGGCTGTCCGGCTGTTAGCTCAAGCCGGCGTGGTGCTGCACGACGATCTGGTGCCTCAATCCATACTGAACCTAGCCGGCAAACAAGCTTTGGTCATGAGCGTAGGAAAACGCTGTGGCCGAAAGAAGATTACCCAGGCTGCCATCAACGACTTGATGATCTCGTCGGCGCGCCGGGGCTTGCTTGTCGTTCGCCTGAAGGCCGGAGATCCCTTGATCTTCGGCCGCGCTGGGGAGGAGATGGACTCGCTGCGTGCGGCCGAAGTGCCGTTTGAAGTTGTACCCGGAGTGACGGCGGCCTCTTCCGCTGCGGCCTTGCTCGGCATCTCGCTCACCGACCGCAGAATAGCCTCGAAGCTGATCGTGCTCAGCGGGCATCATGCCTCGGGAGATTCGCCGGAGCAAACGCTCTGCTCGGGGGCCTTGGCCGAAGACGCGACCCTCGCGATCTACATGCCGGGAATCAATCTCGATCAGGTAATGACATCTCTCTTGCATAGCGGCGTGGCTTTCGGCATGCCTTGCGTAGCTGTGAGCGACGCTTCGCGGCCCGGAGCCCGCTACCAGGCTTTCAGGCTTGGCGATCCGCAAGAGCTTCCAGCCTCCGCCGGTCCCCGCCTGTTGCTGGTAGGAAGAGCCTTGGAGGCGGTGGTCGCCGGCAATCCGCAGAATGTCCTTGCTGGCTTGGAAGGAATAGAACGCATCCCAGCCCTGCTCCACCTCGACTGAGCCCCCAATCCCTTCAGGGCCAAACGGGCTGAGGAAGACTCAGTCCAAAGCGAAACTACCCCACTCAAGCCAACACAAGGTTTGAGTGGGCCCCCGCCAATCGTACCGCATGAATAATTACCGAGTCTTGGAGGCTACAGCGCTTCAAAATCCAGCTCAAGTCCCCGAGCTTCCGGCAGTACCGTTACCGTAACCTTGTCCAGAGAATCGACGATCCAGTCGGCTGCGGAAAGAGCTTCGATGGAATGGGAAAACGTGGTGGCCAGCACCTTGCACCCGGCCGCGCGCCCTGCCTTTGCTCCGGAACTCGAATCCTCAATGACCACGCAATCCGAGGGAGAAGCGCCCAGGATCTCCGCGCCTCTGATATAGGGTTCAGGATCGGGTTTGCCGCGTGACACCGTCTCGGCGGTAACAATCTTCTCCGGCACCGGAATTCCCGCATGAGCCAGCCGGGCCCGCGCCAGCCGGTCCGTTGCCGAGGTTACGATGGTCCAATACCTCTGCGGCACGGCCTGTAAAATCCGCGACACGCCATCCAGAATCTTCAGGCCGGAAGTGTCTGCGACCTCCAGATCTTCGATGGTCTTGAGCTCTGCTGCGTGATCCCCACCAGGCCAAAGCCGGCGGACCGTATCGATGGCCCGATTTCCATGCGCCGCTTTGATGGTTTCGGTCACATCCAGACCATGTCGCTGCGCCCATATCTCCCAGCTCCGTTCCACCGAGCCCAGCGAGCTGATCAGCACGCCATCCATATCGAACAGCAGGCCTTGCGCGAGGACTTTGACGCGATGCGCTGCTCTCTTTCCTGAGGTCATGCGGCGTATTCTCCCATCGCAAATTCCCGTCCGGCTTGGAGCAGAGCGGCGACCGACTCTTTCGAGCAGCTCTCCGCATAAATGCGCAACAATGGCTCCGTACCCGAAGCACGCAGCAAGAGCCAGGTTTCCGCGGCTCGCGGCTCCTTGCCGGCTTCCGGATTGTCGAGATAAAACTTGATGCCGTCCAGAGTCTCGACGCGCAGGACCGGCATAGCGGCGAATTTACTCACGCCGGCCGTGGCCCGTGCGATCGCCGATTTCTTGATCTCATCAGAAATGTGCAGATCGAGCCTGCCGTACTGGTGCTCTCCGAATTCCTGCTGCAACGCGGATACGAGCTGGCCCAAGGTGCGCCCCTCCTCGGCCATCACATTGGCCAACAGCAGCGCATTGAGCAATCCATCACGTTCCGGCAGATGGCAGGTGATGCCGATGCCTCCCGATTCTTCTCCGCCTATCAGGATCTCCTTGGTTAGCATCAGGTCGCAGACATACTTGAACCCGATGCCATGCTCATAGAGCGTGCGTCCATGCTTGGCTGCGATGCGGTCCAGCATTTTGGTGGTGTTGAAGGCTCGGGTAACGCCGCCGGGCCATTGCTTGCGCTGGAGCAGCCATTCCAGAAGCACGGCATAGATTTTATGGGCATCGACAAACGCGCCGTTTTCGTCAACTGCGCCAATGCGGTCCGCATCTCCGTCCGTACACAGCCCGGCCTGGCATTGGTGCTCCAGCACCGTATCCTGGAGCGCCCGGATGTGCGGCTCGATGGGCTCGGGATTGATGCCGGGAAAGAGCGGATCGATCTCGCCGCGGATCTCAATATGCTCGATACCCGCGTGACGGAAGATTCCCGAGAGCACACCGCGCCCAGCTCCGTACATGCAGTCGATGGCATACTTCTGCTTGGCTTGTGCGATCCGTTTGAGATCGGCAAAGCGGGAGATGGCATCCACGTAAGGACTTAGAAAATCAGTTTCGGTAATAGAGGCGCTAATGGCTGCGCGGGGCAGCGGTTTTCCAAGGTAGCTCTCAATGAATGCCATGATTGACGGGCTGCCCGAGCCCCCGTAGCTGGCCTTGTATTTCACCCCATTCCACTGGAAGGGATTATGGCTGGAGGTAATCATCACGCCGCCGGCCGCTCCAAGATGCTTTACGGCGTAGGAGAGTGCCGGTGTCGGAGTGATCTGGCCGGCCAGACGCACGGGAATCCCTGCCGAAGCGACGGTTTCGGCCGCCAGGCGCGCGAACTCACGCGATCCGAAGCGGGTGTCGTAAGCGATGCAGACCCCTCGCTCCGGTTGCTCTTTTTGGAGGACGTATTGCGCGATAGCGGAGGCGGCGAGGCGCACGTTGTCATAAGTAAAATCGTCGGCGATGATTCCCCGCCATCCGTCTGTGCCGAACTGAACTGGTTTTTGCATGGGTAATTTTCTTGGCTGAGTGGTAACAGCCCTAAATCGTATCTTTGAGAGCCGGGCGGCGATATCTCGACTTTGAGATCAGGTCTTATGGCGTTTTCACGATCGGTTATCCCAAGAAACTACTCTCGACGCAGGCGTTCCATCAAAGAACGCCTGCACATAGCCAACTCTCGCCAGGACACAGTAATTGTGAAAACGCTATAGCCAAGCCGGTAAACACTTTTCAAACCAGGCCGGAGTGAGAGATGGCGATTTCTTTGACCACCTTGCCTACCTCCTGCGCCCGCTCGCGAGTGGTGACCAAAATGGCATCGTCGGTTTCGACCACGATCAGATCGTGGACTCCAACCAGGGCCACAAATTTTTGTGGGCAATAGATGTAGTTGCCGCGCGCTTCGATCTCCAGCGCGCCGGCCGCTTCCGTTACGTTGCCGTGGGGTGAGCCGTGCTGCGCAAGCTGGTGCTCGTAGAGCGCAGCCCAGGAACCCAGGTCATTCCATCCGAACTCCGCCGGCAGGCAATAGAGGTTGGAGCGATGCTCTCCCTTGGTGGAGCGAGGCTCCAGAACAGCGTAATCGATGCTGATGTTTTCGCAGCTCGGATAAAGCTCCCTGAATACCTGCTCAAATTTCGGCGTGCCATAGGCTTCGGCAATCTGCTCGAGAATCGGCGCTGTTTCCGAGAGATGCTCGCGAATGGCGTTAGCCAAGGTTCGCGCGCTCCACAGGAACATGCCGCTGTTCCAGTAGTAATTCCCCGCGGTTACAAACTCTTCCGCCCGCTCCCGATTCGGCTTCTCCGTGAAGCGGCGGACGCGCATTGTGCCTCCGTCCAAGATAGCCCCGCTCTCGATATAGCCATAGCCGGTCTCGGGCCGTGTAGGCTTGATTCCCAGAACGACCATATTTTCGCCGGCGGCAGCCAAAGCGACGCCTTGCCGGACGACAGAGCGAAAGGCCGCCTCATCGGCGACTACCTGGTCGGAGGGAAAAATGCCGATCACCGCGTGGGGAGTGCTGCGTTCAATGACAAAGGCAGCGAGACCGGCCGCGGGAGCGGTGTTGCGCGCTGCCGGCTCACAAATAATGTGCTCGCCCAGGAGGCTTCGCAGCTGCGCGGATATCATCTTGGAGAGCAGGTCATTGGTGATGACCCAGAGAGTTTCCGGTTTGCTCAGAGGGGCGAGCCGGTCAGCGGTCTGCTGAATCATGCTTCGCTCACCGTCCAGCACCAGCACCTGTTTGGCCATGGAGCGGCGGCTCCGCGGCCAAAAACGGGTACCGCTGCCTCCAGCCAGGATAATGGGGATAAACAAAGGGTTATCGTCCATATCCTTCTTACTGGAGCTTGGCGAAGAAGTCTTTCATTCTGGTCAGGCCCTCTTCCACATCGTTGTGCGATACGGCATAGGAGAGGCGTATGTGGTTGGCGGTTCCGAATGCCTCGCCCGGTACCGTGACCACCTGCGCCTCCTTCAACAGCCGCGAGGCCAATTCAGTTGCGCTCCTGATGCCAGTCTTTCCCAGGAATGCGGACACGTTGGGATAGACGTAGAAAGCGCCCTCCGGCTTGGTGCAGGTGAGGCCGGGAATCTCCGCGATCCTGCGCAGGATGCGGTCGCGCAGCGCAAGGTAATCGCCGCGCATTTCTACAACGCACGCTTGCGACCCATGCAGAGCAGCGATTGCGGCCTTCTGCACGAACGCCGCGGTCGAGGAAGTTGACTGGCTCTGCAGCTTGACCATAGCGGCGATAATGGGCTGTGGGCCTAAAGCAAACCCGGCGCGCCAGCCGGTCATGGCGTAGGTCTTCGAGAGCGAGCCCAGGACGATGATGCGCTCTTTGGCTTCCGTGAAGGAGCCGCCGGAGACGGGAGCGCCGGTGAATTGCAGGTAAACGTAACATTCATCGAGCAGCAGGTAAATTCCCCGGCTGTGCGCCAGCTTCACAATGCGTTCGAGGTCGCCTGGGGATATGACGGAACCCGCCGGATTGGAAGGCGAGTTGAGGATGATGGCCTTGGTCCGCGGCGTGATCGCTCTCTCGACGGCTTCCGCGGTGATCCGGAAGTTTTCCGATTCCTCGGTTTCGAGATAGACGACCTTGCCTCCCCCGTACTGAATGATGTCTTTGTAGGAGACCCAGTAGGGAACCGGCAGGATGACTTCATCACCATGGTCGACCAGCACCTGAATGGCGTTGAAGAGCGCCAGCTTGCCGCCGGTAGTGAAGATGGCCTCCTCCGGAGTGTAGTCTGAGCCGAAGTCACAGGCGTGCCGGTCGACAATCGCTTTTCTCAGCTCGGGAATACCGGCAACGGCCGTGTATCGGGTAAAGTTTGCCTCGATCGCTGCGATGGCCGCGTCCTTGATATGGCGCGGCGTGGCGAAGTGGGGCTCTCCGGCGCCGAAATCGACGAGCTTAGCTCCCAAGGCGCGCAGCCGCGCGGCCTCGGCGGTAACTGCCATGGTGGCGGAGAGTTCAATGCGGCCGATACGGTCGGCAAAGGTCTTGGCAGTTGCTGGCGCGCTCATTCCTCTATCTTTGCAGATTTCCGTCCATTCGTGAATGGTGAACCGGATAGGACCCGTTCGGCGGCCAACCGGTCCTCTTCGGTGTCCACTCCAATCGTGTCAAAGGCAGTTTGCTCGACGTATATGCCGATTCCGTTTTCGAGCAGACGCAGTTGCTCCAGCCGTTCGGCGGATTCCAGCGGACTAGGCGCCAGGGCGGCGAAGCGCCGCAATGCCGACTTGCGGTAAGCATACAGGCCGAGGTGCTTCTGGCAGGCGGTTCCACCGTCACGGTGGTGGGGAATCGTGGAACGGGAAAAGTAAAGCGCCTGGCCGTCTTTCGCAGTGACCACTTTTACCGTGTTCGGATTGTGAATCTGTTCCGGCGGACAAGGCGTAGACAGGGTGGTCACTTCCGCTGCTGTTAGCGCGAAAGGCCGAAGCAGGAGGTCAATGTGTTCCGGGCGCACCAGCGGCTCGTCGCCTTGAATGTTGACGTAGATATCGGCATCTACCAACTGCGCTGCGGCGTGAACGCGATCCGTGCCGCTGGCCAGCGTGGCAGGCGTGATCACGCTTGGCCAACCTTGTGACTCCGCATAGGCCATCACCTTGTTTGAATCGGTGGCAATCAGTACCTGATCGAGTTGCCCGCAAGCAACGGCCGCGCGATAGACCCATCCGAGCATGGGTATCCCGGCAATCGGAAGAAGTACCTTGTCAGGCAGGCGGGTGGATGCCAACCGGGCAGGAATGACCGCCACTATACGGTTGTTTGAGATGGGAGATGCGTCTGGCATGGAAGTACGTTACCGGTGTTTCGGCAAGTGTATCGCCAGACCGGGTTTATACGTACACGTGCCAGGTTCGCGAAGCACCTACGCTGGTGCCAACGTGGGGCGCCCGGATCTCCCAATACCCAAAGAATCAAGCAACGCTCTTATTAATACTGCCGCAAACCCGACTGGTACGCGAATTCCTGATGCTTTCAGGGCATGACTTATGTAATTATTTGCAAATCGGCCGCCGGCCGGATCCAGATGGAGTTCAGGCAAAGCTCTTTCAGTTGCAGTGGCGAGCCCCAAACGTAATGTCGACGTTGGCCAATCGGGGCGCTATGATCGCTACGAACAATTGCAATGTTGGATTTGTCCTGCGTCGGGTCTCGTGGAGAGTGTGTGCGCCATTCCTTCCGTGTTGTCACCGGATTGGTTCTGCTTACAGGATTACTCCTGCTGTCTCCCGCTCGAGCTCAGCAACATTCGATTCAGAAGCATCCAACGGTCTGCGCGAATAGCGGCTCGGATCTCCTGGTGTTTTTGATGGACGCGCCGGATTGGCGGATAGGCTCTGTTCCTTCTAATGGGCTGCTGTGGCGCCATTCTTTTAATTTCTATGTTTTGTGCGGCCTTGCCGTGCTCGGGTTGACCTTCGCCGAGTGGCGCTGGATGATCGCGCGGCAGGATGATTTGCGAGCGAAGGTAAAGGAACGGACACGAGAATTGGAGGCGGAGAAGGCGGAGCTGCTCAAGACAAAGGCTGCTTTGGTGCAGCTGGCAGCCCACGACTTTCTGACCGGGATCTTCAACCGCGCCGCTATCTTTGACTTATTGGAACAGGAGGTAGCGCGATGCCGGCGCGAGCGGTCCTCCTTCGCCGTCGTGCTCACAGATTTGGACAATTTCAAGCGAATCAATGATACCTATGGGCATCTGATCGGAGACGAGGTGCTTCGCCAATTCGCCCGGCGGGTGACCAAAAATATACGTTCATGCGACAGTGCCGGGCGCTTCGGCGGCGAAGAACTGCTCATGTTGATGCCGGGTGCACGCGATGATGTAGATGAACGTATCCGGGACCTTCACCAGAAGGTCACACAGCAACCGTTTTCAGTAGGGGAGCTGGTGCTGGAGGTTACCTGCAGTTTCGGGGTTACCTGGTTTCGCCCTTTAAACAGCGTGGAGTCTCTTCTGAGCCTCGCGGATCAGGCGCTTTATCTGGCGAAGGCCAATGGGCGCAACCGGGTGGAAGTGGTGGAAGGAGTGTCTCTCCCGGAAGTTGGAGATATCGATGGGAAGGACCTCACCGCTCATTTGATCGGCTCTCCGGCTGCAATTCCACAGGCGTTCGAAAACCATCAGATCAAATAAGCCCCGGCCCCTTGGGCTCGTCGGATCGTAGCGGCTGCGTCTTCGATGGCCCGCCCTTCAAGTCGGCGGAGGTCGAGCAGCAGTAACTTCCGACAACAAGCCCGTTGCCCGGCATCGGCTCAACTTGCGCAGGGGCGGGAAAGCTCAAAAGAATACAGGAAGCCAGTAAAGCAAGAAATAGCGGGCGAAGGTGCATGCCGGAACGGCTCCCCGGATGGGCAAGAGAAAATGCGGTCGCAAATGATAGCGGACGACTGCCGGATAGGAAAGGGCCGAAACTGACAATCTCAAAACTTAACCTTCGACCCAACCCGGCGGGGACCAAAAAGGAATGTCCTCTGGGTTGGGTTCCGGTTTCGGTGGGTGGCGAATTACAAACAAGTCCTCATGCGTTTCAATCCAGCCCCATGCTTTATCGGTTAGATACGCTGCACTGTATTCATCATCGTTAAATGGCGTTCTTCTCTGATCTCGACGAAGCCCCGAGTAATTAAGCGGTGGAGCCCAAGGGAAAAGCCTATTCCTGTTAATAATCCTCGTTCGGTGATTTCCGTGATATCGGATAGACAAACCGTGGCATTTCGGATGCCATCTTCAATCGCATCAATTGGAACATCCACACCGGGGTCACGGTCCACGCGATAAGCGTCAAGTCCGGCAGCTTCGATTGCGGGCCGGTACACGTCGTCGAACCGTTTGTCGAATTTCCCGGCATCAAACGGCTGAATGACAAAACAGATGGGCATAGAAGAAGACTACAAGGAAGCACTGTTTATATTCGCCCTTGCCAGCGGGCCGGGTCGCGGCTGCTATGAAAACAAGCAATGACAAGCAGGGTTTGGTCTTCAATGACAAAAAACAGCGAATAGGGAAAGCGGCGCAAAAGGGCGCGGCGCACGTTCTTGAAGACGATTGGAAACTGTCGCGGATTCGCACTCATTCGCTCAATTAAGGCGTCAATCGCCCCACGAAAACTGCGACCTAGGCCGGGCGCTCCGCTTTCATACCAGTCCTGCGCGTCAATTAACTCCGAACGCGTCGCCTGAGTAAAAACGATGGCGAACACTTAAGGGCAACGCTGTTCGAGTTCAGCCTTCAAGGCTGCCCATGTCACGCCCTCGTTGCGGTCTTGATCGAGGGATGTCATGCGGCGTTCGAGTTCCGCCCGTTGTGCATTGGTTAAGGGAAGCTGATCGTCTTCGAGGCTGTCCCAAAGCTGCGCAATGAGCGCTAGCCGCTCGGGTGGCGACAGACGGACAATCTCGTCGCGGGTAAGAAATTCCATTTTTCGAGAATAACGGGAAGCTGTCCTGCAGGGAAGTCTCTTTGGTTCGGAAGCTTTTCAAGGCCATAAAAAATCTTAATCCCTGGTTTGCTTATTCGGCGCGCCGCACCGGCTGCGGGGACCGGGCGTGTCACAAATACGGTAAAATCAGGCCATGGCGGCGTAGCTCAGACGGTTAGAGCGACGGACTCATAACCCGTAGGTCGGTGGTTCGATCCCACTCGCCGCCACCACCCGCTGTGGAGAAGGGCTTCTTCCGCCCCATCCCCACATTTACGGCGGTTCGTGAAATCCGCCTAACCCTGGAGTATCATTTTCTTTGGACCCCCTCCTGGTCCAGAGTGGAGCTATGTCCCAAACGTTCAAGCGCGCTGTATTCGGTCTTTCCGTCCTGCTAGTCGCATTAGCATTTTTAGGTGATTTCGGGCCGCTCAGGGTCCGCGCGGGCTCGCAAGCGGACGGCGCTTACCCGGAAATGGAAGTCTACAGCGAAGTGCTCAAGAAGATCCAAACCGACTATGTCGTCGACCCCAACGTCAACAAAGTCACGGTGGGGGCTTTGCACGGCCTGCTGGAATCGCTCGATTCCGACTCCAGTTACTTGTCTCCGGAAGAATATAAGGTTTACAAGCAACACCAGGACGAGAGCACGGCGCAAGTCGGGCTGGATGTTTCCAAGCGGTATGGGTATGCCACGGTAGTTTCGGTCGAGCCGGGGAGTTCCGCCGCGAAACAGCAAATCCAGGATGGCGACATTATTGAATCCATCGAGGGACATTCTACGCGAGAGATGTCACTGGCGATGATCCGGCTGCTGCTTGAGGGCAAACCCGGAACCGATGTAACGTTCTCCGTAGTTCGCCCCCGGAAGGCGGAGCCGGATAAGATTACGCTCACTCGTACGGTCGAGCCTTTGCCGCCCCTAGCACAAGCGCAATATGAAAATAGCAGCATCCTTTATCTCAAGCCCATCGCACTGACCAAAGACCGCGTGCAGGCCATCGAAACCCGCCTGAAGGCGATGAAAAAGGATGGCAATCAAAAAATCGTTCTCGATCTGCGCGATGTAGCCGAAGGGGATGAAGCGCAAGGCGTGAGGCTGGCGAACTTTTTTCTGCAATCGGGAACCATCGCAACCCTCTCCGGCCAGAAGTTTCCTTTGCAGACATTTACCGCCGATCCTTCGAAATTCGTGACCTCGGCGCCTCTGGTTGTGCTGGTGAATCATGGCACGTCGGGGCGGCCGAGATTGTGGCGGGAGCGATCCTCGATAGTAAGCGCGGCGACCTGGTGGGAGACCGTACTTTCGGAGAAGGTTCCGTGCAAAAAACCATGGACCTGCCGGATGGCGCCGCCCTTATTCTTTCCGTCGCGAAGTATGCTTCTCCATCCGGCAAGAAGATTCAGGATGAGGCTGTTACGCCCAATGTAGTGGTCGCTACCAATACTAATTCGGACGATGCCTCCGCTGCCCGGACGCCGAAAACAGACGAACAACTGAACAAGGCGCTCGATATTCTTAAACAGAAGAGCGCGTGAGCAGGGCGCTTGTGCCTAAAAGGTTAGCTGGGCGGGTTACGCTTCTAGTATTGCTGCTCCTGGCCGCAATTGCCGGGTCTCTCACTGGTTTGATGCTGGTGTACTCGGTAAACCTGCCCCAAATCGCCGATCTCGAACGCTTCCGTCCGAGCACGACGACGGAGTTACTGGACATTCACGGCCGCGCCTTCGGATCGTTCGCGCTGGAACGGCGAGTGGTGGTTCCCTACACGGCATTTTCTCCCCTGCTCCGGCACGCTGTCATTTCTATTGAGGACAAGAACTTTGAGAGCCACTGGGGCGTGAACCTGGTACGGGTGGCGGGAGCGGCTTATCACGACCTGGTTTCCAGCGGGCGGGCCCAGGGCGCGTCTACACTCACCATGCAATTGGCGCGCGATCTCTTCCTTTCTTCACAACGCACCTTTGGCCGCAAGCTGCAGGAAATCTTCCTGTCGATACAGATCGAGAGGACGTTTACCAAGGAGCAGATATTTACGCTCTATGCCAACCAGATTTATCTCGGGCAGGGAGTCTATGGCTTCGAGGCGGGGGCGCAATACTACTTCAGCAAACACGCGAAAGATTTGAGCCTCACCGAGGCAGCTTTATTGGCAGGGCTGCCGAAAAGCCCGGTGGGCGATTCGCCGGTGCTGAATCCGGACCGGGCTCTCCGCCGCAGGAACATAGTGATCAATGCAATGCTCGAGGATGGGGTGGTCACAGCGGCCCAGGCTGCCGCGGCCAGGGCAGCACCACTCGGTCTGCACATCGAGCCTCCATCCAACAGTGTTGCTCCATGGTTTGTCGAGGAAGTGCGGCGGGAGCTTGAACGTCAGTTTGGCAGCGCGCGGGTCCATGAGGCCGGTCTGCGTGTCTATACAACACTCGATCTAGGTCTTCAACAAGCGGCTAATCGCGCGTTGCTCGATGGCTTGGCCAGCTACGAGCGCCGTCAGGGCTGGCATGGAGATCTGCTGAATGTGATAGAGGCAGGTGGCAATCCGGATGAACTACGCCACCCCGATTGGACTGAGGCGCCGGCGCCCGGAGCCTATATGCACGCGCTGGTGACGAATGTGTTGCCGTATCAGGTAAGCGCGCGCATCGGGCAGGAGCAACTGGTCCTCGGCCCCGATGACTGGGCTTGGACCAAGCTGCACGACGCGGACAGCTTTCTCAAGCGAGGCGACATCATCTACGTGCACATCCTTCCCAAAACGGATTCCAGTCTTTTGTTGCACGCCACGCTGGAGCAGGACTCGGGGGTCCAGGGATCTATGCTGGCGATTGACAATGCTTCCGGTGAAGTGCTGGCCATGATCGGGGGAAGGGACTTTAACCTGTCACAGTTCAATCGGGCAACGCAGGCTGAACGCCAGACAGGGTCGTCATTCAAGCCTTACGTTTATACGGCTGCGATGGAGGATGGGGCTACTCCGTCGCAGATTATCGTGGATTCTCCAGTCACGTTTGAAACCACCAGCGGCCCCTACTCGCCGCATAATTACGACGACACCTTCGAAGGCCCGGTATCTCTGCTGCATGCCTTTGCCGATTCGCGCAATATTCCCGCCGTAAAGTTAGCTGAGCGTGTGGGAATTCGCAAAGTAATCGCCACTGCTCATCGCTTTGGCCTGGCCGGCAACATACCGCCATTCCTTCCTGTGGCGCTCGGCTCCGCCGAGGCCACGCTGGAGGAGCAGGTGAGCGCTTTCAGCAGCTTTCCCAATGACGGCATACGCATCGCGCCGCACTTAATCCGCAGAGTGACCAATCCGGATGGCATCACGCTTTTGCAGATTTCGGCTGAGGTAAATGAATCCACCAATGTGAAAATTGCCCGCATGATGATGCCATTGTTCAAGGCGGTAGTCGAGCCGGGAGGGACGGGAGCTGCCGCCGCGGCCCTCAAACACCCGCTTGGCGGCAAGACTGGTACCACCAGCGATTATTCCGATGCATGGTTCATCGGGTTTTCGCCGTCGGTTACCTGCGGGGTCTGGATGGGCTACGACACCCGTCAGCCGCTGGGGAAAGAGACTGGCGGCGAAGCGGCGTTGCCTATTTGGATGGACTGGATGAAAACCGCCATTGCCGACCGGCCCAATGAAAGATTTCCGGGCGATGCGGTCCGGCTGCCGGGTACCAGCGTGGCGCAGATTCCGCTCAGTTCATCGTCACTGCAATAGCCCCTTACAGGCGGAAGCAGATATGGGCGCCCTATATCCCCCCACGCTGTTTGCCGGGAGATGTGGATCGATACCGCCTATCCTTGAAGAATTCCGCTCTTCACCAGGCTGCTTTTTCCTGCCAGCAGGCGCCGCAGGTGCAAATAGCGTTGAGCGCGCGCTACGTCACGCAAGATCTGCGCTTTGAGCGCTTCCGGCGACGGAAATTTCCGTTCCTCGCGGATTCTTTGCAGAAATCGAAGCTCAAGCGGCGTTTCAGGGCTGAGTTCCAGCGGATGGAAATCCAGCAGATGGGATTCGATCGCGAAAGAATCCGCGCCGAAGGTCGGTCGATTGCCAATGTTGGTTACGGCATCGAACCACTCGTCCGCTACCCGCAATTGCGTGACATATACCCCATTCGCGGGCAGCAACTCGTCATAGCGCGCGAGGTTAACGGTAGGAACAGTCAGCCTGGAGCCGATCCCGCGGCCGCCGGCCGGCGTGGAATGGATGAAAAAGCTGTGGCCGAGCAAAACCCGGGCCGCGCGAAGCTCGCCACGGGAGATCAAATCGCGGATTTTGCTGCTGGAAACAGTCACGCTGCGGAGCCGGCATGCCGGGTGGATCACCACCTCAAATCCCAGCGTACGGCCCAGATCGCGCAGTTGCTGAATGTCGCCCTCGGCACGATAGCCAAAACGGAAGTTCGGCCCCTCGTGGACTTCTATTGCGCGCAGCGCATCGCGCAGGATCGCGGTGACGAACTCTCCGGCTCGCATACGCGACAGTGCGGCGGTAAAGGGAAGAACCAATACTGTGTCAACACCCGCCTCCTCCAGCAGCTCCAGCCGCGCATGGAGCGGCGTAATCAGTTTAAGGCTGGCCTCCGGGCGCAAGACTCGCAGTGGATGAGGATCGAACGTAACCGCGACGGAGCGTACGGATCGAGCTGCCGCGTTCCGGATAAGGCGCTCCAGGATCACCCGATGGCCGCAATGCACCCCATCGAAGTTCCCGATGCTGACAATCGAGGGGCCGAATGATGCGGGAATTTCAGCGAGGCTTCTGAAGACTTGCATAATCAGATCTCAAAGGGGATGCGGAGGCCGTCGTATGCGAGCCGGACATCTTGAGGAAGCTCGTTATCGGTGTCGGCATGGTGGACCTCGTGAGACATATGCGTAAAGAAGGCGCGCCGCGGCCGGATAAGCCGCACTAATTCGATTGCCTGCTCCAGGGTGGCATGGCTAGGATGCGGTCTTTTGCGCAAGGCATCGAGGATCACCACATCCAGATTTTCGAGCAGCGGCAGGCTTGTAGGCGGGATATCGCTCATATCGGTAAGATACGCGGCATTCCCGAAGCGAAAACCGGCGACCTCGATCTCGCCATGGGTGAGCGGAACGCGACGGAAGACAGCTCCTCCGACCTGGACCGATTTGCTTAGCCGGTGCATCTCCACTCGCGCACGGGTCGGGTAAGAGGAGTTGGTATCGAAGGTGTAGTCGAAGATACGTTCGATCACGCTTGCCGCGGGATCATCCGCATAGAGCGGAATCTTTTGCTTGGCTTTGAAGCTGAGTGGGCGCAAATCGTCCAAACCGAGAATGTGATCGGCATGGGAATGCGTATAGAGAACCGCGTCCACATGATTCACGCCTTCCCGCAGAGCCTGTTCACGGAAATCCGGTCCAGTGTCAATCAGCACGCAGCATTCAGCCCAGCGGATGGCTACGGAAGGACGCGTGCGGCGATCTCGAGGGTCGGAGGAGGTGCATACGCGGCAATTGCAGCCGAGTGTCGGCACCCCCATGGAGGTGCCACTGCCGAGAATAGTGATCTCCGCTTGCAAGCTTGTTCGTGATCCCGCAGGGGCTGAAGCCCATTATTATTTTCAAGCGTTTATGGCACGACTAAAGTCCGCGCCCTGCTGCTCTGAAAATAGCCTGCTATGTTCTTGAAAATACAGTCCTCTTAATTTTTGGTTTCCCACATCTGACGCAAACAGCGCGATATGGGGCACCCAGGATTTTTTGTACTTTCAACAAAAACACGATGGGCCGAATTTTCATCCCTCGTGGTGCTCCCAGGGCATGTCGTCTGATACAAAGCCGGGCGCCCCATATCTTCCAACGCTTTTGTTGGGCGCCCCGACGCTGTGGCTACTGAAAGGTGGAAACTTTTCGCCGGAGCCATTCAGTCTTGATTCTTTTTCGGCAGTTTTTAAGGTTTGTGTGGTTTTAGCGGCTGCTGCGCTGAGTTGCTGATAGCATTGGTGATCTCAAGAAACGACATGCGCAGATCGAAGAGAGCGCTCTGCAACAGGCGTTTTTCTTCTTCCGTCAGATTTCCTTTCGTCTTTTCGTCGAGAACGCCCAGCATATCGATGCTTTGCCGTGCTCCGATGATATCGATGCGCGGCTGTTCATTCGGAGCTGCGCCGGCGCCCATCTGCATCGCCGCAGTCATGTAAATAGACTGTACCAGGCGATCGAAATTCATTGCCGGGGCGGCAGGCGATCCGGTGTTGGCCTGTTTTAAAAGATCATCCAGCCGCCGAGTCGATGCGTCGTAGTCCTTGGTTTGCCGCGCGGACTCTTCCGCAGTGGGCTCGGGCATGGCGTCTTCGTCGCCTTCGTCCTGCTCGGCCATCGGCTCTTCCGCATCCGTGAGCGTCGTGGTTGCCGCGGGTGTTTTATCAACGGCTGCCGGCTGGCTGGCTTTGGTTTGGCCTGGCTGCGTTTCGCCTTCGCGCAGATCGCCTTCCAGGGTGAATTTGCGGCGGTCGCTGACTGTGAATTGGGGCTCTTTCTCAGGCATGACTTTCTCCCAACCGTTCTTCCGTTATCGATCCTTCACACCTGCAGGAGAAATGCTCTACGGCAGGTTAAGGGGCGCTTGGAGCGGAATGGCGATTCCGCCCTCATATTCGATGGGGCTTTTTCCAGCCAGGCTCTCTTCCCGGATAAAGCCAAGCGCGAAATTCCCTGCTACGCGACCCCGCACAGAAGCGGCACTCGTGATGCGGCCCACGACTTGATCGCCGCTACGCAGATCCAATGGCAGGCGAGGGGCGGGGTTATTCAGTTCAAATTGCCGGAATTGCCGGTGTACTTTGCCGCGCGAACGTATCCTTTCGACGATCTCCTGGCCAAGGTAGCAGCCCTTGTTGAAGTTGAGCGCTCGCGACTGGTTTGTCTCCTGGGGCAAATCGCGTTCATTCAGGTCGATGCTGTAGAGCGGAGTGCCTTCGAGCACGCGCAAAGTCTCCGCAGCTTCGAGTCCAGCCGGAATGGCGCCAGAGCCTTTCAATGCCTGCCAGAGGGTCGATATATCCGCAGGCGGGAGCCACAGCTCGTAGCGTGGAACCAGGGGGTGGTAAGCCTCGACGACGGTAATCTCGACACCGGCGATGCTCGACCGCAATAGCCGCGCATTGACGGCGCCAGGGGTGGTTGAATCAAAAACAATACCCAGATCAGCCAGGATTTGTGGCGCATTGGGGCCGGCCAGCCCCAATGCCGTCCAGCCGTCGCTTACGTCGCCGCTTACGTCTTGGAGCTCTACTGCGTCCATGATGATGTAGTGCTCAAGATGGTGCAAAAGGCTTGGGACCTGGCCGCGGCTGGTATCGATAATCAGGTCTTCGCTGCGCCGATAGACGTAGCAATCACCCTGAATCCGCCCTTGCGCATTGAGTATGAAGTTATAGTTCCCTTGATCCTGAGGCAGGGTTTGTATGGCGTTGGTAGCCATCCCATTGAGCCATCGCACGCGGTCCTTGCCGGTAACCAGGATTTTTGCGCGCCAGCCCAGATCCAGGATGCCTGCCGAGGAGAGCAGTGAGTCAATCTCCCTGTGCGGATCGTCGAAGAGACGAGGTGTACGAACCCTTGCATGGTCGGCAAACGCTCCGTCTGCGTCTTTGTCTTTCCCGGTTGCGGCGCATAGAGGCGTGGGCCGGATCTCATCGGGTAAGCCGGCAGCGGCAGTCGAGTCCGGATTATTAGTAGCTGGAATCACCTTAAAATTATAGCCTTGCAGCAGCGAGTGTGTTTGAGCGCAGCGCCGGCTCGGAAAAGGTCGAAGAATGAAGCTGTATCCGAAGAAGTTGCGCGATTTTGCGGTTATTGCGGTCCTCTCGGTTCTCTGCGTCTTGCCTGGGAGTGCTCAGGCGGCGGGCTCCTCCGCCCGGTCCACGGACGCAACCGTGCCAACGGTGCAGCCCCCAAAAGAAACCCATATCACCCCGCAACAGGCGAAGGAATTGTTCCGCTCCGTGAGCGAGATTCTTACCTTCGCCAGCGACGATACAAAGCTGCCAGTGCGGCACGAGGTGAAACGGCGTCTTATTACCCGTGATCAGGTGGAAAAGTACATCCTGGACAAATTTCATGACGATAAAGACGCCAAGCGCATGCAACGCGAGGAGATCGTGCTCAAGAAGTTCGGTCTTCTTGATCGGGATTTTCATCTGCAACCCTTCCTGGTGAGCCTGCTGACAGAACAGATTGCCGGCTTCTACGACAACAAAACCAAAACGGTGAACCTTTTGGACTGGGTTGCTCCGGACGAGCAGAAACCGGTAATTGCCCACGAACTGACCCATGCGCTCCAGGACCAGCATACGAATTTGGATAAGTGGGAACCGGACACGCCGGACGCACCATCCAAGAACGCCGCCGAGGACAACAAGCGGCTAGCCATCGACGAGCGGGACACCGCGCGCGACGCCGTGCTCGAAGGGCAGGCTATGGCGGTCTACATGGACTACACGCTCGGTCCGGCCGGTATGAGTCTGCGGACAGCGCCCGATACGGGTCAGGACAGTGACGCCTCCGACAGTTCTCCGGTGATGGCGCGGGCCCCTAAGCTGCTGCAGGAATCACTTCTCTTTCCCTACCGTGACGGCCTTCACTTCGAGCAAACGCTGATGAAGGACAAAGGGGCGGAGTACGCTTTTGCAGGAGTGCTCGATCGTCCTCCTTCTTCCAGTTACGAGATTATGAATCCCCAGGCATATGAACGTGAGCGGAGCGTCCCCTTGCTGCGCATGCCGGATCTTCACCCGCTTCTGGATGCCGATTACGAGCCCTACGACATCGGCGTGATGGGCGAGCTCGATGTAAAAATCCTGACCGAACTCTTTGCCGGGGATAAAGAAGCGGCGGAGCTGGCTCCGCAATGGAACGGCGGCCTCTATTATGCGGTGCAAAGCAAGGCCGCCAAGACCCCGGAAGAGAAGGCATCGACTGCCTCCGTCCGTTTGCTCTATCTTTCCGCTTGGCGGACGGAAGATGCCGCAGCGGAATTTGCCAAAATCTATGGCCGCGAACTCAGCATGAAATATTCGGGAGTTACACGCGATCCTGACGCTGCATCAATCCCGGACGAGCAGGTCTACAAAACCAGCGAGGGGCCTGTGCTGATCGTGCGGGAGGGCAGGCAAGTATTCGTAAGCGAGAGCTTCGACCTTACCCTGGCCCGTAAATTGCAGTTTCTACTCTTCGGCGCGCAAAAGGACGGCGCGAATCAAATGGTCGCCAAGCGAGAGCTCCCGGTCGATCCATCTACCCCGCTGATTGGATTTATGGCCAGTTGCGGGGTGATGAAAGCCGCGCTGCTTCATTAGGGCCTGATAGCACTAGTCACAGAACGACAGCGACGGGAGCTGGGGTGCCCCATATCTGGCGCGCTGTTTGCGCTGTTTGCGCCAGATGTGGGACCCGCAAATCTCATCCGCAGGCCGGGGCGGCCCAATTCACATCTATCCGATATCTCTCAACAAAAGCGTTGGGAGATATCGGACAATCGTTTCCCCGCGATTCATAAGCCTTTCCTCGAGGAACTGCGCTTCAGCTTCGTGTAACCAAATCCAGGAAAACCTAATCTTTAGATTGCGCACGGAGAATGGCTTGCAACAGGCGGAGATTGGAATTATTGGCGGCAGCGGGCTCTATTCGATGCCCGGGCTAATGCATCCTCAGCAAATCCAAGTGACGACACCTTTCGGCAATCCGTCGGATGCGTTTGTAACCGGCGAACTGGAAGGACGCAAAGTAGCGTTCCTGGCGCGGCATGGAATCGGCCACCGTCTACTGCCCTCGGAGCTGAATTTTCGCGCGAACATTTACGCCATGAAGAAGCTGGGCGTGGAGCGCATCCTGTCTGTCTCCGCCGTCGGATCTCTCAAGCAGGAGCACAAGCCCACCGACTTCGTCGTGCCCGACCAGTTTATCGATCGCACCTTTCTGCGCCACGCCACATTCTTTGGGGAGGGTATCGTCGGCCATGTCGCTTTCGGAGATCCAGTCTGCAAGACTGTCGCTCAAGCCATTCTCTCCGGGGCTGGAAGCGCTGAGGTCGTAGCTAAGAGCGGAGGCGTATACGTGTGCATGGAGGGTCCGCAATTTTCCACCCGCGCCGAGTCGAATCTTTACCGTGGCTGGGGAGCGGACGTCATAGGAATGACCAACCTGCAGGAGGCCAAACTCGCCCGAGAAGCGGAGATTTGCTACGCCACGATGGCCATGGTCACCGATTACGATTGCTGGCACGAAGGGCATGACTCCGTCACAGTCGAGCAGATCGTCGCGGTCCTGAATCAGAATTCGGCCAATGCCGCCAAAGTGATACGGGCAGCGGTCGCGCTGATGCCCAGGGAGCGTTCGTGCCCTTGCGCGAGCGCCTTGAAATCCGCAATACTAACCGATCCTGCCGTCATCCCGGCAGCTACCCGTGAAAAGCTCGACCTATTGATTGGCAAATACCTGAGTTAGGAGCCTGTGTAGAGGCGCTCCGCAAATCTTACTCGAAAAAAAGAAAAGAGAGAAACATAATGGCAATTCTGGTGGTGGGGAGCGTAGCTTTCGACACGATCGAGACTCCGATGGGCAAAAGAGAACGATGCCTGGGGGGAGCCGCTACCTATTTTTCGTTGGCCGCGAGCTACTTCACCCCAGTGCGTGTGATCGCGGTGGTAGGAGAGGATTTCACCGCGGAACACGAGGCTGTGCTTACGCGCCGGGGTGTGGACACGCGCGGCCTCGAGCATACCGCCGGAAAGAGCTTTCACTGGACAGGCTCCTATTTGCAGAACCTGAACGAGGCGCAAACGTTGAAGACGGAATTAAATGTCTTTGAGAGCTTTTCTCCCCGAATCCCCGCCGCTTATCGAGACAGCGAGTTCCTCTTTCTGGCTAACATCGATCCTGCCTTGCAGAATGAGGTTCGGCAGCAAATGAAAAGCGTTCGCATGGTATGCGGCGACACGATGAATTATTGGATTACGGGTCACGGCGAGAATCTGGCGAAAGTGCTCCAAGGGCTTGACGCGCTGCTGATCAACGATGGCGAAGCCAAGCTGCTGGCCAACGATTCGAACCTGCTGCGTGCCGCGCGCAAAATTATCGCCATGGGACCGAAGACCCTTATCGTTAAGCATGGCGAGTATGGATCGACAGCTTTCTTCCGCGATAGCGCCTTAGGGGGAAACGATGCCGTATCGATCGGCAATGGCGAAGCTCTGCGGCCTTTTCGGGCACCGGCATTGCCATTGGCGGAGGTCGCCGATCCGACCGGGGCCGGCGACTCCTTCGCAGGCGGATTCTTCGGCTATCTCGCCTCGCTCCCGGAGATCACGTCCCGGGAATTTAGGAAAGCTATGTTCTATGGCGGCGTCATGGGATCCTTTGCCGTGGAGCGTTTTGGCACGGAACGGCTGCAGACGCTTACGCGAGAGGAGATCGACCAGCGATTTGCGGTTTTCCGCGAGTTAACTCACCTTGACTGAGAAGAGCAACCAATCAGTCTCTGTCGCAAGCGAAACTTATATCGTAGCCTGGGCTGCTCTGGTCTTAGCGCTTGTTTGTCTGTCTTACTGCTTTCGCCATGGCCTGCTCCTTCTGTATGGCGACGCTGTAGCTCACCTCTACATTGCCCGCCGCATATTCGATTCGCGCAACCCAGGATTTCGCCAGCTCGGATCGGTCTGGTTGCCGCTGCCCCATATTCTGCTATTACCCTTTGTGCAGATTAGCGTCTGGTGGCAAGATGGTCTGGCTGGTGCGTGGGTCTCGATTCCCAGCTATGTTCTGGGATGCGCAGGCCTCTATCGCCTGAGTCGCATGTGGCTGTCGATTCCGCTGGCCCTGCTTGCCGTGTCGTTCTATGCGCTTAATCCCGGCTTGCTTTATATGTCCGCGACGGCGATGACTGAGCCGCTCTTTCTAGCGGAGGTCATTTGGGCGACTCTGTTGATCGTGCTCTTCGACCGTGGACTGGAAGCCTCGACCAGTAATAGAGTCAAAAAGCCGGCTGGAGCCGATCGCCAACTCTCCCCACGGCGCCTGTTGATCTATGCCGGGCTGGTCCTAGTGGGAGCCATCTTCACGCGCTACGACGGCTGGATCTTTGCGGCAGCGGCCTGGCTCTTTATCACCCTCCGCTTGGCTGCTCGCCCACATGCGAGGAAGCCGGTTCTGAAAGCGTGGATGCTGTTTACCGCCATGATGATTGCCGCTCCGGCGGCGTGGCTTGCTTACAACGCCGCGGTCTTCGGCGACCCGCTGGATTTTATCCGCGGTCCATTCTCGGCGCGGGCTATCGAGATTAGAACGTCCCTTCCCGGAAAGCCGAACCATCCAGGTACCGGCAGCATGCACGTCGCGGCGCTCTACTTCCTCAAGGCGGCGGAGATGGGAGCAATCCCTTTGCGCTATGGCAATAAGCTCTTCTGGTTCACTGTCGCAGGCACTTTGGCCGCTCTGGTTCGCTTTCGCCGCAAGGCAATCTGGCCGGCTCTCCTGCTCTGGCTTCCTTTGCCTTTTTATAGCTATGCGATCGCCTACGGGTCTGTTCCCATTTTCATCCCGCAGTGGTGGCCTTTCTCCTGGTACAACACGCGTTATGGCATGGAAATGCTGCCGGCCTTTGCATTCTTTGGAGCTTGTTTCATTGCCGTTTTGCTTGAGCTGGCGCCAAAATGGGAGCACCGAAATCTCGAGCAATGGATAGCGCCGGTCATCGCGCTGCTGATTATGCTTAATAGCGTGGTTCTGCTGCGATCCAAGCCGCTGGTCTTTCAGGAGGCCCGGGCGAATTCCCGCACGCGCATTCCTTTTGAAAGCGCCTTGGCCAAGGCTCTGCTCAACCTGCCGCCCGCAGGGACCATCCTGATGTATACCTCCCAAGATGCAGGTGCGGTGCAGCAATCCGGAATCCCGCTTCGCCGATTCCTCAGCGAAGGGGATTTCCATGAGTGGGGCCATGCTCTTGAAGATCCGGCGCGCGCGGCCATGGCGGTGGTTGCTATGGATCGCGATCCCGTGGCCCAGGCGGTTCAAAAGCATCCGCAAGGCTTGCAATTGATAAATGTGATCTGCTCCACCGGACAGCCTTGCACGCGCATTTACCGTTCCGAGTTATATACGCCCCGCTTCCCCTCGCTCTCACCAGGAAGAGGGAACTGATAGCATCACGCTCAGAAGATGATTCCTTTTGTAAAAGCGCACGCCTGCGGCAATGACTTCCTCATCGTGCAGGATAAGTTCGCGGCCGGCCAGTTATACGGCAGCCTTGCACGCAGGCTCTGCGACCGCAACCAGGGAGTTGGCGCCGATGGAATTGAGTTCCTTACCGGAAAAGCCGACCGGAAAGCTGCCATTCGCCTCTACAATGCCGATGGTTCCGTCGCCGAGATCTCCGGCAATGGCACGCGTTGCGTTGCCGCATGGCTGGCTTATGAAAGCAAGGCCGGTCCGGGCGATGAGATCGTCCTTGTGACCGACGCCGGTCCGCGCATCTGCCGCATTATCGCCCGCGAAGGTCAGTCTTTCCGCATTGCCACTCCCATGGGAGTACCTAGGATCGAAAAGCGGAATGTGGCTCTCTCCGATGGTGAGCGAATCGAAGGAGCGGCTGTTTCCACCGGCAATCCTCATTTTGTCATTTTCGTGGACGATCCCGGATTCAAGGTTCATGGACGCGAGTGGCAAAGCGTTGGCCATGAGATCTCCAGCCATCCCGACTTTCCGCAGCAGACCAATGTCGAGTTTGTAAGGCCTGTCCGCCCCGGCGAGATCGAAATCCGGATCTACGAGCGCGGGGTTGGACCAACGGCTTCTTCGGGTACAGGAACATGCGCATCCGCCAGCGCCGCTATCTATCTGCATGGCGCGGAAAATGCGCTGCACGTTACCGCGCCGGGCGGAGCACAATTTCTCCAGTGGGAACAGGACAGATCTGAGATGGTGTTGACCGGGCCGGCCGAGCTGATTTGCTTTGGGGAGGCATTTTGAGTGTTAGCAACAGAAATCGATTTTGACGGAAAGACCAAACTTAGGATTGCCGCAGTCACTCGGGGGGCCAAAGTAGCAGTGCTCTCTCCCGCCAGCTATCCGCAGGCGGAGAGATTGTCGCATGGCCTCGATGCGCTGCATAGCGTGGGCTTCGAGCCCTTCCTGGGCGCGCATGCGCTCAGCAAGGAGAATGGCTATTTCGCGGGAAAGACGGAACAAAGGCTGCTCGATATACATGCCGCTTTTCTCGATCCTGGAGTACACGCCATCTTATGTACCCGTGGAGGTTACGGATCTAATTATCTGCTTGAGAAGCTTGACCTGGATTTGATTCGGGCCAATCCCAAGCCGCTTTTAGGCTATTCCGACATAACATGCGTGCAGACCTGGCTTCTGGACCAGCTTGGCCTGCCCTCTTTTCACGCGCCCATGGTTGCGGCGGACTTCGCGCTCAAGGATGGAGTGGATCGTGACAGCCTGTTGGCCGCCCTTGGCGGGAAGCGCTGGACCCTGGGCAAGGAAGCAGGTCTGAGAATTCTGCGGCCGGGTAAAGCCACTGGAGTTCTCTACGGGGGCTGCCTGTCTATTCTGGGCGCGTCGCTTGGCACCCGCTATGCTCCGCGAACCGAGGGCAAGCTGTTGTTTCTTGAAGACCAGGGCGTTAAGCCCTATCAGTTGGATCGATTGCTGCGGCAGATGATGCTTGCCGGAAAATTCGAGGGAGTTACCGGCGTCATCTTCGGCGAGATGCTGAACTGCCTCTCTCCGCAGCAAAGCCCCGAGGCTATGGATAGTGCGATCCTGCGTGTGCTCGACGGGCTAAATGGACCGATCGCGATCGGGCTCCGTTCCGGGCACGTTTCGCGGCGCAATGTCACTCTGGCCTTTGGAGTGAGGGCGGAATTGGAGCTGATGCGCGAGCCGCGGCTGACCTTCCTGGAACAAGCAACAGAAAACTAAAAACTAAATCTATGCAAGAACAGAAGCACATTCATCTGATCGGTATCTGCGGCACGGCAATGGCCTCTTTGGCCGGTATGCTGCAATTGCGCGGACATCGCGTGACGGGTTCGGATGCCGCTGCTTATCCGCCCATGTCAGGGCTGCTCGACTCATTAGGTATTGCGGTCGATGAGCCCTACGCCGAAGCCAACCTCTCACCTCATCCCGACGTAGTGATTGTCGGCAACGCCATCTCCCGCGGCAATGTAGAGCTGGAGTATGTTCTCGATCAGCGTATACCGATCCGCTCTCTCGCCGAGATGGTTCACCATGAATTTCTCCCAGGGAGAGAGTCGCTCGTGGTCGCCGGAACGCATGGGAAAACAACGACGGCCAGCATGCTGGCCTGGATTTACGAAGTTGCATCACGAAAGCGCAGCGCGCCCGCGCCTTCTTTCCTGATTGGCGGGATTGCGGAAAACTTTGGCACGAGCTTTCAGCTTCACGAAAGCAAGCCCTTTATTATTGAGGGCGATGAATACGATACCGCTTTCTTCGACAAGGGTCCGAAGTTCATGCACTATTTCCCCGATGCCTTGGTCCTGACCCATGTCGAATTCGATCACGCGGATATCTACCGCGATCTGGATGCCGTGAAGACTGCCTTCAAAAGGCTGGTGAACCTGGTTCCTCGCCGCGGACGCTTAGTCGCTTTTGATGGCAGTCCTAATGTAGACGAGTGCGTTGCCCGGGCTTTCTGTCCTGTGGAGCGCTACGGATTGAAAGCCGGCTCGTACTGGCAGCTACGCGATCTGGCGCAGAGCAGTGGCCGCTCCGATTGGAAGATTCTGCGCGCCGGCCGTGAATGGCTAGAGGTTAATATGTCTTTGCCGGGGGAGCACAACGCGCTCAACGCTACTGCCGCCGCCGCCCTGGCCGCCGGACAAGGGATTGAGGAGGCCTCGATTGTTGAAGCTCTTGCTACCTTTCGCAGTGTAAAGCGCCGGCTTGAAGTACGCGCCGTGGTTGATGGGATAACCATCATCGACGATTTTGCCCACCACCCGACTGCGATTCGCGAAACATTGAAGGCGTTGCGCGCAGCGTATCCCAATCAACGGCTCTGGGTGGTGCTCGAGCCGCGCTCCAATACTCTGCGCAGAAACATCTTCGAACGCGAGTTGGTGGAGAGTCTATCGCTGGCGGATAAGATAGTATTGGCAGGCGTTTTCAAGCAGGAGAACATCCCCGAGGCGGAAAGAATGCATCCTGAGCATATCGCCTCCGCTTTGCAGAATTCAGGACGGCAAGCCGCCGTGTATGCAACGGCGGATGCAATTGTCGAAGAGCTCGCGCCGCGTCTCAAAAAGGGCGATGTTGTCGCCATACTGTCCAACGGCGGCTTCGACGGCATTTACGACAAGCTGCCGTTGGCTATCGAACAGAGAAGCAGCGTCTGAGGCAGATCCAACCGACCGCTGAACAGGCCTGCGAAAGAGGAAGATCTTATATCCGGGCCGATTTTCAACGCTCGTGAAACGCTGGATCTTGAGTCAGAAGCCAAAGCCGATCCAACTTGTCGCGAATGTCGATCTCTACGTATATGCCCGAGGAAGCCCTCATGGAACGGACCTCCAGCATCAGCACTTATGTCGCCGCCCGGCGTCGATTCAGGAGTGGAAGTGCTCCCATCCGCGAGAAGCGAGAGGTATGCGTTTACCGCCCGCGCCGCATAGTTCAATGAGCGCTCCAGACCCGCGTCCCGGCGTTCCTGCGGAACGGCGCGCCGTCATCCTGCCAATCTCATGGACAGCAACGCCGGCCAATCTTCGAGGCATCACAGTTCCGGGCCGCGCAGTGAATAACAATTCATAATCTTCTCCACCGTGCAGTGCGTCTTCGAGCTTTGCCGCAAGGATAGGGTCTGGGTCAACAGGTATGGCTTCTTCATTCACTATCGCGGCCAGGCCGCTTTCCTCGCAAATATGCGCCAAATCCGTTGAAAGCCCGTCGCTCACATCGATTGCCGCCGTAGCCAGTCGCGCCTCAAGGAGCTTCCGGCCCAAGGCGAGCCGCGGATCGGGATACAAGTGCGGATGCCGGGCCCTGTCTTTTGTGCGGAACGCCGCAGGACGTTTCCCCAGGGCACGTAGCTCAGCCGCTGCTCCTCCCATCTCACCGCTTACATAGATCTTATCTCCGGCTCGCGCGCCGGACCGCAGGAGCGCCTTGCCGGAGGGTACGCTTCCCACCAGCATAATGTCAGCGGCCACCAGTCCCTTTCGGCCTGTGCCTCCGGACGAAGGCGATTCTGCTAAATCGCCGCCGGCCAGAGGAAGCTTGTATTTCCGGGCAAGGAGCAGAAAGCCGTCCAGAAAGCGTTCGAACCATTGACCTCTAAGATCTTCCGGAACGGCTAGAGAAAGGAACGCGGCTTCAGGCCATGCGCCCATGGCTGCCAAATCGCTTAAACCGCGGGCCAGCGAGCGATGCCCCACACTTTCCGGCGGATGCCAGTCGCGGCGGAAATGAACCTGTTCCAAGGTCAAATCCGTGGTGACGGCCAGGTCTTCTCCCCGCCGCGGCCGCAGCAGCGCGCAGTCGTCGCCGATGCCCAGCCTCAGTATCCGGCTCTTGCTGCGTTCCGGCCGCGCGCGTTCACGGATGGCGGCGATCAGAGCCCGCTCGCCTTTCTCCCGCCTCCGTATCCCTCGTTGAATCGCCATCGCCTCAGCATATGACAAACATATGACAAAAAGGTTCCGCAGCTTCCTAAACAGGAGCGCTGGCGTGACTTACGCTGCAAAGTACTCCCCGGTCACTTCCGTTCTGCAACTTTCCTGCGGTTGACCCCGTAATATCACTCTGTTAGCTTCAAAAAAGCTGTTGCACCGGTATGGTCCCCTGGCACGGCGGCTTTTTCGCGCTATCTCGGGCTGCGTGCGGAATCCAAATCTCCACGAATCGAGTGAATTTTGCGCCAACGCCATTACATCATCTTTGTTTCCCGCCAAGACGATGGCGCATTACGCAAAATCCCTGTCCCGTTGCACTACGCATACATTTTTCTCGCGTCCGCAGTTATAGGTCTGTTCACCATCACGGGATTGGCCGGCTCCTATAGCCGTATGCTGCTGAAAACAGCACGCTTCAACCAGGTTCGCACGGAGAGCGAGACCTTGCGCAAGGATTACCTGCACATGGAGAGCGTCGCCCATGAAAAAGACGTGCAGGCTGCCTCACTCGGGTCGCTGGCCAGCGAAGTCACAGCGCTTTACGGCCTGGAGCAGAGCAGGCACAGCAAAGCATTGAATCACTATCCCATTCTTCCCGCTGCTGCTGCTTCGGACGGCATCAGCGACCGGCAGTTCCATCAATCGTTCGATCAGCTTCTGGCATTACGCGCCTCGGCGATGTCGGGACAGGTTGCCCGCAAGCTGGACCTGACTGAGCACTTTCCCTTGGGGCTAGTCGACGCCGGTCCGATCGATCCGGCGGACGCTCCGTCCTTATGGCCGGTACTCGGCCGAGTGACCAGCTCCTTCGGCGAGCGGCAGGATCCGTTTCGTGGGGAAGGCGCGTTCCACATGGGAATTGATATAGCCACGGAATTGGGCGAGCCGGTCCGCGCGACCGCCGACGGCACCGTGATCAAAGCGGCAATGGGCAGCGGTTATGGACGCGAAGTCATCGTCGATCACGGCCACGGCATCGAGACGCTCTATGCTCATCTTTCTGGATTCGCGGTAACCGCAGGTCAGGATGTCACCCGCGGGGACGTCATCGGTTATGTGGGATCTTCGGGGCGGAGCACCGGTCCGCACCTCCATTATGAAGTGCGCATTCACGACACGCCGGTGAACCCGCACAAATACCTGCGCGTTACCATGCCTATGTTCGCCAGCACCAACCACACAGCTACCACGGGCGGCGCTTACTAGAATTGCGGCTTTTCCCTATCTGGTGCGCCCAAAATGGGAGCCCAGTGGTTGATTTGGAATCCATCTTTCAATTCGCTGCGGCACTGCTGCTCCTGTTGTTCGTGTTGCCGGCTCCGCTCTTGGCGCAGCGCTCCGCCACAGGCAGGAGTTATTTCGGCTTCGATAAGAATGACTATCCAGGCGATGATTTGCTGACGGCGCTTCGCCAAAGCTTTTCCTACACTGGTTATTGGCTGAACAATCCGCCGGGCGAGGCGGGCAATTCCTGGACCGGTAAGCGCGGACTCCTGCGGGCCCGGGGCTTCGGCTTTCTCATCCTCTTCAACGGCCGCATGGATGCGCAGCTTGCCGGAAAAGATGCAGCCGGCTTGGGCCGGGCGGATGCCGCTGCCGCGATCGCCGCCGCAGCCAAAGAAGGCTTTCCCCGAAGCGCCATCCTTTTTCTCGATCAGGAAGAAGGTGGAAGATTGCTGGCAGAGCAAAGCGCCTACCTCTTTGCCTGGGTGGACGGAATACGCAAGTCTCAATACAAGCCGGGAGTGTATGTTTCAGGAATCGAAGTAGGGACCGGCGCGGACAGAATATCGACCGCGGAAGACATTCTGCGCCATCGCAGCACTCCGCCCATCGCCCTCTGGGTGGCCAACGATCAGTGCCCGCCATCTCCCGGCTGCGTGATTCCAAAAACGCCGCTTTCACCCGCCGGGAGCGGCGTCTCGCAAGCGCGGATTTGGCAGTATGCGCTCTCCCCACGCCGGCCGCAGTTCGCCCGTCAATGCGCTGCCACTTACGCTTCCGACGGCAACTGCTATGCTGCCGGCAGTAGCGCGGAGCGGCAGATCTTTTCTCGATCTGAACGTCTCCACTTCTCCAGACCCTTCGGCAGGCCGCTAGACTAGGAGATCGAACGTTGTGACGATCTATGACATAAGCGTCAAGCTCAATAGCGGCGAGAACAAATGGCTTGGCGATTATCGCGGCAAGGTTTTGCTCATCGTCAACGTAGCCTCAAAGTGCGGCTTTACTCCGCAATATCAAGGTCTGCAGCAGCTCTACACGCGCTTCCGCGAGCGCGGTTTCGAGATTCTGGGCTTTCCTTGCGATCAGTTCGGGCATCAGGAGCCCGGCTCCGACCCGGAAATCAAGTCCTTCTGCGATCTCAATTATCGGAGTGTCGTTCCCGCTCTTCTCCAAAATTGCGGTGAATGGAGCCCATGAAGATCCGCTCTACACCTTCCTCAAGAGCCGGAAGGGCGGGTTTCTAAGCGATGCCATCAAATGGAATTTCACGAAATTCCTGATCGGCCGGCAAGGAAACGTCATCCATCGTTACGCGCCGTCTACTGCTCCGGCGGAGATCGCCGCGGATATCGAACGGGAACTAGGGCCTGTTAACACTAATAGGACGACAGCGACGGGAGCCAGTTTTTTCGGATTCTAGGAGCGAGAAGCGACGAATATCTGGCATCTTCGAGCGCCGAGTGACAACGAAGCCGGGAAAACTGGCCCCGTCCCTCCGGGTTGTGGCGAAAATGGGGTCATACTTCGTTGTCGTCCTTGCATGGGGACCTGCCACAAGCTGCGGACTCCGCCTCGTCTGGCCCCATTTTTCGCTCGCAACGCTGCTCGCCCTACTTGGTTAACAGGCCCTAGGAAAGACGGCCTAAAATGGAGAGTCTTATGCGCGCCACCCTTTCCAATCGCCCTCAGCTTCAGTACCTCACCACAGTTCTCGACGAGCTGCGGCAGAAGGGCACCCATTTCCGTCTGCGCGTCCTGGAAGGCGAGCAAGGCCCCATCTCGACTTACGACGGCAAGCAGGTCATCAATCTTGCTTCCAATAATTATCTGGGCCTATGCGATCACCCCAAGCTGAAGGAAGCCGCCATAAAGGCGGTGAAGGACGAAGGGGTCGGTTCCGGCGCCGTCCGCACCATTGCGGGCACAATGCGCATTCACATGGAGCTTGAAGAGAAGATCGCCCGCTTTAAGAACGTCGAGGCGTGCGTTGTTTTTCAGAGTGGATTCACAGCCAATGCCGGAACCGTTTCCTCCTTGCTGGGCAAAGAGGATTTCATTCTCTCCGACGAACTCAACCATGCCTCGATCATCGATGGCGCCCGCCTGTCGAGAGCCAAGATCAAGGTCTTCCGCCACAAAGACGTTGCACATTGCGAAGAGCTATTGAAGGAAGTTGAGAACGAACCTGGCAAAAAGCTGGTCATTACCGATGGTGTTTTTTCGATGGATGGCGATATCGGACCGGTGGACAAGCTGTGCGATCTAGCCGAAAAATATAGGGCGATCATGATGGTCGACGATGCCCATGCCTCAGGGGTCCTTGGGAGCCATGGCCGCGGCTCCGTCGATCACTTCCACTGCCATGGCCGCGTCGATGTCCAGGTAGGCACTCTCTCCAAAGCAATCGGGTCGCTTGGCGGCTATGTCTGCGGATCGAAAGATCTGATCGATTATCTCTACCATAGAGCCCGGCCCTTCCTCTTCTCAACCTCGCATCCGCCCTCGGTCGCCGCTACCTGCATCGCGGCCTTCGATCTTCTGGAGAATGAACCGGAGCGCATCGAGCGCCTTTGGACAAATACCAGCTATTTTAAGCAGGAGCTTGGCCGGTTGGGCTTTGACATCGGCGGCCACACCACTCCGCCTAGCGAGACACCTATCACCCCGATTATTATCGGTGACGGCCGCGCTGCCATGGACTTCTCCCGCGCGCTATTCGATGCGGGAGTTTTGGCCACAGGCATCGCATTCCCCACCGTTCCGGAAGGCAAAGCACGTATCCGCACTATCATGACCAGCGAGCACACACGCGAGCAAATCGATCGGGCTTTGGCCACCTTCGAGCGCATTGGCCGTCATATGGGCGTTCTGGGTGCGGCCGGTAAAACTTCCTGAGTAACATGCGCGCGAGCACCGGAGGGCGCGTCTTATTCGCCGGCATGGCGAGCGCGATGGCTGCCATCGTGATCGGCGTCCCTTTCATAACGGGCAGTCATCCCGGCGCGGCTCTCGCCCTGCGCAGCTTCTTCTCCCGCCTATGCCATCAGGACCCTGCACGCAGCTTCTTTCTGGATGGGTTCCCGGCGGCGGTCTGCGTGCGTTGCCTCGGCATCTATTGCGGCGTTGCGATGGGCGCGTGGCTTAGCGTGATCTCGACCGTAAGTTTGGCTGTGCACCGAGCATTCGCCAGGCAAATCTTTCTGGGCATGCTGCTCCTCAACGGCTTGGACGTCGCCGCGGAAGCTTTTCACTTGCACGGCAACCTGCCTCTGCCGCGTCTCTTGCTCGGCGCGTCGCTCGGCCTCGCCGCCGGAGTTCTACTATGTTGTTCGGGAAGAAACGCTCTAGCTGAAAGTCAGGAATGGAGCAGCAAAGAGAAATGAAATTCGGAGTGAACACACTCATTTGGTCCACCGGATTCGATCGATCCAATTTTCCGCTCCTGCCGATTCTCAAGGAGGCAGGTTTTGATGGCATCGAAGTGCCTCTGTTCCGGCCGGCGGATTTCTCAGCGTCCAACGTTCGCAACGCAGTCGAGGCGAACGGCTTGGAATGTAATGTTTGCACCGTGTTGCCCGAAAGCCTGAGCTTGATCAGCGAAGATGCCAACGTAAGGCGGAAGGCTAGCCTGTACCTTCAAGACATAATAAAGGCCGCCGCGGAAACGGGCGCAGGAATTGTCGCCGGTCCAATTTATAGCCCGGTAGGCTATTTGCCTGGCCGGAGGCGGACTGCCGACGAATGGAAGTGGGCAGTCGAGGGCCTCCAATCCTTGGGCGGGACGCTCGCCGCCAACAACGTTGTTATGGCTATCGAACCGCTCAACCGGTTTGAAACCTACTTTCTCAATACGGCGCATGATGCCGCGCGGCTTGCCGAAGAGATCGGCGATCCGAATATCGGCATTCTTTTCGATACATTCCACGCCAATATCGAAGAGAAAGATATCGCAGCAGGTTACCGCACGGTCGGCAAACATCTCAAACACGTCCATACTTGCGAAAACGATCGCGGCATACCCGGCACCGGTCACGTGGAGTGGCGGGAGGTCTTTCAGGCCCTGCGCGATCTGAAGTATGACGGCTGGTTGACTATCGAGAGCTTTGGCTTTGCCCTAGAGGGATTGAGCGCCGCCGCCGCGATCTGGCGAGATATTGAAGTTACGCCGGATTCGATCGCCTTGGAAGGCGTTAAGTTCCTGAAAAAGAATTTCGGACGCGGGTGAGGCATAATGGAATCCTGCGGAGGCTGGTCACTTTCATCATCCCAACAACGGACGGCCTGAGCGGCTTCTCCACCATGACGGTTTTCTGGCAAACTAAACGGTGAGGCGTGCCGGATCTGCGCGGTCGGGTATGCCTGACCGGCCAAATTGTGGAAGAAACGGATCTCAAGAAATGATCCGAAATCCTGGCAAAACAGAGCGAATGCTGCGAACACCACAGTTCGTATTCCGCCGCTATGGTTTTTTTTGCTCCTCGCCTGGTATCAGGTGGGCGATCGGTTTGACTATGGTGCTCGGGTTGGCCGGCCATTCGTTATCTGCTTCGGCAGCCTCCTCGGCTAACCTGAATCCGCCTCCATTAAAGCCCGAGGCTCGCATTCCAGTAGAGCCGTTGGGTTATCTTCCTCCCGGCCCGCTCTATTTACTATCCAGGATGTCATTCAGTTCGCTGGATTTCGCCGACTCCTCTCACCTGCTCTTCACTTTTCATGAGACGCGCCTGCTGAGACGGGTAGAAGATCCCGATTCTTCCGAAGACGACCAGATGATTCACGCAGTCGTCCTGTCTGTTCCCCAGGGGCAGGTTTCGGCAGCCGCGGATTGGCTGATGCGGGACCGGGGCAGATATCTATGGCCGCTGAGCAATGGCCGTTTTCTGGTGCGCCGGCGGAACAGTTTTTCTATCACCGATGAATCTTTGGAATTGCGCGGTTTGGCGCGTACTCCCACTCCCCTGCGGGCTACAGAAGTTTCCCCAGATGGGCGGCTTCTGGTCGTCGAGGATGATTATGAACGGCACACGCCCGAGCAGCACGAGAAATTGGCCGGCGAATCGGCCAGATTGGGCGAGCCTCCTCCGCGTGAAGATACGGAAATCGCACTGATGGACGTGGAGACGAAGACCGTGGAGACCGCATTCCGCGTGGAGCAGCCCATTGTATTGCCGGTTACCTCCTCGGGATATCTGGCCGTGCGGGAGGAAAAGGAAAACGACTATCTCATCCGCTTCGTTCCATTTCATGGGCAACAGGTAACGCTGGGAACTGTCGCCTCCACCTGCACGCCGAGCGAGACATTCTTAAACGCCAAAGCGCTGATGATCGAGAGCTGCGGACCTGATAGCGATGACGCCTACCTTGACGCGTGGACCATTGACGGCAAGAAGCTATGGCGGGGACGGCGCGATGGGCATGCGGTGTGGCCTACGCTTGCCCGGGCGCAAAACGGAAGCCGATTCGCTGTTGGCTTGCTGCAGGCGACGCATCCCATCAATCTGGCCGACTCACTCGACGATGAAGACGTGAAACAACAGCTGGTGCAGGTCTTCGACACTGAAACGGGAAAGCTCCTGCTGAGCACCAATGCGTCTCCCATTCTTAGCGCCGGGCAGAACTTCGCGCTTTCGCCCACGGAGACCGCCTCGCGGTGCTGCGCAACGGTGCGATTGAGATTTACGATATCCCCGCGAATCCACCCGCTGCCCCCTCCCGGAAATAGCCGAGGCAGAGCCGGCATTCGATGCGTAGGGACAAGACTCGTGACTCCCGAATCTGGCGCAAATGCATGCCGCCAGCGGCTGTAACAGGAGATATTCTTGGGAACTAAAGCATTTTAGGTTTTACTGTGAACTGGTTATATCAGCTATGAGCGGCCGTTCTTCGATGGAACGGCCGCGTCGGAAAGCGATTTTCTCGTCTACACCGAAACCTAAAATGCTTTAAGCGGTCTTTGTGCTCAAGGCCTTCAGCCGCGCGTTCAAACGGCTCTTGTAGCGCGAGGCTGTGTTGCCGTGCAGGATACCCTTCTGAACGCCCTTGTCGAGAATCGAAACGGTCTTGCGGTACTGCGCGGCAGCGGCGGCGGAATCGCCCTTGGTGAGAACTTCGTGGAGGGCGCGAAGAGACTTCCGAACGTGGCTCTTATTGGAGCGGTTGGCAGCGGTACGTTTTTCTGTTTGGCGGACGCGCTTCAGCGCCGATACGTGGTTAGCCATGGAAGATCCTTCAGCTCTCTTTGGATAAATGAGGGTAGAGACGGCAGAAATTGACGCATCTCTCCAAACCATGAGTTTACTTAAGTTTAAGCACCCGGTCAATAATAATAAGGCGACGGCGGCCCAGCTCAGCCTGGCATTTCTATTTCTTTCTCCGCCGGCGATCAATTATCGCGAACGCCCGCAGGAGACGAACACCGCCGCCAGTGAAGTGCTGGTGAAGATGGATGGAGTGGATTGGCTTATCTATGAGATCGGAGCCGGCCAAGTTGACGGCGCGGCAAAGAACGCAACACTGCAGGCGCAATTATTGCAGCGTATTGAAACCATCTCAGGCCCGATGCGGATGGACCGCTACAGCGCGCAAAAAGACGCTGGCGGACGTGTCACTGAGTATCGCATCTGGGCGCACCGTTAGAAGCGATTTCTCATAAGAAAGACCAGGGCTAAAAGCGCGATTTTGTTTAGCCCAATTGCTTACGCGGGTTCGCCGCGGCGAACCCGCTTTCCCGGCTAAAGCCGGGAACTACACCGGTGGAAGCCCTGGGCTTCAGCCCAGGGAGGCGGACCTTCTAGGTCCGCCTAAAGAGGCTAGTTAAATCAAGGGCTTTACAGGCTGCGGAAAAACGCGCCGAAGCAACAAGCGAGGCGCAAGAGAAGGTATAACCCGCACCAATCTACCCCAGTAATGGAAGGTCAACCGACAACAAAACTGTTTTTCCGCAGCTTGTTTAGCCCTGGTGCTGTGATGTTCGGGTCACGTTATGTCACGCTTATGAGAAATCCCGGTTAGAAGCGATGCGGATGAGGAAAGCCGAGGCTGTGACTTGAGGAAGAGGAAGCGAACCCAACTGATGTGCTTTCTAGGATCGCTTTTCTGGATCCTGGGCAGCATCGAAGCCGTCGCCGGCAGCGTGGAGTACAGCCCGGCGCACAAGACGTGGACTCTTACTTCCGGGGCGGAAATGTACCGGCTTATCAACAGAGGCGGCGCCTTGTCAGCCGACTATTTCGGGCCGGCGGCCAAAGCCCCAAGCGAGGTGAGCGGCGCGCGGGAACCGCTATGGCCGGTATTGGGCGGCGAGGCCGAGGGTGAGGTGCTGAGCGGGGATGCAATGCGGCTGGTGGCGGAGGAGACAACATCGCCCCAAGCTGGGGTTCAGGCGCTTACGTTGACACTGCGGCACAAGCGTCTACCGTTTGAAATCGTAGCGCAGTACGCGGCATGGGGTGACACAGGTGTTTTCACGCGCCAGATCACGCTCAAAAACACAGGAAATTCGGCGATTGAGGTGGCATCCGCCCTGCCGCTGTCACTGGAATTGCCCAAGGGCGAGTATACGCTGCGGCATCTCTATGGCGGCTGGGGCGAGGAGCATCAGCTTGCGGTAGAAAGGCTGAACGGCGGCGGTCGGAGTTTTGGTTCGATTCTAGGGCGGTCCACGAACGGGTTTGCGCCCTGGGTGTCACTGCGTAACGAGGATGAAGGCATCGAATACCTGGGGGAGCTGGCTTGGTCAGGAAATTGGGACCTGAAAGTGTCGCGGCAACCGGGGAAGGAGCCGAGCGTATTACGAGATCAGCCAGTGATGCTCAACGTGAGCATGCACTGGGATTTCGGAGGAGGCTTGAATCTGGCGCGCGGCGCCAGCTACGTACTGCCGAAGGCGGCTTTCACGGCTTCGACCGGCGACTTCGACGATGTGAGCAATCAGATGCACAGCTATCAGCGGCAGTTCGTTTTTCCGCGGTCGCGGGCAAACCGGCCTCTGCTGGTGCAATTCAACTCCTGGTATCCGTTTCAGGGAAAGACAAACGTGCTGGATATGGAACGGCTGGCCGACGTTGCGTCCGGGCTTGGTGCGGAGGTCTTTGTGCTCGATGCGGGATGGTATAACCACATCGACTGGAGCAAGGAATTGGGCGATTACCAACCCGATCCCAAAGGCTTTCCGCACGGTCTGGAAGAGCTCTCGCAGTATGTGCACGCAAAAGGGATGAAATTTGGTTTGTGGGTTGAGATCGAGAACATCGGCGTCGAGTCGAAGATGTTTCAAAAGCATTCGGCTTGGTGCCTGGCCTACAATGGAGAGCCGATAAAGCAATCCGGCCGCTGCCAGCTGGATTTTTCCAAGCCTGAGGTGCGCGCTTGGGCGACGGCGACAATAAACCGGCTGGTGAACAACTACAAGTTGTCGTGGATCAAGATCGATTACAACATTGATATCGGTGACCAATTCGATCCGCATGGAAAGAATCGTCCGGGCGACGTGCTCGCTCAACATATCAAGCACTACTATGCGTGGCTGGACGCGGTGAGGGCCGCGCATCCGAAGCTGATCATTGAGAACTGCTCGAGCGGGGCGCTGCGTATGGATACCGGCATCCTGGCGCATACGGATACCAACTGGCTCTCCGACAATGTAAATCCGATTGAATCGCTGCAACTGGGATTCGGTTGTACCATCCAGTTTTCACCCGAGGTGTGCAACCACTGGATGGTCGGAGATAACGACCGGGGCGTCGTGGATTTGAAAAAGCCGCCAGGTTGGTGGGACTTCATGTTCCGCGTGCCGATGAATGGGCAATTCGGAGTTTCGAGTCGAGTCTTCGATTGGAGCCGGCCGCTCAAGCAGCGCGCCGCCGAGAATATTGCGTTGTATAAGCAGGTGCGCCAGACGATCGCCGGGGCTAACGTATATCACCTAACGCCGGAGCCGGCGCACCTAAATCCGGTGGGATGGATGGCGATCGAGTACCTGTCTCCCTCGAGCCGCAACAGCGTGGTCATGGCGTACCGGCTCGGGAAAAGCTCGCCTGAGAGCGTGTTTCGTCTGCGCGGGCTCGATGAGCAAGCGACATACGACGTATTGGAGGATGGGCGAATGACGTTGCATGCGCTCGGCAGTGAACTGGCCAAAGCAGGGTTACCGGTGCAGCTTGGGGAGTGGCGCGCGGCGGTGTTCCAAATCAAGAAGCGTCAATAAGAGAAAAAATGGGTCCGGGCTGTAACAGGATTACCGGCATCGATCGAAGCGAATACAAAAGGCCGTAGCATCGCAGGCCGTACGTAAGTGATTTAAATTCGATCCAGTTTAGCTGCGCGAACCTGGGGCATCCGGGATCGCACATAGCTGTAAGATAATGCGATTGGTAGAAAACGTTTTCAAAAACTTGAGCGTTAACAGAGGAACTCAAATGAGCATGGTCGATCGCAGGAGATTTTTGCTCGGTACGGGAACGCTGGCAGTGAGTCCGAGTTTGCGCGGTCTGGAAATGCTGGCACAAGGTTCAGAAGGGATGGCGCCGCTGCCATCCCCAACCGAATCCGTGACGCCCTTCGTGTGGACGGCCGCGGGAGTTTCTTTCTCCTTCGAATTCCTCGATAAGAGACTTCGCATCAAGGCAATTTTGCCCGAAGGAGTAACAGCCATGGCAGGGATGCCGGCGCCATCCGATAGCTCGGGGGTGGAGACTGCGATTCTTTGCACGGGCGAGAATGCGGACGACCATCATGGGATGAAGTTCACTGGCGGCATGCCCGGCGGACGCATGCTGTTCTCCGGCAAGCAGGAGAGCGAAACTGCAGCGGGAAGGCGGATGGTGCTTACTCATGTCGATCCCAGCCTGCGGCTGAAGATCGAATCGATCTACGAATCCTTCCATGACGTTCCAGTACTGCGCCGCTTCACTAAAGTCACGAACCTTGGGAAGCAGGAGGTGGGGATTGAGTATCTAAGCTCCGCCATGCTGCATAATCTGGCCGCTCCGCGTGGCTTTGAGCAGGAATTGCTGGTGCACTTTGCGTTCAATACCTGGCAGGCGGAAGGACAATGGCATTCCCTTAGGCCGTCGCAGGCGGGATTCATCGACAATGGAAACTTCACCTGCTCTTCGGCGTCGTTCAACAGCCTGGGCACATGGTCAACGCAGAAGTATTTGCCCATGGGCGTGATCGAGAACCGCAAACTAGGGGTGGTGTGGTTCTGGCAAATCGAACACAACGGCTCCTGGCATTGGGAGCTTTCCAATACCTCCGCCAAGGCCATATATGCCTATATCGGCGGACCCGATGCGCAGCACTCCCAGGCATGGAAGAGTCTGAAATCGGGCGAGAGTTATCAGACCGTTCCGGTGGGGCTGGGCTGCGTTCAGGGAGGTGTGGAACAGGCGGTCAAGGCGCTGACGCAATACCGGCGCGTTGCCTGTATTCGCCCGCATGCCGCAAACCGCGGATGCCCGGTCATCTTCAACGACTACATGAATTGCCTGGAGGGCGATCCGACCACCGCCAAGGAACTGCCATTGATTGAGAGAGCGGCAGAAGCGGGTTGCGAATACTTTGTGATCGATGCCGGCTGGTACGCCGAGCGGAACGAAAACTGGTGGGGATCGGTAGGAATGTGGCAGCCCTCGAAGACTCGCTGGGCGCCGGATGGCCTTAAAGCGGTACTGGACCGCATTCGCTCCAAAGGCATGATTGCAGGCCTGTGGCTCGAGCCCGAGGTGATCGGCATCCACTCACCGCTCAAGGATAAGCCGAACGCCTGGTTCTTCATGCGCCATGGGCGCCGGGTGATCGACCAGTCGCGTTTTTTGCTGGATATGCGCAACCCGGAAGTGCGCGCCTATCTCGACTCGGTGGTGGACAGGATGGTCGGCGAATATGGCGTCGGCTACATCAAGATGGATTACAACATTGACGGCCTCGAGGGCACGGAGCTGGGCGCCAGCAGCTTTGGGCAGGGCCTGCTTGAAATTAACCGCGCGCTCCTATCGTGGCACGACAGCATTTTGAACCGCTATCCACAGCTTACGATTGAGAACTGCGGCAGCGGCGGCGGCCGCATGGAGTATGCCATGCTGTCGCATTTGCAGTTGCAATCGTCGAGCGACCAGGAGGATTACCGCAGGTATCCGGCAATCCTTGTAGGAGCTTCGGCAGGTGTTGTGCCGGAGCAACTCGCGATCTGGTCATATCCAAAGGAAAGCGACGACCCGGACGCTGCCAGCTTCAACATGGTGAACGCAATGCTATGCCGCATCCACCAGAGCGGTCACCTCGCGAAAATATCGGATGCGAGCATGGCTCAGGTAAAGACGGGCATTCGCGCCTATAAGGAAATCATCCGTCCTCATGTACCGGAATCGGTCCCCTTTTATCCGCTGGGCTTTAGTGACATTACGGACGATACATCGCCGCTGGCGCTAGGCATGCGGTCGCCGCAGCAAACATTTGTCGCGGTATGGAGGCTTGCGGGCGATGAGCGAGTGCATGTGCCCAAACTTTCCGGCGACCTGCGAATTCTTTATCCGGCAGACTTGGGAATCCAAGCGGAGAGGACGGGGGATGGATGGACACTTGTTTTTCCCAGGCCGCACATGGCCTGCATTCTAGCCTCATAAATTCTTGGAAATAAGAAAATGCCCACTGGGCTTATTGACAAATTCCCGCCGTAGTGAATAGACTTGTGACCGCTGTAGAAGTAGAACTGAGAAAACGTTCTCTATACGCCGCCCGGCAGGCCGCAATGCCTCCGGGATACGTCGATTAACACAACTTGGAAGCGCTTGCAATATTTTTGGAGAGTAGAGTGACCATGCAAAGACTATTCGGAAGGTATTTCGCAGCCGTATTCGCTACCCTCGCCGGGCTGTTGTTCATGGTATTGCCAGCCGAGGCGGCAGGTCCGACGGGCAAAGTCGTAGGAACCGTCACCGATCAAACTGGCAATGCCATTCCCGGCGCGAAGGTTTCGATTACCAACCAGGGTACGAACGAGGTCCGGACAGCAACATCGGATAGCTCTGGAAACTTCACCTTCCCGGTTCTGCCGGTCGGTAACTACACGCTGAAAGTTGAAGCCGCGGGCTTCCAGGCCTTCGAGCAGAAGAATATCCTCCTGCAGGTGGACCAAAACATAAGCATTAACGCTCCGCTGCAGGTTGGAGCCGCGACCCAGGTTGTAGAGGTTTCCGCCGCTCCGCCAACTATCAACCTGGTGGACGCAACCGTCAGTCACGTCGTCGATCAGCAGCGGGTGGTGGATCTGCCTCTCAACGGACGCGACGCTCTGCAACTGCAATACGTTATGCCTGGCGTTTCCTACGACAACAACAATGTGGCTCACGGCCAAGGCCAGCATGAAGGCACGGTGGTGAATGGAAACCGGCCCGGGTCGAACTATTATCTGCTCGACGGCGTCGATATGACCGACTCATATCTCTCCACCGCGCCGGTATTTCCCGCTCCCGACGCCTTGCAGGAATTCGATATGCAAACCAGCAATTTCACCGCTCAGTATGGCCGCAGCTCAGGCGCCCTGGTGAATGTGGCCACGCGCTCGGGCACAAACAGCTTTCATGGAGGAGTGTTTGAATTCTTCCGGAACACGGTGCTGGATTCCCACAACTATTTCGATCCGGCCGGATCGGCCAAGCCATCATTCAAGCTGAATCAATTTGGCGGCTTTCTGGGCGGTCCCATCCAGAAAAATAAGACCTTCTTTTTTGGCTATTATCAGGGGACCCGGCAGCGCAAGGATGAGACGAATACCATAGGAACAGTGCTGACCCAGGCGGAGCGGCCGGATCTCAACGGCGGAGTTTCCAACTTTCCCGGCGCGCTCGATCCTTTGACCAAGCGGCCTTTCCCCGGCGGGATCATTCCGGCGAATCGAATCGACCCGACAGCGGTTAAATTCATTAGCAGACTGATGCCGCTGCCGAATAACTCCAGCGGGGGATACACCTTCAACGCGCCCGTGGCGGACAATTTCGACGACATCAATGAAGATCAGTATCTAGCCCGCATCGATCACAATTTTAGCGCGAATAATCTTTTGTTCGGACGGTATTTTTACAATCAGGATCTCTATAGTGGCATAGGCGCGGGGGGTACTGGGGCGCCTCCGGGATTACCCCACCAAAAGTATTTCCGAAACCAGAATGTCGCCCTTGACTATACGCACACCTTCAGCCAGACCCTGATCAATACGGCAGTCCTTGGTTTCACGCGGGTTGGCCATCATCGTGGTCCTACGCTGAGCCTGGGGTGGGGCGCTTTTGGCGGCCCGGCAACTACCGCGACTACTGGCGTTCCGAGCGACCTTTACACCACTATCAGCGGTTCCATCAACGCCGGTGGCGACGGCACTTTTGTACAGAATCGGCAAACATGGCAGTATACCGATTACCTGAGTGTTGTCAGGGGCAACCATACTATAACTTTGGGAGGAGATTACCGCAGAGAGAGCGTGAATCGAGTTGAGGATTATTACACCGACCCGGTCTTTAACTTCAATGGCCAATACTCCGGGAACTCGCTCTCCGATTTACTTCTTGGCTTGCCCAACTACTACAACCTGCAGACGGAAGTGGCGAGCAGGCTGCGTCACAATGCGATGGATGTCTATGCCCAGGACAACTATAAAGTTACACAGAAGGTGACGCTAGACGCGGGCATTCGCTGGGAGCCTTTTCTGCCGCCGGTGGATAATTTGAACGACCAGATATGCTACGATCCGACATTTACCAAGCGGTCCACATACTATCCGACCGCGCCTCCGGGCATCCTCTTTCCCGGCCCTCCGGTGGGAAGCGGATCTTTAGGGCGAGGCGACGCCGGATGCTCTCGCTCCATGGTGCCCAACCGCTGGAAGAACGTCGCTCCACGCGTCGGAGTGAACGTCGATCCCCTCGGCAACGGCAAGACTTCGATTCGCGCCGGCTTTGGAATCTTTTGGGACCAGGCGCGCCTAATCGCGTGGAATCGTTTTTCCACGGCGCAGCCCTTCGACGAATCTGTTATCGTCAATGGTCCGACTGTGCTTCAACCCAGCCTGAGCGGGAATAATATCTATAACAACTCGGGCGTACAGAATCCCTACCCGTTCTTTATCCCGCGCACCCCGGCGCAACGAGCCGCGTTCGCTCCCAACTATGGAGGGAACTGGCCGACAGCGGCGGGCGAAACGGTGCTGGCTCCGAACTTCAACGAGGGTTACACCAACCAGTGGAATCTTACTGTGGATCAGGAGATAACCAAGGCTTATACCTTAACCGTGTCATATATAGGGAATCATGGGACGCACCTTTTCGTGTCCCGTGAAAACAACTACGCGCCGTTATCGACTTACAATCACACCATAGGCACCAGTCCCAATAACAGCCCGGCCGTCAATAATGCGGCTAACATTGCGGCCAACAACAGCAATTTACCCAGCAGGCGCAGGCTGAATTACATTCAATGCGGCACCGGTGTTGGCGCAAGCACCGCATCCTGCTATGGCCCGATGGAAATTCTGGATCCCGCCTTGTGGTCAAACTACGACTCGCTGCAGGTTCAGATCAATCGCCGCTACCAGAATGGATTCAGTCTGCTGGCATCTTACGTTTGGGCCAACTACCTGGACGTGGTCTCCTATACCGCTGAAGGTGGAAATGGACCGAGAGATCCTTCGAATTTCGCCCTGAGTTACGGACCGTCGGACGATAATGTGCGCCATCGCTTCGCGGGATCTTACATCTACCAGTTTCCGAAAGTACAGTCGCTGCATGGCATCGCCAGCGCTCTGATCAATAATTGGCAGAATCAGTCCATCATCACCGCGCAGACCGGAGCGCCCTATTCCATCACCAGTTCACTCGATACCGCAGCTACTGGGATAGGAGGAGAAACGGCCGACTATACCGGTGCGCCCGTTGCACCGCCAGGCAGTAGGGGGGTCAAAGCCTACTTCAATTCCGCGGCTTTCCAGAACGCGGCGCCAGGAACCTACGGCCAGAGCGGAAGAAATTTCCTGACCGGACCTAGTTTGGTCAATGTAGATTTCTCCCTATTCAAGGAGTTCCCGGTTCGCGAATATGGCCGAATTCAATTTAGAGGAGAATTCTTCAACCTGTTTAATCATCCAAACTTCTATCCCCCGGACCACAATGTGGGTGACGGAACATTTGGCCAGTTGCAAACGGCGCGCGATCCGCGCATCACGCAGTTCGCACTGAAGTATCTGTTCTAGGAGCTTGTTGAAAAACGGTTTCGGGGACCGAAGGGCACCCAATATCTTGTATGTAGCAGCGGCACTGCCTGCGTCCGCTGGCGCCTCGCTCGGTGCTTCGGCGCGTTTTTCAACAAGCTCCTGGGGCTTCGAGAATCCCAGGTCCCACAATCGAAACCTGGGGCGCCCGTTTACGAGGTTGAGACTCTTCTTTGAAGCTTTCCCCTTTCAACAAGTCCTGGGCGCCTCCATATCTGACGCGCTGTTTGCGTGAGATGTGATTCCAAAAACCTTGATGGAAAGTGTGGCTTCTTGGCTCCGCACCAGAAACGAAGAGATCTAACTGCAATTTCTCACAAGAAAGGCCAGGGCTAAAAGCCCGATTTTGTTCAGCCCAATTGCTTACGCGGGTTCGCCGCGGCGAACCCGCTTTCCCGGCAAAAGCCGGGAACTACACCGGTGGAAGCCCTGGGCTTTCAGCCCAGGGAGGCGGACCTTTGAGGTCCGCCGAAAGAGGCTAGTTAAATCAAGGGCTTTTAGCCCTGGTGCTGTGATGTTCGGGTCACGTTATGTCACGCTTATGAGAAATCCCGGCTAAAGTTGATAAGATCTGGTGAATGACCTGGACGGCTGCACTGCGAAAACCATGGATGTGCATTGCCGCGGCTGTTCTTGTTTCCGCTCTTCCGGCTGAGGTGCATGCCACGGCCGGTCAGGATCTTTCCGCTCAGATCAAGAGCCATCAAGCGAACGCGGCGCGTGACCTTGGCGCAAACGATATGGCTGGCGCGGAGCGCGAGTATCGCGCGATTCTGGCATTAGATCCCAATAATAGCGAAGCGTGGACCGGTTTGGGCGTGCTCCTGTATGGCTCGGGCAAAGCTGAAGAAGCTTCCCAAGACTTGAACAAAGCTCTCAAGATCAATCCTTCCGAGCAGCAGGCGGAGTTGTTTCTGGCCATGAGCGAGGTCGATCTCAGGCAGTGCGACAAGGCCGCGCCAGTTCTCGAGCGTCATTTCGATAGCGAACCTGCGGGGAAGTTACAGCGGCTTACTGGCTTGGCATTATTGGCTTGTGGCGCGAGCGTATCGGATGTGATGCCCGCGCTTAAGATTGCCGCAAGACTGAAGGCGCTTTACCCCGGCGATCCCGATGTCCTTTACGAGTCGGCGGAACTCTACACACGCCTATGGAACCAGGACGCGGCTGAATTGATTGCCAGGCATCCCGACTCGTATCGGGTACATCAGCTCGCAGGCGAGGTCTATGAAGCGCAGGGTAACGCAGACCAGGCTATTCGCGAGTACAAGGCCGCTCTTGAAGAGAACCCAAAGCTGCCGCAAATGCATTACCGCATCGGACAACTGTATCTCCGTAAGGGAGACGCTGACGCCGACCAGACCGCGGTGGCTGAGTTTCGCGCCGAGTTGAAGGTGGATCCGCAGTCGGGCGTCTCGGAGCTGGCGATGGGCGAGATCGACCGCCATCAACACAAGCTTGACGATGCGCTGGCGGAGTATCAGATGGCGTCACGGCTTGATCCGGGATTGGTGGAAGCGAGAGTTGGAGCGGCGCAGGTGTTGTTGGAGAAGCATCAGGTGGATGCCTCCATCGACCAGTTGCAGGCTGTGATTGGCGAGCACCCTGACAGCGCATCGGCGCATTATGCGCTTATGCTCGCTTACCGGGAGCAGGGCAAGATGACCGAGGCAAGCCAGGAAATGGCCGCCTTCGAGAAAATCCAACAAGCCAACGAGGAGCAGTTCCAGAATAAGTTGAATGCCTTGTTGAATAATAAAACGCAAACTGATACCACGCTTCCGAAGTAATAGCGCATGAATGCTCTATTTCTCGGACCGCTTGTTGTTGTACCTACGGCGGGCGCCCCAGGTCCCGATTTTGGGACCTGGGATTCTCCGGCCCTCAAGCACAACATATGAAATCATGCGGTCGAAGACTTAGCTGCAATTTCTCATAAGAAAGACCAGGGCTGAAGCCCGATTTTGTTTAGCCCAATTGCTTACGCGGGTTCGCCGCGGCGAACCCGCTTTCCCGGCTAAAGCCGGGAACTACACCGGTGGAAGCCCTGGGCTTCAGCCCAGGGAGGCGGACTTTTTAGGTCCGCCGAAAGAGGCTAGTTAAATCAAGGGCTTTAGCCTTGGTGCTGTGATGTTCGGGTCACGTCATGTCACGCTTATGAGAAATCCCGGTTAGCCCGGTGCGGCTGCCGGGATTGCTGAAAAGAGATCGGCTTGCCCCAGATGTCAACCAGGCGCCACTTCCTTCAACTTGCCGGACTGCAATTGCTGATGCCTGGTTATTTCAGACGCAGCATGGCTGCGCGCTTACTTGGGAGTACGAGCCCTCGATGGGCTTCCATGAGCGGGAAGCCGCTTGCGCCGCTCGGCTACACCATTAAGGATGTGGCGCGGGAGGCGAAGCTAGAGTTCCTTCAAGTCTGCGGCGGTGACAGCAGCAAGAAGTACATACTGGAGACTACGGGCTCCGGCGTCGCGTTCATTGACTATGACAACGATGGCTGGCTGGACATCTTCCTGGTGAACGGTTCGCGATTGGAGGGATTCGTGCAAGGACAGAATCCCAGCAACAAGCTCTTTCACAATAACCGTGACGGCACGTTCACCGATGTGACGGAAAGCGCCGGGTTATCGCGATCCGGTTGGGGCCAGGGTGTCTGTGTCGGAGACTATGACAATGACGGCAATGAGGATATCTTTGTCACCTACTGGGGAAAAGACGTTCTGTACCACAACAACGGGGATGGCACCTTTACGGAGGTGAGCCCCAAGGCTCAGGTCGAAGGCTCCGCAGCGCGCTGGAGTACGGGTTGCGCCTTCGTGGATTATGACCGCGATGGCTATCTCGACCTGTTTGTGACGCACTATGTTGACTTTTCCTTACAGACCGCCAAGATTCCAGGCAGCGATCCTTACTGCGTCTACAAAGGGCTTGCTGTGAATTGCGGCCCGAGAGGCTTGATTGGAGAAACCAGTACGCTCTACCATAACAATCGCGACGGTACGTTCACCGATGTCTCCGCGAAGGCTGGAATCGACCGTCCACGTGGTTACTACGGCTTGGGAGTGCTGACCGCGGACTTCGATAACGATGGCTGGCCCGATATCTACGTGGCGAGCGACACCACCCCAAGTTTGCTGTTTATCAATAATCATGACGGCACGTTCCGCGAAGAAGGCACGCTGCGGGGGGTGGCCTTCAGCGAAGACGGACACGTGCAGGCTGGGATGGGGGTTGCGGCGGCGGATTTCGACAACGATGGCTGGCTCGACATTCTGAAAACGAATTTCTCCGATGAAGCTCCCAATCTTTATCACAATGCGGGTAACGGAATCTTCAGCGATGTCACGGCTGCCGCCGGAATCAATCGCCAGACCCATTTCGTTGGATGGGGCTGCGGATTCTTTGACCCCGACAACGACGGGCTGGCGGATATTTTTTACTGCAACGGGCACGTTTACCCGGAGCTTGATCGAATACACTCCGATACCAGCTATCGCGAGCCGCGAGTGCTTTATCGCAACGCAGGCGGCGGCCGGTTTGAAGATGTGTCGCTGCTCGCAGGAGATGCAATTACGACACCAGCAACCGGCCGCGGTTGCGCCTTTGGCGATTTTAATAACGACGGCTGTGTCGATGTCCTGGTCAACAACCAGAACTCGACGCCTTCATTGCTGGCCGTGACGCGGCAAAACCGCAATCATTGGATCAACATTCATTTGGTTGGTACTCGCTCCAATAGAAGCGCAATCGGTACGCGCGTTCGATGTGTCGCCGGCGAACTCTCGCAGATCGATGAAGTGCGCAGCGGCGGCAGCTATTTATCGCAGAATGATTTGCGCCTGCATTTTGGACTGCGTGACAAGGCGAGTGTCGACCTGATAGAGATTCGCTGGCCAAGCGGCGCCACCGATCGATTGCGCGATGTTCCCGCGGACCAATTCATCCGCATACAAGAGGGAGGTAAGCTCACCATCGTGCGTCGTCCGGCCTGAGCATCACTGGGTTGAGCCGCAACTGTATGCAGAACTCATTGCCATCTCCTGGCGTGCTGGGAAACTCGATGTGGGATAGACTGCGCCGTCGCGCACTGGCCGTGCTCCTGCTTAGCGGCCTCACGACTGTGCTGTTACCCGGCGGCATATCCGCTCACGCACAAGCTGTCGCCGGCGCTGCCGATACCAATGTTGCGCGTGGTATTCGACTGCTGCGCGGCGGCCAGTTTGCGGCGGCGAAGGAACAATTTACCGCCGCTGTGAATGCGGATCGAAATTCAGCCCAGGCTTTTACCTGGAGAGGGATTGCCGAGAACCAATTGAAGCAATACCGCGAGGCATCGCAGGATTTCCAGATTGCGCTCCGTATCGACCCCGCGGCGCAGCCGGCGCACTACAACCTTGCTCTGAGCCTAATCCGGCTGGGCCGGGCCGATGCCGCCGTACATGAGCTGGAGACAGTTGTCCGAGCTGAGCCCGGCGCCGTCGAAGCGCAGTATAACCTCGCTGTTCTTTTGGAAGGCAACGGGTCAGTTGCGGAGGCAGCCGAACATCTGGAGGATGCCTATAGGATCCAGCCGAATGATACCGGTATTGCGCAGCATCTCTTAATCGACGATCTGGCTCTGGGAAAATCGGCCGCGGCGGAGGCGATTCTGGAACGCCTGCGGGCAGAGAGCATCCCACCCCGGGCACAGTTGCAAATCGGGATCGCGTTGCTTGAAGCAGGGCGGTTTTCTCAAGCGGCTGCTTTGATCGAGAGCGCGCGGTTACGGCTGCCCGCATCAAGAGAGAATGACATGTTGCTGGCGCGGGCTTACATAGGAAACAGAGAGGACTTCAAAGCTATCGATCTGCTGAAGAATTCCGGCCGGTATGCCGGCGTTGGCGCAGCCTATTTATTGGGTCTCGCGTACTTTGGCGCTGGTGCGACGGAGGAAGCAGTAGAAGCTTTTAAGACCGCCTCCAAGGAAAATCCTCGCGATCCGAAACCATTGTTTCATTTGGGCACGATTTACTCCGCGATGCCGGAGCAACAAACCCAAGCACTGCATGACTTGCGCGAGGCGGTGCGGCTCGATCCGCAAAACGCTAGCTACTCGATCGGTCTAGGCGAGTTGCTGCTTCGCGACGACCAGCCGAAGGAAGCGCTTGAGGTTCTGGAGCGCGTTCATACACAGGGCCTCGAAGGGGCGGATCTCAACCTGTTGTTGGGCATCGCGCAGGTGACCACCAGCGGCATCGCCGTTGCTATCCCTACGCTGGAGCATGCCGTCGAAATGGATCGTTCCATCGCGCTCTCTCACAACCTTCTAGGTTTCTGCTATTTCAGGCAGGGCGAGTATGCAAAGGCTGCGCAATCGTACCGGCGTGCGTCCGACTTGCAGCCGGACACGCTTATCTTTGCCTACGATGCGGCGCTGGCATTCGAAAGAGCGAACAATAGCGATCAAGCGATGGTGTATGCAAAACGGGCGGTGTCGCTGCCGTCGGCAAGAAGCGACGATCATTATCTCCTGGGCAAGTTATATGCCAATGCAGGCCGCAAGGAAGACGCGGTTCGCGAGCTGAAAGTTGCGGTCGAGATGAATCCCGATCTCGATGGCTCCTATTATCTGCTGGCTCGCACCTATATGCAGATGGGCGATACTGCCCAGGCGCAGGCGTGGAACAACAAGCTGACGGCTCTGAAACAAAAGCAAGAGCAATCTTATACCGCCGCGAAAAATGCCCAATCTGGCCGGATGTCTTCTTCCACTCTGCTCCGGGGCGTTCCCATGACTTCCGAAGATGAGGTTCCGGTAAGATGACGCGCAGGCCGACTGCTTGCTGGCGGTGGAGCGGATGACATTATCCCAGTTTCTCTCGCGGAGAGATGCACTGCGTCTGCTGGCGGGTACTGGCGCAATTGCTTCCCGTCCGCGCCTTCTCCTGGCGCAGATCGGGGCCACGCACCCTTCGCCCCAGGTTGAGCCCAAGGCAGGCACGCCGGTGGCGGACTTTCAGGATATCGCGGCGGCGGCCGGATTGACGGCGATTACCACTATCGGCGGAATACATACCAAGCGATTCATTCTCGAGACCACCGGCGGCGGGGTTGCCCTGTTCGACTATGACGGCGATGGCTGGCTTGACATCTTCATGGTGAATGGATCAACGCTCGAAACCGTTGCCGGGCCGCCGTCGACAAACAGACTATACAAGAACAACCGCGATGGAACGTTTACCGATGTGACGGAGAAAGCTGGACTGGTGCGGCACGGTTGGGGACAGGGTGTTTGCGTAGGCGACTTCAACGGCGATGGCCGGCTGGATTTATTCGTGACCTACTACGGTAAGAACGTGCTCTATCGCAACAATGGCGATGGCACGTTTTCGGATGTAACCAAGGCCAGCGGGCTGCTGACGGATGCGGAATTGTACAGCACGGGCGCCGCGTTCTTCGATTACAACCGCGACGGACATCTCGACCTGTTTATTACGCATTATGTTGACTATGAAGAAGCAACCAGCCACGAGGCCAAGCGCGGCGACAAGTGCAATTGGCGGGGTGTTCCGGTAATGTGTGGGCCGCGCGGGCTGAAGGGCGCAAAGAATAGTCTCTATCGCAATCGCGGCGATGGAACCTTCGAAGATGTATCAGCTAAGGCCGGCATACTGGGGGGCGAGCATTACGGATTTACTCCACTCGTGCTGGACTATGACAATGACGGCTGGCCGGATGTCTATGTCGCGAACGACTCGACCGCCTCACTGCTGTATCACAACAATCGGGATGGAACCTTCACCGAGATCGGCGTGCTCGCGGGGGTAGCTTACAACGAGGATGGCCGCGAGCAGAGTGGAATGGGCGCCGACGCGGGCGACTACGATGGAGACGGATTCCTGGACATCGTAAAAACGAATTTCGAACAGGATACCAGCACGCTTTACCACAATCGTGGTGACAGTACATTCGACGATGTGACATTTCGCTCCGGGCTAGGGGTAAATACCAGCTTCGTCGGTTGGGGTACGGGATTCGTGGACTTCGATAACGACGGGTGGCCGGACATCTTCATGGCCAATGGCCATGTGTATCCCGAGCTCGATAAAGTGCTGGTTGATACCTCCTACGAGCAGCGGAAGATTCTCTATCGCAATAGAGGAAACGGCACGTTTGAGGATGTTTCCCGGCGGGGGGGCGCTGGGATCGCGCTGAAGCGTTCTTCGCGCGGTGTTGCATTCGGCGATCTATTCAACAGCGGCCAGACAGACATCCTGGTGAGCAACATGAATGCCGCTCCCACGTTGTTGCATAATTTCATGGCTTACAAGCAGCGGGCTCTTACGGTGCAGCTGGCGGGCAAAGCGCCCAACCGCTTTGCCATCGGCTCGCGGGTCAATGTGCGAGCCGGGGCGCTGCGCATGATGAAAGAAGTGCGCAGCGGCGGCAGCTATCTTTCGCAGAACGATCTGCGCTTGCGCTTCGGATTGGGCAACTCCGAGAAGGCGGATACGGTCGAGATCCGTTGGCAGGATGGCAAGGTTGATGTGCTGAAGAATGTGGCCGGCAATCAGCTCATCGTGGTGGAGTATGGCGGGCGCATTGTTTCGAGCACGCCCTACCATGCTTGCCCGGTAAAACTGAAGCCGGGGCGGTAAGCGGGCGATATGAGCTATGATACGAAGTCAGGTAAACGTTTGCGGGACCCATGCGGGGGCGGAATGCTGAAGAGGCTGGCGGCGATTGTGATATTGGCGAGCACGAGTATGGCGCTGGCGGAGACGGGGCTGAGCGGCTACTGGGAATATCGTGTGCCAAATGGAGGGACTTCGTTCTTTCTGATAACCCAGGAGGGCGAAAAAGTAACGGCTACTTACCAGCCGGGGCAGCGTGCGATGAGCGGCTCGCTGCATGACGGCAAATTAGAATTGTCGTCGCAGGTAAAGTATGGCAATGAAACGTTCACGGTCACGATGGCCGGCGACCGGCGCGCGACCGGCGCCTTCGATGTGACAGCGAAGAATCCGGGCTTGCGGGGAGCAACGATCGAGACGCACGGCGTGCTCGAGCCGGTTTCAAAAGAGGTGGTCTACCCGGAGCGGTTACCCCTCCCGGTGCTGAAAAATCTGCCGGACAATGGGTTGGTACGAACACCGCCGATGGGATGGAATAGTTGGAATAATTTCCACGACCAGTTCGATGAGAAGACCGTGCGCGAGATGGCCGACGCGCTCGTCGACAGCGGGATGGCCAAAGCCGGGTACAAATACGTGATCGTGGATGAGGGCTGGTCGAGTTCACGCGACTCCAAAGGGAATATCGTCGGAAACGCACGTTTTCCCGACATGAAGGCGTTGGCGGATTACGTCCATTCGAAGGGATTGAAGATCGGAATTTACACCTCGCCTGGGCCTCAGGTGTGCGGGGGTTATCAAGGCAGCTATGGGCATGAGGAGCGGGATGCGAAACAGTTTGCCGATTGGGGCTATGACTATCTGAAGTACGACTGGTGCGGCGCCAGCCGCGTATATCAGAGGACGCCGGCAGATCTGGAAGGCGCTTACCAGAAGATGGGCGAGGCATTGGCCAAGTCAGGGCGGCCCATCGTGTTCAGTTTGTGCGAATACGGATGGGGCGATGTATGGCAATGGGGAGCGAAAGCCGGCGGCAATCTCTGGCGGACGACAGGCGATATTGCGGACAACTGGAAATCGATGGACCGGATCGGATTTGCGCAGTTGGATATCACGCAATATCCCGGCCCGGGACACTGGAACGACCCAGACATGCTCGAGGTTGGCAATGGCGGCATGACAGCGGATGAGTACAGGACACACATGAGCCTGTGGGCGATGTTGCGCGCGCCCCTGATTGCAGGCAACGATGTGCGTCATATGACGGAGGAGACCAAATCGATCCTGATGAACGGAGAGGTAATCGCGATCGATCAGGATGCGGCGGCTCTGCCGGTGAAACGCCGGCCGCCGCAGGGCGAATCTGAAGTGCTGGTGCGGCCGCTGGAGAATGAGGCAGTTGCGGTGGGCTTATTCAATCGCAGCTCGGAGCCGGCGCAGATCGGTTTTCGCTGGGACAGCCTGAATTTGAAGGCGAATCTTGGGGGCAAGTCTTTGCAAGCGCGCGATCTTTGGAAGCATGTTTCCGTACCTGTGGAGGGCGACCAGTATACGGCCATGGTGCCGCCGCACGGCGTGGTGCTGTTGCGAGTTGCGGTGAAACCATCCGGCACATTCTAGGGTCCAATTTGGCTCAATCGGCGGGTGGCGGGTGGTCCATTCAAGCCGTTTTTTCACTTGAGCGGGCCAGAGCTTGCAGACTCACTTTGTAGGATTTTGACGCCGGTTTTTGTCACTGCCGAGAAGCGCCCAACCCCGCGCCAGGAAAATAGCTGCCGGACCCGTCAAAAACGACCGTTTTTGATTCATACGCTCTTTTTGCGTTAGCAAGCGTGTGGCGGCGGTGTAATCCAAGCTCCGCTCCAGCTAAATATTCATGGAATAGGCGTTGACGAGGCCCAGGCAAAACGCTAGTCTGAGGCCATTCACGGGAAATATTTGGTGAACACCGCCAGCCCGCCCCAGCATCCAATCAGTGTGCAGTCTCCTGCTCTGCTGCGGCTACCGGGTTCTCGTTCTCCCATCCTGCTTATACCTGCGGCTTTATTTGCGATCGGGACTGCCGTCGGTGGCCGTGTACCCTCTTTTCCGGTCCTATTCAATTCAACTTTTCCTTCACCCAAAATCCCTATGGGAGGTTATTTCTCCACTTGATGAAAAAAGCCCTGGAAATTACGCCGAACCTGGAGCCCCTGTTCGGGACTCGTGACGAAAACCTCAGGCTGCTCGAAGATAACCTGCAGGTACGAATTGATTTACGGTCTGATGCGCTGCACGTCGAAGGCTCCCCGCAAGCAATCGACCGGGTTGAGGCGGTATTTACCGATTACGAGCATCTGCGGCGGAACGGCACATTGCTGCAGAATGGCGAGTTGCACGGCATGCTCAAGCTTGTAACCGCCGATCCAGCGGTTACCCTGCGCAGCCTGGCGGAGAGCGGTAAGCAACGTTCGGCGGGCATCAAGCGCATGGTTCAACCCCGGTCCATGAACCAGAGACGATATGTCGAAGCAATCGAGCAATCGGACATGGTCTTCGGAGTGGGGCCGGCGGGCACCGGAAAGACCTATTTGGCGGTGGCTATGGCTGTCTCCGCTCTGTCGGCGAAGAAGGTCAGCCGCATCATCCTGGTCAGGCCGGCGGTAGAGGCAGGCGAGCGCTTGGGCTTTTTGCCCGGAACGCTCCAGGAAAAGGTCGATCCATATCTTCGCCCTCTCTATGACGCCCTCTACGATCTGCTGGAGCAGGACCGGGTGGACAAGATGCTGGAGCGGAACGTGATTGAAGTGGCCCCGCTCGCCTTCATGCGCGGGCGGACGCTCAACGACGCCTTCATCATAATGGACGAGGCCCAGAACACCACCAGCGAGCAGATGAAGATGTTTCTCACCCGGTTAGGCAACAACTCCAAGGCAGTGATTACCGGGGATGTAACTCAAATCGATTTGCCCAATCCGAAGAAGAGCGGATTGGTGGAGGCGATCGAGATCCTCAGGGGAGTGGATGGGATCGAGCTGTGCCACTTTGAAGATGGCGACGTGGTTCGGCATCACCTGGTGCAGCGAGTTATCCGTGCCTACGACAGTTTTGGAAGATCGCAACGCGAGTTGCCGTTGAACATGCGTGACGATGGCGAGACCAAGGCTGTCCCCAAGCCGCAGTAGTGCGGCGCCTCAATGAGATACCATCTAAGAGGGAGGGCTGACGGCTTGACGGCCGATCCCTCCCGTATTTTTTTTACTGTTTCCGAACCCGCGGATGCTGTAGCTCCGCTGCAAGATGATTGTTTTAGAACCTGCCACATTCAAGATTTCCGGTGCGAACGCCGCCATTCGCAGACGTGAACTCTCCCGCTTCCTTTCGTGCGCCGCTCAGGCGATAGGGCTCAACGGAGAAGTTTCCGTTCTCCTTACCGGCGATGAGCGGATACGCTCGCTCAACCGGGAATTCCGCGGCAAAGACAAATCCACCGATGTGCTTTCGTTTCCCGCAGCTCCGGCTTTTGCCGCCGGCCGCCACGCCGGCGATTTGGCAATCTCACTGAACACGGCGTCACGCCAGGCAGTGGAGCATGGGCACGGCCTGCAGACGGAAGTGAAGATATTGATGCTGCACGGCCTGTTGCATCTGTCTGGCCTCGACCACGAATCCGATTCCGGCCAAATGGCGCGCCGGGAAGCGCGGTTGCGCAAGCAGTTCGATTTGCCCCGCGGTCTTATCGCACGGGGAAGTCCGGTTGAACGCAACTCCTCGCGGAAAGCAGCCGGCAGCCCGGCCACGGCCAAGCGGAGCCAGGTGAAAATGGCGCCGGAGAAGAAACGCCGGAGCAGCAGGCCATGAACGTTCTTTCCTGTCTCGCCATTGCCCTGCTGCTCGGCATTCTGACTCTCACCTCTTACATCGACCGCTTGTACTCGGAGATGGGCAAGTTTCTGCCCGGGGAGTTCCAGGAGAACATCGATGTTTGGGAACTAAGAGTCGAGCCGCGGCTCAGGATGAGCCGGGAGCGGATCGCGCTCTCCGCCGCATTGTGGATGCAGTTATCCCTGGCGTTCCTCACGTTATTTTTTGGGGCGCTGCTCTTTGCGGGAAGATCGGCAATGGATCGCCCCAGTGCGGCAGAGATTGCGCAGGCGGTGCTTGGGGCCGTTCTGGTCATCGTCCTATTCAATCAATTTCTGCCGTATGTCTTCTTCACGCGCACGCGCGGCGGGTGGATCGTGCGGCTGCGGGTGGTTTTGCGCCTGCTCTTCTATCTCATGTTGCCGGCGACCCTATTCCTGGCTTTTCTGCTCTCCGTTGCGGCACTGGCGGAGCCGCCGGCCGGCAAAGAAGAGGAAGATCTGAACGATGCCGCGGTGGATGCCTTGATCGAGGCCGGCGAGGAAGAAGGGATCATAGAACAGGGCGATCGAGACCTGGTTCGCTCCGCCGTCGAATTTGGCGACAAAGTGGTCCGCGAGGTGATGACTCCCCGGCCGGATATCTTCGCCGTGCCTGCGGAAATGACGTTGGAAGACTTTATTCTGCGGCTCGGAGATCACCCCTACTCCAGAGTCCCTGTCTATTCCGGCTCGCTCGATCGCATTACCGGCATCGCGTTCGCCCACGATCTGCTGCAGATTGCGGACGATGTGGCCCGCACGCAAAGAGTGATGAGCATTCAGCGGCCGCCGGCTTTCGTCCCGGAAACCAAGCGCGTGAATGAGCTCTTGCGGGAGATGCAGCGCGAGAAGCAACACATGCGCATCGTGATCGACGAATATGGCGGAGTCGCCGGATTAGTCACAATTGAAGATCTGTTGGAAGAAATCGTCGGGTCCATCTCAGACGAGCATGAGGCGGAAAGTGAACAGGATGTGCCGGTACGCGAGTCCGGTGGAACGTGGCTGGTACCGGGGAATCTGGAAATCGGCCGCCTCAAAGATCTGCTGGGGGATGGCTTTGAGATGGAAGAGGAGTACCAGGCGGCTACTGTAGCCGGGCTGGTAAGCGAAATCGCCAGGCGCATTCCGCTTCCCGGTGAGGTGATCGCCGCGGATTCACTGCGATTCGAAGTGGTAGCGTCCACCAGCCGCCGCATCGAGCGGCTGCGCATTTCGCGCATCGAGGACGCTGGTCACTAATCCAGACGCTAAACTGGAAGCGGAGGAGAACGCGTGCGATCCGGTTTCGTTTCCATTCTAGGGCGGCCCAATGCGGGGAAATCGACGCTGCTGAATGCCCTGATCGGCCAAAAAGTTGCGATCGTCACCGATAAGCCGCAAACTACCCGAAACCGTATTCAAGGAGTCGTGGAAATACCCGGGCGGAAGGGCAAAAACCCGGCAGCGCAAATCGTCTTCGTCGATACGCCGGGAGTACACAGGCCGGGGTCGCAGCTCGACCGGCGGATGATGCAGGAGGTCTACGAGGCGCTCGAGCACCGGGATATCGTCGTTTTGATGGTGGACGCCGCGCGCAAAATAGCTTCGAAGATCGCTTCGGCTGGGAGGTCCCAATCCGAGACGAACGAAGACGCTTTCGTCCTTAGACTTGTTCAAAAGCTGGATTGCCCGGTCTTTCTGGTCATTAACAAGATCGATCTGGTTCCCAGGGAAAAGCTTCTGCCGCTCATTGCGCAGCTCAGCGGGCTGCACAGTTTTGCCGAGGTCATTCCCATCTCCGCCCGCAAGAAAAAGGGCCTCGATCGCCTGCTGGCGAAATTGGTCGAATATCTACCGCAGGGCCAGCGGTACTTCCCTAAGGACCAGTTTACCGACCAGCCGGAGCGCTTTATGGCAGCGGAACTCATTCGCGAGCGCATCTTGCTCGAAACCGGCGAGGAGGTGCCGTATGCTTCGGCGGTCGTAGTGGAGCGCTTTGAAGAGCCGGAGCGGAACGCGAAAAACGGGGTTACCCGTATCGCGGCAGCTATCTACTGCGAGCGTCCGGGGCAAAAGGCCATCCTCATCGGCAAGGGCGGCAGCAAACTTAAAAGCATTGGAACCGCGGCTCGCAAGGAGATCGAGTCCCTTTTGGGCACGCGTGTTTATCTGGAACTGCACGTCATTGTGGAAGAGAACTGGCGTGAGTCGAACGGCTTCATCGACTCCCTGAACTGGCGAAGGCAACTGGAATCATTGTCGACAAGCCAGAGAGGATCGTCGCCATCGCCGGATGATGAGAGCGGATCACTGTGAGCCCAGGCGAAGCCAACCTGGAGCCTCAGATCTGCATAACTTCTTTTTCCTTGCTCCTGCACATCTCTTCCATGCGGCTGATCTCTTCGTCGGTAAGCTTCTGTATCTCATCGAGCGACCGCTTCTCCTCGTCCTCGGAGATCTTCTTATCTTTCGCCGCCTTCTTGATGAAGTCGTTGCCATCGCGGCGGACGTTGCGGATTGCGGTACGGTGTTCCTCAAGCATCTTGTTCAAATGCTTGACCACCTCGCGCCGGCGTTCCTCGGTCATTGGAGGAACGGGCACGCGGATTACTTTGCCGTCGTTCTGCGGATTAAAGCCTAGATCGGAGATGCGAAGGGCCTTTTCGATATCCGCGATGATGCTAGTGTCCCAGGGCTGAATCAAAATGAGATTGGGGTCCGGCGTCGTGACCTGGCCCACCTGGTTCAGAGGGGTATCAGTCCCATAATAGGGGACTTTGACCTGGTCCAGCATGTGAACGGAGGCGCGGCCTGTGCGCGTGGATGCAAGGCCGGTGCGGAAGTCTAGAACCGCCTTGTCCATCCGTGTTTTGAGCTGCTGTTGCGTGTCTTTCAGGGCTGGAATGCTAGCCATTACCGAAACTGCCATTATTTTCTTCCTCGTCTTTTAGGAATTAGAGAGTTTCCGCGGCTGTTAACAGACCCTGGTCACTCCGGTCGAGACTGCCTGCTCGTGCGCGTGGTACGACGAGCGCACCAGCGGGCCGGACTCGACGTGCCGAAAACCCATCTTGAGAGCCTCGCCGCGCATATAGGCGAACTCCTCCGGGGAGTAGTAGCGCGCCATAGGCAAGTGGTCTTTGGATGGACGCAGGTATTGGCCGATGGTGAGCACGTCGACTCCTACGGAAGCCAGATCGCGATAGACCTGGAGCAGCTCGTGCATCTCTTCTCCCAGGCCTACCATGACGCCGGACTTGGTCACCAGGCGCGGATCGAGCGTTTTGGCATATTCGAGCAACCGCAAGGTGCGATCGTAACGCGCGCCGGATCGCACCGCGCGATAGAGCCGCGGCACGGATTCGGTGTTGTGGTTGAGAATTTCCGGGCGCGCTTCAACGACGGTCCGGACCGCTTCCTCGCTTCCCTGAAAATCTGGAATAAGAACCTCCACCTGGCAGCCCGTGGCCTGCCGGCGAATCTCCTCAATCACCATCGCAAAGGCCCTCGCGCCGCCGGCAATATCGTCATCCCGGTTCACGCTGGTGATGACGGCATGGCGCAGCCCGAGAGTGGTGACCGCTTCCGCCACCCGGCGAGGCTCATCGAAATCGATCGGTCCAGGCCGGCCTTTGGGGACAGCGCAGAAGCCGCAGCGCCGCGTGCAGGTGTTGCCCAGCATCATGAAGGTGGCGGTCTTGTGGTTCCAGCACTCTCCGATGTTGGGACAGTGCGCGGATTCGCAGACCGTGTGCAGGCCCAGAGAACGCGCCAGCTTTTTCAGCTCGTGGTAGTTATTGCCCACCGGGGCGCGTGCCTTGAGCCACTCCGGCTTGGGCGAAGGCCGCCGCGCATCGAGGTCGATCTGCACCAGATCCATCACGTCACTATTGTAGCCGGACGCGATTGGACCGTTCTCCCCGGCAAGCCGTGCAACAGATCATGGGTGGGCGGATCTGCGAAGCTCCGCTTTTGGCCAATCACCTCGAGGAAAGCTTCTTTTCCAACCCGCCGCGTGGGGCCGACCCTTTCTTAACCGGCTTCCTGCCTGCATCCCGGCGGGGAGCCTCAGCAATGCTCCTGCGCAGGCGCTCGGCGGCCTGGGCATGACTGGCCTGCAAGAGGAGCGCGCGGACGTCGACCAGATGATCGCGCATGCAACGCTCCGCTTCCGCCGCTTCCCTGCTTTGGATCGCTTCGAAAATGGATTGATGAAAGGCTAGGGTGTGGTCCCGGTCCACCAGTTGCGAAGTCAACATCATCATGTTCATCAGCGAACGATGGATTACTTGGAACAAACGGCCGCACAGCCGGTTGCCGGAGCTTTGCAGAATAGTCCGGTGAAAGAGCAGATCGGCTTCAATCATCCTGAACTGATCGCCGCCTGCGTCCTCGAACTCCGCGATGCTCTGCCGCAACACGAGCAAGTGCTCAGGGGAGGCCTTTTGCGCGGCCTTGGCGGAAAGGACGGGCTCGACCATCAGGCGCGTTTCGATCAATTCCTGGGAAGATGTTTCGTCGAGAAGGAAGAGGAATTCCATAGGCTCAGAGAGAACCGAGGAAGCGTCGCCGCTTAAGTAAGTCCCATCGCCCACCCGCTGCGAGACCACGCCCATCATCTTGAGGACTTTCATTACCGGCCGCAGCGAGGTCCGGCTCACGCCGAAATGAATGGACAATTCCCGTTCCGAAGGCAGCTTATAGCCCGGCGTGAGTGTTCCCTCGCTGATGAGCTGCTTGAAACGCAGGATCAGCCAGTCAGTCAAATCGCCTTTGTCTACGCCGGCCATCTTCAAAACTCCCGGATTCCTATTCCTGGATGCCTATTCAATGTAGCCGATTCCCAATCGTTTCTCTTGCGTGCCGCGAAAAATTTAGCGCGCCTTTAGGTTGACATCTCTCGATTAATGGTACTACCATTTGCTCCGGCTACAAATCTCAAAAAATGGCTCAACGAATATTGAATCGAGGTGGATTATGCGTACAGCTTCCGGGATGAGGGCAGTGCGTGGTTTGGCGTTACCGGCTCTTTTGCTGATAACGTTGGCGGGGCTTGGTCAGGTTGAGTCGGGGCGCATTGTCGGCACGGTCTACGACCAAGCCAACGCGGTGATTCCGTCCGCTACCGTTACCGTCACCAACGTATCCACGAATATCAGTCAGAAGGCTGTGACCAGCACCCAGGGCGAATACGTTGTCACTCCTGTCGATCCCGGCACATATAATATTTCCGCCACTTCAAAAGGCTTCAAAAACGTGGTCAGGACGGGCATAGAAATTCAGGTCGGACAGATCGCGCGCGAAGATTTCTCGCTGCCGATCGGCGAATCGAACGCCACCGTCGAGGTCACGGGCCAACCTCCGCTGCTGAATACAGATTCGGCGACCATAGGCCAGGTAGTCTCCAACCGGCAGATCGTCAATCTCCCGCTGAATGGGAGAGGCTTCTACCAATTGGCCCAGCTCACGCCGGGAGCGGTGCTTTTGCCGCCAACCGGAAACTCGGTGGCGGTCCGTCCTGAGTCAATCAATGGTAACACCATTAGCGGCATTCGAGGCGTCGCGCTCTCATTCCTGCTCGACGGCGTCGATGTCAGTGAGCAGCATCAGGGTGGAACTTTCATTCAGACCTCGATTGACGCGCTGCAGGAGTTCAGCGTCGACCAGAATCCCTATTCCGCCGAATTCAATCGTGGCGGCGGCCTCTTCAACGCAACCACCAAGTCAGGCACCAATCAGCTTCATGGAGACCTTTTCGAGTTTCTGCGCAACGACATATTGGACGCCCGCAATTTTTTTGCGGTCAGCCGCGAGCCTCTCAAGCGCAATCAGTTTGGCGGTACGCTCGGAGGACCCCTTTCCATCCCTCACCTCTACAGTGGCAAGGACCGGACGTTTTTCTTCGGCAGCTACGAAGGCCAGCGTCTCCGTCAAGGTCTGGTGGAAAACAGCGTCGTGCCGACCCAAGCGGAGCGGAATGGCAATTTCAGCGCAAGCAACCTCAACAAAATCTACGATCCGCTGACAACAACTTCGGGTTCCAACCCGACCCGCACGCAATTTGCGGGAAATATCATTCCCGCGAATCGACTCTCTCCCCAGGCGCAATATCTCAACCAGTACATACCGCTGCCGAACACCTCGTCCGGCACGTTCTCTTATAACCCGACACAATCGATCGATCTGGATCAATTCACGCTGCGGCTGGACGACCAGATCAACACTTCCAACCGCCTGTTTGCGCGCTGGAGTTTCGACAACAACCGGGAGAAGGACCCGAATGCTTCACCCCTGCTCGGCTTGGCGCCCCTGAATTCTCAAGGAGAGGACATCGCGGTGGGCCTCACCACCAACATCGGCGCCAACAAGGTATCGGAATTCCGCGCTCATTATCTCTTCAGCAGGATTCGCCTGCAGGCGTTTCTGCAAGGGCAAGACATCAACAAAGCGGCGGGAGTTACAGGTTTTGAGCAGATCCTGCGGCCTGGCACCGGCGGAAGCTTCCCCGACTACTCCTGGAGCGGCTACTCCAGCATTACCGGGTCGGCTTTCGATCAGCGCCCTAAAGGACAGAATCGCAAAGCCGTAGAGCCGACCTGGAATCTCACCGTCATCCAAGGGAAGAGCACGCTCAAATTCGGCGCACTGATGCGCTACTACCAGTGGATAGGCTATGACAGCGAACAATATGCGGGCGTGTGGACCATGAGCGGCATTAATACCCAGAACCCGGCTTCGGTAACCGGCACCGGGGATGCCTTTGCGGACTGGATGTTAGGTTATCCCGCAAGCGTGCAGCGGGCATATCCGGCAAACTTCTTTGGCGGCCAGAACACCTATTATCAGTTTTTCGTCCAGGATGACTATCGGCTTACGGACCGGCTCACGGTGAATGCGGGCCTCCGCTACGAGTACACGCCGTGGCTCTCTCCGTACAGGAACCAGATGGGAACCTTCGCCCCGTCGTTGGCCAAGCCTATTGTGGTCAGCGGCCACGGAAGCACGGTCGATTTGACCTCGCAGTACGCCGCTCCCGTGGCCTACCAGTATTTCGGGCAGTACATTCAGACGTCGAGCCAAGCGGGGATCCCGTACAACATTACCTACACTGATAAAACGCAATTCGCGCCGCGCGCCGGGTTCGCCTACCAGGCATCGCAAAACACGGTATTCCGGGCCGGCTACGGAATCTTCTATGAGCCGGAGATAGGAAACCGCGACAACTACAATATCCTTCCCTATAAGCTGGCGGAAACGGCTTTCAACACGGCCAATACCGTGCCCAACCGGCAGCTTGGGAATTTTTTCCTGGGGGCGCAGCTTGGCTCGTCTACAACGCAGCCGACCATCGCTTCGAGCCCGGTGCATCTGCCCATGTCCTACGACCAGCATTGGAGTTTCGGCGTGGAGCAGCAAATCAACAAAACAACCATGGCTGATATCTCATACGTCGGAAATCACGGCGTTCATCTGCAAGGATCGCAGGATCTGAACGATCCTCCCGCGGGACCAGGCACCGTGGCGGCGCGGAGACCGTATCCGGTTTTCGGCGGGATCACTCTTTTCAGCTCGGAGATCGGCACAACCTATAACTCCCTGCAGGCAAAAATCAATGAGCGCCTGAGTAACGGACTGACGTTCCTTGCCTCCTACACATGGTCGAAGTTCCTGCAAAGCAATCCGTCCCCACCGCTTGGCGGGAATAATGGATACGAGAAGACGATTTCGGAGTTCAACATCCCGCAGAATTTCGCATTCAGCATGAGTTACGAATTACCCTTCGGACCGGGCAAGCAATATCTGAGCCATGCGAATTGGCTGGAGGCTGGACTTCTAGGAGGATGGCAGGTGCAGAACATCACCGTGCTGCGCAGCGGCCTGCCTTACACGCCAACCATCTCCCGTGACGTGGCGAATACAGGAGTGAGCGCGCAACGGCCTATCCAGATCGGCAACCCCAAGCTGCAAAACCGCACGCTGACCAACTGGTTCAACCGGGCGGCGTTCGCCGTGCCCGCCCAATATACTTACGGAACCTCCAAGGCATATATCCTGCAGGGAGATATGTACCGCCAGTACGATGTTTCCATCTTTAAGTCTTTTCCCATTACTGAAGGCACGAATCTTCAGTTCCGGGCGGAATTTTTCAACCTGCCCAACGTCACCAGCTTCAATCCGCCGCAGACCTCAACAAATTCCAACGGCGGCAATGCGAATATCGATACGGCTTCCGGAGGGCAGGTCATCAGCACCTCCACTAATCCGCGGCAAATCCAGTTTGCCCTCAAATATTATTTTTAAGCCACGGAGACTGTGACTAATGCGCAAGATCGTCCTTAGCTTCTGCCTGCTGTTCGCGGTTTCCAGTTGCCTGGGTCAGACACCGGCCCAGAGCGCCGTTAACGTCACCGTGGACCTGAATCAAAAAACCGGCCCCTTCACGCCCATTTACGCGTGGTTTGGCTATGATGAGTCGGGTTACACGACAACTCAAAACGCTCAGGCGCTGCTTCGTCAATTGGGCGATCTTAGCCCGGTGCCGGTCTACATCCGCGCGCATTTTCTTCTCACCTCGGGAAACGGAAAGCCGGAGCCCAAGTGGAGTTCGTCGAACGTCTACACCGAGGATGCGAATGGAAATCCGGTTTATAGCTGGACCATTCTCGACCGCATTTTCGATGCCTATGCCGCGGCCCATGTGCGTCCCATGGTGGAGCTTGGCTTTATGCCTAAGGCGCTTTCCAACCATCCCGATCCGTACCATATCGGTTGGCCGTTAAAGCCGGGCCAAGTGGAAGGGTGGTCCTTCCCGCCGAAAGATTACCGGCGTTGGGAAGAGCTGACGCACCAGGTGGCCGCGCACATGGTCAAGCGGTACGGGATTGCGACAGTATCGACCTGGTATTGGGAGGTGTGGAACGAGCCGAACGGAAAGTATTACTGGAAGGGCACTCAGGACGAGTACAACAAGCTATACGACTATGCCGCGGCGGGGGTTCGCAAGGCTATTCCAAACGCGCGCGTCGGCGGGCCCGCCACGACCGGGCCAGGCCCTCGCGGCAATGCCTCTGAGTATCTGCAGGCGTTTCTTGAGCACTGCGCGAGGAACAAGAGCGCGGCCACCGGGGGTCCTATCCCGCTCGAGTTCATCTCCTTTCACGTCAAGGGAAGCCCTAACGTGGTCGGCGGGCATGTACAAATGGGCCTCGACCGCGAATTGAACAACGCGGCGGATGGCTTTGCCATCGTGCGCAAATTCCCCCGGTTCGAGAGGGTCCCCATCATTTTGAGCGAGGCGGATCCCGAAGGCTGCGCCGCCTGCTCGGCGCGTCTTTATCCGCAGAACGCGTATCGCAACGGGCCGCTTTACCCGTGCTATACGGCGGCGGTGATGAAGGCGCTCTTCGAGCTGGCGGACCGCGATCATGTGAATTTGATCGGTATGCTGACCTGGGCCTTCGAATTTGAAGGGCAGCCCTACTTCGACGGCCTGCGGACTTTAGCGACCAACGGGATCGATAAGCCGGAGTTGAACTTCTTCCGCATGGCGGGATTGATGCGCGGCAGCCGTGTAATGGCCAAGAGCAGCAACGCCGTGCCGCTGGATAGCATCTTGAAGCAAGGCGTGCGCCAGGAGCCGGATATCGATGCGCTTGCCGCCGGCGCTCCCGGCGAAGCTTCCGTGATGTTGTGGAATTATCACGACGAGGACGTTCCCGCTCCCGGTGCAGCCATCGATGTGTCGATCAAAGGGCTTGCCTCGTCGGCTCATCGCGTGCTTCTGCAGCAGTATCGTATCGACGGCCAGCACAGCAATTCCTACACTGTGTGGAAAGCGATGGGATCTCCGCAGAAGCCAACGTCTGAGCAATATGCAAGGTTGCAGGCTGCCGGCCAATTGCAGCTTCTGGACTCTCCGCGATGGATTACGCCTGTCAACGGGAAGATAGACCTGCAAGTTCAACTGCCCCGGCAAGGCGTTTCCCTGTTACGTGTAACATGGCCGGCTAGCTAGGAGCTTATTGAAATACGGGTGTGCGGACTTGAGAGCACCCCAATATCTTTTATGCAGCAGCGGCGCTGGCTGCCTGCGCAGCACTGCCTTCAAGATTCAATGGCGCGTTTCCCATATCTGGCGCAAAAGCGCGCCAGATTGGGATACCCGAGCTTGTGGTGCTCTTAGGTATCGATGAAAAAGACCAAGAACTTGCGCCAAGACTCCAAGCCATGGTTCTTCGTCGCCCTGGTCACGGCGGCGATCGCCATCAGTTATTTCGACCGGCAGGCGCTCCCGGTTGCCATCGCCGCCATCCAGCGGAATATCCCTGTCTCCAACCAGCAGTTCGCATCGCTGCAGGCCATGTTCCTGGCTGCTTACGCCCTGCTCTATGCCGGCGGCGGCAAACTTTTGGATGCGATCGGCACCAGAACGGGATTCGCCCTAAGCATGGCGTGGTGGTCGTTGGCGTGTGCGCTGCACGGCTTCGCGCACAGCCTGGCGCTGCTGCTGCTGGCTCGTCTGCTGCTCGGCATGGGCGAAGGCGCCGCATTTCCCGCGGCCACCCGAGTGATTGCGGAGTGGCTTCCCGCGGCAGAGAGAGCCACTGCGATGGGGATCATCAATGCAGGCACTGCCGTTGGCTCGGTGCTGGCGCCTCCCCTGATCGGGCTCATTCTCTGGCTGACAAATTGGCGCTATATCTTCTTCTTCGCCGGATCGCTGGGATTGCTGTGGACAGCGTGCTGGCTGCTGAGTTATCAATCGCCCGCACAGACCGCCACACCGATCCATTCCGCCGGCAGCGCTCAAACGATTCCCTGGCTTCATCTGCTCGCTTCGCGCAAGGTTATCGGCCTGGTATCGGCTAAATTTCTAAGCGATTCCGCATGGTATTTCTGCCTCTTCTGGTTGCCCAAATACTTGTATGACGCGCGCGGCTTCGATATCAAGAGCGTCAGCTATTTCGCCTGGATTCCATATGCGGCCTCAGGACTGGGCAGCTTTCTCGGCGGATGGTTTTCCAGCCGCCTATTGAGGCGCGGGCACTCTCTCGATTTTTCCCGAAAGTTGGTTTTGGGATTGAGCGCCGCGCTCATGCCGGCGGTCATACTCGTGCCTCATGTGCCGGTAGGTTTCGCTTTGCTTCTATTCAGCATCGCGTTCTTCGGCCAACAGTCGTGGTCTGGCTTGATTATGACGTTGCCGGCCGATATTTTTCCGTTAACTTCGGTCGGCTCGGTCGCCGGTTTAATCGGATTCGGCGGCGCAGTAGGCGGGGCGGTCTTCAACCTCATCGCCGGGCAATTGCTCAGTCATGGCGCAGGGTATGGCACTGTATTCGCCATAGTAGGAAGCCTTCACGCAATCGCTTTTACCATCCTTCTTCTCACCGCAGGCGTTCTCCGCATACCGGGAACGGACACATTCCAAAAACAGGGAAAATTGGTTTCCACATGAAGATCCGCGAAATTCGCACAAGAGTTGCGCAATGGTCGGGAGAGACAACGCCGTTGCCGCCGCATTTTTGCACTAACCCGATGGACCTGCTTTCGCTGCCCCAGTCCTCGATGAAGACATTCACGTTCCATAGCTGGCTGATCGTCGAAGTGACGACGGACGACGGCCTGGTGGGGATCGGCAATGCCGCTCTGGCGCCTCTGGTTACGAAACAGGCAATCGACCAGCACTTAAAGCCGCTCCTGCTGGGAGCGAATCCCTGGGATATCGAATTTTTATGGCAGCACATGTACCGCAAGACCATCGCCTTTGGGCGCCGGGGCATCGGCATGGCGGCTATCAGCGCGGTAGATATCGCGCTCTGGGATCTGTTGGGCAAGGCGGCGAAACAGCCCGTCTACCGGCTGCTCGGAGGCAGAACCAAACCGCGCATTCCCGTGTACGCGAGCCGGCTGTATGCCAGTCCTCTTCCTCAATTGGCGGCAGAAGCGCAACGCTACAAGGACGACGGGTATAAGGCAATGAAGCTGCGCTTCGGGTGGGGACCAGTCGATGGAGCCGAGGGAATGCGGCGTAATCTGGATCTGGTTCGCACAGTGCGCCAGACCGTGGGGGACGAGATCGACGTGATGGCGGACGCCTATATGGGCTGGACTCTGGATTATGCCAAACGGATGCTTCCCTTGCTGGAACCTTTCAACCTGCGCTGGTTGGAGGAGCCCGTGATTCCCGACGATGTGCGTGGATATGCCGAGCTGAAGTCGCATGGAAGAGTCCCCATTTCCGGGGGAGAACACGAGTCGACTTCCTATGGCTTTCGCGACCTGCTCGAAGCCCGTGCCTTGGACTATATTCAGTTCGATACTAACCGGGTAGGCGGTATCAGCCAGGCAAGAAAAATCTCCGCCTTGGCCGAGGCATTTGCCGTTCCCGTGATCCCGCACGCCGGCCAGATGCACAACTACCACGTCGTCATGGCGAGCTTGAATTCGCCCATGGCGGAGTTCTTCCCGCCGGTGGATGTGGAAGTGGGCAACGAATTGTTCTGGTACATCTTCGACGGCGAGCCGAGAGCGAAAGATGGCTTTATCAATCTTGACGATCAGTTGCCCGGCCTGGGACTGACCATCAATGAGGAACGAATGAAGCAGTTTGAAGTTATCGAATAAATAGGCGGAGGCGAGATGCGATTGGTGCAATTGAAGTCAGGTGGCGCACGGTGCGTGGCCTTGGTTGAGGAGCCGATGGTACGACTGATTCGCGACTTCGACTCCGTATATGGATTGGCGCAAGCAGCCATCGCCGGCGGCCGGAAGCTGACGGCGTTGGTTGCCGGTCATCTTACGGATGAGTCTCTGGATTACGACCCGATCTATCGGGGCAGCGGCAAATGGAAGCTGCTTCCCCCTATCGATCACCCACAAGAGCCGGCGCGATACCTGGTATCCGGCACTGGGCTGACGCACTTGGGAAGCGCCCGCGACCGTGACAGCATGCACATCGAAACCGGGCATGCCGATACCATGCATCTTGCCAAGGAGCAGGAGTTGACCGACAGCATGAAGATGTTTCAGTGGGGCTTGAAAGCAGGGCGCCCTCAGCCGCAGGAGATTGGGATTGCCCCGGAATGGTTTTACAAGGGCAATGGCTCGATCGTGCATGCTCATGGAGAGCCATTGGTTATCCCGTCGTATGCTGAAGATGGGGGAGAGGAGGCGGAGATGGCGGCTGCTTACGTAATCGGTCCGGATGGCCGTCCTTATCGTGTCGGAATGACTCCCGGCAATGAGTTCTCCGACCATCGCTTCGAGAAGAGAAACTATCTCAACCTGGCAGGCTCAAAGCTGCGCACCTGTTCGCTGGGACCGGAAATTACTATCGATCCCCATTTCCGGTCGGTCCCGGGAAAAGTGGCCATCGAGCGCGGCGGGCGCGAGTTCTGGTCGCAAACCATCGCAACGGGTGAAGACGAGATGTGTCACAGCCTGAGCAACCTGGAGCATCATCACTTCAAATTCGACCTGCACCGCCATCCTGGAGATGTTCATGTCCACTTCCTGGGAGCGCATTCGTTGAGCTTCGGGCAAGGGATCGAGCTTCGGGATGGAGACATCATGGAGGTCCAATTCAACCAGTTTGGCCGGCCTTTGCGTAATCCTGTGCAGGTGGTGAGCGAAAAGGACAAGCTGATCGAGGTTCAGCCTTTGGGCTAGAGTCGCGGTCTTAGAATTCATAATTGATATTTGGACGGAGATTGATGGCACAGACAAAGATTGCACTTTTAGGTCTCGGACTGATGGGTTCGGGCATGGCCGGCCGCCTGCTTGATGCGGGCTACCCGCTCACCGTTTATAACCGGACACCGGAGAAGGCAAAACCATTCGTCGAGCGAGGCGCAAAGCCGGCCAACTCTCCTGCCGAGGCAGCCTCGGAGGCGGAGATCATCCTCAGCATGCTGGCCGACGACAATGCCTGCCGCGAAACTTGGCTAGGCAAGCAAGGCGCTCTGGACGGCGCTGCTCCAGGTGCGGTCCTGGTCGAGTCAAGCACAGTTACGGTTGGCTGGATTGAGGAGCTCGGCCGTGCTGCCAAGAAGCGCAACCTGGATTTGATCGATTCGCCGGTGACCGGGAGCAAGCCGCAGGCAGCCGCCGGACAATTGCTATTTCTTGTCGGAGGCTCTGAGACGGTGCTGGCGCGGATTACTCCAGTGCTTCAAAGCATGAGCCGCGGCATGGTGTATCTGGGACCGTCAGGCAGCGGAGCGCGCATGAAGTTAATTAACAATTTCATGAGCGGCGTTCAAACAGCCTCTCTCGCCGAAGCCGTAGGCTTGATTGAGCGCAGCGGAATGGATAGCGAGAAGGCAATTCGCGTTCTTACCGAAGGCGCGCCGGGCAGTCCGATGGTGAAGACCATAAGCGGCCGGATGGAAGCCCGGCAGTATGAGCCGCAATTCACCACCACGTTGATGGCCAAGGATCTCCGCTATGCTTTGGGAGAGGGCAAACAGCACTCCCTGGCTCTGTCCACCTGTGCCGCCGCGCTGAATGTTTTCGAGGGGGCGATCGCAGCAGGCCTGGGAGAAAAGGATATCTCCTCCATCGTTCAGCAATTCCGGGAGAAGAGCTAAGAAGCGGTCAGCTAAAGACCGGATAGCGGGTACGCTTGGAAGCGAGCATGTTTCTGCTGACCGGTTTTTAGCTGACCGGACTTTAGCTAACCGCTTCTTAGCTGACCGGACTTCAGCTATATTTAGCGAGCATGTTTCCGCTGACCTTTACTGACCGGCTTTTAGCTAACCGCTTCTTAGCTGACCGGACTTCAGCTTATTTAGCGAGCATGTTTCTGCTGACCGGTTCTTAGCTGACCGGACTTTAGCTATCCGCTTCTTAGCTGACCGGTTTTTAGCTTATTAAACTTATGTTCATCGACGAGGCAACAATTCGCGTGAAGGCGGGAGACGGCGGCAACGGCTGCGTCGCGTTTCGCCGGGAGAAATTTGTGCCTCGCGGAGGCCCCTCCGGAGGGGATGGCGGCCATGGCGGCGACGTCATCATGGAATCGAGTGAGCGGCACAATACTTTGGTTCACTTCCGCTTCAATCCTGAGCACAAGGCGGAGCGAGGGCGCCATGGCGAGGGTTCCAATTGCACCGGCAGGGAGGGCGCGAGCATCGTCTTGAAGGTTCCCGTCGGAACGGTTCTCTATGACGACGAAACAGGCGAGCTGGTGCATGACTTCGCTCGTCCCGATGAGCGGATTGTAGTGGCCAAAGGCGGCCGGGGCGGCCGAGGGAATCAGCACTTTGCAACTCCTACCCACCAAGCTCCCAGGGAATCGGAAGCAGGCAGGCCGGGAGAAGAGCGGAACTACCGTCTGGAGTTGCGGCTTCTGGCGGATGTTGGGCTGGTCGGATATCCAAATGTCGGGAAATCCACGCTGATCTCGAGAATCTCGGCAGCCAAGCCAAAAATCGCCGATTACCCGTTCACCACTCTGGAACCGAACCTCGGAGTGGTTTCGATGGGTGAGCCGCCACATGAAGAAAGCTACGTGGTGGCAGATATTCCGGGGCTGATCGAGGGAGCTCACTTGGGCGCCGGCCTGGGAGTCGAGTTTCTTCGTCACATCGAGCGGACACGCGTCCTGGTGCACATGGTCGATGTTTCCGATGGCAGCGGGCGGCCCGACCCGGTGGCGGATTTTCGGGTAATTCGCAACGAGCTGAAGAGCTTTGGAAATGGTCTGGATGAGAAGCCGATGCTGGTTGTCGCCTCCAAGGCGGATGTAGCGAATCCGGAAAAACTCAAGAAGCTCAAAGCTATGGCGAAGCGGCGAGAGCTACCGTTTTTTGCGATTTCCGCAGTCAGCGGACAAGGCGTGCAAGAACTCAAGTACGCCATCGGCGAACGCGTCCGGGATCACCGTTCAGTCAGCACAGATAATCGAGCGCGCTTGTAAGCGTCGCCGGTATTGGCCTTACTGAGGGATTATAGAGGGATTGGTCGGGGCTCTGAGAAGACTCTGCTTTGCAGGGACCAACGAAACCGTGGACGACGGAACGCACCACGTTCATTGTTCCCGCGGAGAATTCGATATCGTCACATTTCAGCGCGAACAGATCGGTCTGTTACATACCGGTCGACGACGCAATGAAGGCTAAAGTTCGTTCGCGAGCATCCTTGTCTGAGCAACGGTTGACACGGCGTTGCGCCGGAGAGATACTCTGGTTGCCGTTTTTCTGCGTTACATGCTTCCGGCATGCTCAAAGAATCGGTTCCGGTGTAAATAGACTGGCGTTTCTGCATCTTGAGCAACTCCTGGAGGACAATTTTGACGGGTTACCATGTAAGCGATTGCATCCTTTGTGGCCGTCGTGCATTTCAGATGTACTTCCTGACCTTCAGGAAACCCGCATCCCGGCGATTCGTCGAGAGATGCGGCGGCAGAAGAAAGCCGCCTCTCGCCGTCTATGCGGTGTGGACGGCTCTCGCTTTGCTCCCCGTCTGCCTACGCCTCCCGGCACGCGGACAGGTGTTGACCGGTGAAATTGATGGCGTGGTGCGCGATACGTCGGGCGCACTGGTTCCCAATGCCACTGTAACCGTAAAGAACTCGGACCAGAACCTCGTGGCGCGTACCGTGCAGACCAACCAGCAGGGCCAGTTCACCGCCCCCCTCCTCTCTGTTGGCACCTACTCGGTGACCGTTTCGGCGGGAGGCTTCAAGAGCGAGACCACCAACGGAGTCCCGGTGCACGTGGGCCAACCTGCCAACGTTCCGGTCGTCCTGTCCCTCGGTTCCATTACGGAAGACGTGACCGTGAACGCGAAAACCGTTGCTCCCCAGACGGACACGGCTGCCTCCAGCACTCTCATTGAGAGCAACCAGGTCACGGGACTCTCCCTGAGCAGCAGAAACTATCTGCAGTTGATGTATATCCAGCCCGGAGTCAGCAGCGGAGTTCCCGGCCCGGATGATCGCGGCAACATTACTACCAGCGGCCAAGTCAACACGCAAACGTTCGCCGTGAACGGCAACGGGACGAATGCAAATGGATATTTCCTGGATGGCGCAGACACCTTGAAGCGGGCTGGTAACCAGCCGGTCGCATTTCCGGGGGTGGATTTCATCCAGGAAATCAACCTGCAACGCTCCAACTACGGTGCGGAGTTCGGCGGCGCTGGCGCGGCGTTTGTCAGCGTGGCGACAAAATCGGGAACCACAGACTTCCATGGCGGCGCGTTTGGATTTTTCCGCAGCCAGGTGACGAACGCGAACACATTTTTCAATAAGCTTGCCAACGTCCCTCGCGGCGGCCAGCGCTATGCCGACTTCGGATACGACCTAGGTGGTCCTGTGTGGATTCCCGGCGTCACCGACCGTCATCACACCAAAACGTTCTTCTTCTTCGGTCAGGAATACCTGCGGACCGAGAACGCTGTTCAGCAGACGATCACGAACCTTCCCACCCAGCAACAGCGCACCGGCAATTTCAATGTCCCGGTTTGCACGGCTTACACCGGCGCAACCTGCACAGCCACTACCACTTCGATTGCCAATATCGATCCCACCGCCCATGAGTACCTGGCAGATATCATCAACAAACTGCCTGCCCCGAACAATCCGAACGATCCGCAGGGCCTGATCACGCAGGCGGCGGGGTTCAACAATGAATCGCAGACCCTGATTCGCATCGATCACCAGTTCAACAGCAAGCTGAGCGCCTTCTTCCGGTACCTCGACGACCCCTTCAACCTGGTCGTGCCCAATGGTTTCCAGTCCACCTCGAGCATCCCGGGGGTGGCCACGTCGCGAATGACCAACGGCTCAACGAACTGGCTGGGGCACTTCACCTACGTGATCGGCGCCAACCACGTGCTGGAAGGCGGTTACGCGAGCCGGGCGAACTGGGTGACGGCCTATGCCCTTGGCTCTATGCTGGCGGCGAACTCTCCCGATATCCAGATCCGGCTCCCCTACCAGAACACCCTGGGCCAAGTTCCCCATATCACCATCAACGGCGCGCCTTTTGTAGTGGAGTCTCCTTACATTGAGCGGACGCCGCTGCATCAGGTCTTTCTGAACAATACAAATTCGTTGGGCCGGCACACGCTGAAGCTGGGCCTCAACATCGAGCTGATGACCGGCGGAAGCACCACCGGGTCGGCCAATGCCGGCACGTTCACCTTCGCTTCCGGCACGCTGCCCCCCGGAGGCGCAACTCAGTTCGACCAGGCATTTGCCAATTTCCTTCTCGGCAAGCCCTCGAACTTCACGCAGGCTAACGTCGATGCGGTTGCCGCTTATCGGACCAACGTCTACGAGGGCTATTTACAGGACGACTTCAAGGCTACGGGGCGCCTGACGTTAACGGCGGGCGTGCGCTATACCTATTTTGCTGCGCCGGTCAGCTCCTCCCTGGGCCCGAACTACCCTCAACTGCCCATCCTGAACTTTGACCCGTCTACTTACAACCCGGCCCTTGCCCCCACGCTCAACAATGCAGGTGTCATCTGCACCACGGCTCCCTGCGCCGGCGGCAAGTCGCCGAACCCGAATTACAGCCCCCTCAATGGCATCATTATCGGCGGTAAGAACTCCCCCTACGGCGACACAATTCAGACCACGCCGAAGACTAACTTTCAACCTCGCGCCGGATTTACATACGACATCTTGGGCAACGGCCAGACTGTAATTCGCGGCGGGTTTGGCATCTACGATTTCGCCGTGACGGGCAACCAGGCAAAGTTCGCGACCGCGCAGAATTATCCCAACATTCAGAACGCCACCATCTCCAACCCATCGTTCGCGGATCCCGGTAACGGCGTGCCGCAATTCAGCGCCTCCCCTAACGTGCTCCAGGCACTGCAGGTGCACGACCCGCAGCCCTACTCGGAGCAGTTCAGCCTCGACGTGCAGCAGGAGCTGAAATGGCGGACGATGGTCGATGCCGGCTACTACGGCAACCATGGCGTGCACCTGTTTGGGAACATCGACATCAATCAAGCCCCTGCCGGCCTGTATGCGCAGCAAGGATTGATTCCGGGCAACGTGGTGACCGCCGCCAACACTCCGTATCTCAACCAGATCCGGCCCTACACCGGGTATAGCGCCATCACCACGCAATCCGACATCTTCAGCTCGAACTACAACAGCCTGCAGGTATCGCTCCGCAAGGACATCGCCCGCGGCGGTACGGTCACGGCTAGCTATACGTGGGCGAATGCGATGACCAACAACCGCACGCCTCAGAACTCTGCTGACCTGGCGGCGGAATACAGCCACAGCGATACAGACAGAGCCAACGTCTTCAGTACAAGCTTCGTCTACTCATTGCCCTTCTACCGCGACCAGCAGGGTGTGGTCGGGCGCATCGCCGGCGGATTTGAGACCAGCGGAATCATCTCCTTCGGGTCGGGCGAGTTTCTCTCCGCGACCACTTCAGCCGTGGATCCGGGCGGTCTTGGTTTGCTGGTAGGGCCGGCCACCGGGCGTCCCGACTATTTGAGAAACCCCAATTCCGCTGCGCCTCATGCACTGGAGCAGTGGTTCAACACAGCGGCCTTTCAGCTTGTTCCCGCCGGACAGCACCGGCCGGGCACCGAAAGGCCAGACAACATTCTCGGCCCGGGCTATGAAAACTGGGACCTGAGCCTCTACCGCAACATCCGTCTGCGTGAACAAGTTAACTTCCAGCTCCGCGCGGAAGCCTACAACGCATTCAACCACACCAACTTCACCACAGTGCAAACCACGCTAGGCACCAGCAACTACGGCCAAGTGACCGGAACCGGCTCTCCGCGTATTCTGCAGTTCGGAGCGAAAGTTACCTTTTAAGGCAGTTTAGGAAATACTGTGGTCTTTTCCAATTGCTCGAGGCCGCCGCTCCCTGCTGGTCGCTTCGGTTGGCAATAGTGGCTTCGGTCTACACCATCTCCTAAACTGCCGTAGCGCAACGGCTGCGTAAAGTCCGGAGCAGTGCAGAGCACATGAATATTGTTCTGGTTTGTTGCGATGCTTTGCGCGGTGACGTGGGAAAAACGGCAGGCATGCCGTTTGACGTCTGCCCCACCATTGACCGCCTCGGTGTGGCGGGAACCCGTTTTCGCAACGCCTATTGCACCAGTCCGCTATGTGTGCCCAGCCGCATTTCGATGCTCACAGGCCGCTGGCCAGACGCGCACCGGGTCAGAATGAATCTCGATGCCAAAGACGCCGTCTTCTCCCGGGACATCTACCAAGTTGCGCGGGATGCGGGACATGTGACGGGCCTGACCGGCAAGAATCACACCTATCTGACGGACCGCGATGTGGACTTCTGGCGCGAGTTCGGCCACGAAGGGGGCTATCACGCTCCCGATGCGACGCCTGATGTTGCCGCGTTTGATGCCTGGCTCAAGACGCTGCATATGGGAGTTGCACAGAAAGCAACTCCCTTCCCGCTCGAAACACAACTCAGCTATCGCATCGTTTCTGAGGCGATCAACTTCCTACAGCAGGCGAATGGCCGGCCGTTCTTCCTCCAGGTAAGCTTTCCCGAGCCGCACGGACCTAGCCAGGCGCCAAAGCCATACTGGGACATGTTTGATCCGGCTGACATGCCCAAACCCAATCCCGGCCCGGAAGTCCTACCGAAGCTCGGATACCGAATGCAATGGTTGAGCCGCCTTGAGGAAGACGGTACACCGGGAATGCGTGACGACTGGCGAAGATATCTTTCGAATTACTTCGGCGCCGTGCGCATGGTAGACGACCAGGTCCTCCGCCTCGTGAATGCCCTGCAGGAACTCGGTTTGCGCAAGAACACTGTAATTGTCTTTGTGGCGGATCACGGCGACTACCTGATGGAATACGGCCTTGGCCGCAAAGGGGTGGGGCTTTCGGAGGCGCTGACCCACATCCCGATGGTCTGGAGCGGCGGCAATCTGCCGGCATTGTCGCTCAACACGCGCGATTTTGTCTCAATGGCCGACCTGATGCCCACGTTTTGCGATGCCATGCAGCAGCCGATACCAGCCGGAGTGCAAGGCAACAGCCTGTGGCGGCTGCTGCATAGAGAAACTCAGGCGAACAGCGACTTCGAAAGTGTGTACGTCACCACGGGACTGGGCGGCCTCTTTTACGATGCAGCGGACAAAGTTCCCCTGAGCATCGCCGAGGGGCCGCACGATCACCATCTCTGGGACACCCTGAACAAGGTGACGCAATCGGGATGCGAGAAGATGGTCCGCAAGGGCGATTGGAAGCTCATCTACGACATGATGGGTTATGGGCAGATCTACCACCTGCCCACCGATCCCCACGAGATCAATAATCTTTTTGGCCAGCAGAGCACCATGGCTGTGCAGGCTCAGCTCATGAAAGAGTTGACGCGGTGGCTGCTGCGGTCAGAGAGCGCCGTCACCAATAGGAGTTTAAGTCATAAGGTTTGAACCATACAGCAGACGTAGCGCATCAGCCGATTTCACATGAGAGGATAAGCTCCATGCAGCGCCGAGATTTCATGAAGTTAGCCGGATTGACCCTGGCTTCGCAGGCCTTGCCCCAGGTTCAGGGCGAGGATACGGTCGAGAAACCCAACCTGATTTTCATCATTGCCGATCAGCGCCATTATGGTTTGAGTAAGGCTACCGGATATCCGCTGGACACAAGTCCAACCCTGGACCGCTTGCAGGCGCGCGGCATCGGCTTTCAGCACAACTACTGCACGGCGCCGCTTTGTGTTCCCAGCCGGGTTTCCATGTTGACAGGCCGGTGGCCGGAGGCCACGCACGTGCGCATGAACCTGCAGGCTGAGGACGCCTTTTTCTCGCAGGACCTGTACCAGGTGGCGAAATCGCGCGGCTATCGCACATCCCTCACCGGCAAAAACCACACGTATTTGAAGGCCGCCGACGTTGACGTCTGGCGGCAGTTTTCGCACGATGGCGGCTATATCGCCCCGGACGCGCCGCCGGACGTGCAGGAATTCGACAATTGGCTCAAAAGCCTGCACTTCAACGTTGCGGAGGAACCAAGCCCGTATCCGCTCACGACACAGATCCCATATCGGATTGTCACGGAAGCAACGAAGTTTATCGACGAGAGCGGCGATCAGCCGTTTCTTTTGCAGGTGAGCTTTCCGGAACCCCATGATCCCGAGCAGGCGCCGGCGCCCTATTGGAACATGTTTCCGCCCACGGTGGTTCCTCCCCGGTGCGCAGGGCCGGAGGCGCTCAAGAATATGGGGCCGCGCGCCCGCTGGGAATATCGGTTGCAGCAGGACAACTTTCCGGATACTGAGGATCATTGGCGTCGGTACGTCTCCAACTACTTGGGCGCCCTGCGCATGATTGACGACCAGATCGCGCGCCTCAACGAGCACCTGGAGAAGCGCAACCTAGCAGGTAAGACGCTGGTTGTCTTCACGGCCGATCACGGCGACTACCTGATGAACTACGGCTTGGGCCGGAAAGGCGTCGGGCTGTACGAAGCTCTCACCCATACGCCGCAAATCTGGTGGGGCTACGGGGTGCAGCCTTCGAAGACTACCGAGCAGGTCTTTACCTCGATGGCCGACCTGATGCCCACCATGTGTGAAGCGATGGGCGCTGAAATTCCCCATGGGGTGCAGGGCCGGAGTCTTTGGCCTCTGCTACGGGGACAGGAATTTCCGCGCGAGGAATTTCGCAGCATCTATTCCGGCGTCGGCTTGGGCGGCCTCTATTACGAAGAGACAGACCATATTCCCACTTCGATCGCGCACGATCCGCGGCGCCCCGGCTCATGGGACGAACTAAACAAGGTGACGCAGAGTGGAAACCAGAAGATGGTACGGATGGGAGACTGGAAACTTGTCTACGACATGATGGGCTATGGGCAGCTCTACAACCTGCGCAACGATCCCTGTGAACTAACTAACCAATTCGGCAAGCCCGAGCACGCGGAGATCCAGGCACGGCTGATGGCGGAACTGGCCATGTGGGTGATACGCGCGCAGGACAGCTTGCCAACCGGCCCGCAGAATACGAAGTACCAGACCAAGTGGTCTACCCAACACAACTGGTACGCGCCTTACCGCCATGACGGGCCACCGGCGCATCCGTATATTCCTTGAATGCGAAGCCTACGGTGAGATAGACCAAAGTGTTGATACGTTTTGATATTGCCCTCGCCGAAAATAGGGGCGCTCTGCTTAATTGCGGCGGCGGACAATCGTTTCGATCATTGCTCGATTCGGAGGAACTTTTGTAGAGGATGACAATCCGGAGACATTAGACCATAAGTGCCCCCGCCGGTAATCACGACCTCGCTCACATAAAAATCACCTCTGTCGTCGACCCACACATCATGGGGAGCGAAGAAGTCACCTGGGGCGGCAGGATTCTTGCCGCCGCCCCAGCGCGCCTGCAGCCGACCGTCAAGAGTGAAGATGCTCAACCGGTCTGGAGTTGAGGCTTCTGGCGGATGTTGGGCTGGTCGGATATCCAAATGTCGGAAAATCCACGCTGATCTCGAGAATCTCGGCAGCCAAGCCAAAAACGCCGATTACCCGTTCACCACTCTGGAACCGAACCTCGGAGTGGTTTCGATGGGTGAGGCGCCACATGAAGAAAGCTACGTGGTGGCAGATATTCCGGGGCTGATAGAGGGAGCTCACTTGGGCGCCGGCCTGGGAGTCGAGTTTCTTCGTCACATCGAGCGGACACGCGTCCTGGTGCACATGGTCGATGTTTCCGATGGCAGCGGGCGGCCCGATCCGGTGGCGGATTTCCGGGTTATTCGCAACGAGCTGAAGAGCTTTGGAAATGGTCTGGATGAGAAGCCGATGCTGGTTGTCGCCTCCAAGGCGGATGTAGCGAATCCGGAAAAACTCAAGAAGCTCAAGGCTATGGCGAAGCGGCGAAATCTGCCTTTTTTTGCGATTTCCGCAGTCACCGGACAAGGCGTGGAAGAACTGAAGTACGCGATCGGGGGACGCGTCCGGAATCACCGTTCAGTCAGCTAAGCTTAGCTACAGAAGCTTGGAAAGTTGAAGGGGTACGGCCTTTCAGCTCTAACCCCGGGTACAAATTCGGTGAGTCTCGCAGGGACGAACTGCCTGGACCCCAAGCCTCTGTGGAATCTCTCCGCAGGGCCTGGACGTCCAGGCGAATCGCTCCGCAGTGCTGTAACGGCTCTACATACTCTTCGCCGGCTACTTGGCCTTTTCCAAAGCTTTGGCGCCGTCAAGATGCTTCTGCAGGACGGGCAAAGCCTGCTCCGCATAGGACTTCAGGGCCGGATTTTGGGCATCTGCCGCTTCTTTCTTGTAAACGGCAATCGCCTTGGTATGTCCGGCGATCATCTCGTGGATATACCGGCGATCGAAAGCGGCGCCCTTCAACTTCTCGAAGGGGTCTATCATCATTTTCTTGTGTTGGGCGTCGATCGCGTCTGGCCTATTAAGACTGGCCTGATGGGCGACATCGTACAGTTGGTTGAAGTCCTTCGTGTGATCCGTGACCAGCATCTGAGCATAGTCTTTTACTCCCTGCGAAGAGGCCACGGAGTCCGCCATCTGTCCGAGGTTGGCTTCCACCATATCGGTTTGTGCGGCGAAATCGACAAATTGCTGGTCGCTCATTGCCGATCCTGCCGCGGCCTTCCCTTGGGCCAGCGCAGGGATCGAGCAGAGAGCAAAGCAGCAAACGGCTGAAAGAATACGTTTCATAGGATTCCCTCCGAATCGAAACTCTACATCGGGAAGTTAGATGCCGATGATGCACGAGGCGTGAATCGACGCAATGCGCTTCGCCGGTCCCCGGGCTCTTGGCCTCCTCCCGAATCAGGAACAAACCCCACTTCTTCGCCGGAATGAACTCTCCCCTACCAGCACACCCCTCTGCCCAGGCTGCGGCCAAGGCAATTCCCCATCGCTGTTTTCCGGGGCCTCAAGAAATGCATCGAAGAGCATTGCATATAAGCCCTGTTCGCTTGCCAGTTTCTCGCGCCGTGCGCGGAGAAACGCAAAGCGAAACGGAGACCATCGCTCCGCATCCTCCAGGAATTCCCTAAAAAAGTACTGCTGCGAGTCCGCCACCGCACCAATGATCAGCGATCGCCAACTCGTCTTCAGGAGTTCTTTCAGCATCGCGCTGCCCTGGGGCAAACCGTCCATCCGGGCTGCCACCCGTTCACTGAAATTGAGCAACTGCTTCACCAGACCATCAAGCGGCCTGCCCTGTGCGGCGGCGCGGGAGAATAGCGTAACCGAGCCACGTCCGATATCGTCGCGCACGTCCTGCAAGTCATCGCCCAACTGCAGCAGCACTCCCCACTCGAATGCGAACCTGCTTTCCTCCTGGTTGAGCCAGCCGCGCGCCATGCAGGCGTCAGCCAAAACCGAGCTGCCGCCCTTCGCGCAGCTCATGCGCAACACTTCGCTGTCATCGCGCTCCCCGCAGCTCCCTAGTTGCGCAATGCTTTCCTCCTGGGCGCGATGAATCATCAGCATGCTGTCAAAGACCTGCGGATAGCGCTCGCGGGGATACTGTCTCTCGATTAGCTCTACCAGAGCCCACAGCGCCGCCTCGCGGTCATCCTCGGCCGCGAGTCTTTCGCCGCGCAGCCGCTCCCGGAAGCGCTTGGAGAAGCGCAGTTTCGCATTTGGCTGCACCTCAACGCGATCCAGGTAGTTGTCGCTGTACGGATACAAGAGACTGTACCCCAGGATGGATGGCGTGATCCGAAGGCGCTCGCCAAGCAGAGGCTGCAATCCGCACGCGGTCCAGGCATTCCGGCATGCCTGGACGATATCGGCCATGCTCAAGCTTGGATCGAAGCGTCTCGCCCACTGCGCGACGCTGGTACCGGCCGGCAGAAACTCATGTGTAAGGAGCTGGACCGCATCCTTTCCAAGATCCAGTGCGGTCGCTGAAAATCGAGCGAACGCCGCAGTGGTCCGCTCTTGTGTCCGGATGCGTTGCGCCCGATCTCGCGGAGCCTTCCTCGCCTCCCGCTCTACCGCTCGCAACCCTTCGTCGTAGGCTTGTTCCCGCTTCCGGTGCTCTTTTAGGACGTATTGCCGTCCGCCCGGCGCGGGAAGCGCCGCGCAGTCCTCCCACACTTCGATGGTCTGCGCCACCTGCGCTTCTATCCACGCCCAGCTGTAGCCTTGCTGCATTCTCCTGAGGTTTACGAAAATCCTTACCCCGCGGTTCCACTGCGCGCCAACAGGATTTCTAAACCAAGCGCAGAGCTTTTATCGGATCTGTAGAAGCGGCACGAATTGCTGGAAGCGCCGACGCGAGAAGGGCTATAAGAATCATGATCAGGACGCTCCCTATGTATATAAGCGGGTCGCTGGCGCTGACTTCGAAAAGGAAGGATCGAACAAGGCGCGACAAGACGAGAGAGCCGGCTACACCGAAAGCGCAGCCGAAAAGGGCGATTTTGGCTCCCGAGAAAAGAACAAGGCGGGCGATGTTCCCACGGTGTGCGCCGAGCGCCATGCGAATGGCGATCTCGTGGGTACGCAGCGAGACGGAGAACGCGACAACAGCGTAGATTCCGGTGATGGCGAGCGCCAGGGCGCCGCTGGTAAAGATAGTTATGAACGCGGTGTTGAAACGACGTGGCGCTTCCACGTTCGAGATTGCATCGTCCATGCTCCGCACCTGATTGAGGGCGAGCAGCGGGTCGATTGAGGCGACGGCCGAGTGCAGGGTATCAATCATATGTTCGGGAGGCTGCGCGGAGCGGAAAACGAGGTATCCACCCGCGGGTTGGGTGAGGGTTCCTGAGTCTACAGAACCGTTGAGTATGGCAGGTTGCTCAGCCGGGGCGTACCACTGGTCGGCGTTGGGTTCGTCGCGAGAGCCAACTTTGGTATCTGCGACAATGCCAACCACCGTCGCCCACGGATAGGGCCTGCGCGGGTTGCCGGCGTGGAAACGCTTGCCAATGGCGCTCTGGCCGGGCCAACAACGCTTAGCCATGGATTGATTCACGATGACGACGGGAGGCGTGTTGGAGCGGTCGTCCATGGTGAAGTACCGGCCTTCAATCAGCGGAATACCCATAACCCGAAAATAGTCGCCATAGATAATTGCGAAGTTGGCGAATTTCAGCTTCCATTTTGCCGCGGGCACACCCTCGATGGTGTATCCGGATGCCGCTGAACCGCCGGATGCGGGGAGGGCGGTGGTGATGCCAACGGCGGCGACTCCAGGTTGATTCGAGAGCCGTTCGATGACCGCGAGGTTGAAGGTGTCGATGGAACTATCAGAGGGATATTGTTTGGAGGGCAGTTGGTAACCGGCAACGAGGACATGGTCAGGGCGGAAGCCGGGGTCAACGGCGAGCATCTTCTGGTAACTACGCAGAAACGCGCCCGATATGGTGAGCAGCACCAGGGCGATGGCGATCTCCGACGCGACCAGGGTGGAGCGCAGCCAGGCATGGCTTTTGTTCCCCGTACCGGTGGGCGAGCCTTCTTTTAGGCTTTCGAGCAAGTTGGTCCGCACTGCCGCGAAAGCGGGCGCTAAGCTACAAAGGATACCGGTGGCCAGCGCGAGCAGCAGCGCGAACGTCGCGACGGTTCCGTCAATGGAAACGGAGTCTATGCGCGGCAGGGACTCGGGCAGGAGATGCAGGGCCGTGCGGATTGCGAGCCCGGCAAATGCCATGCCAAGCAGACCGCCGGCGAGACTAAGCAACAAGCCTTCCAGGAGGGACTCACCAAGGATTGTGCCGAATGGTGCACCAATCGCCAGGCGAACAGCATATTCGCGGCGGCGGCGGATGGCACGCACGAGCAGCAGAACGGCGGCATTGACGCAGGCAATCAGGAGCACGACGAAAACGGCTAGAAACAAATTACGCAGCAAGGGCTGAACGCTTGCGACGGTGTGTTCACCGAGCGGCGTGACGTCGCCGCGGATGTGGATCGCAGAGATGCCCGCGGGGAAATCGCGCATGATCTGCTGGGCGACGCGGTCGGCATCCTGCGCTGCCTGCGCTAGGCTGACGCCATTCTTCAGGCGGGCGACCATGTGGTATCCCCAATTCCCGGCAGCCTGGTCGGAAAGCTCGTCCGGCGTCAGGCTCGCGGGTACCCAGAGTTGCGCCTGATCGAGGCGCCCGGCGAGCAAAGGGAATTCAAAGTTACGCGGCATCACTCCGATGATCGAGTAGGTCTTGCGGTTGAGGTCGATCGAGCGGCCGGCGATGTGGGGGTCGCGGTGATAACGGGTCAGCCACAAGGCATAGCTGATGACGGCTAGCGGCTGGTGAGCATCTTCTTCCTGCGATGTGAAGACGCGGCCAAGGGTGGGTTGAACACCAAGAGTCGGGAAAACTCCCGCGGTCAGCCGGGCGGCGTGGACTACTTCCGGTGTCGCGCCGCCGGAAAGTTCGTAAGTACGAGTCGTATAGCCGCCAAGCGAGGAAAAAGCGCTCGTTGCCGTCGAGTATGTGGCGATCTCACGGGCAGTTACGCCGGTATCCAGGCCGCTCGCCAGATGATCGCCTAACAAGACGAGGCGGTCAGGATCGCTGAACGGGAGCGGACGCAGAAGGATGCCGTCAATGAGCGAAAAAATCGCCGTAGTAGCTCCGATGCCGAGCGCTAATGTAAGCAGCACGGTCAACGAGAAGCCAGGCGATTTGCGCAACAGACGAAATACGTATCGAAGATTCAATCCTTCGCTCCTGCGGGATAGCCCTGCCATATATATTCAAGAGCCTCGGGCAGGGTTTGTTGTTTCACGGCGCGGTCGGTATGCCCGGCGTTCCGGGCAAAAACAAATTGGTAGTGATAGCCTTTGGCGGCCAGCACTTTGGCCATGTTTTCGTTGGCGGCGACCCAATCGTGCATATTGTCGCGCATCACGTTCGGATTCAAAAGGTCTCTGTCGCCTACTTCCATCCAGATTCGCAGCGGCTTGGCGGGACTGTCCGGGATGAGGTGTTCATGAAATTCCCAAGCCCCATGAGGGGTTTCCGCGTTATAGGGCCACTGTTGATTTACATAAGTGCCCGAATAGGTAAGAACGCGGTGGTATAGCTCAGGGTGGTACCATGCCATGATTAGTGCGCACGAGCCGCCGGAACTGCCGCCCATGGTCGCCCTGCCATCCGGATCTTTGGTCAATTTCACATGGTATTGCGCCTCCACAAGAGGCAGCACTTCGTTTTCTACGAACTCCGCATACCTGCCGGACATCGTGTCATATTCCAGGCCCCGTTCGCTGCCTTGGGCATCGCCTCCGCCATTGCTTATGGAGATAGCGATCATTACCGGAAGCCGGTGCTGGGCTATCAGATTATCCAGGGCGGTGAACAATGCGCGGTCGGGTCCGTCCGCCCCGACAATGAATGGCGCAACCGTGCCTGGTACATATTGTTTGGGCACGTAAACCGCGACCCGGCGAGTATAGGGAGCGGGGTGGCTGGTGGTCACTACGAGCTTACCGGGTTGAGTGGGGTCTACCGTACCAAAGGTATTGGGCTGCCGCGCGATCCCCGGATAAATCTTGCTGTCAGCCGAATTCATGGTGAACTCGTAGACCGAACCCTGCGGCACGCCTTGCTGTGGAGACATTTCCGGCGCGCGGTTGTGAGTAGGTCCGATGATAAAGTTTCCGTCGGCATTCGGCGGAGCATTGGCGCCGTCGGGCAGCTCCTTGGCGTTGACATATCCAGGCGTATTGGGATCACGCGTGGGGGGCGCCGGACGCGGCGGGCGTGCGGGCTGGGGCGTTTGGGCCATCGCCGTACCTGCGGCGGCTATCAGGCTGATCAACAGCGCGGCGATACAGAAGCGAAGCTTTCCGCAACTTATATCAGCCCCGCTCATAATGGAAGTGCAGTTCCTGTTCACTGACAACCGGCACACCGTCCTTTGTTGCTGGAGTAAATGACCATCCTCTTACCGTGGCAATTACCGCCTGATCGATGGACGGAGCCAGGCCTTTGAGTAGCGTCAGCTCAGTGATTCTGCCATGTTCATCGATGACGGCATTCAGGATCACGTCCCCGCTTGCTC
>CAWDNI010000070.1:0-14083 GCA_963803615.1 uncultured Acidobacteriaceae bacterium
TGGCGGCGGCATAATGAAATTTCAACTAGTCACGGCGGTTATTTTCGCAATCTTATGTCTTCCAGCCAAAGTGCTGATGACGAGGCACTTTGGGACGGTTGGGGTCCCGTGGGCAACTATTTTCACATATGGGTTGATCGTAATATTACCGAGTATTGTGTATGTCCCACGGTTGCTTAGGCGGATGATCGCGCAGACAGCGGTTGCGGGTGACTGGCCGAAAGTGATTCGAGAGATTCCTATTGAAGAATGATCGTCCTGAATCCAATATTGAAGGCCATATCCTAGTGACGGGGGCAAACGGATTCATCGGGCGCCACGTTGCGCGCCTGATGGCCCAAAACGGACACATAGTTCTCGGCATCGGTCATGGTGACTGGGCGAAGCAAGAGTGGATGAGTTGGGGCCTTAACGACTGGTACCGGGCAGACGTTACGCTACAAACGCTGCAGCGATATGCTGGAAAGCCTGCCGCAATCATTCATTGTGCCGGGGGCGGATTTGTCGCCTTCTCGATTCGAGACCCTTTGGCGGATTTTGAACGCACAGTGACGACGACAGCGCACGTGCTTGAATTCGTTCGCCTTTTTTCTCCACGCAGCCGTGTCGCCTATCCCTCCAGCGCGAGCGTCTACGGTGTGGTTCAGGTTCTTCCTATCAAAGAGGAAGCTCGCACCGCGCCAATTTCTCAATACGGTGTCCACAAGCTGATGGCAGAACACTTGGTCTCGTCTTTCGCATCTCAGTTCGGGGTAGCTGCCTCCGTCGTACGGTTTTTTTCTGTGTATGGATGTGGTCTGCGCAAGCAGCTGCTTTGGGATGCCTGCTGCAAGATTTCTGCAAATGACAACGAATTCACGGGTACCGGCAACGAGGTCCGTGACTGGCTGCATGTTGAGGACGCGGCGGAGTTGTTGTCGTTAGCAACTGAGCGCGCCAGTACAGATTGTCCAACAGTAAATGGGGGCAGTGGAGAAGGGCTTGCCGTGCGTGATCTCCTGCTGCATCTAAGCCACAATCTTCTTCAACGAAATGCAACCCCAACCTTTTCTGGCATCGAGCGGACCGGAGACCCGCCCCAATACATTGCAGCAATCGAGAATGCCAGAAAGTGGGGCTGGCAGCCACGGCGATCCTGGCGTGATGGAGTGGCGGAGTATGCCGCCTGGTGGCAACGATCTTTTCCGGCCAGAAGTGAGTCGTGAACCTGGCATGAGAAACCAAAAAGACATCAAAATTGGGTTCGTGTTGCGCAACAACCATTGGCTCGGCGGCCGTAATTACCTGCGAAATCTTTTCGAGGCGATTCATGCTCTTCCCGGCGGTGACCTGAGACCCATTATCTTTACGGGGATGGAAACTGCTGACGCTTCGGTGGGCATTCCCGATCTTCAAGTCGTCCGGAGTTCGATCTTCGATGTCCGCGGCCCAGCGCAGTTTGCGCGAAGTATGGTTCTAAGAGTTACTTCACGGGATAAAATGCTGGAAAAACTGCTGATCAAGCATGGGGTCTCGGTTCTCTCGCACTCCGACCATCTAGGAGTGCGGCCATCCGCCGCCAGAGCATTCTTGCCGATAGTTGGGTGGATTCCGGATTTCCAGCACGTCCACCTACCGGAGTTCTTCCGTGCCCAAGAGCTCCAGGACCGCGATCGCGCGTTTATGGATCTCTGCCTGCACTGTGAGAGGCTGATTGTGAGTAGCGAGTGCGCACGGGCAGACCTGCAAACCTTTGCACCGCAATACGCCCACAAAGCGGTGGTCCTGCGATTCGTCGCAAGTCCGGCGCCGCTAGGTAATGCTGCAAACCTGCCTGACCTTCAACGAGTCTACGATTTTGACGGGCCCTATTTTCTGCTGCCGAATCAGTTCTGGGCACACAAAAATCATCGCGTAGTCATCCGCGCGCTCCAAATACTCAAGGAGCAAGGCGAGCATGTCAAAATCTTGGCTACCGGCTCGAAGGACGACTCTCGCAATCCTTCATTTTTCGCTTCTCTGATGGAATACGCGAAGGAATGCAAGGTGCTTGACACCTTTCGGGTTCTTGGAACGGTTCCGTTCGACCATCTTGTCGGTCTCATGCGCCACTCCATTGCTTTCATCAACCCCTCGCGGTTTGAAGGATGGAGCACAAGCGTTGAAGAGGCAAAGTCCATGGGAAAGCAGATTCTTCTGTCTGACATTGCCGTGCATCGGGAGCAGGCGCCGGAGCGGGGCATATTTTTCCCAGCGGAGGACGCCGAGGCACTCGCATATGCGATGGCCACAACCCGGATTGAGTTCGACGAATCGCGCGACACCGCGATGCAGGAGCTCGCCAGAAACCATTTTCCAGCTCGGCAAAGAGAATTTGGAGAAAAATACAAGCAGATCATTGTTGGCTTGTTATCGACCCGCTGCTAACTCGGATGCAACGTGACTTGGGTCTCAGGAAAGGTTTTGTCGCGCAAGGTAGAGTCTTGAGCTGACACGTCAGGACCTCGCCGTGGCGTCCAGAGTAATAATCCAACACTGCGCATTAAGTTGCTTGATATCTGCTGCATATCTCGATATCTCTTTTATTTTCGAATTAAAACAATTCGACAGAACAGATAATCACTTGTCATGCGGGATAACAAACCGGTCTTGATCAACGAGCGGTCTATCAAATTCAAGACAGGGAGTAGCCTTGAAGCTATCTCCGATGCCTTAGTCTGATCTTCCAGCGTGGCCAAATATTGAGCTGAAGACAGTCCAAAATACGTGACCGGAACAATTTCCGTGATTTCGAAATAAGGCGAGAATAGTTGCCGAATCTCAGGGATATCAAACGGAACTTCCTTAGGCGAGAGAAACCAGCCCCGTTCTGTCGCAAGATTGATCAATTTCTCGGTGGATTGCATCACGAGACCGTCCTGAGAAGAGCGGGTCAAATAAAAGCGATGTAGTAGGGAATATAACGTACTTGATATTGCTCCTGAAAGACGGCCGACGTAAGTGGTCCGATCAAGATAGACGGGCTCGACGCGAATAGTAGGGTAGCCCTTGGGACTGCGTGCAAGAAGCTCTGCGAACTAGGTGAGCTCGGCGGTGCTTAGATGGTGAATTCCGCAATGGATGAATGCACCATCAAATTGACCGGACTGAAAAGAATCGCTCATCTGCTTGATATCCATCTGAAAGTAATCGCAATTGGTTTGGCTGGCTTCAGCAGCTTTTGCCCGAGCGATTTCGATTTGCCTTTCAGAAAAATCCACACCAGTCACTTTGAGTGCTGATGACGCTAGAATCCGTCCCGGCCATCCGCTGCCGCACGCGATCTCGAGTATCCTTAGGGGTCGCGCAGCTTTGAGTCGCAGAAATATGTCCCGTACATCCTCGATATATCTTTGCCGCGCTCCACCGCAAATCGACTCAGGAAGTCCCCAAATTCTTTCGATATGCGCTGCGTTCGTGTCCCACCACTCGACTTCCCGATTGTCTTGCTCGGGAGTTGACCGCAAGAATCGCGGCCTTCTCGTAAATGCTTGCATGGTATTTATCGGGGTCACGTAGTTTCCTTATGAAATCTCAACCAGCGGCAGGCCCTTCAGGATCGCCATTTCTTCCTCTTCGGTCGAGAATGACAGGGTGCCATCGGCAGAACGTGACTCGCCGGAACTTAGATCGCACAAAGCCTTGCTCCGGGGTAAGAACCGGCATCTCAGCCGGCCTAAGATTTTCTCGAACGAAAAATGCGTTACTGCCTGCTAAATTGCAGCCTACAAAGGCATAGCCTTTACGTTTACTGAGCAGGCAAAGCGCCGCAAGAGACGCTCCATAGTAAATATAAGAGTAGTGCTCTCTGTCCCGGGCGAAGTCGGCTTTGTATGGCACGGTTACCGCTCGATCGGCGCCGAAGCGTGCGTTGTATTCAATTACCGTAACGGCGGGTGAAATCGCCTCGATGGCCTCCCATACCCAGTAGTCGTTGCCATCTATGTCGATCGATAAGAGACCGATTTCACCTTCGATGCCATTTCGCCTAATAATGTCGTTGATGTTTTCTCTGGTGATAAATGCCTGCTCAGCCTTCAGCGTGTGGCGCCACGAGATGTCACTATTCCTGATAGAAGCGATGTTTTGACTGTCGCCATCGATCACTAATCCTTGCCAGTTGTCGTTGACCAGCAGGAACCGGGTATTAGCCTCCATGTAATTTTCGACTCCAAACTCAATAAAAATCTTCCTGGAGACCGGAATATGACGGAGCAGATGTTGCAAAACTCCATCCTCGCCCCACTGCGAGAAAACTCTGAATTCCGCCGTATGAATGTCCAAGTCCGGTCCGTTTGGCAGATGCCTCTTCTCTATTCTTCCTAAGGCCTCTTGAATTCGCATCAGTCGCGCTTCTATGGCCTGGTGCCGATCATTCATGGCTCGGAATTGTTCTCTAAGAGTTCGAACAGGATGTAAGAGCGACCTTAACGCGAGCGTCATTTCCGTGCCCTTCCACTTTGGATCAGATGATGGCGTTTCATTCAGGTTGTAACGTATTCTGAACATGATCGCACAGCGGATTGCGTTTAGTCTCACGTCCGCGCCCATAATGTATGGAGTTTAAAGGTGCAACTGGATAAATCCCAGCGCCTGGAAGGCGGCCGCCGAATTCGCGGAGACGTGCGGGCGGAGCCTCCCATGGTTTCAATTGTCATTGTTCTGTTTCGCGCGAAGGAGGAATGTCTTCGGCTTCTCAAAAATATATTTGGGTTCGACCATAACGATTTTGAGCTGATTGTGATCGACGGCGGATCGCAAGACGGAACTGTGGAAGTGCTACGAGAGTGGGACGATCAGATCGACTACTGGTTGAGCGAACCCGATTCTGGAATTTATGACGCGATGAACAAGGGAATCGCCGCCGCCCGCGGCGAGTATGTCCTTCACCTGAATGAAGGCGACACATTGAAGTTGCTCCCGCGTCAGACGCTTGAGGCGTGTCTCAAGCAGGGGGTGGATATTGCTTCTTTCGCGGTTATGAATGACCGCGAAATTTTCGTCCCGGAGACTGGATTTGCCCTTAGGGTCGGGAATACCTGGCACCACCAAGGCACGTTCTACCGGCGGACTTCAGACCTCGGTTATGACACGAGCTATCAAGTCTATGCCGATTTTGATCTGAATCAGCGCATGCTCAAGAAGGAAAAGACGGTCTGTCTCTTCGATGAAATCGTTTCCCAACATCGAGGAGGCGGTGTTTCGGAAGATAGGCGTAACTTCCACGAGGTAAATCGCAGTATCCGTAACAATTTCGGTGTGCCATATGTGGCTCTCGCATTTCTATGGCCTTCCTATAAGGTATGCCGGGTGGCGACGAAGCGTGCACTCGTCTATTTGTTGTCCCTAATTGGAAAATCCTGGCCGGAGCGGCGATAGAGCCGGCTGCCTAAAAGCTCTCAATGCGGCCCCCAGTCTCACACTTAGGAAGTGCGAAATGCCTTTGAGAACATTGCTTGGGAAAATGGCCGGCCGTTCTGGCCGAGATTTGGTGAACCGCGTCGAGGCCCGGCTTTTTGCCAGAGCCTATCGGCATCATCTGAATGGGATGCGAGCCCTGGAGATAGGCGGTCCCAGCGATCTTTTCGGTGATAAGGGATTCCTTCCCATCTATTCTTGTCTTAAAAGCGTAGACAACGTCAACTACTCGACGGTCACTCTTTGGCAGAGCGATGCAGTGAAGTTCAGAGAGACTCTGGTTTGTGAGGGAACGGAACTGCCGGTGAATGATGAGTCTTACGATTGCTTGCTCTCGTCGCATTCTTTGGAGCATATCGCGAACCCGATGAAGGCGCTTGTCGAGTGGAGACGCGTGCTTCGAGAGGGCGGCCTTCTTCTCCTGATACTTCCCAATCGCCACTATACCTTTGACTGGCGGCGTCCCGTAACATCGTTGGAACATCTGCGCGAGGATTATCAGCGGGACACGCCGGAGAGCGACCTCTTCCATCTGGATGAGAGTTCTTGCCCTTCACGACCTGTCCCGCGATCCTCCGGCCGGAACTCCAGAGCAATTCAAAGAACGATGTCTCAAAAATGCTGAGTTCCGGGCCATTCATCATCACGTGTTCGAGCTCGAAACGGCAGCGCAACTGGTCAAGGAGGTTGGTTTTTCCGTCGTTCGCCAGGAAGTGCAAGAAATCAATCTCGATCACCCTTGCGAGCAAATCCTAGCGATACGATGCCAGAAGGTTGAATCAGCTCCAGGCGCGGCCACCTACTTGGTCATCGGCGAGTTCGTGGCCTAAGATCTCAAGGGCCCGAGATAGCAGTAGATGGCGCATTCACCGGATCAGTGATGCGCGTATCCGAAAACTGCATTGCGGCGCGGAGACACATCCGAGCATAGGTTTTGTCTTTTGTGTGCAGAAGAAGATAGAGGAACTCCTTGAGCATCCGCAACTGGGCGAAGACTTTTTGGACTGCCGACCCATAGTTTCGATAGTACGAACGCTCGGCTCGAAGGAAATTGGCATACCTTTGGTGTGAGCCTTTGGTGTCGAGATCCGCGATGCTCAATTCGTGCTCTAGTACAGTATCCAATATCTGCACGCGGCCTCCAGCTTGCTGCAACAGATGAAATACCGCGTAATCCAGATAATCCAACCAGAATTCGTCTTGGGAAGCCGCCGATCCTTCGCAATGCGGAGACGCGAAGGCAGGCCCCGGAGTTGCAAACCATGAGAGGCCACTTCGCGATACCCGTGAAACTTACGATCCAGAGGACGCGGCCCCAGCCACGGAGGACGATCGGGGAATGCACCGTGCTGCCTTCCAGCAACTTCGGCGCGACAGCCACTACCGCTGGAGGTGCAGCAGCCGTTGCATCGCAAAGCTCGATCAGAAAATGCGCCGTAATTTGAGTATCCTGGTCGAGCAGCAGCAACCACGGAGAGCCGAAATCCTCGGCCAGATCAAGCGCCTTATTGTAGGGACCTGCTAAGCCCGGGTTCGACGGGTCGCCGATATATGTAATAGGGACAGGGGACGTTGGTGTAGCATGTGTTTCCGGTGAGTTATCGAAGATGATAAGTCGAAAACGCTCTCTGAGCTCCGGATGTTCATTCAAGTGTTCTAGAAGACAGGTGAAGGCCTCGCTCTCCTCTGCCTTACGCTTGTAGAGCACAAGTGCAATCGTGATGATAGGCGCTTCGCCGGATCTGCTCATGACCGCCGGGCGTATTTTACTGGACATCAACGCTCACCGTCTGCGGAGCGTCTTTTCCATTTCGCCGCAGCCTCAAGAGTTTCCAACCATCCTTGAGTAGTCTACGAAACATGTAGGGAGTAAAAAACACTCCGGGAGCTCGGAGGAATTGCCAAACTGCGTTACGAATCCAGCGTGGCTTCCCAATCGTTTGGATGAGGATTCCCAACGCGGCGCCGCTGTCCATATTCTTCTTTAAAGACTTGATCTTGCGTTCCGCATCCGGATCGCGGCTTGTACGGGCGCCGGCGAGCAGATCAGCGTGCATAATGCTTGCCCATTCCTGCCATTGCCGGATCGATGATTGGCTCGTGGTGCTGGCATGGTGGTTCGTATATTGAACGAGCGGTTCATTGACGCAGACAACAAAATCGCGAAGCAACGCGGCACGTCCCCAGTTTCCCAGGTCGCATTGGTCTCCATGCCGTTTTTCGTAACCTCCAACGGCAATCGCATCTTTAGTTCGCACAAGAATACCGCTCAGCCGCGAACCTCTGTTGCCTGCTATCAGCGCAGCAATCATGGAGGCAGGCTTCTCAGTGGAGGGGCCGCTGTCTGTAATCCATAGCTGCTTGCCTTCGGTATCCGCGATAAAGCAGGGACACCAAACCATACCGACGGAATCCGGCTCGACTCCCGTGACCTGCCCAAGAAAAGGTTCGACCAGCCGTTCTATTGCCGTGGGCAAGAGAACATCGTCGTCTCCGAGTAACAGAAAAAACTCGCCCGTCGCATGCCGCAGGCAAAAATCGAAGTTCCCGGCAAGTCCGAGCCGCTCCTTTTGCTTGTAAAGAACCAGCCGCGCATCCTGGATCCGCGCATTCTTGGATCTGTTCGACGATCTGTTCGACACTCGCGACTGTGTCATCGGTCGATGCGTCATCGGAAACGATGAGTTCAATATCCCGATAGGTTTGCCCGAGTACGCTCCCGATTGCACGCTGGGCCAAGCGGCTGCGATTGATGGTTGGGAGTCCGATGGTGACCCGGCCGGGAACTGTCATCACTGGTTACTCTAAATCTGACTGACGGGGAAATACACTATTTTGCATTCGGCGGGAGCTGCTGAATATAGACGGTGCGATGGAAAGGGGGCAGCCACGCGCGATAGGGCACGGCAGGAAGCTCCGATGGCGCCAGGCAATCCTTGCGTTCATAGGTCAAAAAGTATTTCGGCTTTATCGCGGGCGTATTCATGGAAAACGGAAAGGAGCAGTCCGGAGCCAGCGGCAAAGGGGGCACGTTGGGATCATAGGCTCCTTTGGGCACGCGGATAAACGCCTGGTTGATGTGGCCGCCATTTTGGATTTGTGTCCAACCGTCATATTCAAATCCTCCCTGGATCGCTGTCCTTGGGATGCCAAGAGCAAGGATGCGGCCGGCGGCAGCCAGACGCGCGCGATCCAGCGCAAACCAGTCATGGGTATCCGCCACGGTGTAGAGGGCAAACACGCTGAGCACAATCCAGCCGATTACGCCGGGCTCCATTCCGCCTTTCTCCTGGAAAAACTTGAGCAGCACGATGATGGCGGCAGGCAGCAGCAGGAGCAGGTACCTATCGAAAATGAAGCCATGGATAGCTCGCGGCAGCAGGAGGCCGACGTAGGTCAGCGCGTAGGGACCCAGAATCCAAGCTATTTCTCGCCACGAAGAATCCTTAATTTTCAGTGTGTTTTCGATGGGGCCGGGGAAGGATCGCCTGGAGATTGCCCATTCGACAAATATCAGGTCCGCCGCCACCACAATCAACGAAATGGCGACCCGCATTCCCAGCCCCAAGGTCACTGGCGGCGATCCTAACATGTATCCCATGTGGGCCGGCACGATGCCCTGGGCGCCGATGGTGTTAAAGATCCACGGCATGAGGGCGTGTTCGAGCGTCCCGCGGGATCTCAGAAAAACATAGATAAGCACGACCGCCAGCATGAGGAATCCGACACGAGCCCGCGCCCGGAGACTCAACTCTCCAACCACGGGAAACGCTGCGGAGAAAAGCGGCAAGAGAACTAACGTCATGCACAACAAGGTTTTTACCAGCAGCAGTGGCAGGGAAAACGCCATTGCCGGGCTGATGGGAGCCGAAATGAATGCATTATCCGATACGGTATACGGTTGCTGGTTGAACCAATGCAGCACCCCAAGTATCGCAATGAAACCAACTGCCCACATCAGGAATGCAGCCGGCAAGACGCCGCGCCTTCTGCGCAGAAGCCAGGCCGTCGACGGCACCATAATCAGAAATCCCAACCACGCAACCTGGCGAGCCGTACCCCCGGCGACATTGATAAGAGTTGCGGAACACAGCCACAGGAGAGCAGAGCGATCGGTATCGGCCGCGATTGCACGTTGGCACATATAAATGCAAAGAAGAATGACAAGCAGCGACGGGATATCGCTCATGAAGGTCACCGCCAGCGGAACGAAGATTGGCGAGAGCCCAAGCATTAGCGCGCCGAAGACGGCGTTTGCGGGTCTGATGCCGAAACGCAGGAGGATCTGGTGAAACAGGAATACGCTCGCCAATGCAAGAAGCCACAATGACGAACGCACAACCGTAAAGGAGAAGCCAAAGACTTTGATGAAGGCCGCGCCTAAAATGACCTGCCACCCGAGCATGGTTGTGGCCCAGCCGTTGAAAATGAAATGTCCGGTGCGGGCGAAGTCGAGGGCCGTCTTGATGTACGACCAGTCGTCGACGATACCCAGGTCCGCAACCGGATAGGTGGCGAACAGCGCCACAGCGACCGCCAACGCGCAAAGCAGCCCGTTGCGAATGGCATAGGCGTGCTTAGTTTCCGGTCGTGCAATTATCTCGCCGGCCAAATCAGACTTCATTGATGTCCATAGGTTTGCCCGAGTACGCTCCCGATTCCGGTAAATCCAGCCACTTTCCCGCCGTTGCTCAATCCGATTCCTTCGCCAAATCCGATCAAAGATACGCCCTTCAGTTCCACCCGCCGCCGTCACCGTTCCAGCTTAATCAATTGGATGAATTTAAGCATTGTGTCCCCGCCGGCAGACTTAGCGCCTTGTTATGGTTGCATTTGAATCTATCTGGAACGTATAGTTGTTTCCGTTCATGATTCTGCTTTTTTCAGAACGCCAGGTGAACCGGACTGGAGCCGGCCCCGGCCGCCTGACACGAAGTGATCGGTGCATCAACCCTGCCATTGTTCGGGAACTTGCAAAAGGACAGAAAAACAATGCAATCAGGAATCGCCCGCTCCTCCATCGGACTTGCTAAGCGCTCTGACCGTCTCCGGCGAACGATGAGCGAATGCCGTCCGCGGCTAGAGCATTTTTCCTATTACTGTTTCGCTTCCGAGAACGGTTATGTGCGGCTTTTCTTGAGAAAAAGCCGCGTATACAGCCGTGCTCCGGTCTACACCTATAGAAAAAATGCTCTGGCCGCTTTCGCTATGGTCCTCGGCCTGCTCTCTTTAGTGCAGCTCGCCTGCCCCGCACGGGCTCATGCGCAGTCGGCAGCCTCAATCAGTGGAACCGTAAGCGATCCAAACAGCGCCGTCATTCCGGGAGCACATGTCACGCTGCGAAATATAGCGACCGGCGTGGAACAATCCACCGAAACCAACGGATCCGGGGCCTATGCATTCGTGAACGTAGCGCCGGCGAAATATTCGCTCGGAGTTACCCGGGACGGTTTTGCCTCAGCTCAAGAAACTAACATTGTTCTGGGCGTAAATCAGGCGGGGCTTTTCAATATCACGCTGGTTCCCGGCTCGGTCCAGCAGACGATCAGCGTCTCCGCCAATTCCAGCACCCAGCAGACTACTACCGCGGCTTTGGGAGCGGTAATTGCAACCAAATCTGTCACCGATCTTCCCCTGAATGGGCGGAACTTCACCCAAATGCTGGAACTCACTCCCGGTGTCAGCAGGATCACAGTTGCCCAAAATGCAACCGGGGGTCAAACGTCCAACCCGATCGGAACATTCACTTTCCCCTCCGTGAACGGACAACGCAATCGCGCCAACATGTTCCTTCTCGATGGCGGAAATGATTTGAACTCCTACAACGGCGCTTATAACTACCAGCCTATTGTCGATGACATTCAGGAGTTTAAGGTTCAATCGCACAATGACCTGGCGGAGTTCGGCCAAGTAACCGGCGGCATAGTCAACGTCGTGACGAAAAGCGGAACAAACCAATTCCACGGGGCCTTGTGGGAGTTCATCCGCAATTCGGCCTTCGACGCGCGCAACTATTTCGCAACCGTTGTCAACCCCTTGCGGCAAAACCAATTCGGAGGCACGCTCGGCGGTCCGGTATTACTTCCCCACATTTACAACGGCAAGGATCGAACCTTCTTCTTTTTTGCTTATGAAGGATTCCGGCAAAGCCAATCGGCGCAGACTCTGCTGACCACCCCAACGCCTGCTCAACTGAATGGCGATTTCAGCAACCTGCTGGCCAAAGGCATTGTGATTTATAACCCGTTCAGCACCCGCCCCGATCCAAACAAGCCGGGCCAGTACCTGAGGGATCCATTTCCCAACAACCAGATCCCTTCAGGTTTGATTTCCGCGGCGGCTTTGACCTATGCGAAAGCGCTCTTTCCCGCGCCCACTCTCACCGGAGTAGCAGGCGGCAACGTTTATGACAATCAACCGATAAGCACAAACTCCGATAGTTACTCCGGCCGCATGGACCAAGCATTCGGCAGCCGGGATTTTCTATATGGGCGCGTCTCCGCTTTCAACCAGCCGTACATTGCCGCCAGCGGCATTCCGAGCGTCACCGAGCCCGACCTGGTGAGCGGATACAACGTTACGGTGCATGAAGTTCATACGTTCGGCGCGAGTTCCACATTGGAGGCATATTTCACCCGAAATTTCGGGCACCTTACACAACAACTCGCATATCCGACGGCGCCTTCAGGTCTTGTACAGACACTCATCGACGCCGGATTTTCCAGTACCTTTCTCAACGGCTATTCCACGCCCACTCAGAATGGCATCCCGGGAATCGGCGTAACAGGCTACCTCTCGGTTCCAAGCAGTCTTTTCCAGGACACGACCGGCTCCGACGTCTCTGAGTATGGAGGCGCATTCAGCAAGATTTTGGGCAGGCATACGTTGAAAGCGGGTGGGCTCTTCGCTACAAACAATTACCGGGAGCCTATCGATGCCGCCAGCGAGACTACAAGCAGCTTCCAGACCTCAAACCTTGAGAATCCGACCAGCTCGAGCGGCGCCTCGACAGGCGACGCTCTCGCCTCCTTCCTGCTGGGAGTGCCCACCGCGGCCCAGAGGAGGAGCCAACTGGAAAGGGAACATGGCGGGAAGGTAGGCGGAGCATATTTTCAGGATCAACTGCGATTGACGCCGCGCCTCTCGGTAAATCTCGGCGTGCGCTGGGACGTAACAGTATGGCCGGTACTGGGATATCTAAGCGACGGGCAGGGCTATGTAGGAGATATGAATCTACATAATGGAACCTACATCATCACCGCTATACCTCCGGCCTGCTCTTCAACCAGAGGAGCCCCGTGCATTCCCGGCGGCACATTGCCGGCCAACGTCGTAGTCACACCCAACAAGAATCGCGCGCTTCACAACACGGACTACGGCAATTGGCAGGGGAGAGTAGGCCTTGCCTATCAGGCATCCGACAAAACTTCGGTTCATGCCGGATATGGGAGGTTCTATGACGAATGGTCTTATGTCACGCAGCAGTCGCAAAGTTTTGCCGGAACATGGCCGTCCGTCGGATTGCTTACTGTAAATACGCTCAACCAGACCACCCCCACGGTCACCATCCAGGATCCGCTAAGTTTGGGAAGGTCGGAGATCACTCCCGCGGCCACTCCATTCAATAACGCAACATATTACCGAAGCCCCGATATGTTGACTCCATATTCCGATCAATGGAATCTCGGCGTGGAGCAGGTGCTTGGCGCCGACACATCTTTTACTTTGACCTATGCGGGCTCCCATAACCTCAGGATCGACCTGGGAAGCTTGCAAAACACAGCGGAATATCCCGCGCCGGGGACGCCTGCACAAGTTGCCGGCAGAAGAAAGTATCCGTATATCATTCCGACTAACTTCGACGACAGCACCGGCAACAGCAACTACAACGCATTGCAGGCTACTCTCAACAAGCGCACGAGCGGGGGATTGACGTATTTACTCTCTTACACCTGGTCGAAGTCGATCGATCTGGCATGTTCGGGAAGCGCCGGCGTGGAAGGTTGCCTGGTGCAGAATCCGTACGATCCGCAGGCCGACCGAAGCGTCTCGGGCTTCGACCTTACTCACATATTTTCGGGCTCGGTTGTCTACGAGATTCCTTTTGGAAGCGGCCGGCGGTATAAATCCGACAACGTCCTGGTCAACACAGCTTTGGGCGGTTGGCAATTGAATACAATTACCAGCTTTTCATCGGGAACGCCTTATAGCCTGACGGTAAGCGGAGATATTGCAAACGTAGGCAATACATTTGTGCAACCAAATCTCGCCGGCAACCCGCTCCCTCAGAATCGCACCGCGAGAGAATGGATCAATCCCAATGCCTTCGTAGCGCCGCCGCGCTATACCTTCGGGACCTTCGGAAGAAATGCATTGCGCTCCGATTGGTACCGGGATGTGGATCTATCGGTGTTCAAGGTTTTTCCCTTGCTCGAGGGAGCGAATCTCGAGTTTCGCGCCGAAGCCTTCAACTTAACGAACTCCGCCGTCTTCGCAGCGCCCGGCACTACTGTTGGAACCCCGACCTTCGGGGTTGTTTCAGCACTGGCCAATACCCCGCGACAGCTGCAATTCGCCTTGAAAGTTCAGTTCTGAGACGACGGACTCATACTGTAGAAAGCCAGCAAGTGAAAGAGTTAACCAAGGA
>CAWDNI010000071.1:0-22790 GCA_963803615.1 uncultured Acidobacteriaceae bacterium
GATTCGCGCCGCTTTCCCAACCCGGCGCATTGCGCTGGCTATGGCGTGAGCGTCTGCAATCCAAACTGCCCATCGACCGCAGCGGAGTATGGCGCTTCCGCGAGCTGTTGCCCATTCTCAATCCGGAACGCGCTGTCACGCTGCGCGAGGGAAACACGCCCCTCTATAAGCTTGCCGAGTCGGCCGAGGCACTGGGCTTAGACCAGCTCTATGCCAAGCATCAGGGCATGAATCCACCGGCTCCTTCAAAGATACCGGGATGACCGCGGCGCTTTCCGTAGCTCGCGAGCGCGGATTCCAATGGGTCGCATGCGCTTCGACCGGCAACACCTCGGCCTCGATGGCCGCCTATGCCGCGCGCGCCCAAATGAACAGCCTGGTATTGCTGCCCGAAGGCAAGATCTCCTGGCCCAAACTGTCTCAGTCGATTGATTACGGCGCTTTGACCTGTCAGTTAAAGACAGACTTCGATGGATGTGTGCGCGTGCTGGCCGAGGTAGTTCGCCGGGCTCCCGTATATATGTTGAATTCGGTCAATCCGTATCGTCTGGAAGGACAAAAAACACCCGCCCTGGAGATCGCCGAGGAACTCGACTGGCAGGTTCCCGACCACGTGATCGTGCCCGGAGGAAATCTGGCGAATAGTTCGGCCTTAGGCAAAGGTTTCCTGGAAATGAAGCATCTGGGGATCACGGCAACGGTCCCCAGAATTTCCATTATTCAAGCCGAAGGGGCCAATCCGCTCTATCTGAGCCTCAAGAACTCCGCAGGCGAATCGCTGCAGCCTATGGAAGCGAATACTCGAGCGAGCGCCATCCGCATCGGCCATCCCGCCTCTTGGCGAAAAGCTGTTCGCGTGGTGCAGGAAACCGGCGGCTATTGCGAACAGGTGAGTGAAGCGGAGATTGCCATCGCTAAAGCGGAAATCGGTCAGGAGGGAATTGGCTGTGAGCCCGCCTCAGCGGTGACCCTGGCCGGATTGAAGAAGCTGGTGCGGCAGGGCAAGATAATGAAGTCGGAGTCCGTGGTTTTGCTGCTCACCGGCCACATGCTTAAGGATTCCGACTATACGATAGACTTCCATCGCGGTCAGCTCCTGAGCAGAGACGAAACACGCGGTTGGGAAAGAGAGTTGACCGAGACCCGCCGCGCCACCCGATCGCTCGAAGCATCCCCCGACGCTGTCCTCCAGGAATTGGAATCGACCATCCACGCATGAAACTTCCACAATGAAGACAGCGCGGCTTCAACTTCCCGCGACTTCCGCGAATGTTGGTCCGGGCTTCGACGCGCTGGCCCTGGCATTGGAGCTATTCCTGGAGATCGAAGCCGCGCCGGCGTCGGAATTCTCTATCCAGGCCAGCGGGCGAGATCATGAGATCTGCGCCGCGCTTGAGGACAATCTACTGATAGAGACCTACCGCAGCATACTGACCGCCGAGCGCAGGCAAGTTGCGCCTTTGGCGATTCGTATGAACAACGGCATCCCCCTGGGAATGGGCTGCGGGTCTTCGGCGGCCGTGCGCTTGGCCGGCGTTGCACTGGCTGCTCATTTTGGCGCTCTGGGTTGGAGCTCGACCAGGATTGTGGAAGCTGCGGCACGCCTGGAAGGTCATCCTGATAACGTGGCCGCCTGCTGGTACGGTGGCCTGACAGTGGCGGCCGGTGGAAAGGCTGAACTTTCTGCTCTCTCGATCTCTCCGCCGCCCGATTGGCGGGCTATTTTGGTCTTGCCCGAAAGCCCGGTCGCGACCGCCAAATCCCGATCCGTGTTGCCCGATAGCTACACAAGGGCGGATGCCGTGACAAATCTGCAAAACGTAGCTCTCATGACTGCCGCTTTTGCTCTGCGAAGGGATGATTTGCTGCCGCTCGCGAGCGTCGATGTGCTGCATCAGCCGTATCGCTCTGAACTTTGCCCTCTGCTTCCTGCTCTCTTGCCTTTGGCGGGAAAAAATGGGGTTCTCTCCGTCACATTAAGCGGCGCCGGCCCGGCGGTACTGCTGCTGAATTCCGGCGATCCTTCCCGGGTGAAACGGGAGATTCTTGAACACTCCCAGCGTGTGGGGCGGGTTCAACTGCTGGAGGTGGGGCTTTGGGGCGAAGGCACGAGTATGAGTCTTTTCGGCTAAAGCGTTTTCACGATTGGTGTATCCCCAGAAACTAGTCTCGACGCAGGCGTTCCATCAAAGAACGCCTGCACATAGCCAACTCTCACCAGGACACTGTAATTGTGAAAACGCTATAGTCAGCCTCATTACCAATTAGTTACCTAAGTTTTGTTTACAAGGCAGGTACGAAGCCCTATTTTCGCTTCGTGGGCAGTTCTGGGGGAGGGCTGCTCTAGCGCTCGTGGCCTAAATGGCTGCGGGCGCTTTTCTTTGGGGCTGTCCCGGCGGGTGTTCTGGCATTTGCGACCTTTTGTCCCACGAACGCATCTATCGGAATGCTATCCTCGGCAAAGCCGGACCAATTATGGATTCGGGGTTCCGGGGAAGGTCAGGGGTTCAAGGAGGAACATGGCTGGACAGGCGGTTTTTGAAGTCAACGACGCAACATTTGAGCAGGAGGTCCTGCAATCGGAACAGCCCGTGCTGGTTGATTTCTGGGCTGCTTGGTGCGGTCCATGCCGCGCGTTGGCCCCCGTGGTGGATGAGGTTGCAACCCAGTACAACGGCAAACTGAAAGTGATGAAGATGGACGTGGATCGCAATTCGGCCACTCCCATGCGCTATGGTATTCGCGGTATTCCCGCGTTGCTTCTGTTCAAGGGCGGAAAGGTAGCTGAGCAGATCGTTGGATTTGTGCCTAAGGACACGATCGATAAGAGCATCAATAAGCACATGGTTTAGAAGCTCTTAAGGGCATCACTGAGAACGAAAATGAGGGTGCCCTATATCTCCCAACTTTTGTTGAGACGTAAAGCTTGGATTTCTCAAAAAAAGCGTGGCAGCCCCGGACTTTCAGTCCGGGGGTAGCCGGGTCTTCAGATCCGCGGGAATGAAGGTTGGATTCAAACAGACCGGGCTTTCAGCCTGGTGTTCAGCGCGTTGTCTTGGAGTGCGCCCCGCAAAGTCCAGGGCTCCACATTTCCCATTTTCTCCATACTTCGGGCGAGAGATCTAGGCTAGCAGCTCACCCGCTTGATTCACCTTCAGGTGGGCGCGTAAAGGTACATACACTCTGCTGCTCTGAAATAACTCCTGAATTCAGATCAACGGAATCCTATCCCCTCCACAAGATTCGCCTTCATCCATATCCCCATGGATGCGCCAAAGCCGCAGCTCATCGATTTTTAAGACGGATTGACTCCCGATTACAGGCGCTACAATTGCCGCAGACTAAAGGAGACTGCTCAAGCCTGCTCCTCCAGCGGGAAGGGTGGTGAACGCAAAAGGCAGACACTCACATGGCGCGACTGATCCGGGAACTGGTTCGACCCTATCGCGGAACGCTACTGGTGATCCTGCTTGCCATGTTTGTCGAAACCCTGATGAGCCTGGCTGCGCCGTGGCCTTTGAAGGTCATTCTCGACAACGTGGTCGCCAGCCATCATCTTCCCAAATTTCTGGACCGGTTTTTCGCTTCGGCAGCCGGTACCTCTCTGGGCCACGGAAAAATGGAAATCGCCGCATTCGCGGCTCTAGCCGTGGTGCTGATCGCCGCACTCGGCTCGCTCGCTTCCTTTATCGATAATTACTACACGGAAAGCGTGGGCCAATCCGTCGCGCACGATCTGCGCATGAGGACCTACGAGCACCTCCAGCGTCTTTCCCTCTCTTATTACGATACCCATCAGACCGGCGCCCTTCTCAGCACCATTACAAACGATATCCAGACCATCCAAAGTTTCGCGTCCTCATCGACGCTTGGAATACTCGTCGACCTGTTAACCATCGTCGAGATGCTGGGTCTCATGTTTTGGCTTAATTGGGATTTTGCGCTGATTGCAGTGGGAATCACTCCCTTCCTTCTTTTTTTTGTATCGCGCTTCAAGCAATCGGTGAAAAAGGCCACGCGCAATGTTCGTCTGCGGCAAGCCGATCTGGTGTCAGTCGTCCAGGAAGGGCTGGAGTCGGAGCGAGTCGTGGAGGCATTCGGGCGCGAGGATCTGGAAGAAGAAAAGCTTGGTGGAGCAAGTCTCGCCACCGTAACCGCCGCGCTGAAAGCCAGAAAAGTAAAATCCCTGCTCTCTCCCATCGTGAATCTGACTATCGCGCTCTGCACGGCATTTGTGCTTTGGCGCGGCGCTTCACTTATTCTCGCCAAGGCGATGACCATAGGCGCGCTTACCGTTTTTCTCGCCTATTTAAGCAAATTTTTCAAGCCCGTTCAGGACCTCGCCAAGATGACCAACGTGATCGCGCAGACTGGGGTTGGAGTAGAGCGGGTCCGGGCCATCCTCGAAACCGACGATGTCATTCCGGAGAGTACGCAAGCGCAGGAGCTTAAGCCGGTTCGCGGGGAGATCGTCTTCGAGCATGTAGCGTTTGCTTATGATAAGCAAGCCCCGGTACTCGAGGACGTCAGCTTCACTATCGGCTGCGGACAGCTTGTCGGCATTGTGGGTCCCACCGGCGGCGGCAAATCCACCATCGTAAGCTTGATTCCCCGTTTTTATGATCCGACGGCAGGCCAGATACGGCTCGACGGTATCGACATTCGTCAGTACAAGCTCCGCAGCCTGCGCGATCAGATCGGGTTCGTATTGCAAGACACAGTGCTTTTCCGGGGTACGATCCGCGAGAATATCGCCTACGGCCGTCCCGGCGCGACTGAGCAGGAAATCCAGAAAGCTGCGCAGCTTGCCAATGCGGAGGAGTTCATCCTGCGTATGCCGCGCCTCTATGACACTCTGGTCGGGGAGCGGGGACTCACACTTTCGGGAGGTCAGCGGCAACGGATCGGAATTGCACGCGCCGTCATTCGCAACAGCCCGATCCTGATCCTCGATGAGCCTACCGCCGCCCTGGATACCGAGTCTGAGAGACTTGTTATCGAAGCGTTGGAGAGGCTGATGAAAGGCCGGACAGTTATCACCATCGCTCACCGGCTTAGCACCATCCGAGATGCCGACAAGATCATTGTGCTGAAGGGCGGAGTGGTTGCCGAGCAGGGAACACATCGCGAACTGTTGGATCTCGGCGGAGTTTATGCCGAGCTATATCACATTCAGATCGATCCAGCACCGGAGAAAGTCACGCAATAACGCACTCGGCGCGCTAGTGAGGCTTTGTGACTCCTCCTGGAGTATGAAAGGCGACGAGGGTACTCGAATACGACGCTCGAATAATGGAGGCTGCATGTCCCGTTCCTTACTCGTTCTTCCCGATGATTCGGCCCAGCCCATTGTTGCCGCAATCGACGGAGCAACGAAATCGCTTCACATCAAAATGTTCATTTTCTCCGATCCGTTGCTGCTCAAGGCGGTAATCGCCGCGCAAAAGCGGGGCGTGAAAGTACAAGTCATGCTCAACCCGGCGCGGCGCAGCGGCGAAACTGAAAATGAGCAATCCCGCAAAGCACTCAGCGCGGGCGGCGTCGAAGTTATGGACAGCAACCCCGCCTTCGATCTCACTCACGAAAAGTCCATGATCGTTGACGATACGACGGCCTTTGTAAAGTCCCTCAACTGGGAAACCAAAAACCTGACCGGAACGCGCGATTATGCCGTGATCACCGGCCATGAGCATGAGGTAGCCGAAATCAAGGAGTGCTTTGTGGCGGATTGGAATCGAACGCATTTCGATCCTGCTAGGGCACATCTCATCTGGTGCAAGGGAAACGCTCGCGACCGGATTGCGGAGCTCATTGATCGGACCAAACACACGCTGTTCGTACAGAACGAGCGGTATCAGGACTCGATTATTATCGAGCATCTGGTACGGGCCAAGATGCGCGGCGTCAAGGTCCAGGTGATGGCGCGACCGCCGCACACGCTGAAAGAGGAAAAGTTGGTCGAGGGTGTCGGCGGCCTACGCATCATGGACGACGTAGGCGTCGAGATTCATAAGCTAAAGCATCTGAGACTTCATGCCAAGATGCTGCTCTCTGACGGAGAAAGGGCCATTGTGGGATCGATCAATCTCACGCCCGGAAGTTTCGATAGCAGGCGGGAGCTGGCGATTGAGGTGTCCGATGAAAGTGTCATCGGGCGGCTGGATAAGGTCGTGCATCATGATTGGAAGAATTCACATGCGCTTGATCTAAGTAATGAGGGTTTGCGCGAAGACCTCAAAAACCGCCAGGAAGCCAAAAATCTGGCTCTCGATAGACACAAATAGAAAGACACGAATTAGACCATGTAACCGCCGATCTGCCCAAGAGAACCTCACATTGACATTCCTCCTACTGCGCGCGTATCTTTCCATCCCAGTAGAGGTACCGGTCTCTTGGGAAATCTTATCCCACCACTTATGGACGCTGGTGAAATCATGCTCTGAAACGGACGATGAACGAGGGAATCAACGATGAAGAATAGTATCAACCGCAGGAATTTTCTCGGCTTCTCCAGCGCCGCAATGTTGGCAGGCGTGCTGCCGGGGAGCGCGGAGGGCTTGCCGCAGGTGAATGAAGCTGCCTCCGCGCCCGCATTGGGAGAGCTGGCGAAGCGGCCAAATATTATTCTCTTTATGCCCGATGAGTTGCGGGCGGACAGTCTTGCCTGCTACGGGAACCCGCTGACGAAGACGCCGAACTTCGACCGGCTGGCGATGAACGGAACGCGGTTTGCCAACTGTCACGTGCAGTTTCCGGTCTGTGGCGCTTCGCGATGCAGCCTGCTCACAGGATGGCCAGCGAGCGTGCGCGGACATCGCAGCCTGCAATATTTTCTTCGCCCGGAGGAGCCGAACCTATTTCGCTATTTGAAGCGTAGCGGATACGACGTCTTCTGGTACGGCAAGAACGATGCACTCGCCGCGCAGACCTTTTACGATAGCGTGACGGCCTGGTCGGAGGTGGGCAAGGGGGGCGCCCATTTTAGCGGATACGCTGCCGGGTCAAGATATGGGCTGACTCCCGGCTCCCTCTCGTTTTTACAACCTCCCATGGGCGACCGCCGGATGATGTACGACTACGCACTGGTGCAGTCCGCAATCGACATCCTCGACCGCAAGGAAACCGACAAGCCATTCTGCATTTTCCTTCCGATCATCCAGCCGCATCCGCCGTATACGGCGCCGGTGGATTTCTACAACATGTACAACCCAAAGGATGTGCCCCGGCTGGCTCGCCAGGACCTTCCGAAAAAGCCGTCGCACGTTGCGGGCATGCGGAAATATTACGGATTGGACAAGCTGCCGGAAGAAACATTCCGTAAAATCCGCGCGGTGTACTACGGCAAGGTGAGCTATACAGATTGGCTGCTGGGCGAGTTGATGGAGGCGGTGGAGCGCACCAAGCATGAGAAAGATACCGCGGTGTTTGTACTCTCCGACCACGGAGATTACGCGGGAGATTACGGCTTGGTCGAGAAGTGGACCAGCGGGCTGGAGGACTGCCTGACCCATGTGCCCCTGATTGCAAAAATTCCAGGCGGAGCGAAGGGCGTCAATTCAGAAGAGATGGTGGAGCTGTTCGACGTGATGCAGACGTGTCTGGACCTCGGCGGAATCCAGGCGGAACACACGCATTTTTCGCGCAGCCTGTGCCCGCAGGCCCAGGGAGCGGCGGGAGACAAGCACCGCGCCGCCTTCGGCGAAGGCGGATATAACGTCTACGAGCCGCAATGCTTCGAGGCTCAAGGGGCGCCGCCTGTGGGCAGCAAACCATGGACGGAAGCATTCCTATCACCCGAAATTTCCGCTGGAGGGTCGTATGCGGGGAAGACGAAATTGCAGACCGAACGTCCACAGACCATATCGCGCAGCGCCATGGTTCGGACACGAGACCATAAGCTGATCGTACGACCGCAGGGTCAATGCGAATTATATGACCAAGAGAACGATCCGCTGCAGGAGGACAATCTGTTTGGCGAGAGCCGCGTTGCGCTGTTACAAGACCAACTGGAGCGCAGATTGCTCTACTGGTATGTGAACACGACAGGCATCGCGCCCCTCGACAAGGACCAGCGGGATTTGCCGCCTTTCGACGCCACCAGGGCTTTCCCCAACGATCATTGGCAACAGATTATCGACGGAAGCAATACGTAATAGCAAATAATACGTGGAAGAAGAACCTGGCCCGGAGATTTTCCGGCCCTACAGGCTGCGGAAAAACTCTGCTGTATATCAGACCACATGACCTGCCGGCCACCACCAGGGGTGAAATCCGCGCTATGTTCTTGTTGACAGTACAACAAATCTCCGGTGCCCATATCCGACGCGCTGTTTGCGTCAGATGTGGGAAACCAAAATTAAGAGGACCGTATTTCAAGAACCATAGCAGCCTATTTTCAGGGCGGGTAACGCCTTCAGACCGTGCGTAAGTGATTGAAATTTCGACCGGCTTTACAGGCTGACTGGCAACGGAAATCCGTTCTCGCGACTACTCTAAACTTTTGCTTGACAATGCTCAAACCGAGCAAGTATATTCCTTTCTCTCTTTGAGAGAGCGGTCTCTCAACGCTTCATCCGAGGGAGGAATTACTTGAAGAGATCGGCCTTCTTGCTTTACATGACCTTCTTTGTGTTTGTCTCCGCCGGCCACGCACAGACGAATACCGCCTCCATAGCTGGGGCGGTGACGGATGCGCAGGGAGCGGCGGTCCCCGGAGCATTTGTCACTGCGACCGAGAACGCCACCGGAGTGAAGTTTCCGGGGAAGGCAAACAGCGACGGCTATTATTCTTTGACTAATCTACCGATCGGAGGCTACTCGGTAGAGGTCGAGGCTCCGGGCTTTGAGCGATATGTGCGAAATGGGATCACGCTCACGACCAGCCAGTCCCTTGAACTGAACATCCCGCTGACGGTCGGCGTGGTTTCGCAATCCGTCGAAGTTACTTCCGCATCACCGCTGGTGGAAGCGCGCACCTCGGGCGTAAACCAGTTGATTGAATCCAAGAGCGTCTCCGATCTTCCCCTCGGAAACCGCCGGACCATGAACATCGTCCAAACCCTGGGCGCGGCCGTCTTCCAATCCGATGCACCCAACGCCCAGCCAGTTTATTCGCTGGCGGGAGGTCGGCTCCAGAGCCAGATGACATATCTCGATGGCGCCCTCAGCCAGAACCTCCGTTTAGGCGCGGGGCAGCAGAGTATTGATCCCCCGGTGGATACGATCCAGGAGATTGAGGTCATGTCTACCAATTATCCCGCGCAGTACGGCGCTGTTGCGGGCGGAGTCGTAATTGAAACCACGAAATCCGGCACGAATTCTCTGCATGGCAGCCTTTATGAGTTCCTAAGGAATGACGCCGCGGATGCTCCCGGATACTTCGCGCCTGTCCTTCCCAGCGGACAGAAGTTAAAACCGGAACTCAGATATTCCGTCTTTGGCGGAACACTGGGCGGAGCGATCAAACACGATAAGACGTTTTTCTTTGTCGGCTATGAAGGGCAACGCCGGAACTCCGGCTCGACCACGACCCTTACCGTTCCCACGGTGGCGGAACGGAGCGGAAACTTCTCTGCGCTGCTCGGAACCACTCCGCTGGGCGTGAATCCCTGCGATGGATCGAAGATCTACGCCGGTCAGATCTTCGATCCGTCCACCACGCGCACGGTGGGAAAGAGTACCTGCCGCACCTCGTTTCCAGGAAACAAAATTCCCACCACAAGCCTGGACACCGTGGGGGCCAACGTCGTTCCCTACTATCCTCTGCCCAACAGCGCCGGCAACGCCGCCGGAGCCAACAACTTCAGTGGAAACGCCGTCAGTTTTCTGACCGGCGATTTTGTCATCGGGAAAGTTGACGACGTCCTTACTTCCAAGGACCATCTCACGGGCCGTTACATGTTTTATCGTTCCGACACGACGGACTCTACGGTTTATCCGCTATCCGGGGGAGGCGATCCCATCAACTTCCTCTACCCTCATACCAACCTTTGGTATGCCTCCTGGACGCGCGTGATCAGCTCAAACAAGGTCAACAACCTGGGGTTCGCCTTTTACCAGCGCGTCGCCAATCAATTCACTCCAACCTTCAATAAAAACTATCCCCAGAAAATCGGTCTCACCGGCGTTCCGCAAACCGCCTTCCCCCAATTCGTAGTCGCGGGGTTCAGCAACCTGGGATCGGGCTCGCAAGGGGCGAGCACCTTCGGCCAGGTCTCGCTCGCGGGTCCGCTCCGGCAGTTCCAGTATCTGGATGACTTCTCCTGGAGCGTGGGCCGTCATGACATCAAATTCGGTGGCGAAGTGCGGACGGCGCGGTTCGTCAATTTGAACCAACCGAACGCATCCGGAGCCTTTACCTTTCCCACTCAGCCAACCGGGCTGCCAGGTTACACAACTACCGGCAACGGGCTCGCTTCCTTACAGGTGGGCTTTCCGACGGCGTTCCTCTTGACCGCGCAGGAGCTCGTCGATCGCAGAAGCACCTATCTTGCCGGATATATTCAGGACGACTGGGCCGCAATCCCGCGGCTCACTTTGAATGTTGGATTGCGCTATGAAGTGGACACGCCGATGTATGACGCGAACAATCGGCTAAACGGCTTCGATTCCACCCAGATCAATCCGGTCTCCGGAACCGCCGGCGTCGTGAAATTTGCCGGCGTGAATGGCTACCCGATCCATGCATGGGGCAACGACCTGAATAACTTCGCTCCGCGAATCGGTTTTGCGCTGAAACCATTTAATACGGAATCCACTGTGGTTCGCGGCGGATTTGGGGTCTACTTCGGGCCGCCGCTGGATAATACCACGCAAAGCCTCGCCGCCCTCGGATTTACTCTCCAGGCCGCGCTCAACAGTCCGGATAATGGAATCACAGCGCCCTTCTACTTGAGAAATGGGGTGCCGGTCTCACCCGTCCCGCCGGTTTTGAACGATTCGTTTGGGGCCGTTCCAGTGGGAACGAGTCCAAACACCGCCGTCAGTTATTTCGACCGAAACCGGAAAAATGAATACAGCTACCAATTCAACCTGACGGTAGAACATCAATTCGGCTCTTCGACCGTCGTTCAACTGAGTGGAATCGGGAACCTGGGCCGTAAGATGTCCGGTCTCCCTGAGAATATTAATCAGATCTCCCCGTCAATCCTTGGTCCCCTGCATCAATCCCAGGCGGACCTCCCGTTTCCACAGTTCAGCCAAGTCACCATCATCTCTCCGACCAATGGCATCCTCACGTACGAGGCGCTGGTGGCGCGCTTGGAAAGGCGGTTTTCCCGAGGGTTCAACCTGGTGAGCACCTACACGCAGTCCAAGTGGCTGGGTGACACCAACGATTTCTGGTCTGACCCTGCTCCCTACTCCAATTACTACAATCGCCGGGCGGATTATGGTCCGGTCGAAAACGATATCGAGAAGCGATTCACCTTTAACGCGGTTTACGAGTTGCCGTTTGGTCCCGGGCGGGAATGGCTTAATAAAGGGGTTCTGGGAGCGGTCATCGGCGGCTGGTCTGTCGGAAATATCACCACCGTGCAATCCGGCGGAGCGTTCACCCCCACTACCAATACGAACAATACCAATGCTTTCTCTTCCGGGCCGCAGCGTCCGAACGTTGCCGGCAATGCGAATCTGTCCAGAGGACAGCGCTCAATCTCGCGCTGGTTCGCAACCAATCTATTCTCGCAACCCGCTACCTATACATTCGGCAATGCGGGCAGAGGCAGTCTTCGAACACCCGGTTATGTCGACCTGGATTTCTCGCTCCTCCGCACCATACAGATCGAGGGGCGGTTGAATCTTCAACTGCGCGCGGATGCTTTTAACGCTCTTAATCACACCAACCTCGGTTCTCCAGGCGCCGTATTCGGCACGCCGAATTTCGCAGTTGTCGGCTCCATCCGCTCCGACTCGCAACGCGAATTGGACGTCAGCGCCAGACTGGCCTTCTAACCGGCATCGGGTAAAACTTTTTGGGCAGCAAATAACAGTGCGCGATGCACTCGCGACAGCGCTGACACTGGACACCTTCAATCTGCGCGAATAATCTGCCGAAACATACCTGCGACACCGTATACACCTCTCTCGAATCCGCTTCGGTCAAATGCTGCAGACTCGTTTGACATTAACGATTCGATTCGCTTAAATCGATAGTGGGCTCCGATTGAGTCCGTTTCGAGTGTTATCTCCAAGCGGGGTTCGTTTCCGTCCCACAAAGCCGGCTTTAAACTCGCTCAATTTTTCTTCAGTTAGAGACAGATCTAGGCTCTTGCCCGCGGAGCCCCGGCGGCCACTACTTGCGATCTGTGTGGAGGGAAGATGCCGTTAGCCGATTGCCGTCGTCTTTTTCTGCTGGTGCTGTTTCTGCTTTGTCTTTGTTCGCTCACAGCCCAAGCCCAAGTCTCGGCAGGCCTGTCCGGCCGCGTCACCGACCCCAGCGGTGCTGCTGTGCCTGCGGCCGCAATAACTGCAAAAAACGTGGACACGGGGACTATTCGCACCACGGTTACGGACCAAGCGGGCAGATACGAACTGCCTGCTCTTGCGATTGGTAAATACGAGGTTGAGGCGGCCAAGAGCGGATTCGAGAAACAAATCCGCACAGGAATTCTCCTGGTTGTGGGACAGGATGCAACTGCGGACCTGAGTCTGCAGGTGGGTCGAGTGAGCCAGCAGGTGACGGTGGCCGCGAATGTTCCAATCGTGAATACAACTACCAGGGATATCTCCGGGTTGGTAGGCGAGGAGGAAGTGAAAGAGCTTCCTCTCAATGGACGCAGTTACGATTTGCTTCTCACCACCAACCCTGGAATCGTCAACTTCACTTTTGAGAAGACAGGCGGAATCGGAGTATCGAACTCGACTACAGGAAACAATTTTGCGGTTTCAGGCAATCGTCCTCAGCAGAATCTCTTCTTGTTAAATGGAATCGAATTCACCGGCGCCGCGGAGAACAACATGCAGCCCGGCGGCCCCAGCCAGCTCCTGCTCGGTGTCGAGGCGGTGCGTGAGTTTAACGTCTTGCGCGATTCTTACGGCGCGGAATACGGCAAGCGGCCGGGTGCTCAAGTAACTATTGTGACTCAGTCGGGCGCCAATCAGTGGCACGGCTCGGCCTACGAGTTTCTCCGCAACAATGCCTTCGATGCCCCGAATTACTTTGACAAAGGTTCGGCTCCGCCTTTTCAGCGTAATCAGTTTGGGGCCGCGGCAGGAGGACCACTCCAGAAAAATAGGACTTTCATCTTCGCGAATTACGAGGGATTCCGCCAGCACCTGCACCAGACCTCAGTTGCCTTCGTGCCGGATTTGGCCTCGCGCGCCGCCGCCGTGCCGAGTGTCCAGCCGCTCTTGAACCTGTGGCCGACTCCGGCCGCCGGCGACCCCGATTTCAACGGAATCGCGCAGCTTTCGAGCAGCCCTTTGCAAACCATTCGGGAAGACTTCGGAACCGCTCGGCTGGATCGCGTCTTCTCCCCAAAAGATAGTCTCTCCGGGGTGTACACCATCGACGATGGCTCCGACTTCACGCCGACCACGCTTGATCCTTACAGCACCGACATACTCAATCTGCGGGAGCAGGTCGCCAGCCTGGAGCAGACCCACGTCTTCTCTCCGGCGCTGTTGAATAGCGCGCGCTTTGGATTTTCCCGCGCCGGCTATTTCTTCACCGGCGAACCGACGCCCGGCACGCCTGCCGCGGGAGTTGCGGGCTTTCTCGCAGGACATCCCGTAGGCGCTGTGGTGGTCGGCGGAAGCGCGGCCTCCAATCCCCAGGCGCAAATTGGCCTGGCCGGAAGCAACAATGGAAGCAATCTAAAAATGGCGCGGAATCTATATACCTATGAAGACCGGGTTGCGCTGACTCATGGATCGAATCTACTTACTTTCGGAGCATGGTTCCAACAGTTCCAATCGAATGAAGCCATAGCCCTCAGCCAGTTCGGGCAGGCGACATTCACCAGCCTTCAGACCTTCCTCACCGGCACTACCGCCAGCTTTTTGTACACGCCCGCGCCGACTGAGATGAATTGGCGGTCATTGTTTGGGGCGCTCTACGCGCAGGATGTCATCCGCGTCGACCCGAAGCTCACGGTAACACTGGGATTTCGCGGCGAATTCTCAACCGGATGGAACGAGGCCCATGGGCGTGCCGCCAACTATACCTTCACCAACGGGGTGATCTCGAGCCGGCCGCGGGTTGCAAGCAATGCCTTCACTGTCAATAACGCAAAGTTTCTTCCGGAACCCCGGATAGGAGTGGCCTGGAGTCCCATTGCTGACAAGACCGTCCTGCGCGCCGGATTCGGAATCTACAACGACCTTCAAGACGCGTTGGGATACCGCATGGACCAAAACGCGCCCTTCAACACGACCTATAGCATCGCTTCGCTGCCTGTATCCGCGCTCCCTATCAACCCTCAAGCTCCGCCTTCGGCAAAGGCGCTGGTGGTGCCTGGAGGAGTTCAACCTGACCTGAAAATGCCGACACTTATCTCTTACTCTCTGAGAATCGAACAGGAACTTACTCCGAATACCTCTTTGACTGTGGGCTATGTCGGATCGCATGGGTATCATGAAGTGGTTGGTATTGACGCCAATGTGCCTGTGCCGTCCATCTGTCCGGCATCGCCGTGTCCCGCCACCTATCCGAGTAGTTTCCCCGCGGGGCTGGCAAATACGCCTGTTCCTGCCGGGTCCTATTACATCCCCGCTGGAGCACCGAAAGCGAACCCCACACTGGCCAACACTTGGACCTGGTTCTCCCTGGGCGACAGCAGCTACAACGCGCTCCAGGTCGACCTTAACCATCGCTTCAGCCACGATCTTTCGTTCCGCGGCGTCTACACCTGGTCGAAGGCGCTGGACGATGGAGATTCACTGAACGGAACAACCGCAGGAAATGCTCCAGGCCTGGTGGCCAACCCTTACGACATTAGCGCCGATTGGGGTCCTGCCACCTACGATGCCAGGAACGTGGGGGTGATCAATGCCGTCTATGCATTGCCTTTCGGGAACGGAAAAAGGTTTGCCGACGGGCTGGGAAGCTTTGGCAACCGGTTAGCCGGTGGCTGGTCGGTGAATAGTATTGTCACCTTGCAATCCGGTTTTCCCTTCACCCCTCAGCTCAGTTATAACCCCTCCAACAATGGCGACACCCACAATTCGGTGAGGCCGTTTGCCAATCCAAATTTCAAGGGCTCCGCGATCACCGGCAAGCCGGCTCAGTGGTTCAATCCCAACGCCTTTCTGCAGCCGCCTGCCAACAGCGGCTTTTTTGGCAATCTGGGGAGAGATAGCCTGGTTGGGCCGGGGCTGGCCACCTGGGATTTCTCCGCCATCAAAGATACAGTCCTTCATGAGCGGCTCACGCTGCAGTTTAGAGCCGAGCTTTTCAACTTACTCAATCGGGCTAATTTCAATACTCCCAATCTGATTGTATTTACTCCCTCGGGCGTTTCGGGTACGGCGGGAGCCATCAGCAGCACTTCCACTACATCCCGTCAGGTGCAATTCGCCTTGAAGCTCCTTTGGTAGGAGATTGCAACCAAGCGGGATTTATGGCAAAAACAGGATAGATATGCCCAAGCCGCAGGCTACACCTATCCTGTTTCTGCCCCTAAAGACGGAAGATTATCTCGTGCCGAATTTGTTTCTTAGGTACGATTCGACTGAGTTGGCCTCGTCCACTGAAAGAACGCGGTTATACACCAGGATTTCGCTGATCTCACCCTGGAAGTAAGTGTTGTTGATCCCCCGGCCTATGTATCCTGCCCCCGTTGTGCCGCTCAAGGCATCCAGCTTGTTGGTCTGGCTCAGAGCCATCAGGCCGTTCACGTAAAGCGAGTCTGTCGTGCCATCGTGAACCGCCCGCGTGATCGTGAAATCCTGCCCGATAGTTATTGGTCTCTGGTAGACCGGCTGATTTCCTACTTGCGTCGTGCCGAAGCGGAATGGCACGCTCTTTTGGTAAGGAGTCACGAAGGTGTTTCCCCAATAAGCATTCTCGTTCCAGAAGATCGCCGAAGCTTCCGACGGCCAGGAGCTAGCCGGAGGATCCACCGACGATTTCGCAACCATGAATATTGTCATTTGTCCCCAGCCGTCGATGGGCAGGTTGAAGTTGAAGTACTGGTTGCCGCCAAATAAGAAGGCAGGTTGACAGGCGTTTCCATCACCTTGTACCCCACTGGGTTGATTGGCCTCCACCGTCTGCGTTGCATCATTGCCGTTGCCGGACTGATCTGGCCATGAAGCGACAGTTCCGGCAAACGGACTCGGTGCGGACTCGCTACGTAGCCATAGTTGCAGGCCATCCTTGGAAACCATGCTTGTGTCGGCAGCTACAGTACTGCTTTGGACCCGCAGGTTGGACAAGCTGGAGCGCCCAAAAGTACCCTGAGTTATAAGAACATAGGCGGCCTTGAAACCAACCTCTAGATCCACTGCTTGCAGGGGCATCTCGAAAAAGTTTACGGCTTCAGTGAAGTTGTTGGCCGTATTCTGGAAGTTAGCCGGCGCGGCGCTTGGCGCATCCGTCTGAAGCGTAAAATTTGCTCCGCGGCCTATGCTATTGACGACTAATCCGATTCCAGCTATAGAATTGCTGAACTGGAGCATCAATACTTCACTGTTGGCTACTGGAGGTCCATTCAGCACCAGTGCTCCGTTTGCGACGCTGTAGACAGGACCAGAGCCTTGGCCCTGAAGACTGGGAATGGTCACTTGCACGGTAAGCCCAGCCACTCCCTGTACGGGAAGTGTAACGATAAACGGTGCTGAAGCGCCGGATTGCGGAAAGTTCGGTGCGGCAGGCAATTGATCGAGGTCAATATAACCGTCCGGGCGAAGACCGGCATTGCAGAAAAGGTCAGTGCTCGGCACTTGCGCGAATGCCATTGTGGAGACGAGCGCGAGACAAAGCAAAGCAAGATAGCCTTTCAAGGCAGATACTCTCGGCTTGCAATTGTCATAGACCAGCGCCCGCGACGAAGGAAATGAGTGCAAATAATCCCGCTTATTCATGCTGATTCTCCACTTGGAATTTTCGGTTTTGCACCAGGGGGTCTGCAGAAGCGCGATGCGCGGCGGGGGAGGAGAGCGCACATCCTGCAATAGTTCCAGTTACGGACGAAAGTCTGCGCCTGACGATTACAGAAAGTCAAACGAATTCTTAATATTTTTTCGGGAGTGAGAGTTGAGCCTATCCTCCACGCCTGGAAGCTGCTTATCCCACCTATGTTTCTGCTGCTCGCGCTCAGGATCCGTTATTGAAACATCCATCCATCGAAGATAGCGCGCGCTGTCGGCCAGGACGCAGGTTTACGGCAGATGCGCCCTGCGCAAAATCCAAACGGGGAACTAATTCGCAAAACTGCGAACGAGGGATGAATATGGAAGAGCGCGTCCTCAAGGGAAGGGAATTCCGTTTATGAACCTCTCACGCCAGAAGTCGCTGTTGCTTCAGATCCTGCAGCTCAGCACATTGCTTGACCTGCTCGGCGAAATTACCAGCATTATCGTTTGCTCTTTAGTCCGTTGTTTCGCTCTCGTATACGCCGCGCCCAGGCTGCTAATGGTTCCCGCTCTGTTCCTTGTAACTTCGGCAGTCTTGGCGCAAACTGCGCCTTTGGCCGCGACGCCGCCTATGGGCTGGAACAGTTGGTATGCGTTTTATACGAAAGTCACCGATGCCAACGTGCGCGCCGCAGCCGATGTCCTGGTATCGAGCGGGATGCGCGACCTCGGCTATACCTACGTGAATATCGACGCGGGCTGGGAAGGCGGGCGTGATGCACAAGGGAATATCCAAACAAACAGCAAATTTTCGGACATGAAGGCGCTTGCCGATTAGTCCACTCCAAGGGTCTTAAATTCGCCAGTTTCCCCGACTTCGTTGTCGCTCGGAGCTCGAAGCTGCCAGATATTCGTCGCTTCTCCCTCCTATAGCGGTTTCACGAGTTATCGCCTCGACACCTATTCATGCGAGCTGATCCTGGCTGGAAACGTGCATCGGCCCGCAGCGCCAGTTGAGAGTGAAACTTCTGGTTTGACAGTTGGCCGGATCATCCGCGGTCTGGAGAATTCAAAGTCTATCCTGAACATCTTTTCCATGATGAATGGTGATAACGACTTTCCCTTGTGCATGTCCTTCTTCGCGATAACGGAGGGCTTCAGCTACCTCGCCTAATGGGTAGCGCCTGTCGATGATAGGTACAATCTTTCCGGCTTCAAGAAGATCTTTCAGGAGACGCAGATCCCTCCCGTTAATCTTCGCAATAAAGAAGCGCATTTTCATATAGCCAATCCGCGACAAAAGTGATCCCAGAAACATCGCCTGGAGTATTCGAGCCAAACCACCTCCGGCCATGACAAAGATTCCGTCCGGACTGAGCACGCGCCTGTAATCGAAAATCGAATGATGCGCGTTCGCACCGAGAATCAGATCGTATCGCAGCCCACTTCGCGTGAAATCTTCTTGCGTGTAATCGATCACGTGGTCGGCGCCCATCACTCGCGCCCTGTCCACATTCCTCGGGCTGCACACGGCAGTCACTTCAGCCCCGAATGATTTGGCAATCTGGAGAGCGAAAGTACCCACACCGCCAGACGCGCCATCGATCAGAACCTTCTGGCCGCGCTGGATCTGACCCTGATCGCGAAGGCCCTGAAGGGCAGTGATCGCCGCCACCGGCACGGCTGCTGCCTCTTCGAACGACAGGTTAGACGGCTTCGGTGCCAAGCTGTCTTCACGGGCACACGCATACTCAGCAAATCCTCCCAAGCCTTTTCCTCTGAAGGATGCCCCGAAAACTTCATCGCCCGGCCGAAACCGCTTTATGTCCCGCCCGACCGATTCAACTCGCCCTGCAAAATCAGCCCCCGCGATCTTGTGTTTGGGTTTGAGGAGCCTCCCAAGCTTCGGAAGGAAAAACAATGGGCCTCTTATCGTGAAACCGTCGAGCGGATTGACCGACGAGGCATACAGCCTGATCAGGACCTCGTCCTCCGCGGGCTCAGGAGTTGCTACTTCTCTGAGCTGCAGCACATCTGGTGGGGGCCCGTATTGTGTGGTTACAACGGCCTTCAAAGAGTCACCCCCTTGAGATGCGAGAAATGTAGCATAGCCGCCGGGGCGGACGAGATTTGCTCATCCGAAGGGATCACAACGAATGTCTTGGTAGCGATTCGGAAGATTCGTATGTCTGCGATTTCAATTGGCGCATTATCGCTAATTCACTCCGCGAGCGGAATGGTCTGTGCCCGTCAACGGACAAGTCCAAGGAATTAAACGATAATTCCCGTTTAGAGCATCTTCCAAGGCATGCTGTACGCCCTAGCTGCTGCGCCTCCGTAGCTATTGGTGCGAAGGAGCAAGTTACACCGAACGAATACAAGGTTCTGTTTCTGCACCGGCAACTCGGCTCCCTTCCTGATCGCTGACGTACTCCCTAGTTACACAGGCGTCGGCCGGTTCAAGCAACGAGAAGGGAATTAAAGGATGAGTATAGGCGCTCATGCTCGCATGGAGAGCGGCGCGGCGTTCATTATACTACCTCATTTTGGTTTTTCTTGCGAGCCTCTTCGAGCCGAGCCGCCTGCGTCATCAGATAATTCTGTTCAGGTAGACTGGTCGTCTTGGTCGCTGCCGCCCGATAGTGCTGGATCGCTTTATCGGGATCTCCGAGCATCTCGAACAAATGTCCCCGCACTGCATCCAGCCGGTAATGCCCAGCCAGTCGTTCGTCGCTGTCCAGCGTCTGCAGAAGTTCCAGCCCGCGTTCCGGTCCGTGTACCATCGCAACGGCGATGGCGTGGTTCAATGTCACCATGGGGCCGGGCGCCACGCGCTGATGGAGTTCATATAGCGCCAGAATCTGCGGCCAGTCCGTCTCCTCCGGACGGGCCGCCTCGTCATGAACGGCGGCGATTGCTGCCTGAAGCTGATAGAGTCCCACGGCTCCTTTTGAGAGCGCCAGCGTCAGCAGGCGCGTGCCTTCAGATGATTTCAGCCCGGTCCCACAGATTCCGGTCCTGTTTGTCGAGCGGGATCAGTTCCTCACGAGGCCCGGTCCGGGCGGCCCTTCGCGCGTTGGTGAGCAGCATCAGCGCCAGCAGGCCGGCGATCTCCGCATCTTCCGGCAGTAGAGTTCTCGCGCCGCGGGTCAGCCGGATCGCTTCCCGCGCCAGATCGAGTCGCTGCAAGTGCGCGCCGATGCTGCTCGCATATCCTTCGCTGAAGATCAGGTACAGCACGCGGAGAACTGCGGGCAGCCGCTCTCTGCGCTCCTGCGAAGCCGGCAGGCGAAAGGGAGCCTTCGACGCCTTGATGCTCTGTTTTGCACGGCTGATCCGCTGCGCCATCGTCGCCTCGGGAACCAGAAATGCATTGGCGATCTCCGCCGTGGTCAGGCCGCCCACCGCCCGCAGCGTCAGCGCTATCGCCGAGGACGCGCTCAGCGCGGGGTGGCAGCACATGAAGAGCAGAATTAGCGTGTCCTCGGGATCCATTTCCGCCTCGATGTCTTCGGCCGGCTCGATCACCGGTTCCTCTGCCGCAATTGCGGCCTCCCGCTCGCGGCGCGCCATCTCGCTGCGCACTGTATCCGTCATCCGCCTGGATGCCACCCGAATTAGCCAGCCGCGCGGATTCTCGGGAATGCCTTCCCGCGGCCATTGCCGGAAGGCCGCCAGCAGCGCTTCCTGAACCGCATCTTCGGCGGACGGAAAGTCGCGGAAACGGCGGGCGACTACACCGAGCACCTGCGGCGCCAGTTCGCGGAGCAGGTGCTCGAACGGAATCTCCCGAGTTTGGCCGTTCATTCTTTCTCCATGTCAGCTTTACAGACCCAAATCGCTGTGACTGCTCAGCACCTGCCGCACTTCGACAGGCATGCTACCTGTCTTTCCTCCCGCGCCGGGCCCCTGCGAAAGCCGCGCGGCAATCGCGTAAGCCTGTTCGGGGCTTTCCACGTCGATGATCCAGTATCCGGCGAGGAACTCCTTGGATTCCGGAAACACTCCATCGGTGATGGGCTCCCCTTTGCTGCCGGCGCGCACCAGTCTGGCCTCATTGGGCCACCCCAGTCCCTCCGAGGCAACGAATACCCCAGAGTCCTTCAGTTCTTTGCTGAACGCGCGCATGAAGGCAACATTGGCCTGAAGGTCCTCCTTCGACCACCGGGCATATCCCTCGAAATCCGACTTCTTCCCGTTCATCATCAGAATGTATTTCATTTTCTCGGCTCCTTTTCGCTGGCTTTGCTCAGGTTCGACGGAACGGCGCCTTCCGCGCCCCGACTCCCGCTGGTCGCCGGGTCAGTTCGCAGGCTCGCCGGCATCCGCGAACTGCCGTACTTCAATCGGCATGTTCGTCGGAATGCCTTCCGGTCCGGGCGCCGCAGAAATCCGGCCCGCGATGGCGTAAGCGCGCTGGGGTGTGGCCACATCGACGATCCAGTAGCCCAACAGGAACTCCTTCGATTCGGGGAAGATGCCGTCTGTGACCGGTACTCCGTTCTTCTCGCCGCGTACGACTTTGGCTTCCTTCGGTTCGGACAGTCCCTGTGTGGCGACGAACTCACCGGTTTCCACCAATTCCTTCACAATCGCGCCTAGGGTCTGCATGTGCGTATCCCTGTCGCTCTGCGACCATGTGTGATACCCGGAAACACCCGCTTTCGTGCTCGACATCAGCAGAATGTATTTCATGACGATTCCTCCTCTGTTGGTTTCTTCACGCGGTTGAGGTTCATTCAATCCTTTTCGTCGGATTGGATCATATTGCTTCCCCAGAGCCCCGGTGCCCGGCGGGCTCCAGTCTTGCGCTTTCATACCTGAGTCGGAGCCGGCATGGCATTCTCGACATCGCTCGCAGAAAAAATTGCCCGCAAGGTCGGGGCCGCATGTCGAAATTGCGCTCAGGGAACCGACATACGAGTGGAGGTTGGCTAATGACAACCGAAGACACAGTGGTGGATGTCAGCCTTGACTGGCTTCAGGCCTGTTCGGTTCAGGAGCGCTTCATGCGGGCTACGGCCCAGAACCATTGCAGGGTGGACTACAGTGCGAGCTGCCGCCAAATGCGAGCTCTCGGCGGCGACTGGTACGACTTCTCCTGCCAAGCCGACGGCCAGATAGCGATGGTGGTGGGCGACGCCTCGGGAAAGGGTGTTGCTGCCGCCCTTATGATGGCCAGCGTGCAGGCGTCGCTGCGAACCGCGGCTCAGTTTACTGGAGACAATCTGACCGGCCTCTTCCGGGCCGTTAACGTTCAGGCCTGCGCCTCGTCGCTCGCCGACCGCTATGCGACGCTGTTTTATGGCGTGCTGAATCGGGTGGCGCTCACGCTGCGGTATGTGAATGCGGGGCACAATCCGCCGGTTGTTGTTCGTCGTGACGGCTCCCTCGATTGGCTTGAGCCGACCGGAGCCCCGGTGGGATTATTTCCCGACGCGACGTGGCACGAGGAGGTTATTCACCTCCATCCCGGCGATCTGCTCCTTGCATACACCGACGGTGTGGTTGAAGCATCCAGTCCTTCGGGTCAGGAGTGGGGAATTGACGGTCTCCTTCAGACTGCGAAGACCCGCAGGATCCAGTCCGCGGATGAACTCGTCCGGTCAATCCTTGACTCGATGGACCGTTTCTCGGGAAATATCCAAACAGACGACGCAACCGTGGCCGTTCTCCGAGTCCTCTGACAATCGGGGCCTTTCGCACGCCGTCCAATGAATATCCGGTACCGGGAGTGTTACCGCAACACCGCAACGGTCTGCATGCAGACAGAA